>CBDDGK010000017.1:0-56897 GCA_965227625.1 Neorhizobium sp. | reverse complement strand
TCTTGCCGATCGCATTTCTCAGAACAGTCGCCGAGCGCAGCAGCGAGCATTGCAGAATGGCGCCGCCGAGGGTGACGAACGCGATGCGCTTGCCCTTCAGGATGTCCGGGTTTTCGTCCAGCAGCCTGCCGACCGTGTGAGCGGCAGCGGTCGAGCCCATGCTGTGGGAGCTGATGACGTATTCGTCGGCCTCTTCGTCCAGCGCCGTCTTGATGTCCGCAACGCAGGTCTCGACCCATCGGTTGACGTCGGGTCGGTCCAGCCTTGCCATCGCAACGGCAAGTTCCCAGTCGGCGAAAAGATGCAGGGTGTGCAGGCGCCGAAGGGCCGGTGCGTAAATGAAGAGCTGGATTGCGAGTGCGAGCGGCAGGCTCCAGGCGTAGTTCCACATCTCCATGTCCATCAGGAACGGCAGTCCGGCGATTGCCAGACCGGAGAAGGCCACCAGCATCAACAA
The DNA here is from genome assembly GCA_965227625.1 of Neorhizobium sp. Lineage (GTDB taxonomy): Bacteria > Pseudomonadota > Alphaproteobacteria > Rhizobiales > Rhizobiaceae > Neorhizobium. Next base: position 56,440 of record CBDDGK010000017.1, on the reverse strand, counting down.
TAGAAACGGGAAAATGAAGAAAAAGCCGAACCGCCACGCATGGCGGAAATATCCCGTCAGACCGCCCTCCAGCACAACGCGGCATGCGGCGGCGTAGCCGGACAGGATGCGGCTTGCCATCGGTTTGCCGTTCAGGGCTGCGACCAGCGAAGAATGGTCCAGGCAATAGATACGGCTTTCCGTCAGATGCCCGGCGTGTTGGCAGGAGACATCAAAATATGCCGCCGATCCCGCCCGCTGAACCGGGCTGACATTGGTGGCCACGCCCCAGGTCTTGCCGCTCTGGGCAGCAGACCGAACGTAACGTGCATGGTGCAGATTGGCGTCCAGCGGCTCGAAGCCCGGAAAATGCAGCACGATCCGTTTTCTGACGAGTGTATCCGAGCAGTCTTGTTCGGGGTGCGCAGAAGGCATGCGCGGCAACAGGGCCGGGGGACTCATAATTACTCTCGTGCCTTCCTGATATGCGCATGTGATGAGTGAAGGATGCCGAGCGTGCGAAATCCCTGGGGGTACAACTTCGCATGTTTCGGATTAAGGGCGGCTTAACCATAGGAATGGGGCGAAAGATCGCCGGTGCCGGTAAGCATGTATCGTAGAAGCATGTTTCTCGACTAAGCCGACCGGTCCTCACCGTGAAGCACATGGGCGGCTTTGACTGCCGCCGAAGCACGGTTTTCGACGCCGAGCTTCACATAGATCTGCTCGAGATGCTTGTTCACCGTGCGCGCTGAGAGGCCCAGGATATCGCCGATATCCTTGTTGGATTTGCCCTTGGCGATCCAGAGCAGCACTTCCGACTCGCGCTGGGTGAGGGGGAAATGCTGGCGCAGGATCTCGTCATCCGGGCGGCGGATGACGGCTGCGGCGAGGCGGAAGAGATATTCATCGGCACCAATCGCGCCGAGGAAGGAGAATTGCAGGCCGGCCTGCACATCGTCCACCAGCGCGAACGCGGCGTCGCGGGCAAAACCCGGCTTGTCACGCTCGGCCATCCAGAGCGCGATGCGGCGGGCGACGATGTCGAGCCCGTCGTCGCTGCCGGTGGCAGCATTGATCAGCCGCGTCGCCTGCGGGGTCGACCAATGGATTGCACCGCTCGCCTTGACTGCCAGAAGGTGCCTTCCGGCGGCATCGAGCGCCACGCGGGCGCTTTGGGCGGAGCGGGCGTTGGAGAGGTGGACACGGATTCGGGCGCGCAGCTCGTCGATATTGATCGGCTTGGTCAGATAATCGACGCCGCCGGAATCGAGCGCGTTGACAACGTGTTCGGTTTCGGTGAGCCCGGTCATGAAGATGACCGGCACCTGCGTCACCGCGGCATTGGTCTTCAGCCGGCGGCAAGTCTCGAAGCCGTCCATGCCGGGCATGACAGCATCGAGCAGGATGAGATCGGGCGTGATGCGTTCGACGATATTGAGCGCCGCCTGACCGGACGTGGCGATCAGCACCGAAAAGCCGGATTTCTCTAAAGCCTCTGTCAGGAAGCCGAGCGCCTCCGGGCTGTCGTCCACCAGGAGGACGATGTCGCGCGGCAGGGCGGCCTCAGCCATCGATCGTCCTTTCCGTATCGAGCTTTGTCAGGAATTTCATGTAGCCGGCGATGTCGAAGGCTTTCACATAGGCGCTGGCTTCATCCGTAAATGCACGATTCGCATCGTTGCGGGCAAGGTCGGCGAGCTTCGCTTCTATGCCGCGCACATAGCCGATTTCGCCGAGCCGCAACAGGTCCTGAACATGTGCGGCTCCGGGGCTGACGATCGGCGGCTTGGGGCCGACCGGAGCGGGTAGGGCGGTTTCGTTTTCATAGATCCAGACGAGGCCGAGATGGGCTGCGAGCTTGTCGGCCAGCCGGCGGATATCGACGGGCTTGGCGATCGCATCGTTGTGGCCGTCCGTGAGGGCATTGGCGCCCGAACCGTCGCCGATATTGGCAGAGAGCATGATGATCGGCGCGGTCCGGCCAATCTCGCGCAACTTTTCGACCAATTGCCAGCCGCTCATGCCGGGCATGGAAATATCGACAAGGAAGAGGTCTGGCGTGACGCCCTCGATCAGCGTCAGGCAATCGGGGCCGCTATTGGCGGTCAGCACGACGAAATCCATCGGCACCAGCACTTCGCGCATCAGGTCGCGATGGTCCTCGTTGTCGTCGACCAGAACGATGGTACGGCGCGGACCGGTATAGGAGACGATCTTCTTTTCCGGCGCGGGTGCGGTGTTCGGCCGTTCGATGGCGGAGAGCATCAGCCGCACCTTGAAGATCGAACCCTCGCCCTTGGTGCTGGCGACGGCGATCTCGCCGCCGAGGGTATTGGTCAGAAGCTGGGTGATGGTGAGGCCGAGGCCGAGGCCGGGCATGGGGCGAATGCTTTCCGCCTCGCCGCGCTGGAAGGGTTCGTAAATGCGGGTCAGGTCCTTTTCGGCGATGCCGCGTCCGGTATCGGAAATGGTGAAGGTGGCGACCTGGCTGCGATAGGCGATCTCGAAACGCACCTTGCCCTCATCGGTAAACTTGATGGCGTTGGAGAGCAGGTTGACGAGGATCTGGCGCAGCCGCTTTTCGTCGGTGCGGACGTATTGGGGCAGGGCGCGGGCGCGTTCGTGTTCGAAGATGAGCCCCTTGGCCTGTGCCTGCAGGCCGAACATCTCGACGATCTGGTCGAGAAAATCCTGGATGTTGATTTCGTTGGAATAGACCTGCAACCGGCCGGCCTCGATCTTGGAAATATCGAGCAGGCCGTCGATCAGGCCGGACAGGTGATCCGCTGAGCGTTTGATGACCTTGATCGCGGACTGGCGCGGGGCGGGGATCGTTTCGTCGCGTTCGAGGATTTGCGCATAACCAAGCACGGCATTGAGCGGCGTGCGCAGCTCGTGGCTGAGGCCGACGACATAACGGCTCTTGGCGCGGTTGGCGGCTTCGGCAGTTTCCTTGGCGTCCTGCAGAGCGGCGTCGGTCTTCTTGTGGGCGGCGATTTCTTTCAGGAGCAGCGTATTCTGGCGGGAGGATTCCTCTTCCGCCACCACCCCGGCTGTCATGGGCGAGCACATAGAACCAGGAGACAATGCCGGCGAAGATGGCGAAGACGAAGAAGACGATAAAGATCGTGCCGTAGATCACCTCCGCATTGGCGGGTGCCGCAAGCCCGACCTGATAGGCGATCATCGCCAACACGGCACCGATCGCCGATATGGCGAGGACGGCGGTCGTGGCATAACGGCCGAGCCTCGTGGTCAGCCGGGCAATGATGCTTTCCGGCAGTACGGTGCGGGCAACTGTACCGATCTGCCTGTTCAGCCGCGCGTGCGGTTTGCACATGTCGTGGCAACGGCTGTCCAGCGAGCAGCAGAGCGAACAGATCGGCGCGGCATAGGCCGGGCACCAGGCCATGTCCTCGTGTTCGAACGGGTGTTCGCAGATCGAGCAGGTGATCGAGCCCTGGCTTTTCCAGCTCTGGCGCGGTTTGCGGGCGAGGTAATATTTGCCCTTGGTAGCAAAGGCGATGGCCGGCGAGATCAGGAAGGCGATCAGCGTTACATAGGTGGCGAGCGAAGCCATCAACGGCCCGAACAGGCCGAAATGGGCGGCGAGGGCAATGCCTGCGGAACCGAACATCGAGCCCAGGCCGACCGGGTTGATATCGTAGAGGTGGGCGCGCTTGAACTCGATACCTTCCGGCGACAGGCCAAGCGGCTTGTTGATGAAGAGATCCGCCGAAATGGTGCAGAGCCAGGCCATGGCGACGATCGAAAAGATGCCGAGCGTCGCTTCGAGCAGGCGATAGATGCCAAGCTCCATCAGAAGCAGCGCGATCACCACGTTGAAGACAAGCCAGACGACGCGCCCCGGATGGCTGTGGGTGAGGCGCGAGAAGAAGTTCGACCAGGCGAGCGAGCCCGCATAGGCGTTCATCACATTGATCTTCAGCTGCGAGACGACCACGAAAGCCGCCATCAGCAGCAGCGCCAGCGTCTCGTTGGGGATCATGTAGCCAAAGGCGGCGAGGTACATGTGGGCCGGGTCTGCGGCTTCGCGCATCGGCGTTCCGGTTGCGAGCGTCAGCACGGCAAGGAAGGAGCCGGCGAGCAGTTTCGGCACGCCGACCACGACCCAGCCGGGACCGGCGAGAAACACTGCCAGCCGGTGCCGCCATTTCCGGACGCCTTCGGATGGCAGGAAGCGCAGGAAGTCCACCTGCTCGCCGATCTGCGGCATCAGCGCCAGGATAACGGCGGAGGCCGCGCCGAATTCGACGAGATCGAAAGGGGCTGCGGCGCCGACCTGCGAATTCGAATGGCCCACGCCAGCGAAGGAGCGCCAGAGGTCGAACTTTTCCCAGTCGAGAAAAGCGATGAAAACGAAGGGCAGGGATGTTCAGAATGATCCAGAACGGCTGGGTGATGAGCTGGAAGCGTGAGATGAGCTGCACGCCGTAAATGACCAGCGGAATGACCACCGCAGCGCTGATGATATAGCCGATCCAGGGCGGAATGCCGAAGGCCAGATCGAGCGCGCCGGTCATGATCGACGCCTCGATCGCAAACAGCATGAATGTGAAGCTGGCATAGATCAGTGAGGTGATGGTCGAGCCGATATAGCCGAAGCTTGCGCCGCGGGTCAGCAGGTCGATATCGACGCCGTGACGGATGGCATAACGGCTGATCGGCAGGCCGATGACCAGCATGGCGATGGCTGCGGCGCAGATCGCGAAAAAGGCGTTCGTCGTGCCGTAGGAAAGGGTGATCGCCCCTCCGATCGCCTCCAGCGCCAGGAAGGAAATGGCGCCGATCGCGGTTTGCGAGATGCGGCTGGAGGAAAAGCGGCGGGCACTCTTGGCGGTGAAACGCAGCGCATAGTCTTCCAGCGTCTGGTTGGCGACCCAACGATTGTACTCACACGCCGAATGGGGATGATGCGTTGCCGCGCTGCCATGCCTAATTTCTAGCACCTTGGAGAAAAAGTCTGTCCTTTAGGCACTTTCGGGCTTGGCGTAGGGTTTTGCAAGCAAAGATGACGTGCTGCAGCCAATCCACTGCCGCTGATCTCGGTTTATCTGCGGTCGCCGTTATTGCATGAGCATCAGCGACATTGCTAAAGGAGCGACTGAAAGGCCGATGAGGCAATATCGTCACGGCTTTGCACATTCTGTTGCAAGGCCTTGCAAGTCTGCCCACGGCTACCATGTGAGAGCATGGAACCTTTAAACCTTCCCCCAATCAATCAACCTTTATTCGTGTGGCTACCGTGAAACCGTCATCTCCCAGCGTCCCAGAACCCCAGCAGGATTTCGCAACCACCGGCATCGCTCCCATGGATCGCCCCAGTGCGGTTACCCGCTTCTTCATGGGCATCGTTGCCTGGGCCGAGAAGCTGAATTTCAAATATGCCAAGCTCGGCAATCCGCCGGTTTATGACAACGCAACCTTCCCATGGGCTGCCGAAGTCGAGAAGGCTGCGCCGGCGATCCGCGCCGAGCTTGACCGCATCCTGCTGCGCAAGGACGAGCTGCCGACCTTCCAAGACATTTCCACCGACGTGAAGACGATTTCGACCGACAAGGGCTGGAAGACCTTCTTCCTGCTCGGCTTCGGCGTGAAGTCGGAGCAGAATATCGCGGCCTGCCCGGATACGTGGAATGCGATGCAGAAGATCCCCGGTCCTGACCACCGTGATGTTCTCGATCTTCGAGCCCGGCAAGCATCTGCCGGCCCATCGCGGGCCTTACAACGGCGTGCTGCGCCTGCATCTCGGCATGGTCGTGCCGGAACATAAGGGCGATGAGCTCGCCATTCGCGTCAAGGATCAGATCTGCCATTGGGAAGAGGGCAAGGTGCTGATTTTCGACGACGCCTATGAGCATGAGGCCTGGAACCACACGGACAAGACCCGCGTCGTTCTGTTCGTCGATTTCGTCAAGCCGCTGAAATTCCCGGCCCGTTTCGTCAACTGGGCGCTGATGCACATGGCGATCTTCACGCCGTTCATCAAGGAAGGCCTGGATAACCACAAGGAATGGGAAAAGAAGTTCTATGCGCAGGCCGAAGCCTGGCGCAACCGGCCGAACAACGGCTGATCAGAGCCTCTATTCGAAGCGAGCATTCTCGATGGCGGCGTTGGAAAAACGCCGCCATACGAATAGGGTCAGGAGCGCCATGACGATGGCACCGATGACGAAGGGCATTGTCAGCGATGCCTCGCGCGACAGCACTGTTTCAGCGGCTTTCACGATGAGGCCCGAAAGTGCCATGCCGACCGGGATCATGCCCCAGCCGAAGAAGCGATAGACGCTGTTCACCCGCCCGAGCATATGCGCCGGCACCAGCCGTTGCCGGAGCGTTACCGTGATCGTATTCCAGATCATGCCCATGAAATGCGCGACCACCAGCACGGCAAAGACCGGTGCCGGGTGAGGGAAGGCGGCGATGGCGGCTAACTCAACGAAGGTGAGGGCCATCGTCAGGCGCAGGGCGAGGCCCGGGCCGGTAAGCCTGACCACGGCTTCGGAGAGAAGGCCCCCCAACAATGCCGCCCACGGCACCTGCGGTCAGCAGCAGGCCGAACTCCGTGGATGACAGTTTCAGGACTTCCTGCGCGTAAAGCAGAAGCGCGACGATCGCGAGATTGTCCATGGCGTTCAGGATGCCGAGGCTCAGCGCCAGATTGCGCAACAGGTTGTTGCGCCACAGGAAGCTCGCACCCTCGCGCATTTCACTCAACCAGTGACGCTTTTCTTCCTGTCCGCGCACGGCGCGAAACTGCCCGCGGATCGTCAGGACGAAGATCGCGGCCAAGGCGAAGCCGATGCCGTTGGCGAAGAAGGAGAGCGGCAGCGCGATGGCCAGGATGATGCCGGCGAGCGGCGGGCCGATCAGCGAGTTCATCAACACCTCGACGCTCCAAAGCCGGCCATTGGCGGCTTCCAGCCGGGAGGCCGGGACGATAGAGGGCATGAGGGTTTGCGCCGCATTGTCACGGAGCACTTCGGCGAAGCCCACGGCCAGCGCTGATGCCAGAAGTGCCCAGTAGAGCGGTGCGTTGGGCAGGCCAAGATCGGCGGGCGTCGACAGAGGTTGCGCGGACCAGATGGCGAAGCCCAGGCCGATCAGCACGCCGAACCGCGCGGCATCCATCAGCAAGACGATCTTGCGGCGATCGAAGCGATCGACAATGACACCGGCGGGCAGGGAAAACAGCAGCCAGGGGAGGCGGAAGGCCGTGGCGACCAGCGCGATCGCCAGCGGATCACGGGTCAGCAGCGAGGCAAGCCATGGCCATGCGACAGTGCCGATGCCATCGCCCAGATTGGAGACGGCGCTGGCCGTCCAAAGGGCGGCATAGTTTCGCCCGAGCTTTTCCCGCATCCGCTACCCCCGTGTTTGCCCGAAAAGAGCATCAACGGTGAGAGGGTGCAACTGCGGGATTTGAGGGTCTCATCGAAGCAGTGGCCAGAGGGAGGCGACCAGCAGCAGGCCCATGGCAATGTTGAACCATTTCAGCCGCGCCGGATTGGTAAGGAAGCTGCGGAGCGCCACGCCAAATCCGGCCCAGACGGCAACGCTCGGCAGATTGACGATGGCGACGACGAGCGTGATCAACAGCACCGAAACGAAGGGGTTTTCGGCGCTGGCATAGGCGGCCATGGCCGTCAGACCGGCAATCCAGGCCTTCGGGTTGACCCATTGGAAGGCAGCCGATTCCAGCAGCGTCAGCGGGCGGGCGCTGTTCGTCTCGCCACTCGGGACGGCGCGGGACATGGCGATGCGCCAGGCGAGGTAGAGGAGATAGGCGGAGCCGGCGATCTTCAGCGCCAGGCCGATCGGTGGATAGGCATGGATGAGTGCGCCGAGGCCGAAGCCGACCGCCAGCAGGACCGACGACAGTCCGACCGTGATGCCGAGGATCTGCGGCACCGTGCGCCAGAAGCCGAAATTGGTGCCGGAGGCGAGCAGCATGAAATTGCTCGGCCCCGGCGACACCGAGCCGACGAGCGAAAACAGGGCGATGGCGAGAATGGTCTCGTAAGTCATGACAATAGGCTCCTCACGCGGGGAGCAGCGCTCCTCGCGGCGTTTGACAGTCAGATTTTCGGATCAGGTCGGAGTAACCGGTCTTTACAGGTGGCGGATGCTCAGCTTGCCGCCCCATTTGCCGTTCAGGTAATCGCAGACCAGCGTGCGGTGACAGCGATGCGGCTTGTCTTCCGAGCAGAGAAGGCAGGAGCCGTCGAAGGCTCCCGGCTTCAAGTGATCTTGCACCTGACGTTCCACCATCAGGCCCATGAAATCATTCCGGAAAACATCCCAGTCGCCCTTTTCCTTCTTGAAGGCGGTCATGATGTCTTCGGTCGGCGCCAGCAGCGGCTCATGCACATAACCGGCGCCACAAATCGCCTTCAGAAAATAGGCGAGGTCGTCGGATTTGGCGAAGCCGGCGAGCTGAGACGTATTGTGAAGGCGCACATCCAGAACACGTTTGAAGCCGGCCGCCCTGATGCGACCGAAAAAATTCTCGGCCGTCGTCTTGGTGAACCCGATCGTCGTCACGTCCATGCTCATGCGCCCATTCCTCTTTCGATGCGGACTATCATGGCGCAGGCCGGCCTGGCCTGCTACTGTCAATATTGACATTCGCGATAGGGATCTTGCCATGAAAATTCAGGTTCTGGCGCCGGATGGCGTGTTCGATACGGGCCTGAGCGCCATTCTCGATGTTCTGGCGACCGCCAATGATATGGCGCCGGCAACATCGCTCGGGCGGGCGCCGTTCGAGATATCGCTGGTCGGGTTGCGTGAGAAAGCCTCGACGGCACAGGGGTTTGCCGTGCCGCTTTCAGGCACTTTCGATCCACAGGCGGGCGGCTGGCTGATTATTCCAGGCATCGGTTACCGGACGCCGGAAACGCTGGTGCCGGTGCTCGACCGGCCGGATATTCGCGATGCCGTTCCTGCAATCCGCGAGGCGCGCGAAGCCGGCATGAACATTGCCGCCGCCTGTATCGGGACGTTCATCCTCGCCGAGAGCGGTGCACTCGACGGCGAGAAGGCGACAACCACCTGGTGGCTCGCGCCGCTGTTTCGCCAGCGTTATCCGAAGGTCCGTCTGGAGGATGGCAATATGCTGGTGAAATCGGGCTCGTTCATCACGGCCGGTGCCGCGCTCGGCCATATGGATATGGCTCTGTGGTTCGTGCGACAGGTGAGCCCCGAGCTTGCCAGCCTTGTCGCGAACTACCTGATCGTCGACAGCCGCCCGGCGCAATCCGCCTATGTCATTACCGACCATCTGGCGCATGCGGACCCGATGGTGGAGAGGTTCGAGCGTTGGGCGCGGGGCAACCTGTCGACGGGGTTTTCGCTAGACGATGCGGCCGATGCCGTCGGCGCCAGCAAGCGCACGCTGGCGCGGCGGCTGCAGCAGGTATTGGGCAAGACGCCGTTGTCCTATTTCCAGGATTTGCGGGTGGAAAGGGCCGTGCATCTGCTGAAAACGAGCGACAAAAGCCCGGACGAAATCGCCGACCTCGTCGGATATGCGGATGGTGTCACACTGAGGGCGCTCATTCGCCAGAAACTCGGCCGTGGCGTGCGGGAGGTCCGCGCCGCGAACTGAGCAAAGCCGTCAGCGGCGACACGATCGAGCCGCTGACGAGGATCACTATCGGATCAAACCGAGCGCGTCAGGCCGCCATCGACCTTGAGGTTCTGGCCGGTGATATAGCCCGCACCTTCCGAGGCGAGGAATGCGACCGTTGCCGCGATCTCGGCGCTTGTGCCGTAACGCTTCATCGGCACGCTGTCGCGGCGCTGCTCGGTGGCTGGCAGGCTGTCGATCCAGCCGGGGAGCACGTTGTTCATGCGGATATTATCGCCCGCATAGGTATCTGCGAAAATCTTGGTGTAGGAGGCGAGGCCGGCGCGGAAGACGGCCGAGGTGGGGAACATCGAGGAGGGCTCGAAAGCCCAGGCCGTCGAGATATTGACGATCGAGCCGGACTTCTGGGCCTTCATGATCGGGGTCACGAGACGAACGGGGCGGATGACGTTCATCAGGTAGACGTCGAGGCCGGTGTGCCACTGTTCGTCGGTGATCTCGGTGATTTCGGCACGCGGGCCATGGCCGGCGCTGTTGACCAGAACATCGATCCGGCCCCACTTTTCCATGGTCGCGTCGACGAGCCGCTTCAGGTCTTCGTTCGACTGGTTGGAGCCGGTGATGCCGAGTCCGTCCAGTTCTTCGGCCAGCGCCTCGCCCTTGCCGGATGACGAGAGGATCGCGACCTTGTATCCGTCGGCCGCCAGACGCTTTGCCGTTTCGGCACCCATGCCGCTGCCGCCTGCCGTTACGATCGCTACTTTTTCCGTCGACATCTTTTGCTCCTTCCAATCGAGGCCGCGCCCAAGTGGCACGCCGTTACGGCTTGATAGCATCGCGACGGTCTTCGCGCACCGCATGCCACATGGAAATATCACGTTCCTTGACGAGCAGTTCCGGCAGCGCCGCGTGCCAGGCATCGCGGTAGGAGCGGTGGATCTGAACGTTCAGGACATCGTCGTGGTCCTCCCATGTCTCGTAAAGCATCATGTGGTTCTGGTCCTGCGGGTCTGCGTGCAGCATTGCGTTATGGAACATCGGTTCGTGGCGCATCGCATCGAGCACGCCGTTCAGCAAGGTCAGAAACCGCTCCTGCTGTTCAGGGCGCACTTGGAAACGGATGAGATAAGTAACGGACATGACGGCTCCATTCGGTTGTTTGTCCGAGAGATAGCCCTGTCTGCAGCACTAAGCGATTACGTGGGAGGTAATCACTGTTGTCCCCGCTCCACGCCGATCCTTCCAACTTCTCCCCCTCATGTACGTCATTTTGCGTATGTGGTTTTGCGCTGCAGCAACCGATAGTCGCTTTAAGCAACGGTTAAGGTCTTCGTTGCTTGAGCGAACAAGAAGAGGGGTTCGACCAATGAATTTCAAGATGAAACTGGGCGGCGCGATGCTTGCCGCCGTCATGTCGACGACGGCGTTTCATGGTGCTTTCGCGGCTGACGACACGATCAAGATCGGCGTTCTCCACTCGCTTTCCGGTACGATGGCGATTTCCGAGACGACGCTCAAGGACGTCATGTTGATGCTCGTCGAGCAGCAGAACAAGAAGGGTGGCGTTCTCGGCAAGAAGCTCGAAGCGGTCGTCGTCGACCCGGCTTCCGACTGGCCGCTGTTTGCCGAAAAGGCCCGCCAGCTGATCTCCAAGGACAAGGTTGCCGCCGTTTTCGGTTGCTGGACGTCGTCCTCGCGCAAGTCGGTTCTGCCGGTCTTCGAAGAGCTGAACTCGATCCTGTTCTATCCGGTCCAGTACGAGGGTGAAGAATCCTCGCGCAACATCTTCTACACCGGCGCCGCGCCTAACCAGCAGGCCATTCCGGCGGTCGATTATCTGGCGAAGGAAGAAGGCGTGAAGCGTTGGGTTCTGGAAGGAACCGACTACGTCTATCCGCAGACGACCAACAAGATCCTCAAAGCCTACCTGATGTCGAAGGGCGTTGCCGAATCCGACATCATGATCAACTACACGCCGTTCGGCTTCTCCGACTGGCAGACGGAAGTTTCCAAGATCAAGGCCTTCGGTTCCGCCGGCAAGAAGACCGCCGTCGTTTCCACCATCAACGGCGACGCCAACGTTCCGTTCTACAAGGAACTCGGCAACCAGGGCATCAAGGCGGAAGACATTCCTGTCGTTGCCTTCTCGGTCGGTGAAGAAGAACTTGCCGGTCTCGACACCAAGCCGCTCGTCGGCCACCTCGCTGCCTGGAATTACTTCCAGTCCGTCGATGCGGACGTGAATGCCGAGTTCATCAAGGAATGGCATGCGTTCACCAAGAACGATAAGCGCGTCACCAACGACCCGATGGAAGCCGCCTATATCGGCTTCAACGCCTGGGTTAAGGCCGTAGAGGCTGCCGGCACGACCGATACCGACAAGGTTCTCGACTCGATCATCGGCGTTTCCGTTCCGAACCTGTCCGGCGGCACGTCCACCGTCATGCCGAACCACCACATCACCAAGCCGGTGTTGATCGGTGAAATCCAGGCCGACGGTCAGTTCGACATCGTGCAGGAAACCGCTCCGGTCGTGGGCGACGAATGGTCCGACTATCTGCCGGACTCGAAGAACCTGATCTCCGATTGGCGCAAGCCGATGTCCTGCGGCAACTTCAACGTTGCTTCCGGCAAGTGCGGCGGCAAGGGTAGCTGATATCGCAAACGCTGAGGGCTAACTGCCCCTCACCCAGAGAGCAGCATGCTGCTCTCCACCTCTCCCCGCTTGCGGGGAGAGGGAACGTGCCTCGCGAGACGTCGAAGTTTAGCGGCAAGGGCGCGGCAAATGTCCTTCTCCCGGCAGGCAGGGAGAAGGTGCCGGCAGGCGGATGAGGGGTAGACGCATCCCTCCGACCGTCAGCCACACGGGGGACAAAAGCATGCTTATCCGTTTTTTCAGTCTGATTTTTCTGATCATTTCTTTCGCCGCGCCATCCTTCGCGCAGAGCGATCCGAAGCCGCTGATCGACCAGCTCGCCAAGGCGGATTTCGCCGAGGCCGAAACGCTGCTCGGCCAGATCGCCGCGACCGGCGATACGCGCGTCGTTCCGGCGCTGCAGGCGTTTTCGGACGGTGATCTTTATTTCCGCAAATCCGACAATCTGGTCTTTATTGGCAAGGCGGCAGGGGCCGGGTTCGATCTGATCGACCCGGTTACCGGCGCTTCCGCCGGTCAGGCGGCGAAGAACGCCGTCACCAAGATCAGGATCAACAACAACCTGCGTCGTGTGATCCGTTCCGCCATGGGCGGTTTGACGCTGATGAGCCCTGATCGCGGGGTGCGTCTCTCGGCGGCCGATGCCGTGCTGCGCTCGCCCAGCCCGGAAAATCTCGAACTCGTCGAGGCGGCGCTCGCCAAGGAGACCGATCGCGAGGTCAAGGCGCGCATGGAGGAGGCGCGTGCGGTTTCGGTGCTTTCCTCGGACCGGTCCATCGATGAGAAACGCGGCGCCATCCAGACGATCAAGGCCCTTGGCGGGCGCAATGCGCTCGGCATTCTGGGTAGTGTTGCAGGTTCGATCGATGCCAGCCTGAAGCCGGATCTCGACGCTGCAATTTCCGCTATCCAGAGTGAACAGCAACTGTGGGACATGGGCCAGAACGTCTGGTACGGCCTGTCGCTCGGCTCGGTGCTGCTGCTTGCGGCGATCGGCCTTGCCATTACCTTCGGCGTCATGGGCATCATCAACATGGCGCATGGCGAAATGGTCATGCTCGGCGCCTATTCCACCTTCGTGGTGCAGCAGGTCATCCGCGACAATGCGCCGGGCCTGTTCGACTGGTCGCTGGCGATCGCGCTTCCGGTCGCCTTCCTCGTTACTGGTGCGGTTGGTTTCGTCATCGAGCGCGGCGTCATTCGCTTTCTTTATGGTCGCCCGCTGGAAACGTTGCTCGCCACCTGGGGTGTTTCGCTCATCCTGCAGCAGACGATCCGCTCGATCTTCGGCCCGACCAACCAGGAAGTCGGCAATCCATCCTGGATGTCCGGTTCCTTCCCGGTCGGCGGCATGACGATCACCTGGAACCGCATGTGGATCATCGTCTTCTCTCTGACGATCTTCTTCGCGCTGCTCTTCGTCATGAAGAAGTCTGCCTACGGCCTCAACATGCGCGCCGTTACCCAGAACCGCCGCATGGCATCGTCCATGGGCATCAGGACGCCCTGGGTCGATGCGCTGACCTTTGCGCTCGGTTCGGGCATTGCGGGCATCGCTGGCGTGGCGCTCTCCCAGATCGACAACGTCTCGCCGAACCTCGGCCAGAGCTACATCATCGACTCATTCATGGTCGTGGTGTTCGGCGGCGTCGGCAATCTCTGGGGCACGCTGATTGCGGCACTGTCGCTCGGGGTGCTGAACAAGTTTCTCGAACCTGTGACCGGAGCGGTGCTCGGCAAGATCCTGGTGCTCGTCCTCATTATCCTCTTCATCCAGAAACGTCCGCGCGGTCTCTTCGCGCTCAAGGGAAGGGCGGTCGAAGCATGATCACCAGCTTCATTCTTCGCGCGCTCGAAGGAAAGATCATCGTCGCCGTCGCCATCCTGCTCGGCATTGCGGTTCTCGTGCCGGCGCTCAATCTGCTGACGCCGCCGGATAGCGCTTTCCACATCCCGACCTATGTGATGGCGCTGTTCGGCAAGTATCTCTGCTACGCGCTGCTGGCATTGGCACTCGATCTCGTCTGGGGATATTGCGGTATTCTCTCGCTCGGCCATGGCGCGTTCTTTGCGCTCGGCGGTTACGCGATGGGCATGTACCTGATGCGCCAGATCGGCCCGCGCGGCGTCTACGGCAATCCTATCCTGCCGGACTTCATGGTGTTCCTGAACTACAAGGAACTGCCCTGGTTCTGGCACGGGTTCGACTGGTTCATCTTCGCCATGGCGATGGTGCTCCTGGTGCCCGGCCTGCTCGCCTTCATCTTCGGCTGGTTCGCCTTCCGCTCTCGCGTCAATGGCGTCTACCTGTCGATCATCACGCAGGCGATGACCTATGCACTGCTGCTCGCCTTCTTCCGCAACGATATGGGCTTTGGCGGCAATAACGGCCTGACCGATTTCAAGGATATCCTCGGGTTCTCCGTCCAGGCGGACGGCACTCGCGCCGTTCTTTTCGCCATGTCGGCCATCATGCTGTCGCTCTGCCTGATCGTCGCCTCCGCCATCACCCGCTCGAAATTCGGCAAGGTTCTGGTCGGCGTGCGGGATGCGGAAAGCCGGGTACGCTTCCTCGGTTTCCGGGTGGAGAATATCAAGCTCTTCACCTTCGTCGTCTCGGCGATGTTCGCAGGCATTGCCGGCGCGTTGTTCGTGCCGCAGGTCGGCATCATCAATCCGGGTGAATTCGCGCCGGCCAACTCGATCGAAGTCGTTGTCTGGACCGCGGTCGGCGGGCGCGGCACGCTGATCGGCCCGATCATCGGTGCGGTTCTGGTCAATGCCGGCAAGAGCTTCTTCACCGGCGCCTTCCCGGAATTCTGGCTCTTTGCACTGGGCGGCCTGTTCATTGCGGTGACGCTGTTTTTGCCCAAGGGCATTGTCGGGACGATCCAGCAGGCTTCGAGAAGCCGCAAGGCATACAAGGCCGCTGCCGAAGCCGAAAAGGGCAGGGCCGCTCCGGCGCCTATCGCCCAGGCTGCGGAATAAGGGGGACGACGATGAACACGATTACCGAGCCCAGAACCAAAAGCCTGCTTTATCTGGAAAACGTTTCCGTCGCCTTCGACGGCTTCAAGGCGATCAATTCGCTGTCCTTCGTGGTGGAGCCGGGCGAGCTGCGGGCGATCATCGGCCCGAACGGCGCCGGCAAGACGACGATGATGGACATCATCACCGGCAAGACGCGGCCGGACTCGGGCACGGTTTTGTTCGAGGACAGTGTCGATCTGACCAAGAAGGACGAGGCGGATATCGCCCAGCTCGGCATCGGTCGGAAATTCCAGAAGCCGACCGTGTTCGAAAGTCATACGGTCTGGGACAATCTGGAACTGGCGCTGAACCGCGATCGCGGTGTGTTCGGCACGCTGTTCTATCGACTGACAGCCGAGGACAAGGCGCGCATTGAGGAGATCCTCCAAACCGTCCGCCTGACGCATCGAAAAGACGAGTATGCCGCCAACCTGTCGCACGGCCAGAAACAGTGGCTGGAGATTGGCATGCTGCTGGCGCAGGAGCCGAAGCTTCTGCTGGTGGACGAGCCGGTGGCAGGCATGACGGATGCCGAAACCGTCGAGACGGCGATCCTACTCAAGGAGATAGCCAAGACGCGGTCGGTGGTGGTCGTCGAGCATGACATGGGGTTCATCCGCGACCTGGGTGTGAAGGTTACGTGCCTGGCGGAAGGGTCGGTGCTGGCGGAGGGATCGATCGACTTCGTGTCGAGCGATCCGAAGGTGATTGAGAATTATTTGGGGCGGTGATGCTTCACCCTCCCCTTGAGGGGGAGGGTCGGCACGGAGTGCCGGGGTGGGGTGATCTTCCGCGGGCCGCAGCATTTGCGGTTGTCACCCCCACCCGCAGCTTCGCTGCGACCTCCCCCCCTCAAGGGGGAGGTGAGTGCTTGCCGCAAGCTCACCGATCCATCGGGCGCTTCAGGGACGTAGCTAAAGAGAAGAGAACAGCCATGCTGACAGTCAACAACGTCAACCTTCATTACGGCGCGGCCCAGGCTCTGCGCGGTGTCTCGATCACCGCCGAGATGGGCAAGATCACTTGCGTGCTCGGCCGTAATGGGGTCGGCAAGAGTTCGCTTCTCCGCGCCGTCACCGGTCAGCATGCCGTCAGCGCTGGCACGATCAGCTTTCAGGGCGAAATCCTGAACGGTCTGCCGCCCTATGCCCACGCCAAGCACGGCATCGGCTACGTGCCGCAGGGCCGCGAAGTCTTCCCGTTGCTCACCGTGCAGGAAAACCTGCAGAGCGGTTACGCGCCGCTTGCCCGCAAGGACAAGTTCATTCCGGATGAGATCTTCTCGCTCTTTCCGGTGCTGAAAACGATGCTCGGTCGCCGTGGCGGAGACCTTTCGGGCGGACAGCAGCAGCAATTGGCGATCGGGCGGGCGATGGTGACGCGTCCGCGCATCCTCGTTCTGGATGAGCCGACCGAAGGCATCCAGCCGTCGATCATCAAGGATATCGGCCGAGCGATCCGTTATCTGCGCGATTCCACCGGCATGGCGATCCTGCTCGTCGAGCAATATCTCGACTTCTGCCGCGAACTGGCAGACCAGGTTTACATCATGGATCGCGGCGAAATCGTCCATGAAGGTGCGGCCGAAACGCTCGACACACCGGAGGCGCGAAAGCACCTCACGGTTTGAGTTAGAAGTTTTTCATATGTGAAAGTTTGGAGTGCGTTGCAGCAAATCAATTGTTTGCGTGGGTGATCCCTTGTGTTAATTAACGGCCGTCGAAGCAAAATTGATAAAGATCAATGTTTTCGACGCCGAGATCCTGCACATTGATGAAAACCCCCTGCACCCATGATGAGGCGCTGATGGATTTTGCTTGCGTAGCCGGTAACCTTTCTCATTCCGCTCTTGGCCGCATGATCGCGGTGGGAGCTGTTTTTATGGGCGCCATGACCGGTAGTGCGCTCGCAGGCTGCGGCCAGCCCATGCAGCCGGGCCGCCATCAGATGACGATCGAAGCTGATGGCATCGATCGCACGGCCATCTACTTCATCCCGTCTTCCTATACCGGCAAGGACAAGGTTCCGGTCGTATTCGATCTACACGGCAGCCACAGCAATCCCAATGCACAGCTCGACCGCAGCTCCTGGGACAAGGTCGCCGAAAAGAACGGTTTCATCGTCGTGGCGCTGCAGGGCAGTCTGGTGATGAGCGAAAAGGGCACCTACGCCTGGAACGTTCCTTACGTCACCGACCAGAAGGGCGGTCTCGACGAGATCGAATATATCGAGGAAGCCGTCGAAGAGACGAAGGAAGATTTCTGCGTCGATCCGGCCCGCATCTATGCCTCCGGTTATTCCGGCGGCGGACGCATGCTTTCGGCCTTCCTCTGCTCCGGCAATGACGAGTTTGCGGCCGCCGGTTTCGTGCATTCGCTGCGCGCCGGCCGTCCGGTCGAGGCCGATGGCAAATGGGGTCCGGAAAAGGCCAATTGCAGCCCGGCCAAGCCGATCTCGATCATGGCGTTTGCGGGCGTCAAGGATGAGGCCAATCCTTACGCCGGCGGCGGAAAGACCTATTGGCAGTATAGTTTCAACACCGCGATCCAGCGCTGGACCGAGCTCGACGGCTGCACCGGCAATGGTGATACCAAGACGGTCGAAGGTGTGACCTACAGCCTTTACGGCACCTGCAAGAACGGCGCCCGGATCGCATCCTACGTTTTTGCCAACGGCACCCATGACTGGCCGAAGCCGGCGCCGGCTACGGAAGCAGTCCTGGCCGCTGGCAAGGACAGTGCGGTTGCCGTGACAAAGGTTGCTGCCGTCGCTCCGGCAAAGCCTGCCTTCGATGCGAATGTTGATCCGGCCGTCCGGATGTGGGATTTCTTCGGCAAAGCGGACAGCACCGATATGATCGCGACCGTGGCTCCGGCCAAATCCAGCCTTGCGATCAAGTCTGGCACGGGCGTTGCATCGGGCTGCACAGCAGAAGACGAAATCCAGGGACGCACGTGCAGCAACGAGCCGATGAATATGCGCCGCAGCGGGCAAGGGGTGCAGGGCGCCTTGTAACCAAGGCGTTTGGCGGCCGCACGCGGCTTGCCGAATTCTTTCAGGAAGGCTGCGCAAAAATTCGCCTTCCGGAAACTTTTTCGCCTGAAATGGAGGCGATCCTTATCAATACGTCAGGGGGACTGACGGGCGGCGACGTGATCGAATGGTCCGTCGCCGCCGCTGATTCCACCCGTCTTTCGGTCACCACCCAGGCGAACGAAAAGATCTACAAGGCTGCCGCCGGCACGGCGTCCGTCTCCACCCGCATTACTGTTGGCGCAAACGCTTCCGTCCATTGGCTGCCGCAGGAGACCATTCTGTTCGACCAGGCCTCGCTGACGCGGCGGCTGGATGTCGATCTTTCCGAAGATTCCGAGTTCCTGGCTGTCGAAGCGGTGTTGCTTGGCCGCAAGGCGATGGGCGAGGCCGTGGCGAACGGTACGTTCCGTGATCGCTGGCGCGTGCGCCGGGGAGGCCGGCTCATCCATGCGGAAGAGATGAAGTTCGAAGGCGAGATCGAGCGTCTTTCACAGGCTACGGCCGTTCTTTCCGGCCAGGTCGCGTTTGCGACGATATTCTATACCGGGCCGCTTGCCGAAGCGCTGTTTCCCAAGTTGCGGCAATGCCTTGACGGCACGGCCGGTGGTGCCAGCCTGTGGACCGGCAATGCCGGCCAGCACTGGAACGGCAAACTGATTGCGCGCCTCGTAGCGCCGACCGGTTTCGAGCTGAGAAAAATCCTGACACCGGCAATTTCCGTATTGCGTAACGGAGCGCCAGTGCCGAAAGTCTGGAACATCTAAAGTTTAACGCGGTGCCCCTATGAACCTGACGCCCAGAGAAAAAGACAAGCTTCTGATATCCATGGCGGCGATGGTCGCCCGCCGCAGGCTCGAGCGCGGCGTCAAGCTGAACTATCCGGAAACCATTGCGCTGATTACCGATTTCGTCGTCGAGGGCGCCCGCGATGGTCGCTCCGTCGCCGACCTGATGGCGGCCGGTGCGCATGTCATTACCCGCGATCAGGTGATGGAAGGCATTCCGGAAATGATCCACGATGTGCAGGTGGAAGCGACGTTCCCGGATGGGACGAAGCTCGTGACCGTGCACGAACCGATCCGCTGAGGAGGCCACCATGCTGGAACTGCGCCCCAATTGCGAATGCTGCGACAAGGATCTTCCTCCGGACAGCCGCGAGGCGATGATCTGCACGTTCGAATGCACCTATTGCGCCGATTGCGCGACCGGTACGCTGGCCGGCATCTGCGCCAATTGCGGTGGTGAACTTGTGCGCCGTCCGGTGCGTCCGGCCGAGAAGCTCCAGAAGTTTCCGGCATCCACGAAACGCGTTCTGAAGGCCGAGGGCTGCGCGCCCAAGGCCGCTTGATCCGCCTGAAGGAGACAACCATGATTCCCGGTGAAGTGATTGCCGCGAAGGGCGAAATCGAGCTGAATGCCGGTGCCGAGACGGTAACGATCGAGGTATCCAATACCGGCGACCGGCCGGTGCAGGTGGGCAGCCATTACCACTTTTTCGAGACGAATAACGGTCTTGCTTTCGATCGCGCCAAGGCGCGCGGCATGCGGCTCGATATTCCGGCCGGCACGGCTGTACGTTTCGAGCCGGGCCAGACGCGCTCCGTGACGCTGATTCCGCTTTCCGGCAAGCGTGCCGTTTATGGTTTTCAGCAGAAGATCATGGGCGCGCTGTGACGGATTTCGGGAGGAGGAGCGGCTTATGAAGACGATTGCATTGCTGGCGGCGTGCGGTTGCGTGTTGCTGGTTGATGGCCCGGCTTCGGGTCAGGGCCAGCCGAAGGCCAATTGCAAGAACCCACAGACGCAGATGGAAATGACCTATTGCGCCGAGCAGGGTTACAACGCTGCCGATAAGGCTCTCAATGCCCAGTATCAGCTGGCGCGCAAGGCGGCAAAGAAATGGGACGTTGACGCTGCTACAGAGCAGCCGGCATCCGATGCCGCACTGGTGGCTGCGCAGCGCGCCTGGGTTGCCTACCGCGATGCGCATTGCGAATCCGTTGGATGGCAGGCGCATGGCGGCTCGATGGAGCCGCAGCTTATCTATGATTGCTCGGCCGATCTGACGCGCCAGCGCACCGCGCAGCTTAAGGAACTGACCGAAGCATTTGGAAATTGACCCCTTTAAGGGGTGAGTTTCAAATCGAATGAACGCCTTTGAAAGCCTGAGGTAACCCGACCATGCCCCACAAGATGTCCCGCGCCGCCTATGCTTCGATGTTCGGTCCGACCACGGGCGACAAGGTGCGGCTGGCCGATACCGAGCTTTTCATCGAGGTGGAGAAGGATTTCACCACCTATGGCGAGGAGGTGAAGTTCGGCGGCGGCAAGGTCATTCGCGACGGCATGGGCCAGAGCCAGGCGACGCGCGCCGAAGGTGCGGTCGACACTGTCATCACCAATGCGCTGATCGTCGATCACTCCGGCATCTACAAGGCCGATGTCGGTCTGAAGGACGGCCGCATTCATGCGATCGGCAAGGCGGGCAATCCCGACACGCAGCCGGGCGTGACGATCATCGTCGGCCCTTCGACCGAGGCGATTGCCGGCGAGGGCAAGATCCTGACCGCCGGCGGCATGGACGCGCATATCCACTTCATCTGCCCGCAGCAGATCGAGGAGGCGCTGATGAGCGGCGTCACCTGCATGCTCGGCGGCGGCTCCGGCCCGGCGCATGGCACGCTCGCGACCACCTGCACCGGTGCATGGCATATCGAGCGGATGATCGAAAGCTTCGATGCCTTCCCGATGAACCTCGCGCTGGCCGGCAAGGGCAATGCCTCGCTGCCGAAGCCGCTGGAGGAGATGATCCTTGCCGGGGCCTCGTCGCTGAAGCTGCACGAGGACTGGGGCACGACACCGGCCGCGATCGACAACTGCCTTAGTGTCGCTGACCTGTTCGACGTGCAGGTGATGATCCATACGGACACGCTGAACGAATCCGGCTTCGTCGAGGATACGGTTGCCGCCATCAAGGGCCGTACCATCCATGCCTTCCATACGGAAGGCGCCGGTGGCGGCCATGCGCCCGATATCATCAAGATCTGCGGCAATCCGAACGTCATTCCGTCATCGACAAACCCGACGCGGCCGTACACGGTCAATACGCTGGCCGAACATCTCGACATGCTGATGGTTTGCCACCACCTGTCGCCGTCGATCCCGGAAGATATCGCGTTTGCCGAAAGCCGTATCCGCAAGGAGACGATCGCGGCGGAAGACATTCTCCATGATATCGGCGCGTTTTCGATCATCTCTTCGGACAGCCAGGCCATGGGCCGCGTCGGCGAAGTGGCGATCCGCACCTGGCAGACGGCCGACAAGATGAAGCGTCAGCGCGGCCAGCTACCGCAGGAGACCGGCGACAACGACAATTTCCGTGTGAAGCGTTACATCGCCAAATACACGATCAACCCGGCCATCGCGCACGGTGTGTCCCATGAAATCGGCTCGGTGGAAGTCGGCAAGCGTGCCGATCTCGTGTTGTGGAGCCCAGCCTTTTTCGGTGTGAAGCCGGAAATGGTGCTGCTCGGCGGTTCGATCGCGGCAGCACCGATGGGTGATCCGAACGCCTCGATCCCGACACCGCAGCCGATGCACTACCGGCCGATGTTTGCAGCCTATGGCAAGCTGCGCACCAATTCCTCGGTCACGTTTGTAAGCCAGGCCTCGCTCGATGCCGGTCTTTCACAGAAGCTGGGCGTTGCCAAGAAACTGGTAGCGGTCAGGAATGTCCGCGGCGGTATTTCCAAGGCCTCGATGATCCACAATTCGGCAACGCCGCATGTGGAAGTCGATCCGGAGACCTATGAAGTGCGCGCGGATGGCGAGCTGCTGACCTGCCAGCCGGCCACCGTGCTGCCGATGGCGCAGCGGTATTTCCTGTTCTGAGGGGCCGCTCCCTTGGCTTCTCGATGAAGCGGGCGCTGCGGTGGTTGCTTGCCGTGATCCTGGTTGTCGTGCTTGCCCTTGGGGCGGGCACGTTCATTCCGCGACCGATTTGGCCGCCTGAAAGGCTGCCCCTGGCCGAGACGCGACGCGTTCTACTGCTTTCCAATCCCATTCATACGGATATCGCCATCCCGCTTAACGAGGATACGCGTGCCGCCTACGCCTTCCTGGCCGAGTCGGGCGTTCGCGTCGCCGATCCAGCCGCTCAATGGCTGGTGATCGGTTGGGGCGGCCGGGCTTTCTATATCGAGACGCCCACTTGGGGTGATCTCAAACCCTTGCCGGTGTTTCGGGCGCTGACGATCGATCGGTCGGTGATGCATGTGGATGTCGCCGGCGGCATCGACGAGGCCCATCCCGCCGTCACGGCATTGGATCTGGACACCTGGCAATTTCAGCGGCTTTCCGGCTTCATCCAGGCGAGCTTCGTGCGCGATGCCGGCAAGGTTGCCGTCATTCCGGGTGCCGGTTACGGACCCAACGACCGGTTCTTCGAAGCGAATGGATCGTTCAACGCTCTGATCGGCTGCAATACCTGGACGGCGGGTGTGTTGCGGGCTGCGGGCTTGAGGACCGGCTGGTGGAACCCGTTGCCGCAGACGCTTGGCATTTCGCTCAAGCTGTTCAACGAATAGGGAAATTGCGGAATTTTTGGGCGAGCAATGCTTCCTGTGAATATCAGGTTTGCATTGCAATATATTAGTAAGAAGTTTGCTGCATTGCGGTGAGCGGGGCGCTATGAGGTCCGCATCGGTCCTTCGGGACACAATGCGATTTCATGGAGATAATCATGCTCGGCAAGCGAGTTCCCCAGGTCACCTTCCGCACCCGCGTTCGCGACGAAGCTGTTCGCGGTTCCAATCCGTTCCGTTGGCAGGACGTTTCGTCGAACGATTATTTCGCCGGCAAGCGTGTGGTTCTCTTCTCCCTGCCGGGCGCCTTCACGCCGACCTGCTCGACCTATCAGCTGCCGGATTTCGAAAAGCTCGCCGCGGAATTCCGCTCGGAAGGCATCGATGAAATCTACTGCATCTCGGTCAACGACGCCTTCGTCATGAATGCCTGGGGCAAGGGCCAGAACCTCGAAAACGTCAAGCTCATCCCGGACGGCTCCGGCGAGTTCACCCGCAAAATGGGCATGCTGGTCTCCAAGGATAATCTCGGCTTCGGCATGCGCTCCTGGCGTTATGGCGCCGTCATCAACAATGGTGTCGTCGAGCAGTGGTTCGAAGAAGAAGGTTATTCAGACAACTGCGACAGCGATCCCTACGGCGTTTCCTCGCCGCAGAACATTCTGGAAAGCCTCAAGGCCATCAAGATCGCTGCCGAATAAGTCTTGGCGCGAGCTTTCCGATATTTCGAAGCCCGGCAGATTGCCGGGCTTTTTTGTTGCATTGCGCCGGAACGCACTTGTGCGGGGCACAACGGTTGGCAATGATGCCGGCTTAACATTCAGGCGAGATGCACATGCAACATATCCACTCCTACCGCCCAGCCGGCGAGGTTTCTGATCCGCCGGTCGATATCGTCACCCTGCCGCATGATCTGCGCCATCTGCGCCGCAAGCTGCTGCATCTGTCGAATGGCGACATGGTGATGCTGGATCTCAAGGAAGCGGTGCTCTTCCACCACGGCGACCGGCTGGTGCTCGACAATGGCGATACGGTCGAGGTACAGGCCGCGCCGGAAAAGCTCTTCGAGGTGAAGGGGCAGGATACGCTGCATCTGATCGAGCTTGCCTGGCATCTCGGCAACCGGCATCTCTCCGCGCAGATCGAAGAAGGCCGGATCCTCATCCTGCGCGATCACGTCATCCGTTCCATGCTGGAAGGGCTCGGCGCCACGGTGACGGATGTCGAGGAAGGTTTCCAGCCGGCGCGCGGCGCGTATCACTCCCATGGCGGACACTCCCACGGCGGGCATTCGCATGATCACGGTCATCATGGCCACAATCATGATCATGACTGAGGCGGCATGAACCAGGGGCTCGATACCCAGGCGCTGCTGCGGCTGATGGCATGGCTTTCGCCGGCGTTCCCGATCGGCGGTTTCGCCTGGTCCGGCGGGCTGGAAAGGGCGGTCGCCGATGGGCTGGTCAAGAATGCTTCCGGCCTTGAAGACTGGCTTTCGACGCTGATGTGGCACGGGGCGCTGTGGAACGACGCGGTGCTGTTTTCCGAAGCCTGGCGGCGTTCAGGGGACACGGAAGCGCTCAGCGATGTCGCGGAACTCGGATTGGCGATGGCGGGTTCGGCGGAACGTTTTGCCGAGACATCGTCGCTCGGCAGGGCGTTCGTGGCCGCCGCCTCGGCATGGCCCGATCCGGTGCTTGAGCGCCTGCCGGCCGATCTGCCGTTTCCCGTGGCCGTCGGCGCTGTCGCCGCGGCGCATGGCGTGCCGGTAGACAAGGCGCTGGCTGCCTTTCTGCACGCTGCGGTGTCTCAGGCTGTGTCGGCGGACATTCGGCTCGGCTGCTGCGGACAGGCGGAAGGCGTCAGGATTCTCGCCGCACTGGAGGAGCGGGTCGCTCAACTCGCCGAGCGTGCTCCGGGGCTGACGCTCGACGATCTCGGCGGTGCGACGATCCAGGCGGAGATCGCCTCGCTTCGCCACGAAACCCAGCATTCGCGGCTTTTCCGAAGCTGAGAGCGGGCGTAAACTCTCTTTGAGAATGACGAAAGGATATTTCATGAAATCGGCAAACGGACCGCTTCGGGTCGGCATCGGCGGCCCTGTCGGCTCGGGCAAGACGGCGCTCACCGAAAAGCTCTGCAAGGCGATGCGCGAGGATTATTCGGTCGCCGTGGTCACCAACGATATCTATACCAAGGAAGATGCCGAAGCGCTGGTGCGTATGCAGGCGCTGACCTCGGACCGCATCGTCGGCGTGGAGACGGGCGGCTGCCCGCATACCGCCATTCGCGAGGATGCGACGATCAATCTGCAGGCGATTGCCGGCCTCAATGCGCGTATCCCCGATCTCGACGTAGTCTTCATCGAATCCGGCGGTGACAATCTCGCTGCAACCTTCTCGCCTGATCTCGCGGATATCACCATTTACGTTATATCCACCTGTCAGGGCGAGGAAATCCCGCGCAAGGGTGGACCGGGCATCACGCGTTCCGACCTCCTGATCATCAACAAGAAGGACCTCGCGCCTTATGTCGGCGTCGATATCGATGTCATGGATCGCGATGCGTCGCGGATGCGCGAGATGAAGCCGCATGTCTTCACCGACCTGAAGCGCGGCGAGGGCGTCGATCACATCGTCCGCTTCCTGAAAGAGCAGGGCGGCCTCTGAGAGGCGCGGATCATTTATGCTTGAGCTCCTGAAAATCCTGCTGGCGCGCTGGTTTCCGCCAAAGCCGTCGGCCGAGGTCGAGGACGTCCCGGCTTCCATCGACCGGGAAGACGCATCCACGGAAATCCGCAGGCTCGTCTGGAGCGGGTTTGAGCCGCAGGACGCGATGTTGGATATCGTGCTGGAAGGTTATCCCGCCTCGGCGGTGCTGAGCGATATCGACCGCCGGTGGCTGAGAGCGGAAATCGACCGGCAATTCGGCGAGAAGCGCGACGAGGAACGCAGGTGGCCGGCGCAGACGGACTGGGACCGTCTGGACGCGGCATTCGTCGAGCTGCGGGCATCGGGCATCGTTGCGCTGCACGACGCGGGCATGACCCAATCGGATGGTTTTGCGGAAGTTGCCGAGGAGTTCCAGATGCGCCGCGAAGTGAACGTGGCCTCCTCCGGCTTCGTCTTCTACGGCGGCGAGGATGTCGAGGTGGCGCTTTCCGACGGAGACCTCTACCTCACCTTCGGCGCCTTCGAGAAGCGCAGCGAGAATACGCCAGTCGTTGCCCGGCAGATTATCGCGGCAATGACAAAGAAGGGTCTCCGCTCAAGCTGGAGCGGGGATATCGGTAAACGGATGGTGGTGAATTCTTTCGGCTGGCAGAAGCGCAGTCCGCAGGGCGAGACTGTTGGCGCCCGGATCATGTAGTTCAAAGAGTTGAAGCCGGTGGCCCCCCGAGGACCACCGGCCTGTCAGCATGTCGCCGCCACCCGCCAGTGCACGACACGCAGCCGAGACGACCGGATCCGCCAATCCGGTGCCGTCTCACTCTTCCCTCGTAGAACTCGAAACTCGGAACTTGATACTGGCCGAGACGCGTCGCGCTTTAGATCTCGCGCAGGGCGCCGACGTCGCCGATCTGGATCACTCGGCCGCGAACCGTGACGCCCGTCTTGCGAAGCGTCGAGAAGGCGCGGGAGAGCGCTTCCGGTGCAAGGCCGAGCTGGCCAGCCAGCAGGCTCTTCTGGAAGGGGAGGCGGATTGCCGCCGGACCACCATCCACAGGGCACCGGGTCAGGATATAATTGGCCACTCTTTGAGGGGCTGTATGCAACCTGTCGTTGGCGATGCAGTCCATCGTGCTTTGCAGGTGATTGGAGAGCGAAATCATCACCGCCTTGGCGACATCCTTCTCCTGTTCGGCGAGGTCGCGAACAGCCTGCATGTCGAAACGGGCAAGCGTTACAGCCTCCGCCGTCTGGGCATGATAGCGATATCTGGCGCCGCCGTAGAGCTGGCATTCGGCAAACGTATCGCCGGGTGCGCAGATGCGGATATCGGCTTCCCGACCATCACGGTTCAGGCGATAAAGCCTGACGTAACCATTGAGAACACAGTAAAAAGCGTCTGCATGGTCGCCTTCCCGGAAGATCGATTTCCGGTTCGGCAGGCTCGCCACGCTCATCGCGGAGAGCATCCGGACGAGGGAACTGCCACTCAGACCCGTCAGGAAAGGCGTCTTCATCAAGACGGCCCGATCCCGGCTGCTGAGCTTGAGGTTTCCGTTCATCATATCGGTGATCGCTTCCATTGACTTGGGCCGCTATGCATTCCTGATGGTCCTAAAATAACAGGAATATGAAAGCTCGTTTTGACATCGATCAAATTTGAGATTTTTTTCTGCAATTTCTGCGCGCGCACGAAAAACGCCGGGCTCTTGGCCCGGCGTTGACGAAAAAGCGTACCTGGAAGCCGATTTATTCGGCGGCCATCGGCGGAAGGCGGAGCACGTTGCTGCTTGCCTGCGTACCCGGCTGCGTGTTCGTCGAGGCACCTGAAGAGCGATCGTCGTTGGCGCCGGTCTGCCGCTCGAGCTGATTGAGGCGTTCCTCCAGCGTCGAGATCGACTGCGCCTGGCGGCGTGCTTCCTTGCTGAGATCCTCGTTGGAAAGGCCGAGGTCTTCCTCTTCCTTCTTGCCGACGAGGCGGCCGAACATCCAGCCGAGCAGGCGGGATATATCGTCCATGATCAGGAAGAAGGACGGCACCACGAGCAGCGACAGCACGGTCGAGACGATGATGCCGCCGATAACGGCGATCGCCATCGGAGCGCGGAACGAACCGCCTTCGCCGACACCGAGCGCGGACGGCAGCATGCCGGCCGACATGGCGATGGAGGTCATGATGATTGGCTGAGCGCGCTTGCGGCCTGCCTCCACCATGGCATGGACACGTTCCAGGCCGTGACGCTTCATCTCGATCGCGAAGTCCACGAGCAGGATAGCGTTCTTGGTGACGATACCCATCAGCATCAGGATGCCGATCAGGACCGGCATGGAGAGCGCATTCTGGGTGACGATCAGCGCCACCGCCACGCCACCGATTGCAAGCGGCAGCGAGAACAGGATCGTGAACGGCTGGATGACGTCCTTGAAGAGCAGAATCAGCACCACGAGCACCAGCATCAGACCGAGGATCATGGCGTTGACGAAGCCCATGACCATTTCGTTCTGCACCTTCGCATCGCCGGCCGCGGCCAGACGAACGGTCTTCGGCAGCTGGGTTTCGGCGACGATGCGCTGGAACTCGGCGGTCGAGGTGTCGAGTGCGGTGCCGAACGGAACGTCCGAGCCGATCGTCACGACGCGATTGCGGTCGTTACGCTTGATCGAGCTCAGTCCTTCCGCATAGTCGATATCGGCGACCGTGTAGAGAGGAACGCTGGCCCCGGATGCCGTCTTGATCTTCACCGCCCGAATGGCTGCAAGATCACGGCGCATGTCGAGCGAAGCCTGGACGCGGATCGGGATCTGCCGGTCGTCGAGCGAGATCTTCGCAAGGTTTGCGTCTGCATCGCCGATCGTTGCAACGCGCACCGTCTGCGAAATCTGCTGCGGCGTGATGCCGAGGCGCGATGCCTCGTCCATGCGCGGGCGGATCTGTAGCTCCGGACGGGGCAGGGCGCCATCCGAGGAGACGTTGGCGAGGACTGGCGAGGCGCGCAGCTTGGATTCCAGAATGCTGACGGCTTCGTTCAGGTCTTCCTCGTTGGTCGAGAGGAAGTTGAACGACAGGTCGCGTTCTGCACGGTCGTTGACCTTGGAGATGCGGACGTCCGGGATGGTCGCGACAGCGGCGAAGATGTCCTTTTCGACATCCCACTGCGGCCGCGTGCGGCCATTGTCCTTCATCTTCGGAACGAAGTCCTTGACGATCGGAATGGAGCCCAGACCCTTGTTGACGAGGGTCTTTACCAGCGAGTGGTCGATATTGCCGAGAATGACGCGGACGGTCGCGCGACGCAGCTCGAGATCGCCCTTCGGCGAAGCGCCGCCGAGGATGAAGACGCTCTGGACGCCGTCGATATGGCGCACGGCCTCATAGATCGTATCGGTCGAAGCGGCCGTCTCGTCGAGTGTCGCGTTCGGCGGCAGTTCGACCGAGAGAACGACGCGCGAGGAGTCGTCCGGCGGCAGGAAGCTGCCGGGAACCTTGGACAGCAAATATCATCGAGCCGACGAGGAAACCGATCGCCGCTAGCAGCGTCGTGTAACGCCAGTACCACTTGCGGGTCGTGCCGGTGACGAGCTTGGTATAGCCCTTCATGATCCAGCCGTCGTTATCGTGGTGGTCGTCATGCGCCATGCCGTCTTCGGGGCGCATCAAATAAGCGGCCATCAACGGTGTGATGAGGCGCGCCACCGCGAGCGAGAAGAAGACTGAGAAGGCGACCGTCAGGCCGAAACTGGATGAAGTACTGGCCCGGTATGCCCGGCATGAACGAGACTGGTACGAAGACCGCGATGATCGTGAAGCTCGTCGCGATGACGGCGAGGCCGATTTCGTCGGCGGCTTCGAGCGCTGCCCGATAGGGCGTCTTGCCCATCTTGATATGCCGCGCGATATTCTCGATCTCGACGATCGCGTCGTCGACGAGAATACCGGTGGCAAGCGTCAGCGCCAGGAAGCTCACGAGGTTCAGCGAGAACCCCATGATGTCCATGATCCAGAAGGTCGGGATTGCCGACAAGGGCAGGGCGACCGCCGCGATCAGGGTCGCGCGCCAGTTCCGCAGGAACAGGAAGACGACGATGACGGCGAGGATCGAACCTTCCACGAGCGTGTGGAGCGCGGCCTCGTAATTGCCGTAGGTGAAGTAGACCGAGTCGTCGACCATTTCGATCGTGACGTTCGGGTTGGCTTCCCGCACGGTCTTCAGGCTTTCGGCGACCGTTTCGGAGACTGAGACTTCGCTGGCGCCCTTGGCGCGGAACACGGCAAAGGTAACGGACGGCGTGCCGTTGAAGCGTGAGAAGGACTTCTGCTCTTCATAGGTATCGGTGACGGTGCCGAGTTCGCGCAGCTTGACGAACTGGCCGTTCGGCAGCGTGATCGTGGTGGCAGCAAGCTGCGAGACGCTGCGGGCGTCGCCCAGCGTGCGGATGGTCTGTTCGTTGCCAGCCACTTGGCCGCGGCCGGAGCCGAGGTCGACGTTGGTGCCGCGCAGCTGCGTGTTCACGTCCGCTGCCGTGATGCCGTAGGCATCGAGCTTGGCCGGGTTCAGCGCAACGCGGATTTCGCGATCGGCGCCGCCGTAACGGTCGATACGGCCGACGCCCGGCTGGCCCTGCAGAGCGCGTTTGACGGTATCGTCGACAAACCACGACAGCTCTTCGAGCGTCATGTTGGGCGAAGAAACCGCGAAGGTCTGGATTGCCTGGCCTTCGACATCCACCTTGGTGACGACGGGCTCTTCGATGGCCGGCCGGCAGGTCGCCGCGGATCTTGTCGATCGCGTCCTTGGTGTCCTGAACGGCTTCTTCGGTGGGCTTTTCGATGCGGAAGACAACGACAGTCTGGGACTGACCGTCGGTCACGGTCGACTGGACTTCGTCAATGCCGCTGATCGACGCGACCGCGTCTTCGACTTCCTTGGTAACCTGAGCTTCAAGTTCCGCCGGGGCGGCACCGCTCTGGGTAACAGTGATCGAGACGACCGGAACGTCGATATTCGGGAAGCGGGTGATCGGCAGGGCATAAAACGACTGGATGCCGACATAGAGCAGCAGCGCGAAGCCCAGCAAAGGCGCAATCGGATTGCGGATCGACCATGCGGAGAAGTTCATGGGGAGGTAACCTCGGTTCTCGCTTAGTTCGAAATCGTGCCGGGTTCGGCGGGTACGGGAGCGATCTTGTCGCCGTCGCGAACGAAGGCGCCAGCCTTGGCGACGACCATGTCGCCGGCAGACAGGCCGCTGACGACCTGCACGAAGCCGCCATCCTGAATGCCGGTCTCGATCTTCACCTGCTTGACGACATTGTCCTCGACCTTTCGGGCCGTGGAGCCGTTGCGGCCGGTGGTGACGGCGGAAAGCGGCAAGGCCAGCGCATTGGCTTCGCTGATGACGATCTCGGCGCTCGCATACATGCCGGCGCGTGCACCGCTCTCATCGTCGATAACGATGTGTACCGCGCCCAATCGGGTCGTCGGATCGACAGTCGGCGAGATCAGGCGGGACCTTGCCGTCGATCTTGGTGCGACCGCCGGCAATGACGACCACTGCCTTCTGGCCGAGCTTGACCTTGGGAAGATCGGATTCAGAAAGATCGGCGACGAGTTCGATCGCGCCGTCCTTGATGATCGTGAAGAGCGGCGAGGTCGACTGGCCGGTGGCAATCGCGCCAACCTTGGCGCTGCGGGCCGAAACCACGCCGGCAACCGGCGTCTTCACGCCCGTGCGGGCGAGCCGCAGGTTGACGTCGTCGATCTGGGCATCGACGACCTTGATATCGGACTGGCCGACCGTGACGGCCTGCTTGGCGGGCGTTGAGACGTGCCTGAGAAACTTCGAAGAGAGCCTGTGCCTGCTCGACCTGCGACTGCGTGCTCGTGCCGCTCTGGCTCAGGCGCTGGGTGCGATCGCGCTGGCGGGTAGCGTCAGCAAGGTTGGCCTGTGCTTCTATCACCTGGGCCTGATATTGTGCGACGCCGGCTTCCGCCTTCGCCTTGTTGGCCTCGTACTGGCTCTTCTGGAGAAGAAGTGCATCGTCGTTCAGCGTGGCCAGCACACTGTCCGCCTTCACTTCATCGCCGACATCGGCGTTGAGCGCTTTGATCGGCAAGCCCTCGACCAGTGGCTGAACGTAGACTTCCTCGACCGGCTTCACCGTGCCGGTGGCGATGATGCGGTCGACCAACGGCTTCTCGACGGCTTCCGTCACGACGATCGACGGCAGCTTGATTTCCTTCTGGGCCGGAGCCGGCGCTGCCGCTTCCTGTGCGAGCGCCGTGGAGGCGCCAAGCACAAGTGCGAGGCTCACGACGAGCGAGATAACCGGCGCGCGGGCAGACTTCGGACCAGCAAACAGTGTGGGACGTGCGAAACATGCGATAACTTCCGACCTGAAAGGGGCAAATATTCCGCTGGGAACCTAATCGGTCTCGCGCGCGCCCTCCAGCACACGATATCCCGAAATCAAGGTGGTAACCGCAAAAAACAGTTACAAGACCAGCAGGGAAAGATTCATCAAGGTTGCCCTTTTACGTGTTTGCGCTGCACAAATCAATCCGCACACGTTATGGGATGAATGACTTTTAGTTATGCTTTACGTAAATAAAATTCGAAAACGCGCGACTGTGCAGTCGCGCGTTCTCTTAAAGTGAACGATAGGCAATTATTATTTCAGGGCGGCTTCTGTTACATCAGCCGTGTAAGCGCCTTCAGGCTTCTTTGTGATGATCTTCTGATCAAGCAAAGCCTTCACGGTGCGATCATAAGTCGCCATGTCGAGCTTGCCGGTGCCGATCAGCTTGGCGACTTCGCCCATCATGCGCTTCTGGTGGTTTTCGTCCTGGCCGCCATTGTCCATGACGATGCCGGCGGCTTCATCCGGGTTGGCGATCGCGTATTTCCAGCCCTTCATGGAAGCGCGGACGAACTTGACCATGGTTTCTTTGAACTTCGGGTCCTTGAGCTTGGTCTCGTTGACGTAGAGGCCATCTTCCAAAAGGTCGTTGCCAAGAGCGGTATAGTTGAAGACCAGCAGATCGCTTGCCTTGAAGCCGGCATCGATCGCCTGCCAGTATTCGTTATAGGTCATGACCGAGATGCAGTTCGCCTGCTTCTGGACGAGCGGCTGCACATCGAAGCTCTGCTTCAGAACGGTCACGCCATTGGCGCCACCTTCGGTCGGAAGGCCGAGCTTGTTCATCCAGGCGAAGAACGGGTATTCGTTGCCGAAGAACCAGACGCCGAGCGTCTTGCCCTTGAAGTCGGCTTCGGTCTTGATCGGGGCCATCCTTGGGGCAGATCAGTTCCAGGCCGGATTTCTGGAAGGGCTGGGCGATATTGACCAGCGGCACGCCCTTTTTCGCGGGCGACCAGTGCGCCACCCATCCAGTCGACGATGACATCCGCGCCGCCACCGGCGATGACCTGTTCCGGTGCGATGTCCGGGCCGCCCGGCTTGATCGTTACATCGAGGCCTTCTTCCTTGTAGAAGCCCTTGTCCTTGGCGACAAAATAGCCGCCGAACTGGCCCTGGGGCGACCCATTTCAGCTGCAGGGTGACCTTGTCGGCAGCCATCGCCTGGGCGGCAACGAGCGACATCGCAGCTCCCAGTGCGCCGGCCATCAACGCTTTCA
Source organism: Neorhizobium sp. (assembly GCA_965227625.1). Classification (GTDB taxonomy): domain Bacteria; phylum Pseudomonadota; class Alphaproteobacteria; order Rhizobiales; family Rhizobiaceae; genus Neorhizobium. Next base: position 23,233 of record CBDDGK010000017.1, on the reverse strand, counting down.
TCATGTTTTTCATTATCGTTTCCCTCTGTGGTTTTGCCGGTCCCGTTGGTTCGCGGACCGGATTTTAGCGTCTAACCCCCACGGTTAGACGGATGCCAGAACGTCGTGGCTCTTTCAGCAAGTGCTACAACACCATAAAAAAACCGATCCGGCCAGCGCCGCAACAGCGATTTCCGCCCAGACCATGTCGACATTCATGCGGGCCGATCTCCGTGGAGATGCGAAAGCCCATGCCGACGATCGGCGTGCCGAAGAATTCCGCGACGATCGCGCCGATCAGCGCCAGCGTGGAATTGATCTTCAGCGCATTGAAGATGAAGGGCATGGCGGCTGGCAGCCGCAGTTTCATCAGCGTCTGCCAGTAGTCGGAGGCGTAGGAACGCATCAGGTCGCGCTCCATGGCGCCGGAGGCGGCCAGGCCCGCCACCGTGTTCACCAGCATGGGGAAGAAGGTCATGATGATGACCACCGCCGCCTTGGAATGCCAGTCGAAGCCGAACCACATGACCATGATCGGCGCCACGCCGATGATCGGCAGGGCCGACACCATGTTGCCGATGGGGATGAGGCCGCGGCGCAGGAAGGCGAAGCGATCCGCGAGGATCGCCACGACGAAGCCGGAGGCGCAGCCGGCGATATAGCCGAACAGCACTGCCTTGAAGATGGTCTGCTGCACATCCGCCCAGAGGATAGCGACCGAGCCGGCAATGCGCGTGCCGATCGAGGAGGGGGGCGGCAGCAGGATGAAGGGAATGCCGAAGCCGCGGGTGATGGCTTCCCAGATGATCAGCAGCCAGGCGCCGAAGATGGCGGGGATCAGGAGTTTCAGTAGCCAGTTGATGCCGGCTGAACGGGTTTCGATCCGCGAGAGTTCGGAGACGGTGCCCCAGGCCAGCAACCAACTCGCCGCGATCATCAGAAAGAAGGCGCTAGACATCTGGCCCTCATTGCCAGTCAGGCCGCCAAGCAACATGGCCGCGGGAATATGAGCGCCAAGGAAAAGGATGGTCGCGCGCAGGGCAGGGCTATTGTTTTTCAATACCTGCATGAGGAGGGCGGTGATCACGACGATCGCGGCAGTCACCAATCCATTGCCGACTGGGCTTGCTGCTTCAGGCAGGGTGAGCGGCAGGCGTGCTACCGCGACGACGGTCAATATGCCGGCGAGGAGGGATTGCCAGTTGCGCATCAGCCTCATCATGCGGGCCTCCCTCCCATGGCACGATCCACGATCTTCGCGATGATCCCGACAACGGTAACCAACAAGGCCGCTAGCACTGAGCCGGCGATCAGCGCCGCCCAGATGTCTATGGTCTGGCTGTAATAGGCGCCGGCGAGGAGTTTCGAGCCGATACCGGCGACGGCACCCGTCGGCAGTTCCCCGACGATTGCGCCGACAAGGCTTGCGGCAATCGCCACCTTCATCGAGGTGAAGAGGAAGGGGATGGAGGCGGGGACGCGCAGTTTCCAGAATGTCTGAGAAGCGCTGGCATGATAGGTGCGCATCAGGTCGAGCTGGATCAGTTCGGGTGACCGCAGGCCCTTCACCATGCCGACCGCGACCGGGAAGAAGGAGAGATAGGTCGAGATGATCGCCTTGGGGATCAGGCCGGTAATGTTGATCGCGCCGAGCACGACGATGACCATCGGCGCGATCGCCAGGATCGGCACGGTCTGCGAGGCGATGATCCAGGGCATTAGGCTGCGGTCCAGCGCCTTCACATGCACGATGCCGACAGCGATCAGGATGCCGAGCAGCGTACCGAAGGTGAAGCCGGCGACTGTCGAGGAGAGTGTCACCCACGCATGATAGACGAGGCTCCTGTTCGAGGTGACGCTGCGCAGAAATGTGTTTTCATACACGTTGCTCACCACCTGATGCGGTGCCGGCAAGATCGGTTTCGGCTGCGACATGGTTTTCTGGAAGAATTCCATCGTCGTGGAGGTAACATTGCCGCGCCGGTCCAGATCGCGCTGGAAGGGGGCGTTCATGAAATATGCGCCGATGTACCAGATAGCGACGATGAATGCGAGGATGGTCAGGACAGGGATGATGCGGTCGCGGAGGGAGTCGGGTTTCATGCGAGCTCCTTTGGGTGTTTGGAGCCGCTAACACCCCCCTCTGCCCTGCCGGGCATCTCCCCCACAAGGGGGGAGATAGAATCGCGGTGATGTCTCGCCTCACTCGAAGGTCGCAGGTAGAGGAAAGTCGGTGCCTCTAGCCAATCTCCCTCCTTGTGGGGGAGATGCCCGGCAGGGCAGAGGGGGGTATGCTCCGGGGATAGCGGCCTATTCCTCATAACTATGCCCCGCCCTCAAACCGTCACGCACCCGGTGCGCAATTTCCAGAAACTCCGGTGTCTCGCGGATTTCGAGCGGCCGCTCCTTCGGCAAGGTCGATTCGATCACATCCGTCACCCGTCCGGGTCGCGGGGACATGACGACGATCTTGGTGGAGAGGTAGACAGCCTCCGGAATGGAGTGGGTGACGAAGCAGATCGTCTTTTCCGTCCGTGCCCAGAGCTTCAGGAGCTGTTCGTTGAGGTGGTCGCGGACGATTTCGTCAAGCGCGCCGAAGGGTTCATCCATCAGCAGCAGATCGGCGTCGAAGGCGAGCGCGCGGGCGATCGAGGCACGTTGCTGCATGCCGCCGGAAAGCTGCCAGGGGTATTTCTTGCCGAAGCCCGTGAGGTTGACGAGGTCGAGGGTGCGTTCGATCCGTTGCGCGCGGTCAGCGGACGAATAACCCATGATTTCCAGGGGCAGGGCGATATTCTTTTCGATCGTCCGCCAGGGGTAAAGCGCTGGCGCCTGGAAGACATAACCGTAGGAGCGGGATTTTCGCGCCTCTTCCGGCGACATGCCGTTGACGGTGATTTCTCCCGACGTCGCCTTTTCCAGATCGGCGATGACGCGCAGAAAGGTCGTCTTGCCGCAGCCGGACGGACCGATGAAGGAGACGAAATCGCCCTTCTTCACCTCCAGATCGACATTCGACAGGGCGTGGACCGGGCCGTCATTGGTTTCGAAGGTCAAGCCCAGCTTTTTCGCCGAAACCACGGACGCCGCGCTTTGAGAAGTATCATTCATCGGCATTTCGGAGCAGGTCCCAGTTTCGTGCCATCCGGAAAGCTCACGGCATAGCCTTTTGCAGATTTGGTGAGTGTCGCGGTTTCCGCCGGGCCTTTTTCACCTTCGGCATCGCATTCCGCCTTGATGGTGAAGCCGGTCGCGGTCTTGGTGGCGGCACCCTTGAATTCGCAGACGGCGAAGGCGGTCGTCACGCCTTCATCGTTGATCAGCAGGAAATCGTCGGCGCCGGAGGATTCACCGGTTTTCGCGTAGGTGCAGCCGTCCTTGCTGCCATAGGCGCCGTCGAGGAATTTGGCTGCCTTCGCAGGTACGGCGAGCGTGAACACGGCGAGAGTGGCGGCGGTGATGCCGAGGCGGATATCGATCACAGGCATTTTTCGAAAGGTCCCCATTCAAGCCCATCCGCGAAGCGCACCGTATAGAGGTCGCCGTTCTGCGTCGCATGATATGCTTCGGCCGAAACTGATCTGGAGGAATTTGGCAATGGACAGCGAATCAAAACCCACCTGCCGTGTCGTTAAACCCGGCGCGGCTTATGGAGGCCGGCAAGGGTTGAGTTACTTTGAAGGCATTGCCGCCGAGACCGTTGGCTCGAAGGGCATCTGCATGCATCTCCTGACCATTCCGCCCGGTGCCCGCGCAAAGGCGCATCTGCACGAGTCCCATGAGACGGCGATCTATGTGCTCTCGGGATGGGCGGTCACTTATTATGGTGAGCGGCTGGAGGAGCGCGCCGAACTGCATGCCGGCGAGATGATGTATATCCCGGCCGGCGTGCCGCACCTGCCGGCCAATATCTCCGATGCGCCGCGTTCTGCGGTGATTGCGCGAACGGATCCGAACGAGCAGGAGAGTGTGGTGTTGCTGCCGGAACTGGATGGGTTGGTGAGGATTTGAGGTTAGGCCGTCGATGGGGCCACCCCCCTCTGTCCTGCCGGACATCTCCCCCACAAGGGGGGAGATTGGCAAGTCGCATAGGCTTCCCCCAAACGTCAGCCTTCGAGTGACACGAAATGGTGCCGCGAGTCGATCTCCCCCCTTGTGGGGGAGATGTCCGGCAGGACAGAGGGGGGTATCTCTCCGTTGCGCCACCAACCTTATTAAACCCCGCTCGCCGGAATACCCGTCCGCTCCACCTTGCGCGGCGCAGTCAGCTCCTTCCAGGTCGACAGCGCCTTGTTGACCGCCTGGAAAGGCTCGCGCTTCACGAACGACCCATGTCCTTCCTGCGTCTTGACGGTCGATTCCTCGATCGCGACGACCCCGCGCGTCAGCGTGTAGCGCGGCAGGCCGGTTACTTCCTTGCCTTCGAACACATTATAATCGATCGCAGACTGCTGGCTTTTCGCCGTGATCGTCTTAGAGCGCTTCGGGTCCCAGACGACGATATCCGCATCGGCACCGACCAGGATCGCACCCTTCCTCGGATAGACGTTCAAAATCTTGGCGATGTTGGTGGAGGTCACTGCGACGAACTCGTTCATCGTGATGCGGCCGGTAGCGACGCCGTAGGTCCAGAGCATCGGCATGCGGTCTTCAAGCCCGCCGGTGCCGTTGGGGATCTTGCGGAAATCGCCAGCACCCGTGCGCTTCTGCTCCGTGGTGAAGGCGCAGTGATCGGTTGCGACGACCTGCAGCGAGCCGGAGGAGAGGCCGGCCCAAAGCGAATCCTGGTGCTGCTTGTTGCGGAAGGGCGGGGACATGACGCGCCGGGCGGAATGGTCCCAGTCCTTGTTGAAATATTCGCTCTCGTCGAGCGTCAGGTGCTGGATCAGCGGTTCGCCATAGACGCGCATCCCGTTCTGGCGGGCGCGGCGGATCGCTTCATGGGCCTGTTCGCAGGATGTGTGGACGACGTAAAGCGGAACGCCCGCCATATCGGCAATGATGATGGCGCGGTTGGTGGCTTCGCCTTCGACAGACGGAGGGCGGGAATAAGCGTGGCCTTCCGGTCCGTTATTGCCCGCGTCCATTAGCTTCTGCTGCATGGCGGCAACGACATCGCCGTTTTCCGCATGGACGAGCGGCAGGGCGCCCAGCTCGGCGCAGCGCTGGAACGAGGCGAACATCTCGTCGTCATTCACCATCAGCGCGCCCTTATAGGCCATGAAGTGCTTGAAGGTGTTGATACCGTGGTTCAACACGACGGCCTTCATTTCATTGAAGACCTGCTCGCTCCACCAGGTCACCGACATGTGGAAGGAATAGTCGCAATTGGCGCGGGTCGCCTTGTTGTCCCAGCGCTTCAGCGCGTCGAGCAGCGACTGGCCGGGATCGGGCAGGCAGAAATCGACGACCATGGTCGTGCCGCCGGCAAGTGCCGCGCGTGTGCCGCTTTCGAAATCGTCGGAGGAGTAGGTGCCCATGAACGGCATTTCGAGATGCACGTGAGGATCGATGCCGCCGGGCATGACGTAACAGCCCGCAGCATCCAGCGTGGTGTCGCCGTAGAGATTGGGCCCGATCTCGATGATCTTGCCGCCGTCGATCTTGACGTCCGCCTTGTAGGTCAGGTCGGCGGTGACGATGGTGCCGCCTTTGATGACTGTGGTCATGGCTGTTGTCCCTTATTCTTTTTCGTGAATGAGGCCGGCGCGTAGAAGCCGGATGCGGGGTCTGTTTCAAGTCGGCCGTTGAGAGCGGCGAGAATTGTTTCGAGAACGGATCGGCGCTGGCGGGATATTTCGTTGTTCCAGAAGCGCAGGACGGAATAGCCGTTGGCGTTTAGCCAGTTGGTGCGCGCGTGGTCGTAAGCGCTGTCCGCGTGCTGGGAACCATCGGCCTCGACAACAAGGTTATGTTCGCGACAGAGGAAATCAACAATGTAAGGGCCTAAAGGGACTTGGCGTGCAAACTTGTAGCTGTTGAGCCTGCGAGCGCGCAGATCACTCCAGAGGTGGTATTCTTCCTCGGTTTCGTTCTGGCGGAGTTGGCGGGCTTGAGACGTTTTTCCGGAGCGATGTTTGCGGATATCTTGTTTGATGATTTTGACGGAGGCGCCTGGAGCCCCCTCATCCGCCCTGCGGGCACCTTCTCCCCGAGGGGAGAAGGGAAGGCCTGCCGTCGCCTCCGCACCTCCCTTCTCCCCAGCGGGGAGAAGGTGACCCGAAGGGTCGGATGAGGGGGCTCCGGGCGCGAGGGTCATCACCCCACAATCTCCGCCGTCTCCACCACCGCATGGAACAGCACGTCGCACCCCGCAGCCGCCCATTCCTTGGAAATCTCCTCCGCCTCATTGTGCGAAAGGCCGCCAACGCACGGACACATAACCATCGTCGACGGCGCCACCTTGGCGGCCCAGCAGGCGTCGTGGCCGGCGCCGGAGATGATGTTCATATGGCTGTAGCCGAGTTTATCCGCCGCGTTACGGACGCGTTCGACCAGCGTCGGATCGAAGGTGACCGGGTCGAAATGGCCAACGGCTTCCACCGAACAGCTGACGTCGAGCGGGGCGCAGATTTCGGCGGCACCGGCTTCGATCTTGGCGCGCATGCGGTCGAGCTTTTCCTGGCTCGGCGTGCGGATGTCGACGGTGAAGACGACCTTTCCGGGCAGGACGTTGCGGGAGTTCGGTGAGAAGAAGACCTGGCCGACGCCGCCGACGGCGCCCGGCTGCTCGGCCATCGCGACTTCCTGCACCATTTCCAGAATGCGGCCGAAGGCGAGGCCGGCGTTGACGCGCATCGTCATCGGCGTGGAGCCGGTATGCGCTTCCTTGCCGGTCAGCGTGAATTCCAGCCACCAGAGACCCTGACAGTGGGTAACGACGCCGATCTGCTTGTTTTCGGCCTCGAGGATCGGACCCTGTTCGATATGGTATTCGAAATAGGCGTGCATTTTTCGCGCGCCGACCTCTTCCTCACCGACCCAGCCGATGCGCTTCAGCTCGTCGCCGAAGGTCTTGCCTTCAGGATCCTTGCGGGCATAGGCGTAATCCATCGAGTGCACGCCGGCGAAGACGCCGGAGGCAAGCATGGCGGGGGCGAAACGGGCGCCTTCCTCGTTTGTCCAGTTGGTGACGACAATCGGGTGCTTCGTCTTGATGCCGAGGTCGTTCATGGTGCGCACGACCTCAAGGCCGGCCAGCACGCCGAGAACGCCGTCATATTTGCCACCGGTCGGCTGGGTGTCGAGATGGCTGCCGATATAGACGGGCAGCGCATCCGGATCGGTACCGGCGCGGGTGGCGAACATCGTGCCCATCTTGTCGACGCCGATCGTCAAACCTTCGGCTTCGCACCACTTTTTGAAAAGGTTGCGGCCTTCGCCATCGGCATCCGTCAGGGTCTGGCGATTATTGCCGCCGGCAATGCCGGGGCCGATCTTCGCCATGTCCATCAGCATGTCCCAGAGACGGTCTCCGTTGACGCGCAGGTTCTCGCCTGGTGCTGCCACCATCTGATTATCCTCACCTGTTACGCCCTTTTGCGGGCGGTCTGCTTTTACGTTCCCGTCGGTCTCTTCCGTCTCACATCGGAGCGGCGGAAGTTCGGCATTGCGTTTGTTTGGCTTGTCGCCGATAATTTGACCGGTTGGTAAAACATTACAATTTCCGTGGCCTCACTCAAGCCGAAAATGACGAAAAATCCAGAGGAAAATCTGGCCCGTCCCAAGGCGTTGCACTCTGGAGGCGATGGCGCGCGGAAACAGGGTGAATAACGGCATGGCCATTCCGAGAGCGGCGAAGACGCAGCGGCGCACACGCATCCAGGAGGAAAAGGAAGAGCTTATCCTCGGCGCGGCGCTGGATGTGTTTTCAGTCAGCGGTTTTCGCGGCACGACGATCGACCAGATCGCGGAAGCAGCGGGCATGTCCAAGCCGAACCTGCTTTATTATTTCCGCACCAAGGACGCGGTTCACCGGCAACTGATCGACCGGGTCCTGTTCACCTGGCTGGAGCCGCTGCGTGCGTTCAACGCCGAGGGCAATCCCGAATCGGAGATCCGCTCCTACATTCGCCGCAAGCTGGAGATGGCGCGCGATTTCCCCCGCGAAAGCCGGCTGTTCGCCAATGAAGTGCTGCAGGGCGCTCCGCATATCGAGGACGAGCTGAAGGGGCCGCTGAAGGAGCTCGTCGATGAAAAGGCCGAGGTGATCCGCGCCTGGGCGCGGGCTGGCAAGATCGCCAAATGCGATCCCTACCACCTGATCTTCTCGATCTGGTCGACGACGCAGCATTATGCCGACTTCGATGTGCAGGTGCGGGCGGTGCTCGGACAGAGCTATGCGGGCGAAGGACGGTTCGAGGATGCGGCGCGGTTTCTGGAGCAATTGTTTATGGATGGGCTGCGCGTTCGATAGTGCTTTTCGCCGGCAGTTTTGCTCAGCAGGGCGGATGAGGGGTCTCCGGGCTCCCAATTTATCGAAATAAAGTCTGCGTCAGATACCAATAGGCGTACAAACGAAAAACGCCGACTCTTTGGCCGGCGTCTTCCTATCCTGGGAGGACTTGTACTCGATCAGGCAGCAGCCGAAGCAAAACCTTCGGTCGGGACTTCCGAGATCGTCTTCAGAACCTGGGAAGCGATCTGGTAGGGGTCGCCCTGGGAGTTCGGGCGGCGGTCTTCGAGGTAGCCCTTGTAGTCGTTCTTGATGAACGAGTGCGGGACGCGGATCGAAGCGCCACGGTCGGCAACGCCGTAGGAGAACTTGTTCCACGGAGCCGTTTCGTGCTTGCCGGTCAGACGCTTGTCATTGTCCGGGCCGTAAACGTTGATGTGGTCCATCAGGTTCTTGTCGAACTGCGCCATCAGGGCTTCGAAGTAAGCCTTGCCGCCGACGGTGCGCATGTATTCGGTCGAGAAGTTGCAGTGCATGCCCGAACCGTTCCAGTCGGTATCGCCGAGCGGCTTGCAGTGGTATTCGATGTCGATGCCGTACTTTTCAGTCAAGCGCTGCAGCAGGTAGCGTGCCATCCAGATCTGGTCGGCGGCCTTCTTGGAGCCCTTGCCGAAAATCTGGAATTCCCACTGGCCCTTGGCCACTTCGGCATTGATGCCTTCGTGGTTGATGCCGGCGGCGAGGCAGAGGTCGAGGTGCTCTTCGACGATTTCGCGAGCAACAGAACCGACGTTCGAATAACCGACGCCGGTGTAGTACGGGCCCTGCGGAGCCGGATAGCCGGTTTCCGGGAAGCCGAGCGGACGACCGTTTTCGTAGAAGAAGTATTCCTGCTCGAAGCCGAACCAGGCGCCTTCATCGTCGAGGATGGTCGCGCGGGCGTTCGATGCATGCGGGGTGACACCATCCGGCATCATGACTTCGCACATGACGAGAACGCCGTTGGTGCGGGCCGGATCCGGGTAAATGGCGACGGGCTTCAGAACGCAGTCCGACGAGCGGCCTTCGGCCTGCATCGTGGAGGAGCCGTCAAAGCCCCAGAGCGGAAGCTGCTCGAGCGTCGGGAACGCGTCGAATTCCTTGATCTGCGTCTTGCCGCGCAGGTTCGGTACCGGGGTGTAACCGTCGAGCCAGATGTACTCGAGCTTAAACTTCGTCATTTTTTATCTCTCAGGCCGTGAGTTTCATGGTTGAGCCATCCCAAGGCTAACTGCACGTTCGGTGCCGCCCCTTGGGGATGAAATATAGAATGCACATGCCGTGCCAGTTTCGAGCCGAACGACGATCTTTCCTTAAAAAAGTGTAAAAAAGCCTGGCTTGCCTGGCTTTCACCATCGGCCTGCCGCCCGCGTGAATAAGCGGCAGCTCATGAAAATCCGCGGTTTTGAAGCTTTCGTGACGGTGGGGTGGAACTTCAGGCATTCCGCACACGTTTTTTGCAAACGGGGTCGCGCGGAGCAAATCCATCCATGGATAGCTCGCAAGGCCTAAATTAGCGCCTAGCATGTTGGGTCGAATTGATATAAAATAATGCAATAAGCACAAAAAATGTGCAGATTTGTGCTCGATGTGTGTTTGGATGCACTCTTGAAGCTTAGGAGACGATAGGATGGCCATCAATCTCATCCATCGTGAAACAGCGCAGATACTGGCCTTCCCGACGCGCCCGCGCCGGCGGCTCGACAATGGCATGACGGCGCCGGCCGGCATCTATGAGATGGCGCCCGCCGTCATGGATGTGAGCTGCTGGTATCATGACGAGGCGATGCAGGACAGCACGTTGAACCCCGATCGTCCGAAGCCCTGCTGATTTTCGGGCAACAAAAAGCCGCGCCATTTCTGACGCGGCTTTGCTGTGTTTTGTCGTTTCTTCTCAGAAACCGAAGAGCTTCAGCATCGCGAAACCAAAGACCGCGATGAAGATCCAGCCGAATGCGCCAAGCGCCAACGGCCGCCAGCCCTCCGCCTTCAGCTTGCCGATATTGGCCTGAAGGCCCATTGCGGCGAGCGCCATCGACAGCAGGAAATTGGTGAGCATCACGACATTCTGGCTAACGCTGGCCGGAATGGTAACCACGCTGTTGACCAGCATCATCGCAATAAAGCCGAAAACGAACCACGGCATCGGCGCGGAAGCCTTTGCGCCGCCGTCGGGTCCGGAGCGCATGGCGAGCGCCAGCGTCATGATCAGCGGTGCCAGCATGACGACGCGGGCGAGCTTGGAAATCGTGCCGAACTGGCCGGAGACTTCGCCGCCCTGGAAGGAAGCTGCGACCACCTGAGCGACTTCATGAATGGTCGAGCCGGTCCAGAGGCCGTAACCGCGCGCATCCAGGCCAAGCGGGCTGGCGAGCAGCGGGTAAGCGATCATGGCCAGCGAGCCGAACAGCGTGACGCAGGCGACCGCATAGGCGACATGTTCTTCGCGGCCGCGGACAACGGTGTTGGTCGCAATGATGGCGGATGCGCCGCAGACGGATGTGCCGGCGGCAATCAGGTCGGTCAGCGAACGATCGACCCCCATCACTCGGCCCATGACGCGGATGGCGACAAAGGTGGAGACAAGCGTCAGCACCACCATGGCAAGGCCTGCGCCGCCGAGCGAGAGAATCTGCATCGCCGTGACCTGCAGGCCGAGCAGCACGATGCCGAGGCGCAGGATCTTCTTCAGCGAGAAGCCGATGCCGGGTTCGACGACCGCGGGCACCGGCAGGGTGTTGCGGATCAGCATGCCGATGATGATCGAGATGATCAGCGGGCTAAGCGCCGTGATGCCGGAGAGATTGCGGATGGTCAGCGCGACGGTTGCGATCGCGGCGGTCAGAAGAAGACCCGGAATGAAGCGGCCGATGGCGGAGGGGCTGAACGAAGATAGAAAAGGGCGCTGCTGTTCCGCGGTCGGATTGATCGGCTTCATGATTTTTCCAGATGCATTGTCTTTTGTCGAAAATCATTCTCCATGTTTGAGAAAGACAAATCCAATTGATTAGTCTTGTGATATCGTTCGATTGAATCGAATGATTGGATGCGATGACACTCGAACAGCTCAGGATTTTCCTCGAAGTCGCGGCGCGCGAGCACGTCACCCGTGCGGCGGAAGCGCTCAATCTCACGCAATCGGCGGTGAGCGCGGCGGTCTCGGCGCTGGAGGCGCGCCATGCGGTGATCCTGTTCAACCGCGTCGGCCGGCGGATCGAGCTGACGGAGGCAGGTCGGTTGTTCGTGCCGGAGGCGCGGGCAGTGCTGGAGCGGGCGCATTCGGCGGAGCATATGCTGGCCGACCTCGGCGGTTCGGCTTCCGGCATCCTGCGCGTCCATGCCAGCCAGACGGTGGCGAGTTATTGGCTGCCATCCCGATTGGTCAGTTATCATGAGCGGTATCCGCGTGTTGATGTGCGGCTGACGGTCGGCAATACGCAGAGCGCGGCGGAAGCCGTGCTTGAAGGCGCGGCCGAAATGGCAGTGGTGGAAGGCGAGATTTTTCTGCCGGGGCTGAAACGTCGCAAGGTGGCGGAGGATCGGCTGGTGCTTGTCGTCGGCAGCCGCCATCCCTGGGCAGATGGTCGAAAAATCCGTTCCAGCGACCTTCTGGAAACGAATTGGATCATGCGCGAGCAAGGGTCCGGCACACGCTCGGCATTCGAGGCACAGCTGGTCAATCTCGGTATCGAGCCGCAATCATTGTCGGTCGTACTGGAATTGCCGTCCAATGAGGCTGCAATGGCCGCGGTGGAGGCGGGGCTTTCCGCCACCGTGCTGTCCAGCCGTGCTGCCTCGTCGCATTCTTTCTCCGGCCGGCTGCATGTGGCGGATTTCGCGATGCCGCTTCGGCAGTTTTCCGCACTTTATCATGCCGAGCGTCATGTCACCCGCGCGCTTCAGGCGATGCTCGATCTGTTGAACGAGCCGTCCAGCGAAGATTAACCGCTATTCCATCAGGTGCGGCAGGTCGCGCACCAGCGTATCGATAGCCAGCCGGACCTTCGGCAGCATGACGGGCGAGCGTGGCCAAACGGCGTGAGTCTCGAACGATACCGATGGAACGGAATGCAGCACCTGCCTCAGCTGACCGGCGGCAACGTGATCGCGCACCATCCAGCAGGGCAGCCAGATCAGCCCGTGCCCTTCCAGCCCGGCATTGAGGATGGCTTCGAGATCGTCGAGACGCAGGCGCGATCGAGGCAGGACCACGCGCCACGGATCGTCCGGTGCGGGGAAGACCCAGGTGTCGTGACTATCCTGCTTGCCGTAAATGATGCCGTCGAAATTCGGCAGGTCGTCGAGGTCCTGCGGTTCTCCGTGTTTTTCCAGAAAGGCCGGCGAGGCGCAGACCATCAGGTGCTGGAAGGCGATGCGTCGCGCCATGGTTTCGGTATCGTCCTTGAGGCGTCCATTGCGCACAGCAAGATCGAAGCCATCGGCCCGGAGATCGATAACGCGGTCGCTGAAGGAAAGATCGAGTTCCAGGCCCGGATGCTGCTCAAGCAGCTTGATCAGTGCCGGCGCGACGCAACGGCGGCCGAAGACGACCGGCATGGTGATCCTGAGCTTGCCGCGCACCTCACGCCGGCCGGATTCCAGTTCGGCCTCGCCGAGGCGGATTTCCTCCACCGCGCGAAGGCAGCGTTCATAGAAGAAGCGGCCTTCTTCGGTGAGGCTCTGGCTGCGGGTGGTGCGATGGAAGAGGCGAACGCCAAGCCTGTCTTCCATTCTTCCGATCGTCTTGGCGACCGCTGAGCGGGTGAGATTAAGCTTCTTCGAAGCCGCCGAGAAACCGCCGGCATCGACCGCTTCCACAAAGACCGAAATGTCCTTGAATTGCTCCATATTGTTTCCTTCAAGGAACCATTGTGGGGAATTTATACCGCAAATGCCGACCGGAATTCAACGATATGCTGCCTCATCGCAATTCAAAGGAGTGATGTGATGAGAATGGCGAAACAGTGGAGCATTGCCGGGCTTGGGCCTAAGGACCTGCGTATTCGCGAGGCTGAGGCCGCCGCGCCCGGCTTCGGCGAGGTGCTGGTGCGGACGCAGGCAGTGTCGCTGAATTACCGCGACAAGCTGGTGATGGAGAACGGCATGGGCCTGCCGCTCACCTTTCCTTTCGTGCCAGTGTCCGACATGGCGGGCGTTGTCGAGGAGGTCGGCGCAGGCGTCACGCGTTTCAAGCCCGGTGACAAGGTGATCTCCACCTTCATGCCCGGCAGGTTGGACGGGAAGGGGTTGGGAGACGCGCGCAACCCGCCTTATCGTACGCTCGGCGGCGCGCATCCCGGCGTGCTCTCGGAATACGTCACTTTTCCTGCCGACTGGTTCGCGGCTGCGCCGAAGACGCTTGATGCGGGTGAGGCGAGCACATTGCCCTGCGCCGGCCTGACAGCCTGGGTGGCTTTGATCGAGAGCGGCCATCTGAAGGCCGGTGACAAGGTTCTGGTTCAGGGCACTGGAGGCGTGGCGCTGTTTGCAGTGCAGATCGCCAGGGCACATGGTGCGGAGATCTTCGTCACCTCTTCGAGCGAGGAGAAATTGGAGCGGGTGCGAGGACTCGGCGCCGATCATTTCCTGCCACGCGAGGGCTGGGTCGATCGGTTGCTCGACCTGACGGATGGCTACGGCGCCGATCATGTGCTGGATATCGCCGGTGGCACCGGTTTTGCGCAAGCCTTGAAGGCGGTGGCTGTCGGCGGGCGGGTGTCGCTGATCGGCGTGTTCGACGGGCTGGAGATTTCGGGTTCAGCACCTGACCTGCTCCTCAAGGCGCCGGTCGTGCAGGGCATTTCCGTCGGACATCGCCGGGCGCTGGAGGATTTCGTGCGGGCCGTGGACGCGATCGGTCTGAAGCCGGTGATCGACAGGCGCTATCGCTTCGAGGAGGCGGATCAGGCTTTCGCGCATCTCGATCGCGGACCTTTCGGCAAGGTCGTCATCGAATTTTGAGAATAGATTCAGAGCAAGAGGCCCGGAAACGTGAAGTTTCCGGGCCTTTTAGCAAATCTCGAAGTCGATATCAGGCTGCGAAGCGGGTGCGGGCGGCCGAACGATATTCTTCTTCCAGCTTGAAGCTGCTGAGGATGCTCTGCAGCTGGCGGCTTTCGCCAGCAAGCGTTTCGCTGGCTGCGGTGGTTTCTTCGACCATCGCGGCATTCTTCTGGGTCATCTGGTCCATGTGGTTGACCGAGGAGTTGATCTCGGCCAGCGCGGTCGCCTGTTCGCGGGCGGCGGTGGCGATCGATTCCACATGGCCGTTGACGCGGTTGACGAGGTTTTCGATCTCCAGAAGCGCATCACCGGTGGAGCGGACGAGCGAGACGCCGCCTTCCACTTCAGCGGCCGAAGCGCTGATCAGCGTCTTGATTTCCTTGGCGGCGTTTGCGGAACGCTGGGCCAGTTCGCGGACTTCCTGTGCAACGACTGCGAAACCGCGGCCGGCTTCGCCAGCACGCGCGGCTTCGACGCCAGCGTTCAGGGCGAGCAGGTTGGTCTGGAAGGCGATCTCGTCGATGACGCCGATGATCTGGTTGATCTTGGCCGAGGAGCCTTCGATGCGGCCCATGGCGGTGACCGCGCTGCGGACGATCTCGCCCGACTTTTCTGCGCTCTGCTTGGTCTCGTGAACCATGTCGCGGGCTTCCGTCGCACGGGCCGAGGCGGCGCGGACGGTTGCGGTGATCTCGTCGAGTGCCGCAGCCGTTTCTTCAAGTGCGGCAGCCTGCTGCTCGGTGCGCTTGGAGAGGTCGTTGGCAGCCGAGCTCAGTTCAGCCGAGTTGTCGTTGATCGTGCCGGCGGCGGAGCGAACGTTGCTCATGGTGTCGCGCAGGCGGACCATGGTGGCGTTGACGTTCGACTGCAGTTCGGCGAACGCGCCCTGGAAGCGGCCTTCCATGGTCTGCGTCAGGTCGGCATCGGCAAGCGCTGCGATGACGCGGCGGACTTCGGCGACGGCCTTGTCGACGCTCGAGACGAGTTCGTTGACGCCCTTGGCGAAGCGGTTCAGGTCTTCGTTCTGGTAGTCCTTGTTGATCCGGCCGGAGAAATCACCGGCGACGGCGGAAGCGACTACATGCGAGATGCTGCTCTGAAGGTCGCTGCTGCGCTGATGGAGAGCAAGCTCCTGAGCCTTCAGCTCGTTCATGGCGAGCGCATTGTTGCGGAAGACTTCAACCGCGCGGGCCATCTCACCGATCTCGTCGCCGCGGGATGCATCGACGCGGCCGCCGTCCAGATTGCCGTTGGCAAGCTCGGCCATGGCGCCGGTCAGGTCACGAATCGGGCGGATGATGCCGCGGCGGGCAACGAGCGTGCTGATCGCGGTGCCGAGGATGATGAAGCCGATCGCCGACAGTGCCGAGATCAGCAGTGCGGTGGAGGAGGAGGAAACCGCATCGCCGCGTGCGGCGGCCAGCGAGTTGCCGGAATAGGTGCTGTAGACCTTGACCGTATCGGTCACGACCTTCTGGCCGTCGAGGGCAACTTTCAGGGCGCCGTTGATGGCAGCGGTATCGGCCGGGTTCTTTTCGGCGATATCGACCATGGAGCGGATGCTGCCGAAATAGCTGTCCAGCGAGCCACGGATCGCCTTCAACTGCTGAACTTCGGTCTCGTCGGCCGTGGCCTGGATCTTCGGCAGGCGGGCCAGCATTTCGCCGGTGCGCTTTTCGGTTTCAGCGCGGAAATCCTTCGCCTTGGCCGGCTCGGCGGCCAGCTGGTAGGTCATGCGGCTGATGGCGATGATATCGACGCGCAGGTCCATCGCCTCACGGGCGACTTCTTCACGGGCGCCAACCGACATCATGGCCGTTTGCAGGCCGTAAAGGCCGGTACCGGATACGCCGGCAATGATCAGGGAAGAAAGGCCCATCACCACGGTGACGATGCCAAGTTTCTTCGAACTCGACATGTCTTTGAAAGCCATAGCTCGTTACTCGGTTCCAATCGATTGAATTCTGAATTCTCGGAAGGCGCAGTTGGGAGCGACGCCTTTAAGATTCACTGACAACGTCTTGGCATAGCTGAGCTAATGTCGAGTTAATAATGCAATGCAGCATATTGCTGCGCTGCGCGCTCCGGCGCATCTTTTGAAAACCTGGGCGAGCTGAAACCGCCCGCCAGGAAGGCTTTCTCGCCAACCGCAATCTCGAGCGGGGCAATGGGGTAAAGACGTTCCGGCTTTGAAGAAGGGCTCCCGTCAACCCCGTCGCGAAGCTCTCCATGATGTGCTAAAATACGCGCGTGAAAGAAGTCTTGGGAGGCATGAGCCATGGAAAGACTACTTTTTAGAAACCTGCGGCCGCTTTATGGCTGGCTGTTCATTGTTGCCTGGTTTGCCATTCTTGCTTTTTCGACCTTTATCTCGATCCGGGAGGGGATAGCTGCGCATCCGTTCCGGGCGCTGGTCATCCTGTTTTTCTGGGGTGTGGGCGGCTGGCTTGCGATCAATGCCTTTAACCGGCCGATCGTTTCGGTCTGGCAGCATGATCCGCATGACTGGCTGGTCAAACGCCGCTGGCTATGGACGCATGACGAGCAGCATGTCGATCCGGACCGGTTGGCTGCCCCGATCATCGAAGAGGAGGATGACGGGGAGGGTGGCCGGCAATATCGCTGCGTGCTGAGCATGCCGGGCGGCGCGGTATCTTTCAGCGAACATGTGAGGCAGGAGAAGGCCGCGCTTGCCCGCGATCGGATGGCCTTCCTGATCCGCAGTGCCCGGACGGCGGCACCCCGGTCAACCATTCATCCGACAGGTTGACCGAAGTTCCGGTTCAGGCTGCTGCAGCCGTGCTTTCGAAGGCGAAGCCTTCGTCGGCCCAGCCCGTCATGCCGCCGATCATCAGCTTGACCGAAAGGCCCAGGCGGGACAGGCGAAGCGCTGCCTTGTCGGCGCCGTTGCAATGCGGTCCGGCGCAATAAACCACGAACAGCGTGTCGGCCGGCCATTGCGACATGCGGTGGGCGGTCATCTTGCCGTGCGGCAGGTTGAGCGCGCCGGGCACGTGGGCCTCGGTGAAGAGCGTCGGCGAACGGACATCGAGCAGCACGAAATCCACATTCCCTGACGTCAAGGAGGCGTGAACGTCCCAGCAGTCCGCCTCGAAGGCGAGCTTGCGGGCGAAGTGTTCCGCCGAAACCTCCGGAGCGGCGGCGGGGAATTCGGAAATGGGGCTTGGCATGGTGTCGGCCTTTCTTTCTTGAGGTTGCGGCCGATCATCGTCGATGTTACGGATGGGCGAAATTGGCCATCGTGACTGACTACGTAAAGATCATGCCAAAATCGCCTCATCACAAAACCAACGGTCCGCATGTCGTGGTGCTCGCCTATGACGGGCTCTGCACGTTCGAGTTCGGCATTGCCTATGAGGTGTTTGGCCTTCCCCGGCCGGAGATGGGCGAGGGCTGGTATCGGTTTTCGGTTGCCGGCATCGAGCCGGGGCCGCTCAGGGCTGCCGGTGGGTTAACCGTTTCCGTCGATAGCGGGCTTGAACTGCTCGGAGAGGCCGATCTCATCATTGCGCCCGGCTGGCGCGCGATTGATGCGTCGGTGCCGGAGCCATTGGTCACGGCGCTGCGTGCGGCGCACGGGCGGGGCGCGCGGGTGATGTCGCTTTGTTCGGGCGTCGCGGTCCTAGCCGCCTCTGGTCTTCTAGCCGGCCGGCGCGCGACCACCCATTGGCGTTACGTGGACGCCATCGCCGACCGGTATCCGGAAACGGAATTCGACGCGGGCGTTCTTTACATGGATGAGGGCAACACGCTGACGGCGGCCGGAAGTGCAGCCGGCATCGACCTCTGCCTGCATGTGGTTCGCGGCGATTTCGGCGCCGATGCGGCCAACAGCGTTGCGCGCCGGCTTGTCGTGCCGCCACATCGCGAAGGCGGGCAGGCGCAGTTCATCTCTGCACCGGTGCCGGAAGAGCGGGAGGGGCTGCGGCTCGGCCCGTTGATCGAATGGATGCGGGAACGGCTTGCCGAAGAACAGCCGATCCGGCTGCTGGCCGAGCGCGCCGGCATGAGCATGCGCACGTTCCAACGCCGCTTCGAAGCCGCGACCGGCGACAGCGTCGGCGAATGGCTTTTGAAGGAGCGGTTGCGCCACGCCCGCGAACTTCTGGAAAAGCAGCTTTCCGTTTCGCTGGACGATATTGCGGTGGCCTGCGGTTTCGGCACGCTGGCGACCATGCGGCACCATTTCCGCAAGCGGCTCGGAACGAGCCCAAGTGCTTACAGGAAGTCGTTCGGTACCTAAAGAAATGGCCGCCCAGAGGACGGCCGCTTTAGTTTTCTGGAGGAGCCTTTATTCCGCGGCCTGGCGGGCCATGGGATTGTTGGGGTGGGTCGTCCAGTTGGCATAGTTCGGATCGACGACCTTGCCGGTGCGCTTATCCATGGCACCGGCCGGGACTTCGTCCATGGTGATGCAGTTTTCGACGGGACAGACGTTGACGCAGAGATTGCAGCCGACGCATTCCTCTTCCATCACCTCGAAATGGCGAACGCCATCGACCATCGAGGTGATCGCCTGGTGCGAAGTGTCTTCGCAAGCGATGTGGCAGCGGCCGCATTTGATGCAGGCGTCCTGGTCGATATGTGCCTTGGCGATGTAGTTGAGGTTGAGATACTGCCAGTCGGTGACGTTAGGCACCGCGCGGCAGATGATGTCGTCGAGGCTGCGGTGGCCTTTTTCATCCATCCAGTCGCTCAAGCCGGTGATCATCTCCTGGACGATCTTGAACCCGTAGGTCATGGCCGCGGTGCAGACCTGCACGTTGCCGGCGCCGAGCGCCAGGAATTCCGCCGCATCGCGCCAGGTGGTGATGCCGCCGATGCCGGAGATCGGCAGGCCGTAAGTTTCCGGATCGCGGGCGATTTCGGCCACCATGTTGAGCGCGATCGGCTTTACCGCCGGGCCGCAATAACCGCCATGCGAGCCCTTGCCGCCAACCGTCGGATTGGGAGCGAAGTTGTCGAGGTCAACTGAGACGATCGAGTTGATCGTGTTGATCAGCGACACGGCATCTGTGCCGCCGGCCTTTGCAGCACGCGCGGGGCGGCGGACGTCCGTAATGTTGGGCGTCAGCTTGGTGATGACTGGCATGCGGGTGTATTGCTTGCACCAGCTCACGACCATTTCGATATATTCCGGCACCTGTCCAACCGCGGCACCCATGCCGCGCTCGGACATGCCGTGCGGACAGCCGAAGTTGAGTTCGATGCCGTCGCACTCGGTCTCTTCGACAAGCGGCAGGATGGCCTTCCAGGCGTTTTCCTCGCACGGGACCATGATCGAGGCGATCAGTGCCCGGTCCGGCCAGTTCTTCTTCACCTGCTTCATTTCGCGAAGGTTGGTGTAGAGGTCGCGGTCGGTGATAAGCTCGATATTGTTCAGGCCGAGCAGGCGACGGTCTGCGCCCCAGATCGCGCCGTAGCGCGGGCCGTTGACGTTGACGACCGGCGGTCCTTCCTCGCCGAGCGTTTTCCAGACCACGCCGCCCCAGCCCGCCTTGAAGGCGCGCTCGACATTGTAGGCCTTGTCCGTCGGTGGTGCGGAGGCAAGCCAGAACGGGTTCGGGGATTTGATGCCGACGAAATTGTTGCGGATATCAGCCATGATCTAATCCCTCCTCAAGCCACTGCTGTGGCCGGCCGCAAACCTGCGGCGAAGGCCCGGTTGATGGATTCGGCGGCGTCGCGACCCTGCGCAACGGCCGAGACGGTCAGGTCTTCGCCAGTGCCGATGCAGTCGCCGCCGGCCCAGACGCCTTCGACCGAGGTGCGGCCTTCGGCATCGACGGTGATCTTACCTTTTTCGAACTGCAGGGCGCCGAGACCGGAGGCGGAGAAATTCTGGCCGATAGCCTTGAAGATCTGGTCGGCGGCGATGACGCCGGTCTCGCCGGTGCCGGAAAGCCTGCCATCCTTGACGGCGGTATATTCGACTTCGATACCGGCCACATGGGCGCCATTGGGGCCGTCCTTGCCGATGATCGATTTCGGCGCGAGCCAATGACGGATGATGACGCCGTTGGCGGTGGCGAGATCCTGCTCATAGGTGGAGGCGTTCATGTTCTCCTTGCCGCGGCGGTAGCAGATCGTCACCTCTTCGGCGCCGAGCAGCTTTGCCTGGATCGCGGCATCGATGGCGGTCATGCCGCCGCCGAGAACGACGACGCGGCGGCCGATCGGCAAGACCGACTTATCCTTCGTCTGACGAAGGGAGGCGATGAAGTCGACCGCGTCCTCGACGCCGATCAGGTTCTCGCCCTCGACGCCGAGGCCGTTGACGCCGGCCAGACCCATGCCGAGGAAGACGGCGTCATATTTGCCGGTGAGATCGGAGAGCGAGAAATCGCGACCGAGCGCCTTGCCGTGCTGGATGTCGATGCCGCCGATGGCGGTGACGTAATCCACTTCGCGCTGGGCGAAGTTGTCGACCGCCTTGTAGGTGGCGATGCCGAATTCGTTGAGGCCGCCGGATTTCTCGCGGGCTTCCAGCACCGTCACCGCATGGCCGTTGACGGCGAGGCGATGGGCGGCTGCAAGACCGGCTGGGCCGGCGCCGACGACGGCGACCGTCTTTCCGGTCGAGGCGGCGCGGTTATAGAACTGTCGGCCCTGTTCCATGGCGATATCGGTTGCGTAACGCTGCAGCTTGCCGATCTCGACAGGCTTGTCCTCGGCCGTGTTGCGCACGCAGGCCTGTTCGCACAGCGTTTCGGTGGGACAGACGCGGGCGCACATGCCGCCCAGAATGTTCTGGTCGAAGATCGTCTTCGCCGAACCCAGCGGATTGCCCGTCGATATCTGCCGGATGAACAGCGGGATATCGATGGAGGTGGGACAGGCCGTCATGCATGGCGCGTCATAGCAGAAATAACAGCGGTCTGACGCGACCAGCGCCTCGTGCTTGTCAAGGCGCGGGTGGAGATCGGAAAAGTTTGCGTCGTACTGCGCCTGCGGAAGACGCGCAGCAGCGATGCCGGACGGATTGGTCCCTTGGTGTCCGTTTCCCAGTCGTTCCATCTTATGTTCCCTCTTTTATCGGATTCATGGACAACTATTGCGCAAAAGGTACCACAGCCGAAAAATTTATCAAACGGTAAATTTTTGAGATTGAGGGGTGCTGTCAGGGCACCGGATATATCCTGATAAAAAGAGTCGAGTTTAATCTTTACTCTGAAAATCAACTTTAATATGGTGCGCGCCATCGAGGGGTTTTGCCCCTCAGAGATTCTGCCAAGCGGGGAGCACCATGGCGAAAAAGCAGAAGCGGAAGAACGGCAATAACGGTGCTGCGGAAGTGTCCAAGCCCCAGGGTCAGGGCTCGGTACGTGGTGATAACGGCGCGCCGGACGTACGCAGCTTCCTCTATGTCGGCGGCCGCGACTGCCAGGTCGCCCATCTGCGCGAGATCGCCAGCAATTTCGGTGCCGAGCTGATCCACCATGACGGCGGCCTGCGCGAGGCGGTTTCCCGCATCGATACCGTTCTGCCCTCCGTCGACTGCGTCTTCTGCCCCATCGACTGTATCAGCCACGATGCGTGTCTGAGGGTGAAGACCGGCTGCAAGAAGTTCGGCGTCGCCTTCGTGCCGCTTCGCAACGGCTCAAAATCCAGTCTGGAGCGGGCGCTCCAGACCATGAAGGAACGTAGTGATGAACGAAGAACGTCGTGACACCAGCCTTTTCATCGGCCTGCACAAGCTGGCTGCGCAGAATGGCGATGGTCTGGTGCCCGAACTTTATGCCCTGCTGACGGCGCGTGCGGAAGCGGCGGCGGACAATACCAACGTCGTGGCTTTCCCAACCGGATTGAAGTCGCAGTCTTCGGATGTGCCGGTTGAAGAAACGGGCAAGGTGCTTTCATTCCGCAGATAGTTTTCGTAGTTCAGGTAATTCTTATCGAATTGTGCGTATGAAGATCTCCTGTTTTAATGATCGGAGATCTTCCTTGCGTCGCACCCTGTTTCTATCCGCATTACTTCTCGTTTCTGCCGGACATTCGGCACCCGCTCTTGCCTGGGGATGCGTTGCGGAGGCGGAGGACGGGGCATCCGGATGGTCGGAGCGCTACAGCACCCGGCAGGCTGCCCTGAAACGGGCGCTTCAGGAGTGCGCAGCCAATGCTGCGGACGAAGATACCTGCGAAATCACCGACTGCAATCAGGATTGGTGAGAGGCCGACTGCCGCTGAAATTCAGCGGTTCTGCGTGCTGAACAAAGCACCGGCCGCCACGACCAGCCATCCCAGCATCATCATGGTTCCGCCGAAGGGTGCGGCGAACGGGAAAAGCCGGTCGCCGAGATAGTGCCGTGACACCAGATCCGCCCGCAAAAACGATCGTACCGAGACCGAGGATGAGAGCCGCGAGCGTCGCCGTGCGAAAATGTCCTCGGCCAAGGTAAAGCCCGAGCAGAACCGGCGCATGCGCCAGACACATAGTGGAGGCCGAGCCCAGAAAAAGCGTGTCGCCGCCATGGCTTGCCGCAGCCGCCAGCGCGACGCCGACGGCGCCCATCAGTCCGCTCACAAACAGAATCAACGGCCGGAGATTGTCGAGTCTTTGCAACGGCCTATTCCTTGTTCTGCATGTGGAAGGCCAGCCGTTCGATCGGCGGCCAAATGATCTCGCGAAGCTTTGGATTTTCGATCGTCTCGTCCATGGCGCGGCGGAAGCACAGCATCCATTCATCGCGCTCGGCCGGGCCGATCTCGGCGCCGAAATGACGTGAGCGCAGGCGCGGATGGCCGTATTTCTCTACATAGAAGGGAGGGGCCGCCGAGATAGCCGGTCAGGTAATC
>CBDDGK010000016.1:90000-197757 GCA_965227625.1 Neorhizobium sp. | reverse complement strand
GCTCCACACTGGTGGTCGGTGCGGATGGGCGTAACTCGATCGTTCGCGAGAAAGCTGGGTTAGTGATTGAGAATTTCGGCATTCCCAGCGAAGTCGTCTGGATGAAACTTTCCAAGCAGCCGGTCGATCCGCATGAGGTGATGGGCCATGCCGGGCCGCGGCAAGGTTTCGTGCTGATCGATCGCGGCGATTATTGGCAATGCGGTTACGTTATCCGGCGCACGACGTTTGCGGAGATCAGAGAGAAGGGCATCGAGGCTTTCCGGCAGATGGTGATCGATGTCTCGCCGCTGCCAGCGAAACGGATGCAGGAAATCCGCTCATTCGATGACACCAGCCTGCTGACCGTGCGTATCGACCGGCTGAAACAATGGTGGCGGCCGGGCCTGATCTGCATCGGCGATGCCGCGCATGCCATGTCGCCGATCGGCGGGGTGGGCGTAAATCTTGCGATCCAGGATGCGGTGGCGGCAGCGAACATCCTATCGTCTCCGCTACGCGAGAAACGGCTGTCGAATAGCGATCTTGCGGCGGTCGAAAAGCGGCGTGGCTTCCCGACCAGGGCGACGCAGAAGCTGCAGTTGATGATGCGCAGCAGCCGGAAGACGGATCAGGCGAATGAAGCCAAGCGCAAAGGTCCGCCGGCCTTCATCCGTGGCATTGCCCGATTTCCGTTGCTCGCTCACCTCGCCGGGCGGCTGATCGGGCTTGGTTTCCGCATGGAGCACGTGCGGTTGCGATAGCGCAACCTTTGACGACATTTCGCCGTTGACGCCCCAAGACAACGGTTCGAGGTGGTCTCATGCTGATGCTCGGGAGAATGCTGACAATGGCGATGGCGCTGCTCGGCGGGATCTTTTTCTCGCAGGCGCCGGAATTCGCGCAGCAATATCGCCAGCGGATCGGCGGGGCGCTGGACGAGTTGAAGATCATCATTTCGGAGTTCGATGCGCAGGCCAATCATCACGGTCTTGATCGCCAGGCCGCCATCAACATCTATTCCCGATCCCCGGAGACCTTTCTCAGGAATCAGGGCGAGGCCATGCGGCGCACCTTCCATCGCTACGAGACGCTTGCCGCGCAGCAGCGTGACCTGACGCTGGCGCCGAACATGGTCAAGCCGTTCGTGGTGATGAAGCAACCGGACTCCACCACCTTCGCCAATGCCTGGCGCGATTTCACCCCGGCCGTGCCGGTGGATCTCGCGGGGTTGAGTTGGGCTGCGGGCGGGCTGTTTTGCGGGTGGCTGATTGCAGCGCTGCTGGGCGCTGTCCGTCGCGGCGCGGTGCGCTCGATCAGGAGGCCAAAACAGCAAATGCCGCAGCCATCGGCCGCGGCGCGCTGAACCTGTTTATGGGCTTTGAAGCGATTATCGGACCGGACGAAGCGACCAGACTTCCGGAGTGGCTGCCATGCCGGCCTGCTGTACGCGGGCGACGGCGGAAATCTGCGGGCGTTGCGCCGGCAGCGGCACGGCGACCGGAACCGGGAACGCATCCGTCTGCGTCGCCACATAGGCCTGCGCCTGCGGGGCGGGCGGGAAGGCGGTGGTGTTCATCGCGACCGATTGAGCCTGCTGGGTCTGGACCTGCGGCAGGCGGCCCTGCCGGGCCTGCGCAGCAGGATGCTGATCGGTCATGACGAGCTGCTGAACCGCCATGGCGGGCTGCTGCGCCGGCATGGCGCTTGCGACCTGAACCTGCGGCTTCTGCAGAGGGATCGGTGCTTCCAGCGGAGCCACGGACGCGTCAGCCTGCGGTGCCGTATAGGCCTGCGTCAACGTCGTGGCATTGCCGAGATCGTTGGCGGCGATCAGGCTGTTCTGATCGGCCATGTGTGGTGCGTAGGCGAGGATATATTCGTTCGGGGATTTCGGCGGCGGCGTCTGCAATTCGCCATCGTCGTCACGCTTTTCGTAGAACTTGTTGCCGCCGGCAACCGTCACATAGTGCATGTTGTCGTAGGGGAAGCGCAGCCCGTCCGTGTGGAAGAACATCGCTTCCTTCACTTCGTGGTTCCGTTCGCCGCGCAGAATCGCGTCGGCCGCTTCGTTGAGCTCGGGCGCTGCCACGGAACTCACCGGGCGTGTCAGCACGCCGGGAGCGAACTGTCTCTTCTGGCCAACAACGCCGCAGATCGTGTCCGCATAGGCGCCGGAGGTGAGGCGGTTCATCACCACGCTGCCGACGGCCATCAGGCCCTCGCGGCTCGAGCGCTGGGATTCGAAGTACATCGCGCGCTTCAGGCATTCGCGGTCGGCGGTGGTATAGGTGTAAACTTGCTTCTTCGGCGCTAATGGCGCGGAAGTCTTCTTCACGTCTTTATCGAGGGAAGCGACCGTCTGCGCGGAGGTGCAGCCGGTCAGCAGGATCAGTCCAAGGAGGCCCGCGATGCCTCTGAATCGGGCGTTGTTGATCGCCACCATGGAAGTCCCCGTCATTGAATTTCACAAATCATTTCGGCTTGAAAGATTTGCCAAAGAAGCCGCCTTTGATCAAGCAAAATCTATAAAAGGCGAAAACGTTAAGAAAATCATATCGATGCAGGAGAATTCCGAAGCCTTGCGACAGGTCGGGCGGAAAAACAATTCCGAAAAACGATGAAAATGGTGATCCCAGATGGATTCGAACCATCGGCCTCAGGATTAGGAATCCTGCGCTCTATCCTGCTGAGCTATGGGACCAGTGGGCCTTCAATACAAAAGGCTTGGCGTTAAGCCAAGCCTTTTCGTCGTGTTCATTCCGATAGCCGGCTTTCGACGAGCTTCACCCAGTAGGAGATGCCGTAGGAGATCGCCTCGTCGTCGAAATCGTAATGCGGATTGTGGAGGGCCGCCGTTTCGCCGTTGCCGATGAAGATAAAAGCGCCGGGGCGGCTCTTCAGCATGAAGGCGAAATCTTCGCCGGCCATGCTCGGGTCGACATTCGGATCAACATTCGACGCGCCGACGATATCCGAAGCGGCGCTGATCGCGTGATCCGTTTCCCGGTCGTGATTGCTGGTGACCGGGCACTGGCGGAGATAGTCTATGGTTGCCGTGGCGCCATGCGCGCCGACCAGTCCTTCGACGATCTGGCGGATGCGGTTTTCGGCGAGGTCGCGGGTCGTCTCGTCATGGGTGCGGACAGTGCCCCAGAGCGTTGCTTCGTCCGGAATGATGTTGTGCGTCGTGCCTGCGTCGAAACGGGTAACGGAAACGACGACCGAGCGAAGCGGATCCGCATTGCGGCCGGCAATCGCCTGCAGGCTGCCGACCAGTTGCGAGCCGATGAAGATCGGGTCGATCGTCTTGTGCGGCTGGGCCGCATGGCCGCCGCGGCCCTTGATGGTGATGGTGAAACGGTCGGGTGCCGCCATGATGCCGCCCTTGCGGATAGCGAACTGGCCAAGCGGGATGCCGGGCATGTTGTGCATGCCGTAGACTTCCTGAATGCCGAAACGCTCCATCATTCCGTCTTCGATCATGGCGAGCGCACCGGCGCCGCCTTCTTCGGCTGGCTGGAAGATCAGGGCAACGGAACCGTTGAAGTTGCGGGTTTCGGCGAGATATTTCGCCGCACCCAACAGCATCGACGTGTGGCCGTCATGCCCGCACGCGTGCATCTTGCCCGGCGTCTTGGATGCCCAGGGCTTGCCGGTGATTTCGGTGAGTGGCAGGGCGTCCATATCGGCGCGCAGGCCGATCGTGCGGCTGCCTTCACCTTTTCCTTTGATAATGGCGACGACGCCGGTGCGGCCGATGCCGGGCACGACTTCGTCGACGCCGAATTCCTTTAGCTTCGTTTCCACGAAGGAGGCGGTGTTTTCTACGTCATAAAGAATTTCGGGATTTTCATGAAGATATCGCCGCCATTCGCTCACTTCGCCCTGAAGTTCGGCGGCCCGGTTCAAAATCGGCATAATGTTCCCTGTTTTTGTTACTCACGCGGTTATGAATCGTCCTACACGCGCGATAGTGCCCGGCGCGATTGACGTAATCAATCTTCTTTGCCATTGCTTGGCCATATAGGCCGCATATGCGCCAAACTCGTTAAGCTTTCCGCACGAGGAATCACGTTGCCGATTTCCGCTATCCGATCCGCATCCGCTACCCGGCTGCTTTGCGCAATTACTGCACTTGGCTTTCTCGTCTCCGCGGGAAGTGCCGCCGCCAACCCGAAGGTCGTGGTTGACGTTAAGACGGGGCGGGTCATCGCCCATCAGGATGCCTTCCTGAAATGGTATCCGGCATCGCTGACCAAGCTGATGACCGCCTACGTGACCTTCAATGCGATGAAGAGCGGCAGGCTCTCGCTCCAGTCATCGGTGGTGATGAGCAAGAATGCGGTCGATCAGCCAGCGAGCAAGATGTATTTCACGCCGGGCACGACGCTGACGCTCGACAACGCTTTGAAGATCATGCTGGTCAAATCGGCGAACGACATGGCGGTCGCCGTGGCGGAAACGGTCGGCGGCTCGGCGGACCAGTTCGTGGCGATGATGAATGCCCAGGCCAAGGCACTCGGCATGATGTCGACGCAGTTCATCAACCCGCACGGCCTGCCCGGCAAGGGCCAGTTCTCGACGGCGCGGGACCTCGCGATCCTGACGCTGCGCCTGAAGCAGGATTTCCCCCAGTATCAGAGCTATTTCTCGCTTGAGGGCATCGATACCGGCGTCAAGCAGTACCCGAACTTCAACACGCTGATCGGCCGTTTCGACGGTGCCGACGGCATGAAGACCGGCTTCATCTGCGCTTCGGGTTTCAACCAGATCGGTTCGGCAACGCGCGACGGTCGCACCGTCATCTCGGTCGTGCTCGGGTCCGACAGCCTTGCCGGACGCGCCGACGACACCGCCAACCTGCTGCAACAGGGGCTGACCTCCGCCGGTTCTCAGGGCGTGGCGCTTACTGCGCTGGCGCCTTACGGCGACACGGTCACGGTCAACGATGTCAGCGCGGATATCTGCAATCCGAAGGCCGCCAAGGTGCGCAGCGAAACGCGCGACGATGCCGGCCGGACGATCCAGCATTCGCCCTATATCCATGAAATGGCGGCACCACCGGTCTACAATCTCGCAGCGCCGATTTCCGGCGGCGAGGCGCCTCCGCCGCCGCCGAAGGGAACCAAGAAGCAGACGACGGCCGCCAATGTGCCGATCCCGCAGCCGCGCCCGTCTACATTCTGATTGGAATAACCGATGTCATTGCAGAGCGGCCGGATTCCGGTCTCCATCCTCACCGGTTTTCTCGGTGCGGGAAAATCGACGCTCCTGAACCGCATCCTCAAGGATCCGGGCACCAGCGACACGGCCGTGATCATCAACGAATTCGGTGAAGTCGGGATCGACAATTTCCTGGTTGAGGCTTCCGGTGACGCGCTGGTGGAGCTTTCCAACGGCTGCCTGTGCTGCACGGTGCGCGGCGAGCTGGTCGATACGCTGGCCTATATGATGGACGGCATTCAGACCGGGCGGCTGAAGCCGATCAAGCGTGTAGTCATCGAAACGACAGGCTTGGCCGATCCGGCGCCGGTCATGCAGTCGGTCATGGGCAACCCGGTGATCGCGCAGAATTTCGAGCTCGACGGCGTGATCACCGTGCTCGATGCGGTGAACGGCCTTTCGACGCTCGACCGCCATCGGGAAGCGGTGAAGCAGGCGGCCGTGGCCGACCAGATCGTTCTCTCCAAGCTCTCCATGGCGGATGCGGACAAGATCGCGGCGCTCAAGGCGCGGCTCGACACACTCAACACGCGCGCTCCGCTGATCGATGGCGACACGGAGGGTGCGGGTACTGCCGCCATCCTTCAGAACGGCCTCTACGATCCGGCGACGAAGATCGCCGATGTCAGCCGGTGGCTGCGTGATGAGGTGGCGGGCGACGAGCACGAACATCATGACCATGACCATCACCATCATGATCACGATGGCCACGATCATGACCATCATCATCACGACCACCATGGCCATCACCACCATCATCATGACGTGAACCGCCACGGCGACGATATCCGCTCCTTCTCGATCATCCACGATCGCCCGATCGATCCGATGGCGATCGAGATGTTCGTCGATCTCCTGCGCTCGGCGCATGGCGAGAAGCTGCTGCGCATGAAGGCGATTGTCGCGCTTTCGGACAATCCGGAACGGCCGCTGGTGCTGCATGGCGTCCAGAGTGTCTTTCATCCACCGCAGCGCCTGCCAAAATGGCCGGATGGCTCGGACCGCCGCACGCGCATGGTTCTGATCACTCAAGATCTGCCGGAAGCTTTCGTGTCGGACCTGTTTGCTGCGTTCACGGGACAGCCACGGGTGGACAGGCCGGATCGGGCGGCGCTCGAGGATAATCCGCTGGCGGTGCCGGGTTTGAGGATGTGAGGTGGTGCTGCAATCTCCCTCTTCCCCGCAAGGGGGAAGAAGGGAGGATGCGGTACTGGCTCTCACTTAATTCGCCCGCTGAACACGCCCATTGCCCGAGGCATTCTGGCAGCGGCAGCTGCTGCCGGCAGGGCCGAAATAGACCGTGCAGGTCTTGCCTCGGTCTCCGCTGTTGCGGTCGCCCGGTACGACGCAGATATAGCGTTGTGCGAGCGATCCGCGTTCGTCGCGGCGGTCCCGGATCAGCGTCAGTGGTGCATCGGATGCCGTGGTCGACAGAGCGTCCGCAGCGGCCGGGGAGCCGCATATCAGCAGGGCGAGCAGGCCGGTCAGCGCAGGTTTCATGATTGCGATCCTCCTTGGAGGATAGATAGTGGAATCTTGGGACGAGGAAAGGTCCGTCAGGGCGGGGGTTCAGGCGGCGGCGCGCCCGGCTCTTCGCTTTGGCTCAGGGCGTTCGACGCTCGAAACGATTCACTGGATCGTTTCGTCGGCTCTGCCGACCGCGTCTCACCCCTTTCGGATGACAAAGCGATGCCCTGTCTCGGTCTTTTCGGACAAAACCAGCGCGTGGCCTTCCTGATTGCAGAAATGCGGAATGTCGATCCCTGCCAGCGGGTCGGTGGTTTCCACCGTCAGTTCCGCACCGCTCGGCATGGTTTTCAGCCGGCGGCGGGTTTTCAGCACGGGGAGGGGGCATTTCAGGCCGCGAAGATCGTAGGTCGCGGCCGTCGCCGTGACCATTACCAGAATTTCCAGAACGGCTTCTTGGCTTCTTCCGTCTGCGGCGGCACGGCGGCATAGGCAAGCGGGTTCTGGGCCGGCACCGGAACGGCGACGGTCTTGCCCTGCGCGCTCATGATCGTCGGGGTCGCCGCCTGAGCCGGGGCCGCCGCAGCGATAGCCGGGGTTGTTGCGGTCGGCAGGCGATCACCGCGCATGCGTTCGGCAGCCGAGGTGGCGCGCGAGGAGGTCGGACCTGCGGCGGCGACGAGGACGCTATTTGCCGGGGCAGTCTTTGCCTGGGTCGCGGCCATGCGCTTTTCCATCATGTCCTTGAATTCGGATTCGCTCATCAGCTTGCCGGCTTCCAGCGAGGTACCGGTCGGGGCATAGGCGATGTCGCGGCCCTTGCGCTTGTCCGCGACCACGGCCTTGCGCTCGGCCTCGCTCGGCTCGTACCAGACCTTGCCGTCATACTTGTCGAGCGCCTTGGCATAGGCGACGTTGTAGGTCTTCTCGTAGGAGCTGAGTGCCGAAACGAGGGCCGGAGCGGTCGACATGGGCGGGCAGGCGGATGCCGGTGCAAAGGCGCCATTGCCGCTGAGCTGCTGGTTGAAGACGTATTTCTTCTCGCAGACATTCACTTCCGGCGGACGCTTGGTGATCTCGAAATTGTCGTAACCGACCTTGATCATCTTCCAGAAGTCGAAGTTCTGGTTGTCGCGATGGCGGGCCATGTTTTCCGCATTCATGCGGAACGGGAAGGCCTGCAGCTGCACGGAGGTCTGGCCGCCGCGGAAGGCGTCACGGGCAAAGGCATAGATTTCGAGGACCTGTTCGTCGGTCATCGAATAGCAGCCGGAAGACGAGCAGGCGCCATGGATCATCAGGTTCGAACCCGAGCGGCCGTTGGCGGCGTCGTAGCGGTTCGGGAAGCCCGTGTTGATCGCGAGGTAATATTTGGAATTCGGGTTCAGGTGCGCCGGCGTCAGGCTGTAGAAGCCCTCCGGCGCCTGGCGGTCGCCTTCCTTCACCTTGGGACCGAGCTTGCCGGACCAGGCGCAAATGTCATAGCTCTTGATGATGTCGAAACGGTTGTCCGCCTTCGCCTTCCAGATCTCCAGCTTGCCCTCTTCCTTGAGGATGCGGATCATGATCGGCGATTGGCGCGGCATGTTCTTGGCCTGCATGTCGGCCAGAATCTTGGCGGGCAACGGCTGCTCCACCTTGTTCTTGACGGACTTCAGGTCGATGCTGGCGGAATCCAGCGTGTCATTGCAGCCCGTAAGGGCAGTCGCGACGAGGAGGGCAAGAGCGATGTGTTTCAGGCGCATCGATACGGACCACATGAACTTCAGACGGCAACCGGGTTATGCCACGGAACAACAATGAATAGAGCGGTAACCTTTATATCTTCTTAACCGCTCGAAAGCTGTTGTCCAGTAAAACTGCCCCGGCTCCACTGACAATATCAATATGGCCGAATTTGGCTGGCGTGCAGCCAAACATTCATCGATCAGAGATTGCGGCCGATATCGAGGAACTTCTGTCTGCGTGCGGCGCGGACCTCATCGCCGGAAAGCCTGCCGAGGTCCTGAAGCGCCGAAGCGATGACCTTGCCCGCCGTATCGATGACGGTTTCCGGGTCGCGATGCGCGCCGCCGAGGGGCTCGGGAATGATGTCGTCGACGATGCCGAGGGCCTTCAGGTCGTCGGCGGTGATCTTCATATTGGTCGCCGCTTCGCGCGCGCGCGTCGAATCGCGCCACAGGATCGAAGCCGCACCTTCCGGCGAAATGACCGAATAGATTGCGTGTTCAAGCATGTAGACGCGGTTGCCGGTGGCAATCGCGATCGCGCCGCCCGAACCGCCTTCGCCGATAACGATCGAAATCATCGGCACCTTGATGCCGAGGCACATTTCGGTCGAGCGGGCGATGGCTTCCGCCTGTCCGCGTTCTTCTGCGCCAACGCCCGGATAGGCGCCTGCGGTATCGATGAGGCTGATCACCGGAAGGCGGAAGCGGTCCGCCATTTCCATGATGCGGATCGCCTTGCGGTAACCTTCCGGCCGCGGGCTGCCGAAATTGTGCTTCAGGCGGCTCTTGGTGTCGTGGCCCTTTTCCTGGCCGAGGACTGCGACCGGCATGCCGTTAAAACGGGCGAGACCGGCCTGGATTGCGGCGTCCTCACCGAAATTGCGATCGCCGGCCAGCGGCGTGAAATCGCTGAAGAGGCGCGCTGCGTAATCGACGAAATGCGGACGCTGCGGGTGCCGCGCGACCTGCGTCTTTTCCCAGGCGCCGAGCTTGGCGTAAATTTCCTTGGTGGCTTCCCTGACCCGCACTTCCAGACGGCTGATCTCGTCGGATGTGTCGATGCTCTCGTCTTCGGCAGCAAGCTTCTTCAGCTCGTGGATCTTGCCCTCGAGGTCCGAGATGGGCTTTTCGAAATCGAGATAGGTCTGCATGAGATCCGTTTTCCGGTTGTTCTAGTGAGGAACGTCAGGTTCCCTTTTTCCGCTTGCGGGTTCTAATCCCGGTTTTTGGCCTCTTTTGCAAGAGGGTGATGCGTTTCCACCAGCTCGCGAAGCCGTTCTTCCAACACATGCGTGTAGATCTGTGTGGTGGAAATGTCCGAATGTCCGAGCAGTTCCTGCACAACACGAAGGTCTGCGCCGTTCTGCAAAAGATGGCTCGCGAACGCGTGGCGCATCACATGCGGCGAGATTGCGGCCACCTTAAGTCCGGCGCGCGCGGCTAGCCCCTTGAGGTCGCGGGCGAAGACCTGGCGCGGCAAAAAACCTTCCTTGCCGGACGAGGGGAAGAGCCAGGCGCTGTCGATCTGCTTGCCGTCCTTGCCGACAAGGGCTGCCTGCCGCGCTTCGCCGTAGACCTTCATGGCGGCAATGGCCGATCTGGAAAGAGGTACGAGGCGTTCTTTGTTGCCCTTGCCGCGAATGATCAGAAAACGGCCTTCCTGATCGAGAACCTTGACCGGCAGCGACACGAGTTCGCTGACGCGCATCCCCGTGGCGTACAGAAGTTCGAGCAGCGCCAGCATTCTGAGGCGAGGAAGATGGTCCGGTCCTGGCTGCGCGGCTTCCTGCGCGGCGAGGTCCAGAAGCTTGCTGACGTCGTCCTCGCTCATCGTCTTCGGCAGCGAGCGCCCCTTTTTCGGCGCGTCGAGAATTGCGGTCGGGTCGTCGCCGCGCAGTCCTTCCGCGTAAAGGAACTTGTAGAACTGCCGCATGGCGGAAAGCCGCCGGGCCTGCGAGGAGGCCGCAAAATCCTGCGCCCCGAGATGGGAGATATAGGCGGAGAGATCGGCGCTTTCGGCGCCCATCGGGGATTTTTTCTGGGCGGAGAGAAATGAATGCAGATCTTCGAGGTCGTGCTGATAGGACAGGAGCGTATTGCCGGCAGCGCCGCGTTCGGCGCTCATCATCTCGAGAAAACTTTCGATATGGGCGCGGGAAAGGTCGGCCATCTACTCCGCCTCTATCATGTTCATTGCGTCGGCGCGGGATTCAGCCGTTCGGAGGGAATGCGCACCGTCACATCGCGCTCCCGCGGTTCGACCAGAAATACCAGCGCAAGCATGCTTCCATAGATCACCCCACCGATGACCGCCAGCACGAAAAGAAAACGGAAAAGAGTGGGCATTGGGGAACCTGGAACTTCGTGGGGTTGCGGCCCACTATATTCGTAAAGGTTTAAAGATCGACAAGAACAAGTAATTGTATGGGTTCTTTGGGGGTTGCGACGGCTTGACGCTGCCCGAGCATTTGTCGATACCGTTTTCTGGAAACGGACCTGACTATGACAGAAGCTGCCACTCCCATTGTTGAACCAAGCCTCAACGAAAAGGCGCGCGCCGCGCTCGGCCGCCGCAATCTGGTTTTCGTTGGCCTGATGGGCGCCGGCAAGTCGGCGATTGGCCGGCTGGTGGCGCAGAGCCTTGCCATTCCTTTTATCGATACGGATGCGGAGATCGAAAAAGTTTCGCGGATGACGATCCCGGAACTGTTCGCTGCCTATGGCGAAGCGGAGTTCCGTGCGCTGGAAACGCGGGTGATCGAACGCTTGCTGCGCGGTGGTCCGCGTGTCGTTTCCACCGGCGGCGGTGCCTTTATCAATGAAAACACACGCAGCCAGATCAAGCTCAGCAGCGTTTCCGTCTGGCTGAAGGCGGATATCGACGTTTTGTGGGATCGGGTGAGCAAGCGCGACAACCGGCCGCTGTTGAAGACCGAAAATCCGAAGCAGACGCTGGAAAACCTGATGATCCAGCGTTATCCAATCTACGCCGAGGCCGACCTGACGGTATTGTCGGGCAATGTCCGCAAGCACGTGATGGTGAACGAGGTTCTGACCATCGTGGCAGGCCTGAACGAGCTTTCGGGCGCCGATGGCTCCAGTGCCGGTGCTTCCACGGCCAGTGCCTCCAGTGAAGGTGAATTGTAATGAATATCTCTTCCACCGCTCATGAGCGCTCTTCCGAACGTCTGGTGCATGTCCCGCTTGGCGAGCGCGCCTATGATATCCTGATCGGCCCCGGCCTGATCGGTCGCGCCGGCGGAGAGATCACCGCGCGTCTCAAGGGCCGCAAGGCCGCGATCGTCACCGACGAACACGTGGCGCCGCTTTATCTCGAAGCGCTGATGGACAGCCTGCAGACAGACGGTATCGAAGCCGTGTCGCTGACGCTGCCCGCCGGCGAGAAGACCAAAAGCCTCGATCATCTGGCGACCGTCTGCGACATGGTTCTGGCGGCGCGCATCGAGCGCAACGACGCGGTGATCGCGCTCGGCGGCGGCGTGATCGGCGATCTCGCCGGCTTTGCGGCCGGCATCGTGCGCCGTGGGGTGCGTTTCGTGCAGATCCCGACCTCGCTTCTGGCGCAGGTAGATTCCTCCGTCGGCGGCAAGACGGGCGTCAACAGCCGCCACGGCAAGAACCTGCTTGGCGTTTTCCATCAGCCGGATCTGGTTCTGGCCGATAGCGCAGCGCTCGATACACTATCCGAGCGGGAGTTCCGTGCCGGTTATGCGGAAGTTGCGAAATACGGCCTGATCGATCAGCCGGATTTCTTCGCCTGGCTGGAAAAGAACTGGAAAAAGGTTTTCGATGGCGGTCCGGAGCGGATCGAGGCAATTGCCGTCAGCTGTCAGGCGAAAGCCGACGTGGTCGTCGAGGACGAGCGTGAAGTCGGTCGCCGCGCGCTGCTCAATCTCGGCCACACGTTCGGCCACGCGCTGGAAGCTGCGACCGAATATGACAGCAAACGGCTGGTGCATGGCGAAGGTGTCGCGATCGGCATGGTGCTGGCGCATCAGTTTTCGGCGCGTCTCAATCTGGCCAGCCCGGATGATGCCAGCCGAGTCGAGGCGCATCTGAAGGAAGTCGGCCTGCCGACGAAGATGAGCGACATTCCGGGCGAATTGCCGCCCACGGAAAAGCTGCTCGATGCGATCGCACAGGACAAGAAGGTCCAGAGCGGCAAGCTGACCTTCATCCTGACCCATGGCATCGGCCAGTCTTTCATCGCCAAGGACGTGCCATCGTCCGAGGTTCTGAGCTTTCTGGAGGAAAAGCGTCCGAAATGACGTCGAACGGAAGCCTGCTGTCACGCACCGTCAACGCGGCTATCCGCGGGCTTCTTCGCGTCTCCGGCGCTTCGCTTTCCCAGAACACGCTTGCGCTTTCCAGCCATGACGACCTGCACGAGGCGCTGGATGCCGCCCATCGCGACGGCAATTTCGACAAGGAAGACCGCGACCGCCTGAGCGGCCTCTTCGAGCTGGAAGAGCTGGAAGTTTCCGACGTCATGAAGCACCGCACCGTGATGCGGGCCGTCAATGCCGACGATCCGCCGGAGGTGGCGGTGCGGGCCGTGCTCGAAAGCCCGTTCACCCGCATGCCGCTGTGGCGCAACTCGACGGAAAACATCATCGGTGTCGTCCACGCCAAGGATTTGCTGCGGGCGCTGGCCGAGCCGAATGTCGAGCCGGAAAACCTCGATATCGTCAAGCTTTCGCAAAAGCCGTGGTTCGTGCCCGACAGCACCAGCCTGAAGGACCAGCTCAACGCCTTCCTGCGCCGCAAGGTGCATTTCGCCGTCGTCGTCGACGAATATGGCGAAGTGCAGGGCGTCGTGACGCTGGAGGATATCCTGGAAGAGATCGTCGGAGACATTGCCGACGAGCACGATATCGAGATCCAGGGCGTGCGCCAGGAGGCGGACGGGTCGATCGTCGTCGATGGGTCGGTGCCGATCCGCGATCTGAACCGCGCCCTCGACTGGAGCCTGCCGGATGGTGAGGCAACCACGATTGCCGGCCTCGTCATCTATGAGTCGAAACTCATCCCGGAAGAGCGCCAGGCGTTTACCTTTTACGGCAAGCGCTTCATCGTGATGAGGCGGGAGAAGAACCGCATCACCCGGCTGAGAATCCGGCCCGCGGAAGAGGCGGCCTTGCCGGCGGAATAGGTTTCGGTCTGGAGGGACGTGAGTGAGGGTGTGTTTTTGAACCTGTTGTTTCGCGCGCTGCTGATCACTTCGATGACCTTGGCAACGATCTCTCCCGCAAGCGCCCAATTGGATTGGAACCAGGTCTTTGGAGGAAAGGTAGACGAGGCCACGTGCGGTTATCCGAAAGCCGAGCCCAACCAGAAGGTTCTGCTTATCAGCGCTGCGGGCAATGCGCTTTCGGATGTAGCTGTCGCGGGGCAGGACAAAGTCACCGAGACGATAGAAATCGAAATACAGACCGGGAGTGAGCCGCTTTTCATCATTGCCGTTTCAGGCGACGCCATGATCTGGAGGTTTTCGGGGGCGACCGACAGGGTGGCAAAATTTATTGCCACTTCGCTTCATGCGGCCGGCGCTACAGGTTTGAGGGCGAACCAGGTGAGCTTTGTTCCTGCCGGGCCCTGTCAGCTGCATCTGATGGCCGGTGAAGCTGCAGTTCGCGCGGCGCTCAAATCAATGACGGGTGTACTGGGAAAGTCGGTAGACGGTATCTACTACGGGTCATACGCATCCTCGATCAGGCTTCCCTCACAGGCTGGCGCGACGGACAAATGGCGATATGGAAGGCGACAGACATCTCAGGGTTTCTCCTGGGGGTCTCTCAAGCCGGCCAACGACAACGCGGCGCAATTGCTCAGAACGTCCTATCCGAACGGTATCGTGGAGATTGATCCGGCAACCGTATCGACAGGCGGTCAAGCAGAGAAATACACGCTTCTCCCCAAGGCCGCCGGGCTTCTACAATTGATCCAGAGCGGCGCGGTGGTGGACGATCCGGCTCTGGGATATGTCGTGCGGGAATATTTTCCCCGGTTTCCGGCCGAGCTCATGGGCGTTAGCTTCATCCTGGCTGAAAACGTTGCGAAACCTGGCGGGAATTCGGAACGTCTGTCTGTTCGCAGGTATGATGAAACTAAACAATAGTCAGCCGGCGACCCTGCCACCGAAACACGTTGGACAAGAGGTTGGGCGATTTGACCAAAATGCCGTTCGTCGTTTGAGTTGCATCTTGGCCAACCGCCCCATCATCCCCATCTAGACGCTGCTACCAGCGTGTCGGCTCGCCCGGGGCCGCTGCCTCCACTGCAAGTGCGTGCAGGCCGGCGTCGAGTTCGGGTTTCAACAGGGCATTCACCGTGCGATGCCGGTCGAGCCTGCTCATTCCGGAGAATTTTTCCGAGACGATGCGGACCCGCATATGGGTTTCGCCGGTTCCCGTGATGTCAGGCTGATGGCCGGCATGGTGGTGGCTTTCGTCGATGACGATCAACCGTTCAGGTGCAAGGTTTTCGGTGAGCGTCGTTTCGATCCGGGTTCTGACGGACATTTTTTCGCTTCCTTGAAGGCGTCGGGCACGACGCAGAAGGGGGACTCAGAAACCAGTAACAAACCGTTTTGTCAATTCTTGCCGCACTCCGTCGTGCATCCCATAATAGGGGCCTCATGAAGCTCGATTCCAAATATTTCGATCGTATCCGGACGCGCCGGAAACGGGAGCAGGACGCGACGCCGCCGGCTCCGACCTGCCAATGGGACGGGTGCGACAAGCCCGGCGCTCATCGCGCCCCTGTGGGCCGCAATGCCGAAGGCCAGTTCTTCATGTTCTGCTTCGATCACGTGCGCGAGTACAACAAGGGATACAATTACTTTTCCGGCCTGTCGGACAGCGAGATCGCCCGTTACCAGAAGGAAGCGATCACCGGTCACCGGCCCACATGGACCGTCGGCGTCAACAAGGCGGCAAAGGATGCGCCGCTGCATTCGACGTCGCGGTCGGGCGCGGCCGGTCCGGGAGGGCCACAGCAGCGTTTCAAGGATCCGTTCGGTTTCGTTTCCCAGGCGCGCGCCGGCGGCACATCGCGCTTCCAGACTCAGGGGCGCAAGCTGAAGACGCTGGAGGCCAAGGCTTTCGATACGATGGAGCTTGGCGTCAACGCGACATCGGCGGAGATCAAGCGCCGCTACAAGGAATTGGTGAAAAAGCATCACCCTGATGCCAATGGTGGTGATCGCGGTTCGGAAGAACGTTTTCGCGCCGTCATTCAAGCATACCAGTTGTTGAAGCAGGCGGGTTTCTGCTAGAGCGGTATACATTAATGCCAGTGAGGACGACGGCCGGGCGGCGGCTCGCGCCTTGGAGAGATGATGAGCAAGATTGATCTAGACATTTCCAACCTTCCCGATACCACCGTTTCGGTCCGGGAAGTTTTCGGCATCGATTCCGATATCATGGTTCCGGCTTACAGCAACGGCGACCCTTACGTTCCCGATCTCGATCCGGACTACCTGTTCGACCGCGACACGACGCTCGCCATCCTCGCAGGCTTTGCCCATAACCGACGCGTGATGGTGTCCGGCTTCCACGGTACCGGCAAGTCCACCCATATCGAGCAGGTCGCAGCCCGCCTCAACTGGCCGTGCGTGCGTATCAACCTCGACAGCCATGTCAGCCGTATCGACCTCGTCGGCAAGGACGCGATCGTCCTGAAGGACGGCAAGCAGGTTACCGAATTCAAGGACGGCATTCTTCCCTGGGCCTACCAGCACAATGTCGCGCTCGTCTTCGACGAATACGATGCCGGTCGCCCGGACGTGATGTTCGTCATCCAGCGCGTGCTGGAATCCTCCGGCCGCCTGACCCTGCTCGACCAGAGCCGCGTCATCCGTCCTCACCCTGCCTTCCGCATTTTCGCGACCGCCAACACGGTCGGCCTCGGTGATACGACCGGCCTCTATCACGGCACGCAGCAGATCAACCAGGCGCAGATGGACCGCTGGTCGATCGTGACGACGCTGAACTACCTGCCGCATGAGAAGGAAGTCGATATCGTCGCCGCCAAGGTGAAGCATTTCGGCAAGTCGGCCGAAGGCCGCGAAATCGTCTCCAAGATGGTTCGCGTTGCAGACCTGACCCGTTCGGCTTTCATCAACGGCGACCTGTCGACCGTCATGAGCCCGCGTACCGTCATCACCTGGGCGGAAAACGCCGAGATCTTCGGTGACGTCGCGTTCGCTTTCCGCATCACCTTCCTCAACAAGTGCGACGAGCTTGAGCGCACGCTGGTGGCTGAACAGTACCAGCGCGCCTTCGGTGTCGAACTGAAGGAAAGCGCCGCCAACATCGTTCTCGGGGCTTAAGGCCGAAGGAGCGAAATCATGGCAGGTCGCGGAGACAATTCGAAAGCCAAACCCGGCGGCCCGGTCGATACCGAGCCGCTTCGCAGAGCGATTACCGGCTGCGTCCGGTCGATCGCAGGTGACGCGGAAGTCGAGGTCACGTTCGCCAACGAGCGTCCGGGCCTTGCCGGCGAGCGCATTCGCCTGCCGGAAATCTCCAAGCGTCCGACGGCTCAGGAGCTTGCGGTCACCCGCGGGCTCGGTGACTCGATGGCGCTCCGGCTCGCCTGCCATGATACGGCAACCCATGCCAGCATGTCGCCGCAAGGCGCTGATGCTCGCGTCGTCTTCGACGCGGTCGAACAGGCGCGTGTCGAGTCGATCGGCGCGCTGCGCATGGCCGGCATGGCCGCAAACCTGAATGCGATGCAGACGGAAAAATACGCCAAGGCGAATTTTTCCGGCATCGAACGTCAGGAAGATGCACCGATCGCGGAAGCGGTCGCCATGCTGGTGCGTGAAAAGCTCACCGGCCAGAAGCCTCCGGCCAGCGCCGGTAAGGTTCTCGATCTCTGGCGCCCCTTCATCGAGGAAAAGGCGACCGGCGATCTCGATAATCTTCGCACCGTGATCGAGGACCAGCAAGCCTTCGCCAAGCTCGTGCGCCATATGCTCTCCTCCATGCAGATGGCGGAGGAGTTCGCCGACGAGGAAGCCGAGCCGGAGGAGATGGAAAATCCCTCTGAGGAGGATCAGCCGCGCTCCAACGAGACCGATAACGAGGACGTCGAGGAAGAAGCCGGCGCCGACGCCCAGCCCGCCGAGCAGAGCGACCAGTCTGACGACGAGATGGAAGACGGCGAGATGGACGGCGCTGAAATGTCCGACGACGATATGTCGGACGACAGCGACGAACACTCCGAGACGCCCGGCGAAACCCGCCGCCCGAACAGCCCGTTCGATGATTTCAACGATAAGGTCGATTACAAGATCTTCAGTCAGGAATTCGACGAGGAGATCACCGCCGAGGAGCTTTGCGACGAGGCGGAGCTCGACCGGCTGCGCGCTTTCCTGGACAAGCAGCTCGCGCATCTGCAGGGTGCCGTAGGGCGTCTGGCGAACCGTCTGCAGCGCCGCCTGATGGCGCAGCAGAACCGCTCCTGGGACTTCGACCTGGAAGAGGGTTATCTCGATCCGGCGCGTCTCGTGCGTCTGATCATCGACCCGATGCAGCCACTCTCCTTCAAGAAGGAACGCGACACGCAATTCCGCGATACGGTTGTGACCCTCGTCATCGACAATTCCGGTTCGATGCGCGGCCGCCCGATCACCGTTGCCGCGACCTGCGCCGATATTCTGGCCCGCACGCTGGAGCGTTGCGGCGTCAAGGTCGAGATCCTCGGCTTCACGACCAAGGCCTGGAAGGGCGGTCAGGCGCGAGAAAAGTGGCTGGCAAGCGGTAAGCCGCCGACACCCGGCCGCCTCAACGACCTGCGCCACATCGTCTACAAGTCTGCCGATGCTCCATGGCGCCGTTCGCGCCGCAATCTCGGCCTGATGATGCGCGAAGGCCTGCTCAAGGAAAACATCGACGGTGAAGCGCTGATGTGGGCGCATAACCGCCTCATCGCTCGCCGCGAGCAGCGCAAGATCATGATGATGATCTCGGACGGTGCGCCGGTGGACGACTCGACGCTGTCGGTCAATCCGGGCAACTATCTGGAGCGGCACCTGCGCGCCGTCATCGAACAGATCGAGACGCGTTCGCCGGTGGAGCTTCTGGCAATCGGCATCGGTCACGATGTGACGCGCTACTATCGCAAGGCCGTGACGATCGTCGATGCGGACGAGCTTGCCGGCGCCATGACCGAGCAGCTTGCCGAGCTGTTTGCCGAAAACAAAGGCCCTGCGGCGGGCCGCATGCGCCGGGCCAGCTGAGGCCCGACGCTTGAAGCCTTACCGTTTCGCCCTTTGGGCCGGTCTCCTGTTTTCCTTCGCGTCGCCGGTTTCAACGGCGACGCAGGATATTCAGGTTCATGCCAAGGTGATTTCCCAGTTTGCCCCGGGCGGCAAGACACAGTTCGGCCCGCTGGAGTTTCTGGGCGGCATCGAATTTTCCTCCTCCGACGAGCGCATGCAATCGCTGTCCAGCATCCGTTTTCGGGCGGATGGGGAGCGGTTCATCTCCGTTCTCGATACCGGCAACTGGATGACCGGGCGCATCCAGCGGGATGCCAAAGGCAGGCTCTCGGGTCTGACGGGCGTTGCGGTCAATCCAATGCTGATCCGCGGCGGCCGCGTCGGGACCAAATACAACACGGATGCCGAAGGGCTGGCTCCGCGCGATGGGCAGGTGCTCGTCAGCTTCGAACAGCTGCATCGCGTTGATGTTTATCCGGATCCCGGTTTCGAGGCCTCGGCGCCGCTTCGCTCGCTGGACCTGCCTATTCCGCGCAACGAATTCCGCATGAATGCGGGTATGGAGACCGTAGCGGTTTCGCCGAAATCCGGGCCGCTCAAGGGCGCGCCGATCGTCGTGACCGAGCATAGCCTGGACCGGGA
The DNA here is from genome assembly GCA_965227625.1 of Neorhizobium sp. Classification (GTDB taxonomy): domain Bacteria; phylum Pseudomonadota; class Alphaproteobacteria; order Rhizobiales; family Rhizobiaceae; genus Neorhizobium. The sequence continues at coordinate 178,461 of CBDDGK010000016.1, read as the reverse complement.
CGGCAATCTTTATGCGGCGATCCTCGAAGGGCCGCTGAAGGGTGTCTTCAAGGTGGCGCGCCACGATCCCTACGATGCGACCGACGGCGCCTTCCTGCCGAATGGCGATTTCCTGCTGCTGGAGCGCCGCTTCAGCTTCCTCGGCGGGCTCGGCATGCGGCTGCGGCTGATCAAGGGCGAAGACATTCGTCCCGGTGCGCTGGTCGACGGCGAGGTGCTGCTGGAAGCGGATATGAGCTATGCCATCGACAATATGGAAGGCATCGATGTGATCGCCGGGCCGGACGGCAGGCCGCACGTGATCCTGATTTCCGACGATAACGGCAATCATTTCCTGCAGCGGAATCTGATGTTGGAGTTTCGGTTGAATTGAGTTGGAGGCGGGCGGGTGTGGCCCCCTCATCCGGCCCTTCGGGCCACCTTCTCCCCGAGGGGAGAAGGGAGGTGCGGCAACGTTGCCATTCCCCCTCTACCGAGAGGGTGGCCGAGCGAAAGCGGAGGCCGGGTGAGGGGGCCCCGCGCTCCAGCGTCAATTGCAATCGAGCGATCTTTGCAGACCGCAATATTCATAACTTCCCCAGAAAAACCGTCACATCCCACGGCTATGCGCTGTGCCTCTGCAACGGAGGACGGACGATCATGATTCGCATCTATATTCTGGGCGCATCCGGCTCCGGCACGTCCACACTCGGTGCTGCGCTTTCTGAAAAACTTGGCATCCCTCATTTCGACGCCGACAATTTTTACTGGATGCCGACAACCCCGCCGTTCACGACACCGCGCGACATGCCGGTGCGGATCGAGATGTTGCAGGAGAAGGCGCGACCTGACGGGGCTTGGGTGTTTTCAGGCTCGGCGCTCAGATGGGCGCGCGCGATGGAGCCGCTCTACCAGCTCATCATCTTCATGCGGCTCGATCCGGCGTTACGCATGGAGCGGCTGAGGCAGCGGGAGATGCGCCGATATGGTGACCGCATTCTGCCGGGTGGCGATATGGCGGAAGCGAGCCGGGCGTTTCTGGAATGGGCGGAGAGCTACGATACGGTCGGGCCGGAGCAGCGTGGGCTGGTTGCCCATGAAGCGTGGTTCCTGACGCAGACTGCGCCGATCCTGCGGCTGGATTCGTCCGAGCCGGTCGAGTCGCTTGTCGACCGGGTGATGGCTCACCCGGTCGTATTCGGTCGATAAAGACCGGTTTAGCGGGCCGGTGTCGTCTGCGGCATCGGCTTCAGCACGTTCATCAGCGCGCCATAGGGCAGGAGCAGCACGACGCCGACCAGAACCTTGACGCAGAGATCGCCGAGCGCCCAGGAGATCCAGCGCGGTGCTTCCGAGGAGAATGCGCCGAGCAGCGGTGCCCAGCCGATCGCGAAATCGTCGTTCGGGCCGATAAAGGCAAAGGCCGGCGCGAAGGCGATCGAGAAGAACAGTGCCGTATCCAGAACCGAGCCGAGCAGCGAGCCCGCGAGCGGTGCCTGCCACCAGGTCTGGCGGCGCAGCTTGTTGAAGACGGAGATATCGAGCAGCTGGCCGATCAGGAAGGCGGTGCCGGAGGCGACCGCGATGCGCGGGATGGAGGCCCAGAAGGACAGGGTCACGCCCACGACAAAACCGACGAAGACCACACGACGGGCGACGGTCGGGCCGAACTGGCGGTTGGTCAGGTCGGTGATCAGGAAGGCGATCGGGTAGGTGAAGGCGCCCCAGGTCAACAGATCGCCGAGGGCGATGCCCCAGAGCGAACCCGAAAGCGGGAACTGCACGAGGATATTGGATGCGACGACGATTGCCGTCATCAGCAGGGCATAGATAAGGGTGTAGCGGATCGCTAGCATTTTTTTATCCTGGGTGATGCCACCAGTTGGAGTTCTATGAAGGCCAAGAGAAAAGGCTTGTACGGTGTTATCCGTTCAAGCCTTGCTCAAAGCCGATGTATAAAGTCGAGAGCCGATTAGGCAGCAGCAGCTACTTCAGCGGTCTTCTTTGCGATCTGGCGGCGCAGCAGACGAGCGCGCATCGACAGTTCGGTTTCGTCGGACTTCAGCAGGAAGGCATCGAGGCCACCGCGATGTTCAACAGAGCGCAGGGCGTGAGCCGAAACGCGCAGACGATAACGCTGGCCGAGAACGTCCGAGATAAGCGTGACCTGGCAGAGGTTCGGCAGGAACCGGCGACGGGTCTTGTTGTTGGCATGGCTAACATTGTTACCGGTCATAACGCCCTTGCCGGTCAGTTCGCACACACGAGACATGATTACACCTTTGTTCTTCTGCAATCGGATGGCTCTTCCAGGCAATGCCCGGCGTGCCGATCCAACTGGTCCTGATTGGAAAGTTGCGGTTCTATAGTCAGTGAGACCCGCCGCGTCAAGCCAAAACCTCGGGCGGTATCCAAGAGAATCCGGCGGCCAAGGGCTTATACCGCTATTTTCTTGCCATTATGCCCGGTCTATATGTCAGCGGGAAGACGTTCGACGCCCTGTCGCGAGGCGTCTTCATTGTTCAGGACGGAAACATGATCCTTAAAGGCCGTATCGTCACCGCATTCGCGCTCATCTTCGGGATTGCGGCTTCGCCATTGTGTTCGGCCGAAATCCGGCACCGCAGCGAATACGACATCAGCCTGGGTATTTTGCCGATCGCCACGGCCTCGTTTTCAAGCGCGTTCGACGATAGCGGCTACAAGATAAACGGCACGTTCAAGTCGGCCGGTATCGTCAATATCATCAGCCGCATCTCGGCCGAGACGAGCGTGAGCGGACGTATGCAGGCCGACAAATTGCAGGCCGATCGCTACAATCTGGTCTACACGTCCGGCAAGCGCACCCGCGTGTACGATATCGAATACCGCAATGGCGATGTGACCGAAACGACGGTGAAGCCGGAGCTGAAGCGCAATCCGGAAAACTGGATCCCGGTGACGGACAAGGACCTGCGTGCGGTGCTCGATCCGTTGAGCGGGCTGATCTTTCCCGGTGATGCCAAGGTGTGCCCCAGCCGCCTGCCGATCTATGACGGCGAAAGCCGCATGGATCTGGTGCTGACGCCTAAAGGCACCAAGGAATTCAAGACGGACGGGTTCAAGGGCGAGGCGATCGTCTGCTCGATCCGCTACGTGCCGAAATCCGGTTTCCGCAAGGGTCGCAGCGATATCGAATATCTGCGCAAGACGCCGATGGAAATCTGGTTTGCCAAGGCCCAATCGGTCAATGTATACGCTCCCGTCTATGCCGTCATTCCGACGCGGATGGGGCAGGTTTACGTGACGGCCGTCAAATACGGCGGCTGATAGGGCGCTCTCAGGGGTGTCGAGGGGGCAGGGGTGAAAATCCGCGGAACATTGATCGGCTTTACGGCGATCCTGATGTGGTCGCTGCTGGCGCTGATGACGGCCGCATCCGGCAAGGTGCCGCCGTTCCAGATGAACGCGATGACCTTTGCGATCGGCAGCCTTCCCGGACTGATCCTGTTTGCCGTCAAGCCTGAGCGCATCGCCTTTCTGAAGCAGCCGGCCAAGGTCTGGCTCACCGGGATCGGCGGCCTGTTCGGTTATCATTTCCTGTATTTCACAGCACTTCGGAACGCGCCGGCGGTCGAGGCTGGGCTGATCGCCTATCTCTGGCCGCTGTTCATCGTCGTGGGTTCGGCGCTGCTGCCGGGCGAGCGGCTGCGCTGGTATCATGTGATCGGCGCGTTGATCGGGCTTTGCGGCACGATCACCATCGTTTCCCGCAACGGCATTTCCTTCGAAGGCGGTTATGCCCTGGGTTATGGCGCGGCATTTCTCTGCGCCTTCACCTGGTGTGGTTATTCGCTGATGACGCGCAGCTTCGACAAGGTTTCGACGGATGTGGTGACCGGATTTTGTCTGGGGACGTCGCTGTTGTCGCTCGTCTGCCATCTGGCTTTGGAAACGACGGTCTGGCCGGCTGACGGGGGCGAATGGGCGGCCGTGATCGGGCTCGGGCTGTTGCCGCTGGGGGCTGGCTTTTACGCCTGGGACTATGGCGTGAAAAACGGCGATATTCAGATCATCGGCGCGGCCAGCTATGCGGCGCCGCTTCTTTCGACGCTGATCCTGGTGGCCTCCGGCGTTGCCGAGCCCGATTGGCGCATTCTGGTTGCGTGTCTGCTGATCACCGGTGGGGCGGTGCTGGCGGCACGGGATATGTTACGGCCGAAACCGGTAGGTGAGGCTGCTGCTGAATAGGCGTCCCTAGAAGTCAGGGGCGTTGGGGGAAGAAATGTCGGTCTTTTTATCCGTTGTGCTCACCGCATCGGTTCTGCTTGCACTCGTTCACTTTCGCTGGCTGGAAAAGCCAACGAGCCATCCGCGCGCTCTCCTGAAGATGCTGCCGGTGCTTCTGCTGTCAGGGTATGCGCTTGCCTTGCATGCGCCGCTGCTTGCGGCCGCATTGGCTCTGGCGGCGCTTGGCGATCTTTGCCTGGCTTATGACGGCGAGGGATCGTTCATCGCCGGGCTGCTGGCTTTCCTGCTGTCGCATATCGCCTATGTGGCGCTGTTCTGGCCGCATGCCGATCTGGCGCTGATCGTCGAAAGTCCCTGGCGTTATGCGTTTGCATGGCTGTTCGTCATTCTCGCCGGGCTTCTGCTGCTCATCCTGTGGCGGTCGGCGGGCAAGCTGGCGCTGCCCGTGGCGGCATATGCAGCGGCGATCATCGCCATGGCGCTTTCGGCACTCTCTGTCAGGCCCATGATGCCGGGCGTGGCGGCCACCCTGTTCGTGATGTCCGACACGGCGCTCGGCCTGCAGCGCTTCGTCGTCAAGCCGGCAGATCCCACGATGAAGAGGCTGAAGCCTTTCGTCTGGGTTACCTATTACGCGGCGCAGCTGATCTTCACGCTGGCGATTGCCGGCATGCCTCGGTTCTAGGCTGCCGGCTGCCAGTCGGGTGGCGCCATCTCGAAGCTCGCGAAATCGAAGCCCGGCGCCACAGTGCAGCCGACCAGCGTGAAGCTGCCAAGCGGCTCGGCCGACTGCCAGGCGTTTGTCGGCACCACAGCCTGCGGGCGCTGGCCTTTGGCAAGGTCGGTGCCGAGCGTTACGGTTTCTGTCGCCGTGCCGTCCGAGATCCGCAGAAGCAGCGGGTCGCCGGCATAAAAGTGCCAGACCTCCGCCGCATCGCGAACCCGGTGCCAGTGCGAACGCTCGCCGGCTTCCAGCAGATAGTAGATCGCGGTCGAATGACCGCGCGTCCCGCCGTTGTCGTCGCGAAACGTCTCGACATACCAGCCACCCTCGGGGTGGCGCTGCATGCCGAGCGTTGCAATAATCTCCGAGGCTTCCACTTAGAAATTGTCCTTGCGCTTGCGGATTTCGGCAAAGACTTCCTCGTTGGTGCTGCCTTCCATCAACAGGTTGCGGCGGATCGAGGGGTCGGCGGCGCGCAGAAAGGGGTTGGTTTCCTTTTCCAGGCCCATCATGGTCGGGATCGTGAACTTGCCTTCGGCGCGCAGCGCCTCGATCTCCTGCACGCGGGCTTTCAGCCGTTCGTTCTGCGTATCGATGGTCAGCGCAAACCTGGCATTGGACAGCGTGTATTCGTGGCCGAAATAGATCGCGGTTTCATCCGGCAGCACGGCGAGCTTCTGCAGCGAAGACCACATGTCCGCGGCCGGGCGTTCGAACAGTCGGCCGCAACCGAGCGCAAACAGCGTATCGGCGGAGAACAGGATCTTGTCGTCCGGGAAGTGGTAGCAGATATGGCCGGCGGTGTGGCCGGGCGTCTCGATGACGCGCACGACATGTTCGCCGAACTGGAACTCGTCACCATCCGCCATGGTGCGATCGAGGCCGGGGATTGCGACGGCCTCGTTGACCGGGCCGATGATTTCGAGGCCGAACTTTTCCTTCAGCGCCAGATTGGCTTCCACATGGTCGCCATGGTGATGGGTGGTGAAAATGTGGGTGAGCTTCCAGCCTCGGCGGGCGGCGGCATCGAGGATCGGCTGTTCCTCGGGTGCATCGATCGAAGCCGTCAGACCGCTTTCCGGGTCGTGGACGAGAACACCGTAATTATCGCTTCGGCATGAAAAAAACTTCGAGTTCCAGTGGTTTCATAAGGTCGTCCCTATTGCTCAAATTGTTTTGAACAACAATGTAGAGACTGAGCACCCGAAGTCCAACCGCAGCCGGCATTCAAATATTACGCAATGTCAGTCGATATCGTCGATCTCCGCGAATTCTATCACTCGCCACTCGGGCACCTTGCCGAGCAGTCGATCGCCATGGCGTTGTCTTCGCTCTGGGCGCGGTTGCCGGAAGAGCGGCTGGTAGGGCTGGGTTATGCCGTGCCTTATCTAGACCGCTTCCGCGCCGATACGGAACGCACTTTCGCTTTCATGCCGGCGCAACAAGGGGCGGTGAACTGGCCGGTGGGTGAGCTTTCCTCGACGGCGCTGGTTTTCGACGAAGAACTGCCGCTGCCGGATAGCTCGATCGACCGCGTGTTGATGGTGCATTCGCTGGAATTTGCGGAAAACCCGCGCGAGACACTGAAGGAGCTTTGGCGTGTCCTGGCTCCCGGCGGCCGGCTTGTCATCGTCGTGCCGAACCGCCGCGGCGTCTGGGCGCGGATGGAGCATACGCCGTTCGGCTCCGGACGACCCTATTCGCGCGGGCAGCTGACGTCGCTGTTGCGCGAAACCAATTTCACGCCCGGCGCCAGTGCCGAGGCACTGTTCTTCCCGCCCTCGAAAATCCGCATGGTTCTGAGGCTCCGGCATGTTTTCGAGCGGCTTGGCCGGCGCTTCTGGCCGGTGTTTTCCGGCGTGCTGGTGATAGAGGCGCAGAAGCGGCTCTATCAGGGCTTGCCGGTCGCGGCGCGTGCTTCGCGCCGCGTCTTCGTGCCGGTGCTTGCGCCGCAGGGCGTACCCACCACACGGGTACGCTGATCACGGCTGCAGATCGAAGATCGCCAGCGGCTGGCCTTGCATCGAGAACGGCACGGATTCATGGATATGGACGATCAGCCAGCGGCCCTGCTCACGAGCGAAGGCGACGGTGAGCCGCATCCAGAATGCATGCTCGCCCTGGCCGATCTTCTTGCCTCCGAGTTTGGCGAGCGCGCTGCACCAGGCGGTATCTCCGCCGACGCGCAGATCGGTGTTGCGGATCTCGAAGATGAGATCGCCGTCCCAGGTGTCGAGCCAGCTCTGCAGACCGTCTCTGTGACTGCCGATTTCTTCGAGCGGCGGGGCAAGCGAGAAGTGCCTCACCGTCTCCGATTGGCAGCCGATAATCGTATCGGCATTCTTCTCGCGCAGGGCCTTTGCCCAGTCGTTCAGCAATGCCCGGATATCATCATGGTCTCCGATGCTCATGATCTTTCCTCCTTCGACGTTGATGTCCTCCTGGAAGACGTATGGCCGGTGGCATTCCCGACAACCGGTCATCACAAAATCGAATGAGAGCCAGAAAGCCACATCACTCGACAAAGGCCGTTTTCGGCTTTAATGCCTTTCAGTCTTTTGCCGTAAGGCATTTCCGAAAAAGGTTTGATCCGATGAGCATCGTCACGAATGAGCCCGTTCCGCGTCCAGGCATTCTGGATATCGCCGCCTATGTGCCCGGCAAGGAACATGCTCCCGGCGTGGCGCGCGTCTTCAAGCTATCTTCCAACGAGACCCCGATGGGCGCCAGCCCGAAGGCGATCGAAGCCTTCAAGCAGGCGGCCGGCAATCTGGAAATCTACCCCGACGGTCAGGCCATGGCGCTGCGCGAGGCGATCGCCGCCGTGCACGGCCTGAATGTTGCAAACATCATGTGCGGCAACGGTTCCGATGAGCTGCTTGGCCTGCTTTGCCATGTTTATCTCGGTGCCGGCGACGAGGCGATCATCACCGAACACGGGTTTCCTGGTCTACAAGATCCAGATCATGGGCGCCGGTGCCAAGGCGATCGAGGTTAAGGAAAAGGATTGCACGGTCGATGTCGACGCGATCCTCGCGGCCGTCACCGAAAAGACCCGGATGGTCTTCATCGCCAATCCGGGCAATCCGACCGGCACCTATGTTCCGGTTGCCGACATCCGCCGCCTGCATGCCGGCCTGCCGAAGAACGTCATCCTCGTTCTCGATGCGGCCTATGCGGAATATGTGAAGAAGAACGATTACGAGGCCGGCCTCGAACTCGTCTCCTCCAACAAGAACGTCGTGATGACCCGCACCTTCTCGAAGGTCTACGGTCTGGCAGCGCTGCGCATCGGCTGGATGTACGGTCCGGCCGCCATTCTCGACGCGCTGAACCGCGTGCGCGGTCCGTTCAACATGAACGCGCCTGCCATTGCAGCCGGCGCTGCCGCGATCCGCGATCAGGCCTTCGTGGAAAAGTCGGTCGAGCACAACACGCTGTGGCTCGACAAGCTGACCCATGCGTTCCAGGCGCTCGGCCTCACGGTCACGCCTTCGGTCACCAATTTCGTGCTGATCCACTTCCCCGACGTCGATGGCAAGCGTGCGCCGGAAGCGGATGCTTTCCTCACCAGCCGTGGTTATATCCTGCGCATGGTGAAGGGTTACGGCTTCCCGAACTCGCTGCGCATGACGGTCGGTTCGGAAGAGGCCAATCGCGGCGTCATCGAAGCGCTCGGCGAGTTTATGGGTAAGAGCGCATGAGCACGGCGCAGTTCGATCGCATCGCGCTGATCGGCATCGGCCTGATCGGCTCGTCGATCGCCCGCGATGTCCGCGAACTCGGGCTTGCCCGCGATGTGGTGATTTCCTCGCGCAGCGTCGAGACGCTGAAGCGGGCGGAAGAACTCCAGCTCGGTACGCATTACGTTTCTTCAGCCGCCGAGGCGGTGAAGGATGCCGATCTCGTCATCGTGTCGGTGCCGGTCGGTGCTTCGGAAGAGGTGGCCAAGCAGATTGCCGGCAGCCTGAAGCCGGGCGCTATCGTCACCGATGTCGGCTCTACCAAGGCTTCCGTCATCGCGCAGATGGCGCCGCATATGCCGGACAATGTGCATTTCATTCCGGGTCATCCGCTGGCCGGTACGGAAAAGTCCGGTCCGGATGCGGGCTTCGTTGGCCTGTTCCGGGATCGCTGGTGCATCTTCACGCCGCTGCCGGATACCAATGCCGAGGCGCTGGACCGGCTCAAGGCTTTCTGGATGGCGCTCGGCTCGCGGATCGACGAGATGGACCCGCAGCACCATGACAAGGTGCTGGCGATCGTGTCGCACCTGCCGCATATCATCGCCTACAATATCGTCGGCACCGCCGACGACCTGGAAACGGTGACGGATGCGGAAGTCATCAAATATTCCGCCTCCGGTTTCCGCGACTTCACCCGTCTTGCCGCCTCCGACCCGACCATGTGGCGCGACGTCTGCCTGCATAACAAGGATGCGATCCTGGAAATGCTGGCCCGCTTTTCGGAAGATCTCGCCTATCTGCAGCGGGCGATCCGCTGGGGTGAGGGCGATAAGCTGTTCGAGCTTTTCACCCGCACCCGCGCCATCCGCCGCTCGATCATTCAGGCCGGCCAGGACGTGGACGCACCGGACTTCGGCCGCCACGCGCTGGATGTGAAGAAGTAAGCAAGCCGCGAAGTCTCAGATCGGCGGGATTTCGCCGATCTGGATGAAGCCGCCGGCCATGACCTTGCCGTTCCTGATGGTGAGGTCGAGCGAGGCATTCTTGCCGCCGCCGAGGGCGGACAGCATCTTTGCTGCGGTTTCCAATGTTGGCGCGATTTCCGGGAAAGCTTCACCGAGGCTGTTGCGCCAGGCGTCGATCTGCTCGATCTTGAGCCTCAGCTTGCCGGAGAGATAGCCGCGATCATCGAAGGAGAACGGGCCGGAGATCGTCAGCAGGCGGCCCTGGCCGAGGTCTGCCGTGAGCGTGCGAAGCTGGCCTTTCGTTCCGTGCAGTGCGATGCCGTTCGGATCGCTGCCATCGATCATGCCGGCGCGGCCGGCGAGGGTGACGTCGAGGCTGGCGTTCAGCTGCGGCAGGACGCGCGGCAGGCCCTTCATGGCGGTGTTGGTCTGGTCGAGAGAGAGCGCGGCATCGAGGTCCGGGCCATTCTGGCGCAGGTGGATTTCGGTGTGAGCGGCGCTGATGTCGAAAGCCTGATCCGTGGTCGTGGAAACGATGCTGGTCTTCGAATTGTCGATGACGAAAGCTGCGCGCTCGACACCGCTGAGCTTGGTGCTGAGGCTCGACTGGAAATTCTCCCAGGTGGTGGAAAGCGTCAGGCCGTGGCTGGTACGCATCTCGATCGGCGAGTCGAGCTCCCAGACGATATGGCCGGGATTGTAGACCTGCGCCGCCGAGCGCAACGCGCCGAACGTGCCCGAAATGCCGTTCTGACGGTCGTCGACCGCGACTTTGGAGCAGAACAGACCGATGCGGAACGGATAACCGCGATATTCCGCATCGGAGCATTCGGCGGAGATGCCGTTCTTCTCCTGACTGCCGAGCAGCGCCAATGTCTGCTCCTTCAGAAGCGACGCGGCATAGAACCAGCCGCCCGTGTAAAGCGCGATGGCGATGACGATGCCGGTGGCCAGGAGCCATATTTTTCCGCTGACGCCGGATCGGCTTGACGCTGCCATGATGTTCTCCAATTGTGCAGAAGACTTCTAGTGCCGAAGATTCAAGGTACTGAAGATTTGGGGCGGGATGCTTCGATTTGGAATGGTGTGCCGTGCCAGGTTATATGATTGGCGATATGGACGAATTTTGGGTGTTTGGCTACGGATCGTTGATGTGGAATCCGGGCTTTGCATTTGAAGAGAGACTTCCCGCCCGCGCTTTCGGTTTCCGTCGTTCCCTCTGTGTCTGGTCGCATGTGCATCGCGGCACGCCGGATCATCCGGGCCTGGTGTTGGGCCTCGATCGCGGCGGCTCCTGCCGTGGCGTCGCCTTTCGGGTGAGCCTGGAAAACCGCGCGGATGTGCTGGATTATCTCAGGCGGCGGGAGCTGGTGACCAGCGTCTATCTCGAACGGGTTTTGCCTGTTTCCCTCGGTGATGGCCGGCATGCCAGGGCGGTCGGTTATGTCGTCGATCGCGGGCATGAGCAGTATGCCGGGGCGCTGGCGGTGGAGCGGGCGGCCGAAGTGGTCAAAAGCTCGGTCGGGCAGTCGGGGCCGAATGATGCCTATGTGTTCAATACGCTGGCGCACCTGAAGCAGATGGGGATCAGGGATTTGTGGTTGGAAGGGGTTGGGGCTGCGGTGGCGGCTTGAGGCCTCCATCTTCCCTTCTACCCAGCGGGGGTCCGGAGGACGGGACGGGGCAAGCGACCCGTCCCCGGTTGGTGGCCCGAAGGGTCGGATGAGGGGGGCAAGCTCTCGGCGGCAATGGCTGCTTGAGCCCGGAGCCCCCTCATCGCCTCGCATCCGCTCGGCACTTCTCCCCGCTGGGGAGAAGGGGGAATCCATCTACCGAGCCGCGTCCTCGGAAAGCTCTTTTTTGCCGCTTAAAGGGGCGGCACGTGACGAAGTCGCCGGGTCAATTCAAGCCGTGTCCTGCCCCTTCAACTCAGCCAACCTTTTCGCGGCAGTCGGCGGCAGCGGCAAATGCGGGTTCGCCGCAACCGTCTCCACCAGCAGCTTGTCGCTCCCCCGCTCCAGCGTCTCGATCAGATGCGCGTAAAACGCATCCGGCTCCATGCCAGGCTGGATTGGCGGCAGGATGCGGACTTTGAATTTGCCGGGATGCTTGATCAGCTTGCGGCGGCCCCAGAACAGGCCCCAGTGCGCAACGATCGGCACGACCGGCACCTGGATGTCGCGATAGATGCGGGCTATGCCGTAGCGATAGGCGGGTTCGGCACCCGGTGCGCGACGCGTTCCTTCCGGATAGATGATCAGCTGGCGGCCGTTGTCCATCTCTTCCTTGGTGCGCTTCATCACCTCGACCATGACCTTGCCGCGGGCGCCGCGATTGACCGGGATCATCCGTTGCTTGGCGACATACCAGCCGAACAACGGGATCCACATCAGTTCGCGCTTCAGGATGTAGACCGGGTCGCGCTGGAAGGGCAGGAGCGCGAACGTATCCCAGGCCGACTGGTGTTTCGGCGCGAAGATGCAGCCGCCCTCCGGAATGTTCTCCATGCCCTCGATTTCGAAGGTGGCGCCGACGATCTTGGCCATCAGCCAGTTGTTGGAGGCGGCCCATGCCTTTGGAATGCCGAACGCTTTCTTGCGCGGCAGCAGGAAATAGATCGGGCTCAGCACGATCATCCGCACGATCAGGTTCGTATAGAACGCGGTGTTGAACAGAACCGAACGCAGAAGCAGCATGAGGCGGAATTCCCTTTGGACGCGCCCTGACTACACGAGAACGCTGCCGGAAAAAAGCTTTGCGATGTGCGGGTGCGGGAAAAGTCTTGCGGCGCCGATCCCGATCAGGGAGCCGATTTGGCCGCGGACTGAGCGGCGTCCTCGGTGCGCAGGCCGGTGCCGCGATAGATGCCGAACCAGTCGCGCATCGTCGCCAGCACCACCTTGCCATATTCGGAAAGCATGGTGCGCAAGACGTCCGGCTCGGTGAACCAGGCCTTGCGGGTCAGGTCCGAGTTGATCACCGGGTACGGGATGAATTCGGTCTGTGGATCGGCGCGGCGCAGCTCGTGCAGGCTGCGTGGCATGTGGTAATTGTTGGTCACGACCAGAATGGATTTGTAGCCGTGGTCCCTGATCCAGCGGCTGATCTCGTTGGCATTGCCGATCGTGTCGATCGCGTCATAGCCGATATCGACGCAGCATTTGAAAAGGTCCGGCGAGGCGGCTGTCACCTTGCGGATCTGTGTCGGTGTGGTGGACGGATGGGCGCCCGAAATCAGCAGCCTCTTGCCGGCGCCGTCGCGCAGCAGGCCGAGAGCCTGTTCGATCCGCAGGTATCCGCCGGTCAACACGACAATCGCGTCGGCCTTCACGCCGTCGGGCGCCTTGAGCGAGGTCACGGCGTTTGCGAACCACAGGAAACCGCCGAAAAGCACTGCAAGCGCCAGCACGCAGACCATGATGAGGCGTCGTGCAACCCATCTCAGCCGACCCCTGCGCGAAAACAGACCGGCCGATGCAGTTCGCGCATCCCGATCCGATCCGTCATCAGGTGTCATCTTGGCCGGTGTCATGTCTGTCCTTAGCCGGAGATTCGTGGCGAGAACAGGGCCAAACTATAGGGCGAAGATGTCGAGTTCAAGAAGCTGACAATCCATCGGAACGCGCCGGATCGGAGCGGATGAGGTCGATTTCGTCGATCGTCCGCATCACGGTGAAACGGGCGGTCAGCGTCGTCAGCAGCGCGATGATGATCATCGTGGCGAAAATGCCGAGATATCCGGTGAGGCCGATGGTGAATGTGCCGAACAGCGCGGTTGCCTGATCGCTCTCCGGCGTTGCCAGCGAATTGGATTGCCAGATATTGGCGATGGCGAAAAGAGCTGCGGCCAGAGCGCCGCCGGCGGCCGAGCCCTTGATGCTGATCTTCAGGAAATGCTTCTGGAATTCGCTTGCGACGAAGGAACTTTCCGCGCCGACGAAATGCAGGACTTCGACGATATGCCGGTTGCCGGACAGCGCGCCGCGTGTTGCGAAAATGACCGTCAGGATCATCGCCGTGAAGACGAGCACCAGCACACCGGTGCCGATCAGCACCGTGGTATGCGCCATGGAAACAAGGCGATCCACCCAGGTGCGGTGATCGTCCAGGAAGGCCTGCGGTATCTCGGTCTTCAGGAGGGCGCGCATGCCGGCGAAATCCGGCGGGTTCTGTTCGTCGATGGTGATGATGACGAGACGCGGAACGGGCAGGTCTTCGAGGTTCAGCCCGGTTCCGAGCCAGGGCTCGAGCAGGCGGGCGGTGGCGCTCTCGTCCATGATCGTGCCTTCGCGGGTGCCGACGAAGGAAAGCGCCAGCTCGCGGGCCTTCTTCAGCGCCGCATTCATGTCCAGCCCGTCATCGGGCTTGATCTGGATGGTGATCTCGCGGGAAATCTGGCTCTGCCAGCTTACCGCCGTGGCGCGCACCATGGTGACGGCGCCGAAGGTGAGGCAGGCGAGGAAGGCCATGATGGCGATGACCACCATCAGCGCATTGCCCTGGATATTGGATGGCGGCAGGATCGGCGCCGTCGGCCGCACCTTCATTTCCGCGCGGCGCTGCTGCTTTGCGGCGGGATCTGCCGGCTGCTGCCCCTGCTGAGGCGGCGTTTTCGATTTGGCGGGCTTGGCCGCTTTCGGTCGGCCCAACTCATTCATAGATATCGAGCCGCCCTTCTGTGAGGATCATCCTGCGCGCATCCACCTGGTCCATCAGGGCAAGGTCGTGGGTGGCGATGACCACCGCCGTGCCGAGCCGGTTGAGCTCCAGGAAAAGGTTCAGGAGACGCCGCGCCATCGGCGGGTCGACGTTGCCGGTCGGTTCGTCGGCGAGCAGGATTTCCGGGCGGTCCATCAGGGCGCGAGCAATCGCGGCGCGCTGTTTCTCACCGCCGGACAGAACGGCCGGAAGCACGTTGATGCGCTCGCCGAGGCCGACCCATTTCAGGAGTTCGAGCACGTCGTTGCGATAGCTGCTCTCTTCCTTGCCGCGAACGCGCAGCGGCAGGGCGACATTCTCGTAGGTCGTCAGATGGTCGAGCAGGCGAAAGTCCTGGAAGACGATGCCGACGCGGCGGCGCAGCATCGGTAGTTCGCCGCGCGGGATCTGGGAAAGGTCGCGGCCGAACATGTGGATGATGCCGCGGGTCGGGTGCAGCGACATGAACAGCAGGCGCAGAAGCGTCGTCTTGCCGGCACCCGACGGTCCCGTCAGGAACTGGAAAGAGCGTTTGGGAATGTCGAAGGTCATGTCCCGGAGAATCTCCGGGCCCATCCCGTAACGCAGACCAACATTTTCGAAGTGAATCAACGGATGACCCAGTCCCTGATTTTAAGGCTCGTGGTGCCCGTTATCTCTTAACGACCCGAGTAAACGAACCGTAAATATCACGCGGAAAAGGGCTGATTTCAGGCCGCGTTTGCGAAGCATTAACCATTTGAATTTACGACTGGAGGGGATTCGTTTCAATGCCCGGATCCCTCAAGTCAGGGGAAAACGGGCCGAAGAGGGCCCCATGAGCAGCAACAGCCGCCAGCAAGGCAAGACGGTCATCCGCATGGACATTCTTCCGCCGGATCCTTCCGGTCGCGTCGCGCGCGCTTTTCGCCGCGGCGGCGAAGTGGTCGATGCGCAATTCGTCACCGTGAACGCAGCGGCGCGGCGAGCCGCCCGACCCCACTCCCACAATGACAACCATCGGGAAACGGTCCCGGGAGGCACGGTTTTCCAGCGCGCGCTGACTGCGACCGAGGGCGCGCTTTCGCGTCTGTCCGCCGATTTCTTCTCCGCGGTGGTGGCTCTGCTGTTCGTCTCGGTATTCGCTCTCGCCGGTGGTTTCTCGTTCCTGTTCGGCGGTTCGGATTCGGCCAATGCAGGTCCGACGCTGGATATCACCCATGTGACGATGACGCAGCAGGATGCCAATGGCATGAAGATCCTGCTGATCAACGGCATCGTCGAAAACCGCACGGGTGCAAGCCTCGCCATGCCGACAATTCGCGCCGACCTGATGTCCGGCGAGGGCGTTGTCGCCTCGACGCTGATCTCGCCGCCCGCCTTTGCTATTGCCGGTGGCCATAGCCGCGGGTTCTCCGCTCGCGTCCCGCATCCCGGTGGAAAACTGCCGGACCTGCGCCTTTCGCTGTCCGAACGGGGCGCCTGACACTTTCTCTTCTCCTGCGGTCTGTGCTATCGCAACGTTTTACGGACACGCAGGAGAACCTCATGCCCGTCGTGCGCGGCAAGAACATCGAGCCGCTTTATACCCCCGAGCAGATCGCGGAACGCAATCGCGAGATTGCAGCGAAGATCGCAACCGGTCCGACCAAGGACCTGCTCGTCATCGCGATCCTCAAGGGTTCCTTCATTTTCGCGGCCGACCTTCTTCGCGCGCTGCACGATGTCGGTCTTGCGCCGGAAGTCGAGTTCATCACGCTTTCCAGCTATGGTGCCGGCACAGTTTCGCAGGGCGTGCGGATCGTCAAGGATATCGACAGCGACGTGAAGGACCGCGATGTCCTTCTGATCGACGATATTCTCGAATCCGGCCGGACGCTGAAATTCGCCAAGGAAATGCTCTATGAGCGCGGTGCCCGCCACGTGTCGCTGGCCGTCCTTCTCGACAAGAAGGTGAAGCGCAAGGAGGATCTCGAGGCGGATTACGTCGGCTTCGAATGCCCGGACTATTTCGTCGTGGGCTACGGCATGGACGTCGCTTATGCCTTCCGCGAACTGCCCTTTGTCGGCGTCGTCACCGGCGACGCCTGAGTGCGCCATTCCGGATCAGGCGCCGCCGATCCGGAGACGGGACGTTAACCATGCCGGGCCTGCGCGGCCCGGCGTTTACTCCTCGACAAGGAAAGTCTGGTGATTTGCTCCTGACATGAAGCATGACAGGGAGCAACAATCGCCATGGCAAAAATCCTGATTACCGAGGATGAAGATTCGCTCCGCATGTTCGTCGCTCGTGCCCTGCGCATGGACGGCCACGAAACGCACGAAGCCGGCGATGGCGCCGAAGGCCTGGAAAAGCTGAGCGAAGGCCCGTTCGACCTGCTGCTTTCCGATATCCGCATGCCGGTCATGGACGGCATCGAACTTGCGCATCAAGCGTCAGCCAAGTTTCCGGACATGAAAATTCTGCTGATGACCGGTTATGCCGAGCAGCGCGAGCGGGCAGACGATCTGTCGACCAAGATCGTCGATGTGGTGCAGAAGCCGTTTGCGCTTCCGGATATCCGCCGCGCCGTGGCATCCGCGCTGGCACAGGCCGGATCGCGCGCCGCCTGAATACAGGCGAGAGTCAATTCCTTCAGATCGGGCCCGGTTCGCTTTTGAAACTCGGCGCCGATAGCCCCGAGAGCAGCAGAACGAGTTCGGCCTGACGGGTCGTTCCGGTCTTCTGCATGATTTTCTTCAGGTGAGAGCGGGCGGTTTCCAGCGAAATTCCAAGTGAACTTGCGATCGTCTCCGGCGTCTGGGCCATGGCGACGCCGCGCGCGATGCGGGCTTCCGCGGGGGTGAGGTCGAAGAGACCGCAGAGAACCCGCATATCGGGCGGGCCGATCTGGCCGACCTGGGTGACGGCGAGGATCGCCATGGAACGCGAGAAGATGTCGCGCGCCGCGCGGCGGATCGGGATGAGGTGCAGAATCAGGGCCGGCGCACCGTCTCTCGGCAAGATCGGCAGCGACTGCACGGCCGGCACGGTCTGCGCCCGATAACGCTCTATCGCTTCGTCCAGCAGAACGTTTGCGCCCTGGCCTTCGAGAATGAGCCGATTTCCGGCGCCGGTGCGAATCCGCGGGCTCAAGGCCTCGATCTGCGGGTTCATTGCAATTGCTTGCCCGCCGTCGCCGATTACCGCGGCCGGAAGGCCGAGCAGCGACAACGTCTCCGTCATCGAACGGGCTTCGTTGAAGGCAAGCCGTGACGAAATGTAGGCGGCGCGGGCGAGGTCGGGTTTCAGGCTGTCGAGCTGTGCCATCTGCTCGTCGGAAAAATGGTTCATCTCACGCGATCGCATTAGGGCGACGATGATCGTATGTCCGGTTGGCTCCCGGAAACCGCAACCGGCCTCCCATTCCATTCCCGCCGGCCTGATGAATTCCCGCAGGATGATATCGTTTTCCCGTTCTTCCAGCGTCAGGAAATCGATGTCGCGCGCGAAGGAGAACGGAAATTTCTCCAGCGCGCGCACGGGCCGGATGTTCTGGAAACGCAGTTCGCTCTGCGAGAAGCGGGCATAAGCCTCGTCGATGTTTCGGCTGGCGACATAACGGTGGTTGCCGTCGGGATCTATCGTGAAGATCGCGGCCGTGGACGAGCCGACTTGCGACGCGAACTTTTCACACGCTTCCGTCCACAGTTCGGGAGCAAGGGCAGCCTCGTAAAGGCTGTCTGCCAATGTGCCTTCTGGTTTCATTGAATTACCGTGATCTGCCGCAATCTGGAATGTTTGGGTAGACTTAGTATTTTCGAATGGATGCGTATATTAAAAAAGCAATTAAGACAGGAATTGTTCCTTAATTCGTATTTATGTGAATGTTTTCTTCGGGCGTGTCAATATCTTGCACGCTGATCACGTGAGCGTGAAGTCTTGACTGAAAGAGTATCGGTTTTTACGACTTCTGGCCGACCGTTAATGGCCAATCGACAAGGTAATCCTCGAAATCGTCAACATCGACTTCCGTTTCGCTGACTGTCCGGCCGCGGGCGGAGATGCCGGCCTGGTGGACGGTTTCGGGATCACCGGAAACGAGCGGGTGCCACCAGTAAAGGTCTTCGCCGTCCCGGACGAGACGATAACCACAGGTCGGCGGCAGCCAGGTGATTTCCTCGACGGTCTTCGGCGTCAGCTGGATACAGTCCGGCACGGTGGCCTGGCGGTTTTCGTAGTCGACGCAGCGGCAGCTTTCGCCGTCGAGCAGCCGACAGGCAACGGACGTAAAGGCCACCTCGCCGGTGTCCCAGTCCTCCAGCTTGTTGAGACAACAGAGCCCGCAGCCATCACACAGGCTTTCCCACTCCTCGCTGTTCATCTGGTCCAGCCGTTTTGTCTTCCAGAAAGGTTGCTCGTTCATCGCTTCATCATCGATCGGACATCACATTTGTGGGGGCAAGGAACCAATCCGATGCAATGCCTTTTACCCTGTTGCGATTTGGCTATCGCGCATAAACCATTTGTCAGCTATTGCTGATTAACGGTGAGAGGCTCATGCCTTTGATCCCTTAGCGGGACGGCGTCAAGTTCATCTCATCGAAAAGTGGCGGGGAGACGAAGGTGCAGGACGAGCCGCAAGGGGTGTCAAAGCCATCCGGCGATGGACCGCGCAAAAAGCGCCACACCCTGCTGCGTATCGATTCCTGGATTGACTCGACCATCTGGAACCTCGGCTTCAAGCTGGGCGAGATCTGGGAAGAAATCACCATCTTCTTTCGCCGGTTCCGCGTGCGCGGCTGGAAGCGCATCGGCTTCGAGCTGGCCGGCGAGGCGATGACGCTCGGCACGGCCGGTTTCGTGCTGCTTCTGGCGCTGGCGCAGCCCGCCTTCGAGGAAACCCACGAGGATTGGCGCAGCCGCGGCGATTTCGCCGTCACCTTTCTGGACCGCTACGGCAACACGATCGGCCATCGCGGCATCATTCACGAAGATTCAGTTCCGATCGATGAATTGCCGGACAGCCTGATCAAGGCGGTGCTGGCTACCGAAGACCGGCGCTTCTTCGACCACTGGGGTATCGACTTCATCGGCCTCGGCCGCGCGATGAGCGAAAACGCCAAGGCCGGCGGTGTCGTGCAGGGCGGTTCGACGCTGACGCAGCAGCTCGCCAAGAACCTGTTCCTCACCAACGAGCGGTCGATCGAGCGCAAGATCAAGGAAGCCTTCCTGGCGCTGTGGCTGGAGGCGAACCTTTCAAAGAAGGAAATCCTGTCGCTTTATCTGGACCGCGCCTATATGG
Source organism: Neorhizobium sp. (assembly GCA_965227625.1). Taxonomy (GTDB): domain Bacteria; phylum Pseudomonadota; class Alphaproteobacteria; order Rhizobiales; family Rhizobiaceae; genus Neorhizobium. The sequence continues at coordinate 158,915 of CBDDGK010000016.1, read as the reverse complement.
GCGGCGGCACGTTCGGCGCCGCGGCGGCCTCGCAGTTCTATTTCGGCAAGAACATTACCGAGGTGAACCTTGCGGAAAGCGCGATGCTGGCCGGCCTATTCAAGGCGCCGGCTAAATATGCCCCGCACGTCAACCTGCCGGCGGCGCGCGCTCGCGCCAACGATGTACTGTCCAACCTCGTGCAGAGCGGCATGATGACCGAAGGGCAGGTGATCGCCGCCCGTCGCAATCCCGCCACCGCCGTGGACCGGGCCGAGGCCAAGGCGCCGGATTTCTTCCTCGACTGGGCTTTCGACGAGGTCCAGCGGCTGGCGGCCGCGGGCAAGTTCCGCGAACATTCCGTCGTGGTGCGCACCACGATCGATATGGGCGTGCAACAGGCTGCGGAATCCGCAATGGAATCCAGCCTGCGTGAGTATGGCGACAGCTATAAGGTCAAGCAGGGCGCCATGGTGACGATCGAAAACGGCGGTGCCGTGCGCGCCATGGTCGGCGGTCGCGATTACGGCGACAGCCAGTTCAACCGTGCCACCAGGGCCCTGCGCCAGCCGGGCTCGTCCTTCAAGCTCTATACCTATTCCGCCGCCATGGAGCACGGTTTCAAGCCGGAATCGACGATCTCCGACGCACCGATCACCTGGAACGGCTGGTCGCCGCAGAACTATGGCCGCTCCTACAAGGGCAAGGTCACGCTGATGACCGCCATGCAGCAATCGCTGAACACCGTGCCGGTGCGGCTTGCCAAGGAAACGCTTGGCACCGACGTCATCGTGCAGACGGCGAAGGCCTTCGGCGTCGAAACACCGCTGCGCAAGGACAAGACCATTCCGCTCGGCACATCGGAAGTGACGGTGCTCGACCAGGCGACCGCCTATGCGGTGATGCCGGCCGGCGGCATGCAGTCGCGCCGTCACGGCATCGAGCAGGTGATGGGATACGGTGGCGAGGTCCTCTACGATTTCAACCGCGACGAACCACCGGCCAAGCGTGTGCTTTCCGAGCAGGCGACGTCGTCGATGAACCGTATCCTGACGACCATTCCCTATCAGGGCACCGCCCGCAAGGCGGCGCTTGACGGCGGGATCGTCACCGGTGGCAAGACCGGTACGTCGCAGAGCTATCGCGATGCCTGGTTTATCGGCTTCACCGGCAATTACACGACCGCCGTCTGGTTCGGTAACGACGATTTCACCTCGATGAACAACATGACGGGTGGTTCGTTGCCGGCCATGACGTTCAAGACGCTGATGGACTATGCGCATCAGGGCATCGAGTTGCGCGCCATTCCCGGCATCGACAATCCGCTTCCGACCGGCGATCACAAAGGCTCGGCCGTCGCTTCCAAGAAAAAGGAAGGCGAGCCGGCGATTGCCGCCCTTGTGCGCCCGCGCTCGCTTTCGGCCGAATCCACCCGAATACTCAAACAGATCGCTGGCAAGCTGAAGGGCACGGGCCCGCTTGCCGCTCCCGGCGCCAAGGTGGCGGATGCTTCCGCATCCGGTGCCGCGATGCAGGGACCGTCCGCGCCGGCCAAGCCGAATTCGGCCGTGCTGACGCCGATCAGCGTGGAGTTGCGGCGGTAAGCCCATCGGGACGGGCGTTGTATCGATCCGAAAGTCGCTATTTGTTTTCGAGCGCCTTGATGCGAAGGGCTTGGCAATCAGGGCAGTCTGATTCATCTAAGAAATAGAGCAATTCCAGCAAAAGTGCGCAGCGGTTTTGTGTCCGGAATTGTGTGAAAAAGCTTGAGCCGTTTCGCGATGCGAAAAGGGGGAGAGCCTCTGGAAGAGTGCGGCTACCCGTACGTTCTTCGGGTCGAGCGGCTATTCATCAAGCTGGAAAGTCTTCGATGACGCCGGACGAGCCGGGTTTCAGCCGGATGAGGTACTGAAATCAGCGCCACTCGCGCCGTGTGCCTGTCGCAAGCGGTCGGTCCCGGTTATGCCCGCCCCCGATAGATAGCGGAGCAGGTTACGGCCCCTCCGCTTACCGGATGTCCAGCAACCGCTCCAGATAATGCCGCTCGATATCGCCCGACAGGGAGTTTCCAAGCCGGTTGCGGATCGCGTCGAGGATTTCGCGGGCGCGCTGGACGTCGATTTCGTCCGGCACTTTGACCTGATCGCCGAAATCCGGGCCTGAGGTGGAACGCGGCCGACCCAGCGGGTCGCGACCGTTCTGGCCGCCCTGGTTCGCCATGTTCTCGCCCTGGCCGTCGCGGCCCTGACCCTGCTGCTGGCCCTGGCCCTGCTGCATGGCCTGCATCATCTGCTGCATCATGTTCTGGGCGCCCTGGCGCAGCGCGTTCAGCGCATTGCCCTGGCCCTGCACGGCTTGTTCGCCCTGGCCTTCGCCGAGCGATTTGCCGGCATTGCCCATTTCACGCTCGGCCTGGCCGAAACCTTCGCCGGGCTGCATGCCGAGTTCCTTCAGGCCCTTCTGAAGCTCCTGCAGCTTCTTACCGAGGCCATCCTGCTGGGCACGCAGGTTCTTCAAAGCTTCGCGCAATTGTTCAGCGGTCATCTGGTCGGTGTTCTGTTCACCCTGCTGGCCTTGTTGGCCCTGCTGACCTTGCTGCTGCTGGCCCTGTTGCTGCTGTTGTTGACCCTGCTGGCCCTGTTGGGGATTGCCGCGCTGCATGCGGTCGCGCAGTGCCTGATCCAGCTTGAAGGTCTGGTCCATCAGCCGCTGCTGTTCCTGCATGATCTCGCCGAGCTTGTCGATCTGCTGGCGCATCTGGCTGTTCTGCTGCTGTTGCTGGCCCTGTTGACCGCGCTGCGGGCGACCGGCCTGCAGGTTGTTCATCATCCTTTGCAGCTCGTTCAGCATCTGCTGGGCGGCATCACGATTGCCGGAGCGAGCCAGGTTTTCGATCTGGTCCATCATGTTCTGCAGGTCACGCTGCCGGATGACATTCTGCGCCTGCATGTTGTTCGGCGATTGCGGCGCGTTCTGCATGCGTTGCGCCAACTCGTTCATGAACTCCTGCATCGCCTCGCGCAGTTCCTTCATCAGGCGCGCGATTTCCTGGTCGGAAGCCTTGTTCTGCAGCGCGTCCGCGAGGTTCTTCTGGGCGTCGCGCAGGCGCTTTTCGGCCTGCGACAGGTCGCCGTCCTCGATGCCGAGGGCGATTTCCCAGAGATAGGCGGCCGTATCCTTCAGCTGCTCCTCATTGCGGGCAAGCTTCATGCGCTCCAGCGCCGAGCGGATCAGCAGGAAGTGGCTGAGGTTCGGTATGGTCTCGTCCGGGCGGATGGCGAGCGCTTCGTTGAGCGCGATCGCCTTCGGCATCTGGCGCGTATCGAGCGCGAAGACCTGACGTTCCTCCGCAACGGCTGCGGCCAGTGGCTCGGTGAAGCCGTGTGCCGGCAGAACGATTTCATGGCTCGGGCTGCGGCCGGTCTGGCCGGCGCCATCCTTGGCGACGAGCGTGATGCGGACACGTTTGCCGGCAAGCGGGTGTTCCGTGAGGTTGCGGCTGGTGACGCCCTTGGCTTCCTTGCCATTGTTCTGGCGCGGCAGGTCGAGGCGGTAGTCCGGCAACGGATAAAGCGGCTTGGCGGCAGGATCGACCGGGCCGACCGGCTCGATCAGCGCATGCGCCTCGCGGATGCCGTAATCGTCCTTGGCGGTGAAGCCGATTTCCAGCGCGCCGTTAACAGAGCGGCGCGGCTGGCCGTCGAAGGCGATTTCCGGCGGGCGATCCGGGATCACGTCGAATGCCCAGGTCTGGCCGTTGGTCGTCAGGCTTCCGCTTTCGGCGATGTTGAGCGCGTAGGTGCGCGGCTGCAAAGGCTGGTTCGGTTGCTGGCTTGCCTGCTGGGGTGCCGGCGTCTTGGCTGACTGCTGCGGGGTTGCGGCCTGCTGGTTTGCGGGTGCGCCGGTCTTCTGTTCCGGTTGCTTGGCAGCCGCCTCGGCCACCTTCTTTGCCTCCTCGGTCACCAGCGTGACCGACTGGCCACCGGTCTTCGGCGTGAAGACCACAGCCTCGCCGCCCTCGCCACCGGTGACACGCACAGTGAGCGCGGAATTCTGCGGCACAGAGACATTATGGGCGACGGTCGTTGCCTGCTGGCCGGTGAGGAAGACCGGAGCCTTGCCGGTATAGGACGGCGGGGTCAGCCAGGCGTCGATGCGCAGGTCCGGGTTGATGCTCGGCGCCGGCGGGGCAGGGCGGAAGGCATCCACCGGCGAGCCGCCGCCGTTCGAGAAGGAATAACCGAGCGCGACGACGAAAACGAGTGCCGGGATGGCACGCAGAGCGAACCGGTCATGCTTGGCGATGTCCGGCTGCGGCAGGCCGGCATCGAGCGCTGCGATACGCTCCGCCATGCGGATCTGGTGTTCCTTCCAGAGCGCGCGGGAGAAGGGCGTTTCGAAGGCCGGCTGGTCTTCCTGCACGGCGACTGGCTGGTGAGGCAGGTTGTTGCGTTCTTCGAGCAGACGGTCCGCGTCCTGCGCCTGCGGCCAGCGCAGCCGGGTGAGAGGCAGAATGGAATAGACGAAGGCGAAGGCGAAACCGCCGACCAGAACCCAGCGAGCCCAATCCGGCGCGATGCGGAAAATGCCGAACCACGATGCGGAGAGGAACAGCGCCGCGATGCCGAGCGGTGCCAGCAGAAGCGGTAGAATCCGTTCGAAGAAAAGCACGATCCGGGCGAAGGAGCGTTTCAGCGCCACACGGCGGGCGAGCGCGGGATGCGATTCGAAGGCACCTTTGCGGGTCAAGCTCATGCGGTCCGTCTCCAATCGTGGCGGCGCAAATCAAGCTATCAGAATAGCGATGTTTGTGGCGAAGACGAGGGGAAGGGGCTGGTCGCCCCCATATTTCAGGTCGTTTCCCGCAAAAGTGAACGCAACGTCAGGTGTTCACGCAAGCCAGGCGGGAATGGAATCGAGGCCGATAAGCTCGTCATACGTGCCGCGGGGGCGCACGACATGGAACTCGTTGCCCTTGACCAAAACCTCTGGCACGAGCAGGCGCGTGTTGTAGGTTCCGGCCTGCACGGCGCCATAGGCGCCGGCCGATGAGACCGCAATCAGGTCACCCGGCTTCGGTTCGGCCATTTCGCGGTCGAGAGCCAGATAATCGCCAGTCTCGCAGACGGGGCCGACCACGTCACCCTTGATGCGCGGGCTATCTGCCGGTGGCATGACGACCGGGCGGATCGAATGGTAGGCTTCGTAAAGCGTCGGGCGGATCAGGTCGTTCATCGCTCCGTCGACGATGACGAACGTCTTTTCGCCGCCGTCCTTCACGTAAATGACCTCGGTCACCAGGATGCCGGCATTGCCGACGATCAGGCGGCCGGGCTCGGTGACGATCTTGCAGTTCAGCGACCGCAACTGGCGCTTCACCGTTTCCGCATAAGCGTCCGGCAGCGGCGGCGGGTTGTTGTCGTCCTTGTAGGGAATGCCGAGTCCGCCGCCGATATCGACATGGTCGATGCGGTGGCCATCGGCGCGCAGCGTCTCGACGAGTTCGCGCAGCAAGCGGAAAGCATGGTCGAAGGGCTGCAGTTCAGTGATCTGGCTGCCGATATGCATGTCGATGCCGGTGACATCGATGCCCGGCAGCGTGGCGGCGTGAGCATAGATGTCGCGCGCCTTTTCATAGGCGATGCCGAACTTGTTTTCCTTCTTGCCGGTGGAAATCTTGGCATGGGTGCCTGCGTCGACATCCGGATTAATGCGGAAAGAGACGTGAGCCTTTTTACCGGCCTTGACGGCGCGCAGGTTCAGGACTTCCAGTTCCGGTTCGGACTCGACGTTGAAACAGTAGATGCCGGCCTGCAACGCATAATCCATCTCGGCGACCGTCTTGCCGACGCCGGAGAACATGATGCGGTTTGCCGGGATGCCGGCCGCCAGCGCGCGACGCAACTCACCGCCCGACACGACGTCGATGCCGGCACCCAGCCGGCCGAGCGTCTTCAGCACGGCCTGGTTGGAGTTCGCCTTCATGGCGTAACAGACCATGGCGTCGACATCGGCAAACGCCGCCGCGAACACCTTGTAGTGGCGTTCCAGCGTGGCGGTCGAATAGACATAGAAGGGCGTGCCGACGGCCTTGGCGATTTCCGGAACAGGCACGTTTTCGGCGTGCAGCACGCCGTCGATATAATGAAAATGGTTCACGACAAAACTCGGGGATTACAGAAGAGGATCGAGAAGGAACGGGCGTTCGGCAACGGGCTCCGGTTTTCTCTCACTCGGTTTGCCGGGCTTGCGAATGTTCTGCTGCTCCACCGGCGTGCCCGGGCGGTCGAGATCGCCCTTGCGGCCGCAGCCGGCGACAACGGCGCAGCCAAGCGTCAGCACAAAGGTGATGCGGGCAATTTTGACCAGCGAGTTCGACATGCTCTTCAAACCTATCTCCAGCACGAGTGCGGAACTGTCATAGCGAAGTTCCGCGCGCTTGTGCAGCCACTATCCAGCATCAATTCCGTATCAGTTGCGGTTACGCCACCAGGCGATCTGCTTGCGCACTTCCGACGGTGCCGTACCGCCAAAGCTCTGGCGGCTGGCGACGGAGGCATCGACGGAGAGCACTTTGAACACCTCGTCGGTGATCGCCGGGTTCAGGGCCTGCAGTTCTTCGAGCGTCAGCTCGGAAAGGTCGCAGCCTTTCTTCTCGGCCAGCGCCACAGCATGGCCGGTGACGTGATGGGCCTCGCGGAAGGGCAGGCCGATGGTGCGGACCAGCCAGTCGGCAAGGTCGGTGGCGGTCGAGAAGCCGGCGCCGGCGGCGGCGCGCATCTTGTCGGCGCGGATCGTCATGTCGCGCATCATGCCGGTCATGGCGGCAATCGCCAGTTCCAGGTTCTCGGCAGCGTCGAAGACCTGTTCCTTGTCTTCCTGCATGTCCTTGGAATAGGCGAGCGGTAGGCCCTTCATGACGGTGAGCAGTGCTACCAGCGAACCGTTGATGCGGCCGGTCTTGGCGCGCACCAGTTCGGCGGCATCCGGGTTCTTCTTCTGCGGCATGATCGACGAGCCGGTGGAGAAGGCATCCGACAGGCGCACGAAGCCGAATTGCGGCGTGGACCAGATGACGATTTCCTCTGCCAGTCGCGACAGGTGCACGGCGCAGATGGCCGCGACCGAGAGGAATTCCAGCGCGAAATCGCGGTCGGAAACGGTGTCGATCGAATTGCGGGTCGGCTCGCGGAAGCCGAGCGCCTTCGCCGTCATGTGGCGATCGATCGGATAAGGCGTGCCGGCCAGCGCTGCGGCGCCGATCGGGCTTTCGTCGAGATGATCGATGGCGTGGCGCACGCGGGCGCGGTCACGGCCGAACATTTCCACATAGGCCATGCAGTGATGACCGAAGGTGACCGGCTGGGCGGTCTGCAGGTGGGTGAAGCCCGGCATGACGGTTTCGGCATGCTCTTCTGCGCGATCGAGGAAGGCGCCGATCAGGCCGGTCAGCATCTTCTCGGTCTTGGCGAGCTCTTCCTTGACCCAGAGGCGGAAATCGAGCGCCACCTGGTCGTTGCGGGAGCGGGCGGTGTGCAGCCGGCCGGCGGCGGGGCCGATCAGCGTGGCGAGCCGCGCCTCGACATTCATATGGATGTCTTCGAGCTTGCGGGAGAATTCGAACTGGCCGCTTTCGATCTCTGACATGATCGTGTTCAGGCCGCTAACAATCTTGTCTTTATCTTCGCGCGAAATGATGCCTTTTTCCGCCAGCATGGTCGCATGCGCTATAGAGCCGCGGATATCCTGGGCATAGAGCTTCTTGTCGAAACCGATCGAGGCATTTATCTCCTCCATGATCGCGTCCGGCCCCGAGGCGAAGCGTCCGCCCCACATCTGGTTGGAGGATGTCGCGTCCTTCGTGCCGTCGGCCATGAGATAAGAATCCTGGAGTAGTTGATGACGACCAAAAGACCCTTTGGCCTTCCGTCCGCCCGATTGATCGTAATTGCCGGTGTCGCGGGAATTCTCGCCGGCGCCGTGGCGGTATACGTGAGTAATATGGGGTCTGGCAATGGCATGGGCGAGGGTTCGGATGGCCTGATGACCGCATCTTCCGGCGCTTGTGAAGGTGCGGTGGAGACGGTCAAGTCGGTCTCGCAGCTCTCCAAGGGGCAGGTGGCGGCCATGGTCGCCGCGCAGCCGCCACGGCCGCTCAATCTCGCCTTCAAGGGGCCTGATGGCAAGGACCTGAAGACGGCGGACTTCGCCGGCAAGACGGTGCTGCTCAATCTCTGGGCCACGTGGTGCGGTCCCTGCCGAGAAGAGATGCCGGCGCTGAACGCGCTGCAAAAGGATCTGGGCGGGCAGGATTTCGAGGTCGTGGCGGTCAACATCGATACTGGCAGCGACGAAAAGCCGAAGGCGTTTCTGGCGGAATACGGTGTCGACAAGCTCGGTTATTACCGCGACAGCTCGATGGGTGTCTTCAATTCGATGAAGAAGGAAGGCCTGGCTTTTGGTCTGCCGGTGACGCTGATCATGGACAAGAAGGGCTGCCTGATCTCATCGATGAACGGGCCAGCCGCCTGGGACAGCCCGGATGCCAAGGCGTTGATAGCGGCTGCAAAGGCGTTGTAGCCGCAACTTTCCGTTTGAAGCGACGTGAAATTCTACTCTATGCTGCTTTTGGTTGTGATGACGAAAGCAGACGCGTGCTGCCACGCGCATCGGAGAGGATGGGCCACTTCGACCAAGGCGAAGGCCTCGCTATCCAACTGGAGAGGTGATCTATGTGGTATTTGCCATTTAGCGTCACGTTCACTGTAAGAAAAACCCGCACGGGCTGGCAGGCTGCCGTGCGGGTCATTTTCGGAAAGTGATCCAAGAGAGGCGGGCGAAAGCTCGCCTCTCACTCCGCCAATATAGTTTGTACCAGCGTGTGTGACAAGGCGAAGGTTGTGCCCCGCATTTACCGCGTCGGAACCGGCACTTCGCCGCGGTAGTCGTAGAAACCGCGGCCGGATTTGCGGCCGAGCCAGCCGGCTTCGACGTATTTGACGAGAAGCGGGCAGGGGCGGTATTTCGAGTCCGCCAGGCCGTCATGCAGGACCTGCATGATCGACAAGCAGGTGTCGAGGCCGATGAAGTCGGCGAGCTGCAGCGGACCCATCGGGTGGTTGGCGCCGAGCTTCATGGCTGTGTCGATCGCCTCGACGGAGCCGACGCCTTCGTACAGCGTGTAGATCGCTTCGTTGATCATCGGCAACAGGATGCGGTTGACGATGAAGGCCGGGAAATCTTCGGCAACGGTCGCGGTCTTTTCGAGCGCCGTGACATAATCCTTGGCGGCGCGGAAGGTCGGTTCGTCGGTCGCGATGCCGCGTACCAGTTCGACCAGCTTCATCACCGGGACCGGGTTCATGAAATGAATGCCCATGAACTTTTCCGGCCGGTCGGTGGCCGATGCGAGGCGGGTGATCGACAGCGACGAGGTGTTGGTGGCGAGCAGGGCCTCCGGCTTCAGAACCGGACAGACCTGGGCGTAGATCTTGCGCTTGACGCTTTCGTCTTCCGTCGCGGCTTCGATCACCATGTCCATGGCGGCGAGGTCGTTCAGGTCGGAAGAGCCGGAAATCAGGGAAAGAGCGGCAGTGCGCTCCTCGTCGGAAAGCTTGCTGTTGGAAACCTGGCGGGCGAGGTTGCCGTTGATCGTGGCAAGCGCTGCCTCGATCCGGTCTTTGGAGAGATCGTACATCTGCACCTTGTAGCCGGCGAGTGCCGAAACATGTGCAATGCCGCAGCCCATCTGGCCTGCTCCGATGACGCCAATATTTTTCATCTTTCCTGTTCCCGGGTCCCTATCCCTAGAGCCGTTCCGCAATCTTCGCGGGACGATCGATATGTTTGTTTCGCGCAACGCTAACCCCAACGTGCGCCCATTTTATGAAAATGCCGGACTGCATGTATGCAGCCCGGCAAATTGTTATTCTGCTATCGGCCGTTTAGCCAGCACTTTTCGCGCTTGCGAGATGAACAGGCTTAAAGAGCCTTTTCCAGCTGCGGCAGGATTTCGAAGAGATCGCCGACGATGCCGTAATCGGCGACCTGGAAGATCGGCGCTTCCTCGTCCTTGTTGATCGCGACGATGACCTTGGAGTCCTTCATGCCGGCGAGATGCTGGATGGCACCGGAAATGCCGGCAGCGATGTAGAGCTGCGGTGCGACGACCTTGCCGGTCTGGCCGACCTGCCAGTCGTTCGGAGCATAACCCGCATCGACCGCAGCGCGGGAAGCACCGACGGCCGCACCGAGCTTGTCGGCGACCGGAAGGATGACTTCCTTGAACTTTTCCGAGGAGCCGAGTGCGCGGCCACCGGAAATGATGATCTTGGCAGACGTCAGTTCCGGACGTTCCGACGAAGACAGCGCGTCGGAGACGAAGCTGGATACGCCGGGATTGGCAGCCGCCGAGATCGTTTCGACGGAGGCCGAGCCGCCTTCGCCGGCAGCCTGGAAGGAGGCCGTACGGACGGTGATCACCTTCTTGGCGTCGGTGGACTGCACGGTCTGGATGGCGTTGCCGGCATAGATCGGGCGCTTGAACGTGTCGGCGGACACCACTTCGATGATTTCCGAAACCTGCGCGACGTCGAGCAGGGCTGAGACGCGCGGCATGACGTTTTTCGCCGATGCGGTCGCCGGAGCGATGATCACGTCATAGGAACCGGCGAGCGAGACGATGAGCGCCGCCAGCGGTTCCGCCAGGTTGTTGGCGAGGCCCGCGTCGTCGGCGAGCAGCACCTTGGAAACGCCGGCAAGCTTGGCAGCAGCATCGGCCGCAGCCTTGGCGCCCGAACCTGCTACCAGCACATGCACGTCGCCGCCGATCTTGGCGGCAGCGCTCAGAGCCTTGGCGGTCTGGTCGTTCAGGCTGGCATTGTCGTGTTCTGCGAGAAGAAGAATGGCCATGTGAGTAATCCTCGTCCTTTTCGCTTAGAGCACGCCGGCGGTCTTCAAGGCGCCAACCAGCTCCTCGACCGTCTTGACCTTAATGCCGGCCTTGCGGCCGCCCGGCTCTTCCGTCTTCAAGACCTTGAGGCGCGGCGCAGTATCGACGCCGAAATCACCCGGGGTCTTCTTGTCGAGCGGCTTCTTCTTGGCCTTCATGATGTTCGGCAGCGAAGCGTAGCGCGGCTCGTTCAAACGAAGGTCGGTGGTGACGACGGCCGGAAGCTTGACTTCGATCGTCTGCAGGCCGCCATCCACTTCGCGGGTGACTTTTGCCGAACCATCGGCAATTTCGATCTTTGAGGCGAAGGTCGCCTGGGCAGAGCCGAGCAGAGCGGCAAGCATCTGGCCGGTCTGGTTCGAATCGTCATCGATCGCCTGCTTGCCGACGATGATCAGGCCGGGCTGTTCGGCATCGACGACGCCCTTGAGGATCTTGGCGACGGCGAGCGGTTCGACGAGATCGTCGGTCTCGACGAGGATAGCGCGGTCGGCGCCCATCGCGAGCGCGGTGCGCAGGGTCTCTTCGGCCTTGGCGGGGCCGATCGAAACGACCACCACTTCCTCGGCCTTGCCGGCTTCCTTCAGCCGCAGAGCCTCTTCGACCGAGATTTCGTCGAACGGGTTCATCGACATCTTGACGTTGGCGAGTTCGACGCCCGAACCATCCGGCTTTACCCGGATCTTGACGTTGTAATCCACCACGCGCTTGACTGGCACCAGGATCTTCATGGGGTCCTTCCTTGACTATCTTCGACAGCAAATTGCGACATTTGCCACCTCCTCGTTTGTCAGTGGGCGACATGGATACGCATTTTTCGCCCGAATACAACGCGGATTTGCCATCGCAGCTTGCCGTTTCCTCATAGACTTATTGCGTTTCGCTCATTCGAGCGCATGGCCGACATGTGGCACGGTGGGCCGGCGATGCACGGAGCGCGGGGTGACGAGCTCGTGGTCGAAAAGCGGCACGCCCTTGCGACGTATGACGAGCACCAGAAGCGCGCCGGCGACGATACCGCCCACATGAGCGCCCCAGGAGATGGTGCCGTCGAGATCGAACCACAGCATGGCGAATTGCTGGACGATCCACAGCGCCAGCGGAATGAATGCCGGCAGCGGCAGCGGAATTCGAAGCAAGATCAAAACCCAGACCTGCGCGCGCGGATGCAGCAGGAAATAAGCGGCCACCACGCCGGATATCGCGCCCGATGCGCCGATCAGCGGGCCTTGCGATTCCGGCCCGACGAAACCGTGCAGGGCGGCGCCGGCCGCGGCGCAGAGCAGGTAGAAGATGAGGAAGCGGAAATGCCCCAGCGCGTCCTCGACATTGTCGCCGAACACCCAGAGGAACAGCATGTTGGACGCGAGATGCCAGAAATCGAGATGCAGGAAGGCATAGGTGATGAATGTCGCATCGTCGGGAACGACGATCAGTGACGGATCCAAGACCGCGTGATTGAAGATGACGGCAGGGATGAAGCCGAGGCCGAGCGAGGCGTGCTCGACCGTTTCTGGGCTGGCCATGGTCGACAGCAGCCAGATGATGACGTTGACGGCGATAATACCGATCGTGACGTACTGGATGCGGATATATTTCAGCTCGACGGCATCATGCAGCGGGATGAACATCCTTGGCCCCCTCTTGTCCCGCTATACCCTTAACGGTTTTTTCCCGGAACCCAAAGCACGTCTGCCTTGCCGCCATCATTGGCAAAACGCGCCGCCACGAAGAGGAAATCGGACAGGCGGTTGATGTATTTCAGCGCCGCCGCACCGACCGGTTCCTGGCGCGACAGCTCGACCATCAGCCGTTCGGCGCGGCGAGAAACTGTGCGGGCAAGGTGCAGATAGGCGGATGCCGGTGAGCCACCGGGCAGGACGAAGGAACGGAGCGGGTCGAGATGGGCGTTCAGCGCGTCGATTTCCGCTTCCAGCCGCGTTGCCTGCGCCTCGATGATACGCAGCGGTTCGTATTCCAGCTTTTCGCCGGTATCGGGCGTGGAAAGATCGGCGCCGAGGTCGAAGAGGTCGTTCTGGATGCGAAAGAGCATGGCGTCGAGCTCCGCCATGCCGGATGTGTGCAGGCGGGCGAGGCCGACGGTCGAGTTCGTCTCGTCGACAGTGCCATAGGCTTCGACGCGCAGGTCATGCTTGTCGCGTCGGGGGCCTGATGCGAGGCCTGTCGTGCCGTCATCGCCGGTGCGGGTGTAGATCTTGTTGAGCTTTACCATCCGCCACCATCAGAACGCGCTGCAAGGAATCAACTGGGGCGGCCGCCGCCCGTGATCCACAATGTCAGCATGATGACCGCGATGGCAACCGCCTGGAGAAGAACACGCATCTGCATGAGCTTGTTCGACTTGTTGGCATCGGTGCCCTTGAGCATGTTGACCAGCCCGCGGATGAGCACGAGCACGACAAGCCCCATGACGATGAAGGTGACGATGGTGAGGAAACTGGACATCTAACTTCTCAATCGAACCGGCGCATGAGCTTGTAGAAGAGCGCAGCCGGCAGAATTCTCTTCAGGAGCACGCCCTGCTTTGCGGGTCTCGTTACCAGATAATGTGGTTTGGGGCGAGCTGCCGTCAAGGCATGCGTCAACACGTCATACACCGCTTCCGGGCCGAGTTTATGGCGGCTGACATGCCCACGGCCATCCAGCCGCTTGAGTTGCCGTTTATACTGCTGGGCGTGCACCGAGCCTTCGAGATCGATGTTCTCGTGAACCTTGATCAAAGAGTTGGCGGTGAATTTCGAGGTGATCGGGCCGGGCTCGATGAGGCTCACCTCGATGCCGCTGCCCTGCAGCTCCATCCGCATGGTAAGGGTGAGGCCTTCCAGCGCGTATTTCGAGGCCGTGTAGGCGCCGCGGTAACGATAGGGCAGGAGGCCGAGGATCGACGAGCAATTGACGATGCGGCCATGGCCTTGAGCGCGCATGACCGGGATCAGCCTGCGGGTCAGTTCGTGCCAGCCGAAGAAATTGGTTTCGAACTGGACCCGAAGCACATCGGTCGCGAGGTCTTCCACGGCGCCGGCCTGGCCATAGGCGCCGTTGTTGAACAGCGCATCCAGCTTGCCGCCCGTGCGGGCCAGCACGTCATCGACCAGCGTCACGATCGTTTCTATCCTGGTATAGTCCATGATCAGGGCTTCGATGCCATCGGCTTCGAGTGCGGCCAAGTCTTCCTCCTTGCGCACCGTCGCGAACACCCGCCAGCCGTCCTTCTTCAGCGCGCGGGCGCAATGCGCGCCGATGCCGGAGGAACAGCCGGTGACGATGATCGTTTTCCTGTCGTCCATTAAGATCGGTTCCCTGTACAAGTTCATGCGTTCCTCCCATATTTCCTCAGAAGTAACAACGGAGTTGCCTTTGCCCGAAGAGATCCGCCCCTTCCGGTGGTCCAGGCTTGCCTTCAAGGTGGTCTGGGATGCCTATTGGCACTTCACCGAGGATGACGGTTGGGCGATGGCGAGCCATGTGGCGCTTTCCGGCCTGCTGGCGCTTTTCCCGTTCCTGATCTTCGGCACGGCGCTTGCGGGCTTTCTCGGCGCCGGCGACTTTGCCGAAACGGCGATCCATCTCCTGTTCGACACCTGGCCGGCCGATATCGCCACGCCGATCGCCACGGAAATTCAGCGGGTGCTGACCATTCCGCGTGGCGGGCTGCTGACCCTGTCGGTTCTTGCTGCCGCCTATTTCGCGTCCAATGGCGTAGAAGCGCTGCGCATCTCGCTCAACCGCGCCTATCGCGTCACCGAGACGCGGCCGTGGTATGTGACGCGTCTGGCGAGCCTTGGTTACGTGATCGCGGCCGTCGTGGTCTTTGCGGTCATCAGCATCCTGCTGCTCGCCGTGCCGGTTGCGACGCGGTTTGCCCAGAGCCGGTTTCCCGAACTGATCGAGGATCTGAGCGCGGTCGCCAACTGGGGCGTTGTCGGCACCGCGATCCTGCTGCTGATCGGCCTTGTGATGTCGCACAAATGGTTGCCGGCCGGTGATCGGCGGATGATCGATATCCTGCCGGGCGTGCTGTTGACTATCGTTGCCTGGACGGGCTTCGGCTTCGGTTTCGCCGCCTATCTCTCGACCTTTGCCAATTATGCCGCCACCTATGCGGGGCTGGCATCGATCATGATCGTGCTGATCTTCCTCTATATGGTCGGCGTGATCTTCATGCTCGGGGCAGAATTCAATGCGGCGCTGATGAAATACCGAATCTATTCGGTGTTCTCGCGCTTCAGGAAAGAGCAGCGCAGGCGAGAGGCCGTTCAGCTAGAGCCCGACCAGCCGGCGAATGTCGGCGGGGGTGAGCCCCTGATTGCGCAACGCCGCGAGCCCCGTTGAGCCTTCGCTCTTGGAAAGCTTCCTGCCGTCGCTGCCAGCGACGAGCCGATGGTGGTGATAGATCGGCTGCGGCAGGCCGAGAAGCTCCTGCAGCAGACGATGCACGGAAGTCGCCTCGAACAGATCGAGGCCGCGCACGACGTGGGTGACGCCCTGCGCTGCGTCGTCCACTGTCACCGACAGATGGTAGCTCGACGGCGCATCCGAGCGGGACAGGATGACATCGCCCCAGGCGGCCGGATCGGCCGCGACCTCGCCGCGCTCGCCATCTCCGGTTTCGCTCCAGTACAGCGGCCGGCCGAGCAGTTCGAGCGCCTTGCCCATGTCGAGGCGGAAAGCATGGCGCGTGCCCTGGGCAATCAGGGTTTCGCGTTCGGCCTGGCTCCGGTGCCGGTCGTCTTGCGGGTAAAGCGGCGAGCCGTCCGGATCACGCGGCCATCTTCTTCCGTCAGCCTCATAGGCCGCGACCTTTGCCTTAACCTCGCCGCGCGTGAGAAAAGCGGAGTAGACGAGGTCCATGTCGCTCAGTCGGGCAAGGGCGGCGTGATAGGCGGGAAAATGCTCCGATTGGCGGCGCACGGGCTCTTTCCATCCCAAACCCAGCCAGGCGAGATCGCGATAGATAGCTTGCTCGAATTCCGGCGTGCAGCGGGTGAGGTCGATGTCTTCGATGCGCAACAGGAAATCCCCGCCGGCATCCTTCGCCATGTCGTGGTTGAGGAGTGCCGAAAGCGCATGGCCGAGGTGCAGCAGCCCGTTCGGGCTTGGCGCGAAACGAAAGACCGGGTTATCAAGGCGTGCGGCGGGCATAGCTTCTTCTGACATGCTTTGGTTCAAACAGCGATAGAATGTCAAAAGTTAGCTTTGGCTTTTTGGTGATGTGATGCGGTTGTTTCGAGTTTTGGCTAGTGTCTGTCTGGTTGCTTTCGTCGCGTTTGCCGCCGTGATCGTTTGGTCAGCGTTAGAGACGAATTATATGATTTCAAAATGCCATGATAATTCTGCGGCCGAATACATTCCTGAGCGGGGCGCAAGGGAGGCGTATTGCGGCGATTTTGGTACGGGCGCGTTGGGACCGCTGCCAAGAGGTTATTAGCCTTTAGATGAAGATCATTCGCGATCAGAAAGATATTGGAGAAGGCTTGGCAGCGCTCGCCGCGCTCGATCCGCGCCTCGCCGCAATCATCGAGGTCTCCGGCCCCGTGCCGCTTCGCCTCAACGAGCCGGGCTTTCCCGGCCTTGCCTCGATCGTCGTCTCGCAGATGGTGTCAAGGGCGAGTGCCGACGCGATCTGGAAACGTATCACCGCCGTTGGTCCCGTGACGGCCGCCGGATATGCGGCGCTCGATCCGGATGTCGTCGCGACCTTCGGTCTGTCGCGCGCCAAGGCGCGGACGCTCGCCAATCTGTCCACCGCTGTTTCCGAGGGGCATTTCGATCTGGAGGCCGTTTCCCGGCTCGAAACGGCGGAGGCAATCAGGGCGATGACGGGATTGCCGGGCATCGGGCCGTGGACTGCGGAGGTCTATCTGATGTTCTGCGGCGGCCATGTGGATATTTTTCCCAGTGGCGATGTGGCGCTGCAGGCGGCGGTCGGCCATGCTTTCGCCATGGAATCGCGGCCGTCGGCAAAAAATCTTGCGGTCCTGGCTGAGGTCTGGAGACCGTGGCGATCGGTCGCAGCCCGGCTTTTCTGGGCCTATTACGCGGTCCAAATGCGCCGGAACGTCACACCGATCGTGTGAGTCCGCACACCAAGTATCTCACTGCATTTATTGGGCTTCACAATCCTGTAACAACGGACCTAATATAGAAAGTACAGATGCCGAATCGGGTAGGAGCGTCACTTGACGATTGCAGTCTCCCCGCAGGCCCTGCCGGCGCTCGTTCTGAACGCTGACTACCGGCCGCTGAGTTATTATCCCTTGTCGCTTTGGTCCTGGCAGGACGCGATCAAGGCGGTTTTCCTCGACCGTGTGAATATCATCGCGGAATACGATCACTCGGTCTGCTCGCCCAGTTTCACGATGCGATTGCCGAGCGTGGTCAGCCTCAAGACCTATGTCCAGCCGACCCGCAATCCTGCCTTCACCCGGTTCAACGTTTTCCTGCGGGACAAGTTCGAGTGCCAGTATTGCGGCGAGCATGACGACCTGACCTTCGACCACGTCATCCCGCGCGCCCATGGCGGCGAGACAACCTGGGAAAACGTCGTGGCCGCCTGTTCGCCCTGCAACCTGCGCAAGGGAAGCAAGCTGCCCAAGCAGGCCAACATGCATCCGCACCAGGCGCCCTACCAGCCGACGGTGCAGGACCTGCACAATAACGGCCGGCTTTTCCCGCCGAACTATCTGCACGAAAGCTGGATGGACTATCTCTATTGGGATACCGAACTGCAGCCCTGATGGCCGCAGCGCTTCGCGGATTTAACAGAGGCCCTCGTCGGCTCCTCCGTCATCCTCGGGCTTGTCCCGAGGATCTAAGCCGCCCAATAGGAAAGCTGAGTCCCCCGAAACGTGGTTAGATCCTCGGGACAAGCCCGAGGATGACGTAGAGTGGGCGAAGAGCACTTACTCCGCAAAATGTTTCACGCAGCCTTTTTAGCGCCTACGAAAGCAACCGCGGCCAGAACGATGCTGGCGATGACGTTCCAGCCGGCGAAGGAAAGGCCGAGCACGCGAAGGGCGGCATCCGTGCAGGACGGGCCGTGAACGGCGTTCAGGTCCGACAGAAGGTTTCCGGCATTGGTGGTAACGCCCGAGGCGCCGCTGCAGCTCGACGGGCCTTCCCAGAAGTGCCATTCGACGCCCGAGTGGAAGACGCCCATGCCGGCGCCGACCAGCATCATCACGCCGATGACGACGAGCAGCGCGCGGGTGACCCAGGCGGGCAGGCCCATGGCCGAAGCGATAATCGCAAGGATGCCGACCGGAATGCCGTAATAATAGGGATCGCGCTGCAGAAGGCAGAGCGCGCAGGGAATGTAGCCGCCGATATACTGGAATGCGAGCGCCCCGCTGACCGTCGCCGCCATGCCGAGCGTGAGGATGACCGCGTAACCGAAGCCGGTGCGGGAGCGGGGAGTGGAAGCTGACAGCGCCATGCGCTTCTCCTGATTGACATTTCGCTCACTTAGAGCAGATGCGGGAACGCTGTAAATCAGCGCCCTGGAGACAAAGCGTTTCCATTCCGGCAATTTTTCGTGAGTTTGCGGAGGATTTATGGTGAGGCAGGTGACGACGGCCCCACTGGCACGTCGGCTTTAGGCGCGGATCAGGATCCCGGCTTCCACCGCGGCATCGACAAATGCCTTGCGGCCGTCCTCGGGTTTGCGTTTCCCAGCATCGATCGCGGCAAACAGGAGAAGCGCCCGATCAAGTGCCGCACCATCCTCCGTCGGCCAGTCCTCGATCATCGCCCAGGCTGCAGCCTGTACCGAGTCGATCGCCGTTTCGACCGGCGGTTCGCCCAGGTTGATGACGACCGGCTGTTTCCAGGGAGTGCTCATCGTTCCATCCAACTTACGCCTTGGTATTCGTCAGGACGGAAAACAAAGCTTGAGAATTTTTTGGTGCCCCGTGCCGGAATCGAACCAGCACTCCTCTCGGAACCTGATTTTGAGTCAGGCGCGTCTACCAATTCCGCCAACGGGGCACTTCGGTAGTGGCAAGCGCTCTATCATGCCGGCACATCGGCGCGCAAGGATGAAGTGCCGCAATTTCTGTTCGTGGCCGTGGGGCTGTGCCGGAATGAGATGGCTGCGATTTCGTATTTGACGATTGTTAAGTTCGCTACTTACTTATTTAGAGATTTCTGAAACATAGGGGGTGCCTACCGCATTCGATCCTTAGTGGTCCGGCGCGGTGCCGACCCGGAAATCAGGAGGACTATCATGCGGAAATCACTTCGTCTGTTGTTGTTGTCCGGCTGCTTCGCGCTGCCGATCGCCGGTGTCGTGCATGCCCAGGGCCTATCCGTCGGTGGCGAGAATGGCATCGGCGTCGACGTCAACACGAATGACGGGCTTGGCGTCGATGCCTCCGTCGGTGGCGCCAATGGTGTCAATGCGGATGCAAATGTCGGCAGCAGCAGCGGGCTTGCGGATGCCAACGCCTCGGTCGGCGGTAGCAACGGTATCGACGCCAGTGCCAATGTCGGCGGTGGCGGAGGCCTTGACGCGGATGTTTCCGCTTCTGTGGGAGGCAGCGACGGTATCAATGCCGGCGTGGGCCTTGATACGTCGGATGGCATCGATGCCGGCGTGACGGCCTCGATCGGCGGCGATAGCGGCATCAATGCGGGTGTCGGTGCCGGCATTGGAGGTTCCGGTGGTACCGGCGTCGATCTTGGTCTCGGCATCGGCGGTTCGGCGGCACCCGGTTCTCCAGGCACGGGAGGCCCTGGTACGGGCGGCGGTATCGGCCCGGGTGCAGGCGGTACTTTGACACCGTCGCAACGTACTGCCTTTGAAAACATGTCCGGCAGCGAGCAACGGCGCATGCTTGCCCGCTGCGGCGATGTGCTTTCCGACGGCGGTGACCGTGCCCTGATGCAGCTTTGCCGCATGTTGCGGATGAGCGCGTCGCGGTGACCTGATCCGGCCGAACCCGCCTTGCGATTGCGAGGCGGGTTTGGCCTCTCCAACTGTCCCCCTTTTTTGTCCCTCTTGTATTTCAAGTTTCGAAGATGTTAGCTGGTGCAGCAAAATGAGAACCATTGCCCATGAAATTGCCAGCCGGTGCCTCCTACGAGGCAATTTTCCGTGATTTTGTCTGGGATATTCCTGCCCGGTTCAACATGGGGGAGGCCGTTAGCGACGCTTGGGCCGCCGAATATCCGGATCGTATCTGTCTCCAGCATTTCAGCCCTGACGGAAACCACCTGTCGCTGACCTATGGCGAGCTTGCAGGCCGCTCCGCCGCGCTTGCCAATGCCTTCGTGGCGCTCGGGCTGAAGACGGGTGACCGGATCGCACTTCTCCTGCCGCAGAGTTTCGAGACGGTGATCGCCCATGTGGCGATCTACAAGATGGGCGGCATCGCGCTGCCGCTGGCGCTGCTTTTCGGCGCCGAGGCGCTGGAATATCGCCTCAAGGCATCCGGCGCGGCGGCGATCGTCACAAATACGTTCGGCCTGTCACGGCTTGCCGATCTTCAGGGCGACCTGCCGGAACTGAGGCATGTGATCGTTACCGGGGATGGCCCCGCCGGTGATGAAAACCTCAGTTTCACAGGCCTCATCGAAAGCCATCCGCCGTTGTTCGAGGTGGCAGCGACCGGCCCCGACGATCCGGCGCTGATGATCTTCACGTCCGGCACGACCGGCCCGCCGAAGGCGGCGCTGCATGGGCACCGGGTGCTGGCTGGCCATATTCCGGGCTTTCAGCTTGGTCATGAATTTGCACCGCAGCAAGGGGACCGGATCTGGACGCCCTCCGACTGGGCCTGGGCGGGCGGTCTTCTCAATGTGCTGATGCCGGCGCTGATGCTCGGCATGCCGGTCGTCTCCTCGCCGGCGCAGAAATTCGATGCGGATATGGCGTTCCGCATCATGGCGGACATGGATGTCCGTAACGCCTTCATTCCGCCAACGGCGCTGAGGCTGATGAAGTCGGTCGCCAATCCGCGCGAAAAATATGATCTGAAGCTGCGCACGATCACCTCGGCGGGCGAGGCTCTCGGCCGCGAGACCTATGATTGGGCGAAGTCCGCTCTGGGCTTGACCGTAAACGAACTGTTCGGCCAGACCGAATGCAATTTCGTGCTGGGATCGGCCGCCAATCTCGGTGTTTCCCGCGGCGGCGCCATCGGCCGCGCAGTGCCGGGGCATCATGTGGCGATCGTCGACGAGCGGGGCGTGGAGCTGCCGGCCGGGCAGATCGGCCAGATCGCCATTCGCCGACCCGATCCGGTGATGTTTCTCGGTTATTTCAACGACGAGGCGGCCACCGAAGCAAAGTTCATCGGCGACTGGCTGCTGACCGGTGATCTCGGCCGGCAGGACCGTGAAGGATATGTGGAATTCGTCGGCCGCGACGACGATGTCATCACGTCGTCGGGTTATCGCATCGGGCCAAGCGAGATCGAGGACTGTCTGAGCGGTCACCCGGCGGTGCGGCTCGCGGCGGTGGTCGGAAAACCGGACCCGATCCGCACCGAGATCGTCAAGGCCTATGTCGTGCTGATGCCCGGTTACGCGCCGAGCGACGCGATGGCGTCGGAGATCAGCGATTGGGTGAAGACCCGGCTGTCCATGCACGAATATCCGCGTGAAGTCGCCTTTGTCGACGATATCCCGCTGACGACGACCGGCAAGGTCATTCGCCGGCTGCTGAGGGAAAAGGCCGCCGCCGAATAGCGACCTTTATCCCGCAATTGCGGACACAGAACCGGTTCCCGGTTTTGCTGGAATTGTCCTATTCGTGGCGGCCGGTCAGCGACAGGATCTTTTCGCGTAGGATGCGGGCCATGTTGCGGGTGTTGCGATAGAGGTGCAGCTGGGTGCCGACCTGGCGAACGTCGCGGTCGCTGTTCTGGTTGAGGCCGATCACCAGCGTGCCCATTTCCTCGCGCTCTTCCCAGAAGCGGCTCATGATCGGGTGGTCCGGCACGGCGCAGCTATCGGTACGCAGGATGTTGGCGTCTTCCAGATGCCACTCGGTCAGCTTCATCATCAAAAGCTTGCCCGGCGAATACTGCGCCAAGCGCTCGTCATAGGCGGTCTTCCAGGTATAGGCTTCGCCGGCCATGATGAAGACGACGAGCGACGCGATCGCTTCGCCTTCAAAATCAATCGTGTGGATGCGGACCGCATCGACCTCGGAGAGGTTCGAGACGGCTTCGCGGGCGAAGGCAGACCGATAGCGGTCGTTGATCAGCGCCGAGCGCCGGCGGCCTTTCCAGCCCTTTGCTTCCAGGAGCAGGAACTGTTCCATGCGCTGCCGCACCTCTTCCGGCTGGCGGGCAACCGAATAGGTGAGCGTGCCCTTGGCCCCGAGATTGCGCCAGAGGCGGCGCATTTCGCGGAGGTGATGCGGTGACACAGCGTGTTTCAGATAGGTATCGCCGTCCTGCAGGCTTTCCAGCATCGGCCGCGGATGAGGATCGGTGACGGTGACCGGCAGGTTGCGGCCGATCGCGACGGCCTTGGCAAGCTGGGCGAAGGGGCCGTTCAGGCGCACATCCGGCAGGACGAGAACCGAAGGCAGTCGGGCGGAGCGCTGCGACAGCGCTTCGAGCATGTTGTCGATCGTCTCGGCAGCATCTTCCCCGTCGACAAGCGGCGTGCCGAGCGGGCCGAACGGGTTCGCCCAGGTCCGGATGATCGAGGCACCCATGGAGAAGCCCGGCTTTTCCACCGTAAACGGCATCAGCAGGCGCATGCGGCTGCGCTCGCCCTGTTCGTCGCGGATCAGAGCCAGGCGCACCTGCTTGTCCTCGACACGCGGCATGGCGGGCGCCAGCAGTCGGGCGGAGAAGAAGATGTTGGGCTCCATGGCGCGGTTCGACAGGAATTCGAGCTCTTCCTGCAGGTCGTAACCGAAGGCCGCGGGATAAAGGCAGAGCTCGCGACCCGACCGGCCAACGGGAATACGCGTATCCGCATCCGGGCGCTCGGCGCGGAAGGCCTGCATTATCGGCAGCTTTGCGCCGATCTTGCCTTCGATGTCGCCGCTGATGGGAGGTTGCGCCATGGTCAGGAAGCCTTTGCGGAAGCGGAGGGCAGGGGATCGGCGAATGCGAAAAGCACGATGCCGAGCGTGCGGCGGACGGCGATATGCAGCAGGATCGCCTCGATCAGCATGGCGGATGCCGTGGCCGTCGCGGCGCCCATCAGCCCGAAACGAGGGATCAGGACGATATTGAGCGCGATGCTGCAGCACAGCGTCACGGCATAGAGCAGGACGCAGAGGTTTTGCCGGCCGGCCATCGACAGCAGGACCTCGCCGGGGCCGACCAGGGACTTGGACAGGATACCGGCAAACAGGATCACCATCAGCCAGTAGCCTGCGGTAAAGCCGGTACCGAACAGCGACAGCAGCAGCTCACCGGCGGCAAGCGCGCAGAGCCCCACGGCCAGCGAAGGCCAGAAGCTCCATTTTGCGGTCTGCCCGGCAAAGGTGGCGAGCGCCGTCATGTCGCCTTCCGCCATGATCGCGGAGAAACGCGGGCCGGCGGCAGCCTTGATGGAGAAATAGACGAACTGCACCAGCACGATGGTTTTTGCCGCCGCGTAATAGATGCCCACCTGGTCCGGCGGCAGGTAGAGGCCGACGACGACCACATCCGCATTGGTCAGCAAGAAGCCGATGCCATCCACCAGGAAAAGCGGCAGGGAGACGCGAAACCACGACGCCAGCTCGAAGCGCTTGGGTCCGCCGCCATATCGCTTGTGCAGCCGCAGCGAGACGCGCAGCAGCTGCGTCAGCGTCGTCACATAGGTCGCGGCCAGTGCCGCTTCCATGGCGGTGACGGCGGTGTGTGGCGCGCCGAACCAGAGAGCGCCCAGCATGAAGACGAGGATCAGCGTCGGGCGGATGAGATAGGTCGGCGACAGCGCCATGATCGTCCAGCCGTTCGACCGGGCGGTGCCGTCCAGCACATCGCCGAGCGCGATCATCGGCATGGTGAAGAAGGCGAGCGAGACGGGGATGAGGTAATAGGCTTCGATCCGGTCGCCTAGGAAGTGCAGGAAGGCGAAGCCGAGGCCGGCTACAGTGCTCGCCGACACCAGCGCGATGACGCGGATAGCGAGGTTCAGCCCGCGTACCGTATCCAGTTCGCCACGGGCCCTGTGCTGGTGCAGGAAACGGATCACCGACGTGTGGAAGCCGAGGCAGGACAGGTTGCCGGCGAGAATGACCAGGACCCAGACGAAAGCGAAGATGCCGTATTCGAACTCACCCATCAGGCGGGCAAGCACGATCTGCGACACGAAGGCTATGGCGGCGCTAAGGACCCGGATGACGAAGGCCGACAATGCCTGGCGCTGGGCGCGAGCGGTATCGTTGTCGTCGGTCAGGATCGATTCGAGCTTGCGCGTCAGCGGTGCGAGCCGGGCCCGGAGGCCAGCCGGAAGCAATCTTTCCGCTGTTTCAATGACCGCCATTATGGGCACGCAATACTCGTAAAGCCGACGGGATACTGCGCGAAGTGTTGCCACATCAGGGTTAAGAAAGGGTTCGCCGGACGATTAAAGCATTCACGATCTCCTTTTGATTTCGGCGAAAAATGTGAAGCATATTGAAGGCTCTACTTGTCCTGTGTTTCCGTCGTAGCGGTTGAAAGCATGCGACTTGCAATTGCGAGCGCGAGTGCTGCGAGGATGAGTACCGTTGCGACGAGGAAGGTTGTCCGCATGCCGGTGGCGACCGCGTGATGGCCGGCCAGCGACATATCGGTTGCGCCGGCCGCGAAGGCGAAAATAGCGGCCATTGCCGAAGCGCCGGTGATCAGGCCGAGGTTGCGGGAGAGATTGACGAGACCCGATACAAGGCCACGTTTTTCAGCTTGGACGTCCTGCATGATGGCGGTGTTGTTTGCGGCCTGGAACAACTGATAACCCGGTGTGAGGACGGCAATCGCGGCGAGATATCCGGAGATGCCGAAGAGATCCGGCAGCACGGCAAGTGCTGCGCTTCCGACAGCCATGACCATCAGGCTGACACGTAATGTGGTTGCGGCGCCGAGGCGATCGATCAACCGTCCGGCGGGAATGCCGCTGATGACGGAAATGGCGGGGCCGGCGGATAGAACGAGGCCGGTCCAGGCTGCGTCGAGGCCGAGCGCCTTGGAAAGATAGAACGGTCCGACGACCAGCGTCGCCATCATCACCGTTGCGACCAGTATGCTCATGGCGAGACCGGCGGCGAGGGCCGGTTCGCGCAATATGGACAACCGGATCAGTGGGGATGTGGTGCGTGCTTCCACCGTGACGAAAGCGATGGCGCCGGTTGCTGCGATGCCGAGAAGAGCAATGTTCGGCGTGCCGAAACTATTGCGACCGAGCGTCATGGCCAGTGCATAGGCGGCCAGTGTTGCGGCCAGCAGCATCGTCCCTGCTAAATCGAAAGGCTGGCTATGTCCTGCCTGCCGGTCGTCAGGAATGTAGCGACGGACGAGGAGAAAGGCGGCAGCACCAAGCGGCACGTTCAGCAGGAAGATCGATGGCCAGCCGAAACCTGAAATGAGCAGGCCACCGAGGGATGGGCCAAGTGCGGTGCCGACGGCAGAGGTGGTTCCGAGCAGGCCCATCGCCCTGCCGGTTTTTTCCTTCGGCACGGATTCTCCGACGAGCGCCATTGCCAATGCCATCATCGCAGCTGCGCCGAGGCCCTGCACGGCTCGGGCTGCAACCAGCGCCCATAGCCCGGGTGCGAGACTGCAGAGAACCGATGCGGCGGTGAAGGTGGCGATGCCGGCCAGCAATAGCTTGCGGCGTCCGATCATGTCACCAAGCCGCCCGACGCCGACAATCAGGCTCGTGTTTGCCAGCAGATAGGCGATGACGATCCATTGCGCGGCCTGGAAGCTCGCGTCGAAGACCGCGGCAAAGGTCGGCAGGCCGACATTGGCGATGCTGGTGCCGAGCGACGAAAGCAGCATGCAGAGCGACAGGGCCGCGAGCGCTCCGGTTCGCGCCGGCTCCCCGGCCTTCGTTTGATCGGCTGTTTCAATCCGAATGGTCATGCAGAGGCTCCGTCTTTCACTGTGAGAAAAACGAAATCTAGTCATGCGCCATGCAAGGCGGAACGTGCAGCATTTGCATTCCATTGCTGCATCTGGCGCCATGCCACGTGATTGGAGTATTGTGACGGCATGTCCACACCCGATCTCAACCTTCTCATCACTCTCGACGTCCTGTTGGCGGAAGGCAGCGTTGCCCGTGCGGCGCAAAGGCTGCGGCTCAGCCCCTCCGCGATGAGCCGTGCATTGTCACGACTGCGGGAGGTGACCGGCGATCCGCTTCTGGTGCGGGCCGGGCGCGGGCTCGTTCCGACGCCGCGGGCGCTGGCATTGCGGCAGGAGGTGAGCCGGCTGGTACAGGATGCCGGCGCCGTGCTGCGGCCGGTCGACGTGCTTGATCTCGACAAGCTCGACCGAACCTTCACCATCCGCGCCAGCGATGGTTTCGTGGAGAATTTCGGCGCCGACCTGCTGGATCGGATAGGCCGCGAGGCGCCCGGCGTCCGCCTGCGTTTCGTGCAGAAGCCGGACAAGGAGAGCAAGCCGCTGCGCGATGGCGCGGTCGATCTGGAGCTTGGCGTGATCGGCGATGCGACCGGGCCGGAGCTCAGGGTTCAAGCGCTGTTTCGCGACCGTTTCGTCGGCGTCGTGCGGATGGGGCATCCCATTGTGCAAGAGAAAATGACACCTGCGCGATACGCGGTGGGGCGCCATATCCTCGTGTCGCGGCGTGGGCTGGAGAGCGGGCCGATCGACAATGCGCTGGTGCTGCTTGGGCTCAACCGGGAGATCACGACCACGGTCGGCACGTTTTCGGCGGCGCTGGCACTGGCGCGGGAGACTGATCTGATCGCCGGCGTGCCGGAGCTCTACACCGGAAAACTCCGGGCGGGATTGTACAGTTTTCCGCTGCCGGCCGACGTGCCGCCGATCACGATCTCTCTGATCTGGCATCCGCGCATGGATGCCGATCCGGGGCATCGCTGGCTTCGCATCCTCGTTCGGCAGGTCTGCACGCAGTCGCTTTGAGCGTGAGGCACAAACGAAAACGCCGCCCGAAGGCGGCGTTTCAATGGCTTGTCTGTCAGGATCAGGCCTGTTCGAAGGCGCCGTGGCAGTGCTTGTATTTCTTGCCGGAGCCGCACGGGCAGGCTTCGTTGCGGCCGACCTTGCCCCAGGTGGACTGGTCTTCCGGATGGCGATCTTCCGGCGCGGCGATGAAGTTTTCGGCGGCAAGGCCGTTGACCTGGTTGACGCCCGTCGACGGATCGACATGCAGCTCGTCATAGACGGCCGGCGGCTGCGGCGGTTCCGGGTTCTGAACCAGTTCGACGCGCATCAACTGTGCGGTGACGGCTTCGCGCAGGTTCGCCAGGAGAGCCTGGAAGAGTTCGAAGGCTTCTGCCTTGTATTCCTGCAACGGGTCGCGCTGGGCATAACCGCGGAAACCGATGACGGAGCGCAGGTGATCGAGGTTGACGATGTGCTCGCGCCACAGGTGGTCGAGCGTCTGGAGCAGCACGGAGCGCTCCACATAGGTCATGATCTCGACGCCGAAACGCTCCTTGCGCTCGTTCGCGGCAGCATCAGCGGCCTGCATGATGCGCTCACGGATGTCGGTCTCGCCGATGCCTTCTTCCTTGGCCCACTCGTCGGTCGGCAGGTCGAGGTTGAGGAGGCGGGCGACTTCCTCGCGCAGTTCCTTGGCGGTCCACTGTTCCGCATAGGCGCGTTCGGGAATGTGCTTGGTGACGAGAACCTCGATCACTTCGGTGCGCATTTCCTCGACGACATCCGACAGGTCGGCGGAGTCCATCATCTCGATACGCTGTTCGAAGATCACCTTGCGCTGGTCGTTGGTGACGTCGTCGTATTTCAGAAGATTTTTGCGGATGTCGAAGTTGCGGGCTTCGACCTTCTTCTGGGCGCGTTCCAGCGCCTTGTTGATCCAGGGATGGACGATCGCTTCGCCTTCCTTGAGACCGAGCTTGGTCAGCATGCCGTCCATGCGGTCGGAGCCGAAGATGCGCATCAGGTCGTCCTGAAGCGACAGGTAGAACTTCGAGCGGCCCGGGTCGCCCTGACGGCCGGAACGGCCGCGCAGCTGGTTGTCGATACGGCGGCTTTCGTGGCGTTCGGAGGCGATGACGTAAAGGCCGCCAGCGGCAAGCGCCTTGGCCTTCAGTTCCTTCACCTCGGCGCGAACGGCCTGTTCGCGGGCGTTGCGCTCGGCTTCGTCCTCGATCTCGGCAAGCTCATGCTCGAGACGCATCTCGATATTGCCGCCGAGCTGAATGTCGGTACCGCGGCCCGCCATGTTGGTGGCGATCGTCACTGCGCCCGGCACGCCGGCCTGCGATACGATATAGGCTTCCTGCTCGTGGTAACGGGCGTTCAGGACGTTGAAGTTGGTGAAGCCGGACTGGCGCAGCAGGTTTGCCAGCAGTTCGGACTTTTCGATCGACGTGGTGCCGACGAGAACCGGCTGGCCGCGCTCGTGGGCCTGCTTGATCTCTTCGATGATCGCGTTGAACTTTTCCTCGAAGGTCCGGTAGACCTCGTCGTCCTCGTCGATACGGGCGATCGGCAGATTGGTCGGGACCTCGACCACTTCGAGCTTGTAGATGTTGCCGAATTCTTCCGCTTCCGTCTGTGCCGTACCGGTCATGCCGGCAAGCTTTCCGTACATGCGGAAATAGTTCTGGAAGGTGATCGAGGAGAGCGTCTGGTTCTCCGGCTGGATCTGAACCTTTTCCTTGGCTTCCAGCGCCTGGTGCTGGCCTTCCGAATAACGGCGGCCCGGCATCATGCGGCCGGTAAACTCGTCGATGATGACGATTTCGCCGTTGCGGACGATGTAGTCCTTGTCGCGGGTGAAGAGCCTGTGGGCCTTCAACGCGTTGTTGATGTGGTGAACGATCGCGACGTTTTCCACGTCGTAAAGCGATTCACCCTTCAGCAGGCCGGCGGCGCGCAGCAGACCTTCAAGCTTCTCGGTGCCGACTTCGGAAAAGTTGGCGGAGCGCTGCTTTTCGTCGATCTCGTAGTCTTCCGGGCTCAGCATCGGAATGAAGGCGTCGATCGTGTTGTAGAGGTCCGAGCGGTCGTCCAGCGGGCCGGAAATGATCAGGGGCGTGCGGGCTTCGTCGACCAGGATCGAGTCCACTTCGTCGACGATCGCGAAATTGTGTCCGCGCTGGACCATCTGGCCCCGCTCGTACTTCATATTGTCGCGAAGGTAATCGAAGCCGAGTTCGTTATTGGTGGCGTAGGTCACGTCGCAGGCATAGGCCTCGCGGCGCTGGTCGTCGTCCAGACCGTGGACGATGACGCCGGTGGTGAGCCCCAGGAAGCCGTAAAGCTTGCCCATCGTCGCGGAGTCGCGCTGGGCGAGGTAGTCGTTGACGGTGACGACATGCACGCCCTTGCCGGACAGCGCATTGAGATAGACCGGCAGGGTGCCGACCAGCGTCTTGCCTTCGCCGGTCTTCATTTCGGCGATCGAGCCGTCGTGAAGGATCATGCCGCCGGTCAGCTGGACGTCGAACGGGCGCATGCCGAGGACGCGGCGCGACGCCTCGCGAACCACGGCAAAGGCCGGGATCAGGATGTCGTCCAGCGTCTTTCCTTCAGCCAGCAGCTTCTTGAACTCGGCCGTCTGGCCGGCGAGCTGAGCGTCGGAGAGCGCCTTGGTTTTCTCTTCGATTGCGTTTATCGCATCGATAGTCGGCTTGTAACCGCGAACGCGGCGATCGTTTGCCGAACCGAACAGTTTGCGGGCAATGCCGCCGAGGCTGACCATACGAATGGTCCTTTCTGATCTCAATCTCTTGAAGCGCAGGTCCTCAAGTCACCGTATTCAAAGACGACAAGAAGCCGCATTCAGATGACGACAAAATGACCTGCCACGCCCGGAAACTCTGCTGGACGCGAAGTTGCGTGACAGATAAGAGGGGGGTCGAATTATGTCAACGGTAATGGCCGATACAGAATGGCCACAATCCGGTGTTTGTGAAGGATTTCCGGCCGGAATCAGGCATTCTGAGACCGGTGCCCCTATCGAAAGGTAAATCGATGTTGCGCCATAAATTTCTCGTAACGGCTGCTCTGGCCGCTGCGATCCTGTGTCAGGCACCCGCTTTCGCCGCTGACGATCCGGTCGTCGCCAAGGTCGGCAGCCTCGAAATCCGCCAGTCCGAACTCGATCTCGCCGTTCAGAACCTCGACCCGCAGCTTGCCCAGCTTCCCGACGACCAGAAGAAGGTCGCGGCCCTTTCCGGCGCGATCGACGTCAAGCTCCTGGCTGCCGGCGCGGTCAAGGAAGGCATGAAGGACACGGAAGATTTCAAGAAGCGCATGGCCTATATCGGCGATCGCGAACTGCACAATTCCTACTTCCGCAAGCATGTCATCGACGCCACGACCGATGCCGAGGTGAAGGCCCGTTACGACAAGGAAATCGCCTCCATTCCGAAGCAGGAAGAGGTTAAGGCCGCCCACATCCTGGTAAAGACCGAGGACGAAGCCAAGGCGATCATCGCAGCGCTCGACAAGGGCGGCGATTTCGCGGCCCTGGCCAAGGAAAAGTCCCAGGATTCCAACAAGGACGAAGGCGGCGATCTCGGCTGGTTCGGCAAGGGCCAGATGGTTCCGGAATTCGAAGAAGCCGCTTTCGCGCTCCAGAAGGGCGCCTATACCAAGACCCCGGTCAAGTCGCAGTTCGGCTTCCACGTCATCAAGCTGGAAGACAAGCGGATCGCTCCGCCGCCGGCTTTCGATCAGGTCCAGGACCAGGTCAAGCAGCTCGTCATGCGCGACAAGTACATGGAGCTGATCACCAAGGCCAAGGCCGAGCAGAAGATCGACATCACCGATCCGGCGCTCAAGAAGGGCTATGACGACGTCAGCAAGATGCAGGCAAACGGCGACGCGCCGATGCCGGCTCAGCAGTAAGTCTTTCATTTTCGACCCCGGGCCCGGATTTTCCGGGCCCTTCCATATTTTCCGGCAGGTATTTGACGATGTCCGCTTCCATTTCGCCGCTCGCTCCGAAGTCCTATCCCGAGATGCCGTCGCTGCGCGGCGTGCGCATGGCGACAGCCGCCGCCGGGATCAAGTACAAGAACCGCACCGATGTGCTGCTGATGGTGTTCGACAAGCCGGCCGCTGTGGCGGGCGTTTTCACCAAGTCGAAATGCCCTTCTGCACCGGTTGATTTCTGCCGCGCCAATCTGTCGCACGGCACTGCCCGCGCCGTCGTCGTCAATTCCGGCAATGCCAACGCCTTTACCGGCGTCAAGGGCAAGGCCGCCACGGCGCTGACCGCAAAGTCGGCCGCCGAAGCCGTTGGCTGCGGCGAGAACGAAGTTTACCTCGCCTCGACGGGAGTCATCGGCGAGCCGCTTGACGCCACCAAGTTTGCCGGCGTGCTCGGCGACATGAACAAGACCGCCACCGGTGATTTCTGGCAGGAAGCTGCCAGGGCGATCATGACCACGGACACCTATCCGAAGGTCGCGACCCGCACGGCCGAGATCGGCGGCGTCAAGGTCACGATCAACGGCATCGCCAAGGGCGCCGGCATGATCGCGCCGGACATGGCGACCATGCTCTCCTTTGTCGTAACGGATGCGGATATCGCTCCGGCGGTGCTTCAGAGCCTGCTTTCGGCCGCTGTCGAGCCGAGCTTCAACTCGATGACCGTCGACAGCGATACCTCGACCTCCGACACGTTGATGCTTTTTGCGACCGGTGCCGCCGCCGCCGATGGCCAGAAGCGGATCGAGACCGCCGACGATCCGGCGCTTGCCGGCTTCCGTGCCGCGCTCGACGATCTCCTGAAGAACCTGGCGATCCAGGTCGCTCGTGACGGCGAGGGCGCCACCAAGATGCTCGAAATCACCGTGACCGGTGCCGAGAGCGATGCCGCCGCCAAGACGATCGCGCTGTCGATTGCCAATTCGCCGCTGGTCAAGACTGCTGCGGCCGGCGAAGATGCCAATTGGGGCCGTATCGTCATGGCTGTCGGCAAGGCCGGCGAAGCCGCCGACCGGGACCGTCTGGCGATCTGGTTCGGCGATGTCCGCGTTGCCGTCAATGGCGAGCGCGATCCGAGCTATTCGGAAGACGCGGCCACGGCCGTGATGAAGAAGCAGGATATTCCGGTGAAGGTCGAGATCGGCCTCGGCAATGGCAAGGCAACCGTCTGGACCTGCGACCTCACCAAGGAATATGTGGCCATCAACGGCGATTACCGGAGCTGATCGGATTGGTGCAGGCCCTAACTCAGAGCAACCTGCCGCAGGTGCGGCGCCTGGAAGCTGTCGGCTTCCGGGCCTGGCCGGCTGCGTCGGTGGTTTACGACGGCAGCTGGCAGGTGCGGCTCACCGGCGGTCACCCGTCGAAACGCCTCAATTGCATCGTCCCGCTCGATCCCTCCGATTGCCGCGACATGGAGTTGCGCATCGAGAAGGCGCGCAAGCGCTTCGAGGACTATGGCCGGCCGCTGTTCGTTCGGGAAACGCCCCTGACGCCCAAGCCGCTGCTCGACTATCTGAGTGGTCAGGGCTGGAGGCCGTTCGAGGCGGTGGATGTTTTAAGCGCCGATCTCGGCACGCTGGAACTGCCCGATACGCTGGACTACCTGCCGAGCCACGATGTCGGCCGCTTTGTCGATGCGAGCCTGGCGCTCGACGGCGAGGATGCGGCGCGCAAGGCGGCGTTGGCTGAAATCCTGAGCTCGATCAAGCCGCCATCCGGTTATTTCATCAAGGAAATTCCCGTCGAAGGTCCGATCGCCATGGGACTTTGCGTGCAGGATAACGATCTTGCCGGCATTCTGTCGCTTTCGGTTTCCGAAAAGCATCGCCGCTCTGGTCTCGGCACGGAAATTCTCACCTCGGCATTGCGTTGGGCCCGCATCAGCGGTGCACGTTCCGCCTGGCTGCAGGTAGTGAGCGACAATGCCCCGGCGCAGGCGCTCTACGCCCGGTTCGGGTTCGCCAAGGCCTATGAATATCGCTACTGGCGGCAGGAGCCTTCGGCATGAGTGAGGGCAAGATGGGTGAAGGCAAGAAGATCCTGCTGGTCGCTGCCTGCGCGCTGATCGACGGTGATGGCCGCATTCTTCTCGCCCAGCGCCCCGAGGGCAAGTCGCTTGCGGGTCTCTGGGAGTTTCCCGGTGGCAAGGTGGAGCCCGGCGAGACGCCGGAGGAGACGCTGGTGCGCGAGCTCGAGGAAGAGCTCGGCATCAAGACCAAGATCCCCTGCCTTGCGCCGCTGACCTTTGCCAGCCACACCTACGAGACCTTCCATCTGCTGATGCCGCTTTACGTTTGCCGTCGCTACGAGGGCATTCCGACCGGCCGGGAAGGTCAGGCCATCAAGTGGGTTCGACCCAATGCGTTGAGGGACTATCCGATGCCGCCGGCCGACGAGCCGCTGATCCCGATCCTTCAGGATCTCTTATGATTTTTGATGTAGATCAATAAATTTAGACAGATCGAATTTATCTGGCGTTAAGAGATAATTTAGCCCCATGTGAGACGGTCAGTCCTCATCGAGTGACTGCGTTTTACGAGGCTATGAAGGCATGGAAGAGGAATTCTGGAAAACTGTGCCGGTCCGTCAGCGGGCAGCGCACGGCTCCGGCAAAACCGGTGCGCTCAACATCGCTCTCCTGTTCGGTACCGCAGCGATCGCCCTCTCGCTCATCGTCACTCCCATGCTCGCAAGCCGCAGCGACGACGCTCGCCGGCTGACCAATGTTCAGGAAGATTTCGATCTTCTGACCACCGGTTCCGTGCCCAAGCAGGGCGAAAAGGGCGGCAAGAATTACACGATCCGACGCAGTGTCCTGCAGGAAACGCCGGGCTCCGTCTGCATCGTGCAGGGTTATGGTGTTGGAAGCGATTGCTGATAAGATGAGGCGCTGAGAAGCGCCTCAGTTTTTTCTACGCGAAGGGTAGCGGATGCGCAGTTTAAAGCTCTTTTGGAAGAATAAGAACGGCGCCACCGCGGTGGAATACGGTCTGCTCGTTTCCATTATTGCAGTGATGATGCTTGCAGGTCTAGGCAACTATTTCGGCGCTATGAACAACATGTTCGGCCGAATTTCTACGGTCCTTAACGATCCCGCAAAGTGATGTTGGTCGAATGGCGCACGGTCGGGTCTTCCCGATTGCCGCACGTCAAACCTTCTTCAGAGCGTCGGCCAGCCGCACCTTGGCGGAGCCGGGCTTCAGCGGCTTCTGCTGGCTTTCGTGCGGCGCCCAGCCGGAGGCATAGACGATCGAGAACGTCGCCCGGATGCGGCCGTCCGGATCGGAATAACGTTCCGCATAAAGTTCGGCCGCTCTTACGAAAAACGCCCGCGTCAGCGGCTTGCGGCTGCGGCCGGCAAGCGGGTTGGTCATGCCCATGGCGCGCAGGTCGCGCATCAGCGGAAACAGTGAATCGTAACGCACCGTGTAGGTCTCGGCATCGACGACCGGCAGGGCAAAGCCCGCACGTTGCAGCAGCGCTCCGATATCGCGCACATCGGCGAAGGGTATGACGCGGGGGCTCGCGCCGCCCGTCATCTCGGCCTCGGCCGAGAGCAGCACGTCACGCAGTTCCGCCAGGGTGCCGGCACCCGGGATGGCCGCCAGAAACAGGCCGTCCGGCTTCAGGGCGCGGCGGATGCGGATCAGCGTGCCGGGTGTGTCGTTGACGAGATGCAATGAGAGCGGCGAAATGACGAGATTGGTGGATTCCGGCTGGAGCGGCACATCGTCGATTGCGGCTGTCGTGATCTCCTCGCCGGCGCCTGCAAACGCCTTGCTCGTTTCGATCCGGCTGATCTCGCCGATCTTGCCGGTGGCAAGCGCTTCGCGCGCCGCCGCACCCGTGCCGCCATGCAGTTCAACTGCCGTATCGAACCGGCGCTCGACCACAGCGAGGCGGTCGGCAAGCTCGCGACCGGCGATATCGAGCAGGAAGGCGGCCTTCTCGTCATGAGCCTTCAATGCCCTCTCGCGCCTCGCGGTCACCAGTTGCGCGTCGAAGAGAATGTCCATCATGTCCTCGTTTCAAAATTCCGCTTCGCAAAGGCGCTCTTGGCCCCTTAATGTCAACACATGT
Organism: Neorhizobium sp.; assembly: GCA_965227625.1. GTDB lineage: Bacteria > Pseudomonadota > Alphaproteobacteria > Rhizobiales > Rhizobiaceae > Neorhizobium. Next base: position 123,827 of record CBDDGK010000016.1, on the reverse strand, counting down.
CGATCGAAGAGCCGCCGATCATCCGACCGTCTTTTCCCACCTTGGCCGGCGATTTTACGCGCCGCTGGGCAAGGGTGCCGTTCGACTGGCTGAGCGACCTCGTCTTTCCGCCCACCTGCCCCGGCTGTGGGGTGCGGACGGGTTCGCATTCCGCCTTCTGCCCTTCATGCTGGCGCGATATCCGCTTCGTCGAGCGGCCCTATTGCGAGGTGCTCGGCCTGCCGTTTTCCTATGATCCCGGTCCCGGCATCCTGTCGGCCCAGGCGATTGCCGAACCGCCGCCGTTCGACCGGCTGCGCTCGGCAACGATTTTCGAGGGGGCGGCACGCGATCTCGTTCATTCGCTCAAGTATAGGGATCGTGGTGAGCTTGCCGCAATGATGGCCGGCTGGATGCTTCGTGCATCCGACGGTCATGTGGCGGCCTGCGACGCCATCCTGCCGGTGCCGCTGCATCGCTTCCGTTTTGTCTCCCGCAAGTTCAATCAGGCGGCGGAACTGGGGCGGCAGATCGGCCGGCAGTCCGGCAAGCCGTTTCTCCCCGCAACCCTCATCCGCACCAAGCGAACGAGCCGGCAGGTGGGGCTGACGGCGCGCGCGCGGCAGGACAATGTGCGGGCCGCGTTCGCCATCTCGCCGGGGCATGAGGCGGAGGTTTTCGGCAAGCGGCTGGTTCTGATTGACGATGTCTATACGACGGGTGCCACGGTCTCTTCCGCCGTGCGCTGCCTGAAGAAAGCGGGTGCCGCGGAGGTCACGGTTTTGACCTTTGCAATGGCCGTTTCCGGGCCTATATGACAAGAGAAAACAATTTTCGCGCGGCTCGCCTTTCGGCTGGTTCCCAAGGCCGCGCCTGGAGACGATCATGGCAGATGTCACGATTTATACCCGCGAATATTGCGGTTATTGCGCCCGCGCAAAGTCCCTGCTGGAAGCCAAGGGCGTGGCTTATACCGAACATGACGCGACCTATTCCAAGGAGCTGCGCGAGGAGATGATCGGCAAGTCGAACGGCCGTTCCACCTTTCCGCAGATCTTCATCGACGGCCAGCATGTGGGCGGCTGCGACGATCTTCACGCGCTTGATCGGGCCGGCAAGCTCGATCCGCTGCTGGCGGCCTGAGGAGAGGCGGGGATGACGTTCAAGGCTGCAGCGATCCAGATGTGCTCCGGCGTCGATACGGCGCGAAACGCCGCCGACATGGCCCGGCTGGTCCGCGAGGCCGCCGCCAAGGGCGCGACCTACATCCAGACGCCGGAAATGACCGGTGCGCTGCAGCGTGACCGCAAGGCCATGCGCGCCCAGCTGCGCGAGGAAGCCGGCGATATCGTCGTCTCGACGGCACGCGATTTGGCCCGGGAACTGAATATCTATCTTCACGTCGGCTCCACCGCGATCGCTATCGACGATCCGAGCCAGGAAGGCGGCAAGATCGCCAACCGTGGCCTGCTGTTTGCGCCCGGCGGACGGCAGGTTCTGACCTATGACAAGATCCACATGTTCGACGTGGATCTCGACAATGGCGAGAGCTGGCGGGAAAGCTCGGCCTATCAGGCCGGCGGTGAGGCGCGTGTTGCCGAGCTGCCGATCGGCAAGTTCGGTTTCGCGATCTGCTACGACGTGCGGTTCCCGCAGCTTTTCCGGGCCGAAGCGCTGGCCGGCGCCGAAATCCTGACCGTTCCCGCCGCCTTCACCCGCCAGACGGGTGAGGCGCATTGGGAAATCCTGCTGCGCGCCCGCGCCATCGAAAACGGCGCGTTCCTGATCGCCGCCGCGCAGGGCGGGGTTCATGCGGATGGCCGCGAGACCTTCGGTCATTCGATGATCGTCGATCCCTGGGGCAAGGTACTCGCCTCCGCGGGCGGCTCGGGTGAGGAGATCATCTATGCCGATATCGATATCGCGGCGGTGAAGGCCGCGCGCCAGAAAATTCCGAACCTTAAGAACGCCCGCGAGTTTACGCTTCAGACCGTATCCGACGACGCGAAGTCCGATGCGGCGGGAGGTGTAGCCGCTTGATCAAGTATTCGCTTTCCTGTGAAAATGCCCATACGCTCGAAGGCTGGTTTTCGACGGGTGCCGATTTCGACAATCAGGTCGCCAGCGGCTTCCTGACCTGTCCTGTCTGCAATTCGGCATCGATTTCCAAGACGCTGATGTCGCCCTCTGTTTCTACCGCCCGTAAGAAGGAAGAGAAGCGGGCAATGGTGATGGATATGGCACGCCAGGAGATGGTGACCAAGATCAAGGAAGCGGTGGCGGCGATCCGCGCCAATGCGGAGGATGTCGGCGAGAAATTTCCCGAAGAAGCCCGCAAGATCCACTACGGCGAGGCGGATGCGCGCGGCATCATCGGCCAGGCGAGCTTCAATGAGGTCAAGGACCTGCTGGACGAGGGTATCGACGTAGCACCCCTGCCGGTGCTGCCGGACGATGCCAACTGATATGGGCAATCTCTGACATGAGCGGTGCGGCGAAGCTGGCGATCTACAATTTCGGCCTCTTCGTTGCTCCCTATGAAAGTCACGAGGTCGAAGGATTTCGGCTCCGCGAACCGGCCAATTTCAGTGCTGCCGAGCGCTCGCACGGATTTCTCGGCCGTTCCGGTTATCCCGGTGAACCGGGGCCGCGCAGCTGGGGACCACAGGTCTTTCCGCGGTTCATCGAGGGCAGCGGTTTCACCAGCGCGCCCTCCAGCTTTTCCCTCTGGGCCGATCTCGAATCCCTGATGGCCTTCACCTATAATGGCGTGCACGCCGATGCGCTGAAACATGCGCGCGACTGGCAGCAGGAACGCCGCTGGCCAGCGCTGGTGTTGTGGTGGACGCAACAAGGTCGCCCGGACTGGGCCGAGGCCGTCGAGCGGTTCGAGCATCTGCACGACCACGGGCCGGGCCCCAAAGCTTTCAATTTCAAAGAACCCTATGGACCGGACGGCGAAAAGACCACCATCGACCGGGCCAGAGTGCGCGAACTCGCCGCGCTGAATGCCGAACGCCAGAAGGATTTGCTGGCGCATGTGCTTTCGATGGGAGCGTAGCAGGGCGGGGGAGGGCGGGGATGATCAGTCGTTGGGGAAGAGGATTTTTGTGTAGTCCTGGGCGCCGTGGAGCACGTGAAGAATATCGATGTCGGAGTTCAGGACACGATAAAATATGAGGTAATTTCCGTAAGGGCGCCGACGGACCTCCGGATTTGCTCGGTGCGCCAATTTTTCATAAGCGAATGGTGCCGCGCCCAATTCGAAGCACTTCATCTATAGCTCTGCAACGAAGCTAGCTGCACGTTGCGGATTAAATTTGGAAATGTGCTCACCGATTGAGACAAGGTCATCGATCGCTTCTTGAGAAAGAACGACCCTCATTGTCCGCGGTCAACGATCCCGAGCCTTCTACGCACTTCCGCAAACGCCTCGTCCAGCGGCAGGCTGCGGCCGGCCTCTATATCCGCAAGACCTCGATCCAAAGCGGCATCCAAAGCTTCAAGCTTCCGCCTGCGTGTCGTTTCGAAGTGGTCTTGCAGAAGATCGTGAATGTATTCACTGCTTGAGGCGAAAGATCCTCGCTGTGCTTCCGCCCGAATGAAATCATCGAGAGCCGGCTCCAGCTTCACAACGATTTCCGACGGTTTGCTCATAAGGATCTCCGATCTTCGGTACGAAAATATCAGGCAATTCACTCGGAATAAATTCCGATTTGTCACCCCTCCCGCTTGGCGAGCATCATGTAGTTCACGTCCATGTCGGGCGAGAGGTTCCAGCGGTCCTGCAGCGGGTTGAAAAAGACGCCGGTGCGGTGGATGATTTCCATGCCGGAAGCGTTGATCGGTTTTTCCAGTTCCTCGGGGCGCACCAGCTTGTCGTACTGATGGGTGCCGCGCGGCAGCCAGCGGAGAATGTTTTCGGCGGCGAAGATGGCGAGTGCGCCGGCCTTCAGCGTGCGGTTGATGGTGGCGACGAACATCAGGCCGCCGGGGCGGACCATGTTGGCGCAGGTGGTCATGAAGAAGTTTACGTCGGAAACGTGTTCGACCACTTCCATGTTGAGCACGACGTCGAAGGTCTCGCCGGCTTCGGCCAGCTGTTCGGCGGTAACGGCGCGGTAGTCAACCGAGGTGCCGGTTTCGGCCGCATGGGTGGAGGCGATGCCGATATTCTTCTCCGACGGATCGGCGCCGACAACGGTGGCGCCCATGCGGGCGATCGGCTCGGAGAGAAGACCACCGCCGCAACCGATATCGAGAATGCGCAGGCCGGAGAGCGGCAGGTGGCTCCTCGGATCGCGGCCGAAATTCTCGCAGATACGGTCGCGCAGATAGGTGAGGCGAACCGGATTGAACTTGTGGAGCGGCTTGAACTTGCCGGTCGGATCCCACCACTCGGCGGCCATGGCGGAGAAGCGGTCGACCTCGGTCTGGTCGATCGTGCTGCGAGTGGCTTCGGTCATGGTGGTTCTCCTTGTTCTCGAAGGTTGAAGTCGGATGACCGGGGAAGGAAGTCAAGTGGTCTTCGGGGCGGAGCGCCGCTTAGCCGCAACCGTCACGAAGACGTGCTGGAGGTTCATCCACGGCGTAGCGCTCATCTCCTCCCGAACGAAATCCTGCGCATTTCTGTAGTGCTCGAAAAATTCCGGCTCGCAGTTGGCGATGCATGCCGGGAGGTCGCTGCATGCTTTGCCGCTGAGACCGATTTCCTGCTGGACCCGAACCGTCCATTTTTGATGCGGCGAAGGCAGCATGGGCTCACTGCAGATGCGGCGGCGGCGGCAGGCGCGCCGGCGGCAAAAGCCGGTGCGGATATGGATGAGCGTCGCGGCAAGCCGGCATAGCTCTTCGTGCTGTTGAGCACGGTGCTTTTCGTATTCGCTGAAATCCTGCTTATCCATATGTTGCCACTTTCTTCCAAGGCAGAGTTATCCCTTGGTGCTGTCAGCGTTTCGAATTTCGGCCGGGACACGTCGGGTGCCTCGAATTGAAATTTTATAAATGACACGCGACGTGTCCCGTTCGGTGTGTTTATCCGCGCAACTCCGGTTCCTCTGCGGCGATATGGAATTTAACTCCGTGGAAATGAGCACGGATGCCATACCGGGTTGTGTGCGACACACGCACGCCCCGCCGATCGAGCGACGAGAGGGGAACCATTTTCTGCGCAGCCCCTGGCATCCCGTTTGCATAAGGACAGTCCGCCAGATCACCGGTCCCGCCTCGCCGGTTATGCGGACCGGTGTAGCCGAAGCGGGACGGGTGGATTGTAGAGCGAGTGGGTTGGGCGGGGATAAATATGGGCCTGTTTTCAGGTTGTTTTCCCCTAAGCGACTGTTTTGCCTAAGCCCGCCCCCCTCTGCCCTGCCGGGCATCTCCCCCACAGGTGGGGAGATTGGCTGGGCGCACCGGCTTCCCGAAACAATATCCGTCATCCCGATCGCAGCCGCCAAAGAGGCCGGACGGTCGTGCCTCTGGCCGATCTCCCTCCTTGTGGGGGAGATGCCCGGCAGGGCAGAGGGGGGTGCCTCGCCCACAATCGAGATTGAGGAGGCGGATGAGGGGCAAACTCCATGTCATCCAGCCCCCTGTGGAAGACCATATAATCCAGGAAATGAATCGGCAGGCCTTGGCATTTCCGCTTCCTCCCCGGCATGGCGGGCGATAATCTCCGTGCCGGGCAGACAAGCGGCGGAGGAAACGATGGCGATCACGGTGGCGCGGCTGAAGGAGCTGCTTGCCTTCGAGGAAATGTCACTGACGCTGCTGGAAAGCCAGACGGAAGTCCGTGACGGCTATATTCTGGAGCAGTTGCGTTTCCAGCTTTCGGATGGCGTGGACGTGCGTGGTTTCCTGACGCGGCCGAGTGCAGGATTTATCGAGCAAGGTCCGGCGATCCTTTATGCGCATGCGCATGGCGCCCGCTGGGATATCGGCGCATCGGAACTGATCGACGGGCGGCCGGCGCTTCTGGATGCACCCGGCCCGGTTCTGGCGCGCGAAGGTTATGTCACGCTCTGCATCGACATGCCGACCTTCGGAGAACGGGCTGGCGTGACCGAGGACGCGGCCTCCAAGGCGGCGCTGTGGCACGGTAGGACGCTGTTCGGACAGATGGTATCGGAACAGGCGGCGGCGCTTTCCTGGCTTGCCACCCGCCCCGAGGTCGATCCCGAGCGGATCGGTGTGACGGGGCTGTCCATGGGGGCGACGCTTGCCTATTTCCTGGCGGCGGTCGATGCCCGCGTGAAGGCGAATGCGCATCTCTGCTGTTATGCGGATTTCGCGACGCTGGTCAGCAATGGCGCGCATGATCTGCACGGCCATTACCTGACCGTGCCGGGCCTCCTGAAAGAAACCTCGATCGGCGAGATTGCCGGCCTCGTCGCACCTCGGGCGCAGCTTATCTGCGTCGGCTGGGACGATCCGCTGACGCCGCCCGACGCGGTGGATATCGCATTCCGCCAGACCGACGCAGCTTATCTGGAAGCCGAGGCGTTGGGTGCGCTGGTTTTCCTGCCGGAGGCCGGGGTAGGCCACAGGGAGACACCTGCCATGCGACGGGCGGTCTTGAGCTTCTTCAAGGGGTATCTGTGAGAGTTGCGAGATGTTCGCCTACAGCATCGTGCTTTCCGAAAATCGGAATCGATTTTCGTGCGCCCGATAGGACGCAGGGCGCTCTAACGGCGCCCAATCCTTTTCGCGGCCGCATCCAGCGTCTTCTTGAGCGACAGGGTCTGCTGGTCGAGCGTATTATACGCCGCCTGCATGATATCGAGATCGTTGATCGTGCCGATTGCAGCGACTTCCTTCATCAGGTCGCCGATGGCCGCATCGACCGAGCCGGGAGGCTTTGCACTCGCGGCCTTGGCCGTTCGGGCCAGATCTTCCACCGAAAATCCGAGCGCGTAGAACAGGCTGATGGATGCGGTCAGGAGCGCTTCGGCGCGCTCCTTGGGGTCGGTCGCGGACTGTTCTCCAAGGCAGGCGGTCATGAGCGTGACAGCCTTGTTCTGATACTCGCCCATAGTATCTCCCAATGATGCTTTGCTTGATTAGCTAAATAACAAGCAAGTCCTTAATCATTGACTTATACTTCAAGCAAAATCCGAAGGATCAGAGCCGGTACTAGGCGCTTTTGACACGCAATCCATTGTCATCGAACAGATGCAGCGGGGCGCCGGCGACGGAGAAATGTACTTCGTCTCCCGATGCGATCTGCTTCTGGCCCTGGACGACGGCGAGCAGTTTTTCGCCGTGAAGGTCCGCATGGATGACCGTTTCGGAGCCGAGCGCCTCGACGAGGCGGGTCTTGACCGTCAGGCTGCCGGGATCGGCGGCAAGCGTGATGTGCTGCGGACGAATGCCGACCGTGACCTTCTCGCCGACCTTCAGTCTGTGGCCCGACAACGGCACCAGCAGCTTATGACCTCCACCGATCGACAGCGTCACGGTGCCGAGCTCGACAGCCGCCACTTCGGCTTTGAGGAAATTCATGTGCGGCGCGCCGATGAAGCCGGCGACGAAGCGGTTGGCGGGCTCGTTATAGAGATCGAGCGGGGTGCCGACCTGTTCGATCTTGCCGGCGCGCATGACGACGATGCGGTGGGCGAGCGTCATCGCCTCAACCTGGTCGTGCGTGACATAGATCATCGTCGAGCCGATGCGGGTGTGAAGGGCGGCGATTTCGGCGCGGGTCGAGACGCGCAGTTCGGCGTCGAGGTTCGACAGCGGCTCGTCGAGCAGGAAAGCGGTCGGGCGGCGGACGATGGCGCGGCCGATCGCGACACGCTGGCGCTGGCCGCCGGAAAGCTGGCCGGGGCGACGGTCGAGATACTGGTCGATTTCCAGCATGCGGGCCGCCTCATTGATGCGCTCGGCGATCTCCGGCTTCGGCATGCTGGAGTTTTCCAGTCCGAAGGCGAGGTTCTGGCGCACGCTCATATGCGGGTAAAGCGCATAGGACTGGAACACCATGGCGAGGCCGCGGTCGGCGGCGGAAACCTCGTTGACCCGCTGGCGGTCGATCTGGATCTCGCCGCCGGTGATCTTTTCAAGGCCGGCGATGGTGCGCAGCAAAGTGGACTTGCCGCAGCCGGACGGGCCGACGAAGACGACGAATTCGCCATCCTTGATGTGGAGGTTGATGTCCTTCAGGACGTGGACCGAGCCATAGGACTTGTTGACATCGGTGAGTTTGATTTCGCCCATCGGTGTAATCCTTACTTGAGGCCGGTGCCGGCAATGCCGGTGGTGATGAAACGCTGCAGGAAGATGAAGACGAGCACGACCGGGATCATGGTGACGACGGTCATGGCCAGGATGAAGTGCCACTGGACGTTCAGTTCGCCGGAATAGATGCTCAGACCCACCTGGAGGGTGTAGAGCTCGCGGCGCGACAGGACGATCAGCGGCCAGAGGAAGTCGTTCCAGCGCCAGACGACCGAGAAGATCGCCAGAACCGCGAGAGCGGGGGCTGTCAGCGGCAGGACGATGCGCCAGTAGATCTGCCACTCGGATGCCTTGTCCATGCGGGCCGCGTCGATCAGTTCGTCCGGGATGGTCAGCATGTACTGGCGCAGGATGAAGACGCCGGTCGGCGTCGCGACCGTCGGCAGGATGACGCCCCAGAGACTGTTGAACATGCCAAGCGTCGAGATGATCGAATAGAGCGGCACCATGATGACTGACAGTGGCACCATCAGCGTCGCGAGAATGACGAACATCGCCAGATTACGCCCCTTGAACTCGTATTTCGACAGGGCGAAAGCGGCCATGGAATTGACGATCAGGGTGATCAGCGTCGCGACCACCGTCACGAAGACGGAATTCCACAGGTAGCGCAGGAAATCGAACTGCGTGAAGGGCTCGGTATAGTTTTCCGTGGCGAAGGAGATGCTGCGCACCGGGGTGCGGTCGTTCATGTTGACACGGATGATGTCGCCCGGCGCCGTCGGATCGACCATCTGCGCGACGAGGCCGATGCGGCGCACTTCGGCGAGCACCTTGGTGGAGCCGTCCGGCATCTTGGCTTCGAAGAGTTGCAGCGGCTTGTCATAGCCCTGTACGGTCGCCTGGCTGGTGACGTAGGGCAGGATCGATGGCGGGAATTCGTTAAGCGCCGCCGGCGTCTTGAAGGACGAGAAGGCAAGCCAGACGGCCGGGCCGAACATGATGATCAGTCCGCCGATCAGCCAGACCCAGGTGACGATATCCGTCCAGTGCCACCCTTTTCCGCCCTTGCGGCGGAGAATGAAACGCGCAGCCGCACCCATCAGCGTTTCCCCTTGTTTTCGTTCTTTCGGCCAAGGCCGAGCTGCATCAGCGTCAGGACCACGAGCACGAGGCCCATGAGGATGGAGGCGGCAGCGGCGAGGCCCGGATTGCGGAGCGCCGAGGCAAAGCCGGTCTCGTAGATATATTGCGTCAGATAAAGCGTGCTGGTGCCGGGACCGCCGCCGGTGAGGACGTAGACCTCGTCGAACACCTGCACGGCCTTGATCAGCGCCAGAACCACGACGACGAGGAGGTTCGGCGCGAGCAGCGGCAGCGTGATGCGCCAGAAGACACGGGCCGGCTTGGTGCCATCCATTTCGGCCGCTTCGTAGAGATCCTTCGGGATGGCCTGGAGGCCGGCGAGCAGGATCAGCGTGTAGAGGCCCATATGCGCCCAGATCGATACGCCGATCGTCGCGATGAATGTCCAGTTGCGGTCGGTCAGCCAGGTATAGGGCGTGACATTGCCGATCTCGTAGAGAATGAAATTCAGAAGGCCCTGGCGCTGCAGGATCCACTTCCAGATCAGGCCGACGACGACCGGGGACAGAAGGACGGGGAAGAAGAACACGGCGCGCCAGAAGGAGCGGCCGATCAGGTCGCGGTTGAGGATCAGCGCGGTGATCAGCGATGCCAGGATCATCAGCGTGACCTGCAGCACCACGAACCAGAACGTATTGCCGACGGCGGTTCCAGAAGGCATCCTCCTGGCAGGACATCGGGTCGAGGAAGTTCTCGCAGGTGAACAGGCGCTGGTATTGTTCTGCGCCGACAAAGGAGCGTTCCGACAGGAGGAAGGCGGTGCCGCCGGTTGCCGAATAGACGATGTTGATGAACAGCGGCAGGAGCACGAAAATGCCGAAGATCAGCATGTTCGGCGCCAGGAAGAAGGTCGCCATGCCGCTGATGCCCGTCGATTTCTGCAGGCTGCGCAGAGGGATATCGACGACCCGCATCAAGGTGTTGACGGGCGCCATGAGGAGGGCGCCGAGGCGGGAGGAGGTTGTCGTTGATGTCATGGGGATTCATTCCTCCCTTGATAAATGCGAGGCGGTGCGGCTGGATTAGCCCCTCCCCCTTGTGGGGAGGGGTTGGGGAGGGGATCTTCCTTCAATCTGGAAAAAGACCCCTCCCGCCTGCCGGCCACCCTCCCCACAAGGGGGAGGGTTAAGACTGCGGCACCGCCTCGATATCGTCTCTACCGATTGCCCCGTTGAGTTGGAGGCAGTCTTGGCCGTCCTTGCTCTTCGCTTACGCTCCGAGCGTTCGTCACTGCAATCGATTCACTGGATCGATCGCTCCGGCTTGCGCCGGACCGTTCCTCACTGACCAGCGTCCTTCACCTTCTGGGCGATATCCGCATCGATGCGCGTGAAGGCGTCTTCGATCTTCATTTCGCCGGCAAGCGTCTGGCCAACACGGGTGACGAGCGCGGCGTAGACCGTGTCGGACCAGCGCCAGCCGGGCAGCTTCAGAGCGGTTTCGGAGGTGGACTTGGTCGCTTCGACATATTTGGTCAGAGCAGCCTTGGCCTGGGCATTGTTGGTCTTGAAGTCCAGGCCGCCCTTGTCGACGACGGCCTTGTTGCCGGGGAGGAAGAGGGTACGCTCGGAGAATTCCTTGACGATCTTCTCTTGGGCGAACCAGTCCATGACGGTCGCGACTTCCTTCGGGTTCTTGGTGTACTTGACGGCGACGAGTGCCGCGCCGCCGGGCATGCCGGTGCAGGCTGCCGGGCCGCAGGGGCTGCCGGTGGCGACCCAGTCGAAATTGTTGCCGATCTTGGTGGCAAGGTTGGCGACCTGCCAGGAACCGGAATAATAGAAGGCGAGCTGGCCGTTGATGAAGTCGTCGGCAGCGGCGCGATAGGTGGAGCCGGCGGCCGGAAACCCAGACGTCCTTCGAGAAGGAGCCATCACCGACCCAGCCGACGAACCTTGGTCAGGAAGTCCTTGGCACCCTTGTCGAGCGGAGCCGGCTTGCCGTCCTTGCCGACATAGTTTGCGCCGTAGGAGAGAAGCGGTGCGGTGATGCGGTGGCCGGAACGGTCGATCGCCATGGCGAAGATCTTCTGGCTGTCAGCAACTTTCTTGGACGCTGCTGCCCATTCTTCCCAGGTGGCCTTCGGGCCCGGAAGCGGAACGCCGGCCTGTTCGAACAGGGTCTTGTTGGCAAAACCGCCGGTCAGCGTGATCTGCGTCATGAAGCCGGAGATCTGGTTGGAACCGTCCGGACGCATCCAGTCAGCCTGGGCGCCGTAATTCTCATCCCAGTACTTGGCGTCCTTGACGAGCGGACGCAGGTCCAGCCAGTGCTTGGAAAGGTCCTTGATGGCGGTGACGCGGGCGATGTCCGGGCCATTGCCGGCTTCGAGCTGTACCGGCAGCTGTTCCTTGATGACGGAATAGGCAACGTTGTCGAGGATGACGTTGATGCCCGGGTTTTCCTTCATGAAGCGACCAACGAGGTCCTTCATGACGTCGCCTTCGACGCCGTCCGAATACCACATGATGCGCACGTCGCCGGCAAAGGCCGCCGTGGTGCTCATGAGGGCGAGTGCGGCACCCGCCAGGATGGATTTCATCTGCATGTTCATTTCCTCCTCTGTCGGAACGGGGCCTCCTCCCGTTCCTGTTGATTTATCGGTTCAGGTCTCAGGCGGGGCTCAGCATGGTGGCTTCGCCCTTGACGGTATAATCGGCCCGCGCGATCACGCGGCCTTCCGCTTCCACAGAGCCATCGGCCTTGAAGCGAACGGTACCATATTCCGGGTCTTCGACAACGAAGGCGCCATCGGAATCCTGTTTTGCGGCAAGCGCGCCGAAACGGCTTTCGACTGAATTCAGGTCGCCGGCTTCGCAGACACGGACGATCCAGCGGGTGTGCTGGCCGTACTGGCGCAGTTCAGCACCGGCAGACGGGCCCTCGGTGACAAATTCGAGGTCTGATGCGGCGCGCAGCAGAACGGCGCCGTTGCCGGAGCGGGCGAGCGCGAGGCTGCCGGAAACGCGGGTTTCATCGAACTCCGCCTTCGGGAACCAGGCATGCGTGAAGTCCGGCTGTTCCTCGTAGGTGGTGAAGGACAGGACCGCGAGGCCGCGATATTGCTGGGCGCGCGGAATGGTGCCGCAACCGCCCCAATAGGACGGACGTCCGTAGCCGAACTGGATGGTCTCGCCGGGATGGTTGATCCAGATCGCCGCTTCCGGCTTGTCGCCAACGCGCAGGTGCAGGACGGTTTCCTGATAACCCCATTCGTCCCAACGGTAATGCGCCGTCGAGCCCATGGCGAAATTCTTGCCCTTGTAGTGATAGAGCGCAGCGAAGGAATTTTCGCCCTGTGCGAAACGCCATTCCTGGTGCTGATCACCCTGATGGTCGGCGATAGCCGCAAGTTCGGCCGGGATTTCGAGGCCGTGGTCGCGCAGGCAGACTGCCATCTGCGGCAGGCAATGGACGCGGCGGCCATACCAACCGCTGCCCCAGATGAGGCGGGCGACGGCAGACAGTTCCAGCGAACGGCCGGCGCAGAGCGTGTGCTCGTAGGAACGTCCCTGGGCGGCGGTGACCATGCCGTGATGGGCGGAGCGGGCAATGACTTCGCAGAGGCGGACGATACCGGCCTTGGCGCGATCGGCAATGTCCTTGTCCGGCGAGATCGCGGCCAGAGCGGTCAGGCCCTTCAGGTCGATCGGGAAATACGGCGCGGAGTTGAATTCCGCCATTTCCCACTTTTCGAAATGGTCGAGCCAGGCACGGACGCGTTCGGCGCCGATTTTCGCCTGTTCGGAACCCTTGCGGCCGGAGCGCACGAAAGTGGCATCGGGCAGCAAGCTGCCGCCGAGATAGGCCGAGGTGTGGAAGAGCAGGGCGTGGTTTTCGGAGAAATACCACTGAACGTCATTGCCCGGCTCATCCATCCAGAAACGGTAGTTGAGGATGGCGCCGTCGATGCGGGCGCGGGTCTTCTCGTTGATGTCCTTGCCCCAGACGGTGCGCGACCAGATCAGCGGCACGAGCGAGAAGTCGGCGCAGTCGTGGCAATCCTCGATCGAAGGGAGGATTTCCTCGATCATCGCATCGGTATCAGCACCGGAGCGGCCGCTTGCGAGGCGCGCGAAGGCGCGAACGGTATCGCGTTCCGAATATTCGGAGACTTCGGCCAGCGTTTCGGTGATGCGGTCGACCAGCGAGGCCGGGGCCTTGCCCTGACGGGTGGCATGGCAGATCTCGACGCCGACGGAGCGGGAGGCGACGAAGCCGCCGGCATTCAGCGTGACGCGCAGGTGGCGGAAGTCAGCAGGCGCATTTTCGGACGCGCCGACATTCAGATGCTTGGTGCCGGCCGGCAGCGAGAAGTCGTAATCGAAGCGCTCGCGGGACATGAAGTCGCCTTCGACCGCGACATTGACCTTAACGTCGATCGGCAGCGGCTCGGGGAACAGGACGGTGATATCGCCGCCGAAATAATGCTGGCGGTCGAGATGCATGCGGTCGAGGGCGGATTCGAGGCTTTCGGCTATGGAGCCTGCGACTGGAACCGGGATGGCGACGCTGGCGGCGGGGCCGGAAACGTAATCGAACTGGTAGAAATAACGGGCATCGCGCTCGGCGAGGTCGTCGAAGAACAGCACGATCTCGTTGAGGCCGGCTTCGAGCGGCAGTTCGAATTCCTGCTTGGCTTCGAGGTTGCGGCTATAGGGGGCCATCCAGCCGACTTCCTTGCCGTTCAGCCACAGAACTGCGCCGCCGCAGGTGCCGAGACGGATCTTTGCCGTGCCGGCGCTGTCGGCCTCGATATAGGTGCGGGTCCAGGTGGCAAGGCGGGTCGGGCGGAACCAGAAGCCGGAGAGGTCGAGACGGGGCGAACCAAAAGGCAGCCACCAGCGGGCGGCTTCGAACTCGCCGCGCACATCCGGGCGCTTGCCGCGATAGGTTTCGGCGAAAATGGTGCGGCACGGATATTCGTGCGGGATGAAGTTCTTCACCTTGGTAAGGAAGAAGAACGGGTCCCATCTCACCCTTCATCGGCGCGTCCGGCACGTCGAAACGCTCCTGGGCGATGGCGCCGAGCTGCCAGTAACGGACGGCATCGCCGGCCTTCAGGGTGTTGCGCATCCAGTTCTGTTCAGGATTCATGGCAGTCACTTCAGTTCCCGAATTACTTGAGATCAGCGAGGGCCACCGGGGCCACGTCGTTATATTCCTGGTTTTCGCCGGTCATGCCCCAGACGAAAGCGTATTGCGCAGTACCCGCGCCCATGTGGATAGACCAGGCCGGTGACAGGACCGCGTCGAGGTTCTTCACGACGAGGTGACGCGTCTCTTCCGGACGGCCCATCATGTGAATGACGCGCTCGGCCTCGGGCAGGTCGAAATAGCAATAGGCTTCCATGCGGCGTTCATGCAGGTGCGGCGGCATGGTGTTCCAGATGCTGCCTTCGGCGAGGTCCGTGATGCCGAGGAGGAGCAGGCAGGAGGGCGCGACTTCCGGGTGAATGTACATGCGCAGGTTTCTGAGATTGGCGCGCTTGGCATCGCCAAAGGTCAGCATCTTCGATTCCGACCGCTTGATGAGGCGATGCGGTATGTCGGCGCCGGCCGGAACCGAGTTCATGTAGAAACGGGCCGGGCTATCGGTGGAGGTGCTCGCCATGGAGATCTGCATGGCGCCGCGGCCGACATAAAGCACGTCGCGGTTTTCCAGCGTGTAGCTCTTGCCATCGACCGAAATGACGCCGGGACCACCGAGATTGGCAATGCCCATTTCCCGGGCCGAGAGAAGGTAGGGCGTGCCGATATCCTCGCCGCCGCCGAAGGTCAGCGTCGAGCAGGTGGGCACTGCGCCGCCCACGATCAGGCGGTCGACATGGGTATAGGTGAAGTTTACCTGGCCGTCCTGGAAGAGGTCTTCCATCAGGAATTCGGCGCGCAGGCGAGCCGTGTCGTAAGTCTTGATGTCGTTCGGGCCGGCGCCGTAGAGAACCTTCATCGCCATCTTATTATTCTCCCGCATCCACGTGTCTCAGAGCCTCGGAGAGGCAGAGAATGGAAAGCGCCTGACCGTAACCGGTCGGCTGGATCGGGATATCCCGATAGAATTGCAGATCGTGGCCCATGCGGGTGCCGTAGGAGACGTTCAGCACGGTGCCGGTGTCGTCGATGTTGTTCAGCACGGCTTCGACGGCCTTCAGGCCTGCGACGCGCCATTCGTGGGTGCCGAGGCCGAGACGGTAGCCCTTCAGCAGGCCGTAACCGATGCCGGCGGTGGCCGAGATTTCCTCGTAGGAATTCGGATCGTCGAGCAAGGTGCGCCATGCGCCGGATTCTGTCTGCAGCGGCAGGAGCGCATTGACCTGTGCGACGAGCACGCCGGTGAGGTAATCTTTTACGGCGACTGGCATGTCGGCCAGATCGAAGAGGTCCAGCATGCCGGCAGTGATCCAGGCGTTGCCGCGCGCCCAGCGGGCCTCGGCGAAATTATGGTGGCCCTGGAAGGTCCAGCCGTGGAACCACAGGCCGGTCTTGCGGTCGGCGAGGTAACGGGTGTGGACGAGGAACTGCTTGGCCGCTTCGTCGATCAGTTCGGCGCGACCACTGGCCTGACCGTAAGAGGCGAGGAAGAGGGCGACCATGTAAAGCGTGTCGTCCCAGAGTTCGTCGTCGTTGACCTTGTCGGAGACGTGGTGTTCGAAGGCGCCTTCATGGGTACGGCCCATTTCGGAGACGACGCGGTTGGCCCAGGCATCGAGGACGGGCGCCCAGCGCGGATCGCGGGTTTCCTTCCAGAGGACGGAGAGGCCGAGCATCGGCGCGGTGGTGTTGACGTTGAGAAGCGGCAGGCCGGCTTCGATGCGGGCCGTGTACCAATTTTCGATCAGCGCCTTCAGATCTTCGCGGCCGGTGAACTGCCAGAGGCGCACCATGCCATAGAGACCGACGCCCTGCGGCCATTCCCAGCTGTCGAAAGAGATATAGTCGCCGGCAGTGCCGTCGAGGTTGGGCTCGTTGAAGCGACCATCGGCTTTCAGACCGGTCATGCCGGCGACCAGAAGGTCAAGCTTTGCACGGAGATCCCGGGCTGACAGGCCCATTATGCAATTCCTCCCTAGGCTGCCGCATATCACAAGCGCAGCATCATCGATCCGTCTCTCCCGGACGGTGATCTTATGAAAACATCTGAAAATTGATTGCGCAATCTGAAAATTTTTTGCAGATTGCGCATCGAAAATGGGAGGATGAGTTCATGGCTGCGACGATCGTGCCGGGCAAACGCGGCAAGAAGAGCCGGCGTGTGCGACTGGAGGATATAGCCGAGCGCGTCGGGGTTTCGCTGAGTACGGTGTCCCGGGCGCTGGCCGGAGAGAAGGGCGTGCGGGCCGATATTCGCGAGCGAATTCTCGAGGCGGCCAAGGATATCAATTACGCAATTCCCACGCCCGTGGCCGGCAAGAAGGTCATTCTCGCGGCCTCGAGCGCGGCGATGATCGACTACGTGCGCAACCAGTTCACGCTCTATGTGCTGGAGGGATTGCGGGAACGGGCAAGTGCGCTGGGGCTCGAAATCGTTACCCGCGCCATTGCCGATCAATCGGAAGAAAAGCTGCTGCTGGAAGAGGCGAAAGCCGATCCGGATGTCGCCGGCCTGATGTTCCTGACCATCGATGACGAGGGCATGCTGGCCGCGACCCGCGGGTTCGACAAGCCGGTCATCCTGATCAATGGCGACGATCCGTATATGCGGCTTTCCAGCGTGACGCCGTGCAACCGTTCGGCCGCGCATCTCGCTGCCGACTATCTGATCCGGCTCGGCCACAAACGCATCCTCTTCCTGATGCGCCCCGGCCGCCGCACGATCGACCGGCGGCGGGAGGGCTGGCAGGACGCCTATCAGCTGCACGGCCTCGACTGTCCGCCGGATCTCGTCGTGCCAGTTGACGACTGGCTGCCGGAACTCGCGGCCCAGGCAATCACCGACCGCGTGAAGAAGGCGAAGGGGCTTGATTTCACCGCAGTGCTGACGGCCGGAGACAGTCTCGCGGTTGGCGCCATGCTCGGACTGCAGCAACTGGGCTATTCGGTCCCAGGCGATGTCTCCGTCATGGGCATGGACGACCTGCCGCAGGCGATCTTCCTCAATCCGCCGCTCACCACCGTGCATATCCCCATGCGCGAACTCGGCTCGGTGGCGCTCGACCTGATGCGGGACGGCATGGCAGGGCTGGCGACCCCGGCGCGACGGGTGGAGCTTGCCTGCCATATCGCCGAGCGGCAATCGACGGGACCTGCGCGGCACGGCTGAACGTCTTCACTCGGCGTTCCAGCTAAACAAATGCCGAACGCTTCATTCATGTGCCATTCAGAGCCGGGCTGGAACAATAAGGCGGCCTTGAGCATTGATATGCCGACGAAATCCGTCCGGCGGACCGATCAGCCGGTTCAGGGTGTCAGGTTTCTCAGGAGGAAGCCCCGTGAAAAAGTTTTTTATGTCCGTTGCGGCGCTGACAGCGCTTTTCGTGGCGCCGTCAATTGCCAATGCCGCCGTCAGCGGGTTCTCGACCGCCAACGTCAACATGCGGTCGGGACCGAGCACCGGTTATCCCGCCGTGACCGTCATTCCGGAAGGCACGTCCGTCACTATTTTCGGCTGCATGAGCAACGTCAACTGGTGCGACGTTCAGTTCTATGGTGGCCGCGGTTGGGTGTCGGGCAGCTATGTCCAGGCAAGCTACCAGTCCCGCCGCGTTTATGTCGAGCCGGATTACTACCCGCGCCTCGGTATCCCGACCATCACGTTCGACGTCGATAACTATTGGGGTCGTTATTATCGTGGCCGCGACTTCTATGGTCAGCGCGACCGTTGGCGCCGATACGACTGGCGTTCGGAGCGTCCGCTGCCGCCACCTCCGCCGCCGCGTTGGGATCCTGATCGCAATCCCCCGCGCTGGGACCGCGACGACCGCCGCCCGCCGCCTCCGCCACCACGTTGGGACCGTGATCGTGACCCACCGCGCTTCGATCGCGACCGTGATCCGCCGCGTTGGGACCGCGATCGCAATCCCCCGCGATTTGATCGGGATCGTGACCCGCCCCGGTTCGACCGTGACAGGGACGACCGTCGTCCGCCGCCGCGGGTAGATCGTGATCCTCCAAGGTTTGATCGGGATCGCGATCGGGACAATCGTCCGCCGCGGATTGAGCAGCCACGCGTCGACCGTGATCGTCAGCCGACACGGCCACAGGCGCAACCTCGTTTCAATCCGCAAGACCAGGGACCTGCTTGCCAAAACAGCCCGACCGGTTGCAGAGACTAAATTCGAAGGCGCGGCTATAAAAGCCGCGCCTTTTCCTATGCCGAGCGTACCGTTTGGCTATGTTCCGGCCATTGCGCCTTTCTCCCCTTTTCGCTAAGAGACGCCGCAAATTGATAATCCTGTCATAAATCGACAGGATTTCGAGGTGGTTGGAAGAAAGACGCCCGATGCTCTTGGAGAGCGGGGCGAAACAGTGGTTTTGTCGTATGGCTCGCATCGTCATGAAGTTCGGCGGCACTTCGGTCGCCAATCTTGAACGCATTCACAACGTTGCGCGCCATGTGAAACGTGAGGTCGCGGCCGGCCATGAAGTGGCGGTCGTTGTGTCCGCCATGTCCGGCAAGACCAATGAGCTGGTCGGCTGGGTGCAGGACATGCCGAAGGTGGCCGGTGCAAATTCGCCTTTCTACGATGCACGCGAATACGATGCCGTCGTGGCGTCCGGCGAGCAGGTCACGTCCGGCATTCTCGCCATCGCGCTGCAGTCGATGGGCATCAATGCGAGGTCCTGGCAGGGCTGGCAGATCCCGATCCGCACCGACAGCGCCCATGGCGCGGCGCGTATCATGGACATCGACGGTTCCGAAATCATCAAGCGCATGGGCGACGGCCAGGTTGCCGTCATCGCGGGTTTCCAGGGCCTTGGCCCGGATAATCGTATCGCGACGCTTGGCCGTGGCGGCTCCGATACGTCTGCCGTGGCGATCGCCGCTGCCGTGAAGGCCGACCGCTGCGATATTTATACGGACGTCGATGGCGTCTATACTACCGATCCGCGCATCGTGCCGGCCGCGCGCCGGATGAAGAAGGTCTCTTTCGAAGAAATGCTGGAAATGGCATCGCTCGGTTCGAAGGTCCTGCAGGTGCGCTCGGTCGAGCTTGCCATGGTCCACAAGGTTCGCACCTTCGTGCGCTCCAGTTTCGAGGATCCCGATGCGCCGGGCATGGGTGACCTGCTCAATCCGCCCGGCACTTTGATTTGCGACGAGGAAGAAATCGTGGAACAGGAAGTCGTCACCGGCATCGCTTATGCCAAGGATGAAGCGCAGATTTCGCTCCGGCGCCTGGCCGACCGGCCCGGCGTTTCCGCAGCGATCTTCGGCCCGCTCGCGGAGGCTCATATCAACGTTGACATGATCGTCCAGAACATCTCCGAAGATGGTTCGAAGACCGACATGACCTTCACCGTGCCGTCCGGCGATGTGCAGAAGGCCATGAAAGTGCTCGATGACAACAAGGCCAAGATCGGTTTTGACGCCGTCCAGACCGAATCAGGCCTCGCCAAGGTGTCGGTCATCGGTATCGGCATGCGCAGCCATGCGGGCGTTGCGGCGCACGCTTTCAAGGCACTTGCCGAAAAGAGCATCAACATCAAGGCAATCACCACCTCGGAAATCAAGATTTCCATTCTTATTGATGGTGCATATTCGGAACTCGCAGTTCGGACTTTGCATTCCGCTTACGGTCTCGATAAGAGTTGAGTGTGAGCCGGTAAGGCGCGTCTTGGTTCATGGGCGCGCCATCCCGGATAGGATGACCTGGGTTCGGGAGCACTAAGCCGATGAGAGACCTGTCGGCCGGTCCGCGCGTTCTTTTGAAGCGACTGCGCGAGTTGATGGCGGAGCCGCTCGATCCACAAGAGCGTCTTGACCGCATCGTCCGACAGATTGCCAGCAACATGGTGGCCGAGGTGTGCTCGGTCTACGTGCTGCGTTCCGATGGCGTGCTCGAACTGTACGCCACCGAAGGTCTGAACAAGGAAGCGGTCCATACTTCGCAGCTGAAGATGGGCCAGGGTCTGGTCGGCACGATTGCCGCCTCCGCCCAGCCGCTCAACCTTTCCGATGCGCAGGCGCATCCGGCCTTCCGTTATCTTCCCGAGACGGGCGAAGAAATCTATCATTCCTTCCTCGGCGTGCCGATCCTGCGCGCAGGCCGCACACTCGGCGTTCTGGTCGTCCAGAACCGGGCAAGCCGCAATTATCGCGAGGACGAGACCGAGGCGTTAGAAACGACGGCGATGGTGATCGCCGAGATGATCGCCACCGGCGAACTCAAGAAGATCACCCGCCCCGGCCTCGAACTCGATCTGACCCGCGCGGTCACCATCGAGGCGGACGGTTACAACGAAGGCATTGGTCTCGGCCATGTCCGTGCTGCACGAGCCGCGCATCGTCGTCACCAATCTTCTGAACGAGGATGCCGAGAAGGAAATCCAGCGACTGGCCGAATCGCTCGGCAGCCTGCGCATCTCGATCGACGACATGCTGTCGCGCCGCGAGGTCAGCCAGGAAGGCGAGCACCGCGAGGTGCTCGAGACCTACCGCATGTTCGCCCATGATCAGGGCTGGGTTCGCCGTATGGAAGAGGCGATCCATAACGGCCTGACGGCGGAAGCCGCGGTCGAAAAGGTCCAGAGCGACACCAAGGCGCGCATGATGCGCATGACCGATCCGTATCTGCGCGAGCGGATGCACGACTTCGACGATCTTGCCAACCGGCTGCTGCGGCAGCTGACAGGTTATTCCGGCAAGATGACGGAAGAGGGTTTCCCGAACGACGCGATCGTTCTGGCGCGCGCAATGGGTGCGGCCGAACTGCTCGATTATCCGCGTGAACGCCTGCGTGGTCTTGTGCTGGAAGACGGCGCGGTCACAAGCCACGTGGTCATCGTCGCCCGCGCGATGGGCATTCCGGTCGTCGGTCAGGCTGCAGGCGTCGTGGCGCTGGCGGAAAACGGCGACGCCATTATCATCGATGGCGACGACGGGCAGATCCATGTCCGGCCGGTTCTCGACCTGCAGAAAGCTTACGAAGAGAAGGTGCGGCTGCGGGCCCGCCGGCAGGAACAGTTCCGGGCACTGCGGTCCGTCGAACCGTTCACCAAGGATGGCAAACGCATCAGCCTGCAGATGAATGCCGGCCTGATGGTCGACCTGCCGCAGTTGACGGAATCCGGTGCCGACGGCATCGGCCTGTTCCGCACCGAGCTGCAGTTCATGATTGCCTCAACCATGCCGAAGCTGGAGGAGCAGGAGAGCTTCTACCGCAATGTCATCAAGCAGGCCGCCGGCCGGCCGGTGACGTTCCGCACGCTCGATATCGGCGGCGACAAGGTCGTCTCTTATTTCCGCAGCCAGGAAGAAGAAAACCCCGCGCTCGGTTGGCGGGCGATCCGCCTGTCTCTCGATCGGCCGGGCCTTTTGCGCACCCAGCTTCGCGCATTGCTGCGTGCGTCCGCCGGTGCGGAACTCAAGATGATGCTGCCGATGGTGACCGAGGTTTCGGAAATCCATCAGGTGCGCGACCTGATGCAGAAGGAAGTGCAGCATCTTTCCAAATTCGGCCACAGCCTGCCGCGCAAGCTGCAGTTCGGCGCGATGCTGGAAGTGCCGGCGCTGATGTGGCAGCTCGACGAACTTATGGCGGAAGTGGATTTCGTCTCCGTCGGTTCGAACGACCTGTTCCAGTTCTCGATGGCGGCGGACCGCGGCAATGCGCGCGTCTCGGATCGCTTCGACAATCTCGGCAAGCCGTTCCTGCGCATCCTGCGCGACATCGCGCGGGCCGGCGAGCGTAACAAGACTGTCGTCACGCTCTGCGGCGAAATGGCCGGCAAACCACTTTCGGCCATGGCGCTGATCGGCGTCGGTTTCCGCTCCGTGTCGATGGCGGCGACCTCGATCGGGCCGGTCAAGGCGATGCTGCTCGGGCTCGATGCCGATCTTCTGTCCGCCGAGCTGAATGCGGCGCTCGACAATCATATGGCCGGCGAGCCGATCCGTGACCTGCTTGTCCGGTTTGCGCAGACGCACAATATTCCCGTCTAGCGGATAACAAGAAAAAAATGGAGTTGGACGGTGGCGAAGCTTCCCGTTGAAAAGATGCGCGAACTGGAGCGCCGCTTCGGCGAGATCGAGGCGCGCATGTCGGAAGGTCCGGCTGCCGATGTGTATGTGAAGCTCGCGTCGGAATATTCCGAACTGCAGCCGGTGGTGCGCAAGATCCGCGATTACGAGAAGACGGTTGCCGAGGTTGCGGGCCTTCGCGCGCTGCTGAGCGACAAGGCGACCGATCGCGAGATGCACGAGCTTGCCGAGATGGAGCTGCCGGAGGCCGAAGCGCGCGTCGAGGGTTTGGAAAAGGACATGCAGATCCTTCTTCTGCCGAAGGACGCGGCCGACGAGAAGAGCGCCATCCTGGAAATTCGCGCCGGCACGGGCGGCAACGAGGCAGCACTTTTCGCTGGCGACCTGTTTCGCATGTACGAGCGTTATGCCAGTGCGCACAACTGGAAGGTGGAAGTGCTTTCGGCGAGCGACGGCGAAGCCGGCGGCTATAAGGAAATCATTGCCAACGTCACCGGGCGCGGCGTGTTTTCCAAGCTGAAGTTCGAGTCCGGTGTGCACCGGGTGCAGCGCGTTCCCGACACCGAAACGCAGGGGCGCATTCACACGTCTGCGGCAACAGTCGCGGTTCTGCCGGAAGCCGAAGACATCGATATCGAAATCCGTAACGAGGATATCCGCATCGATACGATGCGGTCTTCCGGTGCCGGCGGTCAGCACGTCAACACGACCGACTCTGCGGTGCGCATCACCCACCTGCCGACGGGTATCGTGGTGACCTCCTCGGAAAAGTCTCAGCACCAGAACCGCGCAAAGGCCATGCAGGTCTTGCGGTCGCGGCTCTACGACATGGAACGGCAGAAGATCGACAGCGAACGTTCGGCCGACCGCAAAAGCCAGGTCGGTTCCGGCGACCGCTCCGAGCGCATCCGAACCTATAACTTTCCGCAGGGCCGCGTCACCGATCACCGCATCAACCTGACGCTCTACAAGCTCGACCGGATGATGATCGGCGAAATCGATGAAGTGGTCGATGCGCTGATCGCGGATTACCAGGCCGGCCAGCTGGCCATGATCGGCGAGCAACAGGGATGACCGCCAACCGGGTGACCCTGGGTGCGGCGGTGGCCGATGCACGGGCGCAGTTTGCGGCGGCCGGCCTGCCGGATGCGGCGATCGAGGCGCGGCTCCTGCTTGGCGGGCTGCTTGGGCTCTCTAGCACCGAGGTTTTCACCGGCGGCGACCGGGTTCTGACCGGTGACGAGAGGGCGTTGATCGAGAAAGCCGTGGCACGGCGCTTGAAACGCGAGCCGGTGCACCGCATATTAGGTTCAAGAGAATTCCACGGGATGGACCTCCTGATCTCCCGCGAAACGCTGGAGCCGAGGCCGGATACGGAAATCCTGGTGGAAAGCCTGATTCCCCATGTGGGGCAGATTGTCGCAGCCAAGGGTGCTGCGAGGCTTCTCGATCTCGGCACGGGCACCGGCGCGATCATTCTTGCGCTTCTGAAGGAAAGCCCTGATGCAAGCGGGATCGGCAGCGATATTTCTGAGGACGCATTGAATACCGCCACGCGAAATGCGCAGCGGCTTGGCCTTGAAACAAGGTTCGATGCAGTCCGCAGTCGCTGGTTTGACGCAATCACGGGTCGTTTTGACATAATCGTGTCAAATCCCCCCTATATACGGAGCGATGTTATCCCCGCACTGGAACCGGAAGTCCGGGATTTTGATCCCCCGGCGGCGTTGGATGGAGGCCCTGACGGTCTTGATGCCTATCGCGCGATTGCGGCGGGTGCTGGGGATTTTCTCGAACAGGACGGTATGATCGGCGTCGAGATCGGCTTCGATCAGAAACACACGGTAACTGCGATCTTTCGTGACGCCGGCTTCAAGCTGGCGCAAGCAAGACGTGATTACGGTGACAACGACCGAGTTCTTCTGTTTACAACGGGTAAGTCTTGATTTTGCGAAGCAGAAAAAAGGCTTGGATTTCCGAGGGAAGCGGGATAGCTTGGCAGGTACGCACTGGGGCGGCTGGGAATGAACGGCGATTCGTTCGGGTTTTAGGTCAACCCTTTCTCCTGCTCTTTTCGAAGGGCACGAAGGTTGAACAATTCCCGGTGCGTGAATCAGTTAATTTGACTTAGACAAGCGACAGGATGCCTTGTTCGTCCTGTGCGCGGCACGCGAAGTCTTGTTCCGGCTTTTGACCGGCAGGCCGCGGGCCCCTTATCAGCGAAGACAGAGAGTTGGTGAACGATAGATGAGGCCAGGACAGCAGAAAAATCGCGGTCGAGGGCGCGGCAGTAACAACAATGGCGGCGGTGGCGGCGGCGGCGGTAACAATTTCAACCGCAAGGGCGGCAATCCGCTCAGCCGGACCTATGACAGCTCCGGCCCGGATATTAAGATCCGCGGTACGGCTCAGCATATCGCCGAAAAATACGCGACGCTTGCTCGCGATGCGCAGAGCTCCGGCGACCGCGTTATGGCCGAGAACTACCTGCAGCATGCCGAACACTACAACCGCATCATCGCGGCGGCACAGGCTCAGATGCAGGACCGCTTCCAGCATCAGGATCGTGGCGACTACCAGGACGGCAACGGGCTCGACCAGGACGACATGGACAATGGCGACGGTGACGGCGACGATCTGAGCTATGCTCAGCAGCCGGTCGTTTCCAACGAAGCGCCGCAGCAACAGCAGCCGCGCCGCGAGCAGCAGAACCAGCAGAACCAGAACAACGGCCAGCAGCCGCGCGAAGGTCAGCAGCCGCGCGAAAACCGCCGCGACCGTGGCGACCGCGACCAGCGTCGTGACCGCCGGCAGGATCGCCCGGAACGCCGCGAGCAGCCGGCTGCCGAAGATCAGCAGGCGGTCGTTGCCGCAACGGTCTCGGAAGAGCAGCCGGTTGTTGTCGCAAAGCCGGCTCCGGCCAAGCCAATCCCGGCTCCGGCCGTGGATGATGGTTCCGGCCCGCAGCCGGATATCGTCGGCACCCCGGCAGAAGTCGCCGTAGAGCAGGCCGAACAGGCTGAAGCTGCGACCGAGCGTGCTCCGCGCCGCCGTGCCGCTGCCCGTCCCCGCCGCCAGCCGCGCAAGAGCGCGGAAGGTGAGGATGGTGCTGCAAACGACGATTCCCAGCCTGCATTGGCGGAAGCCGCTGGCGAATAAGTCTGCAAAAAACATTCGAAACTTGAAAACTCCGGCCTCGTGCCGGAGTTTTTTTATTTTTGGTAAACGTGGCCGCTGCTTTGAAATGGTGTTTTTAAAGCTCTTCCGACCTTTTTAAATCGATTTTTAAAGCGATTTATTCGTTTGAAATGACACTGGGTCTTTTCCGGCCACCGCTCGGCGCGTTATTAGGCAATATCTTCAAGTGTTTACCGCGTTGCGAAAGTTCTCTAGGCTCATTTCAACCGAGCTCTGAATACCCGGCTGACGCCCCATTTCGTATTCCTGCAATGAGAGCAGGTTAGGGGCGGGCAGGGCATTCCTTTGGCGGCACCCGGTCGCCATCGATCCGGACGGCTCGACAAGCGGACAACAAGGGAGATGTGCTGAATGACGACGTTCGAAACCTATCTCGAAAGCCACAAGGGCGCTGCGCTCAACGATGATCTGGTCACCGTTCTGCGCAATATCGCCGAGGCCACGCGGCAGATTTCGAAACAATTGCGGACGTCGTCGCTGGCCGGCCTCACTGGTGCCACCGAGGTGACCAACGTTCAGGGCGAAACCCAGAAGCCGCTCGACGTGCTCTCGAACGAGATCCTGCTCGAAGCCTGCCGCAAGTCGCCGGCGGTTTCCTTTGCCGTTTCGGAAGAGCTGGACGAGGAAGTGTCCGTTCATGCGGACGGAAAGTTCGCGGTCATCTTCGATCCGCTCGACGGCTCCTCCAATCTGGATGTCAACGTCACCGTCGGCACCATCTTTTCCATCATCAAGGCAACGGCGCCGGCCGATATCCTGCAGAGCGGCCGTGGACAGCTGATCGCCGGTTATGCTGCTTACGGTCCGCAGACGACGTTGCTTCTGTCGGTCGGCAAGGGCGTGCAGATCTTCACGCTGAACGATGACGGCACCTATGTGATGACCGCGGAGAACGTAAAGATCCCTTCGGAATCGAAGGAGTTTGCGATCAACGCCGCCCGTCGCCCGTCCTGGGATGACGTGATCGTCGACTATATCGACCAGTCGATTGCCGGCGGCCACAACATGCGTTGGGTGGCGTCGATGGTGGCGGATGCCTATCGTATCTTCAATCGCGGCGGCATTTTCATGTATCCGGCCGATCGTGCCAAGCCGGGCTCGGGCCGCCTGCGGCTGCTTTACGAAGCCAATCCGATCGGTTTCCTGGTCGAAGCTGCCGGCGGCGCGGCGATTGCCGGCAAGATCGACATTCTCGACATCCAGCCGACCTCGCTTCATCAACGTGTGCCGGTGATTTTCGGTTCGAAGAGCGAAGTGGCCAAGCTCACCGCGGCTTATAATGCCGAGCGGGTGATGGAAGTCGCCTGACGCGGAAACGCCTCGGGGTAATTCTGAACGTTGCATTCTCGCGAAAACTCCGGTCGCAAGCCGGAGTTTTTCGTTTTTATCGGGCAGATCATTTCGACGAGGTCGCGAACTCCTCGACGAACTCCTTGACGGTCTTGAGGATTTCCGTGGCAAATTGCTCGTCGTTGGAAATGCGCGACAGGCCGACAGCGCCGGACATCATGCAGGAGACGATGATTGCCTTGCGGCGCGCTTCGGCCCGGTCGGCCGCTGTCATGCGGGTAGCCATCCCGTCGATATTGCCCTTGATCCTGGTCGTCGCCTTGGTGCGGCATTTCTCGCCGCTGCGCGCCAGGTCGGCGGTCAGGGCCGCAAACGGGCAGCCATCTGCGGTGCTGCCGCGATGTTCGAGGCTCAGATAATCCGCTGCATAGTCGCCGATCGAGAGTTCCGACAACGTCTTGCCTTGGGCGCGCAATCTCGCTTCCCAGGAGCCGAAGGCGAGATCCATCGCTTCCATCACCATTTCATCGCGGGAGGCGAAGTGCTTGTAAAAGCCGCCGACCGTGAGCCCGGCTTCCTTCATCAGATCGGCCACGCCGACGCCTTCCAATCCGCTTTCCCGCAGCCGGCGCGAGGCGATCTCGACGATCCGGTCGTGCGTCTTCTGCTTTTCCGCCTGGGAGTGGCCCATGAAAATTCTCCTGATCCGTCGCTTGACATTCAGGATTATAAGCATAATCCATATGGATGTCGATCATAATCCAGATTGAAATCCAATCTGCCTCGTCAGGGTTTTCCAAAGGAGCCAACCCATGCGTCTCAAGAACAAGGTCACTTTCATCACCGGCGGCAATAGCGGTATCGGTCTCGCAACCGCGAAGGTCTTCCTCGCCGAAGGCGCGAAAGTCGTCATCACCGGTCGTAACCCGGAAACGCTTGCGGCCGCCGCAAAGGCGCTCGGCGGAGATGTTTTGGCATTGAAGGCCGACGTCACCGATATTGCCGAGACCGAAAAGGCGTTTGCGGATGCCGTAGCCAAGTTCGGCAAGATCGATGTGGTTTTCGCCAATGCCGGTATCGGCGGCGTCACCCCGCTCGGCCAGACAACGGCGGAGCAGTTTGGCCAGATCATCAGCACCAATCTGACGGCGGTGTTCTTCACCGTTCAGTCCGCACTGCCGCATCTGAACGACGGCGCCTCGATCATTCTCAACGGTTCCGTTCATGCGGTTCTCGGCGCACCGGGCTGGTCTGCCTATGCGGCGGCCAAGGGTGCGGTGCGCACCATGACGCGCAATTTCGCTTCCGAACTCGCGCCGCGCGGCATTCGCGTCAACCAAGTAACGCCCGGCGGCACCAAGACGCCGATCTGGTCTCCGTTTGCGCCGAATGGCGATGCGATGTCCGCACTCGAAGAGAAGCTTGGCAGCATGAGCCCGCTCGGCCGGATGAGCGAAGCGGAAGAGATCGCCAAGGCGGCGCTCTATCTTGCCTCGGATGATGCGGCCAATGTTTCCGGCATCGAGATCCCCGTCGATGGTGGCATGACGAGCGCACCTTCCGGCGCCAAGGTTTTCCGCACGGCGGCGTGATCGCCGACAAACGGATAACATATTGATCTGCCGGAAAGGCCGTTCCTTCGGGAGCGGCCTTTTCGTTTCAGCGCTTGACGATCCAATAGATCATGGCCGCCAGACTGTAGGCGAAGCCGAGGCATGAGACACCGGGCCAGCCGAACCACGCGTAAACGGCCGTCGAGGAAAGAGCGCCGAGCGCGCTGCCCGCCGAATAAAACACCATATAAGCGCCGACCAGCCGGCTGCGGGCTTCCGGGCGGATGGCGAAGATCAGGCTTTGGTTGGTGACATGCACCGCCTGGACGGCGAGATCCAGTAGCACCACGCCGATTGCAAATGCGGTAAGCGAGTAAGGCAGGAAGCCAAGCGGAAGCCAGGAAAGGGTCAGGAGGGCGAGCGCCGCTCCCGTGGTCCGGCGTGCAAGCCCACGATCCGCCAGCCGCCCGGCACCACTCGCGGCCAGTGCGCCGGCAAGGCCGGCAATGCCGAACAGGCCGATTTCCGCATGCGACATGGCAAAGGGTTCCGCGCTGAGCGGCAGGACCATGGCGGTCCACAGGGTACTGAAGCTCGCGAAGATGAGGAACGCGAATGCCGCGCGGGTGCGCAGCAGGGGTTCTTCCTTCAAAAGCTTTGGAATGGACGCGATGGCCGCGGTGTAGCGTTCGGAGCTGGTGATGGGGATATTGCGTGGCAGGATGCGAAACAGGATCAGTCCGATGGCCAGCATTACGCCCGCGGAGAGGAAATACACCATTCTCCATCCGCCGAGATCGGCCGTCACGCCGGCGAGAAACCGGGCGAGCAGAATGCCAATGACGATTCCGCTGGTTACGAAGCCGACGGCCCGCCCGCGTTCTTCCGGTCTCGCCAAGGTCGCGGTCAAGGCGACGATGACCTGCACCACGACGGCGAGAAGGCCGACGGCGATCATCCCGGCAAACAGGATTGTCGTGGTCGGTGCGGCGCCGACAACCGCGAGTGCCGCTGAAGAAAGCATTGTCTGGACGAGGATCAGCTTGCGGCGGTTTACCAGATCACCGATCGGAACGATGAGGATGAGGCCTGCGCCGTAACCGATCTGGGTGAGCGTCACGACAATGCCGATGGCTGCGGGTTCGATGCCGAAACTTGCCGCCATCGAGTCGAGCAACGGCTGGGCGTAATAGATGTTCGCGACACTGGCTCCACATGTGATGGCGAAGATCAGGAGAACCCACTGAGGCAGAGGGTTTGCCGAAGGCTCGTGCCGCTCTTCCGGTGACGTTGTCGCGCCATTTTGCCGTTTGTCCGTCTGCGCCAGATCCATCTCTCGGTCCTCAGTTTGTGGTTCTATAATGAGACCGCTTGTGAGAAACGGATTCCAGTTCTATTTTAGAACCAGTTTGCTGGAGCGATTTGGGCATGAAACGGAAGAGCTTTCGGGAGGCGGAATGTCCCGTCGCGAGAACATTGGATGCGATCGGTGACTGGTGGTCGCTGCTGATCGTGCGCGATGCGTTCGATGGAATAACCCGCTTCAACGAATTTCAGGACAATCTCGGCATTGCCAAGGGCATGTTGGCGGCGCGGCTTCGCGATCTGATCGCGGCTGGCGTGCTGGAGCGGCGACCGGCATCCGATGGCAGCGCCTATCAGGAATATGCTTTGACCGAAAAGGGACGCGACCTTTTCCTCGTCATCGTAACGCTCAGGCAGTGGGGCGAGGCGCATCTTTATCGAAAGGACGAGCCGCGTTCGGTCCTGATCGATGTGGAAATGGAGCGACCTGTCCCGCGGCTCAAACTACAGTCCGCGGACGGCCGCGAAATCGCCTGGCCCGATACGAAACTTAGGTCAGTACGGCGTGACCATCCTGACGCAAACTAGCTGTTCTATGGATGGCAAATCGATCATGCCAACAATTATCCGGGTACTGCGTTCCGCTCCTTTAAATACCGAAATCCCACTCCCATATCTCGGAGCGAAGCCGGGTAATGAGCGAAAGTTGCTTACTCACCGGCAGGGCTCGCCTTTGAGGGAGCTCAATCTCAATCATCGCCTCGTGCCTTATGAAAGGGCGGGGGGATTCAGGAGGTCAGAGAATGAACGTTGAAAAATATTCCGAGCGGGTCCGCGGTTTCCTGCAGTCGGCGCAGACAAGTGCGCTGGCTTCCGGCCACCAGCAGTTCACTCCCGAACATGTGCTGAAAGTCCTGCTCGATGACGACCAGGGCATGGCATCTTCGCTGATCGAGCGCGCAGGCGGCAATGCCAAGGAAGCCCGTATCGCCAACGATGCCGCACTTGCCAAGCTGCCGAAGGTTTCCGGCGGTAATGGCGACATCTATCTTTCGCAGCCGCTCGCCAAGGTGTTTTCGACCGCGGAAGACGCGTCGAAGAAGGCCGGCGACAGTTTTGTCACCGTCGAACGGCTGCTTCTGGCACTGGCCATCGAAAGCTCCGCTTCCACATCCGCAACCTTGAAAAAGGCCGGCGTCACGGCGCAGAGCCTGAACCAGGTCATCAACGAAATCCGCAAGGGCCGCACCGCCGATGGCGCGAATGCCGAGGCAGGCTTCGAGGCGCTGAAGAAATTCGCGCGCGACCTGACGGCGGATGCCCGTGACGGCAAGCTCGATCCGGTGATCGGCCGCGACGACGAAATCCGCCGCACCATCCAGGTCCTCTCCCGCCGCACCAAGAACAATCCGGTGCTGATCGGCGAACCCGGCGTCGGCAAGACGGCGATCGCCGAAGGTTTGGCGCTGCGCATCGTCAATGGCGACGTGCCGGAAAGCCTGAAAGAGAAGCGGCTGATGGCGCTCGACATGGGTGCCCTGATTGCCGGCGCGAAATATCGCGGGGAGTTCGAAGAGCGCCTGAAGAGCGTCTTGAACGAAGTGCAGTCGGAAAACGGTGAGATCATCCTGTTCATCGACGAGATGCACACGCTGGTCGGCGCCGGCAAATCCGATGGCGCGATGGATGCGTCCAATCTCTTGAAGCCGGCGCTCGCCCGCGGCGAGCTGCATTGCGTCGGCGCGACCACGCTCGACGAATACCGCAAGCATGTGGAAAAAGACCCCGCACTTGCCCGTCGTTTCCAGCCGGTCATGGTCGAAGAGCCGACCGTCGAGGATACGATCTCGATCCTGCGCGGATTGAAGGAAAAGTACGAACAGCATCACAAGGTCCGCATTTCGGATTCGGCCCTAGTGGCGTCTGCAACGCTTTCCAACCGCTACATTACCGACCGCTTCCTGCCGGACAAGGCGATCGACCTGATGGACGAAGCCGCATCGCGTCTTCGCATGCAGGTGGATTCCAAGCCCGAAGAGCTCGACGAACTCGATCGCCGCATCATGCAGCTCAAGATCGAGCGCGAAGCCCTGAAGAAGGAAACCGACAGCGCTTCGGCCGACCGGCTGGTTCGCCTCGAAAACGAGGTCACCTCACTTGAAGAGCAGGCGGATGCGCTGACGGCCCGTTGGCAGGCGGAAAAGCAGAAGCTCGGACTTGCCGCCGACCTGAAGCGGCAGCTCGACGAAGCCCGCAACGAATTGGCGACCGCCCAGCGCAAGGGTGAATACCAGCGCGCGGGCGAGCTGACCTATGGCGTCATTCCGAACCTCGAAAAGGATCTGAAGGAAGCCGAGGAGCACGACAGCGGTACCGGTTCGATGGTGCAGGAAGTCGTGACCCCGGATGCGATCGCGCATGTCGTCTCCCGGTGGACCGGCATCCCGGTCGACAAGATGCTGGAAGGCGAACGCGAAAAGCTGCTGCGGATGGAAGACGAGCTGGCGAAATCGGTCGTCGGTCAGGGCGATGCCGTTCAGGCGGTCTCGCGTGCGGTTCGCCGTGCCCGCGCCGGCCTGCAGGATCCGAACCGGCCGATCGGCTCGTTCATCTTCCTCGGCCCGACCGGTGTCGGTAAGACGGAGCTGACGAAATCTCTCGCCCGCTTCCTGTTCGATGACGAGACCGCGATGGTTCGCATGGACATGTCGGAATATATGGAGAAACACTCCGTGGCCCGACTGATCGGCGCACCTCCCGGCTATGTCGGTTACGACGAAGGCGGTGCCCTGACGGAAGCGGTTCGCCGCAAGCCCTATCAGGTCGTGCTGTTCGACGAGATCGAGAAGGCGCATCCGGATGTGTTCAACGTTCTTCTGCAGGTGCTCGATGACGGGCGACTGACGGACGGGCAGGGCCGCACGGTCGACTTCAAGAATACGATGATCATCATGACGTCGAACCTTGGTGCGGAATACCTCACCAATCTGCGCGACGGCGAGGATGTGGATACGGTCCGCGACCAGGTGATGGATGTCGTGAAGATGTCGTTCCGGCCGGAATTCCTGAACCGCGTCGACGAGATCATCCTCTTCCACCGCCTGAAGCGGAACGAGATGGGGGCGATCGTCGATATCCAGATGAAGCGGCTCCTGAATCTCCTGGCCGAGCGCAAGATCACGATAGAGCTTGGCGAAGATGCTCGCGAGTGGCTGGCCGAAAAGGGTTACGATCCGGTCTATGGCGCACGTCCGCTGAAGCGGGTGATCCAGAAGTACCTGCAGGATCCGCTGGCCGAGCAGATTCTCGGCGGGCAGATTTCCGATGGCTCGACCGTCGCGGTGTCCTCCGGTTCCGACCGGCTGCTCTTCCGCGTCCGTCGGGAGCGGGACATCAGCGAAGCTGCGTAAGCAGAAAGCGACAGATGAAATGCAAAATGGCGGCCTCGGGCCGCCATTTTCGTTTTGGGCGATCTAAAACAATTACCGGCTGGCGACTTCGTTCGACTGCTGGGTGTTCAGGATCGTGTCGATGCGCTTGCGCTCTTCCTCGAACTGGGCGAGCGCCTTGCCGGCCAGCGAGCTGCCACCGGGCAGGCGCACCTTCATCGGATCGACCTTGGTGCCGTTGACGATCAGTTCGTAATGCAGGTGGGAGCCGGTGGATTCACCGGTCGAGCCGACATAACCGATCACCTGGCCCTGTGTCACCTTGGCGCCTTCGCGCACACCGGGCGCAATCGCGCTCTGGTGGTTGTAGGACGAAACATAGCCGTTGGCGTGACGCACCAGCGTCTGGTTGCCGTAACCGCCGGAGTCCCAGCCGGCCTTTTCGACCGTGCCGTTACCCGTCGCGATGATCGGCGTGCCGCGCGGTGCCGCCCAGTCCGTGCCGGTGTGCATGCGCGAATAGCCTAGCAACGGATGCGAACGCATGCCGAAACCGGAGGTCATGCGACCGTTCGGAAGCGGATTGCGCAGCAGGAACTGACGGATGCTCTTGCCGTCCTCGTCGAAATAATCGACCGAATTGTCGTCCGG
>CBDDGK010000016.1:0-85000 GCA_965227625.1 Neorhizobium sp. | reverse complement strand
CTTAAGCCGGTAGGTGTAGGCGCAGCGAAAGCGAGTCTGAACAGGGCGTTCAGTTAGTTGCATTAGACCCGAAACCGAGTGATCTAGCCATGAGCAGGCTGAAGGTTGGGTAACACCAACTGGAGGGCCGAACCCGCATCTGTTGCAATAGATTGGGATGACTTGTGGCTAGGGGTGAAAGGCCAATCAAACTCGGAGATAGCTGGTTCTCCGCGAAATCTATTTAGGTAGAGCGTCGACCGAATACCCCAGGGGGTAGAGCACTGGATGGGCTATGGGGACTCACCGTCTTACTGATCCTAACCAAACTCCGAATACCTGGGAGTACTAGTCGGCAGACACACGGCGGGTGCTAACGTCCGTCGTGAAGAGGGCAACAACCCTGACCTCCAGCTAAGGTCCCCAAGTCATGGCTAAGTGGGAAAGGATGTGAGGATCCCAAAACAACCAGGATGTTGGCTTAGAAGCAGCCATCATTTAAAGAAAGCGTAACAGCTCACTGGTCTAAATAAGGGTCTTTGCGCCGAAAATGTAACGGGGCTAAAGCCATGCACCGAAGCTGAGGATACGTCGCAAGACGTGTGGTAGCGGAGCGTTCCGTAAGCCTGTGAAGGTCGACCCGTGAGGGCGACTGGAGGTATCGGAAGTGCGAATGTTGACATGAGTAACGATAAAGAGGGTGAGAGACCCTCTCGCCGAAAGACCAAGGGTTCCTGCTTAAAGTTAATCTGAGCAGGGTTAGCCGGCCCCTAAGGCGAGGCAGAAATGCGTAGTCGATGGGAACCACGTTAATATTCGTGGGCCTGGTGGTAGTGACGGATCACGTAAGTTGTTCATTCTTATTGGATTGAATGGGCAGCGGGGTGGTTCCAGGAAATAGCTCCACCGTACAGACCGTACCCGAAACCGACACAGGTGGTCAGGTAGAGTATACCAAGGCGCTTGAGAGAACTATGTTGAAGGAACTCGGCAAATTGCACGCGTAACTTCGGAAGAAGCGTGACCCCTTTTTACGCAAGTATGAAGGGGTGGCACAGACCAGGGGGTAGCGACTGTTTATCAAAAACACAGGGCTCTGCGAAATCAAAAGATGACGTATAGGGTCTGACGCCTGCCCGGTGCTGGAAGGTTAAGAGGAGAGGTGCAAGCTTTGAATCGAAGCCCCAGTAAACGGCGGCCGTAACTATAACGGTCCTAAGGTAGCGAAATTCCTTGTCGGGTAAGTTCCGACCTGCACGAATGGCGTAACGACTTCCCCGCTGTCTCCAACATAGACTCAGTGAAATTGAATTCCCCGTGAAGATGCGGGGTTCCTGCGGTTAGACGGAAAGACCCCGTGCACCTTTACTATAGCTTTACACTGGCATTCGTGTCGGCATGTGTAGGATAGGTGGTAGGCTTTGAAGCGGGGACGCCAGTCTTCGTGGAGCCATCCTTGAAATACCACCCTTATCGTCATGGATGTCTAACCGCGGTCCGTCATCCGGATCCGGGACAGTGTATGGTGGGTAGTTTGACTGGGGCGGTCGCCTCCGAAAGAGTAACGGAGGCGCGCGATGGTGGGCTCAGACCGGTCGGAAATCGGTCGTCGAGTGCAATGGCATAAGCCCGCCTGACTGCGAGACTGACAAGTCGAGCAGAGACGAAAGTCGGTCATAGTGATCCGGTGGTCCCGTGTGGAAGGGCCATCGCTCAACGGATAAAAGGTACGCCGGGGATAACAGGCTGATGACCCCCAAGAGTCCATATCGACGGGGTTGTTTGGCACCTCGATGTCGGCTCATCGCATCCTGGGGCTGGAGCAGGTCCCAAGGGTTTGGCTGTTCGCCAATTAAAGCGGTACGTGAGCTGGGTTCAGAACGTCGTGAGACAGTTCGGTCCCTATCTGCCGTGGGTGTAGGAATATTGACAGGATCTGTCCCTAGTACGAGAGGACCGGGATGGACATATCTCTGGTGGACCTGTTGTCCTGCCAAGGGCATAGCAGGGTAGCTATATATGGACGGGATAACCGCTGAAGGCATCTAAGCGGGAAACCCCCCTGAAAACGAGTGTTCCCTATCAGGGCCGTGGAAGACGACCACGTTGATAGGCCGGGTGTGGACGTGCAGCAATGCATGAAGCTTACCGGTACTAATAGCCCGATTGGCTTGATCGTTCTCATTGATCAATGCTCATCGAATGAAATTCGATGAGCCATCTCTTCTGTCCTTGCGGGCCGTAGGCCCTGCGGACGGCGCGCCAAACGATTGGCGACGGCCTCTGGCCTGTATGGGTGCCCAAAGCACTGATGCAGGACGGAAGAAGAAAAGACGTGTTCAAATCACTCTTCGAGTGAACCAGCTTCTCATCGTTGCGTCGCTTTGCGGCGAAACGTAAAACATTGCCCTTAATTGACCTGGTGGTCATTGCGGGGTGGCTGCACCCGTTCCCATTCCGAACACGGCCGTGAAACACCCCTGCGCCAATGGTACTCCGTCTTAAGACGCGGGAGAGTAGGTCGCTGCCAGGTCTATTAAAGGCAATGCCCAAAGTGCAAATCCAACGGATTTGTCACGATGATGGGAAAACAATCTTCTCCAAACGAAATCTACGGCCCCTGGCCGAAACCCAAGGGCCGCCCAAAAGGCGGCTTTTGTCGTTTAAGGGTCATCGCAGAAACATGAAATGCGAGGAAAACGACCATATCAATGGTGCGCCCCTCACATGAGACAACCTTGCTTCGCAAGGTTGCTCAGGCAGTAGGCATCACAGCTACGCTGTGACGCCGTCGCGACATTCGGCAAAGCCGAATGCGCTTGACGCGGGGTGGAGCAGCCCGGTAGCTCGTCAGGCTCATAACCTGAAGGCCGCAGGTTCAAATCCTGCCCCCGCAACCAAATAAATACAGCCGCCTCCAAGGCGGCTTTTTTGTGCCAAATCCCCCTGAAAAACAACACCACACTCAAGGCCCAAACTGCGCGACCAATCGATGGCGATCGCCAGGATATGTCAGGCGCACATGCGTCACAGATGAACCGCCAACCCAGGTCTGGCGCTCGACGACCAGACACGCGCTCCCAACAGAAATCCCAAGCCGCACGCTCTCGTTCGCACCAGCAGACAACGCGTAAATACGGTGCTCTGAAACAATCGACCTATCTCTGAGGTTATTGCCAGACGCAATCCAGCCCCCGGCTCTTGGCGAGACGGGGGCTGGTTTTGATGGTTCCGATGGCGGCAACTGGTCGGAACCGTCAAACGTGATCGGGCTGCGTGAGATCGACGGAGTTGTCGATGTCGCGTGGCCGGAATTTCAGCCCCGGAAGTGTTTCCGTCACAGGAGATGGGCGGAGGTCACTTCCGGGGTTTTGAGGGCGCGCCGACAGGAGGGGTTCCGGCAGGCCAGCGCCGGTCCAGGAGGCGATATCCCTCGACGGCCCGGCCGGAGGTCTTCGGCAGGGCAGACATTGGTCGAGAACGCCGCGCATTCGGATGAACGCGCAAAGGGCGCTCTCTTTCATTGAAACCGGCATCAGGTTTTCCGGAGATCGTTTGCGATTTCCGGGCTGATGCTGCGGCGGTCCACCGCCGGTCGTGGCGGCAATTGGCCGGTGTTGGATGATAAGTGCTGACCGGGGAGGGACCGGATGGCCAGTGAGGGGCCGTTCCGATCCGCCGGAAACGTCGCTTCGCCCCCATTGCCCCCGGAGGTGCTCCCTTGGACCCTTTCGGAATCCGCGAAGCCTGAAACGTCGTCCGGCCACGCCTGAAGACATGAACGCCTTGCGGCCCCGATGCTCCCTGTCGTGTCCACCGTCAGCATCTCGCCGTGTCAAAGCGTCCCCCGCCCGCACACGTCGATCGGCATGTCATCGCGTCCGGCCGGCCGGAGGGCGATGATGTCGGTTATGATTTCCTCGAACCGGACGAAGTGCTTGCCGTTTCACAGGTCGCGCTGCGGTTAACGCGCGCGTATCCGGTTTGACATTGCGGTCACTCCAACATCGGTTCGCCAGTTCGGCTGCTCTCGACCGTCGCCGGCAGCAACCGGGAGATATCTAGCCTGGACGGTTTAGATCTGGCTTCTCAATGCGTGCACGGACATGCATTTTGTCTGCCGGGCAGTAGAACTGCCGCGTAAAAAATAAGTCCCGGATCAGCCAGCAAGCCTCGTCGTGCGAAGATCACCCGGTGCCATGCCATAGGTATTGGTAAAGGCGCGATAGAAGGTTGCGATGCTTTCGAAGCCGCTCGCAAACGCGGCTTGCGTGATCGCAAGTGTCGGGTTTTCCATCAGCCGTCGATGGGCGTCCTCGACGCGCATGGCGGTCAGCGTGCGGCTGAAACTCATTTCGGAGTTTTCGAACAGCATGTGCAAATAACGAACCGACACGCCGAGCTCGGCGGCGACGGTGGCCGGGTTCAGGCTCGCATCCCGCAGCCTGCGCGCCATGCTGCCCAGGGCGGCATGATGCAGGCCCGCGCGGAGTGCATGCTTGACCTCCGGCATGGTGAAGGGCAGGCGGCCGCGGGCGGCCATGGAAAGCCGCGCGATATGGAGAACGTCCTGCGCCGGGTTCGCGACACTGTGCGGTGTCTTCGTCAGCGCGTCGAACAGAGCCTGGAACGCCCGTTTGAACAGTGGCCCTTCCACAAGCGTTGCCGGTAACAGGTCATGCGCGGAGCGGCCGAGCAGAAAATCGTCGCTCAGCGGGATTTTCAAAACACGGTAGTCGAAGTCGCTGTATTGATAGGGCGTTGCCTTGAAAGGCTGATCCGAGTGGCTGATGGCGAAGTCGCCGTTCTGTACGGACTGGGTCCAGTCGTGGCCGGTGTCCAGCACGCCTGCGCCGCGAATTTGCAGCGAGATGCAAAGGCTGTTGCCGGCAATGCGGGCGATGTCGGCATTTGTTCGGCTGACGCGGTAGGAAGAAGCCTGCATTTCCGAAGCGATCGCGCCGCCGATCGCAAAGGCCCGGAACGATCCGCGGAAACGCTTGCGGCGTTCGGCATCCAGTTCGATCGTCACGCCGAACAGGTGCTTGCCGCGTGCCTCACGCCATTCATCGAACCGGTCTGCTTCCCGAACGTCATTGGTCGAAAACTGGAGCATGGCCTATTGGTCAAATTTTTTGTAAGGCCACCTGAATATCACAGGGATATTCGCCACGATATGGATGGGAAGTGAGCATTTTTGACATTACCGCTCTCTGTGCGTGATTTTCTCCGAGACGGTACGCGATCAGGTTGCCGCTGCCTTACATGCCGTCGAGCCGTGCCTTCTCCTTGAGGCGCCACGCGCGTGGCGTTTCGCCCGTCTGCTTCAGGAAGAAGCGGGAAAAATAGGCTGGATCGGCAAAACCCAGGCGATGGCCGATTTCCTGCACGGATGCGAGAGAGAAGACCAGTTCGCGCTTCGATTCCTCCATCAGCTTTGCGGCAATCAGATCGTGCGCCGTGCAGCCCGCCATCGCGCGGACGATGCGGTTCAAATGGGTCAGCGAGACGCCGAGTTCGTTGGCATAGAAAGACACGGGCCTGTGGGCGCGGAAGTGCTGCTGGATTAGCCCGTTCAGCATGTCCATCCGCCGCTCGCCCTCTTCGGCGGGAAGCTGGCTGAGATTGTCCGCGTGGGAGATGCGTGCGGTCAGCCGCAGGGCGAGCGTGACATAGGAGGCAAGCAATTCATTGCGACCGCTGCCACGCTGCTCGAACTCATCGCCGATGCGTTTCAGCGTCTCCCGCACATAGGATGCGTCGGGGTTCGACGGATCGAGCGGCGTCAGATGCGGTTCCGCCAGCCATTCGCCGAAGCGCGTGCGCTCCCCCGGTCGGTGGCTGAGATGGGAGCTGAGAATGGTGATGACGATGCCTTCGATATCCCGCGAGAAACGGAAACCATGGTTGAGGCCGGGCGGCACCGTGACGATCGATGGCGGTCGCATCGTGTGCGTCTCACTGTCAAACGTAACATCTCCCGATCCGGCATCGATGTACAATATCTGAAAGAAAGTCTCGTGCCGGTGCAGGCGGATTTCCCATTGGTGGCGGCTGCTGCGCGACTTGATTGTTTCGCAATGCA
Organism: Neorhizobium sp.; assembly: GCA_965227625.1. GTDB lineage: Bacteria > Pseudomonadota > Alphaproteobacteria > Rhizobiales > Rhizobiaceae > Neorhizobium. The sequence continues at coordinate 78,936 of CBDDGK010000016.1, read as the reverse complement.
GCCAGAAATCCGGTTCCTTGTCGGTATTCTCGCCGTATAGCTGATAGGTGGGAACATGCCTGTTCATCTGAGGCCTCCTGCCTTCCAGTACAGTCCGATGTTCAGTTTGTGCAATTTTTGGGCTCGAATGTCCATTGCTGCGCGGGCCGAAGCCGAGCACAATTTGTCAAAAGGCAAAAAGCATTCGGGAGGATCAGCTTGAGGACCAAGGTCGCCATTATCGGCTCCGGACCGTCAGGTCTTTTGCTCGGCCAGCTTCTGACGGAAGCGGGCATCGACAACGTCATTCTCGACAGGGTGAGCAAGGACTATATCCTCGGCCGCGTGCGTGCCGGCGTGCTCGAAGAGGGCACGGTGGCGCTGCTCGACCAGGCGAAATCCGGCGCTCGCATGCATTGCGAAGGCCTGCCGCATGACGGATTTTCGCTGGCTTTCGATGGCCGTGATCATCGCATTGATCTGCATGGCCTGACCGGCGGCAAGCGGGTGATGGTCTATGGCCAGACGGAAGTGACGCGCGACCTGATGGAAAGCCGCGAGAAGAGCGGTGCGACGACCATCTACGAGGCGGGTAATGTTCAGCCGCATGATTTTGATGGGCGCGCGCCTTACGTGACCTATGAAAAGGATGGCGTGACGCATCGCATCGATTGCGACTTCATTGCTGGCTGCGACGGTTTCCATGGTGCAAGCCGCAAGGCAGTGCCGGACAATGCGATCAAGATTTTCGAGAAGGTCTATCCGTTCGGCTGGCTCGGCATTCTGGCCGAGGTGGCGCCGGTCAGCCACGAGCTGATCTATGCCAACCATCCGCGCGGTTTCGCGCTCTGCTCGATGCGCTCGGCGACGCGCAGCCGCTATTACATCCAGTGCGCGCTTGACGAAAAGATCGAGGACTGGAGCGACGACAGGTTCTGGGACGAGCTTCGTCGCCGCCTGCCGGCGCATCATGCCGAGGCTTTGATCACCGCGCCGTCCTTCGAGAAGTCGATCGCGCCGCTGCGTTCCTTCGTGGCCGAGCCGATGCGGTTCGGCAGCCTGTTCCTCGTTGGGGATGCGGCGCATATCGTGCCGCCGACCGGTGCCAAGGGGCTCAATCTCGCGGCGAGCGACGTGCATTATCTCTTCAACGGATTGCGCGAGCACTATGAGGACCGTTCCGAGGCCGGCATCGATGCCTATTCGGAAAGGGCGCTGGCGCGTGTTTGGAAAGCCGTCCGTTTCTCCTGGTGGATGACGACGATGATGCATCGTTTCCCGGAAACCGGCGATTTCGACCAAAAGATCCAGGAGGCCGAACTGGACTACCTGACCCATTCGCGGGCCGCCTCGACGGCGCTGGCGGAAAACTACGTGGGCCTGCCGTTCTGACGGTTTTTCCGTCGGCTTGACTTCACGGGCATGATCGCATCGAAGGATGCGGTGCCATTTCGCATAAAGACTTGAAACCGGTGCATGACCACGGAGGCGTGCACCCTTTTGAAGAGGGAGGACTAAACATGAAGAAAATCATTCTCTCCACACTCGCGGCACTCGCCTTGAGCAGCACGGCTTATGCCGATGTCATCAAGGTCGGCGTCGTCGGCCCGTTCTCGGGCCCGTTCGCGCTGCAGGGCAAGAACTTCAAGGCCGGCATCGACGCCTATATGGCGCTGAACGGCAACAAGGTGGGTAACGACACCGTCGAGATCATCTATCGCGATGTTCCGGCCGCTGATCCGGCTCAGTCCAAGGCGCTCGGCCAGGAGTTGATCGTCAAGGAAAAGGTGCAGTATCTCGCCGGCTTCTATTTCACGCCGGATGCGATGGCCGTCACGCCGATCCTGAAGCAGGGCAATGTGCCGATGGTCGTGATGAACGCCGCTACCTCGGCGATCATGAACACCAGCCCGCTCGTCGTGCGCACCTCGTTCACCACCTGGCAAACCTCGACGCCGATCGCCAAGGTGGCGTTTGATGCGGGCGTCAAGAAGGTGATCACCGTCGTCAGTGATTACGGTCCGGGCGTCGATGCCGAAAACGCATTCAAGGCCGGCTTCACCAAGGCCGGCGGCGAAGTTGTGCAGGCGATCCGCATGCCGCTCTCGACCAACGATTTCAGCCCGATCATGCAGCGTATCAAGGATTCCGGGGCGCAGGGAGTGTTCGCCTTCCTGCCCTCCGGCCCGACCACGCTCGGCTTCGTCAAGGCTTATAACGACAACGGCCTGAAGGCTGCCGGCGTTAAATTCTTCGCGCCGGGCGATCTGACGCAGGAATCCGATCTGCCGGCGCTGGGCGATGCGGCACTCGGTATCCAGACGAGCTTCCATTACGCGGTGTCGCATGACTCGCCGGAAAACAAGAAGTTCACCGAGGCCGCGATCAAGGCGATCGGCAACAAGGCCGAACTCTCCTTCCCGGCGGTCGGTGCTTATGACGGCATGCATGTCATCTACAAGATGATCGAGGCAACCGGCGGCAAGCAGGATGCGCAGAAGGCGGTCGATGCGGTGAAGGGTCTTTCGTGGGTGAGCCCGCGTGGCCCGGTTTCCATCGATCCGGAAAGCCGCCACATCACGCAGAACATCTACCTGCGCGAAGTCGCCAAGGCTGCTGACGGGACTTACATCAACAAGGAAGTCCAGACGTTCGAGAAGCAGGGCGATCCGGGTCTGGCTGCTGCGAAGTAAGCTTGCCGTTAGATATCTGCTGTTGTGCCGTGAGCCCCCTCACCCTACCCTCTCCCCGAGGGGAGAGGGGGGAGCAAACGGCTAACCCAGAATTCCCTTCTCCCCAGCGGGGAGAAGGTGCCGGCAGGCGGATGAGGGGGCCACACGGTATGTGCCCGCCAGCTATCTCCGCACCGAGAACAAGGACCACTTAGACCCTATGCAGACAGTCTTCAGCATAGCCATCGACGCGCTTGCCTATGGCATGGTGCTGTTCGTCATTTCGATCGGGCTTTCGGTGACGATGGGCCTGATGCGGGTCGTCAATCTCGCGCATGGCGCGTTCGCGATGATCGGCGGGTATATCGCCTCGTATGTCGCGCGCGATCTCGGCATGGGATATGCGGTGGCCGTCATCGCCGCCGTGGTGATCACCATCATCATCGCCATCCCGATCGAGCGACTGCTTTATCGTCGCATCTACGGCCAGCCGGAGCTGACGCAGGTGCTGATGACGATCGGCATCACCTTCTGCATCATCGGCATCGCCAATTATGTGATGGGGCCGACGCTGAAGACCATTCCGCTCGCCGGTCCGCTGCAGGGCACGGCCGATCTCGGCTTCCGCACCATTTCCATTCATCGCCTGTTTGCCATCGTCTGCGGCCTCGTCGTGGCCCTCGGCCTGTGGTTCGCGATCGAGAAAACCAGTTTCGGCGTGAAATTGCGCGCCTCGGTGGACAATGCCGCTATGGCGGCGGCGCTCGGCGTGCGCACCGAGATCGTTTATGCGGTGAGCTTTGCGATTGCCGTCGGGCTTGCAGCATTCGGTGGTGTCGTCGGGGCGGAACTGCTGCCGGTCGAGCCCTATTATGCGTTGCGTTATATGGTGACCTTCCTGGTCGTCGTGTCGGTCGGCGGGGCGGGTTCCATTCCGGGCGCGCTGATCGCCTGTCTCGTGCTCGGCGCGATCGATACGACCGGGCGTTACCTGATGCCGGAATTCGGCGAATTCTTCTTCTATCTCGCAGTGATCGCGATCATCTGCGTTTTCCCGCGCGGCTTTGCCGGGCGAGCGAAATGAGGCGGGTGAGATAAAATGACCGTGGCCATGAACAACCAGACCACTCTCAGCCGCCCAAGAGGCGGTTCCCTCAAGCGCGACCTGATCGGCGTAATCGTCATCGTGGTCTTTGCCGCATTGGGCTTCGTCCTCTTCCCGGATAATCTCGCGCTGCTGACCCGCATCCTCGCCGTCGCGCTGCTCGTGCTGTCGCTCGATCTCGTCACCGGCTATTGCGGCGTCGCGACGCTCGGGCATGCCGCGCTGTTCGGTTCCGGCGCCTATGCGGCCGGTATTCTCTCGGCGCATTACGGTATCAGCGACCCCTTTCTGATGACGCTTGGCGGCATCGTCGCCGGTGCGGTTGCGGGACTTCTCTGTGCGGTCATCATGCTCAGGGCGCACGGCCTGCCGCAGCTCGTACTGTCGATCGCGTTGATCTACCTGTTCCACGAGTTTGCCAACAAGGCGTCCTCCTGGACCGGCGGCAGCGATGGTCTTGCCGGCATTGCGCCGAATGCGGTGTTCGGCATCTATGAGTTCGATCTCTACGGTCACACGGCCTATTTCTTCGGCGTAGCGCTGCTGCTGATCGTGTTCGTGCTGCTGCGCATTCTCGTCCGTTCGCCGTTCGGCATGTTGTGTCGCGGCATCAAGGAAGATCCGTTGCGCATTCGCGCCATGGGGGCCTCGCCGAATGCGGCGCTGACCAAGATGTATGTGATCTCCGGCGCGGTCGCCGGCACGGGTGGGGCGCTCAGCGCCATCTCCACGCAGGTCGTGGCGCTTGATGCGCTGTCCTTCACCCAGTCGGCGGAAGCGCTGGTCATGCTGGTGCTTGGCGGCACAGGGTCGCTGTTCGGGGCCTTGGCCGGCACGCTGATCTTCATGCTGTTCGAGGATTATGTCTCGGCGGCCAATCCATTCCATTGGCTGACAATGGTGGGCGTGCTCTTGATCGCTGTCGTGCTGTTTGCGCCGAAGGGCATTTACGGCACCGCCGCCGCCTGGTTCCAGCGCCGCGGGGAGGGCAGCCGATGAGCGCCGTGTTCGAGGTCAAGAACCTCAAGCGGTCGTTCGGCGGGCTGGTCGTCACCAATGACGTATCGCTTTCCATGGCGCCAGGTGATCGCGTTGCGCTGATCGGCCCGAACGGGGCCGGCAAGACCACCTTCGTCAACCTCGTCACCGGCACCATTCCGCCCAGCTCCGGCGAAGTGCGGCTCGGCGGCGAGGCCGTCACTAAGGTCGATGCGATCGGTCGAGTAAGACGCGGGCTTGTCCGCTCGTTTCAGGTAACGCGGCTGTTTCAGGACATGACGCCGGCCGAGCATGTGGGACTTGCCGTCCTGCAGCGGGATGGCCGCGCCGGCCGCTTGTTCGGCAGCTTCGTGACGATGCCCGATGTGATGGCCGAGGTTTCAGAACTACTGGAAAAGCTCGGCCTTGCCGAACTCGCGCATCGCAAGGTCAGCGAGATTGCCTATGGCCAGCAGCGGTTGCTCGAAATCGCTGTTGCGCTCGCGCTGAAGCCGAAAGTGCTGCTGCTCGATGAGCCCGCGGCCGGTGTGCCGCAGAGCGATACGGGCCGCATCGAACAGGCACTCAACGACCTGCCGAAGGATCTCGCCGTTCTCATGATCGAGCACGACATGGATCTGGTCTTCCGCTTTGCCAAGCGGGTGATCGTGCTGGCCGCCGGTACCATCATCTTCGACGGCCTGCCGGCCGATGTCACCAAGGATGCCCGCGTGCGCGAGGCCTATCTCGGAAGTTATGCCCATGCCAGCCACGTCGCTTGAGGTCGAAAACCTTTCCGCCGGATACGGCCCGACCCGGGTTCTGGAAGGCATATCCTTTTCCGTGCCCGCCGGTCAGCGGCTTGCCGTGCTCGGCCGCAACGGCATGGGCAAGACGACGCTGCTCGCCTCTCTCGCGGGCCAGACGAAGCGCTATGACGGCCGCATCAAGCTCGGCGGGGCCGATATCTCGACCGCACCGAGCGCGTCGCGCGCCATTCAGGGTCTCGGTTACGTGCCGCAGGCCCGCTGCATCTTTCCGACACTGACGGTCGAGGAAAACCTCTTCGTCGGCCTGAAGGCGCGGCCGAAGACGGCGATCGAAGAAGCCTACCAGATGTTTCCGCGTCTGAAGGAACGCCGCCGTAACCTCGGCAACCAGCTTTCCGGCGGCGAACAGCAGATGTTGACCACCGCCCGCAGCATTCTCGGCCGTCCGTCCGTGCTTTTGCTGGATGAGCCGCTGGAGGGTCTCGCACCGGTCATCTGCGAGGAGCTGATGGCAGCGTTTGCCGAACTCGCGAAGACCGGCGACATGACCATTCTTCTGGTCGAGCAGCGTATCCAGAGTGCCCTGGATTTCGCCGAACAGGTGATCATCCTCGAGCGTGGCAGGCTCGCCTGGTCCGGTACGCCGGAAGCACTTTCCAAAGATCAGGATACGGTGGAACGGTTGCTCGGCGTCGGTGGCTTGCACTAACGCTTGAACGTTCCTTGATTTTCAGTCGGGAAGGACGGAGCTTTAAGTCCGGCCGCCCGACATTTTCTTTTTAATACGTATTATAACGATCCGTGATGCGCGGCCGATGGGTGATTCCCGTATTTGTGTCGCGTTGTCACTGTTATCGGGCGTTTTCCGGGCTGCGATAAAGTGTCGGATCGGGTTCTGTTTCTTGACGTAAATCAATTAATTGCGGACATGTGTATGTTTGTTCTTGTAATTAATTATATTCCGACATCATCCTAGTATAAATCTTCGTTTCTTGTAGGTTCTATACATCGATCCAGATTGTTTGCATCGATCTGTGGGGGAAATCGGAGGTTATAATGGCTACTGTGAAGTACGGCTCGCTGCCGAGTGGATACCCGCTTGGTTTCGAAGCCAATCCGCCGCTGGATTATATTCTCGGCAATTCCGGCGAATATAGTCTGGGGGCTTTGACCGCTACTCGTGCGACTTACGAGTTCGACAACGGGATCACGATCCGGCTCAACGGCACCGGACTGACGAAAACCACCGGTGGCGACCTTGGCGATACCGGCTCGATCACATCCATCCAGGTGATTGCCCCGGATGGGACGACGGTTCTCCAGACCATCACGACGACCGTGAAGACCGAGGCGTTTGTCGATGCGGTGAATGCTTTCGAAGCTCAGAACGCGTTCCCGAAGCTCGCGTCCTGGCTGTTCAGCAAGGCCGATACGTTCACCGGCACCGCCGGCGACGACGAAATGTACGGTTATGGCGGCAACGACACCCTGAATGGCGGCGCCGGCAACGACTATATCGAGGGCGGCGAAGGCAAGGATACCTATGATGGCGGCGTCGGGACGAGCGATCAGCTGAGCTTCCAGGATGCCTATTTCAACGCGAATGCCTTCCAGGGCATTACGTTGAATGCCACCGCCGGGACGGTCACCGACCCCTATGGCAATGCCGAGACTTTCAAGAACTTCGAAAGCTTCCGCGGCACGCAGTTCGCCGATGTCATGACGGGCTCTGCAGCCAATGAAGAGTTCATGGGGCTCGGTGGCAAGGACACGATCGACGGCGGCGGCGGCTTCGACGTGGTTCGCTATCACCGCGACGTCAATCGCGGCGGCGACAAGGGCGTAACCGTCGACCTCGGCAAGGGCACTGCGACCGACGGTTTCGGCAAGGCAGACAAGCTGACCAGCATCGAGGGTGTGCGTGGCACCCAGTTCAATGACATGCTGATCGGCAGTAACGTCAACAACACCTTCCGCGGTGATGCCGGCAAGGATTCGTTCGTGTTCAACACGAAACTCGGTGCCTCCAATGTCGATACGATTCAGGACTTCGTCGTTGTCGACGATACGATCCGTCTCGACAATGCGATCTTCACCAAAATCGTCGGCCTCAACACAATGACCGCCGACCAGTTCGTCAAGAACACGACCGGCAATGCCGCCGACGAGAAAGACCGCATCATCTACGAAACCGATACCGGTAACATCTATTATGATGCCGACGGCTCCGGCAGCGGCGCGAAGGTTCTTTTCGCGAAGGTTAGCGTCGGCCTTGCGATGACGGAAAAAGACTTCTACATCATCTGAGTGATCTGGAAGCCCGGCCTTCAAAAGCCGGGCTTTTTCAATGCCGCCACGTGGATAAACGGCACGAGGATTGTCGGCGAACCGGTGTTTATTGTCTCTGCCTGCAATATATCCCCGCGAAGTGGGTAATTTCCTGCAGGGGAATATTTACGCCTTTGGTCCAGCATATTTCAGAATTGCGCCCGATCTTGAGGGCGGGTATGGACAGGCGGAACACAGCCAAAAGTTTAGAGAGTTGCAGATGGCCGAGCAGGGCATCGTTTCCATGACGCCGGGTGACAAGGATGTTGCCCAGGATGCATTCAGCCGCAGTCGCGGTGGTCTCATTGTCGTTGGTTTCGCCAGTGCGCTGATCAATGTCCTGTATCTGACCAGCTCGTTCTTCATGCTGCAGATCTACGATCGCGTCATCCCGAGCCGCAGCATTCCGTCATTGATCGCGCTGAGCCTGCTGGCTCTGCTGCTTTATGCTTTCCAGGGTGCTTTCGAGCTGGCCCGCAGTCGCATGTTGATGCGGATTTCCGGGATTTTCGACGAGGTGATGAGCAAGCGCGTGTTCAAGGCGATGCTCAAGGCGCCGATCAAGACACGCGGCGCTTCCGACGGCCTGTCGATGATGCGCGATTTCGATCAGGTCCGGTCCTTCCTGTCGAGCCAGGGGCCGGGCGCCTTTTTCGATCTGCCGTGGCTGCCGCTCTATCTCGCCATCTGCTTCATGTTCCATCCGGTCATCGGCTACATGGCCATCGGCGGTGCGCTGGTGTTGATGGTACTGACCTATCTCACCAACCGCAGCACGCAGGCTTCCGCCAAGCAGGTGCATGAGTTCGGCAGCCAGCGCAGCACGCAGATGGCGGCCGCCCAGCGCAATGCCGAGGTGATCGAGGCGATGGGCATGGGTGAGGATCTGGCCCGCGCCTGGTCCACCAGCAACGACAAATACCGGCATACCTATCGCCGCAACTCCGATACGGCGAATGCCTATGCGACGATCTCCAAGATCTTTCGCATCGCGCTGCAGTCCGGCGTGCTGGCGGCCGGTGCGATCCTGGTGATCGAGAACGAGGCGTCCGGCGGCATCATCATCGCATCGTCGATCCTGACCGCGCGCGCTCTGGCGCCGGTCGAACAGGCGATCGGTAACTGGCGTGGTTTCGTGCAGGCGCAGCAGTCCTGGAAACGGCTGAAGCAGATGTTGCAGGCATTGCCGGAGGCGGCGGTGCCGCTGGCTTTGCCAAAGCCGCAGAAGAATGTCGTGGTCGAAGGTCTGACTGCCGGCCCGCCCGGCAAGCAGGAAATCATCGTTTCGGGCGTCAGCTTCACCATCGAAGCCGGCAGTGCGCTCGGCGTGATCGGTCCGAGCGCGTCCGGCAAGTCCTCCATGGTGCGGGCGCTTACCGGTATCTGGCCGGTCTATCGCGGTTCCGTCCGTCTTGACGGCGCGGCACTCGACCAGTGGGACGAGGCGGCCCGCGGCCGCAATGTCGGTTACCTGCCGCAGGATATCGAGCTGTTTTCCGGCACGGTGGCGCAGAACATCGCCCGCTTCCAGCCGGATGCGACGGCGGAGGCGATCATCGATGCCGCCCGCATGGCCGGCGTCCACGATCTGATCCTGAAACTGCCGAACGGTTACGACACGGAAATCGGCGCGGGCGGGTCGATGTTGTCTGCCGGCCAGCGGCAGCGTATCGCGCTTGCCCGCGCTCTCTACGGCGATCCCTTCCTCGTCATTCTCGACGAGCCGAATTCCAATCTGGACGCGGACGGCGAGAACGCCCTGACGGACGCGATCATCCGCATCCGCAAGCGCGGCGGTATCGCGATCGTCGTGGCGCATCGTCCGAGCGCATTGGCCGGTGTCGATCTGGTGCTGATGATGAAGGATGGTCGCGCGGCAGCCTTCGGTCCCAAGGATGAGGTGCTGCCCAAGATCCTGCGTCAGGGCCAGCCGCAAGGTCCCGGTCCGGAGCGGGCGTCGCCGCTTAAGATCGTCGGCGAAACGCAGGAGTCGTGAGCATGAATACTGTCGTCTCGCAACATTCCCTGCGTCGCCACATGATGTTCGTCGGTGTTCTCGGCGTGGCGCTGGTCGGCGGCGTCGGCGGCTGGGCCGCAACAACGACGCTTTCCAACGCGGTTGTCGGTGAAGGCACGGTCATCATCGACGACAACGTCAAGAAGGTTCAGCACCTGACCGGCGGCATCGTTTCCGAACTTCTCGTGAAGGAGGGCACGCATGCCAAGGCGGGCGACGTGCTGCTTCGCCTTGATGGCACGGCGCTGAAGGCCAATCTCGGCATCATGAACAGCACTCTGGCGCAGCTTCATGCACGCCGGGCGCGGCTTCAGGCGGAGCGTGCTGGGCTCGCGAGCCTCACCATCGATGATATCGCCGCAAGCGGCGTCGACGTGAAGACCAGCAAGCTTCTGGTCGAAGGCGAATTGCAGCTTTTCGAGACGCGCCGTTCGGCACTTGCCGGCATGCGGAAGCAGCTCGAGGAACGCAAAGGGCAGCTGGCGGAAGAAATCGACGGCCACACGATCCAGCTGAAGGCGATCGAGGAAGCCACCAAGCTGATCGACGAGGAATACCAGGCGATCAACTCGCTTTACGAAAAGCAGATCGTCACCATGCAGCGGGTCAACAACCTGAAGCGTCAGCGTGTCGAGCTGGACGGCAACCGTGGCCAGCGCATGGCGGCGCGCGCCCAGGCGCAAGGCCGCATCAACGAGATCAACCTGCAGATCCTGCAGCTCGACGAGGACCGCCGTTCGGAAAATGCCAAGGACCTGACCGAGGTCGAAGCGAATGTTGCCGAGATGGAGGAACGTCGCGTCGCGATCCTCGACCAGCTCAAGCGGCTCGATGTGCGCGCGCCGATGGATGGGCGTATCTACCAGCTCGCGGTCCATACCGTCGGTGGTGTCGTCAATCCGGGTGAAGCGCTGATGTTGCTTGCGCCGGATACGCGCAGCCTGACGGTGGAAGTGAAGATCGCCACGCGCAATATCGACCAGATCACGCCGGGCCAGAAGGTGGACGTACGTTTCAGCGCCTTCGACCAGCGCACGACGCCGGAAGTGGAAGGCGAAGTCGTGTCGATCTCGCCGGATATCGTCGTCGAGCAACGTAGCGGCATCAGCTTCTATCCGGTGCGCGTGAAGCCTTCGCCGGAAAGCCTGGCGAAGCTGAAGAACCTTGCCCTTTATCCCGGCATGCCGGCGGAAGTGTTCATCAAGGTCGCGGACCGTTCGGTGGTCTCCTATTTCATGAAGCCGCTGACCGACCAGATCAGCCATACATTCCGCGAGGAATAGGTCGTCTCGCGCCATACGGCGCGGGATAACTTTTCGTTGAGGAAACCTTTGCAGCCTCCCGCCGTTCGTGTGTCGTAAGCCATCTTCCAGGAGGGATTTTCGATGGGTATGACACGCCGGACCGTTCTGGCCGCAAGCGCGCTGACAGCCGCAGCTGCCGTTTTCCCGAGGCCGAATATCGCGCGGGCGGCTCTGCCGATCGCGCAGCCGGCCCTGCCGTTCAAGGAGGATGCGCTGGCGCCGTCGATCTCCGCCCGAACGGTCGGGCTTCACTACGGTAAGCACCACAAGGCCTATTTCGATAAGCTGAACCAATTGGCGGTGGGCACGAAATATGCCGACATGAGCCTCATCGACATCGTCAAGGCTTCGGCCAAATCGGATGCGGACAAGAAGATCTTCAATCAGGCGGCCCAGGCCTGGAACCACGTGGCCTATTGGGAGCAGTTCGTGCCCGGCGGCCCGAACCGGCCGGATGGCGAACTGGCGGGCATGATCAACGACACGTTCAAGGGCTATGACGGCTTTATCGAACGGGCGCTTTCCGCCTCCGATCAGGTGTTCGGCACCGGCTGGGTCTGGCTGACGCGCGACGATGGCAACAAGCTGGCGCTGGTCGGATATGAGGATGGCAACAACCCCGTCGCAGTGGGGCGGCCGGCCTATCTCGGCATCGATATCTGGGAACACGCCTATTATCTCGATTACGAGAGCCGCAAGCCCGAGCACATCAAGGCCGTGCTCGACAAACTGGTGAACTGGCGTGTCGTGGCCGAGCGCATGAAGGCCTGATCGGCCAAATCGGTTATCCTATGGGGCGTCGGGCGGGCAGCCGCCCGGCAAAAGGCCGGCGTCCCTTCAAAAGCTGCTGAACCGGCTTTTCCAGAAGTTCATAACCGGCAATGCCTGCTGCGGTGCCGAGACCGATGGCGATGATCATCGTTAGGGATGGCGCAAGCGAGAGCATGAGGCCGAGCTTGACGATCACCGAGACGGCGAATGTGTGCCAGAGGTAGATCGAATAGGAACTGTCGCCGAGATAGGTGAGCGTGCGGGAGACAAGAAGTCGTCCGGCGGTCTCGACCGATAGTGCTCCCATGACCAGCGCAAAGGCCAGCGGGCCGCAGGACCAGGCGTCGAATTCCAGGCGCAGAAGCTGGATCGCGGCAAAACCGGTGATCGACAGGATGATCAATAAGATGCCGATTGCCGGGGAGGGCAGGCGCTCGGCCTTCCAGAGTTTTGCCAGCGCCGCACCGGCCACGAATTCGAGGATGACCGGCGCGGTGTAGAAACCGGCCAGAGAGTTTGTTGGCTGCACCAGCAGGCCTGCCGCGACGAACAGGCCGAAGATCGCGGCGAGCGCGATGAGCCGGATGCCGGGTTTCAGGAACAGAACCAGCGCAAACACCGCGTAGAAGAAAATCTCGTAATTCAGCGTCCAGCCTTGCACGAGTACCGGCCAGAGATCGCCGGTGCTGGGCGAAGCCACCGGCACGAACAGCAACGACCCGACGATATGGGCGAATTCCAGCTTCAGGTTCGGGAACAGGCCGGCCGCGGCGCCGGCAATCATCAGCAGGGTTGCTGCCCAATAGGCCGGTGTGATGCGCAGCAGCCGGTCGCGGAAGAAAGCGGCCGGGCGTGTCGGGCGGGCATCGCTGATCGCCATCATGATGAAGCCGCTGACGACGAAGAAGATATCGACGCCTGCCGCCCCGATGGTGAAGGGCATCCCGGCCCGCTCGCCGGCATGGAAGACGACGACGGCGAGCGCGGCGAAGGCCCTCAGATACTGGATGGAATAGAGCGTCCGCATGGTCAGATCGCCCGCACCGGCGTCTGGCCCGGCACATATTGATCGAAATGGGTCCGCGCCGGCGCGGGTTTCGGCAAGGCCAGCTTGCCGGCCGTGAAGTAGAACAGGAACGAGCCGACGTGATAGGGGTTCATGATGTCGATCTCGACGAAGGAGCGGACGAGAAGCAGCATGCCGATGCCGAAGCAGAGCAAGGCTTCGGGCGTGCGGCCAACCGTCAGCAGCCGTTTCAGATAGCTGCCGAGGATCGTCACCAGGATGGTGACGAGCAGCAGGGTTCCGACGAGGCCGGTCTCCACCATGCTTTCGATATAGGTGTTGTGGAAGTGGAAGCCGGAGCGGCCGGTGATGAAGAATTCCTGCCACAGGCGTTCGGCCTCGGCAAAGCCCGGCACCCAGTAACCCTGATAGCCCATGCCGAGGAACGGGTTCTGGCCCGCAGCGGCAATGCCCTGCTGCCAGAGATAGGTGCGGCCGGTCAGCGTCGAGTCCTTGCCGAAAATGCCGAGGATCGCATCTGCCGCGCCGAATTGCAGGCCGGCGACGCCCGCGACGATCGCCAGAACGACGGCGGCGGCGAAAAAGAAGCGCCGGTTTTTCGGAGCAAGGAACATGAAGCCCTGCATGCCGATGCAGAGCGCCACGACCGCGAATGTGGTGATGACGGAGGTCGCGGACTGTGAGGTCAGCAGCGAATAGGCGGAGATCAGGCTGATGAAGCCTGCCGCCGCGAACCACAGCCGCCGGGCACCGAAGATCATCACGGTCGCGTATGAGAAGAAAATGCCGAGCGAGGCATAAAAGCCGAGCTGGTTCTTGGACGAAAACGCTCCGACGAAACTGTAGCTGCCGTCGATGGCATCATAAAGATAGGTGCCGAACAGAAGCGAATAGATCAGTACCACGGCGACGCCGACGATGGCGCCGCGCGTGAGCGTCTGCAGGCTGATCGTGCGCATGGCAATCAGCGCGCAGACGATATGCGTCATGTACTGGATCGCGGTGCGCAGCGAGGTGCCGAAGGCCGGCGACCAGAAGGCCGAGATGAAGCAGAAGGCCGCAAAGGAGAAGATCCAGAGATATTTGATGTAGTTGCCTAGCACCCTCCGGTAGTCCGCGACCACCAGCAGGAACCAGACGCCGTAATACGCGAGGATCGAAACCTGCCCGAACTTGGCCGAATAGGCGAAGACGAAGAAGGACAGCGCGATGGCCGCGATGCCATAGGCCTCGTTTCTCTCCGGGTCGATCAGGGCAGACTTGGCGATCTTCATGGCTATCGGGCGGCCTTTACTGCATCAGGAGTTCGGACGTGACCTTGATGACGTCGCCGGGCAGAAGCCGGTCGTTCTCGTTGACCACGATTTCCTTCGGTCCCTTGCCGTCGTCACGCACGACCACGTATTTGATCGTCGCATCCTTGGCGGAGGGATCGAACTTCAGGGCTTCTGCCGATTGCGCCAGGGCTTCGGACATCAGTTCGCGACTGGTGCCGAGCTGCAGGCCGAGCTTTTCGAGTTCGGCTTCGGTATCCTGCAGTTCCTTGGCGCGCTGGGCTTCCCAGTCGTTGCGCAGGTTGATCTCGTCCTGGTTTGCCTTGTTGATATCCTGCTTGGCGCGGAGCGCCGCGGTATCGGTATCGAGCATGTTGGATTCGAGATCGGCGGCGCGTTCTTCCGAAGTGAGGCGGCGGCTTGCGGTCGCCAGGCCCTGTTCGGTCAGTTTCGCCATCTTGTCGCGGTCTTCGCTGACCAGCTGAAGCTGGTTTTTCTGCGTTGCCGATTTCTGGGAGAGCGACTGGACCTCGGTGGTCAGCAGCGTCTTCAGATCAGCCAATGCCTGCAATTGCAGTTCGTAACGCTGCCGGCGGGATTTCATCAGCGAGGCTTCGCTGGCGATCAGCTGATCGGCATTCGGCACGTCCTTGAGCTCCGGAGGCACCTTGAGCTCAGCCACTCCGCTGACCTCGGCCATCAGCCGGGCCTTGCGGGCGATGAGGCGGCCGCGTTCGGAGCCATAGACCTGGGCGTCGCCGCGGGCATTGATGAAGTCGCGGGCAAAACGCTGGCCGGCATCCGAACGGCGCAGCCCGCCCGCGAGGCTGACAGCCTTCAGGACGGTGAGATTGGGCGCGTAGGGATATTCGCCGGGCGTATGCACGTCGCCGGCCAGGAAGACGGGCCTGAACTGCGCGACTTCCACGGAGGCGGACGGCAGGTTGCGGAGCGCGAACTGGCTGCGCAACTGATCACCGATCGCCTTCGCCAGCTCGCCGGTTGATTTGCCGGCTGCCGGCAGGTCGCCGATGAAGGGCAGGGAGACGGCACCGGTCGGCCCGACCGTGTATTCGCCGCTGACGGCATCCCAGCTGCGAACGGTGCCATCGGCCGGCTGCCATTCGGCAACCTTGATCTTCAGGCGGTCCATCACGCCGAGGCGGTAGCCATTGTCCTGCGCCAGGGCAGGGGTGATCGTAACGGGACCGGCCAGCGCGATTACCGCACCGGCCAGAAAGCATAAAACACGCAGGCCCCTTCGGGAGGCGATCGTTTGCTGCATGGGGTTTTTCCTCAAAGGGCGCGGGCAAGTCGCTACCGGAATTTGGCCGCGCTCAGGATTTGAATGCCACGGTACAGGACCGGATCGGGAGGAGAGGTCGCTGATGTCGTGGAAAAGAAGAGACGATCAATAGCTGCCGCGAGCGAGGCACACGGCGGGAATGGTTTTAGCAATGATCATGACATCGCCGACCAATGACCAGTTCTGGACATAGTGGGTATCGAAGGCGATGCGGCTTTCATAGGAGACGTCGTTGCGGCCGCTGATCTGCCACAGGCCGGTCAGGCCTGGGCGGGTCTTGAGGTAGAAGCCGGCAAAGCTGTCGTAGAGGTTCAGTTCCTCGTCGACGACCGGGCGTGGCCCGACCACGCTCATCTCTCCGCGCAGGATGTTGAAGAGTTGTGGCAGTTCATCGAGGCTGAGCTTGCGCAGCACCGTGCCGACCACGGTTACCCGCGGATCGAATTTCAGTTTGCGGGTCGCCTTCCATTCCTCGGCGGCCTGCGGATTGTCCCTAAGATAGTTGCGCAGGAGTTCGTCACCGTTGACGGCCATCGTGCGAAACTTCAGGCATTTGAAGATGCGGCCGTTATGGCCGATCCGGCTGTGGCCATAAAAGACCGGTCCCTTGTCTGAAAATTTCACCAGGGCGGCGATCATCAGGAAGAGGGGGCTGAAGAGTAAAAGGGCGATGGCCGCGGAGGTGACATCGAAGCTGCGTTTGACCAAGCCGCCGGTCGGAAGAGTGATCTCGGCTTGGGTCATTTTTGAAAACGGCGTTTCTGCCGAACGTGTCGCTGACTTCATAGAGAAAGCTCCATTTACGTTTTGCGATGTTTCGGGTGCCATGACGGCGTGTTCGGCCCCTAGGGGATAACAAGTGTGTGGTCGGAATTTGATCTCGGTCAAAATTTTCCGGCGGTTGAAGCCCGGAGAACGCTGCTACCGCCGATCCTTGCCGCTGTCGATTTCGTTCTACTGAATTTCTTCTGCAGGGCGTGCCGCTTCTATTGCGGTTGTTCTGTATAACTAAGTGCTCCTCAAATAGTCCTTAGATCGGGCTATCTAGATATCGCGATCTATCTTCCCGTGATTTCAGCTATACCTCTCCATGCTTCCTTGCCACGCGGACCAAAGTAGCTTGCAATTAGGACCAAAGGCCCATGCCTGTTGCGCCGCAATACAATGCTGCGCCGCAACAATGGCGGGTGACAGATGCTCATCTTCGTAACAAAAGTTGATTGGGAAATCCGGTGCCGGGACCAAGGATGGGAAAGCGGGTCGGAAATCGTGTCGAATCGCGGCTGAAATGAGGCGGAAACGAGGCTGAGAAGGCGAATGCCGATTTCGGACCTCCGCGAGATAACGGGAAGATTTGTTCGGAACCTCCAGAACCTTACGAAAGTTTCACCAACGGTCCGGCATAATCGAGGTCACCAAACTTGCATCCTCTCCGGCAGACTCCTATGGTTGTGTTCTTGGGAGAGGAGCCCGAAAGACCATCGTACTGAACAGTTTTTGTTCGGGAGGGAATATCATGTACGCACCGCGCGTCTTCATCAGCATGACAATGGTCCTGCTTGTGTTTGCGGTGTCTGCCTATTTCATCTCCGGTTCGGTCTCCACCGCTTTTATACACACGCTGATCTGCGCCGTGATTCTGCAGGCCGGATATTTCATCGGTGTTCTTTATCTCGTCCGTCGCGAAAAGCAGGAGCGGGATACGGGCCAGCCGGCCGAAGCCATGGTGGCCAAGAAGGACAATCGTCGCGATGGCCTCAGAGCCGATACGGCACCGAATGTGCCCGCCGGCGATACGTGATCCGGATTTTTTGACCTTTTCCACATCAGGGCCACTTTCCTGAGGCGATAGTTACCTATCGATGCAACAGGAGATGGCCATGGCTGAACCCGCCGCCCAGACGATCTGTGTCATCATCGCGGCCAAGAATGCCGCCGATACGATCGGGATCGCGATCCAATCCGCCTTGAACGAGGTCTATGTCAGCGAGGTCGTCGTCGTCGACGATGGCTCTACCGATAGGACCGCCGCCGCGGCGCATGAGACCGACGACGGATCGGGGCGGCTGACCGTGGTGTCCTTTCCGGAAAACCGCGGACCTTCCGCCGCGCGCAACCACGCGATTTCCATTTCCAGTGCGCCGCTGATCGCCATTCTTGACGCCGACGACTTCTATTTCCCGGGGCGGTTTGCGCCGATGATGGCGGAAGACGGTTGGGACATGATCGCCGACAACATCGCTTTCATCTACGATCCGGCCGAGTTCCTGTATCCGGAGCGGTTCGAGGCGCGGGCGCGCAGCATGTCGCTTGTCGAGTTCGTCGATGGCAATATCTCGAAACGCGGCGTGCAGCGCGGCGAAACCGGCTTCCTGAAACCGGTGATGAGCCGGGCTTTCCTCGACAGCCACGGGCTGCGCTATCGCGAGGAGATGCGGCTCGGCGAGGATTATGATTTCTACGTTCGCGCGCTGGCAAAAGGCGCGCGTTACAAGGTGATCGAGCATTGTGGGTACGGCGCGATCGTTCGCGGTGACTCGCTCAGCAGCCGGCATCGGACCGCCGATCTGCAGGCATTCTACAGGGCCGATGAGGCGATCATGACCGACCCGGCGCTGTCGGCGGAAGCGCGTGCGGCCGTGCGGCGGCATCGCGACCATATCCGCGCCAAATACGAGCTGCGCGCTTTCCTGGACGCGAAAAGGGAAGGCGGCAAGATGGCGGCGATCCGCCGTATGCTCGGCCGGCCGCAAGCCTTGCCGGCGGTTGCCGCCGGTATCTATCGCGACAAGCTCGATCTCATGCGATCAAAGACAGCCAAGGCACCGACCGAGCCGGCCGCCACCCGTTATCTGCTGCCCGGTATCCCGGCCATTCAGAAATAATCGCGGCGGATTTCCTTCAGGACGGAGCGGAAGCGGTGCTTGCGCTCTTCCAGAACGCCATCGGGGCTGAGCCGCGGTTCGGCCCGGCTGGCCTGCCATAGCGCCAATACAGAGGGGGCGGCGAGAAACTGCTTCGCCATGCCGCGTAGGCCGGTCTGCGCCGGCTGCGAGCGGGTGAGGACCTCTCCGTGCTCTTGCGGCGCGGCTGCCCCGGCCGGCTGTTCATCGAAGCTAACGCCCCAGAATCGCTCCTTCTTGGCGACGGCTTCCGCCCGCGTCGAGACCGGCACGTAGCGCGGCTCATAGGTCGTGCCGACCGAGCTTGCCCAGTCGTTCCATTTGAAATTGTTGATGGATCGCGATGTGCTGACGGCCACCCACGGCACGCGGAATGCATCCGCGAGAATTGCGCCATGCATGGATTCGGCGATGATCAGTTCCGACTGGGCGATGTGGCGGATGACGGCTTTCGCTTCGCCGCGAGGGTCGAGATAGGTCAGCCCGACCGGTTCGCAGACCGCCTGCCACATGCCGAATTCGGCCGATTCCCAATGGGGAATGAAGGTCTTCTTGTGGATTTTCGGCAGATGCTGGAATTCCGGCATGTCGGCGATCATCGCGGCCGGATCGGTGATCGCGATATCGTTTGGAAGCCCCAGCTTTTCCGCCGTCAGCGGGCCGCGCACCGCGCGCACGTCCCATTCGTCTGTGTCGCAGATATCCGGCGGGGTGCCGTAGCCATAACCGCTGCCGACGACGAGCTTCTTCTGGCCGGCTGGGAGCAGAACCGGATTGAGGACGGTGCCGACGCCGACCAGAAGGACATCCGGCTGGACGTCGCGGAAGCCGGGCAGCAATTCGTCCCAGAGCCAGAGATTGAGATCGTCGCCGAAATTGCCGTGGTGAGATTCCCAGTAATACGCTTTCATGCGGGCCTCCTTTAGGGAGTGAATGGGAGAACGAGTTGAATTCGTTTGCGAAAAATCAGCCGGCTTTGCGGCTGAGCTTGCCGGTGCCGAGTTCGAAGGCGGCGCGGATGATGGCCGGATCGCGCATCACCCAGCGGGCGAGCAGGCCGAAATCCGGCGCCTGCCGCCGTTTCATGCGGCCGGCCTGGCTCCAAAGCGCCTGTCGGCGGGCCGTGTTCTTGTAGGACGCGATCGAGGCGACATCGCCCGGCCGCGCGCGGAACCGTTCTTCCAATGTATCGAGCGCCACCCAGGTGTTGAATTGCTGGCGCAGGAATTGCGGCGAGCGGTTGTCGATGCTGTGGAAGATGTTGAGCCCCATGCCACGGGCGGCACCGGGTTCGTCACAGAGCAGGGTGCGTTTGGACTTCAGGATGCAATCGACGAAGAACAAAACGTCTTCGGCCGCAAGCCGGAGCGAGGGCTCGAAACGGACGGTTTCGAACACCGGGCGGGCGATGACCATGCAGGAGAGATGGAGAAAACTCCAGTTCTTCAACATGACGCTGGCAAGTTCCGGCATCTCGATGATGAGAGGCTCCTCAGAGAGCCGCGTGCCGCCTTCGGTCTTTTCCAGTTCGGCCATTCCGAAGTGGTAATAGAACTCGTCGCTCGCCTGCATCGAGGCCCAATAGCACTCCGATTCGAAGCGGGTCATGGCCTCGTTTGCGTTTTTCAGGTGATCGGGCAACCAAATATCATCGGAATCGAGAAGTGCCACAAAACGGGTTTGCGGAGGCACGTTGTCGAGCCCGGTATTGCGCGCGGCACCCGGTCCACCGTTTTGCTGGCGAACAACCTTGATGCGAGATTTCATTGCCGGATCAATGGCTTGAAGTTCTGTTTCGGCGGGTAGGGGTGACTCGTCGTCAACGATGACTATATCGAAATCCTGATAGCTCTGATTGAAGATCGATTTCAGTGCCCGACCGAGAATGCCGGCTTCTTTCTGGAAAAATGGGATCACAACCGTGAACGTCGCCATGTTTTTGCCCCTGCTTCTTCGAAGAATTGAAAGCCGCTGATCCGGCTTAGGGATTAAAGGGCGGCAGATCGCTGCCGTATCGAATTTGTCCTCCACGAACAGGAAACTGACTTATGGCCCCAACCCAAGGCGTGAAGACGATCACGGCGAATGTCGGCTGGAGCGTGCTCTCAAAGACCGCTACTTTCGGGCTGAAGTTTGTCACGGTTCCGATTCTGGCAAGACTGTTGACCCCAGAAGATTTCGGATCGGTCGCCGTCGCGCTCACCGTGGTGCAGTTTCTGGCGATGATCGGCGGGGCCGGTTTGACCTCCGCGCTGGTGGTCGATCGGGATGGCGAAATGGCGACCGTGCATACGGTTTTCTGGGCCAATCTCGCCATGTCCTGCCTGATGGCGGCAGTGCTTTTCTTCGGCGCCACCGACCTTGCAACGATGATGGGAGCACCGGGAAGTGCAGGGCTTCTGCAGATCATGGCGCTGCTCATTCCGCTGCAGCTCTCCGGCGATGTCGCCTATTCGCTGCTCGCCCGGCAGATGAATTTCAGCAAGGATGCGGTGCTCAGCACCGTGTCGGAATGTACCGCGGCGCTGATCGCGCTGGCGCTCGCCTTTTTCGGTTTCGGCGTCTGGGCGCTGGTTTTCCAGTTGTTTTCGGCGGCGCTGATCCGGCTCGTCGGGCTATATTTCGTGACCGGCTATATGCCGCGTTTCGTGCTCGTACCGCGCAAGATCGGGCCGCTGCTCAGGTTCAGCTCAGGGCTGATGGGGTCGGAAATCGCCAATTTCGTCACCTTCCAGGCGCCGATGGTGGTGATCGCGCGCATGCTCGGCATTGCCGATGCCGGCGCCTATTCTGCGGCCAATCGTTTCGCCAGCATTCCGAACCAGGTGGTGCTTTCCGCCGTCATGGGCGTGCTTTTCCCGGCCTTCAGCCTGATGGGCAATGATCGCAAGCGGCGCTCGGATGCGCTGATGCTGAGCACCCAGGTGACCACCGTCATCCTGGCGCCGGCGATGTTCGGTCTCTGGGCGATCGCCGAGCCGGCCATGCTCGTCCTGTTCGGGCCGCAATGGGCCTATGCCTGGCCGGTGCTCGGCTTGCTGGCCTTGTCGAAAGGTATCGTCACGCCTTGCAGCACTTTTATCCCCTACCTCAAAGGCACCGGACATGGACGGGTGCTGTTCTGGTCGGCGGTACTGCGAGCAATCGCGACGACGGTGGCGATCGTGGGAGCGGCGTATTACGGCGATCTGGTTGATGCGATGGTGGCGCTCTGCGTCGTCAACGCCATCACGCTGATCGGTTATTCCTGGGCGGTCTTCCGGGTCGACGAGATCCCGTTCCTGCGCGGGCTGCTGGTGAGCAGCCGGTCGATGATCACCGCTTTCGTCATGGCGCTCGGCGTGCGGGCCTTCCTGCACGTCTTCGCCGAGCAGCTAGCCAATCCCTATCTCGAAGTGCTGGCGGGCGCTGCCGTCGGTGGGGTGATCTATGGTGCGCTTTTCCTGATCACCGAACGGGTGCTTCTGAGAAAGATTTTCGCGATCGTGAAGCGTCGTGGAGGTGCGGATGCCGCGGGAGCCCCGGCGGCCTGATTGTGTCGCAAGTCTGCCCCAATCTCGCCGCAATTCAGCGGTTTTGGGCCATTCGCGGTAACCCGATAACGGGGCCTTTGGTCGGCTTGCGCATCACGGTCAATCTTTTTTCGTGGTGCTGCGGCGCAGCAATTCCGAGCGAGGTTACCGAACCAATCACCCTGAAATCATGAGCCTGTGACGGGTTCGTGATGGGGCGGGTCGGACTAGATCAAGCGGGCTATGACTGTGCCGAAAGTCCATTTTTTGCTGCATCGCCACATTTTGCCCCCAACTGGGCCTGATCCTTTTTCACGAACTGCGGGCCCAAGTCTGCTCTGATTGAAACGGTGGTGACGGGAGGCACTGCCCAAAAGGGGTGACCTGTTTGACTGTTGATCAGAACATCTCCTCCCGTATCAATTTGATGCGCATATTGCTGATCGCCGGCATCGTCTTCGTGCATGTGCCGCATGATCAGGCCACCAGCCCCTATCTCGGGCCGAATGGTTTATTCGACTGGTTCAGGGTGTTCCTCGTGGACAGCCTGTTCCGTATCGGTGTTCCGGCGTTGAGCGCCATTTCCGGCTACCTGCTATTCCAGCGGGGCTGGGACACGTTCGACTACGGCAAGACGCTGCGCTCCAAGGCGCGGACCGTGGCTCTGCCGTTCCTGCTCTGGAATTTCGCCGTGCTGGCGGGTGTGCTGATTATCCAGCGCGTCGGCATGGGCATCGGTTATTTCCCGGATGTCTGGGGTGCGACGCCACGCGAATTTCTGAGCCATGCCTTTGCGACCGAAGGCCTGCCTATCGATATTCCGCTCTACTTCCTGCGGGATCTGATCGTCTGCATCCTTCTGTCGCCGATCCTGGCGTTTTTGGTTCGTCGCTTTCCAGCGCCGACGCTTTGCGTGCTTTTCCTGCTGGCCATCCTGCCCGGCCTCACGCTGTTCATCGTGCTGAAGAAGACGATCCTGTTTTCGTTCACGCTCGGCATTTTCCTGGCCCTGAACCGGGTCGACCTGAAGGCGCTCGATCGGTTTGCGGGTATCGGCACGGCGGCGATGTTTGCGGCCGCGGTGGCACTGTCCGTAGCGCAATATTATACCGGCCCGGACTTTCCCTGGTCGGTCGATCTCGCCCGCAATGCGCTTTCGATGGCCGGGGCTTTCGGCTTCTGGCTGCTGTCGGCCATGGTTATCCGCTCGGCAATCGGCCGGCGGCTCGCCAATACCGGCAGCCTGAGCTTCTGGATTTTCTGCGCGCACTATCCGTTGCTGGTCGGCATGTGGATGGTCTGGAACCGCGTGATGGGCGATACCGCCTATCCGGTCTTCTATCTTGGGGCGGTTGCCGCAAGCTTCGTCATTCTGGTGGCCAGCAACAATCTCGTCTCGCGTCATATGTCCGGCGTCTACGAGGTGCTGACCGGCAGCCGCGGGCGCAAGGCGAAGCTCGCCGCCGCCCAGAAATCTCAATCTTCCGCCGGTCACGCCCATCCAGGCGAACCGGCCCTGACGCAACAGCAGAGGTGAAACATGACGGCGCAAGCCAGACAGATTCCCAGGCGGATTCAATACACTTGCCAGGTCGTGAGCGCGTCATTGGCGCTTGGGCTTTTCGCAACCGGCGTATCGGCCCAGCAGGGCGCGACCGGCAAATCCTTCGTCGAGGAGTTCGACCGTATCGACCGTTCCGTCTGGTTCGTGTCGGACGGCTGGAACAACGGCAACCACCAGAACTGCACCTGGTCCAAAAACCAGGTGAAGGCCGAAAACGGCCAACTGCAGCTGACATTCGAGCAGGCAAAAACCAAGGACCGGGATTATGCCTGCGGCGAGATCCAGACCAAGCAGCGCTTCGGATACGGCACCTACGAGGTGCGGATGAAATCCGCGACGGGGCAGGGGCTGAACTCCGCCTTCTTCACCTATATCGGCCCGACCGACAAAGAGCCGCATGACGAGATCGATTTCGAAGTGCTCGGCAAGAATACCGGCCAGGTGCAGGTCAACCAGTATGTCGGAGCCAAGGGTGGCAACGAAAAACTGGTGCCGGTTGCCGGTGGCGCGGACCAGGGCTTCAACGACTACGCCTTCATCTGGGAGGAGAACCGCCTCCGTTACTTCCTGAACGGCAAGCTCGTTCAGGAAGTAACGGACAAGGCGAAGATCCCGTCGAACGCCCAGAAGATCTTCCTGAGCCTCTGGGGCACCGACACCTTGAAAAACTGGATGGGCGCTTTTGCCTACAGCCAGAAGGCGACCATGACCATCGACCGCATTGCCTTCACCGCTCTCGGCGAAGACTGCAAGTTTCCGCAATCCGTGCTCTGCACGCTCGACTGAGGCGCACCCCGCGCCTCGTTGCCCGACGCTGCTGAAGGTTCGAACCGGACCGTAAAAGGAGTTGGACGATTTGAGTCTGAACATTCTCTATCTCGCGCATGACCTCGCCGATGCGGCGATCCGCCGGCGCGTGCTGACGCTGAAGGCCGGTGGCGCGAATGTCACCGTTGCCGGTTTCGAGCGCGGCGCAAACGTGCTGGCCGAAGAGCGCGACGTGACGACGATTTCGCTCGGCGAAACCGCCGATGGGCGGTTCGCGCAGCGGATCGGCGCAATCGTCGGCGCGCGGATGACGCTGAAAAACAGGCTCCATTGGGTCCCGAAACCGGATGTGGTGATCGCGCGCAATCTGGAAACGCTGGCTCTGGCCGGTGCCGCGGCATCGATGTTCGGTCGCGATATCCCGGTCGTCTATGAATGCCTGGACATCCATCGTCTGCTGCTGGACGAGGGTATGAAGGGTAAGCTGATGCGATTGGCGCAGCGGCATTTCGGTCGTCGCGCGAACCTGCTGATCACCAGTTCGCCAGCCTTCGTGGAGAATTTCTTCAAGCCGCGTTCCGGCCTGGACCTGCCGGTTCTGCTGCTGGAGAACAAGGTTCTGGCGCTGAAGCCGGAAGCCGTCTCAGGCATTTCGGGCCCACGTTTGCCGAAGGCCGGCAAGCCTTGGCGGATCGGCTGGTTCGGAGCGATCCGCTGTGCCAAGTCGCTGAATATCCTGATCGATTTTGCCGCCCGCATGGAGGGCAAGGTTGAAATCGTGCTGCGCGGCCGGCCAGCTTACAGCGAATTCGACGATTTCGATGCGATGGTTCGGGCGGCTCCGCATGTCGAGTTTCATGGATCGTATCGAAACCCGGAAGATCTGGGCGCGATCTATCGCGACGTGCAGTTTACTTGGGCGATCGATTTCTTCGAGGAAGGGCTGAATTCCAGCTGGCTCCTGCCGAACCGGCTTTACGAGGGCGGGCTTTACGGCGCGGTGCCGATCGCGCTGGCCGGCACCGAGACCGGCCGTTTCGTCAGCCGCCGCGGCATCGGCGCGACGCTCAAGGATGCTGCGCCGGAAACGCTGGAAAACCTGTTCAACGGCATGACCGAGGCGCGGTACTCCGACCTCGTTTCAAGGTTGTCCGAAGTGGAGCGCAGCCAGTGGGTCACGGGGCCCGCGGATTGTCGTGCCCTTGTCTCCCGGCTCGCCGCCCTACATCCCGACATTCCGCAGCCGGTAGAGATGCCGGTCGTTTCAACCGTGCAGTCTTAGAGGTGGAGTATGGTTTCGCGCTTATCTCCGCATGATCAAGCGACTGATATCAGGACGCTTCTCGTCATTCCCTGCCTCAACGAGGCGGTGACGATCGCCCCGCTTTTGCGCAAGCTGAACGGTCAGCGCAGCGGCATGGACATGCTGATCATCGTCGCCGATGGCGGCAGCACGGACGGCACGCGGGAGATCGTGCGCGGTCTCGTTTCCGAGATTCCGGACCTGCTTTTGATCGAAAACCGGAAGCGCATTCAAAGTGCTGCGATCAACCTCGCGGTCGACCGTTTCGGAGAGGATCGCGACTATCTCATCCGCATCGATGCGCATGGCGATTATCCGGACAATTATTGCCAGGCGTTGATCGAAGAGGCGGTCGCCATGCAGGCGGATTCGGTCGTGGTCGGCATGGAGACGGTCGGTTTCGGCCTGTTCCAGAAGGCGACGGCTGTGGCGCAGAATTCCAAGCTCGGCAATGGTGGCTCCAGGCACCGGGCCGGCGGCGGCGGCGAATGGGTGGATCATGGCCATCACGCGCTGATGCGGATCGCCGCCTTCCGCGCCGTGGGTGGCTATGATGAAAGCTTCAGCCATAACGAGGATGCGGAACTGGATTTCCGGCTGCGGGCGGCCGCGTTCCGTATCTGGATGACCGGCAAAACCTACATGACCTATTATCCGCGGGCGAGCGCGTCGGCGCTGTTCCGGCAATATCTCGCTTATGGCCGAGGCCGGGCGAAGAACCTCATCAAGCACCGTTCGGTACCGAAGCTCCGGCAGGCGATCCCGCTTGCCGTGGCACCTGTCGTGGTCGGTGCGTTGCTGGCGCTGTTCTACTGGTGGACGGCGGTGCCGATGGTGATCTGGGCCGCGGCCTGCCTCGGTTACGGTTTCTGGCTCGCCGTCGGGCAGAAGAACCCCTACGGCCCGCTCGCCTCTCTCTCCGCCATGATCATGCACTTCGCCTGGTCGGCCGGCTTCTGGCTGGAGCTGATCGGCATTCGCCCGAGGAGGGCTGCGTAATGACGGCTGTGATCCGTATCGATATCGGCATCTGCACCTACCGGCGGCCTGAGCTGGAAGAAACGCTTCGGTCGCTCTTCACACTGGACGTGCCGGATGGTGCGGAAATCCGATTGATCGTTGCGGACAACGATGCGAGCCCAAGTGCTGCGGCCATGGTGGAGATCCTGCGACAGGCTTCGCCGTTCCCGATCCGCTACGTGCATTGCCCGAAATCGAACATCTCGATCGCCCGCAATGCCTGCCTGACGGAATGCGATGCGGATTATCTCGCCTTCATCGACGATGACGAGGTGGCTGATCCGCAATGGTTGGCGGAATTGTTCGCCAAGGCAAAGGACAGCGGCGCCGATGCGGTGCTCGGCCCGGTGCAGGCTGTTTACGGCAGCGAAAGTGCCGGCTGGATGCGTCATGGCGATTTCCATTCCACGCGTCCCGTCTGGGTCGGCGGCCGGATCAGGACCGGTTATACCTGCAATGTGCTGCTCGACATGCGTTCGCACACGATTGCCGGCCGCCGGTTTGCATTGGCGCTCGGCCAGAGCGGTGGCGAGGATACGCATTTCTTCACCGGCGTGACGGATGCCGGTGGCCGGATCGAATTTGCCCGCCATGCGGTCGTCACCGAAAAGGTGCCGGAAAAGCGGGCGAGTTTTGCCTGGCTTGCGAAGCGCCGGTTTCGTTCGGGACAGACGCATGGGCGCATCCTGGCGGCAAAGAATGCCGGTTTGAGCCGTCTCCGCCAGACCGGAATTGCCGGACTGAAGCTCGGTTATTGCGCCGCGGCCTCACTGGCGACCGCCTTCCTGCCCGTGACCCGCAATCGTTATGCGCTCCGCGCCGCGCTGCATGCCGGTGCCGTTTCCGGCACGCTTGGCATGCGTGAAATCAGACAATATGGAGCGACCGAGCCCGCATGAGCATGACTGCAACCCAGCCGGACGTCAGTTTCGTCGTCGCCGCCTATAATGCCAAGGACACGCTGGTGCGCGCCATCGACAGCGCGCTGGCGCAGGTCGGCGTGACGGTGGAGGTGATCGTCGTTGACGACTGCTCGACGGACGGGACCCGCGATATCGCCGAGGCCTATTCCAGTATCGACGAGCGGGTGCGGCTGATCGCGCAGAAGGTCAATGGCGGCCCGGCCGCGGCGCGCAACGCCGGTTTCGCCGATGCCCGGGGCCGGTTTATCGCGGTGCTGGATTCCGACGATACGATTTATCCGGTCCGCATGCTGGCCATGCTGGAGCGGGCGGAAACCATGCGCGCCCAGATCGTCGTCGATAATATCGACGTCATTCCCTTCGATGCCGGGCCGCCGCAATCAATGTTTCCGCGCGACATGCTGAAGCGGAAGCCGGTGATGACGCTGGCCGATTTCATCGGCTCCAACGTGATTTTCCAGTCGACCTTCAATTTCGGTTACATGAAGCCGGTGTTCGAGCGGTCCTTCCTCATCGAGCACGGGCTTCGCTTCGACGAGAGCCTGCGGGTGGGCGAGGATTATCTGCTGCTCGCTTCTGCGCTTGCTTGCGGCGGTCGCTGCGCCGTGGTGCCGGAGACGGGCTACGTCTATCACCTGCGGCAGGGGTCGATCTCGCGCGTGCTGGAGCAGCGGCATCTCGATGCGATGCTGGCATCCGACAAAGTCTTTCTCTCCCGTTACCGGCTGGATGCCGAGGCGATGGCCGCGCAGCGCCGCCGTACCCGCAGCATCCTGGAA
This sequence comes from Neorhizobium sp., assembly GCA_965227625.1. GTDB lineage: Bacteria > Pseudomonadota > Alphaproteobacteria > Rhizobiales > Rhizobiaceae > Neorhizobium. The sequence continues at coordinate 50,633 of CBDDGK010000016.1, read as the reverse complement.
GCGGGATCGTTTCTCACTCTTGTCGACGAGATCAAGAAAGGTTCCGTCGGTGGGTTTCTCAAGACGGCGATCGAAAATCCGCGGGCGCTCCGGCACCTGAGCATGCCGATTGCCGTGCGCATGCGCCGGCTGGTGGGGGCCGCCGGCACACAACGACAATAATCGGGACCATTGATTGGCAGGATGGACGAGCCTGCCGTTTTGAAACGTTAGAGCAATTCCAGCAAAAGCCGGAACCGGTTTTGCGTCCGGAATTGCGAAAAACAAAGGGATCCGGAAAGCGAGCCCCATGGATCAGTTAAATTTTAGACCCAGAACGATTTTCCCGAGCGAGACTCGGGACAGCGATACGTTCATAGATCTCGACAAGCTCTGGGCGGCGGCCATCCGCCGGTCGGGCATCATCGCCATCTGCCTTGTCGTCACCGTCGCCCTGGCCGGCGTCTATCTCGTATTGGCCAAGCCGATCTACACGGCGGCGACGAACATCCTCATCGACGAAAACCTGTCGCGTTACGCGGAAGAGCAGCAGGACGCGCAATCGGCGCAGCAGCTCGACAACCGCATGTCGAGTGCGGTGGAAATCCTGAAGTCCAAGGCCTTGGCGCTGCGTGTCGTCGATAAGGGCAAGTTCGACCAGAACGACATGCTCGTCGACCCGCCGCAGTCGCCCGTCGATCTCGCCAAGGGTGTCATCAAGAGCATCGTCACCATGCTGACGCCCGGCGCGCCGCCGCCGTCCGAAGAGCTGGAGCGGCTCGGACGGCGTGAAAAGGCCGCGGCTGTGCTGCAGCAGGCGCTGACCGTCGAGCGCGTCGGCCGCAGCTCGGTCATCTCCCTTTCGGTGCAGTCGCCCGATCCGCAGCTTTCCGCGACGATCGCCCGCACCTATGCGGCCTCCTACCTGACCGACCAGCTCAATGCGAATTTCGACGCATCCGAACAGGCTTCGCTCTGGCTTCAGGAGCGGCTGAACGACCTCAACACCCGCTCGCAGCAGGCCTCACTCGCCGTTGAACAATACAAGCAGGAGCACAATCTCATCTCGCCGCGTGGCGAGCTGCTTTCGACCCAGCAGCTTTCCGACCTGAACAGCCAGCTGATCGTCGCCCAGGCCGATGCAGCGACCGCTTCGGCGCGTTACCAGCAATATCAGGCGATCATCGCCAAGGGTGCCGACAATGCGGTGCAGAACGCCGTCGTTTCGGCGCGCGATACGGACAACACGGTCATTCAGGACCTGCGCAAGCGCTATATCGCGATCAATGACCGCGAGCAGGGCATCGTCCAGCAATTCGGCGCCGATCATCCGCAGGCGGTGGCGCTGAAGGCGGAAAAGTCGGAACTGTCGCAGCAGATCTATCGCGAACTGCAGCAGCTGACCGGCAGTTTCCGCAATGAATTCGAAGTGGCGAGCTCGCGGGAAAAATCGCTGCGCGAAAGCATCGACCGGGTCGCGGGCCGCAATTCGCAGGCCAATGTCTCGATGGTTCAGCTTGCGGAACTGGAGCAGAAGGCGAGCGCGCTGAAGACGCTCTATCAGTCCTATCTCGGCAAGTTCGAAGAGGCGACGCAGCGGCAGTCCTTCCCGATCGCCAAGGCGCGCGTCATTTCGGAAGCCGGACTTCCGTCCGCGCCGTCCAGCCCGCGAAAGACGCTGACCATGGCGCTTTCGATCGTGCTCGGCCTGATGATCGGCGGGGCCGCGGCGACGCTGCTTGAATTCCGCGAACGGTTCTTCCGCACCGGCGATGCCGTGCAGGAAAAGCTCGGTTTGCGCTTCCTCGGCTACCTGCCGATGATCAGTGGCCCAGGTGCGGAGGAGAAGCCCGCGCCGCAGCCGACGGAAGCGGAGGTGGCGGCCGCACCGCCCGGCAACCCGATCTCCTTCCGCCGCCTAATGCGGGTAGCGGTGGAGGCGCCGCGCTCGCATTTTGCCGAGACGCTGCGCAATGCCAAGCTCGCCTGCGATATCATGCTGCAGGAGCGCAAGTGCAAAGTGATCGGCATCGTCTCGTGCCTTCCGGGCGAGGGCAAGTCGATGGTAGCGGCAAACTTTGCCGGCCTGATCGCCTCGACCGGTGTGCGTACCCTCGTGATCGACGCCGACCTGCGCAATCCGGGCCTGAGCCGCATGCTGGCAACGGAGCCGGAAGTCGGCCTGGTCGAAGTCGTGCTGCAGAAGACCAACTGGACCAATGCGGCTCGTGTCGATCGCCGCTCGCGCCTGACCATCCTGCCGATGACGACGCGCAGCAAGCAGCTGGCGCATACCAGCGAGTTGCTCGCATCCTCCGGCATGAGCCAGTTCCTTGAGAGCATCAAGGAAACCTTCGATGTGATCGTGGTGGACCTGGCGCCGCTCATCCCGGTTATCGATGCGAAAGCGTTCGAACCCTATGTCGACGGATTCGTGTTCGTCACCGAATGGGGCAAGACGCCGTCCAAGGCGGTAGAAACCGTGCTGCGCGGCGAACCGCAGATCGCCTCGAAGACGGTTGGCGTGATCCTCAACAAGACGGAAATGTCCGAGCTGCACAAATATGCCGATCCGGGCGCCCCGGAGCGGCTGCGCAGCAGCTATGTGTCCTATTATAAAGAAGGGTCGGCTTCGGCGCCTCGTTGACGACGGCAAGAGGCTGTCAGTTTCGCGACGGCTTCGCCCCACATTCGACGTCACCCTCGGGCTTGTCCCGAGGGTCTATCCACGCCTACTTTTGGGAACCGGCTTAGATCCTCGGGACAAGCCCGAGGATGACGGAAGAGGCGGGTGAACCGGCAATCTCTGGCCTCTTTTGCATCTCGCCTTCATCCCACAATCGTCCAATCGTGAGGCGAATGAAAGGACCAGTTAACCTTTATTTTCTACTTCATGAGCTAATGTGCCCTCATCGTTTCTCGTACGGTTCTCATGCAGTTCACACGCAATAATATCTCCCAGAGTTCCGAAAATGCGCGCGCCGAAGACGATGCAGTCGATACGGCGCGGCAACCTGTGCGTCCGCAAAGCCTGGATGATTTCAATCAGCCGGTGCTGGAGCAGGCCCCTTGGCAGGCGGCCTTCCGGCTGGCTCCCAACGTGCGGTTTACCCGCACGCCCGAAAGCGTGTTGCCGCGCAAGCCGGCGCATGCCGACGTTCCGGCACAGCCCGAATCACCGGCTCCCATGGCCGCAATGCCCGTCGCGCCTGTCGTGAGCGAGGAGATCGAGGTCATTCCGTCGGAGGTTTTCCTGACTTCGGCGCGGCATGATTCGCACCCGGCATCGCTGGAGCAGATCGCGGGTTTGCAAAAGCTGGCAGCGACCATGCGTCATCATGCCCCGACGGTGCATCGATTCGTGCCGCCGGCTCCGATGCCGGCTGTTGTCGAGCCGCCGAAGGCCGCAGTGCCGCGGCAGGATATCGCCATTTCCGATTTCGCCTTCTGGGATGCGATGCCGTTCGATCTGGAAGGCCCGGTGGTCATCACGCCCGCTGCCGCGCCGTCTGAGCCGGAAGTCCCGGTCGTGGCCGCCAAGCCCGGCGCTCCGGTGACCGACCTTTATCGCGAAGTGCCGCGCAAGGCGCTGGCCCGTACCGTCGTCGTTGCGCCGTCGCCGCGGCCGGAGCCTGTTCGCGCACCGGAACCGGTGACCGTGCCCGCAATGCCGGTGAACTTCGTGCCGGTGAATATCGCGCCGATCAACGTGCCGCAGATGCCTGCCGGCATGCAGTTCACGGTCACCGAGGAATCGATCGACGATTTCATCAAGCCGGTGCTCGATGCCGAGCGCGTGAAGCCTGTCGCACCGGAGCCCGTACAGATCTCCGTTTCGGCGCCTGCGCCGGTCGTCGTTCCTGTCGCGGTGCAGCCGGTTGTCGAGCCGTCCCGCTCGCGTGCTGTCCGTCCGCCGGTCGCCGAATACGAATTCCCGCCGATTTCGCTTCTGCAGGAGCCGCAGGGCGAACGTGGCCAGGCCATGCAGCCGGACGCCCTGCAGCAGAGCGCCGGTCTGCTCGAAAGCATTCTCGAAGACTTCGGCGTGCGCGGTGAAATCATCGACGTGCGGCCGGGTCCTGTCGTGACGCTTTATGAATTCGAGCCGGCACCGGGTGTGAAGTCCTCACGCGTCATCGGTCTGTCGGACGATATTGCCCGTTCGATGTCGGCATTGTCGGCCCGTGTCGCGGTCGTGCCCGGCCGCAACGTCATCGGTATCGAACTGCCGAACGCCACCCGCGAGACCGTCTATTTCCGCGAACTCATCGAGTGCGAGGATTACTGGGAAACCAAGCATCGCCTGGCGCTCTGCCTCGGCAAGACGATCGGCGGTGAGCCGGTCATCGCCGAGCTTGCCAAGATGCCGCATCTGCTCGTGGCCGGTACGACCGGTTCGGGCAAGTCGGTGGCGATCAACACGATGATCCTGTCGCTGCTCTACCGGCTTCGCCCGGAAGAATGCCGCCTGATCATGATCGATCCGAAGATGCTGGAACTCTCCGTCTATGACGGCATTCCGCACCTTTTGACGCCTGTTGTCACCGATCCGAAGAAGGCCGTGCTGGCGCTGAAATGGGCGGTGCGCGAGATGGAGGACCGCTATCGCAAGATGTCGCGCCTCAGCGTCCGCAATATCGACGGCTACAATCAGCGCGCCGCGCAGGCCCGCGAAAAGGGCGAGGTGATCACCGTCTCCGTACCCTCCGGTTTCGACCGCTCGACGGGCGAGATCAACTACGAGGAACAGGAACTCGACCTGTCGCCGATGCCTTATATCGTCGTCATCGTCGACGAAATGGCCGACCTGATGATGGTCGCCGGCAAGGATATCGAAGGCGCGATCCAGCGTCTGGCGCAGATGGCGCGTGCCGCCGGTATCCACCTGATCATGGCGACACAGCGGCCGTCGGTCGATGTCATCACCGGCACGATCAAGGCGAACTTCCCGACCCGTATCTCCTTCCAGGTGACCTCGAAAATCGACAGCCGCACGATCCTCGGCGAACAGGGCGCAGAAAACCTGCTCGGCCAGGGCGACATGCTGCATATGGCCGGCGGCGGACGTATTTCCCGCGTCCACGGCCCGTTCGTATCCGACGCTGAAGTGGAATCGGTCGTTCGTCACCTGAAGACGCAAGGGCGGCCGGATTATCTCGGCACGGTAACCGAGGATGAGGATGACGCCGAGGACGAGGACGCCTCAACTCAGGAAGCCGTGTTCGACAAGAGCGCGGTGGGCGCGGAAGACGGCGACGATCTCTACGACAAGGCCGTCAAGGTGGTCATGAAGGACCGCAAGTGCTCGACGTCGTATATCCAGCGGCGGTTGTCCGTGGGTTATAACCGCGCCGCCTCGCTTGTGGAACGGATGGAGCAGGAAGGCCTGGTCGGTCCGGCCAACCATGTCGGCAAGCGCGAGATCATCACCGGTGGACGTGGCATCGCGCCAGCGCCAGAGGGGTTTGACGAGTGAGGGTGAGGAGCGGTCGGGCATAGCCCGAGCAATCGATCCGGTGGATCGATTGCAGCGACGAACGCCCGAAGCGTAAGCGCAGGGCCGGGGGTGGTGAAAGTCACCGTTTTACCGTGTGACACCCCCCTCTGCCCTGCCGGGCATCTCCCCCACAAGGAGGGAGATTGACTCGCGGCACGACCTTCTCGCTACATCTAATGTCTACCGTGCTGCACGGTAGACGCAGCCACAGATACGAAGCTAGCGATCACGGCGTTCGTGGTTCGAGGAAACCGGCGCCTCCAGCCAATCTCCCTCCTTGTGGGGGAGATGCCCGGCAGGGCAGAGGGGGGTATGGCGGGGCACGTCGAAAGAGATTTTCCAAACAAAAACAAAGAACCCTCACTCGATTCATCCCCACCCACCAAACCTATGCCCATAATCCCCTCGCTTCCGTCGCCGGAGTGTTTCGCGAGACGTTCGCGGGCAGGCGGAGGCCGGCGCTTTCATCAGGACCGTAACGTGCGGGAAAGGTGGAAGAGGTGAAAGCCATGGAGCACTTTCGGAAACGGAGATGTTCCTATCAAGCGTCCCCCTGGCCGCCGGGTCAGGTTCGGTTTGAGCCGTGCAAATGGCGCAAATGCCATGCAGAGAAGGCGAGGCAATCACCTGTAGGGGCCGGAAGCCCCGAAAGAACGCCGAAGGCCACGCGAATGCGGAGCCACCATTATTAAACTAATTGAGGTTCCGCATTCGTGTGGGCTCTCCGATATTTGACATCAACACGGCGGGAGACCGCGCGTGGAGGCAGAGGTGTGCTCTACCGCTGCCGACATACAAACGGCAGAAAACTGCTTGCCGTCCCGAAATTCATCGCGGCCATCGTCAACACATTCGCCAGCTTGATCTCTTCGGCTGATCGCGGGCAGACGTCCGCGCCGCTGGAACAGCCATCGGCGATGAACTTCTCGTTGCCCTCGATGAATTCCCGGCTGATGCCGGTCGGCCCGACGAAATCCGTCGCACGCTTCCAGGCGCGCTCATAACGCACGCATTTCTCCTTGGCCCAGGCCTCGACCGCGGGGTCTTCGGCATGGGCGGGAGTGAAGCTCATCATAGCGATGGTGAGGATCAGCGAGACTCTGACCATCTGGTCCAAACCCTTCGGGAGGTCAGAAGCCTATCGCTGCACCATCCTTGCGGTGGTCGGAGCCGCCGACATAGCCATCACCGGAGCGGTGGATGAGCTGGGCGCCGCCGAAGGCGAAGCTGTTGTCCGGCGAATCCTGGCTGATCTCGTGGCCGAGTGCTGCAAGACCGTCGATGGTTGCCTGCGGGATGGTGTGCTCGACGGCGACCTTGCGGCCGGCGACGAAACGCCAGCGGGGCGCATCGCTCGCCATCTGCGGGTTCTGGCCGTAGACGGCTGTGCGCACCACCATCTGGGTGTGGCCCTGCGCCTGCATCGGTCCGCCCATCACGCCGAAGCTCATCAGCGGGGCGCCGTCCTTCATGACGAAGCCCGGGATGATGGTGTGGAACGGCCGCTTGTTAGGGCCGACCTCGTTCGGATGGCCCTTTTCGGCGGTGAAGCCGAAGCCGCGGTTCTGGAGGTGGATGCCGGTGCCGGGAATGACGATGCCGGAGCCGAAGCCCGCATAGTTGGACTGGATGTAGGAGACCATCATGCCGCTCTCGTCGGCCGTGGTCAGATAGACCGTGCCGCCGGCCTTCGGGGCGCCGGCACCCGGTTCGCCCGCCTTGGCGATGTCGATCAGCTTGGCGCGGCTGGCGAGATAGGTCGGGTCGAGCAGCGCTTCCGCAGAAACCGACATGTATTTCGGATCGGAAACGAAGCGATCGACGTCGGCCAAGGCAAGCTTGATCGCCTCGATCTGCAGGTGCATGGCCTCGACGCTGTCGACCTCGTAGTTCTCGATATTGGTATGTTCGAGGATGCCGACGGCCATGCTGGCGGCAATGCCCTGGCCGTTCGGCGGGATTTCATGCAGGTCGACGCCGCGGAAGCGGGCCGAAACGGTGCCGCACCAGTCGTTGGTATGGGCGGCGAGGTCATCGGTGGTCAGCACGGCGTCATGCTGCTTGGCAAAGGCGGCGATCTTTTCGGCGAGCTGGCCGGTGTAGAAGGCAGCACCCTTGGTGGTGGCGATAGCTTCCAGCGTCTTGGCAAGGTCCTCGTTGACGAAGGTTTCGCCCGGAGCCGGGGCGCGGCCGCCCTTCAGGAAGTGATCGGCAAAGCCCGGATAGCTCTTCAGGTTTTCGCCGCCGATCTTCCAGAGCGTGGCGATGCGTGGAGAGACCGGGAAGCCGTAGCGGGCATAGCGGATAGCAGGCTCGAAAAGCTCGGCGAAGGGGAGCTTGCCGAAGCGCTCGGACAGCGTGACCCAGGCGGAAACGGCGCCCGGCACGGTGACGCTTTCCCAGCCGCGCTGCGGGATCTTGCCGCCGAACCGTTCCGGCGTCCAGCCGGCCGGGGAGCGGCCGGAGGCGTTGAGGCCATGCAGTTCCTTGCCGTCCCAGATGATGCAGAAGGCATCGCTGCCGACGCCGTTGCCGGTCGGTTCGACGACGGTCAGTGTGATGGCAGTGGCAAGTGCCGCGTCGAGCGCATTGCCGCCCTTCAGCAGCATGCGAAGTCCGGCCTGGGCAGCCAATGGCTGCGAAGTCGCCACCATGTTGCGGGCGAAAACGGGCACGCGCTCCACGGAATAGGGGTAGTTGAAGCTGAAAGTCATGTGGTCCTCCAAAATTTCGTGACCGGGCTGAAATGGGTCGGCAGCCGGACTTACCGGCTGCGGATGTAATCGCTCAAGCGCTGTGCCGCGTCTTCGATCTGCCTGGGATCGCGGAGATAACAGGCGCGCATGAAGGCAGCGCCGCCGGGACCGAAGGCGGTGCCCGGCGCCATGCCGACCCCCGTCTTGTCGACGATCTTGAACGCCTCGTCGCGGCTGTCGGTGACGCCGTCGATCTTCAGGAAGGCGTAGAGCGCGCCTTCTGGCTTGCGGGTCTCGACGCGGTTGGTCGCGATCAGCGCATCGCAGAGAATGTCGCGGGAGGTGCGGGCACGCTCGATATTGGTGCGGACGAAATCGTCGCCGTGATCGAGGGCGGCGATCGCGCCCTTCTGCATGAACTGGGCGACGCCGGAGGTGGAATACTGGATGAGGTTGGTCAGCGTCTGGCCGATTTCGGCCGGAGCGACCATCCAGCCGACACGCCAGCCGGTCATCGACCAGTTTTTCGAGAAGGAATTGGCGAAGATGATCCGGTCTTCCGGCTCCATGACGTCCATGAAGGACGGTGCGCGGTTGCCCTCGAAATAATAGAGGCCGTAGATCTCGTCAGCGATGATCCAGAGACCGTGTTTGCGGGCGAGCGCCAGGACGGCTTTCAAATCGTCATGGGTCGCGGTCCAGCCGGTGGGGTTGGAGGGCGAGTTGATGAACAGCGCGCTGGTCTTCGGCGTGATCGCCGCTTCGAGGCGTTCGATATCGAGCACGAATCGGCCATCGGTAAAATCGAGTTCGACGGTGACGGGCTTGGCTTCCGAAACGGTGATGGCGTTGACCACATTCGGCCAGGCCGGCGAGAGGTAGATGATCTCGTTATTGGCCGAGGCGACGGTCTGGATGGCCAGCACGATCGACTGCATGCCGGAGCCGGTGACGTAGATATTGTCGGTCGAGAGCTCACGACCGTAGTGGCGCTGGTAATAACGGACGATCGCCTCGCGCAGCGCCGGGATTCCTTGCGTCCAGGTATAGAAGGTCTCGCCGGCCAGCAGCGCCTCGCTTGCGACGCGGTTGATGAAATCGGGCGTCGGCAGGTCGCCTTCGCCGATCCAGAGCGGAAGCAGGTTTTCACGGCCGCGGGCATAAGTGACGATTTCGCCAATACCACTGCGCGGCGCTGCCGCGGCGCGGGCGCTGATATCCGGTCTGATGATGGTCATGGAGGGCCTGTCGATGCTGGAAATGGTGCTTTCCTGCGTAGGCCCGACCTATCCTTCGGTCAATATTTTTTCGAGCTTAGAGCCGTTCATTGTTAAATGGAAGCGGTTCTGCCGGAGCAGGTTTTCGTCGGGGCAAAGGCGATTGGCGAAGGGCATACCTGTTGGTACGTCCGAGCCGATCGCCTTTGATCCCGGCGGAAAGATGCCCGGCCCTGCGGGTTGGCTGAAACGGGCCGCCTGATCGCCCGGCCGGCTTGGCCGTAGAACTGGGCTACGACGCGCGCCAGCCGGGCGACCATCCGACTCCGTTTGAGCCAACAGAACCGCTTCCATTTAACAATGAACGGCTCAATGGCCCTGAAAACGGCCGAACGTGCCGCGGGAGAAACACAGGGGATCACCCTCGCGATGGGCTGCGCGCAACACGCGGCCGAGGATCAGCGTATGGTCGCCAGCATCGTGCATGGAGGCAAGCTCGCATTCGAAACGGGCGAGCGTGCCGGGGATGACCGGCACACCTTCCAGATTGTCGAGCCAGTGCAATTCGTCGAACCCCAGGCCGCCGCGGGTGAAGCGGGCGCTGAGGAGATCCTGATCGGCGCTCAGCACGTGGATGGCGAAGTGGCTCGCCGCGGTGAAGGCCGCGTAACGCGAGGAGCTTTTCGCCGGAGACCAGAGGACGAGCGGCGGGTCGAGCGACACGGAGGTGAAACTGTTCACCGTCATGCCGATCGGCCCGGCCGGCGTTTTTGCCGTCACCACCGTTACCCCCGTCGTGAACGCGCCGAGTGCCGTGCGATAATGCCGGGCGGTTGACGCGTCGGGAACGAAGACGTTTTCGTTATGGAGCAGTGTGGTGTCGGCGGATATGGTCATTTCATCCCCTTATGGTACCTGCTTGCCAACGGCTGCGGTGTAGAGTTCGAACCAGGTCTCGCGGTCGATCGTCACGTTCGTGGCGTTGCCGATCGTCTTGATGCGGTCGAGATTGTTGGTGCCGAGTACCGGCAGGATGCTGGCCGGGTGGGCAAGCAGCCAAGCGACCGCAACGGCCGTGGCATCTACGCCCTGTTCAGAGGCAATGCGCTCCAGGATGGCCATCAGGGCGGCGTTCTGGAAGAGTTTGCCGCCGGCGAGCGGAGACCATGCCATCGGTGCGACGGCGCGTTCCTGCAGGTAGGCGAGGTCGCCATTGGTGAAGACATCGGTCGCCAGCAGGTTGATCTCGATCTGGTTGGTGACCAGCTGCTGTTCCATGGAGGACTGCAGCAGCGAGAAATCCCAGGGGCGGAAGTTGGACACGCCGACGGCGCGCACCTTGCCGGATTCGACCAGTGCATCGAGTGTCGGGCCGGTCACATCCGGGTCCATGAACGGGTCCGGGCGATGGATCAGCAGAAGGTCGATGTAATCGGTCGCCATGTCGCGCAGCGAGGCTTCGACCGATGTGGTGATGTGTTCGGCGCTGGTGTCATAATGCTTGCCGCGTTTGGCGGAATGCCGGCCGGCGGGGGCGACGATGCCGCATTTGGTGACGATCTCAATCTTTTCACGCAGCGAAGGCGAGGCCTTGATTGCCGCGCCGAAGATCGCTTCGGCGGTGTAGCCGCCGTAGATGTCGGCATTGTCCATCGTGGTGATGCCCTGCGCCAGGCAGGCTTCGACCTTGGCCTGAACATGCTTGGCTGAGGTATCGGCATCATCGCCGATGCGCCACAGGCCGTAAACGAGGCGGCTGAGTTCCAGTTCGGGCGAAAGCTGAATGCGGTCCATTATTGACGTTTTCCTGTGCCGAGCGGGGTTGCCGGTGTTTCGGCCGGGACGCGGCCGTAGGCGTGCGGCAGCGAGCAAGTCTTCAACTGCGGCAGCACCTTCTGGCCGAAATGTTCCGCCTCGTCGAGATGGGGGTAGCCGGAAAAGATGAAAGCGCGGATGCCCATCTTTTTATAGGACTCGATTTCCGACAGCACCTGATCGGTAGAGCCGACGAGGGCGGCGCCGCAGCCGGAGCGGGCGCGGCCGATGCCGGTCCAGAGGTGGCGTTCGACATAACCGAACTTGTCGGCCAGTTCGCGGGCCTTGGCCTGGTGCGAAACGCCGAGCGAATTGCTGTCATGGGCCCGGGCGCGGATCAGCTGGCCGTATTCGTCGTCGAGCTTGGAGACGAGATGCTCGGCATATTCGCGGGCTTCCTGCTCGGTGTCGCGGACGATCATGTGGACGCGCAGGCCATAATCCAGCGTGCGGCCGTGGGCTTCGGCGCGGGCATGCACGGCCTTCATGCGTTCGGCAAGCTGCTCCTTCGGCTCCGGCCACATCAGATAGACGTCGCACTGGGCGCCGCAAAGCTCCAGCGCATCCGGCGAGTAGCCGCCGAAATAGAGAAGCGGGCCGCCATTCTGCTGATAGGGCCGAGCGGGATCGGTCGGCACGTTCTTGAAATTGTAGACCTCGCCCTCGTGGTCGATCTTATCGCGCGTCCAGGCCTGGCGGAGGATCTGCACCACCTCATGGCTGCGGCGATAACGGAAGGCGCTGTCGGCGACTTCGCCGGGGAAATCGGAGCTGATGACGTTCAGTGTCAGTCGGCCTTTCAACATGTGGTCGAGGGTTGCGACCGTGCGGGCCAGCATGATCGGCTGCATCTCGCCGCAACGGATAGCGGCGAGCATGTTGATCTTGTCCGTCACTTGCGAGGCGGCGGCGACGAAGCTCAGCGTGTCCTGGCCGACCTGATAGGAGGAAGGGCAGAGGATGTTGCGGAAGCCGAGCGCCTCGGCGCGCTTGACGATGTCCGAGCAGTGTTCCCAGCTGGATTTCAGCGCGCCATCCGGCACGCCGAGATAGGCGTAGTCATCCGAGCAGAGGGCGGCGAACCACGAGACTTCCGCCGCATCCAGGTCGGGCGACGTCACGGGCACAATGGTCATCGATTTCTCCTCAACTCCGTCAGTGTTGACTTGCATAACATTCAAAATTGTGTAGATCAATGGTGTATCAATTTTTCTGTTCCGCCCTGGAGGAGGGGCCGCTTAATCTTGGAAAGCCGACCCGGCAGCCTGCCGATCTATCTGCAGATCACCGAACTCCTCGTGCGTGACATCGCGGCCGGACGGCTGGTGGATGGTGAAAAGCTGGCGCCGGAACGCGATATGGCGAACCAGCTCGGCATCGCGGTCGGCACGCTGCGCAAGGCGCTGGCGGAGTTGCAGACCCGCGGACTGCTTGAGAGGGTTCAGGGATCGGGCAATTACATCCGGGCGATCAGCGATCCGAAGAGCGTCTATGCGATGTTCCGGCTGGAGCTGATCCAGGGCGGCGGCCTGCCGACGGCCGAGGTCATCGACGTGATGCGGCTCGACAAGCCGAAAGATCTGCCGAAATTCGGCTTTTCGCCGGAAGGCCATCGCATCCGCCGCATCCGCCGGCTTTCGGGCAAGGTGGCCGCGCTGGAGGAGATCTGGCTCGATGGCTCCTATGCGCCGAAAGTGGTCGAGGAAGACCTGTCGGAATCGCTCTACCTCTTCTACCGAACCCGGCTCAATCTCTGGATCGTGCGCGCCGAAGACCGGATCGATCTCGATACCGTTCCCGACTGGGCGCCACCGGAATTCGGCCAGAAGCCGGGCGCGCCGATCGCTCATGTGCTGCGTGTCAGCCAGGCGCAGGACGGCGCCACAGCAGAAGTTTCCCGTACATGGTTCGACCACGCCGTGGCTCGCTACGTGTCACGCTTGAGGTAAATCGATGGACTTGAGTGCCCGAAAGATGAAATTCGAAACCACGCCAGACGGCTTTTCCCTCTCCATAGACGGTCGGACCATCCTCCGTCACAGCACCGCTTCGCCCGCGCTCTTCGTCGGCCAGGGGCAGGAGCGGATGGATATGTACCGCGGCAATTTCGAGATCGAGGACTATGTCACCGAGCGTAGCGCGCTGAAACATGCGGCGGTGCAGGGGCAGACGGTCAGCTTCTCGGAATCGGAAGGTCGCGCGCCGAGACTGGAGATGACGGTTGCGGGTACGGCCATCCATTTCCGCTCGCTGGACGACAATATCAACCGCTTCTGGATCCGCATCCACGCCGAGAATGACGAACATGTCTGGGGCGGCGGCGAGCAGATGTCCTATTTCGACATGCGCGGCCGGCGGTTTCCGCTGTGGACCTCCGAGCCCGGTGTGGGGCGCGACAAGACGACGGAGATCACCTTCAAGTCCGATATGGCAAAGGCGGGCGGCGATTATTACACCACGAACTATCCGCAGCCGACCTATGTTTCGTCGCTGCGATACGCATTGCACGTGGAAACGACGGCCTATTCCGTGTTCGATTTCCGCCGGAAGACCTTTCACGAGATCGAGGTATGGGAAGTGCCTGAGCGGATCGAACTGACGTCCGCCGCAACTTTCATCGAGCTGGTCGAGCAACTTTCGCTGCGCTTCGGCCGCCAGCCGGAACTGCCGGACTGGGTTTATGGCGGGGCGATCATTGGCCTCAAGGATGGCGTGAATTCCTTCACACGACTGGAGACGATGCGCGCCGCCGGCGTGCAGGTTTCCGGGCTGTGGTGCGAGGACTGGGTCGGGCTTCGGCAGACCTCGTTCGGGTCACGGCTGTTCTGGGACTGGCAGGCGAACGAGACCCGTTATCCCGGCCTGCGGGAGAAGATCGCGGAGTCGAACGGAGAGGGGATCAAGTTCCTCGGTTATGTGAACCCCTATCTCTGCGTCGATGGATCGTTGTTTCCGGAGGCGGAAGCGGCGGGGTATTTCGCCAAGGATCAGCTTGGCCGCACGGCGATCGTCGATTTCGGCGAGTTCGATTGTGGCGTGGTCGATTTCACCAATCCGGAAGCGGCCGAATGGTTCGCCGAAGAAGTGATCGGTCGGCGGATGCTGGATTTCGGGCTTTCCGGCTGGATGGCCGATTTCGGCGAATATCTGCCGATCGACGTGGAGCTGGCCAACGGCATCGACGCCAAGCTGATGCACAATGCCTGGCCGACACTTTGGGCCGAGGTCAACGCCAAGGCGGTGGAAAGCCGCGGCAAGACGGGTGAGGCACTGTTCTTCATGCGGGCCGGATTTACGGGTGTGCAGAAACATTGCCCGCTGCTCTGGGGTGGCGACCAGTCGGTGGACTTTTCGCGGCACGATGGATTGGTGACGGTGATGTGCGCGGCGCTATCATCCGGACTGTTGGGTAATGCCTACCATCATTCGGATATCGGCGGTTATACGAGCCTGTTCGGCAATGTTCGCACGCCGGAGCTTCTGATGCGCTGGGCGGAAATGGCGGCGTTTACGCCGGTCATGCGCAGCCACGAGGGCAACCGGCCGCGCGACAATATCCAGATCGATCAGGATCCGGAGGTGCTGGCGCATTTTGCACGGATGACGCGGATCTACGTGCATCTGGCGCCATATCTGAAGACACTGTCGAAGGAGGCTGCGGCGACTGGCCTGCCGGTGCAGCGGCCGCTGTTCCTGCATTATGAGCATGATCCGAAGACCTATGCGGTGCAGGATGAGTATCTCTACGGCGCCGATTTGCTGGTCGCGCCGGTGTGGCAGGCGGCGCAGGCTGAGTTGGTCGTTTATCTGCCGGACGGGGCGGATTGGGTGCATGTGTGGAGCGGGGAAGCGTTTGCCGGTGGGCGGGAGGTGACGGTTGCGTCGCCGATCGGGGAGCCGCCGGTGTTTTATCGCAAGGGGACGGCGTTTGCGGGGATGTTTGAGGCGTTGAAGGGGATTTGAGTGCGGCATCCTCCTTTCTTCCCCCTTGCGGGGAAGATGTCAGCAGAGCTGACAGATGGGGGTGGTTCAGCACATTCTAACGTCGGGTTCGTGGCACCACCCCCCTCTGTCGCCGCCGGCGACATCTCCCCCGCAAGGGGGGAGAAGAGCGTTGTGCCCCACGCTAGGTTCAAGACGGTGGGAGCGGGTGCGGCATATCCCCTCTCCCCGTCAAAACGGGGAGAAGGTGGCGGCAGCCGGATGAGGGGCTGCCTTAGACTTAACGGCTCACCGAGCCGCCCAGTTCGCCCCACGCCGGAAGATCGTCTTCATTTGCGGCACGTCGAATTCCTTCGCCTGGTGCCCGAGCGAAGAATAGAACACCCGGCCCTTGCCGTATTTCCGCTTCCACACCACCGGCATCACAACACCATCGATCCAATACGCGTGATCGCCGGTAAACGTCGTCGTGGCGAGCACCTCGTTCGACGGGTCGACATGCATGTAATACTGCTCGGACGTGTAGGGGAAATCGGTGATCCCCTCCATCAGCGGATCGTCGGGCCTCGTCACGTTCACGGTGTAGTCGATGATATTGCCCGGATGGGCCACCCACTGGCCGCCGATCATGAACTGGTAGTCCACCGATTCACGGAACGCATCGCCCGCGCCGCCGTGGTAACCGGCGATGCCGACGCCGTTTTTCACGGCTTCGGCGAGGTTCTTCACCTCTTCCTTCTCGATCTTCGACATGGTCATGATCGGCACGACGAGGCTCAGATCATGCACCGAAGGATCGGCGAAGGCTTCGGTCGAGTGTTCGAGATAGACCTTGAAGCCGTCCTCTTCGAGCATCGTCTTGATGATCTCGGCGCATTCCTGCGGTTCGTGGCCGCTCCAGCCGCCCCATACGATGAGTGCTTCACGCATTTTATTCGTCCTCCAGACTTATTTCGCCAGCTTGCCGTCAACCAGCGACTCACTGAGCGGTGCCGGCCGCTCGGTGGCGGTGGTGATCTTGACGGTGCGGCCTTCGGCTGCGGCCGTGTGGAATGCTTCCATGACTTCCAGCACATGCAGGGCGAGATCGCCATTGGCGCGGTGCGGGCGGTTGGAGCGGATCGCGTAGGCCATGTCGGCAACGCCGATCGAACGGAAATTGCCGTCCGCATAAGGCGCGGTGACCGGCTGATCCTCGAACTGGCCGCCCTTTTTCAGGTAATCGACCGGGCCGGCGAAGCGGTTCGGGTCCGGCACCAGCAGCGTGCCTTCGGTGCCGTAAACCTCGATCGGCACATGCTTGTGGCCGGCGACGTCGAAGCTCATGGCGATCTGGACGACCGCGCCGTTGGCAAACGCCATGACGCCCGCCACGTGGGTTGGAACATGCACCGGGATCTTCTGGCCGTTGCGCGGTTCGCTGGTGATCAGGCGCTCCTGGCGCGGGATCGTCGCGAAACCGGCGACCTGAGAGACGGGGCCGAGCAGGTTGACGAGGTCGGTAATATAGTAGGGACCCATGTCGAGCATCGGGCCGCCGCCGACTTCGTAATAGAAATCCGGGTTCGGATGCCAGCGCTCGTGGCCGGGGTTCATGAAGGTGGCGGTGCCGCCGACCGGAATGCCGATAACGCCCTGATCAATGAGGGCGCGGGCAGTCTGGTGGCCGCCGCCGAAAAAGGTGTCGGGTGCAGCACCTATACGCAGGCCCTTGGCCTTTGCAGCCTCCGCGAGCTTTTTTCCTTCCGCGAAATTAATGCCGAGCGGCTTTTCCGAATAGGTGTGCTTGCCGGCGGCGAGCGCCTGCAGGCCGACTGCGACATGCGCCTTCGGAATGGTCAGGTTGACGATGATTTCGACCTTGGGATCGGCCAGCAATTCGTCGATCGTCCTGGCGGTCAGGTTGAATTCGGCAGCCTTTGCCGCAGCGACCTCGCGATTCAGGTCGGCCACGCCGCGGATGTCGAGGATCGGGAAGAATTCTGTCATCGCCTTCAGATAGGCGCCTGAAATATTGCCGCATCCAATGATGCCGATACCGACTTTTTCCATCATTCTCCTCCAGATGGGATGGTGTTGTGGCGCGTCAGAGCGCCGGGCCCGTGGTGTTCCAGGGCGATTCATAAAGCTCGTAAAGTGCGACAGCCGCCGCTCCCTGCGCCCAGAAATCGTCTTGTGAATCGTCGAAAACGAGTTCGCTGACACCCTTGAGCGAAGGCGGAATGGCGAGCGCATAGGCATCGCGCAGGCTGTTCAGGAAGGGTTCGCCCAAGGCCAGCGACGAGCCGACGAGGATGACCCTCGGCGGCGCAAACAGCGTGACGATATTGGCGATGGTCAGGCCGACCGCCTCGCCGGCGCGCACCGCAGCGCCGATCAGACGGTCGTCGTCGGCCTTGATCAGGGCCTGCGCGTGGGTCATGCCGCGGCCGAGGCGCACAGCTTCGGCAAAACGCCCATCCGCCTGCTGTTCACCAAGGATGGCGCTTTCGCCGGCCTGGCTCGACAGGCGGTTGACGCCCTGCTGGCCCATGCCGAGCACGAGGTCGCCGAGATTGTGGCTGAGGCCGCCTGCGCCGCGGAAAAGCTTGTTGCCGTGCAGCACACCAAGGCCCAGCGTCTGTTCCAGCGAGATCAGCACCATGTCTTCCAGATCGCGGGCCTTGCCGAACCAGTGATGCGCGAGCGTGATGGCATGCGCATCACTCTCGATAATCGTCGGTGTCGACAGGCGGGACGACATTTCCTCAGCGAAATCAATGTTCACTTCGCGGAAAATCGGGCTTGAGCGGATATGGCCGGTTCGGTGTTCGATGACGCCCGGCAGCGTCAGGCAGACGCGATCCACGTCCTCCAGCGATAGGCCGGCATCGACGACGCAGCGGCGCACACCGTCCTCCACCAGATCGGCAATCACGGCGATCGGCTGGCGGTCGATGCGGATCGGTAGGGTGAGTTTGGAGAGAACGTCGCCGCGAAAATCGGTCACGGCGAAGACCATGCGGCTTGCGGCGATCTTGGCGCCGACGACGCGCGCGGCATCCGGATTGACTTCCAGCATGACGCGCGGACGACCGCGCACCGCCTCGTTGCGGATATCGCCCTCGTGGCGGGTGAGGATCAGCCCGTCATCCAGCAGCGAGCCGGTGATGGCGGAAACGGTGGTCGTGGAAAGCTCGGTGCGCTCGCTGATCTCCACCCGGGAGATCGGACCAAAGCGACGGATCGTGTCCAGCACGCTCAGTCGGTTGATGGAGCGCATCAATTCGGGATCGGCAGTTTTCATCGTTGCGTGCGGGCACCCAAACCCAAACAGCACCTCGTATTTTTTACGCGGTGCAAATTAAATTCGCCCTTTTCTAAATCCGATTTTCGCAAATGCGCAATAGGAAATTCCATAAAAGCCTGATTTTTGCGCTTCTGATGCCACTTGTTTGGGCAGGGTATTGACAGATTGCTAAACGCTGCGATTATTTAATCCGGGTACGGAATTAAAAGCGCTACGGGAGGAGTGCACCGATGCTTTCATTCAAAACACCTGGAATCCGTTTTCTATCCGCCGCCGCGCTGGGCGCTGCGGCCTACTGCGCCAGCGTGGCCGGCGCTGCCGCCGACACCACAATCCGCTGGCTGCATATCGAGCCGTCCGCGGCGTTCGTCGATGTCTGGAAGGGTATCGTCGCCGAGTTTGAAAAGAAGAATCCCGGCGTCAAGGTCGAGATGCAGTTCCTGGAAAACCAGGCCTTCAAGCAGAAGCTGCCGACGCTCCTGCAGTCCAGTGAGGCGCCGAGCTTCTTCTACACATGGAGTGGCGGCGTCCTGAAGGCGCAGGCTGCAACGGGCATGCTGCGGCCGATCAATGCGGCGCTCGATGCCAATGGCGGCGAGTGGAAAAAGCAGATCAGCGCTGCCCCGGTCGAGGGCATGACGTTTGACGGCAAGGTCTGGGGCGCGCCCTACAAGACCGGCCTAGTGTCCTTCTTCTACAACAAGGACCTGTTCAAGAAGGCGAATGTCGACGCTTCCAAGATCAAGACCTGGACCGACTTCCTCGGCGCCGTGAAGACGCTGAAGGGGGCCGGTGTCACGCCGATCGCCGGCGGTGGCGGCGACAAGTGGCCGCTGCATTTCTACTGGGGTTACCTTGCCATGCGCGAGGCGGGCCAGAAGGGCTTTGAGGCTGCCAAGGCCGGCAAGGGTGACGGTTTTGCCGACAAGGCCTTCGTGAAGGCCGGCGAACATCTGGTCGAGCTCGGCAAGCTTGAGCCGTTCCAGAACGGTTATCTCGGGGCCACCTGGAACGATGCGCTGGCAACGTTCGGCAATGGCAAGGCCGCGATCCTGCTCGGCTTCGAAAACACCAACTTTACCCAGGCGCAGAGCGCGACGGACGGTAAGGGCCAGCCGGATAGCAATATCGGCCGCTTCCCATTCCCGACCGTCGAAGGCGCTCCGGGTCTCGTTACCGACTATCTCGGCCGCCTGAACGGCTGGGTCGTCACCAAGAACGCGCCAAAGGAAACGGAACTCTTCCTGCAGTTCCTGAGCTCGCCGGACAACCAGCGCCTGCTCGCCTCCAAGACCGGCATCATCCCGATCGCAAAAGGTTCGGCCGATGGCGTTCAGAACCCGATCCTGAAGGACAGTGCCGTCGCTCTCGACAGCGAAACCTGGCACCAGAACTTCCTCGACCAGGACCTCGGCCCGAATGTCGGCGCCGTCGTCAACGACATGACCATGGAAATCGTCTCCGGCCAAATCAAGCCGAAGGACGCCGCCCAGCAAATCCAGGACGCCTATTCGCTCGAAGCGAAATAAGCGGTCCGCCGGCGCTCCCAGCTCCCACACTGGAGCGCCGGTTCCTTTTTTCTCCTGACGCCGCTTCAAGCGGCCCGAGGAGCGTGAAAGACCGATGAGTGATACCCTGATGTCTGGCAATGCCGCGGCTGCCATTGGCGCCAAAGCCGCCCCGCGTCGCAGCAAGCGTTCCCTGGCCCACAGCAAATGGCCGGTAATCATCCTTTTCCTGCCGCCGGCGTTGCTGCTGTTTACCGTGCTGGTCATTCTGCCGATGGGCGAGGCCGCCTGGTATTCCTTCTTCAACTGGAACGGCTATGGCGATCCGACCCAATGGGTGGGTTTCCGCAATTATCAGCTGATCTTCCGCAACGGAGCCTTCACCCAGGCGCTGATCAACAACGGCCTGATCGTGCTGATCTCGCTCGGCGTGCAGATCCCGCTGGCGCTCTGGCTCGCGACAATGGTCTCGACCAAGATCAACGGTGCGCTGGTTTTCCGGCTGGTCTTCTTCCTGCCTTACGTTCTGGCCGACGTCGCGGCCGGCATGATCTGGCGCTTCGTTTATGACGGCGATTTCGGCCTTGTCGCAGGTGTCTCACATTTCATCGGCGTCGAGCCGCCGTTCTGGCTGGCTGACCGGGATGTGGCGATGTACGCGATCCTGGGCGTCATCGTCTGGAAATATTTCGGCTTCCACATGATGCTGTTCATCGCCGGCCTTCAGGCGATCGACAAGAGCGTTCTGGAAGCGGCCGATATCGACGGCGCGACCGGTTTCCAGAAATTCCGGCTGGTGACGCTGCCGCTGCTCGGCTCCACCGTGCGCCTGTCCGTCTTCTTCGGGGTCGTCGGTTCGCTGCAGCTGTTCGACATGATAATGCCGCTCACCGGCGGCGGTCCGTCGAACTCGACGCAGACCATGGTGACCTTCCTCTACAATTTCGGGGTGACCCGCATGCAGGTCGGGTTCGGCAGCGCCGTGGGCGTGGTGCTGTTCGTGATCTGCGTGACGCTCGCCTTCAGCTACAAGCGGGTATTCATGCGCAATGACTGAGATCGCAACCGCACCCCCAATCGATGCCGCCAGCGCGCCGAGCTCCGGCCAGCGCATCCGCACCGGCACGCAGATCTATATGTATGCCTCGTTGATCATCATCGCGGCGCTCGTCGTCGTGCCGCTGATCACCACAGCACTCGGCGGGTTCAAGACGCTCGGCGAGCTGCACGGCAACCCGTTTGGCCTGCCGAGCGAATGGCAGTGGCAAAACTACGGCGATATCATCGTCAGCAAGCGCTACTGGCTGCAGATGGGCAATTCGCTGGTCATCGCACTGCTCACCGTGTTCCTGACGCTCACCTTCGGCGGCATGGCGGCGTTCTGCTTCGCGCATATCCGCTTTTTCGGCGCGGACTATCTGGTTAACTATTTCCTGATCGGCCTGATGTTTCCGGCGGCGACCGCCATCTTGCCGCTTTATATCCGCATCCGCGATCTCGGCCTGCTCGATACCTATTGGGGCGTGGTGCTGCCGCAGGTGGCGTTCGGCATGGGCATGAGCATCATGCTGTTCCGCAACTATTTCCGCAATCTGCCGTCCGAACTGTTCGATGCGGCTTTCGTGGATGGTTGCGGCTACATGCGGTTCTTCTGGCATGTGACGATCCCGCTGTCGCGGCCGATCATCGCCACCGTCGGCATCATCTCCTTCGTCGGCAGCTGGAACAGCTATATCGTGCCGCTGATCATGCTGAACTCGGAAAGCCGTTATCCCTGGCCGCTCGGCATCATGGTCTACAAGGGCGAATTCAGCACCGAATGGCACCTGGTTCTGGCCTTCATCACACTCACCATCCTGCCGACCATCATCGTCTTTTTCCTGGCCCAGAAGCACATCATCGCCGGCTTGACCGCCGGTGCGGTGAAGTCCTGAGCCCGCATCCGGAGTAACCCTCATGGCATCCGTCGAACTCAACAATGTCCGCAAGGCCTATGGCTCGCTCGAAGTCATCCATGGCGTATCGCTCACCATCGAAGACGGCCAGTTCATCGCGCTGGTCGGCCCGTCCGGTTGCGGCAAGTCCACCTTGCTGCGCATGATCGCCGGGCTGGAGGAGATCAGCGGCGGCGACGTCATCATCGACAATGCTGTCGTCAACGACCTGACGCCGCGCGAGCGCAATATCGCGATGGTCTTCCAGTCCTACGCACTTTATCCGCATATGACGGTGGCCGAGAACATGGGCTTCAACCTGCGCCTTTCCGGTGCGACGAAGCAGGTCATCGCCGAGCGCGTCAACGAGGCGGCGCGCATGCTCGACCTGATGCCGCTGCTCGACCGCAAGCCGGCGCAGCTATCCGGTGGCCAGCGCCAGCGCGTTGCCATGGGCCGCGCGATCGTCCGCAACCCGGCCGTCTTCCTGTTCGATGAGCCGTTGTCGAACCTCGACGCGAAGCTGCGCGTGCAGATGCGCTCCGAGATCAAGCAATTGCATCAGAAGGTCGGGACGACGTCGATCTACGTCACCCACGACCAGATCGAGGCGATGACGCTTGCCGACCGCATCGTCGTGCTCAACCAGGGCCGAGTGGAGCAGGAGGGCACGCCGATGGAGCTTTACAAGAAGCCGGCCAACCTTTTCGTGGCGGCCTTCATCGGCTCGCCGGCCATGAACCTGCTGGATGGCACGGTGGACGGTGAGGGCGGCGAGGCGGCAGCGCGTCTCGGCGACGGCACGGCGATCCGCATCGCGCCGGACCGCAAGGTGAAGCGCGGCCAGGCGATCAAGATCGGCCTGCGTCCCGAACATCTTGGCCCCGGCGCGGGCGGCAATGCGCTGGCCGGCCAGACGCTTCTGGTGGAGCCGACCGGTGCGCAGACGCACGTGGTTTTCGATCTTGCCGGCCAGCCGGTGACGGCGATCGTCGATGGCGAATATCCCGCCCGTTACGGCGCGCGTTTCGAGGCCAATATCCCAGCGGATCAGGTGCATGTCTTCGATCGGGAGAGCGGTGTCGCCTTATGATGAGGCGTTTACGTTAACGGCGGAAAGCCGCTGCAAATGCCGGCGAATCTTTTATAAAGCATCATCTAATATATGGCGTATGGAAACATCGCCGGATGCTTTGAGAGGGTTCATCGGTATGAAGATCGCCTACCTGACGAATATCCCGTCGCCCTACCGGATCGCGATGATGGAGGCCTGGGCGCGCGAGCTTCAGCGCAACGGCGCCGAGCTTGCCACCTATTATACCGACGAAGGGGATCAGGGGCGCGGCTGGGAGGTGCGGCCGACGGCCGGTGTTCGCGAGGTGCGGCTGAAAACGCTGTTCTCCGTTCCGGGTTATGGGCGCTTCAATCTCGGGCTTTTCCGCATGGTGCGGGACAGCGACGTGGTGATGATCGGCGGTTTCGAACAGGCAAGTTATCTTGTCTCGGCACTTCTTGCGCGGCTGATGCGGCGCAAGGTGGTCCTGCTGTTTGATGGCTTCAGTCCGGCAAGGATGAAGAGCGATCCCTTTCACGCCCGCATCGTCAAGAAGCTGACTGCATGGTTGTGTCACGGCTTCTTTGCCAATGGCGAGGTCGGGCGAGCC
Source organism: Neorhizobium sp. (assembly GCA_965227625.1). GTDB lineage: Bacteria > Pseudomonadota > Alphaproteobacteria > Rhizobiales > Rhizobiaceae > Neorhizobium. Next base: position 27,092 of record CBDDGK010000016.1, on the reverse strand, counting down.
TTTCTTGTCGATCGGCTTGGCATCGATCGCCGCAAGGTGTTCAACCAATATCTCAGCGTGCCGACCGGCGATATCGAGGCCGAGATGGCCGCGGGGCGCTCCGACAAGGAGTTGCGGCTGGAGCTTGGGCTGCCGCAGGACCGGTTCGTTCTGGCATCCTGCGGTTACCTGATCGAGCGCAAACGGCCAGACCTGATCATCGATGCACTGGCGCTGATCCATCCAGCGCGCAGGCCGGTTGCGCTGTTCATCGGCCGCGGGCCGCTGGAGGAGCAGCTTGCGGAACAGGCGCGAAAACGGCGGGTTGAGGTTCGGTTCGCGGGTTTCCGGAAGGGGCGTGACTTGGCGAAGCACTATCTCGCCTCCGATGCGCTGGTGCTCGCCTCGCGTGATGATCCCTGGGGGCTGGTGGTCAACGAGGCGATGGCGGCTGGCCTGCCGGTTGTCTGTTCCGATGCCTGCGGCGCTCACCTCGATCTGGTCGAAGAGGCGCGGACCGGCTTCGGTTTCGCATCCGGCAGTGCGGACGACCTTGCCTTCGCGATCGAAAAGCTGATTGCCTCAGACCTGCCATCCATGGGGCGGGCCGCGCGGACGCGCATCGCCGGCTGGACGCCGGAGCATTCGGCGAGATCGCTCGCGGCCTGTATCGAAAGCCTTGGCGGTCAACCCGCGACGGTTCTGCAGCCAGCCGAATAGGCTCAGGGGGCGAGATAGCGCAGCCAGCGGTTCCTTTTGACCAGCCGGGAAAAGGCCAGCGACAGAATGAAGGTGAGGGCGATACAGGCGGCGATCGTCAGCGGGGTCGTCGCCGGATAGAAGATCTGGATCAGGATTTTCAGCACCAGCACATGCGCCAGATAGGCGCCGAACGCATCGCGTCCCCAGCCGGCCAGCCATTCCGCATTCGATTTCAGATACAGGAACATGCCGAATATGCCGATGCCGAAGGGCAGGGTGGCGAACGACAGATCGTGAGCGTTCGGATAGGAACGCGCGAGATAATACCCTTCGAAAATGCCGAGCAGGGCGCCGAATGCGGCCATGACGGCGAACGTGGTGAAGCTCGGGAGTGCGGCCAGCGTTTTCAGGTAATAACCGCCGACCAGGAAGACCGGCGCGAAGAAAATGCCGTTGCGGTAGAGCGATAGGGGCACCTCGATGCCGAAGGGCCTCAGATAAGTGCCGAGCACGGTGCCGATCAGGAAGAGGGCAAGGGCGGCGATCAGCGCCCGCTTCAGGCCCAGCCGCTTGATCATCGTCATGCCGATCGCCGTGCCGACGAACAGCGCCGGCAGAAACCAGAGATGGAAGACGATGCCGCCGCTCCAGGGCGTGGTGATGTAGGATTTCCAGGTGCGGGGTTGCTGGTCATAGGGGAAGAGCAGGTGCGTCGCGTCGATTGCCAGATAGATCGCCGCCCAGATGACGAAGGGAATGGCCAGCTTCGGAAACAGCGCCTTGAGATAGGTAAGCGGCCGGTCGATCTGTTCAGGACGCCAGAAGAAACCCGAGACGAGAAAAAACAGCTGGATCACCGAGCGGCAGAGTTCGTCGATGATGAAGCCCGTCATCGGATAGTCCCGGAAAAGCGTCAGCGAATTGGCATGCGCGATGACCACGCAGGCAAAGCCGTAAAGCCGGGCGATTTCGACATCGAGATTGCGCTTCATGGATACCGATGATCTCTCCTTCATCGGCCGGAAGGTCGCATAGTTTATATAAGAAGTTGTGAATGTATGTGGTGCAGGGGCCTTGTCGAAGGATCGCTTTCTCGCCAGAAAAATCCCGGCCGCATCGAAAATTCATTAAGAATTTACTAAAGCTTGATACGAGTTTTACGCGTTAAACATCAGCATGATATCAATTAGCTAAATCTAAATTAGCATGTCATTACTCTCTTAGGCGTAATTGACTTGAGAGTGTGCAGATGCGTGTCGCTATCGTCCATGACTGGTTGTATGTTGTCGGAGGGGCCGAGCTTGTCCTGAAGGAGATGCTCGAATGTTATCCCGACGCGGATGTCTTCACGCTCTTCGATTTCCTGAGCGATGATGACCGCGCCCGAATCGGGCTCGGCAAGACGAAGACCAGTTTCCTGCAAAAACTGCCCTTCGTCAAAAATCAGCACCGGTTGTTCCTGCCGCTGATGCCGATGGCGATCGAGCAGTTCGATCTTTCAGGCTACGATCTGGTGATTTCCAGCAGCTATGCGGTTGCCAAAGGCGTCATAACCGGCCCGGACCAGATCCATGTGTCCTACGTGCATTCGCCGATGCGCTATGCCTGGGATTTGCAGCACACCTATCTGGAGCAGAGCGGTTACCGCGGCGTTCTGGGGTTTGCCGTGCGTTATCTGCTGCACCGCATGCGTATCTGGGATACCCGCACGGCCAATGGCGTCGATGTCATGCTGGCGAATTCCGGCTTCATCGCCCGGCGCATCCGCAAGGTCTATGGCCGCAATCCGACCGTGGTCTTCCCGCCGGTGACGCTTTCGCTACGGCCGAAACAGGTCGAGCGCGCCAACTACTTCCTCGCGGCAAGTCGGCTGGTGCCTTACAAGAATATCGAGCAGATCGTCCGCGCTTTCGCCCTTATGCCCGATCAGCAGCTCGTGGTCGCCGGGGATGGGCCGGAGGCGAAGAAGCTTCAGAAGATCGCGACGCCAAACGTTTCCTTTGCGGGTCATGTGCCGACGCCAGAGCTTCGGCGCCTGATGTCGATGGCGCGCGCCTTCGTCTTCGCGGCGGAGGAAGATTTCGGCATCATCACCGTGGAAGCGGAAGCCGAGGGCACGCCGGTCCTGGCGCTTGGCCGCGGCGGCTCGCGTGAGACGGTGGCCGAAGGGCGCACGGGGCTTTTCTTCGACGAACCGACGCCGGACGCAATCGCCCGCACGGTGCGGGCGTTCATCGAACGCGAGCGCGAGTTTTCGCCGCTGGCCTGCCGCCAGCAGGCCGAACGGTTTTCTGCGGCGCGGTTCCGCTCGGAATTCAAGAACGTCGTCGATGCCGCCGTTGCCCGCCGCAATGTCAGCATGTCGCGGGTTCACTCGCCTGAAATGCCGCTGGTGCTGATGGGTGCGGAAAGCCGATGAAAAGCCTTTTCGTGACGGTGGACAGGCCGGACAGCTCCGGCAGCGACCGAGCGGGTCGGAATCCGCTTGTCGTCATCTGGGAACAGCGCATGTGGTTCATCTGCGTGTTCGCGGCGGTTTTTGCCGCGGCGATCATTGCTCTCGTCGCGCTTCCGTCGCGATATTTTACATCCGGCGCACTGATCGTCGCCGAGCCGGAAAGCGGCCTGTCGCTGCCGCCGGCCGGCTGGGCACAGAAGGTGGGCGATCCGGCGGATATCGAAAGCCAGCTTCTGGTCATCCGCTCGACGCGGCTGATGCGGGCGGTGCTCGACCGCCCCGGTGTCATAGAGACGATCCGCAAGGAATGCAGCGAGGCCCGCAACCCGGTCACGGCACTTCTATCATCCTCGCCTTGCTATCTGCTGACCGCGAACAGTCCGGCGGCGATCGACTATCTGCTTGCGCGTTACACTGTCAGCGGTGCCGGGCGATCGCGCGTCATCACCATCGGCTATACGTCCGGCGAGCCGTTCGTTGCGCAGAAAATGGCGAATGCGCTGATCAACGCCTTCCTCCAGAACCACCGCGACGGTATTTCCGATGATCGCGCCATCGCGCTGAAGGGCCTGACCGAGGAGATCGGACGGCTGGACCGCGAAATCCAGGCCGACGATGCCAAGATCCAGGCATTCCGCAGCACCAAGGGGCTGACCAATGGTGCGACTGCGCCGATCACATCCGAACGCCTGAGCAGCATCAATACGCAGCTTGCGCTTGCCGAGGCATCTCGCTCCCAGGCTGCATCGATCATCGCCGCAGCGCGTGACGGCGGGACCGGGGCGGCGGCAACGCTGCCGGCGGTGCTGGAAAGCCGGGCGGTCGCGGATGTCAAACAGCGACTGGCCGCCCTCAACGAGCAGGCCGGGGCGGCGGCGATTGCGCTCGGTCCGCGCCATCCGCGGCTTCGCGCTCTGCATGGCCAGATCTCGGCTTTGCAGGCAAGCCTCGATAAGGAAGTCGGCAATGTCGTCGATAGCGCTCGCAAGCAGTTCGATGCGGCCGAGCGCACCGTCGTTTCCCTGAAAAGCGAGATGGCGGCGGCCAAGGTGGAAGCTTCTTCCGCCAGCCGCGACGAGACCTCGATCGAGCAGATGGTGCGCGATCTCGGCGTCAAGCGTAGCCAATATGCCTCGCTGTTCGACCAACGGAAAAAGCTGGAGTCCGAACAGAAGGCGCTGATTGGCAGCACGCGCCTCGTCAGCCTGGCGGAAATGCCGGAGAAGCGGTTTTTCCCGCGGACAACGCCCTTCCTGGCCGGCGGTTTCGTGCTGGCGCTGATTGCCGCAACGGCTGCGGCCCTGCTGCGCGGACATATGGCCCGGCCAAGCGATGCCGATGGTCCTTTTCATCCCGATCGCCCGTCGTCGATCTCGCGCCTGCCTTTTATCGACAGGGGCAAAGGCCTGCTGGACAAGCTCGGGGCGGGGGATCGCGATGCGGCAATGCACACTGCTCTCTCGCAACTGCATGCTGGCCTGTTGCGTCAGACTGGCGGGCCGCCCTGTAGCGTTGCCGTGCTCTCGGCCTTTTCGGGCGAAGGCAAGACATTCACGACGCTGGCGCTGGCTCGGTTTGCAGCCGACAGGGGGCAGCGCGTGCTGGTCGTAGAGGCAGATATGCATCGGCCTCAGCTTGAGGCGATGTTCGGTGTGAAGGTGCGTGTGACGCTTGCCGATGTGCTGGCGGGCGGCGCTTCGCCAGCACAGGCGGTGGTGAAGACCGATGTGCTGCGTCTCGACCTGATCGTTGCCGGTCATGCGGGTGAAATTGCACCGACCGAGCTTTTGATGGACCGAAGCTTCATTGATTTTCTGCACTGGGCCGAAGGTTACGATCTGGTGTTGATCGACGGTCCGGCGCTGGATCGACAGATGGATGCGGGCATTCTCGCCTGCCGCACGGATGGCTTCCTGTTCTGCCTGCGGGGTGGCGAGGAGCAGTTGACCGTGATGTCCGATGTCACGCGACGGCTTTCCAATCTCGGCGCGCAATCGCTTGGCTTCGTTTTGACGCCGGAGGCAATCGACGCGGGTGCGCGCCATCTGCAATCATTCAAGACGGTTGCCGGGGGGCGTTGAGTGCGTGGCCGGGGCATTCTTTTCGTCAGCCATTCCGCCGTGGTCTCGGGCGCCGAGGTCATTTTGCTGGAGCTTGCGCGGCATATCGGCAGCGCCTCGGCATTCGTCTTCCAGCCCGGCCCGCTGGCCGACCGGCTCAGCGTCCTGGGCTTGCCGGTCAGGACATCGATGCGCGCGGACGGTCTTTCGGATGTGAAGCGTGGCGGCTCGATCTGGAAAAGCCTGCCCCTGACGGGACGGTTCGTGGCGATCACCCGCGACATCGCGCGGGCTGCGTCGGACCACCGCGTGATTTACGCCAACTCCCAGAAGGCGTTCGTACTGTCGGCCATCGCCGCCTTCTTTCTGCGAAAGCCGCTGATCTGGCATCTGCACGACATACCCGACCGGGCGCATTTCGGGCGCGCGCAACTTCGATTGCAGATCCTGCTGGCCAATCGCTGCGCCCGGCGCGTGATCGTGCCTTCCGAGGCGGTGAAGCGGGCTTTCGTCGCAGCCGGCGGGAGCGCGACCCTGGTGCGGATCGTGCCGAACGGTGTCGCAGTGCCGGACGCGGATAGCGGCACGACCGAGGAGTTGCGGGCGATGCTCGGCCTGCCGGACGGGCCGCTTGTCGGCGTCTTCAGCCGGTTGGCCCACTGGAAGGGCCAGCATGTCGTGCTTCAGGCTCTTGCCGGAATTCCCGATGTACGGTGCGTCATCGCCGGCACGGCCTTGTTTGGCGAGGATGCCTATTCCCGCGAACTTCAGGCGCTGGTCGCGCGCCTGGGGTTGAGGGATCGTCTGGTTTTTCTCGGTCAGCGCAACGACATTCCGGACCTGATGCGGGCCGTCGATATCGTCATCCACCCGTCGATCGCGCCCGAACCGTTCGGCTTGACGGTTGTTGAAGGCATGCTGGTCGGTACGCCGGTGATCGGGACAGCGGCGGGGGCCATTCCGCAAATCCTCGATGACGGGCGAGCCGGATGGCTGGTTGCGCCGGGGGATGCCGAGGCGCTGGGCAAGGCGATCCGCGAAATCTTCGCTTCACCGGAAGAGGTGGAGCGCCGCACGGCAAATGCCCGTCAGCGGGCACAGACGCATTATTCGGCCGAGCGGATGGTGCGGGAGATTGCGGCGGTGATCGACGAGGTTTCTGCGGAGGTTGCGTCATGACGATGTCGGTGCCGGTTTTCCAGACGAAAACTATCTCCGCATTCCTGCCAGGATGGCTGGCTGCGGTTCTGCTCTGCATCCTGATTGCCGCGCTCGCCCCCGTCGCTGGCGGCGTGGCACGGCCGGTCTTCGTGCTTGGCTGCCTTGCCGTCAGTGCCTATGCTTGGCGGCAAGGGCCGGGGGCACATGTGCAGGCCATGCTGGTACTGTTCGCCTTCGCGCCGTTTCTGCGCCGCTTCGTCGACGTCAATGCCGGGTTCGAAGCGGGCGGGCTGATGCTGGTCGGGCCGCTTTTGGCGCTGCTCGTGCCGTTTCCGCGGCTGATTGCTTTTCTCGATGGCCGCCGGAGCCCGCTTTCCGGCGGCATGGCGCCGGTCACGGTGATCTTCGCCTGCGTTGGATATGCAGCCTGTATTTCGGCATTCCAGGGCGCCTGGGTGGATGCGGCGGCGGGGGCCCTGAAATGGGTTGCCCCGCTGGTTTACGCCGCGGCACTGATTGCGACCGGAGAGCGCCGTACGGTCGTCGATGCGGCGACCAATGCCTATATGTTCGTCCTCCCGGTGATCGGGCTCTACGGCGTGTTCCAGTATCTCGATCCACCGGAATGGGACCGTTACTGGATGCAGTTTGCCGTCGCGGTCACCGCCGGCCTGCCTCTGCCCTATGAAATCCGCGTCTTCAGCACTTTGAACGGGCCGGCAAGTTTTGCAACGTTCACGGCGATCGGCATCCTTCTGGTCACCATGCTGCGCCCCGTCTGGGCTTCCGTGATCTTCTGCGGCCCGGCGGCGCTGGCGCTGCTTCTGTCGCAATACCGCACCGCCTGGCTGTCGCTCGGGCTTGGTCTGCTGTTCTGCCTGCTGTTTTCCGGTACGCGTGCGCGCGCCGGCATGATCTTCGGGGCGATGTTCCTTGGCGGCATGTTTGCGCTGGCGATCCCCGGTTTCAGCGATGCGCTGATCGATCGCGTGCAGACGCTCGGTGACGGCAGCGATGACGGCAGTTTGCAAGGGCGCCTCGAGCAGTTTGTGCTTCTTTGGAACCAGCCGGACAGTTCGCTTTTTGGTATCGGCTTCACGACCGGCGGCGACGCCGGCGTCGCGGGTGCGATGGCGGTCGATGGCATGCTGATCGCCTGCTGGCTCACCATGGGCCTGGTTTTCGGAGCGGTCTGTGTCGCGGCCTTCGTCTGGGCCTGCTGTCGGACGATGGTCAATGCCTGGAGGAGCAGTAGGCGCGACGCGGTGGCGCTCGGCGCGCTCGGCTGCGGCGCGCTGCTGCATATCCCGCTCGCAAGCCTTGCTAGCGGCGAGCTCGGTTTCATGTTCTGGACGTTCGCCGCCGTTGCCTGCGTTCCCGACGAGGCCGAGCGCCGATGGTAGCGGAATCGGATGCGATTGCCGCATCGCCGAAGCGCACCATGCTGCAACTGATCATCTCGCTGATGACCGGTGCTTTGCTCAGCAAGATCCTCGGCTTCGTGCGCGAGATCGCCATGGCATTGGTGATCGGCACAGCTGTCGTCGCCGATGCCTTCCGGACCTCGATCACGATCATCCTCCTGCCGATCGCCTTCCTGCAATCGGAGACCGTGCCGGCGATCCTCATTCCGATGCAACAGGAGGCGATGCGGCGGGGCAGGGGTGCGCTATCGCTGGCGGCGCTGACGTCGGTTCTGGTGCTGATCACCGTGTTGCTGATGCTGGCGCTGCAGGCCGTCGGCTATCTGCTGGTCGATTGGGTCGTGGCGGGGTTCTCGGCGGAAGAAAAGGCGCTGACGTTCCGTTTCGTGCAGATCATGGCGCTGGCCATGCCCGCCTCCGTGGCGCTCAACGTGCTTTCTGCCGGTGAGATCGCGCTCGGGCGGGGCCGTATTTCGAACGCGCGCGCGGCCTTCCAGAACCTCAGCGTCCTGATCGGCATCGGCGGCGTGGCGCTCGGTGGTGATGTCATCCTGCTCGCCTGGGCGTTCAGCCTGTCGTTTAACGGCTTTGCGCTCTGGGCCGGCCTGTTGCTGATCCGGGAAGGGCACCTGAGTTTTCGCGGCCTGCTTTTTCGGGATGTTCTGCGGGCGGCGGGCAGCTTCTTTTATCGTCTTCGGCCATTCCTTCCGTTGCCGGTGGTCGAGCAGGCGGCGATCTGGATCGAGCGTTTCTATACGTCGCGACTGCAGGTCGGGGCGATCGCCTCGATGGATTATGCCCGCACGCTGACGGAAAGTTTCCAGCTTCTGATCAGCCAGCCGGTGGGCCTTGCGGTGCTTGCGCATGCGGATCGGGACCGACAGGAGGAGCAGGCGAAACAGATCGCTCGCATCGTGCTCGCCTTCGCCATGCCGGCCTGCGCCTTCATTCATGTGTTTGCCGAGGAAATCGTCTCGGTCGTCTTCAAGCGCGGCGCGTTCGGCGAAACGGGGCTTTTCCTGACGAGCCAGGCGCTGAAAGGGATTTCCGTCGGGCTCTGGGCCTCGACGCTCGGCTGGATATTGTTGCGGATGTTGAACAGCGCCAATCGCAACATGCGTGTCGCGCTGATCCTTATGGTGTCCTACGCGGCCGGGACGGCATTCAATGTGCTGATCTCGGGCACGGCACCGCCGGACGGATCGGATATCGTGCTGATCGGGCTGGGCGAGACCACGCGTGCTCTGGTCATGCTGACCGGTGTGCTGTTTTCCATGCAGAAAGGCTATCGCCTTCTGCCGATCGTGGCGCTTGCGGCCTTGCCGGCGTTGATGATGCTCGGTCTTGGCATCATCGTGGAGCACATGGTGCAGGGCGTCCTGCCGCGGCTGGCATTGGGGCTTATGGCGCTCGGAATCTGCCTTGCGAGTGGGCTCGCCATCCTGGTGCCGGGTGCCTATCGGATGATGTTTGCCGCTGCACGCCGGCGATTGGCGAAGGCGGCTTAAAATGTCTCCAGCCGGATATCGGCCTTTCGGGAATTGGCGATGATGAAGCGGCCGTTCGGCAAGTCGTTGCCGTCCAGCTTCCAGGCGATGGCGGACTCATCGAGGCCGAAATGGATCCAGCGGGCCAGCAGCCTTTCGCGCAGAACGTCCTCTTCCGGGCCGACGAAAACGGTGAGGTCGAACATCTCGAACAACCGCGACCAGGGCGCCTTGTCGATCAGCAGGTAATTGCCCTCCGCCAGCACGATATGGGTGTCGGGCGAGACCGGCCGGGCAGATGCGATGGCGATTTCGCGGGATCGGTCGAAAACCGGGACCAGTACTTCCTCGTCACCCTGCCGCACGGCGCGCAGGACATCGGCGAAACCGCGCACATCGAAGGTTTCAGGCGCGCCCTTGCGGGGCAGCAGGCCACGGGCTTCGAGGATGCCATTGTCCATATGGAAACCGTCCATCGGCAGGACCTCGGCGGTTTCGCCGCGCGCAAGCAATGCCTCATGCAGCGCATCTGCAAGCGTCGATTTGCCTGCGCCAGGCGGGCCGGCGATCGCGACGATGAAACGGCGCTTGTCCGCGGCGCGATCGATGACTGTCCGGGTGATCTCGTCGAGTGTCATGAATATTCCTGCCTCTTTAAATGCAAGGCTACCGCATTCACCACGAAGCCCCTCATCCGCCTGCCGGCACCAACCGGGGACGGGCCGCGTGTCCCGTCCCGTCCTCCGGACCCCCGTTCTGACGGGGAGAAGGACCCTGGTCGCACCGTTTCTACAATTTCAGCGACCAAGCGTGGCACGTCCCTCTCCCCGCGAGCGGGGAGAGGTTAGGGTGAGGGGCTTTTCTGTTGCGATTGTCCAGCCTCTTTCAAGGCAGGGATAACAAACATGTTCGACGGAAAAAAGCCGGAAGGTTGCCCCTTTAATTTGCCTTCGCCGCCTGCAGGGCCTGCCAGACGCGGTGGGGCGTGGCCGGCATGTCGAACTGTTTGACGCCGCCCTGGCGCAGGGCGTCCATGACCGCATTCATCACCGTCGGCAAAGCGCCGGTCGTGCCGGCCTCGCCGCCGCCCTTCACACCGAGGACGTTGGTCGGTGATGGGGCCGGTTTGTCGAAGAAGCGCGGTGTCGGCATGAAATCGGCGCGGGGCATGAAATAGTCCATGAAGGTGGCGGTCAGAAGCTGGCCGCTTTCGATGTCATAGATAATGTGTTCGCCCAGAACCTGGCCGGCGCCCTGGGCGAGGCCGCCATGCATCTGGCCTTCCAGCATAGTGTGGTCCAGCACGCGACCGGCATCGTCGACGCCATTGTAGGCGAGGACGCGGACCTCGCCGGTTGCCGGATCGATTTCCACTTCCGCGACATGGACGCCGCCCGGAAAATTGCGTTCCGGCTGGATGGAGCCGAGCGTATCGAGTGCATTGCCATCCGCCGTCACGTTGCGGGCCGCAAGCTCCATAAGGGTGATCGAAAGGTTGGTGCCGGCCACCTTGTAGTGGCCGTGGTCGAATTCGATATCGCTTTCGGATGCTTCCAGCGCGTCCGCAGCAAGTGCCATGCCCTTCTTGACGACTTCGCGGGAGCTGACCGTCAGCGAGGCGCCGTGCGAGGCCATGGTGCGGGAGCCGACAGAGCCGCCACCTTTTAGCTTGTGGGGTGCCATGAGGCTGTTGGCGCGCAGGTTGATCAGGGTCTCCTCGATGCCCAATACATCGGCCACCAGGCGCGGCAGAATGGTTTCGTGGCCCTGTCCGGAAGAGCCGGAGAGCGTGTAGATCGTCACCGTGCCGTCCGTCTCGAACCGGATTTCGGTTTCCTCCGGAAACTGACCGCCGCCGGAGGGTTCGATGAAAATGCCCATGCCGATGCCGCGCAAACAGCCGCGCCTTTCCGATTCCGTGCGGCGTGTCTCAAAACCATTCCAGTCGGAGACATCGAGCGCTTCGTCGAGCATGGCGACGTAGCTGCCGCTGTCGTAAACGGCGGTCGGTGTCTGATAGGGATAGGCGCTGTCGGCGATCAGGTTGCGGCGGCGGATTTCGACGCGGTCGAGCCCCATGTCGACGGCCGCCTGATCAACGAGGCGTTCGACGAAATAGTTGATGTCTGGGCGACCCGCGCCGCGATAAGCGGCGATCGGGGACGTATTGGTGAAGGCAAGCCGGTTGAGGCCGAAAACGGCGGGGATGCGGTAACAGCCGGTGGCCGTCAGCATCGGGTTCAGCACGTTGATCAGCGCGCCGGCCGGCGAATGGTAGGCACCGAGATCGCAGACGATATCGAGGCGAAGCCCGAGGAAATCACCCTCGGCGCTCATGGCGAGTTCGCCCGATAGCTTGACGCCGCGGCCGTGATAATCGCCGAGGAAGTTTTCCGTGCGGCTGCCCGTCCACCGCACGGGGCGACAGAGCTTTTTCGCCGCCAGCATGATCGCCGCATATTCCGGATAGGGGCCGCCGCGGATGCCGAAACTGCCGCCGACATCGCCCATATGGTGTTTTACCTTTTCCGGCGGGTGACCGATGAAGCGCGCCATGCCATCGGAAAGTCCGACGCCCTGACTGGCGGAATAGATATCGAAAATATCCGTTTCGGTATCATAGGCCGCCATGAAGGATTTCAGTTCCATCGGATTGGCGGCGACGCGCTGGGAGTCGGCGGTGAACGTCGTGATCCGGGCTGCCTTGGCGAAGGCCGCCTCGGTTGCGGCCTCGTCGCCGAAACCGTGGTGGAACACGAGGTTGCCCGGCACTTCGTCGAAAAGCTGCGGTGCGCCATCTTCCAGCGCCGCCGTCGGATCGACGATGATCGGCAGGTCTTCATATTCGATGGCAATCAGTTCGGCTGCGTCGGCGGCCGCATCGGCGCTATCGGCGATGACGACGGCGACCGGCTCGCCGACGAAACGCACCCGGTCGATGGAGAGCGCGTAGCGCACCGGCGCCTTGATCTTCGAGCCGCCGAGGCCGGGCAGCGCAAGGATCGGGCCAGGGGCGACGAGATTGGCTTCCAGCGCGTCGTTGCCGGTCAGCACCAGATGCACGCCGGGGGCTTCGCTTGCTGCTTCCGTATCGATCGAGACGATGCGGGCATGTGCCTGATCGGCGCGCAGGAAAACCGCATGAAGCTGGCCTTCCAATGTCTTGTCGGCGGTATAGGCGCCCTGTCCGGTAACAAGCCTGATATCCTCGCGACGGCCGGCGAAGACTTTATGATCGTTTGCCAAATTCTACTCCCGAGGCAGGCCGCGTGTCAGCCTCGCTGACATCGGCCGCGACGCTAAGCCAGCCGCGGCAGTTTGACAACGCTATGGAATACTGTCGGACAAGATTGGCGGTGGATGGGGTTGGCTCGATGGTAGGACAGGCTTTTTTAAAGGTACAAAGCCTTAGATGATGTGCCCATCCCCAATCGGTCGTCATCCTCGGGCTTGTCCCGAGGATGACGACGTGAGGTGGCAGGTCATTCAGAAAAGCCCGCGCCTGATCAACCGGCGCGGGCTCTGTCCGACTTCAGATTGCCCGGCTATCAGGCCGAGCGGACCAGATCTTCCGCCTGGCGCAACGCCATGATCACGCGGTTCTGGCCGCGCACCAGCTGGGTCTTGGCAAAGCCGAGCTTTTCCGGGCCGAGCTTGTCGAGGTCGGCGGCGGTCGAGATTGCCGGCAGTTCCGGGATCGGCAGGGCCGGATCGTGGCGGAAGCGCTGTTCGCGGGTGTAGTTGAGTGGAACCAGAATGCGGGCGAGCCGCTGGATCACGTGGTTGGCGCTCTTGGCTTCGATCTTGCCGCTTTCGATGCCGGCATAGAAGGCGGCGAGAGCTGCGGCCAAGGATTCGACGGCCTTGCGGGTCGGCGAAAGGTCGAAGCGGTTGCCGGCCTTCTTCTGGTAGGTGTCGACCGTATGGAGAAATTCCTTTGCGGTCGCGCGCCAGTCGAAGGGCAGGATTTTCGCGTTGGCATTGCGCAGCACGGCGAGCAGATAGACCTTGATATCGCGCAGCAGGATATCCTTGTCGGCGATTTCAAGCGTGTCGTTTTCGGTGTGCCAGGCGATGTTGGCGCCGCAGCCACCGACCGTATAATAGCCCTTTTCCTCGCGGTCCCGCTCGGTCATCGTCGAGGAGAGCATGAGATAGCTCGACAGGCCGATATTGTTGAACGAGTAGTCGCCGGCACGATGCGGGCGTTCGGCTTCGGCCTTCTTGCCGGCCACTTCCTCGATGACGTCGGAGAGGAAGGCTTCGGTTTCCGTCATCATGCAGAGGTTGATAAACTCGGTCGCCCAGCGGCAGCCGGGGCTATCGCAGTTGACGGACGCGACGCAATTCTCGTCGAGGTCGAGCGCGAAATTGTCGGAGAACCAGGTGGAGCCGGCGTAACGGCCGGTCGAGTGGCCCGGCCACCAGCAAATGCGCACCGAGCGCTTCAGCTTGTCGCGGTTGGCCCAGAGGACACGGGCGATTTCGAGCATGGTCGCGTCGCCGGTGGCGTTGTCACCGACGCCGACATCCCAGCTGTCGAGATGGCCGTGCAGCAGGATGTATTTTTCCGGCTCCTCGGTGCCCTTGATGAAGACTTCCGGCAGTTTCGACTTGAACCAGCCTTCCTCCATGTCGGCAAAGAGGGTGACTTCGGTGCCGGCCTTGGCGAGTTCGATCAGCGCATCGCCGCTTTCGCGATTGACGGCGACCGCCGGGATTGACGGCTTGCGTGGCAGGTCGTCGAGATCGGGCGTGCCCCAGACGGTGGTGCAGGTGCCCCAGTGGATATCGACGCCCGGATTGATGGCGATGACGCCGGCGGCGCCGAGTTCGGTGAACTGCGAAACGAGGCCCGGATTGGCGAAACCTTCCGAGAGCACGATCTTGCCGCGGACCAGCGCACCCATTTCGCCGGTGCCATCGACGGTCTTCTCGAACATGGTCGAGATCGCCTTCGGCTGGCCGCTCGCAATGTAGACCAGTTTGCCCTTCACGCCATTCTTGGCATCGAGCGAATATGACGGCGGCTTGGCGCGGAAGGTCTTGCCGTTTGCTTCGACGCGGGCCAGCGCCGGCAGGCTGAGGTAGAGGTCCGCCTCGTGCATCTTGACCTCGACGCCCTGCTTTTTCAAGCGTTCGGCCACTTCGTCCATTGCCCGGTTCACATCGGTCGGATGTTCGCGCTTGTAGGTCGCGAAGCTTTCCACCAGCGCCCAGGGTTCATCCAGTTTCACTGCTCCCAGAACAGCGGATTCGATCTCGTTCATGTCAGGAACTCCCCTTTTGTTTTATTAGATGAAACATCGTTTCATAAAACATCGAAACGCTAACAGAGGTTTTCCGACCCCGCAAGCGGGTTTGCAGGGCGAGAAATCGCACCAACGAAAACGGGCGCTAAAGCGCCCGAGGATTTTTGAGGAAGGTCGGTTTGTTCTCGGCGTCATCCTCGGGCTTGTCCCGAGGATCTATCCACGCCTACCGTGTTGAACCGGCTTAGATCCTCGGGACAAGCTCGAGGATAACGGAAGAGAGGGCTCAAGCCCTTGATTTTATACGGCTGCTTTCGCCTGGTCCATGGATGGACAGGCGTTCGGAAATCTCCGCGGCGGCGTCCATGGCGGCCTTGAGGTAGGATTCCCGGCGTTCCTCGTCGAAGCGCACGACGGCGCCGGCAACCGAAATCGAAGCGATCACGGTGCCGTCGGCGCTATGGATCGGAGCGGCGACCGAGAAGGCGCCTTCGTCGAGATCGTTGACCACGATGTTGTAGCCGTTGGCGCGGATGCGTTCGAGCAGCTGGCGCAGTTTGGCGCGGTCGGTGACGGTGTGGGGCGTGAAGGCTTCCAGCGGCTGGGCGAGTGCTGCGTCGATTACCGAAGGATCTGCGAATGCAAGCAGAAGCAGCGATCCGCCGCCTGCATGCAGCGGCCCGTTGCGGCCGGCCTGGGCGAAGAGGCGGATGGAATGACGGCCAGCGCGGGTCGCCAAAACGTAGGTCTTCAAGCCTTCCCGCACGACGAGGTTGATGTTCTCGGAGGTCTTGTCGCGCAGCTCGTCCATGACGGGACGGGCGGCGTAAAGCAGCGCGCCATCCTTGCCGAGGCGTTCGCCCAGCACGCCGATGCGGTAGCCGAGCGAATATTCCGCATGCTCCGGATCGCGGGATACGAAGCCGCGCTCCTCCAGCGTGTGCAGCAGCCGGAATACCAGGGATTTCGTCATGCCAAGCGATTTCGCCAGCGACGTCACACCTTGTTCCGGACGGTCCGCCAGAGCTTCGAGTAGGGCAAGGGCGCGGTCCACGGCCGCGATCTTGTAATCTTTCTGTTCGGTCACAGACCGTCTCCTCCGTGGTCCCAAAATGGGCATTCCAAAATGATGCCTAAGCTTCTTGCAATCTTTTTGGAATGTGATTTACTCGTTCGCAATGCGAAACGATGTTTCACAGAATAAAACATTGCGCACTGCGATGCAACCGCTCCCGCTCCGTTCGCAATGAAATCTGTGGATTTATCCGTTCTGTCGATGCGCGCTGGGCGTGTCGGACGGGCGATATCGGATTTGCCGGGCAAAGGGGAGCAACCCCTTGCCAACAAACAGAATAGTCAAGCTATTCAGAGGAGAACGACGATGAAGTCCGTTTTGAAAA
This sequence comes from Neorhizobium sp., assembly GCA_965227625.1. Classification (GTDB taxonomy): domain Bacteria; phylum Pseudomonadota; class Alphaproteobacteria; order Rhizobiales; family Rhizobiaceae; genus Neorhizobium. The sequence goes on along the minus strand of CBDDGK010000016.1, from coordinate 11,169 downwards.
GTGCATTTGCAGCACTTGTGGTGACGGCCATTGCCCTGCCTGCATGGGCCGGCGATCCGATCCGCAAGATCACTATCCTGTCCCGTCCGCAGGCCGGCCAGCAGGCAGAATTCCAGTCCGTGCAGCTGATCGCCCAGGAATGGCGCAAGCTCGGCCTCGATGTCGAGGTCCGCTCCATCCCGTGGGAGCAGATGTCCGACGAAGTCTGGTACAAGCGCGACAGCTGGGACTCGACCGCCTGGCAGATGGTCGGCCGCCCCGAGCGCTCCGATCCGGACGAGCTTGTCTTCAACCTCTTCCATTCCTCGACGGCTGAAAACGGCTACAACTTCGCCGGTTACATCAACAAGGAATATGACGCGACCGCGGAAGCGCAGCGTAGCGAAATCGACCCGGCCAAGCGCAAGGCGCTGGTCATCAAGGCTCAGGAAATCTTGTCCAAGGACCAGCCTTACATGATGCTGGTTCACCCGAAGTCGACCTTCTCCTTCGACAAGACCGTCTGGAAGCCCGACACGGTGGTGAACCAGAGCGGTATCGGCATTCGCAACTTCTGGACCTTCGATCAGATCGAGCCGGCCGGCGCGAAGAAGGACCTGATCATCAACTCGTCCGACAATATCAAGTCGATCAACCCGCTTTACATCTCGGGCAGCGTCGACAGCTGGATCACCGACCTGGTGTGGGACCGCCTGCTGCGCGTCGGCCCGGATGGCCTGCCGAAGCCGTGGGCTGCCGAAAGCTTTACCTGGAAGGACGGCACCACGATCGACGTGAAGCTGAAGTCCGGCATGAAGTGGCATGACGGCAAGCCGGTCACGCCTGACGACGTCAAGTTCTCGTTCGAAGCTGCCGCCGGCGGCGAAGCGCCGATGTACAAGCCGTTCGCGTCGAACATCGACTCGATCGCGGTCAATGGCGACGTCATCACCTTCAAGCTGAAGAAGCCGGCTGCGTCTTTCGTGACCTCCAGCCTTGCCAAGGTCAACCTGATCCCGAAACATGTCTGGGAGCCGATCCTCAAGGATCTCGCCACCAAGCCGGAAACGGCCGAAAGCTATCAGGAACAGATGCCGATCGGTTCCGGCCCGTTCAAGTTCACCTCCTGGGCGAAGAACGAATCCGTGACGCTGGCTGCCAACAAGGATCACTTCGCCGCGCCGAAGATCGATCGCTGGATCCTGCGCATCGTGCCGAACCCGGAAGCCTCGCTCGGCATGCTGCGTTCGGGTGAAATCAACTTCATGGGCGAATGGACCGGCGATCCGCAGGTTCTGGCGGATGCTGCCCAGAAGGATGGCGACCTGCAGGTGGTTTCGACCGTCGACATGGGCTTCCGCTACATCGCCTTCAATGAACGCCGCGCGCCGTTCAACGATCCGGCCTTCCGCCTTGCCCTTTCGCAGGCAGTGGATCGCCAGCTGATCGTCAAGGCCGCTTACAAGAGCTTCGCGGTCGGTTCGAACTCGATCGTCTCTCCGGCGCTCGAATTCTGGCACGACAAGGCGGTCGTCGATGGCTTCAAGACCGGCCAGGCGATTGCCGCCAAGACTTTGAAGGATGCAGGCTATACGCTGGAAGGTGGCAAGCTCCACTATCCGGGCGATAAGAAAGAAACTATCGCCGTAAAGTAAGGCCTCGCGATCCTCCGGGGAGGCGGGTTTTCACCCTCCCGGTTCCGCCTCCCTCCTTTGCCTGAAGCTTGACGTCGGCCTTCCCCTCCCAAGGGCCGAGCCAAGAAGGATTTTTTCAAATGAGCAATTTCAAGGCCGTGGGCAGCAGGCTTCTGCAGCTCGCTCTTGTCCTGTGGGCAGTGGTGACCATCCTGTTCCTGATGTTCCGGCTGATGCCGGGCAATCCGATGGCCGCCTATATCGATCCGACGTTTACGCTGGAGCAGCAGCAGCAGCTCATGGCCCAGTTCGGCCTGGATAAGCCGCTCTGGCAGCAATACCTGATCTATCTCGGCAATCTCCTGCAGGGCAATCTCGGCCAGAGCTTCCGCTATCGCGTGCCGGTCGGCGAGCGCATTTTCGAGCTTCTGCCGAATACGCTGATCCTGACCTTTTCCTCGCTCATCATCGCTTATGTCTTCGGCATTCTCGCCGGCGCCTATCTCGCCTGGAAGCGGGGCAGCTGGGTGGAGCAGGCGGCCATTCCGCTTGTGCTGACGACCCGCGCTATGCCGGAATTCTGGCTCGGCATGGTGCTTCTCGCGATCTTCTCCTTCTCGTTCGGCTGGTTTCCGGCAGGTGGCACGCGCAATCCCGGCAACGAATATTCCGGTCTCCTCGATCTCTACACGTCGCGTGACTTTCTTGTGCATCTGGCGCTGCCGGCCGCGACGCTCGCCATTTACAGCCAGGGCCTGCCGCTACTCCTGATGCGCTCCAACATGCTGGATGTGATGAAGGAGGACTTCGTGACCATGGCCCGCATCAAGGGCCTGTCGAACTGGACGGTCGTGGTGCGCCACGCGGCGCGCAATGCGCTGCTGCCGGTCATGACCTCGTTCGCGATTGCCGTCGGTTATCAGCTGCAGGGCAATGTCGTGGTGGAATCCGTGTTCTCCTGGCCGGGGCTTGGCCGCGAGCTGGTGAACGCGGTGGCGGCTTCCGATTATCCGCTGGCGCAAGGCGCCTTCCTGATGATCGCGCTGGTCGTCATCTTCATGAACCTGTTGGCCGACCTGCTTTATGCCTTCCTCGATCCAAGGATTTCCCATGCCTGAGATCGCCGTTTCCAAGCCGATGGCCATCAAGCGCCCGAACATCCTTGCCCGTCTCTTCCGGGCACTCAGGCTGCCGACCAACGATCCGTTCGCGGTTGCAGGGCTGCTGATCTATCTGATCTTCATCGTCACCGCGATCTTCGCCGACAGCATCGCGACGCATGATCCGACCGAAATTCTTTATACTCCGGCCTACGATCTCGCGGCGGACCTCCGGCCGGGGCAGGATGGTTTCATCATGGGAACCACCAGTCTCGGCCGGGATATCTTCTCGCAGCTCGTCTATGGCAGCCGTTCGGCGCTGCTGATTGGGGTCACTGCCGCCTTCATGGTGGCACTGATCGGCTCGGTCATCGGTCTCGTCGCAGGCTATTTCGGCAAATGGGTCGATGCGGTGCTGATGCGGCTTGCCGATATCGCCTTCGGCATTCCCTTCCTGCCTTTCGTCATCGTGCTCGCCGCCTTCCTCAAACCGTCGATCTGGAATGTCGTGATCGCCATGGCGCTGGTGCTCTGGCGTGATACGGCCCGCGTCATCCGCAGCCAGGTGCTGACGCTGCGCACCCGCGGTTATGTCGAGGCGGCGCGCGTGGCGGGATCGTCGGACTTCAAGATCATCCTGCGCCATATCGCGCCGAATATCCTGCCGCTCTCCTTCCTTTACGGATCGATCGCCATCGGCTGGGCGATCCTGACGGAGGCCTCGATCAGCTTCCTCGGTTTCGGCGATCCGAATTCGATCAGCTGGGGCTACATGCTGCAGGATGCGTTTGCCAGCCAGGCGCTCGCTAAACAGGCGTTTTACTGGTTCGTGCCGCCGGGCATCTGCATCATCCTCGTCGTCAGCGCGGGCTTCTTCATTACCCGCGGATATGAAAACATCCTTTTCCCGAAGTTGGGCCGATGACAGAACCCCTTCTCTCCGTAAGAGACCTGCGGGTCAGCTATCAGGTGGGGCGCAATTTCGTCCATGCCGTGGATGGCGCGAGTTTCGACGTTCCGCGCGGCTCGATCACCGGCCTTGTCGGAGAATCCGGCTGTGGCAAGACGACCGTCGCCCGAGCTCTGACCCGCGTTATCGCCGAAAATGCGACGATTTCCGGTGGGCAGATCCTGTTCGACGGCAAGGATCTCGCCAAACTCCCCGAGAGGGAAATGAACGCGCTGCGCTGGCGCGACATCGCCTTCGTGCCGCAAAGCGCCATGAACTCGCTCGACCCGGTCTATACGGTCGAATACCAGCTCGGCGAAGTGCTGCGCCGGCGCGGCGGCATGAACCGGAAACAGGCGAGGGCGCGTTCCGAAGAATTGTTCGAGATGGTTGGTATCGATCGGGGACGGTTGACGGATTACCCGCATCAATTCTCCGGCGGCATGCGGCAGCGTGTGGCGATTGCCCTGGCGCTGGCGCTCGATCCGAAACTGATCATCGCCGACGAACCGGTGACGGCACTCGACGTCATCGTGCAGCGGCAGATCCTTGACCAGCTGAAGGAGTTGCAGACGCGGCTCGGGATTTCGGTCATCCTCGTGACGCACGACATTTCCGTCGTCGCGTATATTTGTGACCGCACCGTCGTCATGTATGCCGGCAAGGTGGCGGAGTCCGGCACGATGCAGCAGACGCTGACGGCGCCGTCGCATCCCTATTCGATGGGCCTGCGCAATGCCTTCCCGGACCTGCAAGGCGCTGCTTCCGGTATTCTGACGCCGATCGAAGGCGCGCCTCCGAACCTCGCCAATCCGCCGGCCGGATGCCGGTTCAAGCCGCGCTGTCCTTTCGCGCTCGATATCTGCGGTTCGGAACCGCCGGTGATCGAGGTTGCACCCGGGCATCCGGTTCTGTGCCATCGCGCAACGGAAAGCGTATCCTTACGTATCGAAGCCGCCAAGACGGAGACCTGGATGGCCCCGGCATGACGACTCCAACCAATACGGTCACGACCAAAAAGCCCGATGTGCTTGTCTCGGTGAATGACGCCAAGCTGCACTATGCCGTCGGCGGTGCGTTCGCGGCGATGCGCGGCAAGTCAACCGTCGTGAAGGCGGTCGATGGCGTGAGTTTCGATATCCGCCGCGGCGAAAGCGTCGGCCTGCTCGGCGAATCCGGTTGCGGCAAGACCTCGATGGGCCGGCTGCTGCTGAAGCTCGAAGACATTACCGGCGGCTCGATCCATTTCGACGGCGAGGATCTGGGCAAAGTTCAGCGCAAGGAGCTGAAGAAATTCCGCTCCAAGGCGCAGCTGATTTTCCAGAACCCGTTCGATGCGATCAATCCGCGTTTCAGCATTCGGCAGACGCTGGCGGAACCGCTGGAAAATGCCGATATTCCGAAAGCCGAGCGCGAAGATCGCATCATCAAGGCGCTGGAACTGGTGAAACTGCCGGAGCCAGCGCAGTTCCTCGACCGTTATCCGCACCAGCTTTCCGGCGGACAGTTGCAGCGTGTCGTCATGGCGCGAGCGCTGATCCTGCAGCCGGAATTCGTGGTGGCCGATGAGCCGGTGTCGATGCTCGACGTTTCGGTGCGCGCCGGCGTGCTCAACGTGTTTCGCGACGTGCGCGACCGGCTGGGGCTGACCGCCATCTATATCAGCCACGATCTGGCGCTGGTGCGTTACGTCTGCGAGCGGACGATCGTCATGTATCTCGGCCGGATCATGGAAGACGGGCCGACAGAGGATATCGTCCACGAGCCGTTGCACCCCTATACGAAGGCGCTGGTTGCCGCGGTGCCGGTGCCGAACCCGGACCAGAGCCACGATCCGCTGCCGATCGGCCGTGGTGCGCCAGACCCACGTAACCCGCCTTCCGGCTGCGTTTTTCGCGACCGGTGTCCGGCAGCACATGCCCGCTGTGCCGCGGAAGTGCCGCAGCCGCGGCCCGTCGGCTCACGGCTTGTCGCCTGCCATCTGTTCTGATCGGAGTATTTTGGAAATGTTAGCCGCCACCTACACATGCACTGGTCCCGCGGCGGAGGTTCTCTCCGTCGGTGAGATGGCCGCGCCTGTTGCCGGTCCCGGCGAAGTGCTGGTGCGCGTGCATGCGTCCGGCATCAATCCTGCCGATGTGAAGCGACGTGGCGGTTGGCGCGGCATGGGCATGGATCATCCGCTGGTCATCCCGCATACGGACGGTGCGGGACAGATCATCGCGGTTGGCGAGGGTGCCGATCCGGCGCGTATCGGCGAGCGGGTCTGGGTGTGGAACGCGCAGGGCGGTTATGGCGAGGCGGGTCGTGCTTTCGGCACGGCGGCCGAGTTCATCGCGATTGCGTCGCATCAGGCGGTGAGGCTGGCCGATAGCCTCACCTATGCCGACGGCGCCAATCTGGGCGTGCCGGCGATGACCGCCTATCGCGCCGTGTTTGCCGATGGTCCGGTCACCGGCCAGACGATTTTTGTGAACGGTGCCGCTGGTGCAGTAGGGCATTTCGCTGTGCAGATGGCGGTGGCCGGCGGCGCGCGGGTGGTCGGCACGGTGAGCAACCCGGAGGCCGCCGCGCATGTGATGGCTGCCGGCGCCTTCGCCAGCATCCACCGCAAGACGGAGAACGTTTCCGCACGCATTCTCGAATTGACCGAAGGGCAGGGCGTCGACCGTGTCATCGAAGTGGATTTCGGCGCCAATCTGGAGCTCGATGCGTCCGTGCTGAAGCGCAACGGCACCGTCGCGTCCTATTCGTCGAGCAGCAATCCGACGCCGACGCTTCCCTATTACGCCTTCGCCAGCAAGGGCGCCAACCTGCGTTTCATCCAGGGTTTCCTGATCCCCGAGGATCAGCGGCTGGTCGGCGAAAAGATGATCGCCGATATGGCCGATGCCGGTCGGCTCAAGGTCGCAATCGGCGCGACGTTTCCGCTTTCCGACATTGCCAGGGCCCATGAGCGCGTCGAGCGCGGCAGCCTCGGCAATGTCGTCGTCCTGATCGGAGGTGTCGAATGACGCCTCCTTCCACCTCTTCCAAGGCATTCACAGAGGGCCATAACATGTACAATCCTCAAGAGCGCGGGCCTCAAGAGCAAACCAAACCGGAAGGGACCGTCTGCGATCCCGTCTCGCTCGAAATCATCCGCGGCGCGATTGCCGCCGCCCAGTCGGAAATGGAGGCGCTGCTCGAGCGCACCGCGATTTCCGCCTTCATTCGCGAGAAGAAAGACTTTTACACTGCGCTGTTCGACGGCGAGGGCGTGATGGCGGTCGGCTCGATGGTGCCGGTGTTCGGCGATATGACCGGACCGGTGTTCGACAAGTTCCCGGCCGACACGATGAAGCCCGGCGATCTCTACTGGTACAATGACTGCTACGGTTCCCGCGGTGCCGTTTCCCATTCCAACGACCAGGTTCTGCTGGCGCCGGTCTTCAAGGACGGCAAGCGCTGCGCATTCGTGATGAGCTGGGCGCATTTCGCCGATATCGGCGGCATGCGGCCGGGTTCGATCAGCCCCGATGCTACCGACATTTATCAGGAAGGTATCATCATCCCGGTCACCAAGCTGATGAGTGGTGGCGTCACCAATGAGGCGACGCTGGATATCTTCCACCGCAATTCCCGCTTCCCGGAACAGAGCATCGGCGACATGCGGGCGCTGATGGCGAGCGTCGACGTGGGCGTTAAGCGCATCGGCGAAATTCTCGACCGGTTCGGCAGCGATGTCGTCGGTGATGCGCTGGCGCAGCTTCTCACGCGCACCCGTAAGCTGGTTCGCACCAAGCTTGCCGAAACCTTCGACTACGGCACGCACCGTTTCACGGACGCCATTGATACGGATGGTCATGGCAACGGTCCGTTCAAGATGCGTTTCGCGCTGACCCGCGAAAAGGGTGCCGATGGCGAGGACTGGTTCACGTTCGACGCGACGGAATCCGATGACCAGGCACCCGGCCCGGTCAACTTCCTGATGAACCGCGGCGTGCCGGGCATGGCGCTCGGCCTGTTCTATCTCGGCGGCGATCCGGCTCAGGTCTGCAATGCGGGTGGTCCGCAAGCCTTGCATGACGTGAAGCTGCGGCAGGGCTCGTTCCTGCAGCCGAATTTCCCGGCCTCGCTCGGCATGCGCGGCCTCACCATGATGCGCGTGTTGTCTGCCTTGAACGGGCTGATCAATTCAGCGGGCGGCAAGGCGCCGGCTGCGAACTCGGCCTATGTCATCACCATCATGCGCGGCAACTACAAGGATGATGCGGGGGATCTGAAGCGCTTCCTGCTCGCGGACGGTATCGGCGTTGGTTACGGCGCGCGGCCGAATGCCGATGGCATCGATGCCGTCTATTTCGTGGCGCAGGAAAACTATCCGGTCGAATTCCTCGAAGTCGGTTATCCGGTGCGGCTCAGAACCTATGGTGTCGTCAAGGATTCCGGCGGTGCCGGCCAGTATCGCGGCGGCTGCGGCATTATCCGCGAGTACGAGATCCTCGCCGAAGACATGATGCTGGCCGTGCGTATCGACAGCGTCAAGAACCCGCCCTGGGGCATTCATGGCGGCATGGGCGGCGGTACAGGCCGTGTCACCATCAACCCCGGCAAGCCGGACCAGCGCATCCTTGCGCCGCTTTCGGACGGCAACAAACTGGTCAAGGGCGACATCCTTCGCATGGAGACCGGCGGGGGCGGGGGCTATGGCCATCCCTTCGACCGCAATCTCGATGCCATTCTTGAAGACGTGCTTGGCGGTTTCGTCAGCGCAGAAGCTGCTCAAAAGCTCTACGGCGTCGTCATGAACGGCAACAAGATTGATGAGGCGGCAACCACGGCGCTTCGCGCCAATCGTCCCGCTACCCGTGCATTCCATCGTCAGGAGTATGTCGATGTCCTCGCTTGAGAATTCAGTTGATACGTCCCTTTCCGTCGCAGTCGATATCGGCGGCACCTTCACCGACGTCGCCCTTCTCGACCGCGCGACCGGCAAGGTCTGGCGAGCGAAGACCCCAAGCGTTCCCTCCGATCCGTCGGAAGCGTTCCTCAATGGCATCCGGCTGGCATTGGCTGATGCAGGCCGCGAAGCCGCGTCACTCGGCCAGGTTCTGCATGGCACGACGGTTGCCACCAACATGATCCTGGAAGACAAGGGCGCCCGCACGGCGCTGGTCACCACGCGCGGTTTCCGCCACGTGCTGAACATCGGCCGGCAGGATATTCCCCGCAAGGCCAACCTCTATACCTGGGTCAAGCCCGAGCGGCCGGTGCCGGCCTCGCGTATCGTCGAAGTGGATGAACGCATCGCCGCTGGTGGTGCCGTGATCGAGGCGCTGGATGAAGCCAGTGTCCGCAAGGCGGCCGAAGCGATCCGCGGCATGGATGTCGAGGCTGTCGGCGTCTGCCTGCTGCATGCCTTCGCCAATCCGGAGCATGAAAAGCGCGCGGCCGAAATCCTGCGCGAGGAGCTTCCGCATCTCGCCGTCACGACCTCCACCGACGTTCTGCCCGTCGTGCGGGAATTCGAACGGACGCTGACGACGGTGCTGAACGCTACCGTCATGCCGGGCGTGACCACCTATGTCGGCCGGCTGGAAAAGCGGCTGGAGGACGAGAAGGTCGCGGCACCGCTGCTCTTGATGCAATCGAACGGCGGCGTGGCAGGTGCTTCGACCATCCGCCAAGCTCCGGCGCTCACCGCACTGTCCGGTCCCGCTGCCGGCGTGGTCGGCGCGCGTTCGGTTGCGGCGGCCTGCGGCATCAAGGATATCATTACCGTCGATATCGGCGGAACCAGCGCCGATATCTGCCTGATCAAGGACGGCAAGATCGGCCTGACGCAAAACGGCAAGGTGGGCGAATGGCCGCTGCCGCTGCCGATGGTCGACATGGTGACGATCGGTGCCGGTGGTGGCTCGATCGCCAAGGTGGCGGACGGCACGCTGTCCGTTGGCCCGCAGAGCGCCGGTGCGCGTCCGGGTCCGGCTGCCTATGGTCACGGCGGCCAGAACCCGACGGTCACCGACGCGCATGTCGTGCTCGGCCATCTGCCGTCAAAACTGCTCGGCGGACGCATGGCGCTCGATGTCGAGGCGGCCCGCAAGGTGGTGGATGACAAGGTTGCCGGTCCGCTCGGTCTTGCGACTGCCGCTGCGGCGCGCGGCATTCTCGCGATCGTCGATAACAACATGGTGGGCGCGGTGCGCGTCGTGTCGGTCGAACGCGGACATGATCCGCGTGACTTCACGCTGATGCCCTTCGGTGGTGCCGGCCCGCTGCATGGCTGCGCGCTGGCGGAGCTGCTCGGCATCACCCGCGTCCTGATCGCGCCGGCCCCGGGCATTCTTTGCGCCGACGGACTGTTGGCCGCCGATCTCAAGGCCGAGTTCAGCCGCACGCTGCCGAAGGCGGGTGCGATCGATGTCGGTATCGCAAACGGCATCATTGCCGATCTCAAGACGCAGGCAACCGCCTGGTTCGACATGGAGGGCGTTGCCGAAAAGGATCGCCGGGTTCAGACGGTGGCGCTGCTGCGCTATCACGGCCAGGGCGGCGAACTTGCCGTCACCTGGGGCGAGACCCGCGAGGCGATCGAGGCCGCTTTTGCCGCCGAGCACAAGGCGCTGTACGGTTTCACGCTGGATACGGCGATCGAACTGGTGACGCTGCGTGTCGAAGCAGCCGGCATGACGCATGAACCGCCGCCGGCAAAGCTGGATGCAGGCTCGACCGTGACGCCGTTCGATCACGCGCCGGTGCATTTCGAAAGCGGTCTTGCCAGCGTACCGGTCGTTGACCGTTCGACGCTCGGTGCGGGCGCGGCCTTCGCAGGGCCGATGATCCTGACCCAGCTCGACACGACGACGCTTGTCGCTCCCGACTGGACCGGTACCGTGCATCAATCCGGTGCTCTTCTTCTGACCCGCAAGCAGGATGCGTGATATGACCGAAACGAAAACCGATCTGGAACGCATCTTCGCGCATATCGAGGAAAACCGCGAAAGCTTCATCGAACGGGTGATGGACTATGTCCGCCATCCCTCGATCAGTGCCCAGAACAACGGCATCAAGGAAGTCGCGGCCATCCTTGTCGACATGCTGAACGGCATGGGCATGGAGGCGACGACCATACCGACCAAGAACCATCCGATGGTTCTCGGCCGCATGGAAAAGCAGCCGGGCAAGCCGACCGTGCTGCTTTACGGCCATTACGACGTGCAGCCGCCGGAGCCCTATGAGCTGTGGGACAGCCCGCCTTTCGAGCCGACCATCCGCAACGGTCGCATCTATGCGCGCGGAATCGGCGACAACAAGGGCCAGCATTTCGCCCAGCTGATGGCGCTGGAATCGCATCTAAAAATCACCGGTGAGCTGCCTTGCAATGTCATCTTCCTGCTGGAAGGCGAGGAGGAAATCGGCAGCCCGCATATCGCGGAATTCGTCGCCGAGCATGCCGACAAGCTGGATGCCGACCTTGTCGTCACCTCCGACGGGCCGCTGCATGAAAGCGGCATGCCGATCA
>CBDDGK010000015.1:0-23282 GCA_965227625.1 Neorhizobium sp. | reverse complement strand
CGATCAGCTTCGTCGCGTTGACCGGCAGGACGCCATGTGTCTTGTAGGCCTTGAAGCGCAGCCGGGCGATGTCCTCGAAATCCTCATGGCTTTCGATCCGCCGATATTCCACATGATCGAGCGTGGCCAGCAGCTTGGCTGAAAAATTCCCGTCAACAAAAGAGCTATCAAGCGGCATCGCTATCATTCCTTGGGCTTTAACCAAGGATTAACCCTGAAAGCGGCATGCCCCGCAACAAAACGCGGGGAATTTTAATAAACTTCTAAATGTTATGGTTAACAAAGCGTTAACAGCAGCTTAGCACCGCTCCAAAACCGTTAACACTGTCTGAAAATTAGGCAGGCCCTGGCACACATTCGTTGCGTTTCAGGCCATCGTAGCGTTTTGAGCCGTCAGCGCGCGGCGGCTCTCAGAGGCGCATTCTGCCCGGACTTGGCGCCGCGGCGCATGTTCGAAACCTTGGGCGCGGGCGCAGCCTCGGCGGCAAGTTCGATAATCCTCTCGGAAGAAACCGGCATCGAGAAGACATAGCCCTGCACGAGATCTGCAAAGCGATGGCGGTTGATCAGGGCCAGCTGCTCTTTCGTCTCAGCACCCTCGACAACGATCTTGAGGCCGAGCTCTCGCGACAGATGGACGATGCCACGCAGCAGCTTCAGCTTGCGCTGATCGTCGGCAATGTTACGAATGAACGCACGGTCGATCTTGACGATATCGAGCGGCAGGGAATCGAGATAGCTCAGGCTGGAGAAGCCGGTACCGAAGTCGTCGATCGCAATCGTCACCCCGGTCACGCGGAACTGGTTGAGAATGGCGCTGACCGCCACCGGCTCGTCCATGAAGCAGCTTTCGGTCACTTCCAGATGCAGCCGGGCCGGCTCCAGGGCATAACGCTTCAACACGTCGGCGACATAGCGCACGATGTCGTCGTTGCGCAGATCCTGGATCGACAGGTTGACCGAGACGGCCATGTTGTCCGGCCAGGTGGCGCAGTCACGGCAAGCCTGATCGATGACAAGATGGGTGATATGCGAGACGAGCCCCATGTCCTCGGCCATGGGAATGAAGACGTTCGGGCCGACCATGCCGCGCTCCGGATGGCGCCAGCGCACCAGAGCCTCGCTGCACTCGATCCCAGAGCCGTCCGGCCGGTACATCGGCTGGTAAACCACATGCAGGCCGCGATTGTCGATCGCCTGGCGCAAGTCCACCCGCAGCCGCTGCTCGTCGATATACTGGGCGTCCATTTCGGCAAGGAAGACGGTCAGCGTGCCATTACCGGCGGATTTCGCATGGTTGAGCGCGAGATCGGCCTTGATCTGCCAATTCTCCATCTCGAAATCCTGCGACGGCAGAATCACGCAGCCGCTGTTCATGGACACGCTCAGGCGCGATCCCTCGACCATATAGTCGCCCTGAACCTCCTTGTGGATCATGCGGATCTGGCGTTCCAGCTCGCAGCTGTCCTCGCCGCCGGTCAGAAGTACGACGAACTCGTCGCCGACGAGACGGCCGGTCAGGAGCTTGTCCGACTTGAGGGCGGAAAGACGGTTGGCAATCGCCGAAAGAAGCCGGTCGCCGACCACGTGGCCGCGCATGTCGTTGACATGCTTGAAACCGTCGACGTTGAAGACCGCAAGTACGGCCAGCGCCTCACCGCGACCCGTCAGCTTTGCAGCCGCGAGATCGGCAAAATGCCCACGGTTCGGCAGGCCGGTCATCGAGTCGAACTGCACCATGTGGAGGATCTTTTCCTCCGCTGCGATACGTGCGCTGACATCTTCGAAGATCAGTACGACACCGCCGTCGGAACGCGGGCTGACGGAAAACTCCAGATGGCGATCGTTCTTGAAGGTGAATAACGCACGCTCCAACGAACCGTCGGCCAGCTTGGAAAGCTGCCGCAGGATGGCTTCCGGCGCATTTTCTGCACCTTCGCAAAGCACGCCGGCAAAATCCCGGTCCTTCAGCTCCGCCTTCTTGTCGAGACCGAGGAGGTCGCGCGCGCGGCGGTTGATGACCTGGATGCGGCCATCGCCGTCTAGCATCACGAGACCATGCGAAATCGTCTTCAGCGCGATGTCGAAACGGCTCGCGATGATTGCCATCTTGCGCGAGGAGATGACGTTCTCATAGAGGAAGTCGCGCACACCATTCGCCATCGAACGCGTCGTCAGACCGAACGGGATGAGCAGCAGCGACATCAGGGCAAGGTAGATGTCGTTGGTGAAAAGGCAGGCAATCAGGATCGGGCCGCAGCAACCAAGCGTCTGCAGGTCGACGGCAATCCGCGAGCCGTAGTTTCGGCCGACGACTGACATCATAGAGCCGAGCGTCATGGCAACGCAGGTAAAGCCGATGAACTGGTTTTCGAGCACCAGGAGGGCGTAGCCGCTGGCAACGCCCAGCATGAGCGCCGCAAGGAAGGCGCCAATCACGTATTGCTGCTCCCAGGCCGCAATCTCCAGATGGCTCAGCGACGGCTTGTCGACCCTGTCGAACCGGTAGAACCAGTAGATGCGGTAGGCGAATACGGCAACGAAGCCCGCAGCAAACAGGAGATAGAACAGCGAGCCGCTATAAAAATAGATAAGGGTGCACCACACGACGTGAACAACCACGCCGGTCCACAAAGTTCCGCGATTTCCAAACAGCGAGGTCACGAAGGACAGATAAACATCTGTCGACAACGACTTCGCTTCGATATCTTTCATCGGGTTCATCCCTTGGCTTCCGAGCGACAGTGCGGAAAACCCTTTAAGAATTGCTTGTTCCAGGAACGAACTACCCCTTACATCCGGGGGGTTGTTCGGAACTTGCTCAACAAATCGAAAACGGGAAAACTAAAATCCCGATCAATCCGTTTCGATACAGCCTATGGCATGACCGGCCAGCCTTGCCGAAAACGCTGCCACGACGCCCTCCCCAATGCCCCGGAAACCCCGCGCAACCATGGCTTTTATAGACGAAAGCACGGTTTATTAGGACTTTCCTTTTCTTAGACCTTGGTTTACATCGCCTTCTCAGACGGGCGGGATAAAAGGAGACCCGTTTTATGAATTGGGGAAGCCATGGCTGCACTATTGAAGTTAAGCGGTCTCATCGACCGCCTCAGCGAAATCGTTGGTAAATTTTCCGGATACCTCGTTCTTTTCTGCACGCTCATCAGTGCCGGTAACGCCATTATCCGTTATCTGTTCAACTACAGCTCGAACGGCTGGCTCGAGATCCAGTGGTATCTCTTCGGGTTTATCGTCCTGCTCGGTGCGTCCTACACGCTGAAGCTCAATGAGCATGTGCGTGTCGACCTCATCTACGGCGCCGTCTCCGACCGGACCCGCCTCTGGATCGATGCGATCGGCCTGACCGTTTTCCTTATTCCGGCCTGCCTCTATCTGGCCTGGCTTGCATTGCCCTTCTTCACCATTTCCTACGCTCAGGGCGAGATGTCGTCGAATGCGGGCGGCCTGATCCGCTGGCCGATCAAGCTCGTCATCGTCGCAGGCTTCGCGTTGCTCGCGTTGCAAGGCGTATCGGAACTCATCAAGCGCGTCGCCGGCCTCATGGGCGTCCTCCAGGTCAACACGACCTACGAGAAGCCGCTGCAATAACGCCCCGACCGGAGGATACCCGCTTATGTTCGAATACGGTATAATGCCGCCGGCCATGTTCCTGGGCATGATCATCTTCATGCTTTATGGCTTCCCGGTCGCTTTTTCGCTTTCCGCCGTCGGCCTGTTTTTCGGCCTTATCGGCATCGCCACGGGCCACTTCGAGTTTGCCTTCATGCAGGCGCTGCCGCTGCGCATCTTCGGCATCGTCTCGAACGACCTGCTGCTCGCCATCCCCTTCTTCACTTTCATGGGTGCGGTGCTGGAGCGCTGCGGCCTGGCGGAAGATCTGCTTGAGGGAACAGGCAAACTGTTCGGCGCCATTCCCGGCGGCCTTGCCTATGCCGTGATCCTGGTTGGCGCAATTCTCGGCGCCATCACCGGCACGGTTGCCGCCTCGGTCATCACCATGGGCGTCATCTCCCTGCCGATCATGCTGAAATACGGCTACAACCCGCGGCTTGCCACGGGCGTCATCGCCGCGTCCGGCACGATCACCCAGGTCATCCCGCCGTCGCTGGTCCTGATCGTTCTGGCCGACCAGCTCGGCCGCTCCGTCGGCGACATGTATCTCGGCGCCATCGGCCCCTCGATCCTGCAGGTCGGCATCTTCCTGCTGTTCATCCTCGGTCTCTCGATCTTCCGTCCCAAGGACGTGCCGGCCCTGCCGCTCGAAGCGCGCGGCGAGCTGAACATGGCGCTGGTCATGAAGGTCCTGTGGGGCATGATCCCCTCGATCGTGCTGATCTTCCTCGTGCTGGGCACCATCTTCATGGGTCTTGCAACGCCGACGGAAGCCGGCGCGCTTGGCGTCGTCGGCGCCATGGTTCTGGCAGCCATGCACGGCCGCCTGACCTGGGACCTGATCAAGCAGGGCATGCATTCGACCATGACGATCACCTCCATGGTGGTCTTCATCCTGGTCGGCGCCACCTGCTTCAGCCTTGTCTTCCAGGGCATGGATGGCGGCCTGTGGATCGAATTTCTGCTCAGCCACGTGCCGGGCGGCGCGATCGGCTTCCTGATCTTCGTCAACATCTTCATCTTCTTCCTGGCGTTCTTCCTCGACTTCTTCGAAATCGCCTTCATCGTCCTGCCGATGCTGGCACCGGTGGCAAGCGCTCTCGGGATCGACCTGATCTGGTTCGGCGTGCTGCTCTGCGTCAACATGCAGACCAGCTTCATGCATCCGCCTTTCGGCTTTGCGCTGTTCTACCTGCGGTCGATCGCGCCAAAATCGGTAAAGACGAAGGACATCTATCTCGGCGCCATTCCGTGGCTGTTCATGCAGCTGATCCTGGTCGCGATCATCATCTTCTGGCCGGAATCGGTTACCTACTGGCTGGACAAGGCACCGGATGTGGATCTGAACACGATCAAGATCGAAGTCCCCGGCTTCGGCCCGGGGCCTGGCAGCGGCATGCCCAACTTCGGCCTGCCCCCGATGGACGGCGCTCCGGCACCCGGTGGCGCACCCGCCCCGGCCATGCCGAACTTCGGCGAACCGCCGAAGATCAACCCGTAAAAACCGGCTTCCCTTGTCAGCCAGGCGAGGGAAGCGTATATCTGGAGTGGAAGGCAGAGCTGTAACTCTGCCTTCCTTTGTTACCTAGCCAAGAAGATGAATCGGATTGCTATTGACCAGCTCGTCCGATTTTTCCTGACCGATACCGTAATGCTCAGTGGTTTCCACATCGCACTACCTCCAGTTCGAGAGCAAGGCTCTTGCCTAAGTCGGTGAAGCCCGTCTTCACCGATGCTCCGGCTGGTCTCGGAGCGTGCTGCTTTAGCCGTCGAACGCTGCAATCATAGATAGTTGGGTGCGATTGTCGAGGCAACACAACCTCTGGAAACGGAGTTTTGGCGGCTGCGATTGCGCGCTTGATTGAGAGGCGTTACCCGGCCGGATTGACACGCCGATCGGTCCTGCTAGCTTTTGCAAATGACCTTCGCGACCCACACCATCGCCGACCGACGCCGCATCTTTGTGCGCGGTCTCGGCGTGGCGGATGGTAAGCAAGGATGTCCGGAGGTTTAATCCTCTCTTCCCCTACCCTGCCATTCGCACCCGCCACCATCTCGGTCGGCGGGATTTTTGTTTTCAGAAGGAGTGCTCATGACGACGAAGACGATCCCGGAATTTACCACAGCCCGACCGCAGGATGCCGGTCCGATCCGGGATCTGGTCCGCGCCGCATATCAACGATGGGTTCCGGTCATCGGGCGCGAGCCGAGGCCGATGGTTGCCGATTATGAAAAGGCGGTTCGCGACCACCAGATCGACCTTGCGCATCTCGACGGAAGGCTTGTCGGCCTGATCGAGACGATAGCGCGCGGCGATCATCTGTGGATCGAAAACGTTGCGGTCCATCCCGACGCACAGGGCAACGGCTTGGGCAAGGCACTGCTCGCACGTGCCGAGGCGAAAGCTACCGAAGCAAGTTTGCCCGAAACACGACTGCTGACGAATGCCGCCTTCGAGGCGAACATCGCTCTCTACGAGAAGACCGGTTACGTCATCACCCTGTCGGAAACCGTTCATGGGAGGCACGACGATCCATATGACAAAACGGCTGATGCTCTGAACACCTTCGAACACTTACGTACAAACAAAAACCCCGAGCCGAAGCCCGGGGTTTCATTAAATCGAAGCGAAGAATGATCAGAGCTTGCCGTTGCGCTGCTGGATCATCATGAAGGTGTCGAACGTGTATTCCGACAGCTGCATCCAGAGATAACCTTCCTTTTTGAAGGCGACCTGGTCTTCGTAGATCTTCTTGAAGTCGGCGTTGGTGCCGGAGATTTCCTTGTAGACTTCGAGCGAAGCCTTGTAGCAGGCCTCCAGGATTTCCTGGCTGAACGGACGCAGCGTCGTGCCCTGCGAAACGATCTGCTTGATCGCCGTCGGGTTCTTCGCGTCGTACTTCGCCATCATGTTGGTGTTGGCGAAAGCGCAGGCGTCGGTGAGTGCTGCCTGATACTGCTTCGGCAGCGAATTCCACTTCTCGAGGTTGGTGAAAGCGTGGATGACCGGGCCGCCTTCCCAGAAAGCCGGGTAGTAGTAATACTTGGCGACCTTGTAGAAGCCGAGCTTGTAGTCGTCGTAAGGACCGACCCACTCGGCCGCATCGATCGTGCCCTTTTCGAGCGCCGGATAGATGTCGCCGCCGGCGATCTGCTGCGGCACGGCGCCGAGCTTTTCGAGAACCTTGCCGGCGATACCGGCGATACGCATCTTGACGCCCTTGAAGTCGTCGACGGTGTTGATCTCCTTGCGGAACCAGCCGCCCATCTGGGCGCCCGTGTTGCCGGCGATCATGCCGTAGATGTTATGCTTGGCGTAAAACTCGTTCATCAGCTTGTTGCCATTGCCTTCATAGAACCAGGAGTTCGTCAGGCGGGCATTGAGGCCGAAGGGGATCGCGGTACCGATCGCAAAGGTCGGGTCCTTGCCGACATAGTAATACGAGCAGGTATGGCACATTTCGACCGTCGCGTTGCTGACGGCATCGGCAGCCTGCATGGCCGGCACGATTTCGGCGGCGGCAAACGGCTGGATGGTGAAATTGCCATCGGTAGCGGCTGCGACATGCTTTGCGATGTCTTCAGCACCACCGTAAATGGTGTCCAGCGACTTCGGGAACGAAGACGTCAGACGCCAGGTGATCTTAGGTGCCGACTGCGCAATGGCCGGGGCGGCCAGCACGGATGCTGCGGCTGCTCCGGCGCCGGTCGCGGCAGCCTTTTTAAAGAATGTACGACGATCCATAAATTTCCTCCCATAAAGACAAACCGCAGGGCTTTTCCGTTCCCACTCCCCCGGCTTATTCGCGAGGTAAACATGTTGTTATAAGGGTTGCAAGCGGCGCGGCTAATATTCCTTAACGTGGCAAGGCCTTTTGATCTTAGACTTTCGTAGGCATCCTGAAGAAATCGAATTTCTGAAGAATTTCAAAGGGAAATGCTTATTCTTTGGGCAGAGTATTGTTGGCGCGCTCGCGCCAATCTTGACTTGCGGCGGCTTCCGGCGTCACATCGCGCAACCAGCCGAACCGAATGCCCAACCGGAGACCCCGATGCCGAAACCGATCGTTGCCCTTCCCGCCGATATCCGCGAATTGGACGGAGCGATCTGGCACGCAACACCGAACCAATATGTGCGGGCGGCGCTGAAGGTGGCGGACGTGATGACCTTCATCGTGCCGGCCTTCGAGGACGGGAATGAGATCGACGCGATCCTCGACCGTGTGGACGGCCTGCTGGTTTCCGGCTCGGCCACCAACGTGCATCCGTCGCTTTACGGCAAGCAGGCGACCGATGGCGACGGCCCGTTTGATCATGCCCGTGATGCGACGTCGCTGCCGCTGATCCGCCGGGCGATCGACCGCGGCATTCCGCTGCTTGCCATCTGCCGCGGCATTCAGGAATTGAACGTCGCACTCGGCGGCACGCTTGCCAGCGAAATCCAGGAACAGCCCGGCGTCTGGGACCACCGCAAGCCGGACGTGAAGGAGCGTGACGGCATGTACGCGATCCGCCAGCCGGTCTTCGTGCAGGATGGATCGTGCATCGCCAATTATCTCGGCCTCACGGGCGAGGTTCAGGTGAACTCCTTGCACCGCCAGGCCATTGCCGAAACGGCACCGCGCCTGAAGGTGGAAGCCACGGCGGAAGACGGCACGATCGAAGCCGTATCCGTGATCGACTCGAAGAATTTCGCCGTCGGCGTACAGTGGCACCCGGAATACTGGGCTGAGACGGATGCGCCATCCCGCGCCCTTTTCCAGGCTTTTGGCGATGCGGTGCGGGCCTATGCAGCACGCAAGACACTGACCAACGCGGCCGCGTGAGCGGCTCGCGACTTGGCTGCATGATCAGATCGCAATGTGGCCGCGATCAGGCCCGCGGCTTGCAGATGCCCGTCGATTGACGAATGCGCATTTCCGGCTTGATGAGATGAATGCCGTCCGGCTCGTGGCTGCCGGCCAGCCGGTCGAGCAAGGCACGCGCGGCGAGCCGCCCCACCTCCGCCTGCCCGTTCCACACCGTCGTCAGTGACGGGGTGGCAATCGACGCCTGTTCCAGGTCGTCATAGCCCGTGACCGAAATATCGTGCCCCGGAATAAGGCCAGCACGGGCAACGCCGTTCATCAGGCCGATCGCGACGAGATCGTTCCAGCAGACGGCCGCCGTCGGCTTCTGCGGCAACGACAGGAAATGCACCGCCGCCTCGAAACCGCCCTGCATCGAGCGTGGCCCGGGAATGCGCAGGTTCGGATCAACCTCGATTCCGGCCTTGCGGAGCGCGTTGACATAGCCCTGATAGCGATCGCGACCGGTCGATGTCTGGTCCGTGCCGCCGATCATCGCGATCGTGCGGTGCCCGAGACCGATGAGATGGTTGGTCGCGAGTGAAATCCCATAGCTGTCGTCACCGCGATAGGTCGGCAGCTCGACGCCTTCCATCGAGCGCGCAACGAGAATGGCCGGCATGCCGTTCTCTTCGGCCAGCCGCAAATCCTCCATCGGCGTGCCGATCGCCGGCGACATGATGACACCATCGCCGCCAAGCTGCAGCAAAGTCTCGACAAAAGTCCGCTGCTTCTCGACCGAGTCGTAATGATTGGAAAGAATGAAGGTCTGTCGGCTGCGATCGAGTTCGCTTTCGATCGCCTTCAGGATTTCCCCATAGAAGGGGTTCATGATGTCATGCACCACGACACCGATGATGCCCGAGCGCGAGGTGCGAAGGCTGGCGGCGCGGCGGTTGTAGATGTAGCCGAGCGCGCGGGCTTGTTCCTTGATCTTTTCACGCGTATCGGCCGCGACGAGCGGGCTGTCACGTAACGCCAGGGAAATGGTGGCAGTCGAAAGACCGAGGCTCTCGGCAATCGTCGACAACTTGATCTTTTGCGCCATTTCCCCCACTCACAAACGGCAGGCGCACCCCTCTTGGCGCCGGATTTAAAGTTTAAATAAACAATTTAATTCCATGCGACAATCCTGTGACAGCAATTTTCCAGCGAGCCCAGGGGCTGAATGGCGGCTATTCATCGTCCGATACCGGCTGCAGGTTGTGCTCGACGGCGCGCAGCAGCTTTAGCAGAGTGCGGACCTCCTTGTCCGAAAGACCCTTGACGGCCAGCGCTCCGCAATCGGCGACCGAACGGCCGATCTGCTCGACGCTCTGCAATCCGGATTCCGTCAGATGAACCTTGGTCAGCCGGCCATCTGTGCCGTCGGCGCGACGCTCCAGAAAGCCCTGCGCCTCCATGCGGCCGATCGTGCGGGTCATGGTCGGCGCCTTGACGCCGAGCCGGATAGCGAGCTGACCGGGCGTCATGCCGTCTTCTTCCGCCAGCATCAGCACAACACCATCCTGGCCGGCATAAAGCCCGCTGTCGCCAAGGCTTCGGCTGAGCGCCGTTCGCATCGAGCGGGCAGCCTGGGTGATCGCCGGAGCGACTTCGCTGGCCGAGAGGCCATCGAGCTCCTTCTTTTTCCCGGACTTCGATTTCTTTTCACCCTTCTTCTTGCTCATCGGCTCCGCCTGTTTTGACCCATCGAAGTAGGCGCTGTATCTGTCACTCTAAAGCATGTCGCACAAAAGTGTGCAGCGGTTTTGCAAGAGCGGGATGCGACAATACAAAGGCTTATCGCCTCGAAGCGCTTTAGTGCACGAACATGCATAACGAAACCGGGAAGTGACCGCCAGATGCCGCACCCCTCGCCGCACTATCATGACAATGATACGACGGAAGCATCCACAGAAAGAGCCGATTGGATCGCGGTTTTGCCGTTTGGCGCCCACGAACAGCACGGCCCGCACCTGCCATTCGAAACCGATACGCTGATCGCACAAGGGCTGGTCAACCGGATCATCCCGGCCCTGCCCGCCAATCTCCCGGTCACCTTCCTCCCGGTAGAACCCGTCGGCTATTCCATCGAGCACATTGATGTCGCTGGCACAAAAACTCTCGCTTTCGACGAAGCTGTAAACCGCTGGCTCGCCATCGCCGAAGATCTACACCACAAAGGCATCCGCAAACTCGTTTTGCTGAATGCCCATGGCGGCAACTCCCCGCTCCTGACCATTGTCGCCACTGAGGCGCGCGTGCGCTTCAACATGCTTGTCGTCGCGACCAGCTGGACCCGCTTCGGCCAGCCGGAAGGCTGGATCGCGCCGGAGGCCAAGGCAATCGACATCCATGGCGGCGACATCGAAACCTCGGTCATGCTGGCGCTCTGGCCTGAACGGGTGGATATGACGAAGGCAGAAGCTTTCTCATCCCGCCAGGCGGATTTCGCCAGGTCCTACAAACACCTGCGAGCTTATGGCCAGCACGCGTTCGGCTGGAAAATGTCCGATCTCAACGCGAAAGGCGTGGCCGGTAACGCCGCGGCGGCGACTGCCGAGCGCGGTGAGAAACTTGTCGAGCATGCGGTCAAGGGCTTTATCGAGTTACTGGAGGATGTAGCGCGGTTTGATGTCGCAACATTCAGGTAGCGATGAGCTACACAATTTCGTATGATGGGCTACACGCCGAGGTCGCTCGATGACGCTGAACATACGCAATGAAGAAGCCGACATGCTCGCCCGAGAACTGGCTCGGATCGACGGGTCGACCATCACCGACGCTGTCATCGTTGCCTTGAGGGAAACGATCGAAAGCCGCACCCGCCAGGAAACGCCGCGACAAACTGCACAACGCATCCTGGCAAAGCGTGGCCTCTCGTTCAAAACCGACCGCAAACCCATTCCGCAGGACGCTTACCATGAGCTAGACCATGGGTTCAGTGAGAACGACTGATGTTTATCGACGCCTGTGCGATCGTCTCCATGATGGCGGGAGAAGACACCGCGGAAGCATATGAGCAGGCACTTGCCGGCGCTAAATCACCTTTCACGTCACCTTTGGCAGCGTGGGAAGCGAGCGTCGTTTTATCGCGACCTGACCAATTGAATTGTCGCTACAGCGAAGCTGAGGGAGCGGTTACCGAGTGGCTCGACGCCCGAGGCGTCGATATCCGCGAAAGCGGCTCACCAAGAGTGACCTTGAGCCACGCGGTTGCCGTGGCAGAGAAAAACGGTATCGGCCGCCGTTATCTCAGCAATTTCGATTGCTTCCACTACGCCTATGCAAAGGTTGCCGAACAGCCTCCGCTGACGTTGGACCAACTTCTGCGCGATACGGATATCGACGCTCTTCCCTGATGTGATTTTATAACATCGAAACCCTTTGAACTCCTCCCGGCTTGCCCTTATATGAGGCGGACAGTCCCGCGATCGCCGGACGATCTCAATATTCCTCGAGGTTAATCATGACCGAAACAGTCACCGCAAAGCCCGTTCCCGTCACCGTGCTGACCGGTTATCTCGGTGCCGGCAAGACGACACTTCTCAACCGCATTCTCTCCGAAAGCCACGGCAAGAAATACGCGGTCATCGTCAATGAATTCGGCGAGATCGGCATCGACAACGATCTGATCGTCGAGTCGGACGAGGAGATCTACGAAATGAACAACGGCTGCGTCTGCTGCACCGTTCGCGGCGATCTGATCCGCGTCGTCGAAGGCCTGATGCGCCGCCCCGGCCGTTTTGACGGTATCATCGTCGAAACCACCGGCCTCGCCGACCCGGTCCCGGTCGCACAGACCTTCTTCATGGATGACGACGTCCGCGCCAAGACGGAACTCGACGCCGTCGTCGCCCTTGTCGACGCCAAGCACCTGCCGCTGCGCCTGAAGGATTCTCGCGAAGCCGAAGACCAGATCGCTTTCGCCGACGTTGTCGTCATCAACAAGACCGATTTGGTGACCCCGGAAGAACTGGCCGTCATCGAAGACGTCGTCCGCGCCATCAACCCGACCGCCCGCGTCTACAAGACGAGCCGTTCCGGCGTCGATCTCGCCCGTGTGCTGGACCAGGGTGCCTTCAATCTGGAGCGTGCGCTGGAAAACGATCCGCATTTCCTCGACCACGATCATGAAGACCATGTCTGCGGTCCGGATTGCGATCACGACCACGGGCACGACCATCATCATCATGGCCACGATCATGATCACCATGGGCATGATCATGACCACCATCACCACGATCACGGCCACCACCATCATGAGCACGGCGCCATGTCGCCGATCCATGACGTGACGGTGAAGTCGATCTCCCTGCGCGGTGGCGACATGAATCCGGAGCGCTTCTTCCCCTGGATCCAGAAGATCACCCAGACGGAAGGCCCGAACATCCTGCGCCTCAAGGGCATTATCGCCTTCAAGGGTGACGAGGAGCGTTATGTCGTGCAGGGCGTCCACATGATCGTCGAAGGCGATCATCAGCGTCCGTGGAAGGATGGCGAAAAGCGGGAAAGCCGCCTCGTGTTCATCGGCCGCAACCTCGATTTCGACAAGATCGAGAAGAGTTTTCTGGCCTGCCAGGCTGCTGCATGACACCGAAAAGTGTAAAGCGGTGCCCGGATAGAATCATGCCGATAGGAAAAATCGCATAATGCCGACCGTTGCACCGCTTGATCTCGAAGGCCATGTCGTCGCGGCCCATTTCCTCGGCGACATTCCCATCTTCGCAACCGCGGCCGGTACGATCCATAGGCTCGACGGCGGCGAGAAGGTTACCGAGGCTCACCAGGGCCTGTTGACCTGTATCCGTGATCCGCATAGCGCCACGCTACTCACCGGCGGCGAAGACGGCAAGGTTCAGCGCATCGCTGCTGATGGCAGCGTGACGCTCGTCGCGGAAGCACCGCGCAAATGGATCAGCGTCGTCGCCGGCGGACCGCAGAATGCGGTCGCTTACGCCTACGGCAAATCGACTTTCGTTTGCTTGAAAGACGGCAGCGTCAAGGAATTTACCGAGGAGCGCAGCGTCGAAGGCCTGGCCTTCGCCACCAAGGGCATGCGCGTCGCGGCAGCCCGCTACAATGGCGTGACGCTGCACTGGGTCGGCACCAATGGCGATCCGGTCGACCTGGAATGGAAGGGCGCCCATAATGGCGTCACCTTCTCTCCGGACGGCCGCTTTCTGGTAACGACCATGCAGGAAAATGCGCTGCATGGCTGGAAGCTGGACGGAAAGCCGGGCGAAAACCGCCACATGCGGATGACCGGTTATCCGGCCAAGGTGAAGTCGCTGTCCTGGTCGCCAAAGGGCAAGTGGCTGGCCTCGTCCGGCGCGCCCGCCGCGATCGTCTGGCCGTTCTCATCGAAGGACGGACCGATGGGCAAGGCACCGCAGGAACTCGGCACGCGCGCCAACATCATGGTCACGCAGGTCGCCTTTCATCCGGCGGAAGAAGTGCTGGCCATCGGCTTCGTCGACGGCATGATCCTCGGTGTCCGGCTGGCGGACGGCAAGGAGGCGCTGCTGCGCCGGCCCGGCAAGGGCGCGATTACCGGCTTGAGCTGGAGCGCCAACGGCAAACTGATCGCCTTTTCATCAGAAGCTGGCGATTGCGGCGTGATCGATATCAGCGCCTGATCTGATTAAGACACGATGAATGGGGGACCCCACACGCCCCCCCATTCACCCGCGTGAACCTTAGTGGCGAACATTCTTCTTGTAAGAATTGCCGCTATTGTTCCCGGAGAGGATGCCGAGGCCGAGCAGGCCGTTGCCATCGTTGTCCGACAGGATCGAGCTGCCGTTCAGGATGGAGTTGCCGTTCAGAATGCCGCTGAGGACATTCGTCTTGTTGCCGTTGAGAACGTTGATGTCCGGCGAGATGTTGATCGAGCCGTTACCGATCCCGTTGTTGCGACCGCCGCCGAAAAGGCCACCGGCAGAAGCCTGAGATACAGCTGCGACAGTCAGAGCGGCAGCAATGCAGATCATCTTGATTTTCATAACTTTCTCCCAAGTTAGTTGCACGACTTTGTGCAGGTCCCAACTTAATATTAGTATTTTATAAAGCAATCATATAAGGATTTTATAATAAACCGTTAAGCATAATATTTCGAATTTTAATCAATTCATCTGCAACTCGTGCGGCTATACTTGCGCGCACCTTCTGGCTGAAAATCAGCCGAATATGCAATCGCCCTAAACCTTCGTTAAGCATCTATCTATAAGTATTTACTGAATTAGATACGACGAAGGTTCAAATGCCTCGCCTGCTGCCCTCATTGCTTTCAGCCTGCATTCTGGCATCCGCCGCACCGGCGCTTGCCGAGCCGGCTTTCGACTATTCGTTGCGGGTGGGGCACAACTCGAACCTGTTCGACGACACCAACAAGCTGTCCGGCAACGTCATCGAGGCGGAAGCCAAGCTGCGCGGGTCGATCGATATCGAGGGCGGACAGTTCTCCTACGGCCTTTGGCATCGGGAAAAACGGCTGAGCCGCTACACGTTCGGCAACGAACACGCCACCGGGATTTCGCTGGGCTACAAGACCAAGCTTTCGGACGCAGTCGAATTCGCCATCGAAGGCGGTATCTCCCGCAATGCCAAGGGTGACGTTTTCATAGCCGTGCCGGGCACCGTGATCGGATATCGCTCGACGGACTGGAACTACAATCTGGCGAGCAGCCTCACCGCTCAGATGTGGGGCGGCAAGAGCACGCTTTCGCTTGGCGTCGACAAGCTGAGCCGAGGCAAGGCGCACTTCACCACCAGCCTGCTGCTACCGACCAAGCTGGAGGCGGATGTCACCGCCTTCGAAGCCTCACTCAACCACATTCGCCCCGCCTTTTCCGGCGAACTCGGAGCGACGATCACCTACCGCTCCACCCACATTCCCTCCTCCGAACAACTGACCCTCATGCGCCTTCCCGCATCGACGCTGAGAGGTTCGATTGCCTACGGTCGCAAGCTCGGAGACGCAGTGACGCTGGTCGCGGAGTTCGGCGCGACCGCCATCATGGGTGATGCGCTGGGCTCAGAGGTCAAACGCGTGCGCCCCTATGTCCGCACCTCGGTGGAATGGAATGCGACGGAGCGGCTGGCGCTCGGTGTCGGCTACGACCAGGACTACGCGATCACCGATATCGACGACCCGCTCGGTGAGTATATCGGCACGCTGAAATTCGCCGCGGGACTGAAGATCGCACCGAAACTCGACGCCAAGGTGGCCTATGAAATAGCCGCCAGCGAGTGGCTCTATTATGTCTACGACACCCGCACACGCCGGCTGACGGGAACGCTCACCTACGCCTTCGCCAAGGATCACAGATTCGAGCTGGAATATCGCCGTATCGACCGCAGCGAGAGCGATCCGGCGCAGAAATATTCCGGCAACCAGTATCTCGCTCGGGTCTACGGTTCGTTCTGAGGCAGCTCGCGACGGGAAGCTCAGGCTTGCCTGACCGCTCCGATGATCTCGGCCAGCAGCGAGTGCAGATCGTCGCGATAACCGCTGCGGGCGGATGGGCCGCTGTCGTCAGACGTCATAACGACCGTCAGGCCAAGCGACGGGACGATATAGACCATCTGCCCGCCATAACCCCAACCGAACTTGACGTCCTCGCCACCGATATTGCGCAGGAACCAGCCGTAGCCATAACCGTCACCGGAAAAGCGGGAGTTGGTGCGCGGTGTCCAGGACTGGTCGATCCATGCTTTCGAGACCACCTGTCGCCCGTTGAGCGCTTTGCCGCCATTGCGATAGAGCTCACCGAATGCCAGCAGCGACCGCGCCGTCATGGCCATCTGGTTGCCGCCGAGATACACGCCCTGTGGGTCACGCTCCCAGGAGCCGATCCGAAAGCCGTCGACCGGCGCCAGCCATTCATGGGCGAGCGCCAGCATCGACTTTCCGCCGACGCGGGTCAGGATGGCGGAGAGCAGATGTGTGGACGCGGTGGAGTACAGCATCGAGCCGCCGGGCTCGCCGTCAAACGGTTCGGACAGGGCAAACCGCACCCAGTTGCGGCTGGCGACCCAGCGCCCGTAATTCGGTCCGGACATGCGCGAAAGACCAGCCTGCATGGACAGAAGATTGCCGATCGTAACCGAATGAATGCGTGGATCCGCATCGCGCGGCAGGTCTGCCTTGAGGATCGGCGCGATCTTCTGTTCCGTCCCTTCCAGCAGCTTGCGGTCGATGGCGATGCCGACAAGGCAGGAGATGATCGATTTCGACGCCGACTTGATATTGCTGGAAGCGCTCAGGGCGCGGCCATTGAAGGCGCGCTCGGCCAGCATCTCGCCATTGCGCGATACCAGCACCACCTTGAGCGGCTCCAGCTCCGCCGCACCGTCCAGGACGGTTTTCAAAGTCACAGGCGGCTGCGGCACCGGCTGCTGCGCGAAACCGCGCGAGGCAGCGAGGATGAACGGAAGCGAGGCAAGCGTTGCACGGCGTGTGATCATGTCCACAACCTAGAGCGAGACATCGTTCGCGAATATGGCGAGGAAGCGGGATTCACGCGGAAATGAAGGGTCGTGACAACCCATGCCGTCAAAGCCCCGCTTCCGCAAAAACCTTGGCAATCCAGTCGATAAATACCCTCACCCGCGGTGAAAGCTGGCGGTTCTGCGGGTAGAGCACGGAGAGTTGTGTCGGCGACGGCGGAAAATCGGCAAGTACTTCGACCAGAAGCCCGTCATCGACATCCTGCTGAAGCCGATAGCGCGGCACCTGTATCAGGCCAAAACCTCGCCGGGCGAGGTCCACCATCGTATCCGAATTGTTGACCGTCAGCCGCGCGGGCAGCGTGACATAACGCAACTCGCCGCCGACCATGAATTCAAGCGGCATGGTTTGCCCGGTGCGCGAGGAAATGAACCCGACCGCCACATGCCCTTCCAACGCATCGGGATGCTCCGGCATGCCGTGTTTTTCGATATAGGCCGGGCTGGCATAGGTCATCTCACCGATCGCGCCGAGCCGCCGCATGATCAGCGCACTGTCGGTCACCTCTCCCGCACGGATGACGCAATCCACCCCTTCCCGCACAAGATCCACCAGCCGGTCACCCTGGCCAATCTGCAGGTCGAGCAGCGG
This sequence comes from Neorhizobium sp., assembly GCA_965227625.1. Classification (GTDB taxonomy): domain Bacteria; phylum Pseudomonadota; class Alphaproteobacteria; order Rhizobiales; family Rhizobiaceae; genus Neorhizobium. The sequence continues at coordinate 5,714 of CBDDGK010000015.1, read as the reverse complement.
ATAACGCTCCATGAATTCATGAAGCCGGGGCAACAGGAACGTGCGCGTCAGGTGCCCATGCGCATCGACCCTCAGCAGACCACGCGGCTGGGCATCGCGAAAGACGTTCTCCGCCTCGTCAACCTCGGCAAGGATTGCCAGACAGCGCTCGTAGAAAGCACGCCCGTCGAGCGTCGGCATGACATGCCGCGTCGTCCGCTCCAGAAGCCGGACACCAAGAGCTTCCTCAAGCTGCTTGATCGATTCCGTGACGGTCGATCGGGCGAGACCAAGATCGTTCGCCGCAGCCGAAAAGCTGCGGCGCTCAACGACGCGGGTAAAAAGCTGCATGCGGTCGAGACGATCCATGCCTTTGTTCACCACAGGCGAATTCTAATGTCAATTGACAGCCAATTGTTCTGAATTGGCGCCAGGCATATCTCTTGGTCACCAACCAAGGAGAGAAGCCATGACCACCAACGAACAACGCGTCGCGATCGTTACCGGCGCATCGAAGGGCATCGGCAAGGCGATTGCATTGCGCCTCGCCCAGGACGGCATCGCCGTCGTCGTCAACTACGCATCGAGCCGGGCGGCGGCTGACGAGGTCGTTACCGAGATCGAAGCCGCGGGCGGCAAGGCGATTGCGGTGCAGGCGGATGTCGGCAGTACAAATGGTGCAGCCACTCTTTTCGATGCCGCCGAACAGACGTTCGGTCGCGCTGACATCATCGTCAACAATGCCGGCATCATGAAGCTCACACCACTTGCCGACACGGATGACGCGACCTTCGAACAGCACCTTGCCACCAACGTGACCGGCGTGTTCCGCGGCATCCGCGAGGCCGCCAAGCGGCTGCAGGATGGCGGACGCATCATCAACTTCTCGTCCAGCACCGTCGGCGTCTATGGCCCGGGCTATGGCCCCTATGTCGCGAGCAAGGCCGCCGTCGAAGCCATGACGCATGTCGCTTCCAAGGAACTCGGCAAACGCAAGATAACCGTCAATGCCGTCGCCCCCGGCCCGATCGAGACCGAACTATTCATGAACGGCAAGTCGGACGAACTGGTACAGCGCATCGTCGGCACCATCCCGCTTGGCCGCCTGGGCCAGCCGGAAGACATCGCCTCCGTCGTGTCGTTCCTGGCCAGCCCGGAAGGCGGCTGGGTCAACGGCCAGGTGCTGCGCACTAATGGCGGCATGATCTGAGAGAAGAAGGAGAGAGCCGATGCCATTCGTCAACATCAAGACCCCGGAAGGCGCGCTGAGCCGCGCCCAGAAGGAAGAAATCATGCATCGCACGACGGACATGCTCGCCGAATACTTTTCTGAGGCGGCACGACCGCACACGATGGTGCTGATCGAGGAGGTCAAAGACGGCGGTTATGGCCGCGCCGACGAGATCTTCATCCTGCCCCCTGAATATCGGGCAAAGGAAAGCGCCTGAAAAGCCAGGGCCGGCGCGACATCTCGCACCGGCCCTCTCCCTCGCCTACCGTTTTTTTTTATGATTAGAACCGGTAGGTAACGCCGGCACCGATCAGCCAGGGATCGATCTTGGCCTTGCCGCTCAGCGGCCCGAGCACGTCATGCGTGGCCTTCCAGTCGGTTTCCAGGAAGATCTTCTTCACGTCGAAGTTCACGCCCCAGTGCCGGTCGATCATGTAATCGAAGCCAACCTGCAGCGCGGCGCCGAAACTGTTCTCAACATCGAGATTGTGGAAGCCGGGCTTTTCCGACTGGTTGTAGAACATCGAATAGTTGATGCCCGCGCCGACATAAGGCTTGAACGCGCCAAAATCCGTAAAGTGATATTGCAGCGTCAGGGTCGGCGGCAGAAGCCAGGCGCGCCCGACCGGCACGCCGACGGCGCCGTCTTCCCTGATGTTCGCATAGGTCGTACCAAGGATCAGTTCCGCCGCGATGTTATCGGTGAAGAAGTAGCTGATATCGAGCTCCGGAATGAGTGAGTTCGAATAGGACAGGTCCGAGCCTGGGACGCCATTGACCGAACCGCGATCCTCAGTGATCACGCCTAAGCCGCGCACGCGGATCTGCCATGGGCTCGAAGCTGCCGCCGGTTCCGCTACCGGAGGGGCAACGTCCGCGGGCGCCAGATCCGCTGCCGCTGCCGCGAACGCGAAAAAAGCCGCGCCCGCGCCGGCAATCCATCTGAGTTTACCCGCCCCACTCGTATTCATCGCAACTCTCCTTGATGTCTGATCTTGCACGGAGAGACTTAGGAGCGTGGCTGGAGAGTCGGATTGACGCGGATCAACCAGGCCCGATCGCATGATCATGACGACGAATTTGTCGCATCGCCCGACCGAGCAGACCAAACGCCGGCGCGAAACTTCGGTCAGACCGGATAGATAATGGTCCGAAGCTGCCGGCCATCCGTAAACAGGTCTGAAGCCGCATGCGATGTGTGGCTTCGAGCGGAGGAACGGCTTGCATGATCATCGTCCATCATCTGAACAACAGCCGTTCGCAACGCGTGCTCTGGATGCTCGAGGAACTCGAACTGCCCTACGATATCCGCTTTTATCAGCGCGACGCGAAGACGATGATGGCGCCGCAAGCGCTGCGGAACATTCACCCTCTCGGCAAATCTCCGGTCATCGAAGATACGGAAACTGCGGATGGCGCACCCATCAAGCTCGTCGAGACAGGTGCGATCTGCGAGTATCTGGTGGAAAAGGCCGGCGGCAGGCTCGGCCCGCCGGCAAACGGCCCGGATAGGCTCCGTTACCGGCAGTTCCTGCACTATGCCGAAGGCTCGGTCATGCCAGTTCTGCTGGCCAAACTGGTTCTCAGCCGGATTCCATTGCTCGGAAAACGGGCGGCAAAGCGCATCCAGCCAATGATCGACGTCCATCTCGACTATGTCGAGCACGAACTGTCCAGCCGCCTTTGGTTTGCCGGCGACACGATGACGGCTGCCGATATCATGATGAGTTTTCCGCTGGAGACGGCACGAGGCCGCGCCGGCCTGGACGACAGCAAGACGGCGACCATCGCCTGGCTGGACGCCATCCATGCTCGCCTCGCCTATCAGCGGGCGCTCCGGAAAGGGGGCGAATATCGCTTCGCGCGGGGCGAAAACCGGAACTGAGTGAGGAACGCCGCTATTGCTGCGCCAATTGCTGCACGGCAATGGGTGCGGCCGAATGCGGGGGCGACACCGAGTCTTTGTGCTTTCCGATACGCTTCGCCAACTCCATGCTCGGCCGTTCCACCAGCCACCAGAACACGGTCGCGAAGACAACGCATGCGAGAAGCGATACAATCCACCAGACGAGATCACCCAGCGCAGAGTGGCCGCCGATTATCGCCGCGACCCGAAACACCACGCCGGTAACCTGGTTGTGTGTCAGGTAAAGTGAGTAGGAAATCAGCCCAAGGAATTGCAGCCACCGCCAGTTCAGACCGGAAGTGATACGGCCCGACACCGCTGTACCGAAAAGGAAAAGTGCGGTCGCCGAGCAGACCACGGCGAAGTCATTTTCACGGATCATTCCCCCCACCATCAGGATTGCGGCATAGATCCAGAAAAGCGGCGTCATTTTTGGCTCCCGCCACGCCCAATAGGCCGCAACTCCGAGAAGGAAGCCGTACCAGAGCGACACGAAGAGCCCCGGCCAGACATCCGGCACCAAGCCGAGTGGCCAGAGCAGGCTGATGATGCAAGCGCCAACGATCCACCGCGTTTGCGAGCCACCCACACTCATGAGCAGCGCGTAGACGAGATAGAACTGGATCTCCAGGCAGAGCGTCCAGTACACCGCGCTGATCGTCGGATATTGCAGCACATCCTGAAGGTAGAATATGTGAACGACAACCTGGGAAACGGAATAGTCGGGCATCTGCTTGCCGGCGACCAGATAGGACGACAGTACCGCAAGCGCGATGGTCAACGCGATCGAGGCCCAGTAGGCCGGATCCAGCCGGAGCGATCGCCGGAGTGTAAAACGCCCGAACTCCCCGAATGACATCGGCCTGCCATAAAGGGAGTGAGCGATAACGAAACCGCTGAGGACGAAAAACACGGCGACGCCCATCCCGCCCTTCAGTGCGGTCGCCCCGATCCAAGCCGGAAACAGCGCTATAAGCCGTTCCACATGCCCCGCCGAGATGGCGTGATACATCACGACTCCCAACGCCGCTATTCCGCGCAAGGCATCAACAACCGTAAAGCGCTCGAACCGTCCGTGCATCTCTGCCCTCTTGATGCACCAAACCTAACAGCAGCCCCGGCCCCACGGTAGGTCGGCGGCCCTCCTCAATCAGGAGGTCGGAGGTTAAACCGGAGGTCAGCGTCTACGTCATAAGGGGGAGAGCCTACCTCGCTCAACCCGGGCTAGAGCGCTGTGCGTCCTATCGGACGCACAAAGGACGCTCTAACTCGTTGAATCTACGCATCGGCCCGAAAATCGATTCCGATTTTCGGGCCGATGCGTAGCCGCCGAATAAGAAAAACCCCGCCTCCCCGCGGGCGCTCCAATCGGAACGCTCGCCAGGGAAGACGGGGTCTAGGGCAGATCGTTTGGACGCGAGGCCCCTGGAATGATTTGAATCAGGCCAGCTTGCGTCCGTTCGCAACGATCATGCCCGCAGCACCTTCCAGCCAGCCGGCCTTCAGCTCAAGCGCCAGAAAGCGCTCGCGCTGGAACGGGCCGGGCATGACGAGATGCCGGGTCTTGTCGGCAAAGAAGCCGAAACGCTCGTAATAGGCCGAGTCACCCACGAGCAGGACAGCGCCATGGCCGCGCTTATGGGCTTCAGCGATCGCCGCACGCATCAGCGCGCCGCCGATCCCCTTGCCTTCATGGGCGCTATCGACCGCCAGCGGGCCGAGCAGCAGGGCTTCAAGCGCCTGACCGTCCGGAGAAATGCCGGCTTCGATATTCCACAGGCGCACCGTGCCGATGATATGGCCGTGCGAATCGCGGGCAACCAGCGCCAGGCCTTCGGCCGGAACGCGGTTGCGGCGGATCTTCTCCGACGACTTCTTGCGGCGATCGGCACCCATGGCGCGATCGAGCAGGTTTTCGCGAGCCACCACGTCAGCCGGAGTTTCGGCATCGATGGTGAAGGTGTTGTTCGGCGCAAAAAGGGCGCGGACAGAATCAAGAACAGTGGCCATCTTGGCCTCCCGAACTCAAAACCGATTCAGACGGTATCGGAGGATCATTGTGAATTTGCGGCTCCCGCCTGGAGGTACGGGGGCCGCGGCAATCAGGTCACGTCAATAAGGCTAAAACCTTAGATGACGTAAGCCTTGAGAGGCTCAAAACCGTTGAAGGCAACGGCCGAGTAGGTGGTCGTATAGGCGCCGGTGCCTTCGATCAGAACTTCGTCGCCGATCGAAAGGGTGATCGGCAGCGGGTACATGTTCTTTTCGTACAGCACGTCCGCGCTATCGCAGGTCGGGCCGGCCAGAACGCAGGGCTCCATCTCGTCCTGATCGCGCTCGGTGCGGATCGGGTAACGAATGGCTTCGTCCATGGTTTCGGCGAGACCGCCGAACTTGCCGATGTCGAGGAAGACCCAACGATGGTTGTCGTTGTCGGACTTCTTCGACACGAGGACGACTTCAGCCTTGATCACGCCAGCATTGCCGACCATGCCGCGACCCGGCTCGATGATCGTCTTCGGCAGGTTGTTGCCGAAATGCTTGCGGAGCGAAGCGAAGATCGCCTTGCCGTATTCTTCGGCCTTCGGCACGTCGCGC
>CBDDGK010000014.1:0-20200 GCA_965227625.1 Neorhizobium sp. | reverse complement strand
CGGCAAGAGCTTCCTCGGCGGCACACCGGTTTCGCTGCTGATCGGCAAAGCCCTGCCGGCAACGCTGGCGCTCGCCTTCACCTCGCTGATCGTCTCGATCGTGATTTCCATTCCGCTCGGCATCAAGGCAGCGACCTCGCGTGGCAAATGGGCGGACCAGATGATCCGCATCCTGTCACTCGTCGGCCTTTCCTTCCCGAATTTCTGGCTGGCGACCATGCTGGTGCTGCTTTTCGCCATCGCCATGCCTCTGCTGCCGCCAAGCGGCATGGACGGGTTTGCAAGCTTCATCCTGCCGGCCGTCACCATGGGCGTCATCCTGACCGCGACCAATGTCCGCCTGGTGCGGACCACCATGCTGGAAACGCTGCGCTCGCAATATATCATGGTCGCCCGCGCCAAGGGGCTGAGGCGAAAACACCGTGCTCTACAAGCATGCGCTCAGAAACTGCGCGATCCCGCTCATCACCTATTTCGGCCTGCAATTCGGCGGCCTGCTCGGCGGCATCGTGGTGGTCGAGCGCGTCTTCAACTGGCCGGGCCTCGGCACCCTGGCGTTCGATGCGGTCGGCGCGCGTGACTATCCCGTGCTTCAGGCCGTCATCACCGTATTGTCGCTGATGATCATCGGCATCAATCTTCTCGTCGACATCGCTTATGGCCTCGTCGATCCCCGCATCCGGACGGAGGGATAACCATGGCCTCGCGCGCAGCTTCCTCCAATTTCTTCAGGCTCGAATTCGTCCTCGGCGCATTCCTCGTCGGCGTCATCGGCATTGCCGTGATCTTTTCCGGCGTGATCTTTCCCGGTGGCGCCGAAAAGATCGACCTGATGTCCCGCCTCGTGCCGCCCTTTACCAAGTCGGCGCATATCTTCGGCACCGACCCGCTCGGCCGCGATGTGCTCGCTCGCGTCATGGCCGGCGGCAAGATTTCGCTTCTGGTCGGTTTTGTCTCGGTCGCCGGCGGTGTCACCGTCGGCGTCTTCATGGGGCTGGTCGCCGGTTATTACCGCGGCATCTGGGACATGCTGGTGATGCGCTTTGCCGATATCCAGTTGGCAATGCCGTTCATCCTACTCGCCATCACCTTCATCGCCATCGTCGGCGGCGGGTTGACGAACACGATCATTCTGCTCGTCGTTTCCCAATGGGTTCAGTATGCCCGCCTCGTGCGCGGCTCTGTACTGACGCTGCGCGAGCGGGAATTCATCCTCTCGGCCCGCGCCATCGGCGTCAAAGACTGGCGCATCATCGTCCAGCATCTTCTGCCGAACCTGATCGGCCCGGTCATCGTGTTGATGACGCTGAATGTGGCGACCAACATCCTGCTCGAATCCAGCCTCACCTTCCTCGGCCTTGGCATCGATCCGACCATTCCGAGCTGGGGCGGCATGCTGGCCGAAGGCCGCACCTATCTGCAGACCGCTTGGTGGGTCAGCGTTTTCCCCGGCCTTGCCATCCTTCTTACCGTCCTCGGCCTCAACCTCCTCGGCGACTGGCTTCGCGACAGTCTCGACCCCATGGGCAGAACATCCGCATGACATTGATTTTCGAAAGCAATTTTGACCGTACGCTCGATACGCTCGTCGCCCGTTTTTCCAGCGGCGAGGCCAAGAAGGTCGAGGCCTGGACCTTCGACGACGAAAAAAGCCGCAGAAGCGCTGAGGCCGCTCTTGCCGCGAAGGGTGTGGCAGCGAAGTTCCGCAGCGCCTACAAGCCGCTCCTGCACTTCTTCCTGGAAGATATGCAGCTTAGCGATCTTTCGGCTGTGCACGTCGTCTACCCGGTTCATGCGGCCTGCCCCAAGAACCGCTTTCTCCTTGAAGCCTATCCGCTCGCCGGCCTTTCTGCCGATGTGAAGATGACGTTCGAAGCCGGGAAGAGTGATGCCTTCTTCTATGACGTCACCCTCACCACGAAAGACGGCGCCGAGAGCACCCACAAGATCTTCGCCCCGAACCGCGTCCACACGGATTTCATCGGCGAAACCCTGCTTTCCCCGACCGGCTGGCTGTCGATCGATGGCAGCGCAGGCGAGCGTCTGGAAACCGACTACGAGGCGCTGTTCCATTCCGCAGCCAACGCCGTCGCCACGCATGAATGGGGTGCGACCGAGCCCTATTTCGAAGAACTGAACATCGCCGTCACCTTCCCGGCTCAAGACAAGCGCCTGCCGGTCGGCGAGGAAGTCGTCAGCCTGCGCGAAGCGCTGCACGAGGACTTCTACTTCTCGCTTCTAGAGGTCTTTCAGAAGAAATCCGGCCGCCCGATCGGTGACCGGCACCTGCGCTCCGGCCAGATCGTGCCGGAAATCCGCTTCGGAGAGGCGATCTCGGCACGTGTCGAGACCCGGGCTTTCAACACTTCGGAACAGGCTGCTGAAACGCAGGCAATCGACACCGCAAAATCGCCTATCGCAGCCGGACAGGTTCGCGCCGAACTGATCTCCATCGAAGGCGTACCGTTCGAAGCGCGCGCCCGCTCGGGCCGTGCCGTCGAGGCGCGTTATCACAAAGGCAGCGACAAGCCGGTCATCATCAGCGGCGGGCAGCATCCCAATGAGACAACTGGCATCGTTGGCGCAATCCGTGCCGCGAAAAACCTTGCCGCACGGCCGGGCGGCCATTTCGTTATCTCGCCGCTGGAAAACCCGGACGGCTACCAGATCCACTGGCGTCTGCGCGCCGACAATCCGCTGCACATGCACCACGCGGCCCGCTACACGGCCTATGGCGACGATCTCGAATACCGTTCGGGCGCAAACCTGAACGAAAAGGCGATCCGCGTCGAAGCTGAAAAGCTCAGCGGCGCCAAGCTGCACGTCAACCTGCACGGCTATCCGTCGCATGAGTGGACCCGGCCGCTTTCCGGTTACGTGCCGCGCGGTTTCGCCATGTGGACGGTGCCGAAGGGCTTCTTCCTCGTCATGCGCCATCATGCCGGCTGGACGGAACAGGCGGAAGTGCTGATCGACCGCGTGACCCGGCACCTCGCTGCCATTCCGGGCCTCGTCGATTACAACAACGAGCAGGTCGCACTGTTCGAGACGCATGCCGGAGAGACAGGTTTCCGGGTGATCAACGGCTTCCCATGCCTGATCTCGATCGACGACCGCCACACCGTGCCGCTGACGCTGATCACCGAATATCCGGACGAGACGATCTACGACGACGCTTTCATTGCCGGCCATACGGCCCAGATGGAAACGGTGATCGCCGCATACGACGCGATCCAGACGATCGAAGAACCGGCGACGGTGTGACCGGTCATAAAACCGTGCATCGGCCTTTTCACGAGGCCGATGCGACAATCTCGATGGAAATCAGGCCGTTTTACCCGGCTCCGCCAGATGGCACGCGGCCTGTTGCCCTGCCCTAACCTGCACCAGTTCAGGCTTCACCTCCGCGCACTTGTCGAAGGCAAAGGGACAGCGGGTGCGGAAATGGCAGCCGGACGGCGGGTTGGCCGGGTTCGGCGGTTCGCCGATCACCTCGACGGCAAACTTGTTCTGCTCCGTCTGCTTCACGGACGGCGCGCTGGACAGCAGCACCCGCGTATAGGGGTGGCTCGGCCGGGTGAAGATATCGTCGACCGCCCCAATCTCAACGATCCGTCCGAGATACATGACCGCCACACGATCGGCGATGAAGCGCACGACGCCAAGATCGTGGCTCAGAAACAGCATCGACAGCTTCAGCTCCGCCTTCATCTCCTTCAAAAGATTGAGAATCTGCGTGCGGATCGAGACATCCAGCGCCGAGACTGGTTCGTCGGCGACCAGAATGCGCGGTTTCAGCACGATGGCGCGCGCAATCGCCGCGCGCTGCCGCTGGCCGCCGGAGAGCTCGTGCGGGTAGCGGTCCATGTAGACATGCGAGGGGCGCAGCCCGACTTTGTCGAGCAGGTCGGCGATATAGGCATCCATCTCGCCCGGCGGCATGATCTTGTGCAGCTTGAGCGGCCGCCGCAGTGCCTCGCTGATCGTCTGCTTTGGGTTGAGCGAGGCAAAAGGGTCCTGGAAAACGACCTGAACATCCCGCCGGAATGCCCTGCGTTCATCCTCCGAAAGGCCCGTGACTTCGCGCGCCCGCCAGCGGATCGTACCGCCGGTCAACTGGCGCAGACCAAGGATCGAAAGGCCAAGTGTCGTCTTGCCGCTGCCGCTTTCACCAACCAGCGCCACGGTCTCGTTCTCATGCAGCGCCAGCGAAACGTTGTTGACCGCATGCACGGTGCGTTTCGTCTTGCCAAAAAAGCTGGTGGGTATGGTGAAATCCACCATCGCGCCTTCGACAGAAATAGTCTCCTTGCTCATCGGCTCGCTCCTTCTTTATGAAGCCAGCATTTGGCCGATTGACCGGACGGGAACTGAAACTCCGGCGGTTCCTGCTCTCTGCAAAGATCGAAAGCGTGCGGACAGCGCGGGTTGAACCGACAGCCCGACGGAGGCGAACGCATATCCGGAGGCGAACCTTCCAGCGCGACGATCTCTGTTTTGGGATCGAACGGATCGAGGATCGAGCCGATCAGCGCGACGGTATAAGGGTGTTTGGGATCGGCAAAGATCGAGGCCGTATCGCCCTGCTCCACCAGCTGCCCGCCATACATGATGTAAACCCGGTCGCAGACCTGCGAGATAACGGCGAGGTCGTGCGAGATCAGGATCAGCGCGACGTTTAACTCATGGCGCATCTCCGCCAGGAATTTCAGGATCTGATGCTGCACCGTGGCATCGAGCGCAGTGGTCGGCTCATCGGCGATGATCAGCCGGGGTTCGCGGATCAGCACGGAGGCGATCATCGCACGCTGCTGCATGCCGCCGGAAAGCTCATAAGGATAAGACTTGGCAATCCGCTCGGGATCGGCGATGCGCACGGCGCGCAGCACGTCGAGCACTCTCTGGCGCACGACGGGATCCTTCGACTTCCGTTTGCCGATTGCTTCCGCAATCTGGTCGCCAACCGTCATGATCGGGTTCAGGTAGCTGCTGGCATCCTGAAAGATCATGCCGATCTCGGTACGGCGGACATCGCGCAAGCCGGCATCGCCCACCTGGCGCAGGTCGCGGCCTTCGAATTCGATCTTGCCGTCGGAAATCCGGCCCGGCGGCGGCACGAGGCCGAGCAGGCCGAGCGCAGTCATCGACTTGCCCGAACCGGACTCGCCGACGACACCGATCGATTCACCGCGGCCGACCGAAAGTGAAATCCGGTCGACAATGGTGGTGGACCCGAACTTGATCTCGAGCTCTTCGACTTTGAGAAGCTGATCGCTACCGGTCATCCACTAATCTCTTGTACGCAGGCGGGGATTGAGGAAGTCGTTGATGCCGTCAGCCAGCAGCGCCAGACCCATGGCGAGCAGCGAAATCGCGATGCCGGGAAACGCCGCCGTCCACCAGGCTTGCCGCATATACTGCTGAGCATTGTTGAGCATGCGGCCCCAGCTCATGACCGACGGATCGCCGGCGCCGAGAAAGCTCAGGCTCGCCTCGAGCAGAATCGCACTCGGGATCTGCAGCGAGGCAGTAACGACCACGGCCGTCAGCGCATTCGGCAGGATTTCGCTGAACATGATCCGCATATTGCCGGCGCCATAGGCCTGCGCCGCCATCACGTAGGGCCGCTCACGCCGGGTCAGGAACTCACCGCGCACCATGCGGGCGATTTCCGACCAGGAAAGCAGGCTGATGACGAGGATCGTGCCCCAGACATTGGCCCCGAAAAGCGACACGATGACCAGCGCCAGAAAGAAGCGCGGCAAGACCTGAAACAGTTCGGAGAAGCGCATCAGGATATCGTCAACCCGGCCGCCGAAATAGCCGGCGGGGCTACCGACGAGGATGCCGATCGCCACCGAGATCACCGTCGAGATCAGGCCCACCTGCAGCGACGTACGGGTACCGTAAATCACGCCGCTTAGGATATCACGCCCAAGCTGGTCGGTGCCCATCAGGAATTCCGCCGACGGGGGCACAAGCCGCTTGCCGATCAGGTCGAACGGCTCGTAGGGCGCGATCCACGGCGCGAAAATGCCGGCGATCAGAAAGACGAGAACGATGACGAGGCCGACGATCGACAGCCCGTTGCGGCGAAAGCGGCGCCAGCCGTCCAGCCACCAGGGAATGCGATGCGCCGCGAGCCGAGCCGCTTCCGCCGTGATGTTTGCCGAGTGTTCCGTGGTCATTTGTAGCGCACCCTCGGATCGATGACGGCATAGGCAAGGTCGGTCAGCAGATTGCCGATGACGATCGTCACGCCGATCATGATCAGTACGCCCATCAAAACCGGGTAGTCGCGCGCCAGAATGGAATCGTAGGTGAGGCGGCCGATGCCCGGCCAGCCGAACACGGTTTCCGTCAGCACCGCTCCGGCGATGACCGAGCGGATATTGAGGCCGATGACGGTAATGACGGGAAGGACTGCATTCTTCAGCGCATGAATCCAGATGACGGTGCGCTCGCGCACCCCTTTGGAACGGGCATAGGTCACGAATTCGAGGCTGAGCGTCGTCACCATATTGGCGCGGGTGACACGCGCGATCAGCGCCATGTTGAAGACGGTGAGCGTCAACGCCGGCAGTGCCAGATGCTCGATCACATCCCAGATCATGCCGAAACCGGTGGCGGGAACGCGCAGCGACTGCATACCCTGCGCCGGGAACCAGCCGAGCTGCAGCGAGAAAAGCAGCAGCGCCATCTGGGCCAACCAGAAGGGCGGCACGGCAAAACCGATCAGCGAGAGCAGCGTTACGACCTGATCGCCCAGGCCGCGCGGCTTGCGGGCCGATAGCACGCCGAGCAGGATACCGAAGATGATCGACAGCACGAACTGGCTGCCGAACAGAAGCAGCGTCGCCGGCATGCGCGACATGATCGTCTCCATCACGCTGGCGCGTGAGATGAAGGAGAAGCCGAGATTGCCCGTCAGGACTTGGCCGAGATAAACGAGAAGCTGCCAGTAGAGCGGCTGATCAAGCCCGTACTCGGCCTTGATCTGAGCGATAAACTCCGGGCTCGCCCCATTATCGCCGGTGATCACGGTGATCGGATCACCGGGCGCGGAATGGATGAGGGCAAAGCTCAGCACGATGATGACGATGATCATCGGGATGACCTGCAGCGTCCGGCGTATCGTGTATCTAAGCATCGGCAAACGCCTTCCTAGATCTTTGCCTGAACCTGCACATGGCTGGACCCAACATCCTTATCCCTTATCCTCTTCCGCCGGATCTCAGTGTGCCTCGCCGCGATAGACCGGCGCCGGCTGCGTGAAGAAGCTCTGCAGGATGTGGTAGACCATCATGTAGTTCTTCTGCTGGAACGAGGCATGCGCGATGCCCGGCAACATCGAGAATGCCTTGTCGGTGTTCGGTAGTTTTCCGAAGAAAGCGATCAGGTCTTCCAGCGATGCGATGCCGTCATATTCGCCGCGCATGATAATCGTCGCCGCAGTGATCTTTTCCGGATCGACGATCGGCAGCTTGGAGCACATGTCGACATAGGTGCCTGTCGGCATGACCGAATCCAGCGACAGGATGGCATCCGCGAAGGCCTCGACCACCTTGTCTTCCGCCGTGCCCGGATGGTCGCGGTCGAAGATGCTGTGCACGAACGGCCGGTCGATCGGCCGAGTGTTCTTGGCGAGGAATTCAGGCAGTTTCAGCTTGCGCTGCGCAAGTGTCGGGCTGCCCTCTCCGGTCCAGACGAAAGCGTCGAGCGCCAGACGCGAAACACGGTCGGGATGACGCTGGGCGAAAAGGGCCGCCCGCAGCGCGCCGGAGGAAATGCCGTAGACCATCAAGGGGCCGGTATTGCGCAAAGCCATGATATATTCGGACGCGGTCGAAAGATCGTCCGCACCATTGCTGATGTCGAAATTGATATCGCGCTTCTTGTCGGAGCGTCCGTAACCTTCCATGTCGACGCACCAGGTGTCGAACCCCTGCGCGGCGAAATAATCCATGGCGGAAGAATAGGGCCGGCCCGGAACGTTGAGATCGAAGGTCGGCTGCGAGGCCATCGAAGAACCATGCACGAACAGGATCGTGCCGCGCTTTGGCCCGGCAGACGTGGAGGGCTTTTCGAAGAGGAAGAGCCGGACATCGCCCTTGTTGATCCAGTGGTCGGTTCCGGGGAGCTTGGCATCGTTGGTCATCGGGCAGTCCTTGTGGATGCGTAGGTAAAGCGGAGCTTCAAACGAAAGTGTTGGTCAGCGTGCCGAGGCCGTCAATCGAAATCCGGACCTCGTCCCCCGCCTGCAGGAATTTCGGCGGATTGAAGCCGATGCCGACGCCGGCCGGCGTGCCGGTGGCAATCACGTCACCGGGCATAAGGGTCATGGCGGCAGAAATCGTCTCGATCAGCGTCGGGATGTCGAAGATCAGGTCACGGGTATTGGCCGACTGACGCAGCTCGCCGTTCACCCAGGTGCGGACTTCGAGATTCTCCGGATCGACCTCGTCGGCAGTCGCAATCAGTGGGCCCATGGGACAGAAGGTGTCGAGCGACTTTCCGAGGAACCACTGCTTGTGGTTCTTCTGGCGGTCGCGGGCGGTGACGTCGTTGACGATCATATAACCCCAGACATGTTTGTAGGCATCTTCCTTGCGGACCGCCCTGCCCGGTTTGCCGATGATCAGCGCGAGTTCGCCTTCATAGTCGACGGCCTGAGTGACGCCGGCATGCAGCTCCACCTTGTCGCCCGGGCCGATAATCGCGCTGGATGGTTTGGTGAACACCGCCGGGAACGGATCGACATCCGTCGTCGCACCTGCCTCGAACCCGCTACGCGCGAATTCCTTGGCGTGCTCGCGATAGTTCTTGCCGACGCAGATGATGTTGCGCGGGGTTTGCGGCACCGGCGCCAGCAGACGAACGGTGGACAGGTCGATCCACTCGCCATCCGAGGCAGGTACGCCATCGGTGATCAGCGTGCGGATATCGCTAATCGAGGCCGGAAGGGCCTGGATACGGGTTTCGCTCTTGTCGAGCACACCGAGGCGGATCTGGCCGTCTCGCTCAAAACGGGCAATCTTCATTCGAGATCATTCCTGGACGCTGATCGGCTCAAAATGGCGAACCAATTTCTGCGCCCAAGGAAAATGGATAACCAAAATCTTGTCAACACGGAATTTCGTCTTCCGCGATTTTTCTGTCGGGCGGTTTCGGCTGAGAGATCCGCCTTTACCCGCGCTAGAAACTAAGTCGGCCACGGAACACAGACGCGTCCGAGAACGCGCAGGGCGCTGTTGGGGATATAATGCGACCATATAATTTACCGTTATATATCAGTATATTAAATTGAATCTTGTTCGACAGATCATCCGCCTATGACGACACCTGCCTATCATTTCGGCCGATTGCCGCGCGAATCCGCCACCGATGACGCCATTTTGATCAAAACTCGAAATGCGAGCCGATCAACTGTCACTTCCGACTGCATCTCAGCAGCTTTTCACCAAAAAATTGGTTGACAGAGATCACAAAAGCTTCAAACAATGCCTCATATTGGTAAACCAATGAGGGTGGAAATGGTTTCTGCTGATAATCAGATCCTGCTGATGGACAATGCGACCATCATCACGGTCGATCCGGAACGCCGGATTTTGGACAATTCCTCGATTGCGATCGCAGGCGACGGCATCCTTGAAATCGGCCCGAGCGCCGAACTGAAGAAGAAATACGCCGCCGCGCGGGTGATCGACTGTTCCAACAAGGCGATCATGCCGGGCCTCATCGACCTGCACGGCTATATCGGCTGGAGCGTCATGAAATCGCTCGGCCACGCGTTGAACGCGGTCGAAAAGCGCGATCTCTACGAGACCATCATCAGCCAGCTTGTCGATCCCGAATGGTGGGCGGTCGAGACTCAGCTTTGCGCGCTGGACCGCGTCAAGTTCGGCACCACTTTCATGTTCTCGATGATGGCCGGCAACGGCACGCGCACCGACGATCCCGAATATACCCGCGTCTCGGCACGCGAACTCGGCAAGATCGGACTTCGTTCGCGCATCGGCATCGGCCCTGCTCGCCCCTCATGGCCGCGCGTCTTCTCGACCTGGGAAGGCGCGAAGAAAATCGACCGCGACGTATCCTTCGAGGAAGTCATCGACAATTGCGACACTTTGTTGAGCGAAAAGCCGGAAGCAACCGGCGTCGTCGAATATGGCGTGGCGCTTTCCCGTTTCGGCAACCGCAATGCCCACGACCCGGTCTGGTCGCCGGACAAGGAACAGTGGGTCTACAGCCAGGCTGAAGCCATGCGCTACCTGATGGAAAAGCATAGGGTGAAGTTCTGGACGCATGCCTATGGCAACGCGATCGAGTTCGCCTACGATCAGAATCTCGGCCTGCTCGGCCCGGACACGATCCTGTCGCACTGCACCGACCTGCCGGCACGGGCCATCGACATCCTCAAGGAAACCGGCACCAGCGTCGGCCACCAGCCGCGCATCGGCCGCGTCATCCAGCATGATTGCCCGGTGGTCGAAATGATCGAGGCGGGCATCGCCGTCGGCCTTGGCACCGACTCGCCGTCCGGCAATGCGGCAGACATCTTCCTCGACATGCGCGCCGCGCGTCTGCTGCAGGAGGTCCGCTTCCGCGATCCCAAGGTTCTGCCGCCCGGCAAGGCGCTGGAAATGGCGACAATCGACGGCGCCCGCGCGCTCGGCCTCGACAAGGAAATCGGTTCGATCGAAGTCGGCAAGAAGGCTGACCTCATCACCATCGACCTGCGCAAGCCGCATCTCTATCCGGCCGACATGGTTGCGATCCGCATCCTCACCAATGGCAGCGGCAACGACGTCGCCGACGTGATCATCGATGGCCGCATCGTCATGCGCGACCGTGTCATGCAGACGATCGACGAGGCGGCCGTTCTCGACCAGACGACCACCATGTACCATCGCGTCATCGAACGCGGCGGCCTTCAGGACCAGACGAGAATGCCCGGCAATTTCTGGCGGGTTGCACGATAAAAAGAATGTTCGGGAGAACAGCGGACCCGGCCTGCCGCAAGGAACATGCGGCGGGTCGGGTCTACCCAAAACGGGTGTTGTGAACGCAGTCACGGTCGGCGCTTCCAGAGCCAAGCCGACGAACAGGGAGAACAGCATGACGATCAGCAGATATACGCCCTTCTCATCCTTCACTCACCCGACGCGTCGCGGCGTATTGGGTGGTCTCGGCATCGGGATTCTCGGCCTTTCGACAGGCATTCGCACATCGTTGGCACAGGAAATGGCCAAGCCCAAGCCGGGCGGCACGCTTGTCGTGGCGATCAACGAATATCCGCCGGCGCTCAGCATTCTGGTTACCGGCGCGACGATTACCAACTGCGTGTCGGGCCAGATCTTCAACAACCTGCTGAAGCTCTCGACATCCGGCAAGGTCATGCCGAACCTCGCCAAATCATGGAAAATGAGCGATGACGGCCTGACCTTCACGTTTAATCTGGAGCCTAACGTCACCTGGCACGACGGAAAACCCTTCACCTCGGAAGACGTGCGCTATTCGATGCTGGAGCTGAACGGCAAGTTCAACTCGCTGGCGCAGGCAGCCACTGCACAGATCGCGGCGATTGAAACACCCGATCCGCTGACCGTCGTAGTCAAGATGAAACAGGCCGATCCGGCCTTCTTCCCCTGGGCCTTCTCGCAGCAGGAACAATCGCTGATCCATCCCAAGCATATCTACGAAGGCACCGACGTTCGCATGAACCCGGCCAACCAGAAGCCGATCGGCACTGGCGCCTTCAAGCTTTCCCAGGCGGAGCGCGGCAGCCATATCATCCTGGAAAAGAACCCGGCCTATTTCCGCAAGGATGCAATCTTCATCGACCGACTGATCTTCCAGGTCATACCAGATGAAGGCGCGCGCCGGCTGGCGCTGGAAAATGGCGATGTTGACTACATCCCCTATTTCTGCCTTTCGGCCGCATCAGCCGATGCGCTCGACGGCAATAAAAAGGTCAAGGTATTCGACAGCGTCCGCCCGGCCCGTGGCGAAATCCTCGCCTATATCAACACCCGCCACCCTCAGCTCGGCAAGAAGGAAGTCCGTCAGGCGATTTCCTATGCGATCGACCGTGACGTATTGGTGAAACTGGCGCTCAACGGCCGCGGCAAGGCCGCCACCGGCCCGATCCGCTCGGATCACGAGGAGTTCTACAACGGCAACGTCACGAAGTATAAGCGCGACGTGAAAAAGGCGAATGAACTGCTCGACAAGGCCGGCGCCACCAAGAACGGCGCAAGCCGCTTCAGCGTCAAGCTCGCCTATCAGGGCTCCGCCGAAGGCGGCGCGCTGCAGGCGGCAGGCGAAATCATGCGCGAACAGCTGAAGGAAGTCGGCATCGACCTCATTCTTGCACCGGGCGATTTCGCCGCGGTCTGGGACCAGGCCTATCTGCAATGGAATTTCGACATGGCGATGGGTTCGTTCTTTACCGGCCCGGACCCGAAGATTTCCGTCTCGCCGAAATATCTCTCCACGAATATTCGCAAGGCCAATGGCGCAAACCTGATGGCCTATGCGAACCCGGAAGTGGACAAGTTGCTCAACGCCGCCGACGTCGAAATCGACCCGAAAAAACGCGGCGATCTATATCGCCAAGCCCAGGTCATCCTGGTCGACGAAGTGCCTGCGCTGTGGCTCTGGGAGAAGACCTATCCGAGCGCATCCGGCGCCAATGTCGTCGGCTTGCCCTCCGGCATGAACCACTGGGAGCCTTATGAAAACGTCGGCCTCAAGGCCTGATTTTTCGGTATCGAGAAACGAAGAAGCCGCCGGTTCATCCCGGCGGCTTTTTCATTTGGGCTTTGGATCAGGAGCCGAGCAAATTCTGCCGAATATTGACGAGATGGCCCGTCAGCGCCGCTTCGGCCCGCGCGACATCGCGGAGCTGCAAGGCTTCGGCGATCTCCCGGTGTTCGCGCTCGTAGGCAGCCCGGCGTTCCGGCGTAATGCTGCGGCGCTTCATTTCGCCCCATTCGGCAAGTTCGCGGGCGAGCGTGATCGTCCGGTAGATCTCGATCATCAGACGATTGTGAGTAGCGTCGGCCAAAGCCTGATGGAACTGCCCGTCGCAGATTTCGAACGTTTCGAAATCCCGAGCAGCCTCCGCGCCGCGCATCGCTTCGCGGATACGCTCCAGATCGGCGCCATTGGCATGCGCGACGATCAGCGCCGCATAACGCGGCTCGATCAGCATGCGGGTTTCCATGATCTCGCGCGGGCTGGCATCCTGCCCCGGCGTGATCTCCGATCGCTGCGGCGGAGCACCCGTTACATAGGTGCCGCTTCCGATAATGCGGTTGACGCGTCCATGCGCTTCCAGCCGGGACAAAGCGGAACGAATGGCGCTGCGCGGTACCGAAAGCTGTTCGGCGAGCGCCCTTTCTGTCGGCAGTCGCGAACCTGGACCAATGTCCGGCCCAGCCAACAGGCGTTCAAGCGCCTGATCGACAAGGCCCGTTCCCTTTGGTTTGCCAACCGGTGGCTGCTTAGCTGTCGCTTGCGTCGTCTTATCCATGTCCGGTCTTGCCAGCCAAATCTATCTCTCTGATCTAGAAATAGAATTTTATAGGAGCTTTTGCGTTAGAGGAAGCCCAAATTGGTTATATTGGCAAACCAATCCGGCGAAACTGTTTTATTTAACACCGGCGTGGCAGCAAGAATACACTCGCCTGCGATCCGTCAATTTTCGAAAACAAAAAAGGCGGACCGAACAAAGTCGGCCCGCCAAGGTCCCTGGGGGGAAAAGGTTGGAAAGTCTTCAGATTCAGCGTGAGCCGCCGGCCGCACGCTTCCTCTCGTCCTTCATGAAGGCGATATCGCCGACAACACGAACGCGAACGCGACGGGCATCGCCCGGCAGATAGGCGATCGGAATATCTTCCGTGTCGAGCGTGACAATCGAGGTCGGATCGGCACCGGCATCGACCGCGCGCTGGCGAGCGATCCGGTCGGCTTCGGCAATCGCCTTGTCGCGCGACATGTCGGAGAACACCTGGTCGACTTCACCGGAAACCTGCGCCATCGCCGCGCCGAGTGCGTTGGCGACGCCGGCATGTTCGACGCGCAGCACTTCACTGGCGCCCTTCAGTTTTTCCGGGATCAGGAACGCACCGCCGCCGACGGCAATCAACTGTACGCCTTCGGCCGAGGTCTTCATACGGTCGACACCGTCTTCCACCATCGCTTCGACACGCTTCAGAAGATCGGCGACAAGCGCCTTGTCGAGATGTTTGACGCGATCCCGGTCGCCGATTTCGACGAGACCGGCAGCAACCGCGACGTCCGTCGTGGTCAGCGTGTCACCACCGAAGACCAATGCCTTTTCGGTGATGCGGTAGCCGACCGAACGCGGGCCGATCTTGCGGGTTTCCGGATCGATAATCGTGCCGCCGCCGAGCGCCATCGGCAGAAGGTCCGGCATGCGGAAGAGCGTGCGGACACCGCCGACTTCGACGACATTGTTGGCTTCACGCGGGAAACCGCCGACGAGGCAGCCGATATCTGAGGTCGTGCCGCCGACGTCGATGACCATGGCCTCCTTGAGGCCGGTCAGGAAGGCCGCGCCGCGCATGGAGTTCGTCGGGCCGGAGGCGAAGCTGTAGACCGGGTTGGCGGCCGCGACATCCGCCAGAACCACAGTACCGTCGTTCTGCGTCAGGTAGAAAGGCGCGTCGATGCCGGCACGGATCAGCGCGTCCTTGAACGCGTCGATCGTCTTGCGGCCGAGGCCCTGCAGAGCGGCGTTCAAGAGCGTGACGTTTTCGCGCTCCAGCAGTCCAATGCGGCCGAGCGTATGCGACAGCGTGATACGCGCATTCGGGATGATCGAACGAACGATTTCGGCGGCTTCCAGCTCGCATTCCGCCGTCAGCGGCGAGAAAAGCGCGGTGATGCCGACGGAATCGATACCGGCATCGCGGATCTTCATGGCCGCGTCGCGGATTTCATCCTTGGCCAACGGCACCAGTGGACGGCCGTCATATTCGTGGCCGCCATGTACCATGAAGGACAGCGGATTGACTGCGTCACGCAGTTCGTCCGGCCAGTCGATCATCGGCGGCAGGGATGCGCCAGCCGGCATTGCGATGCGGATCGCAGCGACGCGATCGAGACGGGCTCGCTCGACGACGGCATTGGTGAAATGCGTCGTGCCGATCATCACGGCGTCGACCGGCGAAGCGCCCGGCGCCTGCGAGGAGACGACGTGGCCGATGGCGTTGACAACGCCCTGCATCACATCCGCGGTGGTGGGAAACTTGATGGCCGAGAGAACCTTCTCGCCATCGATGAGCACGGCATCCGTATTGGTGCCGCCGACGTCAATTCCGATCCGCTTCATGCTGCAAACACCGATTTGAAATCAATATCATAACCGAAGGCGCGCGGGCCGACGTGTTCAAGTCCCTTCGGGCTCGTCAGCACGTCCGGCGCAGGCAGGGCGACAACCGTCACACGCTGGCCGTAACGCACCGTTTCCGTACCGATCGCTTCACCCGAAACGGTATCGAGCAGGCAGATCAGATCCGGCGTCATGGCGATCGGCTGGCCGTCGCGGAAGGCGACCGCCCATTCGTTCTGGAAGGCGAGTTCCACCTTGGAGCCCTTGTCGCTATCCAGGCCCTCGATCATGGCCGCTCCGCGCAGGAAGCCACCGGTCGTGGTGCGGTCGACGTCGGCGATCTTGCCCTTGAAGAGAACCTTGCCGCCTTCATGGGCGAGCACGGCTTCGACGGGATCGGTGTGAGCGGCGCGGGCATCGAGCACGGCCCGGCCGAGGCTGACGGCCTTGGTGACCGTATAGAGAACGCCCCAATCCTTGACTTCGCGGCCGGTGCGCGGCGCCTTGCAGGTCGCGGCGGTCGAACCGACTTCGGTGCAGATCTTGCGCGAAATGCGTTCCATCCACTTCCAGGACGCGGCCTTGGCGACGATCGCCTCGTTGTCGCGGCAGTCGACGAGGGTGAGCGGATACATCGGCAGGTCGCCGATTGCGAAGCTCGTCATCTGCGCTTCCGGATAGGCGCGGCCCATCGCGTCTGCATCGACGACCGGAATGTCCAGCATGGCGGCTGCGAGGAAGGGCGACAGTGCATTACCGCCGCCGATTTCGACGCTCATCACGGCGCGGAATTTGCGGCCGGTATATTCTTCCATTAGCTGCATGGCACGGGCGAGATGCGCCGGGTCCACCAGGCGCTCCTGGCCGACGAGCGGGGCGCCCATCTTGGAGACGACGGCAACGGCATCGCCGTCATCGAGAGCCTTGGGGTCGATAAGCTTGACGCGCTTGCCGTCCTTGTAGAGCTTTTTCAGGTTGAGCTGCGCCAGATAGGGGCTGCCGCCGCCACCGGTGCCGAGAATCCAGGCGCCAACGGCAAGCGGGTCGATCTCGCCCGCTTCGAAATCACGGATCATGTTTACCTCCGAAGAATGTGCTAGAACCTAGCCATGAGAGGCGAGACATGCCTATAGGGGACTGCCCCTAGAATGGGCTTGCCTTGATTTTAAGCATGCCTAAAACCATCATGCCGAGACGATCGAAAGGACCGATTCCCTGCCCGTGACGAAGAGCTCAAACAATCCGTCTTCGCCCTCACCTGAAGCAGCGGAAACCCGTCATCGTGTGATGTTTCTGAGTGTCGGCCAATCGCCGCGCACGGACATTATCGGCGACATGCTGGCCAATCTCGACATGCCGATCGAAGCGCTGGAAATCGGCGCTCTGGACGGCCTTTCCAAGGTGGAAATCGACGATCTGCGGGTAAAACCGGGTGAGACGAGCATTCTGACCCGCCTTGCGGATGGCAGCGATATCGTCGTTTCCAAGCCGCGCATCGCCGAGCGTATGGCGAAGATCGCCGCCAATTTCCAGCCTCACGAATTCGACCTCGTCGTCATCCTTTCAACCGGTCTTTTCCGGGATTTCGAAAGCACCTGCCCGACCGTCAACGCCCAGCGCGCCATGGAATCGACCGTGATTTCGCTCGCCGCGCACGGCTCGGCTGTCGGCCTGATCCAGCCGCTGCAGCAGCAGATCGGCGAGCTCGAAATTCCGGCCCTGGCGCCATACAAGATCAGCGCCAGCTACGCCGCCGACGGCGACAAGAAGCTGCTTGCGAGCGCGCTGATCGACCTCGCGGATTCGGAAATTATCGTATTGAATTCGGTGAGTTTTACCGAAGCCGACCGGCAGATGGTCGCCAAGGCCAGCGGCAAGCCGGTCGTGCTCGCCCGCCGCATCGTCGCCAGCGCCATCCGCCTGCTGCTGCACGGGACACACCCGGTAACATTGCCTGGAGTCCCCCCGGAATTCGAGGAAAAGCTGCTGAAGTTGACGCCGCGCGAAAGGCAGGTCCTCTCGCTGGTCGCCGAGGGGCTTTCCAACAAGGCAATCGCCCGTCAGCTCGGCATCAGCCCCAAGACGGTCGAGATCCACCGGTCCAACGTGATGAGCAAAATGGAGGTAACCTCCTCCAACGCGCTTATCCGCATGGTGGTGGCCGCAGGGCACCCTTAAGCAATTCCTGGCAAATTTTTTTTGGTTTTGCGTAAGGAAATTGCGCTGAAAAGGCGTTTTGCCTAAAATTTGGTCGCAATAAACATGTCAGAATCATGTCGCTCTAGGGGCATTACCCTATAGTGAACCCGCGCTTCCGGGCGTTAGGCTCCCTGCCAACGATGCCATGCAGGGAATGACAAGAGCATGCCTTCTACATCCAAGATCGCTTTCGTAACTATCGGCCAGACGCCCCGCGTAGACTTGGTGCCGGAAATGATGGCCGAAATCCTCGTCGGCCTGCCGGCTGGTCGTGTCGAGTTCCGCGAGTTCGGCGTGCTCGACGGCATGAGCCCGCAGGAACTCGATGCGATGCGCGCCAAGGACGGAGAACATTCTTTCGCGACCCGCCTTAACAGCGGCGAAGAGATCGTCTCTTCAAAGGCGCTGACGGAAGAAAAGCTCAACGTGCTCCTGAAGAAGATCGACGGCGAAGGTTTCGACCTCATCGTCCTTCTGTGCACCGGCACCAAGATCGAGCCCTTGGAAAACACGCTGGTCGTCGAGGCACAGCGCATCGTCGACACGACCGTCGAGGCGCTGGCCGCCTCCGCCCGCCAACTCGGCATCATCGTGCCACTGGAGCGCCAGATCAACGATTTCAAGGAACGTCACGTATTCAGTGGCGAGACGCGCCTTGTTGCGGCCTCTCCCTATGCCGGGGCAGCAATGGCCGAGCGCGCCAAGGAGCTGGAAGGTTGCGACCTCGTCGTCATGCACTGCATGGGTTATTCGGCGGAAATGCTTGAGGCCGCTCGCGGCGCCATCGATGCCCCCGTGCTCCTGTCGCGCCGCCTCGTCGCCGGTGTCGTGCGCCAAATGATCTAAAAACGCTGATCCAACTATCAATGAAATTAACAAGAGGGAACGATATGTTCGGTAAGATCTTCAGGAATATCGCGATCGCGGGGCTTCTAGCCTCGTCGGTTCTCGCCTCGCCGGCAGGCGCCTTCGAGCGCACCGACAAGGGCAATGTCATCGTGTTCGGCGGCCGCCAGGCAATCCCGGTCCTCGACCCGCATATCCGTTACGACTGGTCGACCCGCATGATCCAGCAGGCCGTCTATGACGCGCTGGTCAAGTACGAAGGCAACCCGGCCGAGATCAAGCCGTGGCTGGCCGAGAAGTGGGAGACCAGCGCCGACGGCAAGACCTGGACGTTCCACCTCGTCAAGACCGCCAAGTTCCACAACGGCGACCCGGTGAATGCCGAAGCCATCCGTTATTCTTTTGAACGCGGCCTAAAGCTCAACAAGGGCGTCGCCTGGATGCTCAAGGACTTCCTGGCGCCGGAAGGCATCAGCGTTGTCGATGACTACACGGCCAAGTTCGACCTCAAGGCCCCCTACGCACCGTTCCTCTCCTTCCTGCCCTGGTGGTACATCGTCAACCCGGCCGAAGTGAAGGCGCATGAAGTCGATGGCGACTACGGCCAGAAGTGGCTGACCGACCATGCCGCCGGCTCCGGCCCGTTCAAGCTCGGCCGTTGGGAACCGAACGTTCTCTACGAAGTCGAATCCGTCCAGAACTACTGGAAGGGCTGGCCGCAGGGCGACAAGAACCGCCCGGCCGGCGTGATCTTCAAGATCATCCGCGAACCGGCCGCCCAGAAGGCAGCATTGCAGCGCGGCGAAGCCGATATCGTCGAAGGTTTGACGCCCGACGATTACGTCCAGATCAAGCGCGCTCCGGGCGTCGCGATCGAAGACCACAAGGGCATGACCACGTTCGGCATCAAGTTCAACACCCAGCAGGGTCCGACCGCGGATATCAACCTGCGCAAGGCGATCGCCTATGCGATGGACTATGATGCCCTGATCCAGGTTTATAACGGCGCCGCATCGCTCGAGACGAGCCCGCTTCCGGATGCCATGAAGGGCTTCGTGTCGGTTCCGGGCATTCCGCGCAAGGATCTCGCCAAGGCCAAGGAATATCTCGCCAAGTCCGGTTATCCGAACGGCGGCATCACCCTGCCCTACGTTCATGTCGCAGGCCTCGAAGAAGCCCGCCGCATCGGCCTCGTGCTGCTCGACAGCCTGAAGCCGCTCAACATCAATGTCGAGATCAAGCCGGAACAGTGGCCGAACATGGTCGCCAATGGTTCCAAGGTCGAGACCTCGCCGGCCATGACCTCGGTCTACACGACCCCGGTCTCGACCGATCCTGACGCCGTCGCATACCAGTACCACAAGGCGAGCTGGGGTCAGTATTACGCGATGATGTTCTACGACAACCCGAAGGTTTCGGAGATGATCGACAAGGCCCGCGGTTCGACCAATTGGGACGAGCGCGCCAAGCTCTATGCCGATATCCAGACCCAGATCGTCGCCGACCAGCCTGAAGTCTTCGGCATGCTGCAGAACCGCCGTTGGGCACGCCGCGACTACCTGCAGGGCTTCCAGTTCAGCCCGGTCCGCTTCACGGGTGAAGTCGATCTCTACCCGCTTTGGGTGAAGGCTGAATAATCACTGGCTGCGATCCCATCCAGCAGCCAGAATGGCGCATGGCCCGGCTCCCCAGTTTCGGGCCATGCGCATCTTATAACTGAACGGAGAAGACGATGCTGACATTCGCCTTCCGAAAATTGCTGACACTGGTCGGCACCATGATCGGCATTGCCGC
>CBDDGK010000013.1:0-191679 GCA_965227625.1 Neorhizobium sp. | reverse complement strand
GCGGATGGCGGCTTCGCGCTCCAGAATGTCGGCGGCGATTTCGATCGCGTCGACACGGTAGTTGTCGTTCGGGCCGGAACCGCCGGACCAGACGGAGATGGTGACATCCTTGGCGGATGCGATGGCTGCGGTCGAAGCGAGAAGAACGGTCGCCAGAACGGCGGATTTCAGAATAGGCAGAATAGTCATTCTATGACTCCCCCTTGAGTGAAATTGCTGCCTCCCACGGCATTGGCACTCATTGCGTCCCTTGCGTGTCGAGGCGTGTAAATCATCACGGCGGGACTGTTCTTATGGGCCCTCTATAACAGGCCGATGACAAAATGTACACGTGTACAAAATTTATTCCAAGATATGTTGAAGCCGCCGGCGGACTCCGATCTGGCGGTGCGCATCCATGCTGCTGCAAGAGGCATCTTACCGGCCGAGCACGGGATTGCGCACAGCCTCGACGGATTGGCGAATGACCTCGGAGACAAGCAGGTATTGCTTGGCCAGTGGCGTGGAATTGCGCCACACAAGGCCGATCGTGCGGGACGGTTGCGGGGTCTGGAAGCGGGTGATCGAAACCGGCGCGGAGCGGGTCTCGACAGAGACCGCCATCTCCGGAATGAGGGTGACGCCGATGCCGGCGCTGACCATCTGGACGAGGGTGGAAAGCGAACTGCCTTCCATGACCTCACGCGGCCGGGCCGAGCCGATATTGCAGAAGGACAGAGCCTGATCGCGGAAACAATGGCCTTCCTCCAGCAGGAGAAGCCGCATCTCGCGCAGGGCTTCCCGTTCCGGCACGGGCTTGCCCTCATCGTCCGGGTGCCGCACCAGGACGAACTCTTCGTCGAACAGTTTCAGCTCCGTCAGCGACGGTTCTGAAACGGGGAGAGCGACAATCGCCATGTCGAGCCCGCCCTGCGCAATATCGTGGACGAGTTTCGCTGTCAGCGTTTCGCGCACCTGAATGTCGATGCCTTCGAACGTCTTCGTCAGGTCGCGGATGATGGCGGGCAGGAGATAAGGTGCGATCGTCGGAATGATACCAATGCGCAGCGGCGTCAGGAACGTGTCTTGCGCCGCGCGCGCCAGATCGCCCAGTTCATCGACGGCGCGCAGGATGTCGCGGACGCGGGATGCAAAAAGCTGACCGAAGGCGGTAAGTTTGACCTCTCTCGCGCTGCGCTCGAACAGGTTGCCGCCGAGCTGTTCCTCCAGTTCCTTGATCTGCATGGACAAGGCCGGTTGCGAGATTGCGCAGGCATCGGCGGCGCGGCGGAAGCGTCCGTCGCGTGCAAGGGCTTCAAAATACCGTAGCTGTTTCAGCGTAACATTCTTCATAAGCTTAGCTTATCGCAGTGATCAGTAAATCCAACTTAAATTTATTGCGCGCTTCAGATAAGAAGGGTTCTAAAGGGAGGATGAGCATCGGCCATGGTCGCTAGAACGACGGGCGGAGGACTTCCTTTCGGACGGCACATAATCGAACAATCAAGGAGAACGTCATGGATGCGAAATCTAGCGAAACGGCCGGCAAATGTCCGGTCGCCCATACGCCAAGCGGCCGGAACAACCGTGACTGGTGGCCGAACCAGCTGAATGTCCAGATGCTTCATGGCCATTCGGCACTGTCCGATCCGATGGGCAAGGCGTTCAACTATGCCGAAGAGTTCAAGACGCTCGATATCGAAGCTCTGAAAAAAGACCTCACCGCGCTGATGACCGACAGCCAGGAATGGTGGCCGGCCGACTTCGGCCATTACGGCGGTCTGTTCATCCGTATGGCATGGCACAGCGCCGGCACATACCGTGTTACCGACGGTCGCGGCGGTGCAGGCATGGGCCAGCAGCGTTTCGCCCCGCTCAACAGCTGGCCGGATAACGTCAACCTCGACAAGGCTCGTCGCCTCCTGTGGCCGATCAAGCAGAAATACGGCAACAAGATCTCCTGGGCTGACCTGATGATCCTGACGGGCAACGTCGCGCTCGAATCGATGGGCTTCAAGACCTTCGGTTTTGCCGGCGGCCGCGCCGACGTCTGGGAGCCGGAAGAGCTCTATTGGGGTCCGGAAGGCACATGGCTCGGCGACGAGCGCTATAGCGGTGAACGCGAGCTGGCAGAGCCGCTCGGCGCCGTGCAGATGGGCCTTATCTACGTCAACCCGGAAGGCCCGAACGGCACGCCGGATCCGCTCGCTTCTGCCCGCGACATCCGTGACACTTTCGCCCGCATGGCGATGAACGACGAGGAAACCGTAGCGCTGATCGCCGGTGGCCACACCTTCGGCAAGACGCACGGCGCGGGCGATCCGTCTTTCGTCGGTATCGATCCGGAGGGCGGTGAGCTGGAAGCACAGGGCCTCGGCTGGTCGAGCAAGTTCAACTCCGGCGTCGGCACCGATGCGATCGGCAGCGGCCTGGAAGTGACCTGGACGACGACGCCGACCAAGTGGAGCAATAACTTCTTCTGGAACCTGTTCGGTTACGAATACGAACTGGAAACCAGCCCGGCCGGCGCCAAGCAATGGGTCGCCGTGGGCGCAGGGGCAACGATCCCGGATGCTTTCGATGCTTCGAAGAAGCACAAGCCGAAGATGCTGACCTCCGACCTAGCGCTGCGCTTCGACCCGATCTACGAAAAGATCTCGCGCCGGTTCCTCGAAAACCCGGACCAGTTTGCCGACGCATTCGCCCGCGCCTGGTTCAAGCTGACCCACCGTGACATGGGTCCGAAGGCCCGTTACCTCGGCCCGGAAGTGCCGGCCGAAGACCTGATCTGGCAGGACGTCATCCCGGCTGTCGATCACCCGCTGGTCGATGACGCCGATATCGCCAGTCTGAAGGAAAAGGTTCTGGCCTCCGGTCTGTCGGTCCAGGAACTGGTCTCCACCGCCTGGGCTTCCGCTTCGACCTTCCGTGGTTCCGACAAGCGCGGCGGTGCCAACGGCGCCCGTGTTCGTCTTGCTCCGCAGAAGGATTGGGAAGCCAACCAGCCGGCGCAGCTCGCCAAGGTTCTGGGCGTTCTGGAAGGCATCCAGGCGGACTTCAACGCCATCGGCGCCAAGAAGATCTCGCTGGCTGACCTGATTGTGCTTGCCGGTGCCGCCGGCGTCGAAAAGGCTGCTAAGGCTGCCGGCACCGACGTCGTCGTTCCGGTCACCCCGGGCCGCATGGATGCATCGCAGGAACAGACGGACACGCATTCCTTCGCGCCGCTTGAGCCGCGCGCTGATGCGTTCCGTAACTATGTGAACGGTAACAGGCACCAGTTCCTGAAGGCGGAGGAGGCGCTCGTCGACCGCGCCCAGCTCCTGACCCTGACGGCACCGGAAATGACTGTCCTGCTCGGCGGCCTGCGCGTGCTCACCGTCGGCCAGCCAGAACACGGCGTCTTCACCGACAAGCCGGAAACCCTGACGAACGACTTCTTCGTCAACCTGCTCGATATGGGCACGGTCTGGGCTCCGGTCGCCGGCCAGAAGGGCGTCTATCAGGGCAGCGACCGCAAGACTGGAACTGCCAAGTGGACCGGTACCCGCGTCGATCTGATCTTCGGCTCGCATTCGCAGCTTCGCGCCATTGCCGAAGTCTACGGCCAGTCGGATGCCAAGCAGAAGTTCGTGAAGGACTTCGTCGCCGCCTGGAACAAGGTCATGAACGCCGACCGTTTCGATCTCGTCTGATCGAACCTGTCGTCATGTGAAAACGAAAGCCGGGCGGCGCGAAATGCGCCGTCCGGTTTTTTCGTTTGAAGGAGGTGATCGAGATGTTGGCGCGGTGGTCAATCTAAGTCGCCAGTTACGTTTCTATGCCCTTATAATCTTTACGCTTATTTAGATGGTGCCGATGATAATGCCGCGATTGTTCGCTAGCTGCAGGCCCTTCCGTGATTCCCTCTTCCTCCGCCGAAACGATGGTTTCGTCCGCCGAACTCCGCGCTCTGAACCAGATCTTCGGCACCGTGCGATATAGCACCCAGGGCAAGATCGTGGCTGCCAACCACCAGTTCGTGCGGATGATCGGTTACGGTCTCGATGAACTGATCGGTCAGGATTCCTCGTCCTTCGTCTCCAACACCCATGATCGCAACCAACGCGTTTTGCTGTGGGACGCGCTGAGGCGTGGGGAACTGCAGGAGGAGACAAGCCTCTGGATCGCAAAGGCGGGCAAGGAACTTTGGCTTCGCTCTCGTTACGTGCCGCTCGCCGATGAGAATGGCATGTTTGACGAGATCGTGCAGATCGTTCGCGACGTCACCGCGGAACAGGCGCGAATCTCCGAAGAGCGCGGCCAGATCGCCGCGATCCAGAGAAGCCAGGCGGTCATCCATTTCTCACTTGATGGCGTCGTTCTGGATGCCAACCCGCTTTTCCTCGAAGCGATGGGTTATGATCTGCCCGAAATCGCCGGCCAGCATCATTCGATGTTCGTCGATGCCGAGGAGCGCGACGGCGAAGACTATCGCGCGTTCTGGAAACAGCTTGCGGCAGGAGAACCAAAATCCGGCGAATACCGCCGAGTGCATAAATCCGGCCAGGATATCTGGCTGCAGGCTGTCTATAGCCCGATCTTCGATCTCGCCGGCCGGCCGGTGAAAGTGGTGAAATACGCATCCGACATCACCGCCGAAAAACTGCGTCAGGCGGACTATGAATGGCAGGTCAATGCCATCAACAAGTCGAACAGTGTCATCACCTTCGACATGTACGGTACGATCCTCGATGCCAACGACAAGTTCCTCGATGCGACCGGCTATACGCTGGATGAAATCGTCGGCCGTCATCACAAGATCTTTGTCGATGGCTCGCATGCACATGGCGCACAATACAACGTGTTCTGGGAGGACCTGCGCCGGGGACGCCATCGGTCGGGTCTCTACAAACGCTTCGGCAAGAACCGCCGGGAAATCTGGCTGCAGGCGAGCTACAACCCGATCTTCGACGCTTCCGGCAAGCCGGTGAAAGTGGTCAAATACGCGTCCATTGTCACGGATGAACGTCGGCTCCAGTCGGAACATCAGGGCCAGATCGCTGCGATCCATAATGCGCAGTGCGTCATCTCCTTCGAACTCGACGGCACGGTGATCGACGCCAACGAGAACTTCCTGAATGCCACCGGCTATCGGTTCGGCGAGGTGCGCGGCCGCCACCACCGCATGTTCGTCGAGCCGGAAATTGCCGAGAGCCAGGAATACAAGACCTTCTGGGAGGATCTTGCCGCTGGCCGTCATCGTGCCGGCGAATACAAGCGCATTGCCAAGGACGGGACCGAACTCTGGCTGCAGGCGACCTATAATCCGATCCTCGATATGGGCGGACGTCCGTTCAAGATCGTCAAATATGCGACCGATATGACGGCGGAAAAGCTTCGTCAGGCGGATTATCGCAGCCAGATTGAGGCGATCAACAAATCGCAGGGCGTGGTCGTTTTCGCGCTCGATGGCACGGTTCTCGACGTCAACGAAAACTTCCTCGGTGTGCTCGGTTATTCGCTCGACGAAGTGAAGGGGCGCCATCATTCGCAGCTGGTGGAGCGTGATATCGCCGCGAGCGACGACTATGTCTCCTTCTGGGAAACGTTGCGCTCCGGCAAATACCATTGCGGTCTCTACAAGCGCATCGGCAAGGATGGTCGCGAAGTCTGGATACAGGCGTCCTATAATCCGATCCTCGATATCAACGGCCAGCCGTGCAAGGTCATCAAATACGCAACCGATGTCAGCGACAATGTCGCGCTGGCCGAGGCCTTCGATGATGCCAAGCGCCAGGCGCAGCACGATTCCGCCACGTCGCTGCCAAACCGCGTCAAGCTCTCCGCCTTCATGGACAATTGCCTTGGCGGACCGGAAGCCAGCATGGCGGTGTTTTATATCGACCTCGACCGCTTCAAGCCGATCAACGACACGTTCGGCCATCATGTCGGCGACCGCGTGCTGGGTGAAGTCGCCGACCGGATGCGTCGCGCACTCCGCGAGGATCAGATGGTGGCCCGTGTCGGCGGCGACGAATTCGTCATCGCCGCGCCGGGCATGCCGGTCGAGTCGATCGAGCGTTTCTGCAAGCATCTCTACGATATCGTGACGGCACCGATCCGCCACGAGAGCGGTGATATCCATGTCGGCATGTCGGTCGGCATTGCGATTGCGCCGACCGATGGGAAGACGCCGGATGAACTGCTGCGTGCTGCCGACGCGGCCCTTTATCGATCCAAGCAGAACGGCCGCGGCCATTACAGCTTCTTTGCCACCGAAATGAACGAGAAGATCGTCGCGCAGCGCAAGCTTGCCGAGGATATGCGTCATAGCCTGGCGGCAGGGCATTTCTATCTCGAATACCAGCCGCGGTTCGATACCCGCGCGCGTCGTATCCGCAGCGTCGAGGCGCTGGTGCGCTGGGCGCATCCGGAGCGCGGCCGCATCAACCCGATGGATTTCATTTCACTCGCCGAGCAAAACGGATTGATCGTGCCGCTGGGCGACTGGATTCTCAAGACGGCCTGCGAAACCGCTTCGGGCTGGGCTGGGATCGGTGTTTCGGTCAACGTTTCGCCGGTTCAGTTCCGTGATGGCAATCTCGTGCGCCGTGTCAGGGAACATCTGGCAAGTTCCGGCCTGCCAGCGGAACTGCTGGAGCTCGAGATCACTGAGGGCGTGCTGCTGGAGGATGCCGATCGGGCTATCCAGGTGCTGAACGAGCTCAAGGACCTCGGCGTCAAGCTTGCCATGGACGACTTCGGGACCGGCTACTCGTCGCTCAGCTATCTGCGGAACTTCCCGTTCGACGTTATCAAGATCGACCGCAGCTTCATCAACGATCTCGATACGCGCGAAAGTGCGCGGCCGATCGTTCAGGCGATCCTGGGGCTTGGCAAGGCGCTCGGCCTCTCCGTTACGGCGGAAGGCGTCGAGACGAACGAGCAGCTTGCCTTGCTGACGGCTGACCATTGCAACGAGGTGCAGGGCTTCCTGATGGCCAGGCCGTTGAAGGCGGAGCAGATCGACGAGCTGCTGACGGAAATTCCGGCTCTTGCAAAGACACGCCCGGCGCGGTCGGAAGCTGTCGCCTGAGTTAAGGTAACCCGCCGGAGGAGGGGTTCCGGCGGGTTCCTTCATCAGCCGTGAACGGCTTCCATGTGCCGCTGAAGGCGGCGGCCATAGGCCTGGCTGATCCGGTCGAAGACGATGGCAATGCCGACGATCGCCATGCCGTTGAAGATGCCGAGGGTGAAATACTGGTTGGCGATCGCCTTCAGCACCGGCTGGCCGAGACCTTGCACCCCGATCATCGAAGCGATGACCACCATGGCGAGCGCCATCATGATCGTCTGGTTGATACCGGCCATGATCGTCGGCAGTGCCAGCGGCATCTGCACGTCGCGCAATTTCTGCCAGCTTGAAGAACCGAAGGCGTCTGCCGCCTCCAGAACTTCCTTGTCCACGAGCCGGATGCCGAGATTGGTGAGGCGGATCATCGGCGGAATGGCATAGATCACCACTGCGATCAGCCCCGGCACCTTGCCGATGCCGAGCAGCATCACGACCGGAATGAGGTAGACGAAGCTCGGCATGGTCTGCATCACGTCCAAGATCGGGTTGACGATGTTCTGCAGCCGCTCGGATCGCGACATGAGAATGCCGATCGGCAGGCCGATGACGATCGAGAGGACCGTGCAGACGAAGATCATCGACATGGTCTTCATCGTGTCTTCCCACATGCCGAAATAGCCGATGAGGAGAAGCGTGACGGCGCAGCCGATGACAATCTTCCAGCTGCGGCTGGCAAACCAGGCGATCAGCGCGATGACGGCGACCACGATCGGCCACGGCGTTTGCACCATGATCCGTTCGGCGTGGATGAGAAAGAATTGCAGCGGCGAAAAGAAGGCTTCGATGCCGTCGCCGTAAGCGCGGGTGAACGCGCGGAAACCGTCGTCGATCGCCTTTTTGAGGTCTCTCAACGCGTCGTCATTCATGGTGGGAAATCGTGTAAGCCAGTCCATCTGCCGCTCCATCCATGCAAGAAAACCCCAACCCCCGCAGTTGCGAGGGCTGGGCACTGCTTTTCAGGAGATCAGAGCGCAGCCTTGATCTTGGTTGCCGCTTCCGGGCTGACCCACGGCGTCCAAAGATCGGCATTGTTCTTCAGGAAGTATTTGGCGCCGTCGTCACCGGTGGACTGGTTGTCGGTCATCCATGCCATCAGCTTGTTGACCGTGGCATTGCTCCAGGAGCGTTTGTTGAGGTAACCCATGACATCGGCGCCTGCCTTGTCGGCAAACTTCTTGGTCACCAGCGTCTGCACCTTGTCCTTCGGCCAGTCGTTCGGCTTCGGGTCCTTGCAGTCGGCAACGGTGTTGCAGCGCTTCCATTCCGCGGCATCCGCCGGCACGCCATGGCCGAGCTTCACCATTTCATATTTGCCGAGCAGTGCGGTCGGCGCCCAGTAATAGCCCAGCCAGCCCTGCTTGCGCTCGTAGGCCTTGGCGATCGAGCCGTCGAGGCCGGCGGCCGAGCCGGTGTCGACTAGCGTGAACTTGGCCTTGTCAGCACCATAGGCCTTGTAGAACTGCGTCGTTGCGACCGTGCCGCCCCAACCCTGCGGGCCGTTGGTGACTGCGCCCTTGCTCTTGTCTTCCGGATCCGGGAAGAGTTCAGGGTGCTTCAGGGCATCCTGAATGGTCTTGATGTCCGGATGGGCGTCGGCGACGTATTTCGGAATCCACCAGCCTTGAACGGCGCCGTCGGACAACGCCACCGCAGCGCCGACAAGCTTGCCTTCGGAAATGCCGCGGCTGACGACCTCCGGCAGAAGGTCTACCCAGCCTTCCGGCGCGACATCCGGCTGGCCCTTTTCAACCATGGAGGTGATGGTCGGCACGGTGTCGCCGACGATAACGTTGGCGCTGCAGCCGTAGCCGTTGGTCAGGATGAACTTGTCGAGGCTGGCGAGCACTTCGGCGCTCTGCCAGTTCATGCTGGCAATGGTAACCTCCCCACAGGCAGCGTTGGCGGCAGCGCCGAATCCGAACATCCCGATAGCCAGGACGGTAGAGGCGAGTAGCTTGTTCATTTCGCAGTTCCCTTTTTATCGCCGTTATCGAGCCCAATCTTTGCTCGATCACAGTTTTGCAGGGTCTCTTAGATGCGCTGTTTCAATTACGGCGCGCATGGGCCATTTTCCGTCATGCTAATGGAGCAAGTGCCCGGAAGGGTGTAAAATGCTCGCGCATGTATGGATCGGCGTTCAAGTCTACCTATGGGTGAGGCGGCGGCGCTGCAAACGGCATATATGCCGCATGGTCTGAGGCGCTTTTCGGCGTGACATCACGGGAAAGCAACAATATACAGTCAATATGATCCATCAATCCGGATATGCCGCATGAAGACCTGGAAGCCCGATCTTGGCCGCAGCGATGGCCCCCGCTACATGGCGATTGCCGATGTGATCGCCATGGACCTCAAGAGCGGTGTTCTGGTCGCCGGCGATCGGTTGCCGCCGCAAAGGGAGCTTGCACGCGAACTCGACATCGATTTCACCACGGTGGCGCGGGGTTATGTGGAGGCTCGCAAGCGCGGTCTGGTGGATAGCCATGTCGGGCGCGGTACATTCGTCGTCGATCGCAACAGGGAAAAAATGCCGGCAGTCGAGGCAGAGGCGGCCGTCGATCCTCGTCGCAGCCAGGCCGTCGATTTTTCCATGAATATGCCGCCGGAGCCAGATGACCCCGAGCTGATCGCCCGCATGCGCGAGGGTTTTTCGGCGGTTTCCGCCAATCTCGTCCCGCTGTTGCGTTATCAGGGTTTTGGCGGAGCGGCGATGGACAAGGAGGCTGCGGCCACATGGCTGCGCCGCCGCGGTCTGTCGCCATCGCATGAACGGATTTTCGTTACTCCGGGCGCCCATCCGGCTTTGCTGGCGATCTTTGGCATTCTGGCCAAACCGGGAGATGTCGTGCTCTCCGAGCGGATCACCTATCCCGGCGCCCGCTCGGTTGCCGCCCAGCTGCGCCTGAACCTCGCCGGGATCGAGATGGATGACGAAGGCATCATTCCCGCAGCGCTGGACGAGGCGTGCAAGACTTTGAAGCCAAAGGCGCTTTATCTCAATCCGACGCTGCAGAACCCGCTGACTTTGACGATGCCGGAGAGCCGTCGGCGTGATGTCTGCGACATCGCCCGCAAATATGGCCTGCCGATCGTCGAGGACGATGCCTACGGTTTCATTCCGGCTATTGGCCCGAAGTCGCTTGCGGCGCTCGCGCCGGAGCTGACCTGGTATATCGGCGGGCTATCCAAAAGCATCGGCGCAGGTCTGCGGCTTGCCTATGTGGTGGCGCCGGATACGAAATCCGCATGGCCCTTCGCCAGCGCCATGCGGGCAGGGAACGTCATGGCCTCGCCACTGTCCGCAGCGCTTGCGACCCGCTGGATTGAGGACGGCACGGCAGACGCCATCCTCGAATTCATCCGCACAGAAGCTCAGGCCCGGCAGGCGATTGCCGTGGAAATCCTGCCGCAGGGTAGCTACCGTAGCGATCCTTTGAGTTTCAATATCTGGCTTCCGCTGGCGAATGGCTGGACGCGCTCCACGTTCGGCAGTCACATGCGATCGGCCGGCATCGGCGTGGTGCCGAGCGACGCATTTACGGTGGATGGGGCGGCATCAGAGGCCGCGCGTGTTTGCCTTGGCGGTCCAATCGGCCGAGCGTATCTCAAGGCGGCGCTCGAATTCATGGGCCACGCACTGGAAGGCCCGCCGGAAATGGCCGGCTCGTTCTTTTGATAAGCAATTGCAACCATGACTCATTGCCCGCATTGACTGCGTCATTCTGGCCAATCGACATATTGAATGCATAACTCTATTTAAATGATTGCAGTCAATAATCGCTTTGAATGTGTTTGTTGTGAGGACGTTGTCATGGATACCGAATGGCCCCCGCTTTCGCCAATGGAAACCGGAATTCGCGGACGATGCCCGCGTTGCGGGCAGGGACATCTGTTCAAGGGTTTTCTGACCATGCGGCCGAACTGCGAAGCCTGCGGGCTGGACTATTCGTTTGCAGACCCGGCTGACGGTCCGGCCTTCTTCGTGATCTGCTTCGCCTGTGTGCCAAGCGTTTTCCTGGGCGTCTGGCTGGAAGTTCAGTTCCAGGCTGCCTGGTGGGTGCATCTACTGGTGACGCTGCCGTTCATGTTCCTGACCTGTATCCCGCCGCTTCGGCCGCTGAAGGGGTGGCTCGTAGCGAGCCAGTTCTTCTACAAGGCCGAAGAGGGCAAGCTGGTCCAGCGGGCCGCGGCGGTGAAGGATACGACGGCCAATACGTCGGCTTGATATTCAGCTCTTCCGGCCCAAAAGCCAGAGGAGATACGGTCCGCCGATCAGCGCGGCGAACAGGCCGACCGGCACCTGGTACGGGTAGATCACAACCCGGGAAAGCCAGTCGGCCACCATCAGGACGCCCGCGCCGATCAGGATTGCCGCCGCCAGTTGGTGGCGCGGTTGCTGAAAACCGATCAGTCGCGCCAGGTGCGGCGCGATCAAGCCGGTCAGGCTGAGCGGACCGACCAGAAAAGACGCTATCGCCGTCATCAAGGCTGCAAGCGCGGCCAGCAAAAGGCGCGAGATGGTGACGCCGAGTCCGAGGCTTCTGGAGACCGTTGTGCCCAGCGGCAGAATGGACAGACAGCGTCCGGCCAGGAACAGTGGAGCGGTCAGGACCATCAGCGAGACTACCGCAGTCCAGGCTTCGAATGCGCTGGCGCGATTGGTGGAGCCGGAAATCCAGGTCAGCAGAATGAAGCTGCGCATATCGCCCTGGGCCAGAACCATGCTGATGATGGCCATGGAAAAGGCGGTGATCGCGATGCCGGCGAGCAGAAGCCGTTCGGCCGAAAGTCCCGACCGTCCGGCAATGACGATCACTACGATAAAAGCCGCAAGCGCGCCGAGCGCCATGCTGACGATCATTGTCGATGGCGATGGAAAACCGAACAGGAAAAGCGCAACCGTCAATCCCGCTCCGCCGCCGGTTGAGACGCCGAGCACTTCCGGGCTGGCGATCGGATTGCCAGTCACCCTCTGCATGACAAAGCCCGCCGCGCCGAGCATCGCGCCCGCACCTCCAGCCGCGACGATGCGTGGCAGGCGAAAAGCCAGAAGGTCGGAAAACAACGCGCCTGTCGCGACACTCCAGCCGGCATCGGTTGGGCCGATGGAAAGCATGGCAATGAAGCCGAGCGCAAGCGCGGCAGCGAGCAGGACGAGGGCGCCAACAGGTTTTTGCAAATGCCGGAGTACGGCCTCGGATGCCGCTGTAGGTGAGAAACCGTGGACCCGCGGCAGCAGGATGAGCAGCAATGGCCCGCCGAGCAAGGCAGTGGCAGCGCCGGTCGGTGCGAGATCGGAGAAGCCGGGGCCGAGGATCTGTGTCATGCAATCGGCAAAAAACAGTACAGCCGCACCCGTCAGCGGTGCGGCAACCATCACCTGCCCCGTGGTTCGGGCGCCGCACAATCTTGCGAATGCCGGCGCGGCGAGGCCCAGAAATCCAATGATCCCGACTGTCGCGGTGACGGAGGCGGAAAGCCAGACAGCGAGCAGCAAAATTCCAAGCTTTGCTGCGTGAAGCGCCACACCGAGGCTCTTCGCGCTGGAGTCGTCGAGCGCCAGCACATTCAGCGGCCGCATCAATAGCAAGGCGGCGACCACACCGATTGCCAGTCGCGGCCCCAGCGAAATGACGCCACTCCAATCCTGCTGGCTGAGCGCACCGGCCCCCCAGATATGGATCGACATCGCATATTCGCCGCGCGCCAGCACGAGAGTGACACTGAGTGCGGCGGCGATGAGGCTGACGATCATGCCCGAAATGGCTACCGTGACCGGGTCAAGCCCGCGCCGCCAGCTGAGCGCCAGCACGATGAGGACGGCCGCAAGACCGCCGGCAAAAGCCAGGACTTCGCGTGACGCTCCCATCAGGGCTGGCGAAAAGGTAATCCCGATCGTCAGCGCCAGTTCCGCGCCCGAAGCGATGCCAAGCGTGGAGGCGTCTGCAATCGGATTGCGCAGAACGCGCTGCAGCAGCGCACCTGCAAGGCCAAGCGCGGCACCGGCAATCAGTGCGATTACCGCACGGGGCAGAAGGCTGTTCCACAGCAGGATGTTATCGAGTGTTTCCGCCACTGCGGGATCGCCCGGCACATGCGGGCGAAAGGCGAGCAAAAGAATGAAACCGGTCAAGCAAGCCACGATGAGCGATGCCGCAGAAAGCAGAGGGGTCGAAGCTCTGCGCGGAGGAATAAACGCGCTAACCGTTCCGGACACGGGCAAATCCTTCCACCAGGAAATCGGCAAAGCGGCTTGCGGCCGGTAGCGCGCCATAGGGGTTGATCGGGCCGATCGTCAGCACGCGATTTTCGCGCACGGCAGGAAGCGCGTTCCAGAATGCGCTCCGGGTCAGCGTTTCGAACGCGTCCTGCGGGTGTGGCGGGATCAGGATGATCCAGGCATCCGGCATGCTCGCCAGTGTCTCGATGCCGACGGGGGCCATGGCCGAATAGCTTGTGGCGCCTTGCCACGCGTTGCGAAGGTCGAGCCGTTTCAGCACTTCGCCAAACATGCTGTCCGATCCGAAGACACGGTAGTGGCGAGCATCGCCGAGATTGATCGGCAGAACCGGGCGACCATCACCCTTTGAAAACAGCGTCCGGTACCGGTCGAGCTTTGCCGAAAAATCTTCGACAAATCGAATTGCGCCGGGAAGATCCAGGCGTTCGCCGATTCTGAGTGTGGCTTGTTCGGCCAGTGCGTAAGGGCTCTCGCCGGGCACGTAGATCGCATGGTTTTCGACAGGCGCGATGCGCGCCATGATCGGATCGGCCCAGGCATAGAAATTCGAATTGAAGATCACATCGGGCCGAGCAAAGCGCAAAACCTCGAAGTTGGGCGTGCCGCGCAGCCCGAGATCCGCCGTGCCGGCAGGCACATCCGGCTTGACGGCCAGCTGCCGGAATTGCCGAAGCTCGGTTGCTGCGACGACCTCGGCGCCGATCGCGAGCAGCGTTTCCAGAAGTGCCCAATCCAATGTCGCGACCCGTGGCCCGACACTCCGGGCACGCAAAACCTGCGGCATCGCCAGTGATGCCGCCATGCCGGACAGCATCGTTCTGCGGGTAAGCTGCGGCACTGTCGAGAGCTCTCCGATAACAAAGGAAGGCCCGGAGCGGGCCTTCCTGGTTGCTCATCTTGATGAAGGAACTACCAGACCTTGCTGATCTTGAAGGTGATCGTGCGGGCATCGCCATAACCGCAAGCTCCCTCCCCACGGCAAGCCTCGACATAGGTCTTGTCGAAGAGGTTGGTGACGTTGAGTGAGGCGGTCCAATCGTCCTTCTTGTAGCGGATGGCGGCATCCACAACGGTAGAATTCGGCACCTTCTTCGTATTGGCTTCGTCAGCCCAGGATTCGCCCTTGTATCGAAGACCGGCGCCAAGGCTCAGGCCGTCCAGCGGACCGTCGGTGACGGTATAGTCTGCCCAGAAGGATGCCGAATGCTCGGGCACGACATAGAGCGACTTACCGACGAGGAGCGGATTGGGGTCATTCTTGGTGACCTCCGTATCGGTATAGGCGTAGGAGGCAAGAAGCTTCCAGTTGTCGTCAATATTGACCTTGCCTTCCACTTCGAAACCGCGCGATTCCACTGCGCCGAGCTGGTCTGTCCACGGCGGGGCCGCAATC
The DNA here is from genome assembly GCA_965227625.1 of Neorhizobium sp. Lineage (GTDB taxonomy): Bacteria > Pseudomonadota > Alphaproteobacteria > Rhizobiales > Rhizobiaceae > Neorhizobium. The sequence continues at coordinate 176,949 of CBDDGK010000013.1, read as the reverse complement.
GAAACCGTATTGTTTCGCTTGTTGATGTGGAAGACGGAGGCCGTCAACGAGGCGTCCATAAAGTCCGGCACATATTTGATGCCGGCTTCGTACTGTTCGCCTTCCTCCGGCTTCAACGGACCTTGTGCACCGCGCCCGACCAACGGGTTAAAGAATGTCGCGGCGCTGACGTAAGGCGTCAGGCCGTTGTCAAATTCATAAGCGAGACCGGCGCGACCACTGAAGGCACCGTCCGATTCCTTGAAGCTGCCGGCAGGTGATAGCTTGTTGTCGAAATCCGTGTGCACGAAATCGTATCGGCCATTGAGCGTGACCAGCCAACCATCGCCGAACCGGATCTGGTCCTGGGCGTAGAAGCCCACCTGGTTCATTGTCACCACTTCGTTATAGAGCGGCGACATCGTCGGCTGCGGCAAGCCATAAACGGGGTTCAATACATCGAGGCTGCCGTCGACCGGCTGGGGTGGGAAGCCTGCGCCGAAGATAGAGTTCTGGACGTTATCGATGCGATAGTAGCGGTAGTCGATACCCGCCATGACCTTGTGCTGTGCGCCGCCGAGATCGAATTCGTTCTCGACACGATTATCCCAAGCCAGGGTATCTGCGGTCGTGTCGCCTTCGAAACCGATGCGCTGTAGTTTGGTACCATTCGGGTTCGTGAAAGGATCCAACGCTGCCCAGAGGTACGGGTAGACAAAGTGCTCATATTTCTCGAGATGGCCATAGCGGAAGTTCGAGGTGAGCTTCCAGCCGCCGTCGAACTGATGTTCCAGTTCCGCGCCGATCATCGTCTGATCGTAGCGACCGGTATCGATGTCCGGTTCACCGGGGAAGAAGCGGCGGGAAATTTTACCGACGCCCGGCCGGTCGATAACCGTGCCCTCATATGGCAGGAAGCCGTTGCCGGTGTGCAACTGGTCGAGGCCGGAATAGGAGGCCCAGATTGTGAATTTGGTGTCTTCGTCGGGCGAGATCGTCAGTTGAGGCATGATGAAGCCGCGGAAATCATGCGTGTAGTCGGTGTATCCGTCACCTCCGGCCAGCTTGCCGGTCAGGCGATAGCGCATCGTACCGTCTTCATTGACCTTGTCGGAAACGTCGAAGCCGCCAAAAGCGTTGCCGTTCGTGTTGATCCCGGTTTCGGTGTAATAATAAGGCTCGTCTGTCGGCCGCTTGCTGGTCATGTTGACGATGCCGCCGGCATTGGCGCCACCATAGAGAACAGAGGCCGGCCCCTTCAGGACTTCAACGCGCTCCAGCATGAACGGATCGATCTGGAAGTTGCCGAAGCCGTAAGCGAACAGGTTGAGGCCATCCAGATAGACGCCGGTTTGGCTCGCGTCGAAACCGCGGATGTAATACCAGTCCGTATCCGGATCGGTACCGAAGGGCTGTGTGGAAACGCCGGCCGTGTAGCGGAGGGCTTCATCGACCTTGTTGACAACGCCGCGGTCGTCCAGCTCTTCCCGGCCGATTACAGAGACGGCCTGCGGGATTTCCTGGATCGGTGTACCTGTTTTCGAGCCGGTGCCGGACTGCTTCGCAACATACCCCTTCACAGGACCAGTTGCGGTTTCGCCCTTGCCCTGGCCGTCGAGAACGATCGGCGTCAGCGTCGTGTCGGCGTTTTGTGCCTGCGCGGACCAGCCGGCGCACAGGGCGACGATTGCCACCCCACCGCTCAGAACCAGCCTTGCTGCCGAAAAGCCCTTGCGCTTCATCATTGTCATGCCCCACTTAAGTCCGTGCCACCGTCCGATCCCCCTGGATGCGGCAGTGCGATAAGGTGAGCAATTAACTCAGATTTAATTTTCCGGCTTGGCGCGATCCGCGACGATTGTACGATTTTGGGCAAAATTCAAAATGCCGGGCAAATCTTTGCAAAAATGCATCACTTGAACTGACCATCAGCCCTGGCGGGTCTTGCGCCAGCGCGCCGGTGTCGTGCCCACATGCTTGCGAAATACGCGGGTGAAATGCGCCTGGTCGGAAAAGCCGGTCTCCACGGCCACCTCGGTCAGCGGTTGGGCATCGGCGGCGAGCAAGGTCTTTGCCCGTTCCAGGCGTTCGTTCATCTGCCAGTCGTGCGGCGCCATGCCGGTGGAGGCCTTGAAGGAATGGCTGAAATGCGATTGGGACAGGCCGGCAAGGTCCGCAAGCTCCTGCAGGCGGATGTTGCGCATGCAGTTGTCCTTGATGAAATCCGTAACGCGCCGGACCTGCCAGGGTGCTAGTGCGCCGCGCTTGCGCGGCTCGGTTTTCATCAGCTTCAACACGTCGATAACCAGCGCGAGTGCCAATCCGTCGCCGTAAAGATCATGCAGCGGTTCGGGATTGGCAATCTCGGCGGCGATCAGTTCGGCCAGCGACATGATCCGGCGATCGAAGAATAGAAGCTGCGGATCCTTGAGTTTGCGCGGGTCTATCTCTTCCTGAAGCCGTCGGCCGATGGAATCCGCATCGAAATGAATGTCGAGATGCCGCACATATTGTACCTCTTCGATATCGATCCAGAGGTCCATTTCAGCGGGAATATAGGAGATCGGGCTGATACTACTGTCCTGCGGTGCGCCACTCGACCGTGGTGTCAGCTTGACGGATGGCCGGCCGCGACCGCGCTGGTCGAGCAGAATGAACAGCCGCGGATCACGGGCAATATAGTGGCCACCGGCATAAGCCGCGCATTCCACATCCCACAGGTCGGCGGTAATGCCGTTCCAGTTGCGCCGACGCAATCCGCCGATGACAGAGAAGCCCTCGATCTTGTTCTGCATCCGCGGTTGAAAAGTCATGCGTGGTTCCGGCTCTAAAACTTGTATTTGTTTATCAAGTTTATTGCCGGGCCGCAATCCTGGGGAAAACCCGCATGCCGGATGGCCGCGGGTTCGCAGAACGTCAGCTCTTCCAGTCCAGCACGACCTTGCCGGAGTTGCCGCTGGTCATCGCCTCGAAACCGGTCTTGTATTCGCTCACCGGCAAGCGGTGGGTGATTACCTTACGGATATCGAGCCCGCTTTGCAGCATGGCGAGCATCTTGTGCCAGGTCTCGAACATTTCGCGGCCATAGATGCCCTTGATCGTCAGCATCTTGAAGACGACCTTGGTCCAGTCCACCGGCGCCGGCTTGGACGGAATGCCGAGCATTGCAATCTTGCCGCCCATGACGAGGTTGTCGACCATCTGGTTGAAAGCTTGCGGAGCGCCGCTCATTTCCAGACCGATATCGAAATTCTCCTTCATGCCGAGCTTCGCCTTGACGCTGGCAAGATCTTCCTTCGACACGTCGACCGGTACGACATCCGCGACTTCTGCTGCAAGCGCCAGCCGCTTCGGGTTGACGTCGGTGATGACCACGTGGCGGGCGCCGACATGGCGGGCAACGGCGGCGCTCATGATGCCGATCGGTCCGGCGCCCGTAATCAGCACGTCTTCACCCACGAGGTCGAAGGACAGGGCGGTATGCACGGCATTACCGAGCGGATCGAGGATCGCGCCGAGTTCGTCGTCGATATCGTCCGGCAAGGGCACCACATTGAAGGCCGGCAGACAGAGATATTCGGCGAACGCGCCGGGAATGTTGACGCCGATGCCCTTGGTTTCCGGATCGAGGTGATAGCGACCGCCGCGCGCGGCGCGGCTGTTCATGCCAATCACGTGGCCTTCGCCGGAAACGCGCTGGCCAACGCGCAGATTGCGGACATTGGCGCCCGTTTCGACGATTTCGCCGGCATATTCGTGACCGACGACCATGGGTACGGGAATGGTCTTCTGCGCCCACTCGTCCCAGGCATAGATATGCACGTCCGTGCCGCAGATGCCGGTCTTGTTGATCTTGATCAGAACTTCGTCGGCTCCGATTTCTGGTACCGGGCGATCTTGAAGAGTGAGGCCCGGCTCGGCGGTCGCCTTCACAAGTGCTCTCATGGCGGGGTCCTTTCAGGACGCTGGATGATGTTCTCAGATGATCCCGAGCGCGCGACCGGCATCCTCAAAGGCGCCAATCGCAAAATCGACGTCGGCTTCGCTAAGCGCGGCAGACATCTGGGTGCGGATACGGGCCTTGCCAGCCGGCACGACCGGGAAGAAAAAGCCGGCGACATAGACGCCGCGCTCATCGAGCGCCGCGGCCATATCCTGCGCGCGACGGGCGTCATGCAGCATGACGGGAATGATCGGCGTTTCGCCGGGCAGAAGTTCGAAGCCCGCGCGGCTCAGGCCGGATCGGAAACGGGCGGCGTGGGCCATCAATTGACGGCGGCGCTCGTCGGCCGCCTCGGCAATTTCAATGGCCTTGATCGAACCCGCAGCAACCGCGGGCGCGAGGCTGTTGGAGAAGAGATACGGGCGTGCCCGCTGGCGCAACAGGTCGATGATCGCCTGGTCGGCCGCGACGAAACCACCCATAGAGCCGCCGAGGCTCTTTCCGAGCGTACCGGTAATGATGTCGATGCGGTTGCCGACGCCGGTCAAGGTCGGCGTTCCCCGCCCCTTGTCGCCGAGATGGCCGGTGGCATGGCAATCGTCCACCATGATCAGCGCGCCGTAGCGGTCGGCAAGTTCGCCAATGGCGGGCAGGTTGGCGATATAGCCGTCCATCGAGAAAACGCCGTCGGTCACGATCAGCTTGAAACGGGCGCCATCCTTGTCGGCCTGCTTCAGCTGCTCTTCCAGTCCGTTCATGTCGCTGTTTGCGAAGCGGTAACGCTTAGCTTTCGAGAGCCGCACGCCGTCGATGATCGAGGCGTGGTTGAGGCTGTCGGAAATGATGGCGTCCTCGGCGCCGAGCAGCGGCTCGAACACACCGCCATTGGCATCGAAACAGGCGGCGAAGAGGATGGCGTCATCTTTGCCGAGATAGCGGGCAATGGTCTTTTCGAGCTCGCGGTGCAGCGTCTGCGTGCCGCAGATGAAGCGGACCGACGCCATGCCGAAGCCGAATTCGTCCATCGCCTGCTTGGCGGCGGCAATGATGTCCGGATGGTCGGCAAGGCCGAGATAGTTGTTGGCACAGAGGTTGACCACCTGCCGCGTTCCGGTGCCGGAAACGATATGCACCTTGCCGCCCTGCGGGCTCGCGATCAGCCGCTCCTTCTTGTAAAGGCCGTCGGCTTCAATCTGCGTCAGTGTCGCGGCGAGATGCTGGCGAAAGGTCGTGTTCATCGGCTCCATCCATTTCCTGCATGATGGAAAATCCACTATATCGGAAAATTGTCAAGCGGAATTCCAGCAAGCTGACTTCTTGCGAGAAGCAAGAGATAGGGCTGTTCTGGAGCGAATCGATGGCAGGTTTTGATTACGCGATATGAAAATACGCGACGAGTAGCAGGCAACGGTGTGCTGCTCCGCAATCTTGCTAATGCTTGGCCTCGGACTGCGGAGACTGATTCCAGAAAACTGGATCGCTACAATCTACTCGGCTGCTGCAGCCTGCTCGTGTTCCGTCTCGATCCTTTTGCGCCGGCCGGCAAGCGTGTCGCCGGCATTTTGCGGCAGCAGGAAGAACGAGAGGCAGGAGGAGGCGGAGATGATCGCAACGACGATGAACGAAACCGAGAAGGCGAAATTCGTCAGCACGCCCGAGCCGCCGGAATAGATCTGCAACAATACGGCGGAAAGCGCGACGCCGACACTCTGGGCGATGCGCTGCGACATCTGCGAAAGCGATGTGGCATGGCTCATCTCGCTATCGTTGACCTCGGCAAAGGAGAGCGTGTTGAGCGAGGTAAACTGCAATGCCCGGAAAACACCGCCGAGCATGATGACGATGACCATGATGGCCGGACCGGTATGTTCCGTGAAGGTGGCGCATAGCGCCATCGAGGCGCTGGCGATCAGCGAATTCCACAGAAGCACGGTTCGGAAGCCAAGGCGCCGCAGGATGCGCTTGGTCATGGTGCGCATGCCGAACGCGCCGATCGTCGAAACGAAGGTGATTGCGCCGGATTGCAGCGGCGTATAACCGAAGACCTCCTGCATCAGCAGCGGTAGCATGAAGGGCAGTGCGCCGAAGCTGATGCGAAACAGCGAGCCGCCGGTAAGGCTGGAGCGCAAGGTCGGATGCCGGAAAAGCCGGAGATCGAGGATAGGGTCTTGGGTGCGGCGGGCATACGCCACATAGAGCGCCAGTGCGGCAAGCCCTGCAACGGACAGGGTGAGCGCGTGATAGTTGAGATTGCGCGCAAAAGCATCCAGCCCGAAGATCAGCGCGCCGATGCCGGCACCGGTCAGAATGAAGCCGATGAAATCGAACGATGTCCGGGCAATCACCGGCACGTGTTCGATGAAAACCATCGTCAGGATGACCGCGCCTATGCCGACGGGAAGGTTGATCCAGAAGATCCACCGCCAGGAGCTGGCGCCGGTAATGAAGCCGCCGAAGAGCGGGCCGATCGCCGGGCCGACGACCGCGGGAAGGCTCATCAGCACCATGGCCGAGATCAATTCTTCGCGGGGGACCGAGCGAACGAGAATGAGGCGCGCCGTCGGCAGCATGAGAGCGCCGCCGAAACCTTGCAGCGCGCGGGCAGCGATCAGCATGGTCAGGCTATTGGAGGCCGCGCAAAGCAGCGAAGCGAAGGTGAAGATGCCGATCGCCGAGCAGAACACGAGGCGGGCGCCGAAGCGATCGGCCAGCCATCCGCTGATCGGCAGGAATACGCCGATCGACAGAAGATAGACAGTGATTGTGGAGTGCAACGCGACCGCCGGCTCACCCAGCGCATCGGCGATCGAAGGCAGCGCGGTTGCTATCGCCGTCGAGTCGATTTGCTGCATGATGAGAGCTGATGCGACGATCAGCGGCACGGTCTTTCGCGTTTCCAACTTAGTGTTCTCTTCTCATCTGTTTTCGCGCTGTTCGCTTCGCTTTGACTTTCCGTTGGGCAACGACCTCGGATCGGTCTCGTCCATCGTATCGAAGGCGGCGAAGGACATGGCGTTCCTCTATGTGGAACGTCGGTCCATTTAGGATAGTCCTGTGCGTATCCCTCTGCAACATCAATGTTAGCGGGGTAGCCATGCACAATTGCGCGTTCTGGATTGCGCGGATGAATGAAGCTTTTGAGAAAAGTGCGATGCGAAACTGCAGATCATCGTGATGACATGGCACGATGTTCCACATATAAGAACGATTGCCGGCGTGGCCGGCTTGCAGGTCATCGGCAGAGAGCGAACATGGCTGGTAAAACGAACGGATCGAACGACGAGGAGCCGCAACAGGGTCGGCTCTCTTCTGTTTCCATGGCGATCCGCATTCTCAAGGCCTTCTCCGGAGATGAGGCCGAGATCGGCATCAGCGATCTCGCCAAGCGCCTGAACATTGCCAAAAGCACCGTGCATCGCCTCGTGGTGACGCTGATGGCGGAAGACCTGCTCGACAAGAACCCGGAAACCGGTCGTTACCGTCTGGGGCTCGGGCTCTTCGGACTCGGTTCCCTCGTTCGCCACCGGATGGACCTTTCGACCGAGGCGCGCACCTTCATGACCGACCTGCGTACAGGAACGGATGAAACGGTGCTGCTCGCGGTGCCCGCGGGGCCGGAGGTCATGTATATCCGCGCCCAGCTTTCCCGCCAGACGGTACGGATGAGCGCCGACATGGGCGAGCGCGTTCCTTATTATTGCACCGCGGCCGGTCGTGCTCTTTTGGCTTTCCAGCCGGAGAGCCGCATCGCTGCCGTCATGGCGGGTGCCATGCCCTCACGCACGCCGAAGACCGTGACCGAGCCGGACAAGCTGCGCAAGCTGCTCGCCAATGTCCGCAAGCTTGGTTATGCGATAGAAGACGAAGAGAGCGAACTCGGCATCCGTGCGGTTGGCGCCCCGATCTATGAGGCGCGCGGTGCTGTGGTCGGCGCGCTCGCCATTGCCGGGCCGGTGCAGCGTCTTTCCATGAAAAATCTCAACGCGCTGGTGGAGCCGCTGCAGCTGACCGCCCGGCAGATTTCCATTCGTCTCGGATATCGCGACCAACCGGTTTACGACGACTGATCGTCGGCATTCGGGCATGGAAATCTGCGTTCTACCGGTGATATGGGTAGGCGTGCAGGAGGACCGGGAGGAGGTCGCAATTGCCTCATCCGTCGATGCAACGTGGTGACAGCCGCGAATCCCAATTCTGAAGGAATGGCCGCATGAAAAAGCTGATCAACAACCCGCGCAACGTCGTTCGCGAGATGCTGGAGGGGACGGTCGATCTCAATCCCGACCTGTTGCTGCTTGCAAACGAGGATGTCGTGGTCAGGGCTGGTTTGCCTAATTTTTCCGAGCGGCCGGTCGCAATCCTTTCAGGCGGTGGCAGCGGGCATGAGCCGGCCCATGCCGGTTACGTGGGGCAGGGCATGTTGACTGCGGCGATTGCCGGCGACGTCTTTACCTCGCCGAGCGTCGATGCGGTGCTGGCCGCGATCCTGGCAGCCGCTGGGCCGAAGGGAGCGGTGCTGATCGTCAAGAATTATACCGGCGACCGGCTGAATTTTGGCCTGGCGGCAGAGCTCGCGACCGCGCAGGGCGTCCCGACGGAGGTCGTGGTCGTGGCAGACGACGCCGCGCTGAAGGACATCGTGGAACCGGCCCGCCGCCGTGGCATCGCAGGCACGATCCTCGTTCACAAGATTGCCGGCGCTGCCGCGGCCGCGGGAGCCAGCCTGGCAGAGGTTGCTGTGGAAGCGCGAGCGGCGGCCGCCTCGGTCGTTACAATGGGTGTGGCACTCGGATCCTGCACGGTACCGGCTGCCGGCAAGCCGGGGTTTTCGCTGGGCGAAGACGAAATGGAGCTCGGTCTCGGCATTCATGGCGAACAGGGCGTGCGTCGTGTTCCCCTGGAGCCGGCCGATGCGATCGTCGATACGATCTTGGAAACGCTGGTGAGCGACCGCGGCCTGAAAGCGGGCGACCGTGTCGCGCTCCTGGTCAACGGCCTGGGAGGCACGCCGCCGATGGAACTGGCAATCGTCGCGCGGCATGCGTTTCAGCGACTGCGTGATCAGGGCATCGTCATCGAGCGCGCCTGGAGCGGCAACTTCATGACGGCGCTCGAGATGCCCGGCATGTCGCTATCGCTCCTCTCTGTGGACGACAAACGCCTTGCGCGGCTGGATGCCGATGCCAAAGCACCGGCTTGGCCCGGCGGCGGCAAGGTGGCACCCCGCAAGATTTTGGAAGGCGGGATAGCGGCTGAGCCTGCTGCTCCGAGCGCTACCGCGGGTCCTCTCGCGCCGGCTCTCAAGTCTATCGCGCTCGGCGTTGCCGCCGCGCTTGAGCGAGAGGAGGCGATGCTGACGGAGCTGGACAGCCGAACTGGTGATGGCGATCTCGGCATCAGTATGGCACGCGGCGCCGCTGCTATTCGTAGTGTACCCGAGCAAAGCTGGGCAAATCCGGCCACGGCCTTTGCTGCCATGGGCAATGCACTTCGCCGGGCAATCGCCGGCAGTTCCGGCCCGTTCTATGCGGTCGCTCTGTTGCGGGCTGCGCGCGAACTGGACATGCAGACACCGGAAAACGCCGCCTGGTCGCGTGCCTTTGCCCGCGCGGTATCTTCCGTTTCCGAACTCGGTGGTGCAAAGCCGGGTGATCGAACGATGCTTGATGCACTGCAGCCGGCCGCGGATGCGTTTTCAAGCGCCGTCGACGCGGGGCAACCATTGAAGGCGGCATGGGCGGCGGCGGTAAAGGCCGCGGAAGAGGGAGCACAAGCAACGTCCGCCATGCGCCCACGCCTCGGTCGTGCCGCCTATCTCGGCGACCGGGCAATCGGCCACCAGGATGCCGGTGCTGGCGCCGTTGTGGTCTGGATGAAAGCGATCCTCGAAAGCGCGTGACGCCGGAGTACGGTACCATAGTCTGGAAGCGGCGAGGTTGCCGCTTCCGGAATGGCCACCGTTGATGTGTTGGCGCCGACCATCGAGGCCACGGGTAGATGGCCTTATACAGCCAATCGCTCTGGCTGGGCGGCCATGTAGCTTTCAACGGCTACCGCCTGCTCTTTCGTCAGCCGCAGCCCATCCTTGGTCCTGCGCCAGAGCACGTCCTGTGCGGTGAAGGCCCATTCATGCGCCATCAGGTAAGACACTTCGGCCTCATACAAATTGCCGCCGAAATGTCGTCCGAGATCCTCGGTTTTCTTGGCATCGCCCAGAACCATTGCTGCTCTGGTGCCATAACGCCGAACAAGGTGACGGGCATGTGCATCCACCAGGAAGGGGTAGCGCGCCTTCAGTTTGGCGACTTCTCCGGCGTAACCCGTCGGCGCGAAATCGCCGCCCGGAAGATGGCTACCGGCGGTCCAGGGCGCACCCTTCACGCCAATAGCGGCGCCGATCTTTTCCAGAGCATGTTCTGAAAGCCGACGATAGGTCGTCAGCTTGCCGCCGAAGATGTTCATCAGCGGAGCCTCGCCACCTTCGCCTTCCAGCTTCAGCACATAGTCGCGGGTCGCCTCCTGCGCCTTCGAGGCGCCATCATCGAAGAGCGGGCGCACGGCGGAATAGGTCCAGACGATGTCGTTCTTCGTCACCGGTTCCTTGAAATATTCGGAAGCGCAGCGGCAGAGATAGGCCGTCTCTTCTTCGGAGATCGCCACATCCTTCGGATCGGCGGAGAAATCCCGGTCGGTCGTGCCGATCAGCGTGAAATCGTTCTCGTAAGGGATCGCGAAGATGATGCGATTGTCGGGGTTCTGGAAGAAGTAGGCATGTTCGCCTTCGAACTTCTTCCGGACGACTATATGGCTGCCTTGGACGAGGCGGACATGGCGGGCTTCGTTGCGGCCAAACGCGCTGCGGATCACGTGATCCACCCATGGGCCTGCCGCATTGACGAGCATTCTGGCGAGATGGGTTTCATGTCTGCCCGTGGTCGTGTCGACGGTATCGATTGCCCAATGCCCATTCTCGCGGCGGGCAGAAACCACCTTGGTGCGCGGCATGATCAGCGCGCCGCGATCAGCCGCGTCGCGGGCGTTCAGCACGACCATACGGGCATCATCCACCCAGCCGTCCGAATACTCGAAAGCCTTGCTGAAGTTCGCTTTGAGCGGCTTGCCGGCAGGCACGCGGCGCAGATCGAGCGTCTTCGTCGCGGGCAGCAGCTTGCGGCCGCCGAGATGGTCGTAAAGAAAAAGGCCAAGCCGGATCAGCCAGGCCGGGCGTATGCCGCCCTTCTGGTAAGGCAAAACGAAACGCAGCGGCCAGATGATATGCGGCGCCATGGCCCATAGCGTCTCACGCTCCATCAGCGCCTCGCGGACCAGCCTGAATTCGTAATGCTCGAGATATCGCAGACCACCATGAATAAGCTTCGTCGCGCCGGATGACGTGCCCGAAGCGAAGTCGTTCATTTCGGCCAGCGCCACCGAATAACCGCGACCGGTCGCGTCGCGGGCGATGCCGCAGCCGTTAATGCCGCCGCCGATGACGAAGATATCTAGGACTTGCTGGGTCATTTTGTTTCGCAGGCCGCAGAACAGGCTCAGCGCTCGCGTTGGGGATATCGCGATTAAAACGAAAGCAATATGAATGTCAAACGAATGTTTGTGGCGCGAATTATTCGCGAGACGCCTTCGATGTTTCAATCAGCAGGACGTTGTGGGCTTCGCAGACGTCGCGCAAGGCAGGATTGTCGCAGCGGTCGGTAATGAAGGTCTGGACCTGCGAAATCTGGCCGATCCGCACCGGTGCGGTGCGTTCGAATTTCGTCGAATCCGCCACGAGAATGACATGCCGCGCATTGGCGATGATGGCCTGTGCGACCTTTACCTCGCGGAAGTCGTAATCGAGGAGTGCGCCATCCGGATCGATTGCGGATGCGCCGATCACGGCATAATCCACCTTGAACTGGCGGATGAAATCGACCGCCGCCTCGCCGACAATGCCGCCATCCGACTGCCGTACCACGCCGCCGGCAATGACCACTTCGATATCGTCGAGCAGTCGCAAGCGGTTGGCGACGTTGATATTATTGGTGATCACCATCAGTTCGCGATGTTGCGCCAGCGCTTCGCCGACCGCTTCGGTCGTGGTGCCGATATTGATGAAAAGCGAGCTATTGTCGGGGATGAGCCCCGCAGCTGCTATGCCGATGGCATGCTTCTCGGCCGCTGCAATCTGACGACGGGCGTCATATTGGACGTTTTCATTGCCGCGCGGAAATGTGGCCCCGCCATGGATGCGGGTCAGAATCTGCGCGTCGCAGAGATCGTTCAAATCCTTGCGGATCGTCTGCGGCGTCACTGCGAACTTGGCCGCGAGATCGTCGACGAAAACCCGCCCGGCAGACTTCGCAAGGTCGACGATCCTGGTTTGACGCTCGGTAAGGAACATGGTTCGCCTTTCGCTTTTGTTTCGTTTTAACGAAAGCGCGCCTTGTGACCAAGGTATTTATGGCGTCGAGGAAGGCGAATTGGTGTTTGGTGGCTTCGGCCTGTCCATTCGAAATGTAAGCGTTTGCATTTACGTGGGACGCCGTCAACTATTGAGGACGATTGCGCTCGGGCGTTGAATCGGGATTTCCCGTTATCAGGACTGATATGTCCGGAAAGCCTTAGTTCCCCTGCGCGAGACGAACTCTTACCTCGCACTTGCCACTGAGCCTAAGTCTCAAAATCGCTATTGCGCGAAGAAAAAGAAAGCGCTTGCAAAAATGATTGTGGAGGGGTAGCAAGGACGTGGTCGTGTATCTCGCAACGGCGGCCAATTGGGGAGGAGTGCTGCGGGGATTGTTGGGGGCCGGTCGGTTCCGCCCGCCATTCCGTTGAAGGAAGCCTGTCGAGAAGGGGCCGTATTTCAAGCCCTTTGGGTCGGCAATGTCATGGCCGCGCGTCTCTTCCCATGGAGCGGGATCGGCGGCTGGAAACGGACGTGTGCAGTGAAACAATCTCTCGAATTCGAAACGGACGTGCTCGTGGTTGGCTTCGGCGGCGCAGGAGGCTGCGCGGCAATCGAAGCGCATGATGCCGGTGCAGATGTCATCCTGATCGAACGCCAGCCGGAAAACCGGCATTATTCCAACTCGCGCATGAGCGGCGGCGGCTATCACAGCCCGCGCCCGGAGGGCGATGCGGCGGCGCTGAAGGAATATGCCAAGGCGATGTTCTGTGGCGAAAACCTCGTCTACAAGCTGGAAGGCGAAGTGCCGGGTTTTGGTGATGACTACGCCAAGGTCTGGGCCGAGATGGCGCCGCAGAACGACGCGTTCATGCGCGGCCTCGACCCGCAATACAATTCCGTCGAAGTCGGCAAGGCGAGCTTTCCAGAGTTTCCTGGCGCGCAGGAGTCCGGTTATTCCGTGATGCGCGCCACCTATACCGGCGACCGCGGCCCCGGCTGGGATAAGGATGCAACGATCGACGCAGACAAGATGAACAAGGAGAATGGCGAGGCTTTTCACGCCTGTCTCCTGACCGGCCTGCGCGATCGCCATGTGCCGATCCACTACGACACACGGGCGCTCAGCTTCATCACCGATGATGACGGCGTGGTGATCGGCCTGAAGGCCAAGCAAGGTGATACGGATGTCACCTATTATGCGCGTCGCGCGGTGGTGATGACCTGCGGCGGTTATGAATATAACCGCACCATGCGCAACGCCTTTCTCGAAGGCCCGGGTTCGGAAGCCTGGGCGTTTTACGGCACGCCGGAAAATACCGGCGATGGTATCCGCATGGCGCTGAAGGTCGGTGCGGCGCTGTCCAGCATCGGTAAGATCGCAGGTCGCGTCATCGCCGCCATTCCGGAGCGCCGTCACGGACTGAAGATCGGTCTCAACACGACCGGTGTCGGCAAGCCGAACGAGATCGTCGTCGACAATTACGGCCGTCGTTATGCCGCCGAGCGCCGCATTACCAAGGACCCGAGCCGCTATTTCTTTTACAAGGAAGCCACGCATTTCGACACGCTGAAGCTCACCTATCCGCGCATCCCGTCCTGGCTTGTCTTCGATGAGACGCTGAAACAGTCCGGCCCGGTCGTGCACCTTGCAGGTGCCGCCTATAATGATGTGGATTGGGGCAAGGACAACGAAAACGCCATCGCCAAGGGCTGGATCATCAAGGCCGATACGCTCGACGAACTGGCCGAGAAGATCAACGCGCATCCGGACAATCGCGAGATGATGGATGCCGAGCTCTTGAAGGCCTCCATCGCCCGGTACAACGAACATTGTGCCGCCGGCCATGATGCGGATTTCGAACGCCAGACGGATACGCTCGGTCCGGTCGACAAGTCTCCTTTCTACGCTGTTCCGCTCTATCTCGGCGGCCCGAACACCAAGGGTGGCTTGCGCGCCAATGCCAAGCGCCAGGTACTGGACTGGGACGACGAGCCACTGCCGCGGCTTTACACGGCAGGCGAAATCTCCTCCGTCTTCCAGTTCGTCTATCAGGGCGGCGGCAATCTCGCGGAATGCATCACATTCGGCCGCGTTGCCGGCGGCAATGCCGCGCGGGAGGCGCCGCGCAAGCTGCGCGACCGGCCGATGGCCGACGCAGCGGAATAGTTCGCTCGAATTCCTCCGGCCAGTCGCTGCAGTCTCCTCAAGAATGCGGCTGGCCATCGTTCTCCTCCCGGAGAACCGCCGGTGTGGTTTTTCCCGACCACGCCGGCATTTTTCTGTCGTCTTTCCGAGCGAACGAAAACGCGGCGGAAATCGCTTTCCGCCGCGTTTCATGTGTCAGCTATCAGCCTCAATCGAGGTTGATCAGCACCGATTTGACTTCCGTAAAGGTCTTGACACCCATCTGTCCGCTTTCACGCCCCCAGCCGGATTGCTTATAGCCGCCGAAGGGCAGGGCGTCGTCGAGGCCGCCACCGTTGACGCGAATGTAGCCGGCCTGGATCTTCGTCGCCATCTTGTGGGCGGTGGAAAGATCGCGCGTCCAGATCGATGCCGCGAGGCCGTAGATCGTGTCATTGGCTTCCGCGGCGATCCGTTCGAGGTCTTCGTCATCGAAGCTCATGGCGCAGAGAACCGGGCCGAAAATCTCTTCGCGGCGCACCGCCATGTCAGGCGTCGTGCCCGTCAGGATGGTCGGGGTGACGAAATAACCTTGGTTGGGCATGGCATTATCGCTCACCAAAGCCTCCGCGCCGGCATCGAGGCCGGATTGCAGGAGCATCTGGATGCGCTGCTGCTGGCGTTCTGAAACGACCGGCCCCATGTCCGTATCGGCCTCCACGCCGGCACCGATCTTCAGCTTGCGGGCGTTCTCGAACACGCCTTCCACCACCCGGTCGAAAACCTTCTTGTGGGCATAAAGGCGCGAGCCGGCGGCGCAGACCTGTCCGGTATTGAAGAAGATGCCGCGAGCAGCGCCGGGGATCGCCTTGTCCATATCGGCATCCGGGAAAACGATCGACGGCGACTTGCCGCCGAGTTCCAGCGTCACGCGCTTCAGGTTACCGCGGGCGGCATCGAGAATGGCCTTGCCGACGGCGGTGGAGCCGGTAAAGGAGATCTTGTTGACGTCCGGATGCTCCGTCAGTGCCTGGCCGGTGGTGCGGCCTTCGCCGTTGATGATGTTGACGACCCCTTCCGGAAGGCCGACATCGAGGACCAGCTGCCCGAACCGCAGCGCCGAAAGCGGCGTCTGCTCGGCCGGTTTGAGGATCACCGTGCAGCCGGCGGCCAACGCCGGCGCGATCTTGGCGACGGCCATATGCAGCGGGAAATTCCACGGCGTGATGAGGCCGCAGACGCCGACCGGCTCACGCAGCGTATAGGCATGCCAGGTACCAGGCGTCGAAACCGGGATTGTCTCGCCGGTCAGTTTGGTGGCCCAGCCGGCGCAATAACGCAGCTTTTCGATCGCGTTGTTGACGTCGGCATTGCGCGACATTTTCAGCGGCTTGCCGTTGTCGAGCGTCTCGATCAGCGCGAATTCGTCGGCCGCCGCTTCCAGCGCGTCAGCGAGCTTGTAGATCAGCCGCGAGCGCTGGGCCGGCGTCATCTTGCGCCATGGACCGGTGTCGAAGGCCTTGCGGGCGGCAGCGACGGCGCGGTCGACATCCTGTTTGTTTGCCGCCTGGACGCGGGCGATCTCCTCGCCATTGGCGGGGTTGAATACGGCAATCGTCTCGGCGGACGTCGCATCCACCCATTCGCCATCGATGAGCAGTTTGTGCGGCCCTTTGAGGAATGCGTCGACCCGCTGTTGCGTGGCGGCGGCGCTTGTCTTGTCGATCTCGAGCATGGAACCTCCCATTCCTTCCCTTTGAATTCTCAGATGATGCCTTCTTCCGCGAAGCGCTGGATATCGCTGGCGGAATAACCAAGCAGGTCGCCCAGGACGTAAGCATTGTCCTCGCCGTAACCCGGTGCGCCGCGGTTGATCAGCCCGCCCACATGTGGCGGCGTTTGCGAAAACTTCATCGGCAGTTCGGCGACCGGCCATTGGCCGATCTTGGTGCCGGTGACTTCGGTCAGCCAATTGAGCGCGGCGAGCTGTGGGTCATTGTCCACCCGGTCTTCCGCGGTCTGGCAGACCCCGGCGGCAATGCCGGCTCCCTGCAGCCTGTGCATCAGGGTGTAGGCTTCTTCGCCCGCAATCCACGCGCTGATCGTCGCATCGAGCGCATTATGGTTTGCCATCCGGGCATCAAGCGTAGCGAAGCGCGGATCAGTCAGCCATTCCGGATGGTCGGCGATAGCGGTCAGAGCCAACCAGTCGCTGTCGCTAAAGCAGGCAATCGTCAGCCAACGATCAGAACCCGCGCAGCGATAGGCGCCATGCGGTGCGGCTGGCTTGTAAGGCGAACGGTTGCCGGTGCGCGATGTGGCGCGACCATTCGCCGACCAATCCAGCAGGGCAGGGCCGGTCAGGAAAATGCCGCTCTCGCACTGTGAGGAATCGATCCACTGGCCTTCCCCGGTGCGATCGCGATGGTAAAGCGCGCCGAGAGTGGCTAGCGCGAAGCTATACGCGCCCATCCAGTCCAGGAAGGAATAACCCCAGCCGGTTGGCTTGGCCGGATCCGGCAGGCCTGACATTTCGGAAGAGCCGGCGAAGGCTGCTGCAACCGGGCCGACGGTACGCACACGGCCATAAGTGCCGCGGCTGCCCATGCCGGATTGCTGCACATAGATGATATCCGGCTTGATCGACTTCATCACGTCGTAGCCGAAGCCGAGCTTGTCGAGCACGCCGGGCGAAAAGCCTTCGGCGACCACGTCACAGATCGACACGAGATCCTTGGCGATCTTCATCCCCTGCGGGTGCTTGATATTGAGCGAGAAGCCGCGCTTGCCGGAGTTCTTGTTGTTGAACTGGCCGCCCATGTCAGGATCGGTCTCTCCGGGGATCGGGCCGGTTGCTGCCGCGCGCGCTGCGCGTCCACCGACCGGGGCCATCGCCGCGATGCGGGTGTCCGGGTTGTCCTTCCACTCGATCTTCAGGCTTTCGGCGCCCAGTGCTGCAAGGAAGCGTGTGCCGCCGGCGGATGCCAGGAACCACGAGAAATCGAAGATGCGGATATTCTGCAGCGGGAAGGGTTTTTCCCAACCGGACAGTTTGGGCACCGTTGTGTCGGTCTTCGGCACCGCCTTGACCTTGCGCGGCGCGCTACGGGCGAGGTCTGCAAGTACGGTTTCCGTGTCTTCCCCAAGCAGAGGCGGGCGTCGGCCGACTTGCCAGTCGGTGCCGGTCGCCAGCCACTTGCTGGTCGCGTAGCGGAACGAACGGCCGAGTTCGGGATGTTCGACATCGGCGAAGGTCTTGCGCTCCAGCCAATGGGCGTCAAGCGAGTTCTCATGCGGCTTGCGCAGCGGCGACCAGAGCAGGCCGACATCCTGGGCTTCGCGCCAAGGGAATTCTTCGGCCGTGAAAGTCTGAGTAAACCTGCGGACGATCTCGCCCATCGCTTCGGCGCGTGGATCCTTGCCGCCGGTGCCGGGGATGGCGCGGCCACCCTTGACGACGGTCGGCATCGCCTCACGCACGCCCTCGGTAAAGCCGTGGCGGGCGAAGAACTCCGCGACCTTGTCCTGATCGGCACGGGCGGTGACCCAGGTCAGGAACCAGCGGCCGTCCTTGGTTTGGGTAATCGTCGAGACGCGATCCGGGATTTCCGTCGCGTGCCGGCAGGTCTGGCGATAGAGTGGCACGCGGCGCATGACCCAGTACATCAGGTCCAGTTCGGTATTTTTCGACACCGCATCATGCACGGCGCAGGAGACATCCTGACCGCGGCCGGTACGCTTGCGCGACAGGAGCGCGGCCAGCGCGCCGATCGCCAGCTGCTCGCCGGCGATATGATAGGCCTGCCAGGATTGCGGCGCGATCGGCGGTGTATCGTAATCCCGGTTGTCGTCGCCGTCGTAACCGCAATTCATCATCACCCCGCCGAGTGCCAGATGCACGAGGTCAGAGCCTTTATAGTCCTTCCACGGGCCGGTATCGCCAAAGGGTGTCATGCGGGCGACGACGAGGTCAGGGAAGACTTCCGTCATCTGCTCGCGGCTGATGCCGAGCGCGGCGTTGACGCGACCGCATGAGGAATCGAGCAGCAGGTCTGCGCCTGCCAGGAGTTCGGTCAGCGCCGCGACACCTTCCTTCGTGTCGAGGTCAAGCATCACGGATTTCTTGCCGCGATTGTAGGCCCAGAAATGCAACGAGCGATCCGGATGCGGTTCGTCGTTCAGGAAGGGGCCGATCTGCCGTGTCGAATTGCCCTGCGGCGGCTCGATCTTGATGACGTCGGCGCCGAGGCCCGCGAGCAGCAAGCCGGTATATTCCGCTGTCTCGTCGGCAATCTCGACGACCTTCATGCCCTGAAGCATGCCCGGTTTGGTGCCGGGCAGAATGGCAGCGAGTTCGTCGGAGGCGGGAGCCCCGACCAGCTCGCTTTCCGTGAAGGACTGATTCATGCGAGTTTCATTCACCTGCCTGACCCCGGTCTTATCCCTGACAGCCGCGTGTCCAGAAAACGACAAAACGGCTATGCAAACGCTTTCAGTTTGCTGTTGAATAGGCCCTCGGTTGCGGCTTGTCCAGTCTCGCGTGGCTTGTGGTGCGGGTCTTTGTTGGAACTGGACGCGTTCCTCAATTTTCCGGTGTCCCCTTGGATCGCTGACTAACCTATTGTTCTTAATGCGCTAGATGATCCATCACGCACCGCGATTTGAGTGGCTTGCAGTTGATCCGTCATTGCAGGTTCGTGGGCGAAAAGACTCAATAACTGCCGCGACTTGCCGCATCTGCTCATCGGAATGTTGCGCTACAGCATCGAAAAATTGAAAAAAGAAAGCGCTTGCAAAACTGAAATCCCGGCTATAGACCTTGGAGCAGATCGCGGCTTCCGGCTGCGGGCTTACGGGTAGTTGGGAGGCGAGCGTGGGCGATTTCAGCGAGCTGAAGGATAAGGTTGCCGTCATCGGTGTCGGCAATACGGCCTATGGCAGCTTTCCCGAAACGGATGATTACGGTCTCGGCGTAAAGGCTTTCAAGGCGGCGCTCGACGATTGCGGCATCGAGAAAGACGAGATCGACGGGCTGCTCGTCTGTCGTGTTCCCTATTACGGTCGCATGTCGGAAATCCTGGGCCTCAACCCGCGCTGGATCATGACCTTACCGGGCCATGGCCGCATGGCCGGTGTCAGCATCGTCGAAGCCGCCGTGGCGCTCGCCACCGGCCGTGCGAAATATGTCGCTCTGATCTACACCAATATCGGCCGTTCGCGCCGCATGAACTATGGCGGCGACGAAGTGCCGGGCGTATGGAGCCCGTTCGGCATGACGTCCCCTGGTGCCTCGCACGCCATGATGTTTCGCCGCCACATGGCGAAATACGGCACGACGACGCGCCAGCTGGCGGAAGTCTCGGTCGCTTTCCGGCATCATGCCAGCATGAATCCGGATGCGGTGATGCGGAAGCCGTTCACGATCGACGAGCACGAGGAATCACGCCCGATCGCGTTGCCGCTGCGCATTCTCGATTACTGTCTGATCAATGACGGCGCGACCTGCATGATCCTGACGACCGCCGACCGGGCGAAGGATTGCAAGAAGCCGCCGGTGATGATCTCTGGCGTCGGCGCGCGGGACAGTTTCGTGCAGTCGTCCTATCCGAACTATGACGACAATTTCTGGCACGAGGCGGTCGGTTTCGCCGGCAACGAATCCTATGAGATGGCAGGTGTTGGCCGAGACGATGTCGATGCGCTGATGTGCTACGACAATTTCAGTCCGACTGTTCTGTTCGCATTGGAAGGTCTGGGTTTCTGTCCGCAGGGCGAGGCCGGGCGGTTCGTCGAGGGCGGTGCGCTGAAACTCGGCGGCAGGCTGCCGACGAATACGGACGGCGGGCACCTTTCCAATTCCTATATGCAGGGCTGGGCGCTGAATATCGAGGCCGTGCGCCAGGTGCGCGGCGAATGCGGCGAGCGGCAGGTGAAAGATTGCGAGGTCTCGCAGTTCATCGCGGCCACCCCATGCACCCGTTCTATCATCTATACGCGGGCTTGAGACGGGAGGGAGGGTTTGATGGACAGTGCAGCAACCGCTTACAGAAAGCCGCTTCCCGGCCCCGATCCGGTGATGAAGCCCTTTTGGGAACATGCGCATGCCGGTCGCTTAGCGATCCAGGCCTGCAACAATTGCGGCGACATGCATATGCCGGCCGCCCCCGTCTGTCCGAAATGCCTGGATGACGACCAGGAATGGCAGATCGTTTCCGGCAACGGCACGCTGGAGAGCTGGGTGGAGTTCCATAAGGCCTATTGGGGCGGTTTCGTGGAAGATTTGCCTTATGTCGTCTGCCTCGTTCGGCTAGACGAAGGGCCATTGATGTACAGCAATATCGTCGGCGCCAAGGAGGAGGCGCTTGCGGTAGGCCAGCGGGTCCGCGTGGTGTTCGACCGCGTGACGCCGGAGGTCACATTGCCGAAATTTTCGCTCGCTTGAATGCGGGAGGAGCTTTTTTAGTCGTTCTTTGGGAGGAGCCGGAATGTCATTCATATTCAAGCTGGCCAAACCGATCGCGCTGGCGGCAACGCTGGTCATCGGAAGCCTGGCGCCGGTCGCGGCGCAGACAGCGGATAGCAAAGTATTCAAGGTCGCGATGAGCGGCGACCTGAAGAGCCTCGATCCGGTCTGGACCGCGGCCGCAATCAGCTCGGTCTATGCCAACCAGGTGTATGACATGCTGTTCGGCTTCGACGAGCAGAACCAGATCCAGAACCAGATGGTCGGCGAATACAAGCTCAGCCCGGATGGCCTGACGCATGAATTCAGCCTGCGTCCCAACCTGTTCTTCAGCGATGGTTCGCCGGTGACCGCTGCCGACGTCGTCGCCTCGATCAAGCGCTGGGCGCAGCGTGACGCCATGGGCGCGCTGATCATGAAGAAGGCGAAGAGCCTCGAGGCCGTTGACGACAAGTCGGTGAAGCTGGTGCTCGGCGAAAAGTTCGGCCTCGTGCGGGAAGCCTTGGGCAAGCGCATCGGCCCCTGCTACATCATGCCCGCAAAGATCGCGGCCGCTCCGGCGTCGCAGGAAATAAAGGAATCGATCGGTTCCGGCCCGTTCAAGATGGTCAAGGAAGAATGGGTTCCGGGCAGCAAGGTCGTGTTCGTCAAGAACGACAAATATGTGCCGCGCCCTGAGCCGGCAAACGCCCTCGCCGGCGGCAAAAAGGTCAATTTCGACCGCATGGAATGGATCACCATTCCGGACGTCAATACCAAGCTTACCGCACTCACCGTCGGCGAAGTCGACTTCTTCGATGCACCGCCGCTTGATCTGCTGCCGATCTTCGATGCCGATCCGAACCTCGAACTGGTATCCAACGATCCGCTCGGCATCCAGCCGCTGCTGCGCCCGAACCATCTCTTCCCGCCCTTCAACGACAAGCGTGCCCGTCAGGCGCTGCTTTACCTGATCCATCAGGAAGATGTGCTGAAGGCAATCGTCGGTGACCGGCCGGATCTCTATACGCCCTATTGCGGTGCGTATTTCATGTGCGGCTCTGAAAACGAGACGGCGGTTGGTGCGGAAGCCTTCAAGAAGGTCAATGTCGCCAAGGCCAAGGAATTGCTGGCTCAGGCCGGTTACAAGGGCGAGCCGATCGTCATCATGCAGCCGACCGATCGGCCGGAGCATATCGCCGCGACGCTCGTCGTCATTCAGGAACTGCGTGACGCCGGCATCAATCTCGATGTCCAGGCGGCAGACTGGGCGACGATCACCGCTCGCCGCGCTCAGAAGACCGCGCCGAAGGATGGCGGCTGGAACCTGTTCATCACCGGATCGGTCGCCGCTTCGACAACCGATCCGCTGGTCAGCCTGTGGTTCGTGCCTTCCTGTGATGCCGCAGCACCCGGCTGGCCCTGCGACGAGGAGATCATGAAGCTCACCGACCAGTGGAGCCAGGAATCCGATGCCGCAAAGCGCAAGACGATCATCGAGGCGATCCAGAAGCGTGCCTATGACGTCGTGCCTTACGTGCCGCTCGGTCAATATGTCCGCCTTCATGGCATCCGCTCCAACATCAAGGGCGTGCTGAAGGCAGGCACCACGGTGTTCTGGAACATCAGCAAGCAAGGCTGACGGAGAGGGCGGCGCCTGTCGTCGCCCTGTCCCATAGGCGCAATGAAAATCGCGCCGTAAACTACTCGCCGGCCGGCCGATCCAATCGGCCGGTCTCGCGGCCAGGAGGGGCCGCGAAGCGAGGGACCGCGTGGCATCAGGGAGGAAACCGGCATGCTGGCCTATATCGTTCGACGCATCCTTGCGACGATCCCCGTCATGCTTGTCGTGGCCGTCTTCGTTTTCCTGCTGCTGGCGCTGAACCCCGGCGATCCCGCTGCCATCCTTGCCGGTGACGATGCAACCAGCGCCGATATCGAGCGCATCCGGTCTTCGCTCGGCCTCGATCAGCCCATGCCGGTACGGTTCTTCATCTGGTTCAGCGGCCTGATGGTCGGCGATCTCGGGACCTCGGTGTTTCATAACCGCCCGGTTCTGGACATGCTGCTGCAACGTCTTGAGCCGACCGCCATGGTGGCGCTGTTCACCATCCTGATCTCGGTCGCGATCGCCGTTCCGCTCGGCATCATCGCTGCCTGGAAGGCGCATACCTGGATCGACCGGGCGGTGATGGTATTTGCGGTCGCGAGCTTTTCGGTGCCGGTCTTCCTGGTCGGTTATGCGGCGATCTATACTTTCGCGATGCAGCTTCGCTGGTTACCGGTGCAGGGTTATGTGCCGCTGTCGCAGGGTATCTGGCCGTCGCTCCGTTCGCTGATCATGCCGAGTTGCACTCTGGGCCTTGCCTATTCCGCGCTGCTCGCCCGCATGACGCGCTCGACCATGCTGGAAATCCTCAACGAGGATTATATCCGCACCGCCCGCGCCAAAGGACTGTCCATCCGGCCGGTGCTGATCAAGCATGCCTTGAAGAATGCCGCCGTGCCGATCGTCACGACGATCGGCGTCGCCTTCGCCTCGCTGCTCGGCGGCGTGGTGGTGACGGAAAGCGTCTTCGCCATTCCCGGCATCGGCCGCATGACGGTGGAGGCGATCCTGCAACGCGATGTGCCAGTGGTGCAGGGCGTGGTTCTGTTCGCCGCCTTCGCCTGCGTCATGGTCAACCTCATCATCGATATCAGCTACTCGCTGTTCGATCCGCGCATCCGTTACTGATCGGAAAAGGACAAGAAGATGGCCAATATTCCGATCGAGCAGGCGCAGACGGTTCCGGCAGCAAAACCCGTTCGCAGGCAGAACCGCGTATTCGATTTCACCCGCCGTTATCCGACAGTTGTTATCGGCGGCGGCCTGCTGGCGCTGATGGTCTTTGCGGCCATATTTGCGCCGCTGCTCACCAGCTACGACCCGATCCGCATCGACCCGACCATGAAGCTGAAGGCGCCGTCCGCCGCGCATTGGTTCGGTACGGATCAATATGGGCGGGATGCCTTCGCTCG
Source organism: Neorhizobium sp. (assembly GCA_965227625.1). Taxonomy (GTDB): domain Bacteria; phylum Pseudomonadota; class Alphaproteobacteria; order Rhizobiales; family Rhizobiaceae; genus Neorhizobium. Next base: position 153,035 of record CBDDGK010000013.1, on the reverse strand, counting down.
CGCCATTTATGGCGGCCGTGTCTCGCTGCTTGTCGGAGCATGCGTGGCGCTCGCTTCCACGGTGGTCGGTATCGTGCTCGGTCTGCTAAGCGGCTATTTCCGTTATCTCGACGCTGCCATCATGCGCACCATGGACGGGTTGATGGCGATCCCGAGCATTCTTCTCGCCATTGCCATGATGTCGATCATGCGTGCCTCGATTACCCTGATCGTCATCGCCATTGCTATCACCGAACTGCCGCGCGTCGTGCGCCTCGTTCGTTCGCTGATGCTGACGATCCGTGAACAGACCTATGTGCAGGCGGCAATCGCCATCGGCACCAAGACGCCGCAGCTGCTCTGGCGGCATATATTGCCGAACATGATCCCGCCGCTGATCGTGCAGGCGACCTTCATCTGCGCAGCCGCCGTGCTGATCGAGTCGACCTTGAGCTTCCTTGGTCTCGGCACGCCGCCGGAAATTCCGAGCTGGGGCAATATCATTTCGGAAAGCCGCATCTTCGTGATGATCGCCTGGTGGACGGTGCTGTTCCCCGGCCTGTTCCTGGCGGTGATGGTGCTGGCAATCAATATTCTCGGCGACGGGCTGCGCGACATGCTCGATCCCCGCACCGCGAGGAAGATGTAATGGATGCGCAAGTGGTGAAGCTGAGGCCGGACCCGATCGACCAAGAACCGAAGGCGGTGCTGAGGCTCGATAACCTGCAGACCCATTTCTTCAACCGCGAAGGCGTGGTGAAGGCGGTGAACGGCGTCTCCTATCACGTCGAGGCGGGTGAAACACTCGGCGTTGTCGGTGAATCTGGCTGCGGCAAGAGCATTACGGCACTTTCCATCCTCGGCCTCGTACCGAAGCCGTCGGGCAAGGTGGTCGGAGGGCATATCTATCTCGACGGCCGCGACCTGACCAAGTTGCCCGAACATGAGATGCGCTCCGTGCGCGGCAACGAAATCTCGATGATCTTCCAGGAGCCGATGAGTTCGCTGAATCCGGTACTGACGATCGGCGACCAGATTTCCGAAGCGCTGATCCTGCACCAGAAGCTTTCCCGCAAGGCGGCGCTCGGGCGGGCCGAGGAAATGCTGAACCTCGTCCGTATTCCCGACGCGAAACGCCGTCTCTACGAATATCCGCACCAGATGTCTGGTGGCATGCGGCAACGTGTGATGATCGCCATGGCGCTTGCGTGCAGGCCAAAGGTGTTGATCGCGGATGAACCTACCACGGCGCTCGACGTGACGATCCAGGCGCAGATCCTTGAACTCATGATCGAGTTGCAGAAGGAAACGGGCACGGCGATCGTCTTCATTACCCACGATCTCGGCGTCATCGCCGAGACGGCAAAGCGTGTCGTTGTCATGTATGCGGGCCGCAAGGTGGAGGAGGCAAGTGTCTATGACCTCTTCGAGCGGCCGCACCATCCCTATTCAGTTGGCCTGTTGCGCTCCATGCCGAGCCTCGACCAGGAACGCACCGATGGCAAGCGCCGGCCGCTGATGGAAATTCGTGGCATGGTCCCGCTGCTGCATGACCTCCCGCTCGGCTGCGCTTTCGCCAATCGCTGTCCGCTGGCGACCGACCGCTGTCGGCAGGAGGAGCCGCCGCTCGTCGAACACGAGCCATCGCACTGGGCTGCCTGCTGGCGTGCCGATGAAGCAAGGAGCCTGCTCGATGTCCGCAACTGAACCGCTGCTGCGCGTCCGCGACCTCAAGAAACATTATGCTTTGCCGGGCGAGGGGTTTCTTCCGAAACCGAAAATGCTGCGCGCCGTTGACGGTATTTCCTTCGATGTCGGGCAGGGTGAGACGCTCGGTCTCGTCGGCGAATCCGGCTGCGGCAAGTCGACTGCCGGCAAGGCGATCCTTCGGCTTGTCGAGCCGACACAAGGTTCGATCCGGCTTGACGGTGTCGAGATCACAGGCCTGTCGCAGGCCGATCTGCGCGATCAGCGCCGCAATATGCAGGTCGTGTTTCAGGATCCCTATTCGTCGCTGAACCCGAAGGCCAAGGCCGGCGCGGCCGTCATGGAGCCTTTCCGAAACTTCGACGTCCATAGCGGCAAGGAGCGGGAGGAAAAGACAGCGGAGCTTTTCGAACGCGTCGGCCTGCGCCGTGCCCATATGGCGAAATATCCGCATGAATTTTCCGGAGGCCAGCGCCAGCGGCTCGGCATTGCCCGTGCACTGGCGCTTGATCCGAAGTTGATCATCGCCGACGAACCGGTCTCGGCGCTGGATGTCTCCGTCCAGGCGCAGGTCATCAATTTGATGGTGCGGCTGCAGGATGAGCTTGGCTTGAGCTACATCTTCATCGCCCACGATCTCGGCGTGGTGCGGCATGTCAGCCATCGCGTGGCGGTTATGTATCTCGGGCTGATTGTCGAGCTCGCGTCGGTCGAAGAGCTGTTCCGCGAGCCACTGCATCCTTACTCCAAGGCGCTTCTGGCTTCCGCCCCATCGACGAACCCGCGCACGCCGGTAAAGCGCACGGTGCTGACCGGCGATATTCCGAGCCCACTCGCGCCGCCTTCCGGTTGTCGCTTTCACACCCGCTGTCCGTTCGCCTTCGATCGCTGCTCCAGGGAGGAGCCGCAGCTGAAGGACCAGGGCAGTGGCCGCATTGTTGCCTGTCATTTGCACGACTGATGGCGCGATTGCTCAAAATCTAAAAAAGGTTATAGGTTGGCGGAAACACAGCCGCGGAGAAAGCGGCGATTCCGACAGGGAGAGACGGCTGATAAAGAGGACGCGCACCAGGGCAAGCACCGGTCTGGCAACTGTCACGCTGGACGATGTCGCCGCTGCCGCGGATGTATCGGCCGCGACCGTCTCCCGTACGATCAATCGTCCCGATCTCGTAAAGCCCGCTGTCCGCGTCCGCATCGAGGCCGCGATCGCCAAGCTGGGCTATGTGCCGAACGGCGCCGCCCGTGCGCTGGTCTCGAAACGCACCAAGGCGCTGGGCGCCGTCGTGCCGACGCTCAACAACACGATCTTTTCCGACACGATCAACGCTTTCCAGAACCGGCTGGATGAGCTCGGTTATGTGATGCTGCTGACCAGCGCCGAATATGACAGCGAGCGCGAGCTGCGGCGCGCAAAAACGCTGGTCGAACGCGGCATAGATGGGCTGATGCTGGTCGGCTACCGCCATGATTCCGCGCTCTATGCCTTCCTGCGCGAGCGAAAGATCCCGTTCGTGAATACCTGGGCGGCACAATCGGATTCGCCTTATCCGGCGATCGGTTACAACGGCAAGGCGGGTGGCGAAATGGTGATCAACTATCTCCTGTCGCTTGGTCATCGTTCCTTCGGCATCGTCATGGGCGACCCGGCGAAGAACGACCGTATGGAAGCGCGCATGAACGGCATTCGCGCCGCGCTCGACAAGGCGGGTATTGCGCTGAAGCCGGAGCAGATCGTCTTCAGCAACTATTCCATCGATGCGGGCCGCCATGGATGCGCTGAGCTTTTTGCCCGCGGGCTGAAGCCGACGGCGATCATCGGCGGCAACGACATTTTGGCGCTCGGCATCATGTTCGAATGCCAGCATCGCGGGCTCAACGTACCCGACGACATTTCGGTGATCGGCTTTGGTGACGCCAATATCGCCGCCCATGCCATCCCGCCGATGACGACTGTGCGTACACCCAGCGCCGAAATGGGCTGGCGCGCGGCGGAATATCTGGTTGCGGTTGCGGAAGGTCAGGAGGCTGTTCTGCCGCTGCCGCAGGAATTGCTGCTCATTCCTCGTGGTACTACCGGGCCGGCACCGAAATCCGGTAGCGCGTCGGCTCGATGAGGCCGCGATCCGGGCGGTTCATCGCCCCGGAATGGCCACCCGCGCTTCGATAAACCGGAATACCCGTCCAAAAACGGCGCCGAGCAGCAGGTAGATGCCGCCGGCAATCAGGAACGTCTCGAAGGGCGCATAACTCTTCGCGACGAAAACGCGGGCCGCCCCGGTCATCTCCATCACTGTCACAGCACTGGCGAGCGTCGAACCCTTCATGACCAGAACGAGTTCGTTGCCGATCGCCGGCAGAATGGCGCGATAGGCCTGCGGAAGAATGATCTTCAGCATCAGTATGCCGGGACGAAGCCCGAGTGCGCGGCCGGCCTCCCATTGACCGGGTGGGAGTTGACGGATCGCACCGGCCAGCAGCTCGGCGGAATAAGCGGCGGAATTCAGCCCGATGGCAAGGATGGCGCAGTAGATCGGGCTGCGCAGCATCGGCCAGAGAAAGCTTTGCCGAACAGCATCGATCTGGCCGAGGCCGTAGTAGACGATGAAGAGCTGCACCAGCAGCGGGCTGCCGCGGACAAGAAATGTATAGGTGGAAGCCGGGATACGAAGCGCTTTGGCATTCGAATTGAGCGCCAGCGCCAGCGGCAGTGCCAGAAACTGGCCAAGGACGAAGCTCACCAGCGTGATCGTCAGCGTCAGGACGAAACCGTTCTTGACGGCCAGAAATGCGGGTAGGAACAGCTCGAAGGATAGCATGTCTTACCTCAGATGAATGGTGAGGCGCGTTTCATACGCCTTGAAAAGCAGGCTCGACACCGCGGTCACTGCCACATAGAGGCCGGCTGCCGCCAGGTAGAACGCAAGCGGCTGATGGGTCGCGCCGGCTGCGACGACCGATTTTCGCATCAGTTCCTCCAAGCCGACGACGGAGACGAGTGCGCTTTCCTTGAGGATGACCAGCCACTGGTTGCCAAGGCCGGGCAAGGCGCGCGCCATCATCTGCGGAAGGATGACGAGGCGAAAGGCGCGTGGACGGCGAAAGCCGAGCGAGAGCGCTGCTTCCCATTGGCCCGCCGAGACGCTGAGGAGCGCTCCGCGCAGGATTTCCGTGAGGTATGCCGCAGCCACGACGGCGAGCGACACGATGCCGGCTGTCAACGCATCGACTTCCACATACTGGCCCACGAGCTTGGTGAGCAGGACCGTGCCACCGTAGAACACGAGGAAGATGACGAGCAGTTCCGGCAGGCCGCGGATCAAGCCGACATAGGCCGTGATGATCCTGCGGGTTATCGAGTTGCCGTAAACGGCAAGAGGCGCCAGAACCGCAGCGATCACGAAGCCGAGCAGGAAACTGGCCACCCCCACGATGAGGGTGATTTCCAACCCCTGCAGAAGTTGCCCACGATACTGCAGCAGGGCGTCAAGCATCGCCTGCGCCCTCTTGGTCGGAGCGGACGGCGTCGCATAGCGCTGCAAAGAAATCCGCCGAGAAGCCGATCATGCTCTCGAAATGGGAGAGAAGGATGTTTTCATCCGGTGAGTGCAGCATCGCGCCGTGATGCGTGAGGCCCGCCCCGAAAAGCGTTGCGCCCAGCTGATGGACGAAGGGGTAGGCAAGGCCGGATGCCGCCGAACTCGGCTGGATCACCGCCGGGCGGCCGAACCATTTTTCCAGGAGAGCGGCGCCGAGATCGACAGCGAAATGCGACGGATCGCTGCGCACGCCGATCACTTCCGCATCGAGAATCTTGACCGAGATGTCTTCGAAGCCCTTGGCATCGAGATGCTTGCGGAGAAGATCGGCGATATGCACCGGATGCTGTCCGGGCACGAGACGGAAATCGAGCTTGGCCATGCCGGTGCTCGGGAGCACCGTTTTTGCGCCTTCGCCACCATAGCCGCCATGAAAACCGTTCACGTTGAGGCAGGGCTCGAGATTGATGTGCCGGTAAACACTCTCGGCGTCGACGCCCTGAAGCAGGCGGCGGCCGCCGGTTTCGGCCTGAAGGTCTGCCAGAGGGAATGGCGGCGAGGCGACCAGTTCCAGGCTCCGTGCATCCGGCTGGACAACGTTGTCGTAAAAGCCATCGATGAGAATGCGGCCGGATGTATCCCTGAGTGAGGTGATCGCGGCCGCAAGTCGCCAGAGCGGATTGTCGAAGATTGCGCCGAGGCTGGAATGCAGATCGGCTCGGGCGGTGCGGCATTCCAGTTCGACGGCGAGAATGCCCTTGAAGCCCATCAGCACGATGGGACGACCTGACTTGTCGACTTCGCCGAACTCCCACCAGCAAAGATCGGCCTTCAGATCGGGAAAACGTTTTTCGAGAAAACGGGTGAGGGACGGACTGCCGATCTCCTCTTCGCCTTCGACGATCCAGATCAGCTTGTACGGCAGAGGCTCAGGATGGGCGGCGCGAAAATCGCGCCAGCCGGCGAGGCGGCTCACGAATTCACCCTTGTCGTCCGCCGATCCCCGGCCATAAAGGCGACCGTCACGCTCAGAAAGCTCGAAAGGCGGGGCAGTCCAAAGCTCGATCGGGTCTTCGGGCTGGACGTCATAGTGATTGTAGATCACCAGCGTAAACGGCCCGTCCCCCGTTTCTCCCACCACGACGTCGCCGACGTCGCCGAGGTGAATCTCGGTCTTGAAGCCCGCCTTGCCGAGCAGCAACGCAACCTTGGCCGCACAGGCGTCGAGTGCCTCCCCACGGGCACTGACGGATGGGATCGCCACGAGTTCCGCGAGATCCTGCCTGGCGACGGTGAGGGTTTCCGGTGAAACGGGCATGGCCTTCTCCTGTGCGGGAGGTGTTTCGGGAGGCGGCGAACCGTCTCCCTTTCACGTCACTTCTTCGAGACGTCGTAACCGAACCACTTTTGCGCGATGGTGGTGACCGTGCCGTCCTTCAGCATGGCCTGGACGGCGCCATCGACCTTGGCCTTCAGCTCGGCTTTGCCCTTGCCCATTGCGACACCCTGGCCCTTGCCGAATTCGGCGAAATCGGAGCTGGTCAGCAGCGGGCCTGCATAGGCAAGCTTGTCCGCACCGCGTGCCTTCACGAGCGGATCCCAGGCGGAGCGCTCCATCAGCCCGGCATCGATGCGGCCTGCGACGAGATCGTCGGCAATCTGGTCGGGACGCTCATAGACACGCACGTCGGCACCCGAAAAATGGGCGCGCACGACCTGTTCGTGGGTTGTGCCGGACTGCACGCCGATGGCGGCCTTGGCGAGCGCCTTTGTGATATCAGCCGCGGACTTGGCGGAAGCTGCGGCGCTGCCGGGAGCGACGACCATGGCGTTCGGGGCGTCGGCATAGGCTGCCGAGAAATCGACCTTCTTCGAACGTTCGTCATTGATCGAGACGCCGGAGATGACGAGATCGAACTTGCCGACCTGCAGGCCGGGCAGCAGGCCGTCGTAAGCCTGGTTCTGCCAGTCGCAGGTGGCAGCGATGCGTTTGCAGATTTCGTCGCCGACATCCTTGTCGAAGCCGACGATCTTGCCGCTGGCGTCGACGGACTCCCACGGCGGGTAGTCGGCGCTGGTGCCGATGCGAAGGTCTGCCGCGCAGGCGGCGGTTGCGAGCAGCGAAAGGCCGAGTGCGATAGTCAGTCGTTTCATGCGAGATTCCCCTTTTGTTGGAAACGAGTTTACCCAGCCGCCCGCAAACGCGGGCGGTGGAGGTAGTCCGGAATTGAAGATCAGGAGCCTGAGCCGGCGATGTCCTTCAGGAATTGCGAGATGCGGCCGAGGCCTTCCCGAAGCGCTGCTTCCGGGTTGGTGTAGCCGATGCGCAGATAGCCCTCCATGTCCATGGCGCTGCCGGGCGTCAGCATCACGCCGGTCTTCTCGAGCAGCGTGATGCAGAATTCTTCCGACGAGATCGGCAGATCGTATTTCAGGAGCGCGGTCGTGCCGGATTTCGGCTTGATCCAGGAGATCAGCGGCTCGCTATCCACCCAATCCGACAGGATCGCGAGGTTGGTGCGGGTGATCCTGTGGCTGCGGGCCAGGATCTTCTCCTTGTTTTCCAGGGCGAGTGCCGCGAAATAGTCGTCGAGCATGCCGACGGAAATGGTGTTGTAGTCGCGGTGGATGGAAACGGCATGGATCAGCTCGACCGGGGCGACGATCCAGCCCAGCCGAAGGCCCGCAAGCGAATAGGTCTTCGACATGCTGCCGGTGCTGATGCCTTTTTCGTAGAGGTCGGCGATCGAGGTCGTCATGCCGTCCTCGCCTTCCTGGTCGGTGCCGCGATAGACCTCATCGCAGAGGATCCAGGCGCCGCAAGCGCGGGCAATCTCGACGATACGCTCCAGATAGGCGCGGTCCATCAGGGAGCCGGTCGGGTTGTTCGGGTTGTTGATGGCGATCAGTTTGGTGCCCGGTATCGCAAGCCGCTTCAGCTCTTCCAGATCCGGCAGGAAGCCGGTTGCTTCCGTCAGTTTCAGGATCTGCGTATCGGCGCCGATGCTTTCGGGAATGGAGTAGTGCTGCTGATAGGTCGGCAGAACGGAGATCACCCGGTCGCCCGGCTCGACCAGCGTTTGGTGAACGAGCGCATTGGCGCCGATTGCGCCGTGGGTGGTGACGACGTTTTCGAGCTTCTGGTTTTCATAGAGACCGGCCACCAGATTGCGCAGCCGCACGCTGCCCTCGATCTCCCCATAGGTAAGCTTCATCGGCATGAGCTGCTGGGCAATGTCATTGGTGCCCGTCATGTCGAGCAGTTCGGCGACCGTCAGGGACTCGACGCAAGTTTCCGCGAGGTTGAGCTCGCACTTGGTCTCGTATTTGTTCATCCAGATCTCGACGCCGAAATTGCGGATCTTCATGGCTATTCTCCTCGGTAAATGACGTTCAGGCGCGAGCGGCGGCAAGCAGAGCGACGGCGGCGGCGATGTCTTCCAGGCCAAGGCCGATCGAGCGGAAGAAGGCGGGCCGCTGACGGCTCGGCAGTTCCGCACGACCAGCCAGCAGTTCCGGCAGATCGCCCTTCAAAGCGTCCACGCTCCACTGGTTTGCCGCTACGGCGAGTTTCATCTCGCCGGCGGAGGCCGGTGTCGTGGCGCGATAATCGCAATAGACGTCGAAGTCCTTGAGCGCTGCCGGATCGATTTCGTGGGCGTTGGCGACATTGGTGCTGATCGAGGTGAAGACCGCGGCTTTGGATAGCACGTTGGTGGAAATGACCGGCTTGCCGGACGAGGTGCAGAGCAACACGACATCGGCACCATCGACCGCCTTGTCGGCATCGGTATATTTGGTGATCGAAACCCCGCTGTCGATCGCGGCCGGCAGATCGGCGCGCCGCTCGATATTCGGCGAGGCAATGCGAACCTCTTTCCATGCGCGGATGTTTTGGGCATAGCGCAGATGCGCGGCCGCAACCGGGCCGGAGCCAACGATTGTCAGGATGGAAGCATCTTTCTGCGCCAGAAGATCGGCGGCGATGACCGAGGTGGCGGCCGTCCGTTCCGTGGTGAGCTTCTTGGAATCGCAAAGCAAAATCGGCGTGCCGGTTTCCATGGACATCAACATGGTCCAGGCGGTCACCAACGCCTTGCCTTCGCCGGCAATATAGGGCGACAGCTTGGCACCGAAGACCTTTTCGTCGGCGAGGACGCCGAGATAGGTGATGAAATCACCGGCATCGCGCGGAAATAGGCTGAGCGTTTGCGGCGGCTGGACGGCGTTTCCATCGGCCAATGAGCGGAACATCCGCTCCAGTACCGAGCGGATATCGACCTTCGGAAGAAGAGCTTCGATCTCGGCTTCTCCGAGAACGATGGGTTGCGTCATTACGGGCCTCGCCTTTACATGCAGGGCAGGCCAAGGGCGCAGCGGATCGTTCGCGCATCCCTGTGGAAAGCGCGGTCGAAACCGCTGTTGAACGGTCTGCCCATTAAGAGTAAAAGAACCCTATGAGCAATATATTGCACAGTCAAGAGCGCGGCGACGTTCTGGAGCATGTCTCCGAAAACCTGCGCCGGCTGCGGCAGGCTTCGGGCATGAGCCAGGTCGCGCTGGCCGAGGCATCCGGCATCAGCCGGAGGATGATCGTCGCGGTCGAGGCGGGGGATGCGAATATCAGCCTTTCCAGCCTCGATAAGCTCGCGGCCGCCATGGGTGCGGGTTTCGTCGATCTGGTGCGTGATCCTTCTCGAACATCCTCGACGGATATCAATGAGTTGACCTGGCGAGGTAACGGGCCTGAAAGCGCGGGGATCCTGCTCGGCACCGCGCCTGCGGCACATGAGACGCAGATGTGGCTGTGGTCGCTGGAGGCCGGTGAAACATACGATGCGGAACCGGATCCGCAGGGATGGCATGAAATGATCTTCGTGACGGAGGGTGTGCTGACGCTGGTTCTGAGCGGAACGGCCAGGGATTATCCTGCCGGCACTTTCGCCATCTATAGTTCCGCGCAGGACTATTCTTACAAGAATAGCGGCTCGGGAATAGCGAGGTTCGTCCGTAACGTCGTCTCCTAGGGGACATCACGACGCAATGGATTGATGCGGAAAAGGCGACGACAATCGAGCCGCCGCCTTTTGAGATTGGTCAACCGGGGTTTTCGCCTGTTGCAAGCAACCGGAACTGCTCGCACACGACATGCCGACTGACCGGCTTTACTCGGCGGGTTGCGCCAGCGGTGTGGTACCTGCCGATGCGCGTTCTCCCGAAAGGCTCCGCTGGCCGAGGCCAATGACCGCCGTCGCCAGCAGGCTGGCTGCGACCGATACCCAGAAGCCGTTGTGAGCGCCGAAATTATCGACCACCCAGCCGGAGACGAAGGCGCCGAACGCCATGCCGATGCCGATCCCGGTCATGACCCAGGTTACCCCTTCCGTCAGCATCGATTCCGGCACGCGGCGCTCGATCAGGCCGAAGGCGGTGATGAAGATCGGCGAAATGGCGATGCCGCTGACGAAGACTGCGAAGGCAAGAAGTGCCACTGACGTGGTGGAGACGAGAAGCGGCAGAGCGGTGAGCGCAAGCACACTTGCGGCAATCAGCAATTGGCGCTGCAGCGGCATTTTCGGATTGAGCGCGCCGAGGGTGAGACCAAGGACGAACGATCCGATGGCATAGACACCGATGACGAGGCTCGCGGCCTCTGGCTGGCCGAGTTCCTTGGTGATTGCAACAGCGCTGACTTCAGCCGTGGCGAAAGTCGATCCGACGAAGATCAGTGCCAGGGTGATGATCTGTACCGGCCGCAGCCAGATTGCTGATCGCTGCGAGCAGCCGCTTTCGGCCGGCCGGACCTTAGGCTCGGTCGAGCGCTGCAGAAGGAAGGCCAGCGAACCGAACGCCATGAAGACGGTGCTGATGATCATGCCCGCTTCAGGGAAGAGCGATACCGCAAGGCCGACGGAAAGCGAGGCGCCGGCGATATAGACCAGCTCATCCGCCGAGGATTCGAAGGCAAACGCGGTATTCAGTTCGGGCCGATCGCGGAAAATCTCCGTCCAGCGAGCGCGCAGCATGGCCGGAATACTCGGCATGGCTGCCGCAAAGAGGGCCGAAAGGAAAAGCGTCCATGCTGGCCAGGCCTGATTGGCCGCGGCGATCAGCACAGCGAAGGCGATAACCGAGATGATCGTGGTCGGGATGAGAATGGTGCTCTGGCCCATCCGATCAACGAACCGGGATATCTGCGGCGAGATGACGGCGTTGGTCAGTGCGAAGGTTGCCGATACGGCGCCGGCGAGCCAATACTCGCCATGGGTCTGTGAAAGCATGGCGACGATGCCGATCGGGGCCATCGCAATCGGAAGACGGGCAAAGAAACCGGCGGCAGAAAAGCCTTTGGCACCTGGAGCCCGGAAGATTTCTCTGTATGGATTGGACATCGGGACGCTCCTTGTTTAGGGGTATTCGCCACATACATACGTGGCGTATGCAGATGAGATAATTGCATACGTGACGTATGTCAATTAATATACGTCACGTATGTAAGATTAGGGAGAAAAAAATGCGCAAGCCCCGCAGCGAAATGATTGCCGAGACGCGGGCAAAGCTCCTGGCGGCAGGCCGCAAGGGCATTTGGAGATGCGGGTTATGCCGAGGCATCGATGGATGATTTCACGGCTGCCGCGGGGCTGACGCGCGGTGCGCTCTATCACCACTTCGGCGACAAGAAGGGGCTGTTTGCGGCTGTCGTGGGCGAGATCGATACGGAGATGACGAAAAGGCTCTATGAAATCTCATCAAGAGCCGCGACCCGCTGGGAAGGCTTTGTCGAGGAAAATGTGGGTTTCGTCCGGATGGCGCTCGAGCCGGAAATTCAGCGGATCATGTTTCGCGATGGGCCGGCTGTGCTGGGCGACCCTTCTCAGTGGCCGAACGCAAATGGCTGCATTGCTGCCGTCGCCCGCAGTCTTGAAATGCTGAAGGAGGAGCGTGTCATCATCGACATCGATCCGGAGGCGTGCGCCCGTTTCGTCAACGCGGCGAGCAGCAGCGCCGCGCAGTGGATCGCCAATTCAGAAGATCCCGAGGCGACCTCGACGCGCGCTGTCGCGAGCTTTCGCACCTTCCTCGAAGGGCTGCGGATCAAGGCAAACTGATCTGATCCGACGTCAGGAAACGCCCGGGAAGCTTATTCGGCCCGGGAAGCGTCGTCGCGTTCCCGCAGATTGCGGGCGATGAGCCGACAAAGATCGCGGAACTGCTGGTAGCTTTCCTGTGGCAGGAAAGAGAAAACCTCGCGCTCGACGGCGTCCGCTGCGGCGTCGCAGGCCTTGATCATCCGCTTGCCTTCCGTGGTAAGGCTCATGCGCAGGATGCGGCGGTTGGCGGGGTCTTCCTTGCGGGTGATGAGATTGCGGCGCTGCAGGCCGCCGATCAGTTCGTTCATTGTCTGCGGGGTGACGAAGAAACGACGGGAAAGCTCGGCGGAGGAAAGACCGTCGCGGCTGCCGATCACGCTCAGCACGGTATATTGGATACCGGTCATCTGGAGCGGTGCGAGACCCGCCTCGAGACGGCTGCGCACCGCATGGTTTGCCTGGTTCAGGAAATAGATGGCGCGGGGCTGCTGCATCGCCCATTCGGCGGCGCCCGCGTCTTCCGACTTCACGTCTTCAGCCATCACGATCCGGTGATCCCTTTTCTTAAAACGGTTATATGTTGGGCGTAACCGAGAAAACGCGCCCGCACAAGCCGGGACGCCGGAAACCCTCAACTTACTGTAGCACCCAGCCGAAGCGACAGGCTCCTCGCCGCTTCCGTCATGATGGTCAAAGGACGCCCGCCTTCTTTGATGTCGAACCCGTCCTGCCGCCCAAGCACGGTGATGACCGCCTTCAGCGCCCGGCGATGGTCGAAAACCGGCACGGCGATTGCCGAAAAGTCCGGCACGGTCGAAGGTAGCGTGGTCGCGTAACCTTGCCGCCGCACGTCATCGAGATCGGTTATGAAACCGTCTATGGCGCTCTCGTCCCGTCCGCCGTCCCGCATCATGGCGTGCAGATGATGTTGCCATTCCTCGCGCGGCAGATTGGCCATGAAGGCCCGGCCGGTCGCGGTTGGCCACAGGCGAACAAGAGAACCGACCTTGATTTCATAGACGCTATCCGAGCGGCCCTCGATCTTGTCGACGACGACGGGCGCGTCACCATTCCAGACGGCAAGCGTTACCGTTTCGCCGAGTGCCGCCGCGAGTTCGGCGATCGTTACGCGCGCCAGACTCAGGAAGTCGGTGCGGGAGAGCGAGGCGAGGCCCAGTTGCAATGCAGCGTCTCCGAGATCGTAAAGTCCGGAAACCCTGTCCTGCGTCACAAAACCGGTGCGCAGCAGGCTGACAAGATAGCCATGCGCCATGCTGGGCGTCATGCGGGCTTCGGCCGCGATGTCGTTCAGTCGCATAGGCTTGCCTGCGTGCTGGATCGTGGTCAGCACGCGCAGGCCTTTTTCCAGCGACTGGATACCGGCGCCTTTGACTGTTTCCTTCTCGATTTTCAGATCCAACAAACCCTCCCGCTTGACGCGCTTGAGTGCCAATATACAATATAAATGAACGATTTCAATAATATTGAAATTACGCGAAGGAAGGGAGGAGAACCTTGGCGGAATATCTGGTTTGTCCTGAGGAGGAGATCGCCGATGGCGGCCGCAAGGTCGTTGCCTGCGGCGACAAGGAAATCGGCATCTTTCGGGTGAAAGGCGCACTGCACGCCTGGCACAATATGTGCCCACATCGGCAGGGGCCGATCTGTCAGGGGCGCATCTATCCTGAAGTGGTCGAACCCATCGACGAGAACTGCGAGGTTCGGACGTTGCAGTATAACGAAGCGAACATGCATGTTGCCTGTCCCTGGCATGGTTGGGAATTCAACCTGGAAACGGGCCGCAACGCCATCAGCCGCTACCGACTGGCGCGAGCTGAACTGGCGATCCGGGAGGGGCAGATCTATGTCGTCCTCTGAGCAGACTTTGAGAAACGATCCCTATGGCTGGATCGAGGATGCGACAACCGAGATCGAGAAGGCGACCGCCGAATTGCTCGAAAAGGGCGAGGCGTCGCGCGTTTCAGACGAGGCCGTCGCTCGGATGATGACGGCCGCAATCCGCCTTTATGCCGCCAAGAGCGACGGCGAGGAGCGCACGTTCCGGCCGCTGACCGGCGAGCGGGATGAGACCGTCACGCCGACGGAAGCCCTGTCCGCGGTGTCCGAAGTGCTGCGAGCCCTGCATCTCGGCCCGATGGAACTGGCGCTCTGGTATCGCCGGCGGCCGGACGAACTCTGAGCGAAGAGCGTCGCGATCAGATCCACTCATTCGCCTGAGGAGAGCGAACATGGATGTCTTGAAAAAAGAACAGGCCCGCGAACTGCCGGTGCAGCAGATCGACGTCCACACCGACACGCGCGATATTCTTGCCCATGCCAACCGGGCAGCCAAACGCCGCGGTTTCGAGGACTGGCTGATCTGCGATGTGGATGCGCACCACACGGAAACCATCTCCTGGCACGAGCTGGTGCAATATATCGAGGACCCAGTCATCCGCCATCAGGCGATGTTGTTTCACGACGAGAAGATGGGCACCGCCTCCTATGGCCTCAACGGCGACATGGGCCTCAAGTATCAGGACGTCGGTGGTCGTATTCCACACCAGGCAGGCATTCGTGAAAAAGTTGACGATGGCGTTCATCGCGATGTGACGCTGTCGCGGCGAGCGATGAGCGCTCTCGGTGTTGATTACATGGTGCTTTTCCCGACGCCGATGCTCACGCTCGGCCTGCATCCGCAGCCGGAAATGGAGGTCTATCTCGGACGCGCCTATAATCGCTGGCTGATCGACAAGGTGTTGAGCAAGGACGACCGGCTGAAGACGCTCGCCTACCTGCCGTTCAACGTACCCAAGGAAGCCGAGCGCACCATCGAGGAATTCGCCGGCCAGCCGGGTGTCATCGGCTTCTGCGTGCCCTCGACCCGCCACAAGCCGGTGCATCACAACGATTACATGCGCGTCTACGCGATGCTGGAGGAGCGCAATCTGCCGATTGCCTTCCATGCTGCCTATCATTGGCAGGACCAGTCGCTCTCGACCATCAATCGCTTCCTCGGCATGCACGCGCTGGGCTTCGTCTGGTGCAACATGGTGCATATGACCAACTGGATCCTGAACGGCATTCCGGAGCGGTTCCCGAAACTGAAAAGCATCTGGGTGGAAAGCGGCCTCGCCTGGATCCCGTTCCTGATGCAGCGGCTGGACGATCAATACCTGATGCGTCCCTCCGAAGCGCCGCAGCTCAAGAAGTTGCCGAGCGAATACATGCGGGAAAACTGCTGGTACACGACGCAGCCGATGGAAACGGTCAACATGAAGGCGCTCGAACTGACGCTGGAGATGATCAACGCCGAGAGCCAGCTGTTATTCGCATCCGACTGGCCGCATTTCGATTTCGACCTGCCTCAGGAAATCTACGATCTGCCTTTCCTCAGCGAGCAGGCAAAGCGGAATATCCTGGGGCTGAACGCGGCGAAATTGTTCGGGCTGGATACGGCGGTGCGGAAGAGTTTGTGATGTGAAACATGGAGTGAATTGGGTGCCGCCCCCTCACCCGGCCTCCGCTTCACTCGGCCACCCTCTCCCCGAGGGGAGAGGAGGGAGTAAGTAGCAACGTCGCAGCAGACCCTTCTCCCCTCGGGGAGAAGGTGCCCGGAGGGCAGATGAGGGGGCCGCGGGGAAAAACATGACAAGAGGCATCTAACATGACCATCACCGGCGGAGACGCCATCACCGCTTCGCTTCGCGCTCACGAGATCGACACCGTCTTTGGCATCCCCGGCGCCCAGCTTTACGGCCTGTTCGACGCCTTTCAGCGCGATGGGATGCGAGTCATCACGCCGCGGCATGAGCAGACCTGCGGCTATATGGCTTTCGGTTATGCGCGCGCATCGGGCAATCCCGGCGTCTATTCCGTCGTCCCGGGACCGGGCATCCTGAACACTGGCGCAGCACTTCTGACCGCCTGGGGTTGCAATGAACCGGTGCTGGGGCTCACCGGCCAGGTGCCGACTGCGTTTCTCGGCAAAGGGCGTGGCCACCTGCATGAGATGCGCGATCAGCGCGCCACACTCGCCGGCATTGCCAAATCCGCCGAGCGGGCAGCGCGAGCGGGTGAGGTTTCAGCCGCCATCGCGCATGCATTTCGCGAAATGCGGTCTTTGAAACCCGGCCCGGTGACGGTTGAAATGCCTTGGGAACAGTTCACCGCGCAAGGCGAGTTCGAAATCGCCGCACCACTCGATCTGCATGCCGATCCGGTCGCGGATATCGCCATCGGCGAGGCGGTAAAGGCGATCCGCAAGGCAAAAAGGCCGATGATATTCGTCGGCCCCGGCGCCTTCGAGGCGCGCGACGAGGTGTTGCGGCTTGCGGAGGCGCTGCATGCGCCGGTCGTCGCTTTCCGTTCCGGCCGCGGCGTGGTCTCCAACCGCCATGAACTCGGACTGACCATCGCGGAGGCGCGAAAACTCTGGGACAGCGTTGATCTGGTCATCGGCATCGGCACGCGGCTGGAGGTTCCGGGTTGGCGGTGGAAGCCGCGGCCAGAGGTTCCGGTCATCCGCCTGGAGATCGACGCGGAAGAGTTGACCCGCACGCCGGACGCGCTTGGCGTGCTCGGTCGGGCGAAGACCTCGCTGAGTGCATTGCTGCAAGATATCGAGCCGGTTGTCGCGGCGGACGATTGGCGCGAGGCGATCCGTGCTGCGCGCGTCACGGTGTCGGAAGCGATCAAGGAGATCAGCCCGCACCACGACTATCTGCAGGCGATCCGCGCCGCCCTGCCGGATGACGGAGTTTTGGTCGAAGAAGTCTGTCAGGCCGG
Organism: Neorhizobium sp.; assembly: GCA_965227625.1. Lineage (GTDB taxonomy): Bacteria > Pseudomonadota > Alphaproteobacteria > Rhizobiales > Rhizobiaceae > Neorhizobium. The sequence continues at coordinate 135,931 of CBDDGK010000013.1, read as the reverse complement.
TTTTGCTTCCTGGTATTGCTATCCGGTCTATGAGCCGCGAACCTTCATTTCCACGGGCTTCGAAGGCACGCTGGGTTTCGGTTTCCCCACGGCACTTGGCGTCAAGGTAGCGCGGCCCGATGTGCCGGTGGTCTCGATTGCCGGCGACGGCGGCTTCATGTTTGCCGCACAGGAGCTGGCGACGGCGGCGCAATACGGCATCGATGTCATCACCGTCCTTTTCAACAATTCCGCTTTCGGCAACGTGAAACGCGATCAGAGCCAGGCGTTTGATGGCCGCCTGATCGGTTCGGAATTGAAGAATCCGGATTTCGGCAAGCTCGCGGCGGCTTTCCATGTCGACTTTGCGCGGGTGACCGAGCCGGTGGATCTGCGCAAGGCGATCGAGACCGCAGTCACACGTGGCGGGCCTTGGCTGATCGAAGTGCCGCTTTCGATCGAGGACGAGGTGAGCCCTTGGAAGTTCATTCACGGCTAGGCGCGAAGCGATCTGTTGATGATGAATTCCGTTCGTCATCGACACAAAAGGCTATCTTGATCGCAGGGAGCCGTATAAGGTCGGAGGACAGAACCGATAGAAATTGCGCCCTGGGGGAGGGGCATTGTTTCCGTGGCGTCTCAAAAGCATATCCGCATCGTTATTTTGACGGTAGTTCTGCCGGCTTCCGTTGTTGCGACGCTTGAAAGCATGGGCGGTCGGCGCATGAGCGTCGAGGACGTGCGTTCCGGTGGCCCAATGGGGGATGTCGAGGTCTTGATCACCGATCCCGGTGTCGGCGCCGGTGCCGATGTGCTCTGGAAGTTTCCGGACCTGCGGCTCGTCGCATGTTACGGCATCGGCATCGACGCCATCCATGTGCCGACAGCGAAGTCGCGCGGCATCGGCATCTGCAATACGCCGGGTCTTCTGACGGAGGATGTCGCGGATCTCGCCATGGCGCTGATGCTGGCCTCTGCGCGTGATATTGTTTCGCAGAACCAGTATGTCCGCGACGGCGAATGGAAGACGATTGCGGCGAAGGTACCGCTCAGCCGTTCTCTCAAGAATAAGGCGCTCGGCATCGTGGGGCTCGGCAATATCGGCGCGGCGATTGCCGAACGCGCCGAAGCCTTCAAGATGCGCGTCTCCTATCATGGTCCGCGGAAAAAGCCGGTAGACTACCAGTATATGCCCGATCTGGTGATGATGGCCGAGGAGAGCGATTTCCTGGTCGTCGCCAGCCGCGGCGGCGATGACACCAAAGGCATCGTCAACCGGCAGGTGCTGGAAGCACTAGGCCCTGTTGGCACCCTGGTAAACGTCTCGCGCGGCTCGATCGTCGATGAGGCGGCGCTGATCGACGTGCTCGAAACGGGCAGGCTCGGATTTGCCGCACTCGACGTTTTTGCCGGCGAACCGAATGTGCCGGAGAGATTACGCGCTCTTCCAAACGTCATCATGACGCCGCACCAGGGCAGCGCCACCGCCGATACCCGCCGCGCCATGGCCCTTTTGCTGGTCAAGAACGTTGCGGCTTATTTCTCCGGCGAGCCGCTACTCACGCCGGTCGTTCCGATCGCTATCTGGGCCTTTGAACTTTAGGCCCAAAATCAAGGGAGGAAAGTGAAATGGCATTCCAGCGTCACGTCATCGGTCTTGCAGGGCAGGATGGTGCGGAAGAGATCGTTACCGAATTTGACCGTTCGTCCATCCCCGACGAGGAATGGGCCGCCCGCGTCGATCTTGCGGCTGCTTACCGATTGGCGGCTCTCTACGGTTGGGACGATCTGATCTACACGCATATCTCGGCACGTGTGCCGGGAACGCATGACCACTTTCTGATCAACCCTTTCGGGATGGCCTTCGACGAGATCAAGGCAAGCAACCTTGTGAAGATCGATCACGAGGCGAAGATCATCGGCAAGTCGGATTATCCGGTCAACGGCGCCGGCTTCGTCATCCATCACGCCGTCCATAAGGCTCGGCCGGAATTGAACTGCGTCATGCATCTGCATACCGAAGCCGGCATGGCGCTTTCCATGCTCGATTGCGGCCTGCTGCCGCTCTCGCAGCACTCGATGTTCTTCTACAACCGCATCGGCTACCACGGTTACGAGGGGCTGGCGCTTAATATGGAAGAGCAGGAGCGCCTGATCCACGACCTCGGCCCCCACAAGAACATGATCCTCAAGAACCATGGCACGCTGACATCAGGGGAGACGGTCGGCGAGGCGTTCGTTTGGACTTTCTGGCTGGAGAAAGCAGCCCGCGCACAGCTTGCCGCCATGGCGGCGCAGCCGCAGGGGCTGAGTGTTCCGGAAGAGAAGATCGCGGAATTGACGGCGCATATGTATGAGATGTCGCCCGCGAAGCCAGGGCTGAAGGAATGGCCGGCGATGCTCCGGAAGCTGGATCGGATTGATCCGAGCTATCGGGGGTGAGGAGCAGTCCGACGTAGCCGGAGAAATCGATCCGACGATCACCGATGCCAAGTCAATTTCCGCTGGGCTGAATAGATTGCAGACAGTTGCTGTGTTTGCCAATTCAAGCGATCTTTCCTGATGAGTCGGAAGGATCGGATGAACAAGCTTACGTTGTCGGCAATCGGCGTTATTCTATGGCTCGCGGCGCAAGCCTTGGCCTTGATGCTCGGTGCAGCAGGTCATGGTTGGGGAACACCCTTCCTTGTGTCCATACCACTGATCGTTCTTTACCCGGCAATTTTGATTAGAGCGTCCGTTCTTTATATAAAAGGGTCGGCGATAGACGCGGGAATTCTTTTTGTCGCCATCCTCCTCGACGCATATCTGGTGATGGAAACTGTTTTGGAGGACGGCAGCTATTTTTTGCGCATCTGGAAAGCTAGCCCTGCGGTTGTGATCGGTTGGGTTGCCCTTTGGTTAGGCTGGCAGGTTGTCATCGCTGTTTCGATGATCCGAAGCAGGCTTCGTTCCGCTCTATGACCAGATAGAAAAAGCCGGCGTTTCCGCCGGCTTTTGTTTGAGATCAGGACCGTTGCAGGCCCTCCGCTAAGGCTCCGGGCGCTCGTCGTTGAAACCGATTCACTGGGTCGATTTCTCGGGCTGCGCCCGAACACTCCTTACTGCTGCGGGATCTGGGCGATAGAGACGTAGTCCTTCCACTCTGCGATCGTCTTGACCATCAGAGCCTGGGCTTCTGCCGGGGTGGAGATGTAGGGGTCGCCGCCCTGGTCGGCCAGGAACTTCTGGGTTTCCGGCTGCTGCAGGACGCCATTGAACCAGCCGTTGATCTTGGTGACGATGTCGTCCGGCGTGCCCTTGGCAACCATGGCGCCCCACCAGCCGAGCTGGTCGACGTCGATGCCCTGTTCCTTGAGGGTCGGGATCTCAGGTGCGCCCTTCATGCGCTCCGGCGAACCGACGCCAAGCAGGCGGAAGCGGCCTTCACGCTGCTGGGAGAGAGCGAAAACCGGGTCGAACGAGCCGAAGTCCATCGCGCCGGAAGTCATGTCGTTGAGCGAGTCGGATGCGGTCTTGTACTGGACGGAAACGGTTTCGAGGCCGGCCTTCTGCTTGTACACTTCGGCCATGACCTTGCCGGACGTGGCGTTGACGGCGTAGGAGCCGCCATCACCCTTTGCCTTCATGGCAGCGGTCAGTTCCTTCAAGTCCTTGTAGGGTGCGTCCTTGGCGACGGCGATCATGAAGGCTTGCTTGTTGATCGTGGCGATCGTCATCAGATCCTTGCCGACGTCGATCGGCGGCTTCTTCATGATCCACATGTTGCCGGCGATGGAGTTGCCGGAGTGGACGAAAATCGTATAGCCGTCCGGCTTCGAACGGGAGGTATATTCGGCAGCGATGTTGCTGAGCGCGCCCGGTTTGTTTTCGACGATGATCGTCGCGCCCGAGGCCTTGGAGACCTTGTCGGCGAAATAACGGACGAGAACATCGGCGCCGGAGCCTGCCGGGAAGGCGCAGACGAAAGTGATCGTCTGGTCGGGATAGGCGGCCTGAGCCGGGGTTACGTTTGCAACCTGCGCAACTGCCAGCAGCGCCACGGCGGCGGTGGCTTGCGCGATCTTCTTAAGCCATGTCTTCACTTTTCGTCTCCTATGGCGTTTAGTAAGGGTCCCTGCGAAAGACCCCGCCGCACTATCACGACAGGGTCTTTCTAATCCGTTGATTAATTTTGCGGAATCTTGGCAATTTCCATGTAGCCCTTCCAGTCCTTGACGGTCTTTTCGAGCAGCGCCTGACCTTCGTCCGGGGTGCCGATGTAGACGTCGCCACCGAACTTCGCGAGGAAGGCCTTGGTGTCGGGCTGGCGCAGAACTTCATTAAACCAGCCGTTGATTTTATCGACGACCGGACGCGGCGTTGCCTTGGGTACAAACGAGCCCCACCAGCCGAGCTGGTCGATGTCGTAACCCTGTTCCTTGGCGGTCGGCACGTCCGGGCTGGCTTCCAGGCGAACCGGAGAACCGGAAGCCAGAATCCGCAGGCGGCCTTCGCGTGCCTGCGACAGACTGAAGACTGGATCGTGGACGCCGAAATCGATGCTGCCGCTCAGCATGTCGTTGAGCGAGTCGTTGGCATCCTTGAAGCTGATCTCCACCGGTTCGACGCCCGCGAGACTCTTGTAGACTTCGCCGAGCACCTTGCCGGATGTGGCGGCCGTGGCGTAGCTGGCGTTATTGCCCTTTTCCTTCAGCATCGCGGTCAGCTGCTTCAGGTCCTTGATCGGGCTATCCGGCTTGATCACGAACATGAAGGGCTGCTTGTTGATCATCGACGTCACCTGAAGTTCCTTGACGACGTCGACGGGCGGGTTCTTGAACAGCCACATGTTGGCAGCGGTCGAAGATCCGGCATGTACATAGATCGTATAGCCGTCCGGCTTGGCACGGGCGGTGTACTGGGCGGCGATATTGCCGGCAGCGCCGGGCTTGTTTTCGACGATGATCGTCTGGCCGGCAACCTTGGCGACCTTGTCGGCGAAGTAGCGAACAAGCACATCGGCGCCGCTTCCCGGCGGAAAGGCGCAGATGAACGTGATGTTTCCGGCAGGGTAGCTGGCCTGCGCGAAAGCGCCAAACGGAGCGAGCGCGGCCGAAGCAGCGGTCGCCATCATCAGATTTCGGCGGGTAATGTCAGTTTTAATCGGCATTCAGTCCTCCCTTGATGCCAGATTTATTCCCGGTAGTGCCGGCGAGGCTTCGCTCCCACGTGCCCCAGCTCGTCGATATTTTAGTTCTGCGGTATCTTTGCCAACGCGACATAGCCGCGCCATTCTTCCACGGTCTTGGCCAGAAGCTCGTCGACATCCTTGGGCGCGCCCGTGTAGACGTCGCCGCCGAACTTGTTCAGGAACGCTTCGGTCTCCGGTGCCTGCAGAACCTTCTGGAACAGGCCGTTCAGCGTCATCACGACATCGTCCGGCGTCTTGGCGGGCACGAACACGCCCCACCAGCCAAGCTGGTCGACATTATAGCCGAATTCCTTGACGGCCGGCACATCCGGGATGGACTTCATGCGCTGCGGCGAACCGACGGCAAGCAGGCGCAGGCGCCCTTCTCGCTGCTGGCTGAGTGCGAAGACGGGATCGAGCGCCGCAAAATCCAGCTGGCCGCTCGTGATGTCGTTCAGCGAATCCGGGCCGGTCTTGTAGGCGACTTCGGTTGCCGAAACGCCGGCGAGCTGCAGATAGACTTCCGCCAGAACCTTGCCGGACGTCGCCGTCGAGCCATAGGTGGCTTCGCCGCTCTTGCCCTTCAGATGTTCGGTGAGTTGCTTCATGTCCTTGATCGGGCTGTCGGCCGCGACCGCGATCATGAAGGGCTGCTTGTTGATGAACTGCACGCCGCGCAATGCCTTGGTCACGTCGATCGTCGGCTTCTTGAACAGCGACATGTTGGCCGCGGTCGAGGTGCCCGAATGGACATAGACCGTGTAACCATCCGGCTTGGCGCGGGAGACGTATTCGGCGGCGATATTGCCGTTGGCACCCGGCTTGTTTTCCACGATGACGGTCTGTTTCGCGACCTGGGCAACCTTCTCCGAAAAATACCGGACGAGAACGTCGGCGCCGGAACCTGCCGGAAAGGCGCAGACGAAAGTGATCGTCCCGTCCGGATAGGGCTTTGTCTGGGCGAATGCCGCACCGGGCATTGCGGCGGCCAATGAGGCCGCCGCAATGAGTGTGCGTCGTGTGAATTTCAGGTCGTTTGCAGTCATTTTGGCTCCTCCTCCAAAATTGTTGCGGTTTGGCCTGCGCGCCTGCCTATTCCTCCTGGAACGCCTCCTCACGCGTCCTTCGGAACTGCGGCAAGATGATCAGGCAGAGCATGAGCACCGTTGCCACGAGCAGGGTGGCCGAGATCGGCCGGTTGATGAAGATCATCGGGTCACCGCGCGAGATGACCAGCGAGCGGCGCAGGTTCTCTTCCATCAGCGGGCCAAGAATGAAGCCGAGCACCATCGGGGCCGGTTCGCAACCGAGCTTGAAGAGCACGTAGCCGAACACCGTGAAGACGATCATCAGCACCATCATGAACGGTTCGGTACTGGTCGAATACACGCCGATCGCGCAGAACAGCAGGATTGCCGGGTAGAGCAGACGGTAGGGAACCGACAGCAGCTTCACCCAGATGCCGATCATCGGCAGGTTGATGACGACAAGCATCAGGTTGCCGATCCACATCGAGGCGACCATGCCCCAGAACAGGTCCGGACGGGTGGTCATGACCGCGGCACCCGGCTGGATGCCCTGGATGATCATCGCGCCCATCATGATCGCCATGATCGGGTTGGACGGAATGCCGAGCGTCAGAAGCGGAATGAACGACGTCTGGGCGGCCGCATTGTTGGCCGATTCGGGGCCGGCCACACCTTCGACGGCACCATGGCCAAACTTGCGAGGGGTCTTGGTGATCTTCTTTTCCAGCGTGTAGCTGGCAAAGGAGGCCAGCACGGCGCCGCCGCCCGGCAGAATGCCGAGGATTGAGCCAAGCATGGTTCCGCGAAGTGCCGCCGGAATGGATTCCTTGATCTCCTGCTTGTTGGGCCAGAGGTCCCGCATTCTCGTGCTGATCGTCTCACGCGGCGGCGGTGGGTTTTCCAGGTTGCGGATGATTTCCACGATACCGAAAAGACCAAGAACCAGCGGCAGGAAGTCGATGCCTTCCCAAAGGCCCGAAAGGCCGAACGTATAGCGGGTCAGGCCGGTATTGGTGTCGGTGCCGACAAGGCCGAGCAGCAGGCCGATCAGGACCATGGCGACGGCCTTGAGGACCGAACCATGGGCCAAGACGATCGCCATGACCAGGCCGAGCAGCATCAGCGCGAAATAATCCGGCGAGTTGAACTGCTGGGCGATCGAGGCGAGCGGCGGGCCGAACGCGGCGATGAACACCGTGCCGACGCAGCCGGCGAAGAACGAGCCGAGGGCGGCGATGGCCAAGGCGGCGCCGGCGCGGCCCTTTCGGGCCATCTGATGACCCTCGATACAGGTTACCACCGAGGACGCTTCGCCCGGCATGTTGACCAGAATCGAAGTGGTCGAGCCGCCATACTGGGCGCCGTAATAGATGCCGGCGAGCATGATGAGCGACGAGAGCGGGTCGAGGCCGAAGGTGATCGGCAGCAGGATGGCAAGCGCGGGAATGGGGCCGATGCCAGGGAGGACACCGATCAGCGTGCCGAGAACCGTGCCGATCAAACAGAAGAACAGGTTCTGCAGCGTTCCCGCCGCCATGAAGCCTGTTGCGAGGTGATCAAAAACTTCCATGACTTAGCGACCCCACCAGACAGGCATCGGCTGCCCGAGTGCATATACGAAGATGATGACGACGAATGCCGCGGTACCGACCGCAAAGACCACCGTCTCGATGAGGTTCACGTCCTTGCGGGCGTAAGCGGCGAACATGATCAGCAGGATCGAGGCGATGATCGCGCCGATATCTTCGATGAACAGGCCGAAGGCGGCGATCGCCATCAGGATGAAGAGGATCGGCCGGAACTGGATACGCTCGATGGCGGGGCCTTCGATGGCGAGTGATTTTCCGGCGACGATCAGGCCGATCAGCATGATCAGGCCGCAGATGATCATCGGGAAATAGCCAGGCCCCATATTGCGGGCCGTGCCGAAGTTGAGATCCGAACCGACCCAAAGGCCGATCGCACCGAACAGGATGAACAAGATGCCCGCGCCAAAATCCTGCGGACTTTTGATGACCATGGTTTCCTCCCTGAAAACCTGATTCTGCCAATCGGCCAGTCAGCCTCCTACGGCCTCCAAACCGTTATTACGCATTCGAATGAACTCTGCGCCTCGAACCCGCAGGGCTATTCGTCTATGGGCAATCTGATTTGACTATATACAAGAGGACCCCTCTTGTCAGTCAACCCAATTCCTCAGCCCATTGTCGACCAGGTACCACACCTGAGCCGTGTTATCGATCTTATCCCAAGTTTATCAGGAAGCCAGATATCTCCGGTGTAATTTCCCGGCGGATAATAGGGTTTTCAAACTCTGGATTGAAACTTTTCGTTGCGGCCAGGTGCCTTCGCGAGCCGCCTCGTCCAGCCTCGGCGGGAATTTATGAAATTGGTTTTGAGCAAAGTCAATTATACTTTATCAAAAATGGTTGACAGGCGCACGGACGGTGGAAGAGTATCCGGCAGCATTTCAAAGGATAAAAAAATGAAGATATCAGTCGTGGGAGGCGGGATAGGCGGACTGACGGCGGCCTTGGCGCTGTTGCGTCAGGGATATGACGTCGACGTCTATGAACAGGCGGTGGAATTGAAGGAAGTGGGAGCCGGGGTGCAGATCAGCGCCAATGGCACGCGAATCCTTTTCTCGCTCGGTCTGGAAGAAGATATCATGTCGGTTGCGGCGCAGGCATCCGGCAAGGAAATCCGGTTGTGGAATACCGGCCAGACCTGGAAGCTTTTCGATCTCGGCCCGGTTTCGATCGAGCGCTACGGCTTTCCTTATATCACCATCCACCGCAACGACCTGCACCAGGCACTGGCCGCCGGCGTGCGGCGCATCAAGCCGGATGCGATCAAGCTCTCGAAGAAGTGCGTCGGCGTTACCCAGGATTCGAAAAGCGCGACGCTGTCCTTTGCCGATGGCACGAGCGTGACGTCGGATATCGTCGTCGGCGCCGACGGCGTGCATTCGAAAATCCGCGAAACGCTGTTCGGCCGCGATGATCCGAAATTCACCGGCATCGTCGCGTGGCGCGGCGTCATCCCGGTTTCGCGCCTGCCGGAGCGCATGTTGCGTCCGGTGGGCACCAACTGGATTGGTCCTGGCGGCCACGTCATCCAGTATCTGCTGCGCCGCGGCGAATTAATGAACTATGTCTCCGTCGTCGAACGCTCCAACTGGCAAGTCGAATCCTGGTCGGTTGCCGGCACAACGGAAGAGTGCCTGGCCGATTACGAAGGCTGGCACGAGGATATTCACACGCTGATCAAGGCGATCGACGTGCCGTATAAGTGGGCACTGATGCTGCGTCCGCCGATGGACAAGTGGACGGTCGGCCGCATCACGTTGCTCGGCGATGCGTGCCATCCGACCTTGCCCTTCCTGGCGCAGGGCGCGGTCATGGCCATCGAAGACGGTTTCGTTCTTGCCCGGGCGCTTGCCGAGAATAACCATGATTACGAAGCGGGTTTTGCCGGTTACGAGGCGGCCCGTGTCGAGCGCACCGGCAAGATCGTGCGCGGTGCGGAGGGAAATCTCAGCCGTTTCCACAATCCGGCGCTGAAGGACCCGAAGCTCGCGGAAGATTACGTCAATGCCGAATGGCAGGAAGACAAGATCAACCAGCGCTACGAATGGCTCTTCACCTACGACGCCACGACTGTGCCGGTCGTGGCCGGCCAGCGCTCGCCGCAGGCTGTTGCCTGATCAGTCTTCGATCATTTCTGGAGGAGCCCGCCCGTCGATGTTCCGACAGGGCGGGTCAAGTATAATGGGTAGGAAATCATGACCACCAAGGTGGAATGGCAGCGCGTGCCGCTGATCGTCTCCTTTCCGGAGACCGCGAAATATACGGAAACCTACGGTTTCGCCGGCAATTCCGGCAAGGTGAACCTGGAAGGCCAGCTGTTGCGCGCGGCCGACAAGCCGTCGAAGACTGTCTACGTCTTCATGCATCCGACGTCGACACTGCAGCTTCTGCCGATGCCGACGGCGCTTGCCGATGCCGGCCTGCACGTGCTCTGTGCCGCAAGCCGTTACCCGAAGAACGATACCGCCCTCATCATGGAAAAGGTGGCGATCGACCTCGGCAAATGGCTGGATTACGCCCGCGGCGAACTCGGCTACGAAAAAGTCGTCCTAGTTGGCTGGTCCGGGGGCGGGTCGCTGTCGCTGTTCTATCAGGCGCAGGCGGAAAACCCGACGATTACCCACACACCGGCTGGCGATGAGGTGAATCTTGTCGAAGCAGGGTTAAAGCCCGCTGATGGTGTCATCTTCATCGCTGCGCACCTTTCTCGCGCCGAAACGCTCACCGAGTGGCTAGATCCCTCGGTCACCGACGAGATGAACCCCGACGATCGCGACCTGGAATTCGACATTTATTCGCCGGACTGCCCGCATCAGCCGCCCTATTCCAAGGAATTCGTCGAGCGTTTCCGCGCTGCCCAGGTGGCCCGTAACCGCAAGATCACCCAATGGGCGCAGGACATGTTGGCGGAGCTGAAGCGCCGCGGCGGACCGGAGCAGGAGCGTGCCTTCGTCGTCCACCGCACCATGTGCGATGTGCGCTGGTTCGACGGCACAATCGACCCTAACGACCGACCGGTCGGCAAGAGTTATATGGGCGATCCGCGCACCGTGAATGTCGGCCCGGTCGGGCTCGCGCGCTTCACGACGCTGCGCTCCTGGCTGTCGCAGTGGAGCTATGACCTGTCCAACGCCAAGGGGCCGATGAATGCGGCGCTGATTAAGCGCTCGCCGGTCCTGCAGATCGAGAACAATGCGGACGAGGCGGTGCCGGCGACGCATAATCCGGCGATCCGTGATGCGCTGGCGACGCCGAACAAGGAATATATGACGCTACCGCATGCGACCCACTACTATCTCGGTCAGCCGGAGCTTTTGAAGGCGTGTATCGACCGGGTGATCGACTGGAGCAAACGGCAGGGATTGCTGGCGTAACGGCGAAGGGCTCGTGGGAGCGGGCCTTCACCATCGGGAGGTGTTTGACTGTGAGCTGCAATGAAAAGCACCACCGTCCGGGCTGGAACGGTGGTGCGATCTATTTTGAGGATGCCAGGCGGCGCGGCACACTCCTCGTCTTCCCCCTTGCGGGAAAGATGTCAGCAGAGCTGACAGATGGGGGTGGTGCCACACCCGCTACTGTTGAGTTTGCTGAACTACCCCCCCCTGTCGCTTTCAGCGACATCTCCCCCGCAAGGGGGGAGAAGGGAGTTCCTGGCTCAAGCCGCCGACTTCGCGGCAATCATCCCAGCCTTCTTCTTCACCCATGCCTTCATCGCATCATGGGCTTCGGAAGCAGCCTGTTCCAGATAGCCCGGCTCTTCGGTGCGTGCGGTGATCTCCAGGCGCAGGCCGTTCGGGTCGAAAAAGTAGATCGAGTTGATGAACTCGTGATCGATCACGTCGGTCGTCTTGACGCCGGCTTCCTGCAGCCGCTTCTTGAACTTCAGGACTTCCTCGACCGAGTCGACTTCCATGGCGAAGTGCTGCACCCAGTCCGGCGTGTTCGGCGAGGGAAGCGGCATGACGTTTTCGCCGAGGTCGAAGAAAGCCATGTAGGAACCGTCACCCATTTCGAAGAAGAAATGCGCATAGGGCTTTTCCTCACCCGTCGACGGCACCTTGTCTGCGGTCATGCAGTTGACCAGCGGCAGGCCCAGCAGGTCCTCGTAGAACTTGCGCGTCTCTTCGCCATCGCGGCACGGGTAGGAAAAGTGATAGAGCTTGCGAAGCTTCGGTGCGTCGACCATGGTGGTTCCTCCAAAATCCAGGCTTGTTGCATTGGCGAGGATGGTAGGCCTTTGCCATTCCTCCCATGTCCTCCGTCAAGGAGGACATGCCTCATTCAAGTTCTTTTCCGGCAGATTGATAAACATGGCAGGAGGCGTCAATGCCTACGCTTGATCGCGACGATATGGCGGCGCTCGCCGCACTGATGGACGATGTCGGTGAGCTGACATTTCCCGAGACATTCCTGAAAACACCCTGCGACGGCTTGCCGGCACGGATTTCTGTTCCGCCTTCCAGGCAGAAGACGATGGTTCGCTGACCTATCTCTTCGCCGGCGGCTACCATTCGCAGATCCCAGGTTTCGCCGAGCGCGCATCGATGGATTATGCCCGCCTTTACTGGCAGCGCGATCGTGTCACTCGCCAGATGCTAAATGGCGGCGGTAGCGGCAAGGTGCAGGTAATCCGCCAGGCCTGGAACGGCATCCGCCGATCCGGAATACCGCCGTGACTGTTATGAGCGGGCGCATGTGCTGGAGCGCCTGACAGTCTATCATTCGGAGGAGCCGCGCATCTTTGCAAGCCTCTATCGAACCCGCCGAGAGCGGGCCGTTCCCGCTCGTCGCCCGTGGAGCGGATTGAGAATGTTGCGCCGTTGTTGATGGCCATGGTCGTCAAGCATGTTCGGCTGCAATCCCGACCGCTCGCCGTCTCGCTGCATCCGCCACAGCAGGAGATCGCGGGGCCGGCTTTTGCAGGCCGGTTACGCGCTTTCCGGCCGCGAGGCAGAGGTTTCCCGCCGGTCTGCTGCTTGGTCGCACGCATCGGGAAATATCGGAAAAGGTCGGTCTCGCCCTGTCGAGCATCGTCACCTATCGCCAGCGCGCCTATCGCAAACTGGGGGTCAGCGACCGCCGCGGGCTGGAAGCGCTTTATGAGGGAATTTCGCGCAATTGAGCGCGATGATTGGGAAGGGGAATTTTCGAGATGATTTCGATCAAGGACCGCATTGCCATCGTTACCGGTGCAAGCTCGGGTATCGGCTGGGGCATCGCAAAAGCGATTGCCGCCGAGGGGGCCATCACCGTGCTGGCTGCCCGAAGCGCCGACAAGCTGGAAAAACTCGCAGCTGAAATCGAGGCGGAAGGCGGCCGCGCACTGGTCGTGCCGACCGACGTCACCGATGATGCGCAGGTGGAAAAACTCTTCGCCACCGTGAAGGAAAAATACGGCCGGCTCGATATCCTCATTAACAATGCCGGCATTGCCGACCACACGGCAACGGAAAAGTTGACCAACGAGCGCTGGCACGAGGTGATCGGCGCAAACCTGCATTCGGTCTTCTATTGCTCGCGCGCCGCGTTCCAGATGATGATCGAGCAGAAGCGCGGCCGCATCATCAACATGGGAAGCCTTTCCGCCAAGGTGCCGCGCGGCCATACCGCCGCCTATACGGCGAGCAAGTTCGCGCTCGAAGGCCTCACCCGCTCGCTCGCCGTCGATGGCCGCGAACACGGCATTGCTGTCTCCATGGTGCATCCGGGCTCGACAGTCAGTTCGCTGGTCCCAGGTGTCACCGACAAGGTTCGCCCCGTCACCATGATGCCGCTCGATGTGGCGCGCACCGTCGTGCTGATGGCGACGCTGCCCGACGACGTGAACCTCTACGAGAGCATCATCCTGCCTGTGGAAATGCCATTTCTCGGGCGCGGCTGACTGTTCTTTCATCAAGCGAGGATGTTTCCGCGAGCGTTGGAACATTCGTCGCTTGACGTATATATGGGTCCCTGATATTCAATTCCTCGACAGGGAGAAATCGCTATGGAAAACAAGACCGAATCCACCTCTGAGCAGATTGCCGGCAAATGGGGCGAATACGTCACCGTGGAATTCGATGAGGGCATTGCCTGGGTCACGCTCAACCGCCCGAAGCAGCGCAATGCGATCAATCCCGGCATTGTCTGGGAAATGAATGCGATCATGGACGCGCTGGAAGAGGACGATCGCTGCAAGGTGATGGTCGTTACCGGTGCGGGCGAATCCTTCTCGGCCGGCATGGACCTGAAGGAATATTTCCGCGCCACCGACAAGGTGCCGCCGATCCAGCGCGAGCGTCTGTTCCGCGCGAACGCCGCCTGGCAGTGGCGCCGGATGATGTATTACCCGAAACCGACGATCTCCATGGTCAACGGCTGGTGCTTCGGCGGCGCCTTCCAGTTTCTGGTCGGTTGCGACCTCGCGATTGCCTCGCAGGAGGCGATCTTCGGCCTTTCGGAAATCAACTGGGGCATCATCCCGGCCGGTATCGTCACCAAGTCGGTGCTGGAAACCATGAGCTTCCGCGACGCCATGTATTACATCATGACCGGCGAGACGTTTAACGGCAAACAGGCCGCTGAAATGAAGTTGGTCAACAAGGCTGTAGCGCCGGAAGAGCTGAAGGCTGAGACCCGCAAGCTCGCCATGACGCTGATCGGCAAGAACCCCTTCGTGCTGCGTCAGGCAAAGACCGCCTGCCGCTTTACCCGCGACATGACCTGGGAACAGGCCGGCGAATACCTGATGGCAAAGTCCGACCAGACCGAACTGCGTGACCCGGAAAACGGCCGCAATACCGGCATGAGCCAGTTCCTCGACGAAAAGTCCTTCCGCCCGGGCCTTGGCGCCTATCGCCGCGATTAGGAATCGAGCTGATGGCCGACACGATGACCATATCTCCCAAGACGTTCGACCTCGACCGTCTGCTCCGCCCACGATCCATCGCGATCGTGGGCGCGTCGCCGGACCGGGCCTCGATCGGCGGCGGCGTTCTCGCCAACCTCGAGATCTTCCAGTATTCAGGCGACCTGCATCTCGTCAGCCGTTCGCGCGACGAGATCAACGGCCGCCCCTGCGTGAAGTCGATCGGCGACCTGCCGAAAGGCGTCGATGTGGTGATCCTCATCGTGCCGCAGGCTGCGATCAAGGACTCGGTCATCGCCTGTGTCGAACGGGAAGTGGCTGGCGTCATCGTTTATTCCTCCGGCTTCGCCGAAGCTGGTGAGGAGGGGCGCCAGCAACAGGACGAGCTTGCCGAGATTTGCCGCAAGGCAGGCATCGCCATGCTCGGCCCGAACTGCATGGGCTATACAAACTATCTCGACGGCATTCCGCTGACCTTCGAACCCGTCGATCTGCGCGGCGTCGGCGAGCGTTCGCGTGTCGCGATCGTTGCCCAGAGCGGCGCGACGGCGGCAAACATCCGCTTCGCCATGCATTCCCGCGATATCGCGGTATCCTATGTCATCGCGACCGGCAACGAGGCGGTCATCGCCGTCGAAGACCTGATTGCCTGGCTGATCGAAGACGCCGGGAATGCGGTCGTCGCGGTCTATGTGGAGCAGGTCAAGAACCCGCAGAAATTCCTTGCCGTCGCGGCGCGTGCTCGTGAACTCGGCAAGCCGATCGTCATGCTGCATCCGGGCTCCAGCGAGCGGGGCAAGGCAGCGGCGCAGTCGCATACCGGTGCGCTGGCTGGCGACCATGCCACCATGCAGGCCGCCGTCCGCAACGAGGCTGTCGCGCTGGTCGATACGACTGACGAACTGTTCGACGTCGCGGCAATCCTCGCCCGTTATCCGTTGCCGCCTGCTGGTCATGCCGGAATCGTCACCAATTCCGGCGCCATCCGCGGCCTCTGCTTTGATTTCTGCGAACGCGTCGGCCTGCCGATCGCGACGCTGTCGGAGGAGGTGCATGCGGAGCTGGCGACGCAGGTGCCGCCCTATGTGCATGTCGACAACCCGTTCGACATCGGCACGACCGGTTTTTCCAATCCCGGCATTTTCGGCACGTCCACGGCCTCCATGCTGAAGGACCCGAATGTCGGCATCGTCTTCCTGTCGCATGCCGGTGGTTCGCCGCCGATGCAGATCAAGAAGTCGGATGCGATCATTCCGGTGGCTGCGACCGCAACGAAGCCGGTAATCCTCAACATCATCGGCGACGATTACCCGCTCGATCCGAGTTTCATGAAGGCAGTGCGCAGCAGCGGTATCCCGTTCTTCCGCTCGCCGGAACGCGCCATGCGCGCCATGGCGGTGGTGATGAATTACGCCGCGGCGCTTGCAGCCACGAAGGATCGTGCGGCTGAAGGCGCTCGGCTGAAGCAGACGCCGGCTTCCGGCCTGGTGGTGGAGTATGAAGGCAAGCGCATCCTCTCCGAGCTCGGCATCCAGATCCCCAAGGGCGCTTTGGCCAAATCCGCCGATGAGGCCGTGAAGATCGCCGCCGAAATCGGTTATCCGGTGGTCATGAAGGCGCAGGCCGCCGAACTTGCCCACAAGAGCGATGTCGGCGGCGTCGCCATCAACCTCGCGGACGAAGCGGCGGTGCGGGTGGCGCATGAGAAGATGTATGCCAGCATCGCCGGCCACAAACCGGGTCTGAAGCTCGATGGCGTGCTGATCGAAGGCATGGCGCGGCAAGGGCTGGAAATGGTGGTTGGCGCCAAGCGCGACCAGTGGGGTCCGACGGTCCTTGTCGGCCTTGGCGGCGTCTGGATCGAAGCGTTGGCGGATGCTCGTCTTCTGCCGGCCGATATCAGCCGCGAGCGGGCGGTTGCCGAAATCCACAAGCTCAAGGCTGCCAAACTGCTCGGTCCCTTCCGCGGCCAGCCGGCTCGCGATGTGGAGGCGATTGCCGATGTGGTGGTGAAGCTGGGTGCCTTGATGCGCTCTACGCCCGAGATTGTCGAAGTCGATATCAACCCGCTCGTTGTCTATGGCGAGGGGGACGGGGTTCTGGCGCTCGACGCGCTATTCGTGGTGCGGTGAGGGCTGTTGGTCCTCGCTGAGGTTTCGGGGTGTAGCCCCCTCATCCGCCCTTCGGGCACCTTCTCCCCGAGGGGAGAAGGGGAGTAGCCGCGACGTTTCGAATTCTCCTTTCCCCAGCGGGGAGAGGGTGGCCGAGCGATAGCGGAGGCCGGGTGAGGGGCCGCACCCGCTGAAAGTTTATTTGTCTGTCACGAGGGAGGATACCGTGATGCAGACCCAGTCTTATGGTGAACTGAAACTGTTCGTCGATGGCGAGTGGCTTGGCGCAGAAGGTCGCGTCACCGAGGACGTCATCAACCCCGCGACCGGCGAACCGATCGCCGCTCTGCCGCACGCAACGCCTGCTGATCTCGATCGTGCCGTTGCCGCCGCCGAGCGTGAGTTCAAGGCGTGGAAGGCGATGACCGCTTTCGACCGTGCCAAGATCATCCGGAAGGCAGCCGACATTCTGCGCGAACAGGCCAATGCGCTCGGTGTGCGGATGACTCTGGAACAGGGCAAGCCGATTGCCGAAGCCACCCAGGAAATCCTGATTTCGGCCGACATTTTCGACTGGACTGCGGACGAAGGCCGCCGTTCCTACGGCCGCATCGTGCCGTCGCGCGTGCCGGGCGTGAAATGGATGGTCACCAGGGAACCGGTCGGGCCCGTTGCAGGTTTTACGCCCTGGAATTTCCCCGCCGTCATTCCGGCCCGCAAGATCTCCGCAGCTCTTGCTGTCGGCTGCACCATGGTTATCAAGCCCTCGGAAGAAACGCCGGCCACCGTGCTGGAACTTGCGCGCGCATTGCAGGACGCGGGCCTGCCGAACGGGGTGCTGAACGTTGTCCACGGCAAGCCCGCCGAGGTTTCCGAGCATCTGATCGCCGCGGATGGCATCCGCAAGATCACCTTTACCGGCTCCACCAATGTCGGCCAACATCTGGCCGTGCTCGCGGCCAAGGCTGGCGTCAAGCGCGCCACGATGGAACTCGGCGGCCATGCGCCGGTGTTGATCTTCGAGGATGCGGATATCGACCACGCGATCCGCACCATGGTGCATTCGAAATACCGCAATGCCGGTCAGGTCTGCATCTCACCGACCCGTTTCTACGTGCATGACAACGTTCACGATAAATTCGTCGAAGGTTTCGCCAAGGCGGCCGCGGCGATCAAGGTCGGCGACGGCATGGACCCGGCAACCCAGATGGGGGCGCTTGCCAACAGCCGTCGCGTACCGACCATGGAACGTATGGTGGCGGATGCGGTGCAGCGGGGCGCCACGGTGAAGGCCGGCGGCGAGCGCGGCAGCAACCGCGGCTATTTCTTCCAGCCGACGGTTCTTGCAGACGTTCCGCAGGATGCGATCATCATGAACGAGGAGCCGTTCGGCCCGGTCGCGGTGACAGCTCGTTTCTCGTCCTTCGACGAAGTCGTCGAGCAGGCGAACCGCCTGCCTTATGGTCTTGCCTCCTATGCATTCACCCAGTCGAGCCGCACGGCCGCGATGGTCAGCGATGCACTGGAGGCCGGCATGGTGGGGATCAACAACAGTTTCATCTCGATGGCGGAAACGCCTTTCGGCGGCGTCAAACAGAGCGGTTACGGCTCCGAAGGTGGCACCGAGGGCATGGACGCCTATCTCGTCACCAAGATGACCAGCCAATCGTAAAGACATTTCTGGAGAAACATGATGGCCATTGAAGCAAGCGATATCGGCGGCGAAAACGTCAAGGTCGAGTTCGAAGACGGCATCGCCTGGGTGAAACTCAACCGCCCGGACAAGCGCAACGCCATGAGCGTCGGTCTGGCGGAAGACATGATCCGCGTGCTCGACGAACTGGAGGTGGACGACCGGGCCGGCGTCATCATCATCACCGGCGAAGGGGAAGCGTTCTCCGCCGGCATGGACCTCAAGGACTTCTTCCGCGCCACCGATGGTGTCTCGGACGTCAAACGCATGCGCGCCTACCGCTCCACGCGCGCCTGGCAGTGGCGTCTGCTGATGCACTACGCCAAGCCGACGATCGCCATGGTCAACGGTTGGTGCTTTGGCGGCGCGTTTACGCCATTGATCTGCTGCGATCTGGCGATCGCCTCGGAGGACGCCGTTTTCGGCCTGTCCGAAATCAACTGGGGTGTCATCCCCGGCGGCGTGGTCTCCAAGGCGATCTCGACGCTGATGAACGACCGCAAGGCCATGTATTACGTCATGACCGGCGAAAAGTTCGGCGGCAAAATGGCCGAGCAGCTCGGTCTGGTGAACGAGGCGGTCCCGGCCGACAAGCTGCGCGAACGGACCGTGGAAATCGCCCGCGTCCTGCTTGAGAAGAACCCGACGGTACTGCGGCAGGCGCGGATGGCTTACAAATATGTGCGCGAAATGAGCTGGGAAGAGTCGGCGGAATACCTCACCGCCAAGGCGGACCAGACCACGTTCGTCGATCCGGAAAAGGGTCGTGAGAAGGGGTTGTCGCAGTTCCTCGACACAAAGACCTACCGACCGGGGCATGGGGCTTACAAGCGGGAAGAGTGAGGGGCTGGTCTAAATAGAGACCGGCTACATACATGCCCCTCACCCTAACCCTCTCCCCGTTCTGACGGGGAGAGGGGACGTGCCCTACTCGGCGCCGAGATTGCGAGAAACAGTGCGGCATATGTCCTTCTCCCCGTCAAAACGGGGAGAAGGTGGCGGCAGCCGGATGAGGGGCAAACTTCCACACCCAAGCTCGAGACCACCAATGAACCTCAACCACACCGACGAGCAGATCCTCCTCAAGGAAAGCGCCGACCGCTTCCTGAAGGAGCGCTACGATTTCGAGAAGCGTTCAAAGATCCTCGCCTCGGATGACGGCTTCGATGCGGGTATCTGGTCGGAAATGGCTAACCTCGGCTGGCTTGCGCTGCCATTCTCAGAGGAGAATGGTGGCCTAGGCGGCGGTGCGGTGGAAGTCGCCCTGATCATGGAGGCGCTGGGCCGTTCGCTGGTGGTCGAACCTTATCTCGCGTCGGTCATCCTTGCCGGTGGCCTCGTTGAAAAACTGGGTACCGACGAACAGAAAGCTGAAATCCTCGGCGCGTTGATTGCCGGCACATGCCGTCCGGCGCTGGCGCATGCGGAAAAGCAAAGCGGATTCGACATCCGGAACATTTTCGCGACGGCCATCAGGACTAGCGAGGGGTATCGGCTTTCCGCCGAGAAAACACTAGTGCCGGGCGGTGCGGCGGCAGATATCTTCCTCGTCTCCGCCAAGCTTGGTGATGATCTCCGACTTTTCGCCGTTCCCGCTGATGCTAGCGGCCTTTCCCGGAAGATCGTAAAGCTGGTGGATGGCAACCGCGCTGCGGATATCGTGCTGGACGAAGTTTCGGTGCCCGCTTCCGCGCTGCTCGCCTCTGGAGACACGCGCGCCGCCATCGAAGCAGCCTACGACCACGCCAATGCGGCACTTGCATCCGAAGCCGTCGGCATCATGGATGCGCTCCTGGACGCGACGGTCGCGTATACAAAGGAACGCGTGCAGTTCGGCAAGCCGCTCGCTGCCTTTCAGGCCCTGCAGCATCGCATGGCCGAGATGGCGGTGAAATGCCAGGAGGCGCGCGCCTCGGCCCTGTTGGGAACGCTATCGGTCGATGCACCGCGCGCGTCCCGTATTCGCGGCGTCTCCGGCGCCCGCGCCAAGATCGGCAAGGTTTCGCGCTCGGTGGCGCAGGAGGCGATCCAGCTCCACGGCGCGATGGGTTTTTCTGAAGAAATGCCGATCGGCGCCTGGTTCCGCCGGCTTTATGCGATCGAAAACACGTTCGGCACCACTGCCGACCACCTGAAGCGCTACGGCGAAATCGTCGGCGAAAGTGCCGTGCTATCCGGCAGCCTGCTCAGCGCTCCGGATGCCGACCAATCCACAGCCGCGGAGGGCATGAATCTGCGGATGACGGCTGACGAGGCCCGCTTTCGTGACGAGGTACGCGTCTTTCTCAATGCGCAGCTCGACGGCGAGCTCAAGCGGGCTGAACGCCTGAATCCGAGTTTCCTGGCCGATCCGGCGATCGGGCTGAAATGGCAGGCGAAGCTCGCCGAAAAGGGCTGGGTCGCGCCCTCCTGGCCAAAACAGCATGGTGGTACCGGCTGGACGCTTGGCGAACGCTATATTTTCGACCAGGAGTGCGAGCGGGCCGGAGAACCGCATTTCCGCGGGGCCTCGATCAAGATGATCGCGCCGGTCATCATGCGTCACGGCAACGAGGCGCAGAAGGCCTTCTATCTGCCGCGCATTCTCTCCGGCGAGGATCTCTGGGCGCAGGGATATTCCGAACCCGGTTCCGGCTCGGACCTCGCCTCGCTGAAGACGAAGGCGGTGCTGGAAGGCGACCATTATGTGGTGAACGGCTCGAAGATCTGGTCGACGCTCGCCCATCACGCCACGCGGATGTTCGCACTGGTTCGCACTGCCGATACCGGCAAGAGGCAGGAAGGCATCACCTTCATCCTGATCGATCTGAAGTCGCCCGGCGTCACGATCCGGCCGATCCGGTCGATCTGCGGCACGCATGAGTTCAACCAGGTTTTCTTCGACGATGTGAAAGTGCCTGTCACAGATCGGGTCGGTGCGGAAGGCGAGGGCTGGGAGATCGCCAAATACCTGCTTGAATTCGAGCGCGGCGGCGCATTTGCCGGCGGCGTCCTGCGCGCCATGCTGACACGCCTCCATCGCCTGGCCGCCGAGCCGCTGCCTGATGGGCGCAGGATGATCGACGATCCGTTGTTCGTCGCGCGTCTTGCCGAGATCGCCACCGATGTGGACGCCAACGATATGCTGGAACTGGCCGCCATGTCCAAGGTCCAGGCCGGCGGCAATCCAGGGTCGGTTCCGTCTTCCACGATGAAGATCGAGCGTAGTCGTATCCGCCAGTCGATCGCGGAGCTCGCAGCTTCGATCCTCGGCCCCGATGCCCTGCGCTGGGAGGAACATCGGCCGTTGCATGAATTGCCGGAAGAGAGCGAAATCGACGAGGAGCGAAAGGTGGCGTCCGCCGTCTATTTCAACTCTCGCTCCCAAAGCATTTTCGGCGGCAGCAACGAAATCCAGCTGGAAATCATCGCGAAGACGCTGCTCCGATAGAGCAGATACTCAATGCCTTCCGACGGCGCGTCTGGGTGTGTGCATTTTTCCTGCGCACCCCATTCACGTGCGCATTTTCAGTCGCTACAACTCCCTGGCCCGTATTCACAAATCTGGATTTTCAAGCCATGGCCGATAGCGTTACCGATCGTTTTCTCCGTTACGTCGTCATCGATACCCAGTCCGATGCGAAGTCCCCAAGCCAGCCCTCGACGATGAAGCAGCGCAATCTGGGTGAGATTCTCGCAGCCGAGCTGAAGGCCATCGGCGTAACGGACGCGCATCTCGACGAGCACGGCTATGTCTACGGTACGATCCCGGCGACGACCTCGAAGAACAACGTGCCGGTGATCTGTTTCACGGCTCACATGGACACCGCGCCCGACTTTTCCGGCACCAACGTCAAGCCGCAGATCGTCAGGAACTATCAGGGAGGTGACCTTCAGCTCGTCGGCGACAGGAGCCAGGTCATCCGTGTTGCCGACCACCCGATCCTCAATACGTTGATCGGCCACGATATCGTCACCACCGACGGCACGACGCTGCTCGGTGCCGACGACAAGGCCGGTATTGCGGAGATCATGACGGCAACCGAATTCCTCATCAACAACCCGGATATCAAACACGGCGCGATCCGCATCCTGTTTACGACGGACGAGGAAATCGGCCGCGGCGTCGACAAGGTGGACTTCAAGAAGCTCGGCGCCGATTTCGCCTATACGCTCGATGGCGAGACGGCCGGCACGATCGAGGACGAGACCTTTTCCGCGGATGCCGTCGAGATCGATATCAAAGGCGTTGCCATGCATCCGGGCTTTGCTTTTGGCAAGATGGAGAATGCCATCCGCATCGCCGGCGCGATCATCGATCGCCTGCCGAAGGACCAGGGTCCGGAAACGACCAAAGGCCGCGACGGCTTCATTCACCCGACCGGCGTGACAGGCGTGATGGAAAAGGCAAACCTCGCCTTCATCATCCGTGATTTCACCGAGGAAGGCCTGAAGACCAAGGAAGAGCTGCTCGAAGAGATCACCAAGGACGTTCTCAAGGCCTATCCGGGCTCCAGCTACACATTCAAGGTCAAGAACCAGTACCGCAACATGAAGGTGGTGCTCGACAAGAATCCGGAGATCGTCGAATACGCGGTCGAAGCCATTCGCCGCGCCGGCATGGAGCCGGTGCGCGGCTCGATCCGCGGCGGTACGGACGGTTCACGTCTTTCCTTCATGGGTCTGCCTACACCCAACCTTTTTGCCGGTGGGCATGCCTTCCATTCGCCGCTGGAATTCGTCTCCAGCCAGGACATGGAAAAGGCCGTGAAGACGGTCGTCGAACTGGCAAAGCTCTGGGAAGAGCGGGCGTAAAGCACGCCTAAGCGTTCACGGACACAGATTTCCGGCTGTGTCCGTACGCCCGTCCACCCGTTGCCGCTGTGTGACTTTTTGCGCGTGGCGGCGCGGCTCACCACGGCAGTAAGCTGCCCTCGGCTTTGACGCTAACCGGGTGCAGATCATGAAGAACGGTATTGCAGTTTTGACCCTTGCCGCAGTTGTCGCAGGGGCGGGCGTAAGTGCGCATGCGGATGACAATTTCAGGCTGCGATCTTTGGCGAAGACGGTGATGAGCGGCGTGCATACGAAGTTCGACCAGGTCATCCACTTCAACAGGGACTGTTCGATCATCGACCTGCCGGCCGTGCATATCGTGCAACCGCCGGCGCATGGACGGCTGGAAGTGGCGCATCAGCCTATTTTCCCTTCGACGCATGCTGAGCCGCAGCGATGCCAGAGCGTCAAGATGATGGGGACCGTCGTCTACTACACGGCAAAGGCCGGTTACACCGGAAAGGACACCATTGTGATCCGCTCGCCGTTCGACAACGGGAAAATTCAGGACACGACGTTCAACGTGACCGTGCTGAAATAATCGGGTTCACTCGTCGGCCGATAGACACGCCCAAAAAAGGTCACTGCCGGACCGACGACAATGTTCCAGCGAATGTGCTTAAAGGCGGGCGAGGCATTCTCCTGTTGCCTCGCGTCCTCCCGACGGGAACCCCTCGCACTACCCCGCGAGGGTTCTTCGCTCCGGTCTTGAAAGCCCCACATTTCCCGCGTAGATATCCCGCCATCCGCAGCACCAACAGGACGGTTTGAAAATGGATTCCACCCAGATCGCAGCGCCACTTCGCCTTGCAATCCGGGAATCTGTTCATGCCTTTTGTTACGCTCGCAAATCTTTCGTGGTCCACGCCTGACGGTCGGCCGCTTTTTTCCAATCTCAATCTCAGCTTCGGTGCGGAACGCGTCGGTCTCGTTGGCCGAAACGGCGTCGGCAAAACGACGCTCCTGAAACTTGTCACCGGCGAACTTGCGCCGGCTTCCGGCAAGGTTTCGATTTCCGGCACGCTTGATGTTCTGCGCCAAGCCGTACAGATCGGCAGGGATGAGGCCGTGGCAGACCTGTTCGGCGTGCGCCAAGCCTTGGTCGCGCTCGCGCGTGCCGAGCGAGGTGAGGCGACAATGGAGGAACTCGCCGCAATCGATTGGACGCTTGAAGCCCGCATGGCTGCGGCGCTCGCGCGGGCGGGGCTTGAGGCGGACGCACAGACGCCGCTGGCGACGCTTTCCGGCGGGCAGCGCACGCGTGCCGGGCTTGCCGCTCTGATCTTCCGCGAGCCGGATTTCCTCATCCTCGACGAACCGACCAACAACCTCGACCGGGATGGCCGGCATGCCGTCATCGACCTTCTTGCCGGCTGGAGAGGTGGGGCGATCGTCGTCAGCCATGACCGCGAACTCTTGGATACGGTCGATGCGATCGTCGAGTTGACGACGCTCGGCGCCACTCGATATGGCGGCAACTGGAGCCACTATCGGGAGCGCAAGGCGCTGGAGCTTGCGGCCGTGGAGCAAGATCTCGCAGATGCGCAGAAACGTATCGCGGAGGTCAACCGCACCGCGCAGGACGTGGCGGAACGCAAAGCCCGCAAAGACAGCGTCGGCAAGAAAAAGGCGGCGCGCGGCGACATGCCCCGTATCATCGCCGGCGGGCTGAAACGCAGCGCGGAAAACACCAGCGGCGAGAACGCCAGACTGGCGGATCGATTGCGAATCCGCGCATTGGAGGATGTCTCCTCTGCACGGGACAAGATCGAGATCCTGCAGCCGCTGACGGTCACTCTGCCTTCCACCGGCCTGCCTGCAAGCCGCGTCGTACTGCGGGTCGAAAACGTCACCGCTGGTTATGATCGAGAAAAACCGGTGCTTCGGGATCTCTCGTTCGAGATCATCGGCCCCGAGCGTGTCGCTGTCGTCGGGCCGAACGGGTCCGGAAAGACGACGCTTCTCTCGCTGATCTCCGGTGCGCTCGAGCCATTCTCCGGCTCGGTGCGAATGCCGGTAAAGGCTGCCATGCTGGATCAGAGGGTGGGCCTGCTCGATCCGGCGATTTCCATCCGCGACAACTTTCGCAACCTTAATCCGGGTGCCGATGAGAACGCCTGCAGGGCGGCGCTGGCTCGCTTCATGTTCCGTGCCGATGCGGCATTGCAGATCGTGGGCACGCTGTCGGGAGGGCAGATGCTGCGGGCAGGGCTGGCCTGTGCTCTGGGCGGAGAGGAGCCGCCGTCGCTGCTCATACTGGACGAGCCCACCAATCATCTCGACATTGACTCGATTGCCTCGGTCGAGGCTGGCCTGCGCGCCTATGACGGCGCTCTTCTGATCGTCAGCCATGACGAGGTGTTTCTCGGCGAGATCGGCGTGACGCGCCGGCTAGAACTCGGCCGGCTTACATCTCCGTAACGACGCTGACGCCGAGCCGGCCACCGCCGTCGTCGTGAAAGGCGATGCCGTTTTCGATCAGCGTGTTGCGCACCTTGGCGACATTGTCGATCTGCACGCTCTCGACGGCCTTCTCCATGCGGCGCAGCGTGGAGAAAGATATGCCGGCGCGCTCGGCAAGTTCGGGCCCGCTCCAGTCGAGCAGGGCTCGGGCGGCGCGGATCTGGGCCGGCTGCATGTCCGCCTCACCTATCGAGGGACCGGTGATCTCCGAGAACCCCACCCATTCCATTACATCGCCGCCTTCGTCACGGATCGGCAGGCCGCGAGCGGCGACGGTAACGTATCGGCCGGTTTTCAGGCGCACACGAATGCGCGACTGGAACTCCCGTGCGCTGTCGGTTGCCTTCTGCCAGGCACTGCGGAAATGCTCGTGGTCGTCCGGATGGATGGCGGCAAGCCGGGACCAGTGCTCGAGATCCTTAAGCTTGCCGTCCCGATCAGCCCGCCAGACGCTGCCGGCGGCAAGCTCACGAAGGATCTCGATCACCCGCTCCTGATTTTGAAGGTCGGAGCGGACCTGCTCGGCGGTGGTAATATCGATCGCGATGCCGAAAAGCAGGGTGAGGCGCCCGCTTCGATCGAAATACGGCTCCGCCAGATTATGAACATGCAGCAACCGCCCGTCGGGTCTGATCAGCCGAAACTTCCGGTCGCGAACCCGGGTGTCCTCGGCCATTTCGGTGAAGCTTGCATGGATCAGCCGATCGTCGGGGTGGATGAGAGACTTGAAGAGATCCAAAGTCGGCACGACAGTATTGGGATCGAGGCCAAAGAGCTTGAACAGTCCCTCGGACCAGATGACTTCGGATGTTTCGAAGTCAAAAATCCAGGTTCCGGCCTTCAGCTTCTCCTCGACCATCTTCAGCCGGGCCTCGGCGGCACGATACGGTCTCCGATGTGACAGCATATCAATTTATGACCGATGTATTACGTCTTTGCGATTCTTCGTGAGCACGCGCAACATGCCGAAGAGAGCTAACCGTTTCAACATCTTAAGCTGAAAGTATTTTTCATTACTGATGATAAATGTTCACGATTGCGAAAGCGCCCGAGAGTGACTGAGCAGTTTGCGCTCAAACATCGGAAAATGAACAAAAACTGCTCAAGAATAACCGGCGCCCGTTTGTCGGATATCAAACACCGGTTCAGCCGGTTCGTTTCTAATTGTGGCAACCCCAAGCCTTGCCACGAGGAACCTGCCCGTGAATCGCCTGACCATCAAAGCCACCCTTGCCGCCATTTTCATTCTATTCGGTGCCATAAGCGCCATATTTGCCGTCGTCAGCCTGTCATCGATGAAGACGCTGTTCGCCTCGTCGAGCCTTGTCGCTCATGACTCGCTTCCGAGCGTAGAGGCCGCCAAGGCGATCGAGACCAATGCGCTGACGCTTCGTCTGCTGTATATGAGCCACCTGACCTTGCCGTCCTTCGCCGAGCAGCGTGCGATGGAAAACAGCATTGCCGAGCAGCGCAAGGCAGTGGATGCCAGCCTTGAACGCTACCAGACTTTCGTCACGACCGATGAAGAGCGCCGGTTGATGTCGACGATCCGCACCGGGTTCGCAACCTACAACCAGCTCGGCGACGCAACGATCACCGCTTCCCGCGCCCATGACATGGCACTCGCCAGCAAGGCCGTTGGTGAGCAGCGCGATGCGGTTGTTCCTGTCATGGAGGCCATCCGGGCGCTCGTGACTCGCAATCTAGCAGATGCGCAGGCAGCGGTGCAGGGTGCGGAACGCAGCTACGCGTCCAGCACCGAAATCATCTACGGCCTGATTGCCATCATCGTGATCATGGTCGCTGGTGCCGCGTTTTATGGTCTCAGCGCCATCGCCCGGCCGATCCAGCGGCTGACGCAGTCTATGACCGGTCTCGCACATGGCGATACGACCTCCACCATTCCCTTTATCGAGCGCCGTAACGAACTCGGCAGCATGGCCGGTGCCGTTGAAGTGTTCCGTCAGGCGGCAATCGAGAATGCCCGGCTGGAAGCCGAAGCTGCGCGCGGCCGCGATGCGGCGGAAGCCCAGCGTATCCGTATTCAGCAGGACGCCGAATCCGCTGCTCAGGTGCGGCTGGAACAGGCGACCGCCGGTCTTGCACAAGGCCTGCGCCGCCTTTCCGACGGCGATCTCGCCTTCCAGATCAACGAAGCATTTTCCCCGGATTTCGAACAGCTTCGTCATGACCTCAACGCAGCCGTGGATCAGCTTGGCCGCACGCTGACGACAGTGTCCGGCTCTGTTCGCTCGATCGAGAACGGGACGCGGGAGATCAGCAACAGCGCCAACGATCTGTCGAAGCGCACGGAACAGCAGGCTGCTTCGCTTGAAGAGACCGCCGCCGCCCTCGACCAGATCACCGCCAATGTGGCGAACTCTTCCAAGCGTGCCGAAGAAGCCCGTGCGATCGCTTCGCAGGCCAATGCGAGTGCCGCCGAATCCGGCCGGATCGTTGCGAACGCTGTCGATGCGATGCAGCGGATCGAAGAGTCTTCCGGGCAAATCTCCAATATCATCGGCGTCATCGATGAAATTGCCTTCCAGACCAACCTTCTGGCCCTTAATGCGGGCGTCGAGGCGGCGCGTGCCGGCGAGGCAGGCAAGGGGTTCGCAGTGGTCGCACAGGAAGTGCGCGAGCTTGCACAGCGCTCCGCCAAGGCCGCGAAGGAGATCAAGGATCTCATCCGCAATTCCAGCGCGGAAGTTGAAAGCGGCGTGAAGCTGGTCAGCGAGACCGGCGAAGCCCTGAAGACGATCGAGACCTATATCGTCACGATCAACGATCATGTCGGAGCGATTGCCGCCTCGTCGCGCGAACAGTCGGTCGGCCTTTCGGAAGTCAATACCGCCGTCAACCAGTTGGATCAGGTGACCCAGCAGAACGCCGCGATGGTCGAGGAAAGCAATGCCGCCAGCGCAGCGCTTGCCAATGAAGGCAACCGTCTGCAGGAACTGGTCGGCCAGTTCACGCTCCGCGACGCAACGTCAGCAATGCGCCTTGTCGCGGCGGCCCGCCCCGCCGCGACTGCCGAGCCGATGATGAACCCCGAGCCGGTTGCTCCTATCCGCAAGCGGGCGCTCAAGGTGGTCTCAGGCTATCGCGAGAACCGCACGGAAGACTGGACGGAATTCTGAGGATTAGCTCCTCTAAAAATCGAAAGCCGGCGGGACGACCGCCGGCTTTCTCATTTAGCCGGGGCGGTTGCTGGCATCAGGCCGACGTCAGTTCCTGCGTCGTGACCATGTTGACGCCGGCTTCGGCGAATTGCGCGTTGTAGCGGTTGATGATCGAAGACGCTGTCTCGTCCTGTTGGTCGAGCGTGCTGTGGGCATCGGAAACGAGCGTGACCTTCAGGCCATTGGCGATTGCGCCCTGCACTGTGCCGGCCACGCAGAAATCCGTCTGCGCACCGAGAAGGATCACTTCAGGCGCATCGAGTTCGGCGAGCCATGCGCCGAGCTTTGGATTGCTGAACGAGTCCCTGACGGATTTGGAGAATGTCGGTTCTTGTTGTGTCTGGCCAAGCTCAGGCCAGACAGGCCAACCGGGCTGACCGGGCGCGAGTGGATCGCCTTCTGGCCCGTCATGGCGGACGAAGGCGACCTGTCGCCCATCGCTCCGCGCCCATTCGATCACCTTGCGGGTGCGCTCGGCGATCTTTTCCGCATCATGTATCGGAGGTTCGACGGCTCCGTCGAACATATTCGTCTGCAGATCGATAATGATAACGGGGGCAGTATCTGCCGGCTTCTGCATGGTGGTCTCCTGCGCATGAAGGCTCAAAGCCATCATAGGCGGGGAGGCCCGGCAAGTTCAACCGGCAGATGATGAAGGATCAACGGCAAACCTGCGTGGTCTTGGTGACCCTGTGGCCGTTGCGATAGGTGCTGACCTTCTTGGTCATACAGCGTTGGCGCGGACGCTGCCAGTCGCGGACATGACGCGGACGTTCACGATAGTAGCGCGGACGATCGTCGTTGCGATGGTAGCGCGGGCCGTCACCGGTAGTAATGGTGACGCTTGCACCCTGAGCATAGCTTGCCGGAGCGAAAGCGAAAATGGAAGTAACGGCAAGGGCCGTTGCGATGATAAGGTTCTTCATGGGTGTAACCTCGTGTTTTTGTACGGGGTTTTAACGCATGCCGAGGGCAGGGGTTCCAGAAACCCGACCGTTTGGGACTTAAGTCCGAGGTCACACGGACTTTCGTTATATGCATGGCTTGCGAAATACAGGACAAAGGTCCGGTCCGGCTCGGAAAGTTCTGCCATCATTCTGAAGGTCGGATGGTTGAACCGGGAGAGAAGCCGCCTTGTGGCTCTTATCCGGCTGGATATTCCTCGTTGAGAATACGCAGTCCTTCCGCAAACTTCGAATCGTCGCCGCCCATCTGGCGCATCTGAGCCAGATTGTCGGTGAGATCGGATCGCTTGACGGGACGTGCAAGTGGGTTCTGGATCGAGCGGCGGACGAAGGCAAAATATTCTTCCCCGTCGCGTTTGCTCATGGCATCGACGGCATCGATTACCGGCTCGGAAAAACCTTCCTGACGCAGCCGTTCAAAGGTCCAGCCTGGACCCTTCTCGACGACATCATGCAGCCAGGCGATGAGCGTCTCGTCTTCACCGGAAACGTTTTCCGCAACGCGCCGCACGTGATCGATGAACGGTCCGCCGGTCTTGGATGATTGGCCGTGATGGGCCTCGGTCGCAATCGCAATCGCCTTTTCGAGCAAATCCATGGTTCGAATCTCCTGAAATATCGGCGACATTTTATAGCGGCGGCGGACGACGGCAATGCGTCACTTCACTATTGGCGGTCTTGCTCGAGCTGCGGCACATCGAGCGCGGCAAGCCAGTTTTCGCGCCGCTTCACCCAGACTTCGTAAGTCGGCTCGATATCGGTCGGAGCCATATCGAGAGAGCCGACGCGGATTTCCACCTCGTCGCCTTCGCTTTGGTTATAGATGCGCGATCCACATTCCGGACAGAAGCCGCGGCCTTGGAAAAATTTCACCTCCCCAGTCGCCTCGAAGGAATGGCGAGGCCAGATGCCGAAGGTGACGAAACTCGAACCGCTCTCCTTGCGGCAATCGGCGCAGTGGCAAAGGCCGATCCGGATCGGCGCATCCTTCACGCTGTATCTCACCTTGCCGCACAGGCAGCTTCCGGACCGGATGATCATGGGTTCTCCTCTGCCTGATTGAGCTTCAGCCTGTGGGCTTAGTTCAGGGTGACCTCACCATTGTCCTCGCCATTCCAGTAGTGAATCCGTTCGGCATGGACCTTGATCATCGCGAGGCCTTTCGTGTCGATGCCGTCGTCAAACCATTCGTCAAGATCGGGCGTCCAGTGCTCTTCGAACCGCTTTTTATCGCGGATCACCTCTGCCTTGCCCTCAACGGCCACGGAAAATGCCTTTGAGCCTTGAAACATCAGCGATACTTTCGGATCCCGTTTGATGTCTTCGATCATTCGAGATTCTTCCCAGGTAAAATAATAGGAGTCTCCGTCGTAATCGACCTCGCGGTTATTGCTCATCGGGCGCGCAGCGATCGCGCCTCCATCGGTATGGGTGGCGAGCATGGCGATATCGATATCGCGCATCTTCTCGGACAGATCGGAAAGGCTCAGGTCGGACATTCTGGTCTCCTTTTGTTGAGCGAGACCAGAACCGCAGCAGAAGGGATTCGTTCCTTGGGCGCAAAGCGGAGCTTTTGCCTCCGCCTCATCGTGGCGGAATAACGAGAAGCACGGAGTGCCGTGCGGCCTCACTCCACCTGTCCAAGCTTTCCCGGATTCATGATGCCCTTCGGATCGATCG
The DNA here is from genome assembly GCA_965227625.1 of Neorhizobium sp. Lineage (GTDB taxonomy): Bacteria > Pseudomonadota > Alphaproteobacteria > Rhizobiales > Rhizobiaceae > Neorhizobium. The sequence goes on along the minus strand of CBDDGK010000013.1, from coordinate 104,406 downwards.
CCGCCTTGATGGCATTCATCATGTCGACGGCATCGCCATGTTCGCGGCGCAGATATTTCAGCTTGGAAATGCCGATACCGTGTTCACCGCTGAACGTGCCGCCCATGTCCATGGCGCGCTGGTAGAGCCGTTCGGCGAGCCGTTCTGCCTCCGCCAATTCTTCGGGGATTTCAGGCTTGATCAGGTAACCGACGTGGAAATTGCCGTCGCCCACATGGCCGATGATCTTGCCCATGACGAAGGAGGCGTCGATGTCTTCACGTGCAGCCATGACGGCATCTGCCAGCCGCGAGATCGGCACGCAGACGTCGGTCGTGAAGGCCTTGCAGCCGGGGCGCAGCGTCTGGTTGGAATAGATCGTTTCGTGGCGAGCCTTCCACAGCCGCTCGCGATCTTCCGTGCGGGTCGACCACTGGAAGTCGGAACCACCCAGATCGGCGGCAAGCTTGGCCACGGTGTTCGACTGCTCCTCCACCCAGCGCGGGCTACCATGAAATTCGAGAAACAGGGTAGGGGCCACTTTCAACGTCAGGCCCACATGGCGGTTGGCGGCCTCGACGGCGACTTCGTCGAGGAATTCGATTCGGGCGACCGGAATGCCGCTCTGGATCGTCGCAACGACGGTCTCGACCGCGCCGCGCATCGTTTCGAACGTACAGACGGCCGAAGCGATGGTTTCCGGGATCGGATACAGCTTGACCGTCACCTCGGTGATGACGCCGAGCGTGCCTTCCGACCCGACGAAGAGCTTGGTCAGGTCGTAACCGGTCGAGGACTTTTTCGTGCGCCGGCCGGTGGTTATGATCTTGCCCTGCGGGGTGACGACCCTCAGCGCCAACACGTTTTCCCGCATCGTGCCGTACCGCACGGCGGTGGTACCGGAGGCGCGGGTTGACGCCATGCCACCCAGCGACGCATCGGCGCCGGGATCGATCGGGAAGAACAGGCCGGTATCGCGGATATGCGCGTTCAACTGCTTGCGGGTGACGCCGGCCTGCACCTGCGCGTCGAAATCCTCGTGGTTGACGGCGACGATCTGGTTCATGCGGGTGAGGTCGAGCGAGATGCCGCCCTTCAGCGGGATCGTATGGCCTTCCATGGATGAACCGGCAGCGAACGGCGTCACTGGAATGCCGGCCTCGAAACAGGCCGAGACGACGCGCGCCACCTCATCTTCGTTTTCTGCAAAGACCACGGCATCCGGCAGCCGTGTCGGCTGGCGGGACATGTCGTGGCCGTGATGCTCGCGCACCGCATCGGTAGTCGAAAGACGATCACCGAAATGCAGTCTCAGCGCATCGATTGTCGATTGTAGCGAGGTCATTTCTTCTCACCCGTCAGCATGCGGTGATAGCGCGAACGGGCGATCTCCTGGGCGGTGATGAATTCCAGCAGAACCGGCACGCCCTTCTGCGTCTGTTCGATGCCACGCTTGATGGCCGGGATGACTTCAGCGGGATCGGTGATGCGTTCGCCATAACCCCCAAGCGCGCGGGCGAAGGCGGCATAGTCGCCGGAAATGTCGGTCGAGCGGTATTTTTCCGTCGAGACCTTCATGATCGGTAGCTCCATCGCCATGGAGAAGTTATTGAGCAGGATGGACATGATCGGCAGGCGTTCGCGCACCGCCGTCTCGAAATCCATGCCGGTAAAGCCGATCGCCGCATCGCCCCAGACGTTGATGCAGAGCTTGTCGGGATGCATCAGCTTAGCGCCCATGGCAAGGCCGAGACCGTATCCCAGCTGGGTGGACTTGCCCCAGCCGATATAGGTCAGCGGCTTTACCGATTTCCAGAACGGCGAAAGCTGGTCGCGCGGGCTGCCGGCATCATGGGTGATGATCGTGTTTTCGATATCCACCGTGTGCTGCAGATCCCAGAGCACGCGATAGGGCGAAAGCGGCGTCGAGTCGGAGGTGAGCTTCGGCATCCATTCCGCCAGCCACTCCTCCTGCACCTTGGCGATCTCGGCGGTGACTTCCGCGCTGTCGCGCTGGGCCGTGTTGCGGGCCTTGATCTCCGCGAGAACCGCGTCAAGCGTCAGCGCCGCGTCGCCGATCAGCGCAACCTTGGCCTCGATGTCCTTGTTGACATGGTCCGGATCGAGGGTCGCGTGAATGATCGTCTTGTCCAGCGGCATCTGCACGCCGAAGGCGGTTTCGGTGAAGGAGCAGCCGATGCCGAAGATAAGGTCCGACGTATCGAGGAAATGGCGAAGCGTCTTGGAGATCGCCGCGCCGCCGGCGCCGACCGAAAGCGGATGGGTTTCCGGAAAGGCGCTCTTGCCTTCGAGGCTGGTGGAGACCGGCAGGGCCAGGAGTTCAGCGAGCTCCTTTACCTGCGGCCAGGCTTCGGCATAGTGCACGCCCTGGCCGACATAGAGAACCGGCCGCTTGGCGGCGAGCAGCAGATCGACGGCGTCCTTAACGGCTGCCGGATCCGGCCCGTAGCGGGTGGCAAGGACCGGGCGGTAGTTGAGCGGTTCCGGTACTTCGTCCTGCCACATGTCGTTCGGGATTTCGATCAACACCGGACCGCCGCGACCATTGCGGAGCTTCGAAAAAGCGCGGCGGAAGATGTTGGGGATTTCTTCCGCAGACGTGATCGGCTCCGCCGACTTGGTGATGTCTCGCATCGACCGGGTGGCATTGTAGTTGGCGCCGACATGCGCGACGCGACGTTCGTAACCCATCGGCAGCACCAGCAATGGCACGGATTCCGAATAGGCCTGGGCGATGCCGCCATAGGCGTTTTCGGTACCCGGTCCAAGCTGCATGGCGAAAACGCCGATCGTCTTGCCGGAAGAGAGGCGTGACAAGGCGTCCGCCATATGCAGGCCGTGGCGCTCTTGGCGCACGATGATCGGCCGGATATCACCCATGGCCGCATGTTCGAGAACGTGGTTTACGGGGTAACCGCAGATGACCTCGATCCCCTCGCGCTTCAGAATTTCCACGATGGCGTCGGCAACTTTCATGGGTTTCTCCTCCCCGGAGACGTGATCGATTAGAGATGAGGTTGGAAATCTTGTGCGGTCCAGGCGCCGGGATGGCGCACCGAGGCACGGCGGGCTTCGTCGGAGCTGAGCAGCCCGTTCTGGCCGAGCGCGATGCGGTATTCCTCGATGAAGGCTTGCGCCATGTGGGTGGCGCCGTGGTCGCCAAGGGCTGCAAGCCCCAGCATGAAGGCGCGGCCGGCAAAGCAGGAATGTGCGCCACAGGCGAGCGCCCGCAGCATGTCGACGCCGGAAACGACGCCGCTATCGAAAATGACCGTGCCGCGCGTGCCGACGGTGCGGACGATTTCCGGCAGCACATCGATCGTTGCCGGCGAAGCGTCGAACTGCCGGCCGCCGTGGTTGGAAACGACGACACCGTTTAGTCCAAGCGATAGAGCCTTTTCGGCATCGGCGGGATGCATCACGCCTTTGACCATCATCGGGCCCGGCCACTTTTCTCGAAGCCGGGCGATCTGCTCCCAGGGAAAACCGCCGCCGATATGTTTCTGCACGAAGGCCGAGGTCGTCACCCGGTCAGGCGCGCCGGCGAAGCCGGCCATATTCGCGAAGGTCGGCATGCCCTTGCGGCGGATAGCATCCAGCCAGAGGGGAGCGATCGCCGCCGCCAGCATCGATTTCGGCGTCAGCTTGAACGGCATGGTAAGGCCGTTGCGCAGATCGCGCGGTCGCTTCGCACGCACCGGAACATCGAGCGTCGCGACCAAAACCTTGGCGCCGGCAACGCGGGCGCGTTCGGCCATTTCGAGCGAATATTGATGGTTGTTCGGTGCCATCGGGTAAAGCTGGAACCAGGTGACGTCAGGTGCCCATTCCACGACCTTTTCGATGGTCGAGCAGGCAAGCGTCCCGACCATGTAAGGGATGTTGTGGGCCTGGGCGGCCTTGGCGAAACGCTCGGTCGCTCCCGGCCACATCATGCCGTCGAAACCAATCGGTGAGATGCCGATCGGGGCTGCATAACGCCGGCCGAAGAGTTCGACCGACGTATCCACTTTCGAGACATCGATGCCGTAACGCGGCACGACCTCGACCGCCTTCAGTGCCGAGCGGTTGCGGTTCAGCCCCGTCTCGTCACCGGCACCGCCCTGCAGGAACTCGTAGGCGAAACGCGGAATGCGCCATTTCGCCCGTTTTTCGAGGTCGCTGACCATCGGGTAACGCCGGCGCAGTTCCGCCAGCGTTTCGGGTGTTGCGTCGTCTCCGGCTCCTCCCGCCATCGTCGCCGCCTTAATAGGAGACCATGACTTCGAGCATGGCCTGCTGGCCGCTCTTGGTCGCGGCGAGCGCCCGTTGCAGTGCTGCCGGCAGGTCCGCGCCGTTTTCGACTCGTTCCGCATGGGCGCCGTGGGCGCGAGCAACGGCGGCATAATCTGGGGCCGGGTCGAGCGCGGTGATCGGCATGATGTTGGCGGTCGCAGCGCTTCCGTCCGGATACATGTAGAGCGTCGAGCGGCGCACCGCGTTCCAGATGCCGTTGTTGAAGACGATCGTCAGCAGCGGCAGTTTCAGTGCGGTGGCCGTCTGGTGGCAGGCGACCGGATTGGCGAACATGTAGGAACCGTCGCCGACGGTGGCGATGACCTGACGACCCGCGCCTTCCTTCTGCGCAGCCAACTGAGCACCAAGTGCTGCAGTCACGCCAAAGCCGAGGCCGCCGGAAAGCGGCGTCGAGAAGAAGGCCTTGGGGTGTTTGAACTCCATCACCGACGGATCGATGCCGAGTTCGTTCACCACGGTGGTCTTCTCGTCCATGATGTCGGAAATGCAGCGGCTGACGTAAGCGGGCGTCATCGGCGAACCATTGCCGATGGCCGCGCGCTTGGCAGCGGCTTCGACCTGCGCGGCCTTTACCTTGGCCCATTTTTCGCGGCGCTCGGAGAAGGTTTCGCCGGCCGGCACGCGCTCGGCCATTGCGGCAGCAAGTGCGGCGATCGTCTTGTTGATGCCGCCGGACAGCGCGATATCGATCGGGAAGCTGCGGATCGGCACGCGGCTATGCTGTGGGTCAGGACCGATGGCGATGATCTTGGCGCCGTCCATCGGGGCAGTATGGTCGGAAATCCACGGCACTGCAGCATTGATGACGAGGACGACGTCAGCTTCCTTCAGCACCTGCGTCGAGTCGCGGCCGATCATCATGGGATGGTCGGAGGGCAGCGCCAGACGGGTCGCCCACATTTCCACGGTCGGCAGGGCGAATTTCTCTATGAAGCTCGAAAGCGGCTCGAAATCAGGGCCGAGTTCCGGGCTCTGGCAGACGATCAGCGGGTTTTTCGCCTTGGCAAGCAGGTCGGCGGCTTCCGCCACCAGCGCCGGATCGGCCGGGCCGTAGGTGGTCGGCGTCACGGTCGAGCGCTGGCCGTCCTCGATCTTGGCACCCTCGGCCAGCGCCTCGCGCGGCAGGCTCAAATAGACCGGCCCGCGCGGCTCGCTCATGGCGATGCTCATGGCGCGGTCGATGACGATGCCGGCCTGTTCCGGATAACGCAGCTCGTAGTCCCATTTGACCACTTCGCGCACCATGCCGCCCTGGTCGAACATTTCCTGGCCCCAGTGGATCGGCGAGGAGCGCGAGCCGAAGCGGCCATGTTCGGTGATCGGTGTGCGGCCGGAGAACATCATGACCGGCACGTTTTCGGAACGGGCGTTGATCAGGCCCATGACGGAGTTCGCAAGGCCGACATTGACATGCACGATGACGCCGGCCGGCTTTGATGTCATCAGGTAATAACCATGCGCCATGCCGACGGCGACGCCTTCGTGTGGAATGACCAGAGCTTCCGGCATCTTCAGTCCGGTTTCGGACTGGCGGGCGAAGGCTTCGATGATCGAGGGGAAGTCCGTGCCGCCATTGGCGAACAGAACGTCTATGCCGGCGGCCTTCATGTGGGTCAGCACAGCTTCGGCGGCGAATGTGCCGGTCGGTTTTTCATGTTTCATAATTCTAGCCCTTTTGGAAATTCCTTGAAAACTGACCGCGCTCTCAGGTGATGCTGACCGTCTTCGTGACCATGTAGGCCTCGACGCCCTCGATCCCGACTTCCGAACCGTGGCCACTGTATTTGACGCCGCCGAACGGTGTTTCCGGCATGGAAATGTTGAACGAGTTGATGCCCACCATGCCGGCTTCCAGCTGGTCGGAAAGCTTGGCGATCGTCTTGTGCGAATTGGAGAAGCCGTAGGCCGCGAGGCCGTAAGGAAGCTTGTTCGCCTTGGTGATGGCGTCCTCGAAATCGGAGAAGCGGTTCAGTACGGCGACCGGACCGAAGGGCTCCTCGCTCATGATACGGGCATCGTCCGGCACGTCTGCGAGCACGGTCGGGGCATAGAAGAAGCCCTCGTTGTTGACGCGGTGGCCGCCGGTCAGCAGTTTTGCGCCTTTTGAGGTCGCGTCCTGCACCAGCGCTTCGATTGCATCGCGGCGGCGGGCGTGCACCAGCGGACCCATGTTGCTCGACGGGTCAAGGCCGTCGCCGACCTTCAGTTTCGAAGCCTTGTCGGCGAAGCCGGCGCAGAAAGCGTCGTAGGACTTATCCTGCACATAGAAGCGGGTCGGCGAAACGCAGACCTGGCCGCCGTTCCGATATTTGCGCTGTACCGACATTTCCAGCGCCGCCGCCTGATCCGCATCGTCGAAGACCAACACTGGCGCATGGCCGCCAAGTTCCATCGTGGTGCGTTTCAGGCCTTCGGAGGCGAGGCGAATGAGGTGCTGGCCGACCGCGACCGATCCGGTGAAGGAAATCTTGCGGATGACAGGGGAGGCGAGCAGGTGGCGGGAGATGAAATCCGGCACGCCGTAGACGACAGCAATGACGCCGGCCGGCACACCGGCATCAATCAGGCACTGCGCGACGGCTGCTGCTGCAGCCGGGGCCTCTTCGCCGGGCTTGTAGATCATCGTGCAGCCGGCTGCGAGGGCCGAGCCCATCTTGCGGGCAGCATTGCCGACCGGGAAGTTCCAGGCGGAAAAGCCTGCAGTCGGGCCGACCGGCTCCTTGACCACCTGGAAACGCGTTTCGCCCAGGCGACCGGGAATGATGCGGCCATAGGTGCGGCGGCCTTCTTCGGCGAACCATTCCATTTCTTCGGAGGCGAAATGCGTTTCGAGGCGGGCCTCTGCAATCGGCTTGCCCATTTCGAGCGTCGCGATGCGGGCGATCTCTTCCTGCCGTTCATGCATGAGGTGAGCGGCGCGCTTCAGGATCCGGCCGCGCTCGCGCGGGCTCGTGGCGCGCCAGAGCGGAAAGGCGCGCTGCGCGGCCTCGAGCGCGCGGTCCAGGTCCTCCGCCGTCGCATGCGGGACGACGCCGATCGGCTTCTCGGTCGCCGGATTGATGACGGGTTGCGTTTTCCGGTCACCGTTTTCCTGCCAGACGCCATCGATCAGCAGCCGCGCGGACGAATAGGCCTCGGAAGAGGAGGCGGGATTGGTCGCGATGTTCATGGTCGTTTCCTCCAAATGCAAAGGACGAACGCGTTTGGCATTCGTCAATTCCGTGCCCTTGCGGGCCGGCTCCTCATCTCCTCGTTAGAGAGGTAAAGCAGGGAGCCTGATATTGTCAATTGCGACATCTGCAGATGTCTTAAATGGCGACGGTTCCCCCATCGATCGGGATCACCGCGCCGGTCATGAAGCTCGATGCCTTGGACGACAGAAGCAGGGCAAGACCCATGATCTCGTCGGTCTCTGCAATGCGGCCAAGCGGCACCGTGTCGGCGAACGCCTTCTCGATTTCCGGTTCGCGGATGCGGCCGCCGGCGATATTGGTGCGAAAAGGGCCGGGCGCGATGCCGTTGACCAGTACATTATAAGGTGCGAGTTCCCAGGCGGCCTGCTTGACGAGATTGACGACGGCGCCCTTGCTGGATGCGTAGGCGTACCCGGTCATCGGATCGGCGCGCAGACCGGCGATCGAGGCGATCGCGACGATGCGGCCGCTTTTCTGCTTCTTCATCTGCTTGGCGGCAGACTGGATGGCGACGAAGGTGGCGGTGAGGTTCACATCCACCACCTTGTTCCACAGTTCGTCACTGACGTTCTCAATCGCGCCGGCTTCTGTACGGGAGTTCGGCCCGCCGCTGATGCCGGCATTGGCGACGAGGATATCGAGATGGCCGTGCTTTTCGGCTATTCCGTCGATGGTGTTGCGCAGCGCTGCGCTATCCGACACGTCGACCTGATGACTTTCCGCGGAGTAGCCCTGGCCGTTCAGCCATTGATAGGCCGCGGCAAGCGTTTCGGGATTGAGGTCAAGGAGCGCCACATGCGCGCCGTTGGCAGCGAGCGTTTTGGTGATGGCGAGGCCGAGCCCGCTGGCGGCTCCGGTGACGATTGCCACCTGGCCTTTGAGATCGAACAGTTTTTCGGCTTGCATTTGTCCTCCCATGCTCCCCATCGGCGCCCGGATCCCCCTCATCCAAGCCGCGCCACCTTTGTATGCAACTTCGAAAGAAGCAAGTTAGAAATTTGCTATTATCAATCAAAATTTGACAGAGTCATATTGACCATGCGGCGAAGGTTATACAGATTGCTGTGATCGGCGCGGACAGAGGAGTGTCTGCGGCAGTATTATCACAAAACTGTATACCTTTGTATGTCTTGGGGAGGGCGCAATCGCGATGAGCTTTACCGAAAGCACCGAAACGATAACCGGCTGCAATGTCCGGTTCATGCGCGGCGGCAAGGGCGCGCCGTTGCTGTTTCTACATGGATCCAGTGGCGCGGCCCGATGGGCGCCGTTCATGGAAAAACTGGCCGAGAACCATGAGGTGATTGTGCCGGAGCATCCGGGTTTCGGCGCGTCCGGTTCGCCGGAATGGCTGGACGGCATGTCCGATCTCGCGTTCTTCTACCTCGACGTCATCGATCATCTCGGCCTCGACAAGGTCAATCTCGTCGGCGGCTCTATCGGCGGCTGGCTGGCGGCGGAGATCGCCATCCGCAACCAGACGAAACTGAATTCGCTGACGGTGGTGGCGCCGGCCGGCATCCGCGTGAAGGGGTTGCGCAAGGGCGACGTCTTTATGTGGAATGCGGAAGAGACCGCCCGCAATCTGTTCCACGATCAGTCCTATGCCGATCAGATGCTGGCGGCGCCACCTTCCAAGGAAGGGTTGGAGCTTGTTCTGAAGAACAAGCTCACCACCGCGAAACTCGCCTGGGAGCCACGTTTCTACAATCCCGACCTTCATAAGTGGCTGCATCGCATCACGGTGCCGACGCTGATCCTCTGGGGTGACAGCGACAAGGTCGTGCCGGCCGGTTACGGCCCGGCATGGCAGGAACTCGTTCCGAATTCGCGGCTGGAAATCATCGAAAATTGCGGTCACCTGCCGCAGATCGAAAAGACCGATCGTTTTGTCCAGCTGGTCGATGGCTTCATCCGGGAGGCAACGCGATGAAATTCTACTTCATGCACCTGATGCCCTATGCGGATCTCGATCTGTCCTATGACGAGAAGCACAATTCCGCCTGGGTCACGCTGCCGAATACCTATTTCGACCCGAAGAAGGGCCACCAGCTTTACAACCGTTATCTGGACGAACTGGAATATGCCGATCAGCTCGGCTTCGACGGCATCTGCGTCAACGAGCATCATTCGAACGCCTACGGAATGATGCCGATCCCCGGCGTCATGGCCGGCGCGCTCGCGCGTCGCACCAAGAACGTCAAGATCGCCGTGCTTGGCCGCGCACTGCCTTTGCTCAACAACCCGCTGACTGTCGCGGAAGAATTCGCAATGATCGACAATATTACCGGCGGCCGCCTGATCGCCGGCATGGTGCGTGGCATCGGGGCTGAATACCATTCCTGGGGCGTCAATCCGGCCTTCAGCCATGAGCGGTTCCAGGAGGCGCATGACCTCATCCTGCAAAGCTGGACGCAGCCCGGTCCGAGCGTGTTCGAAGGCAAGCACTACAATTTCGAATACGTGAATGTCTGGCCGCGGGTCTATCAGGACAATCCGCATCCGCCGATCTGGATTCCGAGCCAGGGTTCGAGCGAGACGATCGAATGGGCTGCTCACCCGGATCGCAAATATACCTATCTCCAGACCTTCGCCTCGGTCTCGACCGTCGCCCGTTACATGAAGATGTATAAGGACGTCGCCGCCGGTTATGGCTACGAGGCGACCGAAGACCAGCTTGGCTGGTCGCTGCCGCTCTACGTCGCGGAAACCGACGAGATCGCCCGCCGTGAAGCCAAGGAGCATATCGAGGCATTCCTGCAGAAGTTCCTGCGCATGCCAATGGAGATGCTGCTTCCGCCGGGCTACACCTCGGTGAAATCCATGGTCGGCGCGCTTTCCGCCAAGGCTGGCCATTCGATGAAGCAGACGATCGACAGCGTCATCGAGGAAGGCAAGTTCATCTGCGGCAGCCCGGCGACGGTGCGTGAGAAGCTGGAAGAATACCAGGCCCAGATCGGCTTCGGCCATCTCCTGACGCTCCTGCAGTTCGGCACTCTGCCGGCGGAGCTGACGCGCAAGAACATGGAGATCTACTCCAAGGAGGTCATGCCTTATCTGCGCAACGTGACATCAAAGAAGGCTGCTTGAAGTCGGCAGCTTGTGTCATGACTGGTCGGGGCAAATCCATGCCTCGACCGCTTACCTTGGCCTGCTAAAGAAGGCGCCAAGCAATAGCCGGGCTTCAGCCTTCGGAAAAAGTGACAGTCTTTCGGCTTTTGACCAATAATTCTAAATCATAAGAATTAGTAGTTACTGAAATTGCAGTCAAAATCCTTCTTATCCTTGAATAATTGAAGAAGAAAAGGATTCACGAATCTTCAGCTCCAAGTTAATTTCGGAGGTGCGAAATGATTCGCATCTAACCGAAGCTAATGATTAGCGAGGCTGCTTTGAGTGAACAAAGTCATGCCAGTGATACCGGCCATTCGGTCGAGCATTGGGCAATGAATCGCGCCCACCAGATCGTCGCTCATCAGGGTATGAGTTTGGTGGAAGCGGCGCAGAGCCTGGATCATAAACGTACCAATGCCAATACCTATGCTTTGCGCAAGGCGATTATGGATTGCCTCGTGGAAGCGCTGACCAAAGGGTCCGATCAGGCCATAGTGGCCGCAGAGTAAATCCCTTCACCGAAAGTTGAAGGGAAGTAACCGGCCAGGAGTCGCCCTCTTTCCAACCTGTGTTACAGTTTCGTCACGACGAACGCAGTGATTGGATTGCCGATGCTTACCACACTCGCGATGCTCATAAGTCTTTCCTCCACGACGGCGCTTCCGGCTGTTGTTGCGCAGGGAAAAGGCGGAGAAGTGGATGTCGAACTGGTTCTGGCCGTCGATACCTCCCGTTCCATGGATTATGAGGAAGTGCGCGTTCAGCGCGAGGGTTATGTCGAGGCGCTCAAGCACAAGGAATTCATCGATGCGGTGAGGACCGGACTGACCGGCCGCATCGCCATCAGCTATTTCGAATGGGCGGGCGAAGTGGTGCCCGGCTCCGTCATCGACTGGCAGATCATCGAAAACCAGCAGGATGCGATCGCGTTTGCCGATAAGCTTGAAGCCCGGCCGATCAACACGCAACGCCGAACTTCGATTTCCGCTGCGATCGCGCAAGGGGCGACCATGATCGTCGCCAATTCCTATCGGGGAATTCGGCAGGTGATCGACGTTTCCGGCGACGGCCCGAACAATTCGGGCAATCCGGTCGTGCCGGCTCGCGACAAGGCGGTCGAAGCCGGTATCGTCATCAACGGTCTGGCATTGATGCTGCGGCCTTCCGGCGCGCCGGGCGGGCTTGATAAGTATTACGGCGACTGCGTCATCGGCGGCCCCGGTTCGTTCGTCCTTCCGGTGCATGATATCGATGATTTTGCCGTCGCCGTCCGCCGCAAGCTGGTAATGGAAATCAGCGGACTGGAGCCGCCAGCGACTATCCAGAAAACCGCCGGCAAACAGCCGGCCAGCGATTGCATGGTTGGCGAAAAACAGTGGCAGGATCTGTTCGACCGCTGAGATATACTGAAGCCGGTACGGCCAAGTAACGTTGTTTGCCGTGATAGGCGTTTCACACGATAACGCCGGTGGATGGGCCGGTGTCGCCGCCTTGACTTTGCAACTAGCCCCTCGCAATTTGCCCCCGTCATATTTCTATTCTTCATATCGCAGGCTGGGTAAACTTTATGCGTCTTTCGTTCCGTGTCGCCCTGCCGAACGTTATCGAAAGGCGCGGCGACGGTTTCTTCGAGCCCGCCTGGGTTGAACCTTATTCCGGCCCATCGAAAGAATACCTGAGGCTGTTGATGATGGCCCGGAAGGACTATCTCAGCGTCTTCCGCAAGAACGACTATCGCAAGCGCAACTCGCAGGTACGCGCGCTCGGCCGCCAGTTGGTCCTCGTGAACGTTCCGGAGCACGTGAAATACGTGCTTGCCACCCGTAACGACAATTTCGAGCGCAAGACACCGACCATGCGGCGCGCGCTCGAACACCTACTGGGCGACGGCTTGTTCATCTCGGATGGGGAGACCTGGAAACGCCGGCGCCCCCTGGTCAGCGACATCGTGCACAAGAACCGCCTGCCGGACTTCGGCCGGCATATGGAGCAGGTGACGTCGGATATGGTGCGCCGCTGGAGCGAGCTTCCGGAAGGCACAGTCGTCGATGCGCTGGCTGAGATGGGCGGCCTGACCTCGGAAATCATTGCCCGCGCCGTGTTCGGCGATGATCTTGGCCCAAACGACGCCAATGACGTCGCATCGGGCTTCACCGAATATCAGAGCCTCGTCGACAACATCAATCTTGGCTACGTTCTAGGCTTCAACAACGGCAGCCCGATCCTGAAGACGCCGCGCTTGCGCCGCGCCATTGCGCGGGTGCGTGGCGTCATCGATCGCGTTGCGATGAACCATCTCGAGGGCAGGAGCCATGACGGTTCCATGCTGGAGCTTCTGGCGCGCAGGCACGAGAAGAACCCGGAGCTCGGTCTGGACCTCAAGGCGCTTCGCAACGAAGCCGCGACAATCTTCATGGCCGGGCAGGAGACGACCGCTTCCACGCTGACCTGGGCGTGGTATCTGCTCGCCAACGCGCCATGGGCGGAAGAGGCGGTCCATGCGGAAATCGAAAAGGTTTGCGGGGACAGGACGCCGACGGTCGATGATGTGCCGAGACTGCTCTATTGCAAGGCGGTCATCGACGAGACACTTCGGCTCTACCCCCCGGTGCCGCTGTTGGGCCGGCAGGCCCGAGACGCGGATCAGATCGGCGACATTGACGTCCGCCCCGGCGCGTTGATCACGGTGTCTCCGTGGCTACTTCATCGATGCGTCGATATGTGGGAACGTCCGACCCATTTCATGCCGGAACGTTTCCTCGGGGATAAGCGCCCCTTGCCCTATTCCTACATTCCCTTCGCCGTGGGGCCGCGCACCTGCGCCGGCCTTCAATTCGGCCTGACGGAATCCATCCTCTGCCTTGCCATTCTCGCGCAGCGTTTTTCGCTGCGGCTGGCGCCGGGAACCAAGGTTCGCCCGAACTCCCGGCTGACGTTGCGGCCGCTCGGCGGTTTGCCGGTCACGGTCAAGGCGAGATAGTATGGCCGAAATGGACAGGCCAAAACGAACGAAGACCCACGATCCGGCGCTTTCAACCCGCAAGGCGCTCGTCTGGGAGGAGGAAATGCCCCCGACACTCACCGATCTGTTTCGGGAGCGAGGCGCAGTTGCGCGATTTCTGCGTTATTGGATCGCCGATCCGTTGCGCGACCTGCCGGGCTTGGCGAGCTATCATCTGCTGCGGCTCTTTTCACCGACCACGGCCTCGGCGCTTGGCGCCATTCACTACAGTTGGATCCGGCATTTCTACAAGGCGCGAAACAATCGCATCGCCGCCAACCTTGCCCGCATCCGGCCAGACCTCGATCGCGATGCGGTGACGAGATTGAACTGGCGCAACAAGGGCCGGGTCATGGCCGAGTTTTCGACCTTGCACCTTACCGCAACCTCCGGCCGGCTGAAGATTGAGGGTGAAGAGTGTCTGTTTGAAGCGCGCGCCAAGGGACCGGTCGTCGTCGTTGCCATGCATATGGGCAACTGGGAACTGATAGCTGCGGCGTTTCGCCAAATAAAGGTGTCGGCCGCGTCGTTCTACATGCCCCCTGAAAGCCGCACCGAACACCGCATTGCGCGCGAAGTGCGCGAAAGCTTCGGAATGGAGCTGTTCGCACCTGGGGTTAAGGGCATCCGCCCGGCTTTAAGGCGCCTTGCCCAGCCGGATGGTGTCGTCATCATCTTCGGCGATGAAGGTTTCGGTGGCCGGATCATGGCGCCGTTTTTCGATCGCCCGCCGCATCTTTCCGGCAATCTGGCAATTGCAGTCCGTCTTGCCCGTCATGCCGGCGCGCGGATCGTGCCCTGTTATGTCTTGCGGGAAGGGAGTTCGCGGTTTGTGTGCCGATGGCTGCCGGCAATCGAACTGGAGCCGACCGACAATCCCGGCGGGTCGCTGCCAAATGATGTCATGCGGCTAAACGATGTGATCGAACCCGTCATTCGCCGGCATCTCGGCCAATGGTATTTTCTCGACCACGAACTCTGAGGGCATGGACAGGCTGATCAGGCCGGCGGCGTGATCCGCTCGAAAAGGTGCTGGTAGTGGATGACGAGGCCTTCGTCATCGACTACAAGATCCGCTTCGAACCCGCGGGAGAGGCCGAGGTCGACATAGCGCAGCCTGTTCGGCCCTTGCCGGTCGTAACGCTGGCTCGAGCGCGCGACAGTCAGTGCCGGCCCGTCGATAAAGGCGGTTTCGAGTTTCAGGCTGGCGCCTTCTTCATTCGGTGTGTGGCGGATTGGGAATGTGTTGCAGAACGGCGTGACGGAAAGGTCCGGTTCATCTGCCCCGTCGAGATCCGGCCGCGGCAGGCCGTCGACATGCCAGCCAGCGCCGACCCGCTCCAGATGCAGCATGTCGTGTCCGCCCGCATTCCATCGCTCGACCGTCACGGATTGGGCGCGCCAATCCGGCGATAGTCGCCAGCGGTGATCGAGCCGGAAGCCGCCATCCTCGAGACAAAGAACGGTGGAGCTTGCCTTGACCCCATCCGGCTCGACGGAAAGCTCGAGCCGCTCGAAGCCTTCTATGTCGGTCCGGCGCCAAAAAAGAACGGATATTGTCATCAGTGACGCTCCTCCCAAAGCTCGATTTCGAGGACAATTTATAGTCGAAATTGTTGCTGCCGTATCTCGACTTGCATAAGGCATCGATCGGCGTTTCGTTCCCGCTCACGATCGCAACAGGGCTGTGACAATTCGTGTGACCGCTGTTTTGGATCATTCTTCCGCCACATGCGTTCTCCATCGCTGCCGTGGCCGGCTCGGATTTTGAGTCTCTCGAACGGGCGGTGAAAGAATATAAGGAGTACAGGGATGAAGAAGATTGTTGCCGTGGCGCTTGCCGCCCTTCCGGTCATTTCCAGCGCCGGCGCGGCCTTTTCTGCCGATATGGTTCGGCGTGATCGGGTGCCGGTCTATCAGGAATCGGGCGAGCGCGGCGGCGTGCGGATCGGTTACCTGGATTGCTCGGTCGGCGGTGGCGTGGGTTATGTCCTCGGCTCCTCCAAGGAAGCCGATTGCGTCTTCACCTCGACGATCGGCAGCGAGCCGCTCGACCGTTATTCGGGCGTGATCCGCAAGATGGGCGTGGACCTGGGCTTCACCACGCGTTCGCGGCTGATCTGGGCCGTCTTCGCGCCGACCGCCGGTTACCATCACGGTTCGCTGGGCGGTCTTTACCAGGGCGCTACCGCTGAAGCGACGGTCGGTGCCGGTATCGGTGCCAACATCCTCGTCGGCGGTACCTCGGGCTCGATCCACCTGCAGACCGTCAGCGTGACCGGACAGCTTGGCCTGAACGTTGCCGCAACCGGTACCTCTGTGACGCTGACGCCGGAAGGCTGATACGAAGGCTGAGGGTTGCCTCGCCGGCCTCTTCCCGATCGATCGGGGAGAGGCAACACCTGAACCTGAGATGAGCAGGTTTTTCAGGCCGCGTTCACGGCTCAGGTCTATTTTCCCAACGCCATGACCGATATGAACAAACCATCCCCTGCCATAATAGTGGTCGTCGAGGTGGACTGGAGCCTGGCGCCTGCGCATGCCCGGTGGTGGGCCGTCGATGAAGATGGCCACGCGCATTGGTATTGCATGCCTGACGTTGCGCATATGAGCTCGTTCTGGTTCTCCGATCAAATTCCTGCGCCCACTTTCGGGTTCGCCGGCGACTGGCGGATAAGCCTCGTTGAACGGCAGAAATGAGGGATAGCGCTGGCATGACGCGCTTGCCTCCTTCCGCTTGATGCTATGGGCCTGTTTAGGGCTTCAAGGTCGGCTCCCCTTGCGGGACGCGCTTCACATTCATACCTTAAAGGCGTGTTATGGCTCGGCTTTACCGTTCCTGAAAATGGAGCGGTGAGATTTCGAGCCCTCTGCTGTCTCAGGATTTGCATCATGGATATCGAAAAGATTTTACGGTCCATCGTGGCCGTCCGCGCTTCCATCCCGGAAAACGCCTTTACCGCCAACACGCTCGGCATGCGCCGTGAAGGTTCCGGCGTCGTCATTCGCGAAAACGGCCTTGTTCTGACGATCGGCTATTTGATTACGGAAGCGGATGAAGTGTGGCTAACGCGTCATGACGGCAGCGTCGTGCCTGCCCATCCGATGGCCTATGATCAGGAAAGCGGCTTCGGGCTCGTGCAGGCGTTGGCACCGCTTGAACTGCCGGCGCTTGAGATCGGTGATTCCGACAAGACCCACCTTGGCGATCCGGTCGTCTTCGCGGATGGCGAAGGCGAATATGTGCGCGGCAATATCGTCGCCAAGCAGGAATTTGCCGGATACTGGGAATATCTGCTGGACGAGGCGATCTTCATCGCTCCGGCGCACCCGTCATGGGGTGGTGCGGCGTTGATCGATGCCGAAGCCAAGCTGATCGGCGTCGGCTCGCTTCGCCTGCAGATGAGCAAGGGTGGCGAGATCGCCGACATCAACATGGTGGTGCCGATCAACCTCCTGAAACCGATCCTCGACGACCTGCTGCATCAGGGCCAGTTCAACCGCCAGCCGCGCCCGTGGCTCGGCGCTTTTTCGGCCGAGAGCAATGGCGAAGTCGTGGTGATGAGCGTTACCGAAGACGGCCCAGCCGCCAAGGCCGGCCTGAAACGCGGCGATGTCATCTCCGAAATCCGCGATGGCGAAGTGGACGGATTGGCGGATTTCTATCGCAAGATCTGGGAAAGCGGTGCGCCTGGGACCGAGATCCCGATGCGGATCCTGCGCGATGGGCGCGAGGCCTGGCTGAGGGTGAAATCGGCGGACCGGAATGATTTTCTGAGGAAGCCGCAACTGCAATAGAACGCGCACTCTCTTGTCTTCCCCCTTACGGGGAAGATGTCAGCAGAGCTGACAGATGGGGGTGGTGCCACACCCGCTACTGTTGAGTTCGCTGAACCACCCCTCTGCCACTTCCAGCGACATCTTCCTCGCAAGGGGGGAATGGTCATCCGCGTTACCGTACCAAAATCGCCCGGAAATCGTTGACGTTCGTGCCTGTCGGCCCGGTCTCGAAAATATCGTCGATCGCCGTAAAGCCGGAGAAGCTGTCGTTGCCATCAAGCAGTTTTCGGCCGTCTTTTCCCGCAGCGCGGAGGCGTCTTGCTGTCGTCCCGTCGGCAAATGCACCGGCATTGGTCTCCGAGCCGTCGATCCCGTCCGTATCGGCCGCCAAGGCGGTGATCGCATGCCCATCGATCGCCAGAGCCAGTGCCAAGGCGAATTCGCCATTACGGCCGCCCTTTCCGCCTTTGGCGCGCAGCGTGACGGTGGTTTCTCCACCGGAAAGCAGCACTGCCGGTTTGGCAAAGGGCCGGTCTCGCTGGGCGACTTCTCGGGCGAGCGCGGCATGCACCAATGCCACGTCACGAGATTCACCTTCGATGGAATCGGACAGGATATGAGGTGTGACGCCGTTGGCGCGCGCTACCTCGGCGGCAGCTTCCAGCGAGACGCCGGCGGAGGCGATGACGAAATGTTCGTGGCGCGCAAAAATTGTGTCATCCGGCTTGGGTGCATCCGCTGCCGGCGAATTGAGGTGGGCGATCATCGCGGCCGGCAGGTTCAGCTTGTATTGCTCGACGATCGCTAGCGCATCCTGCCGGGTCGTGGCGTCGGGAATGGTCGGTCCGGAAGCGACGAAGGCCGGGTTGTCGCCGGGTATATCGGAAACGATGAGGCTGACGACGCGCGCCTTGGTCGCCGCCGCCAGACGCCCGCCCTTGATCGTCGACAGATGTTTGCGCACGACATTCATGGCGGAGATCGGCGCGCCGGACGCGAGCAGTATCTCGTTCAGCGCGATCTCGTCCTCCAGCGTCAGGCCTTCCGGCGGGGCAGGCAGAAGTGCCGAGCCGCCACCGCAGACGAGAGCGATGAGCAGGTCGTTTTCGCCGAGGCTGGAAACGATCTCCATCAGCCGCTTTGCGCCGGCAAGGCCGGCGGCATCCGGGACCGGATGTGATGCTTCAAGGATTTCGATGGACTTTGTCTCGCAGCCATAACCGTACCGCGTGACGACCACACCGGAGAGTGGGCCGTCCCAGACGGTCTCCAGTGCGGCTGCCATCTGAGCCGCACCTTTTCCGGCGCCGATCACGACGGTGCGGCCGTCCTTGGGTGGTGTGGGGAGATGTTTTTTGATGCCCGTCAACGGATCGGCGGCCTTTACCGCGGCGGCGAACAGCGCCTCCAGCAATTCGCGATCCTGCATGACTTATCTCCTCCTTTAAGCGCGGTTCTTTCGATCACGGCACGTGACAGCCGTCAACCGGGCTTGATCGGCGTCAGGCAATTCGGTCGGAACAAAGCGAGTGACTATCGGTTGTTTTCAAGGGCTCACGGAAACGAAGGAGCGAATATCCATGCCTGAACATCTGAAAGAAGCCGGTTACCCTGGTCAGATCGAAATCGACGGAACGAGGTCACCGATCACTTACAAACTGAACGCGAGCAAGGATAACGATGGCGCATATCACGTCGCCGTCAGCCTCACCGCGCCGCGCGATTGGCTGCTGAAGCAGGGGTTCAGAAACGAGGCGACGCTCGTGCGCGTCGGCGGCGTCCAGATGCCCGTGCATTTCGAGGAAACGCTCAACGTTGCCGACAATATCTCCGTGACGCTGCAGGCTGACGACGCCATCCTGATGACGATGGACGAGCTTAAAAAGAAATTTCCGGAGCTTCGGGCGAACTAGCGGGTTTGCCCTTTCTCATCATAGTCTATATGGCGAGCCTGGCCGATCGTGGCCGGGCTTTCGACATTTCGCGTGGCGGATCGTGCAAGAGGCGCAACAACAGACGGAACGTTCCTGCGGCACCTGCACGCTGTGCTGTCGGCTTCCTGAAATTGAAGCGATGTCCAAGCCGGCAGATGTGTGGTGCCAGCATTGCACCGGTCAAAGCTGCGCCATTTATCCGGATCGGCCGCAGCTCTGTCGCGATTTCCTCTGTCGTTGGATGACGCATCCGGCGGTGACCGACGATTGGCAGCCGCTCAAATCCCATATGTTGATCTATGAGCAAGGGCCACAGATGACGGTGCTGGTCGATCCGGATCATGCGCACATCTGGCGGCAGGAACCTTATAACTCCGACCTTCGCCGGATGGCGGCGGATGCCGGCGGGCGCGGTGGCTATCTCATCCTTTTCTGCGGTGAAGACGTCGTGAAGATCGAACCCTCGACCGTCAGCGCCCAGGCATGATCTCAGCGGCCGCCTGACGGATCGTCTGCATCAGGATCGCCATCGGTGTCGACGGTGCGGCATCCGCGCGGATCGTCAGGCCAACGGGGCCACGTGTTTCGCTGGTGTCGATCGGCAGTGTCGCGATCGTGCCGTCCTCGATGTCGGCAGCCACGACACCGGCGGATATGATCCAGATGCCGTCGCTTGCGCGCACAAAGGCGCGGCCGAAAGCATCGGATACGGTTTCCACCTGGGTCGGCAGGCTGGCGACGCCATTGGCGATCAGGAACTGCTCCACGGACGGCCGAATGATCGAGCCGCGCGAGGGCATCAGCACGGGATAGTCGGCAAATCCGTCGAAGATCGATTGTTTCGTTTCGAGCAGCGGATGGCCAGCGCGTACGGCGAAGACGACCTGCTCCGAATAAAGATGCTCGAAAGTGAGCCCCGTCATCTTTTCCGGCGAGGCAAGGCGGCCGACCACGAGATCGAGATCGCCGATCCGCAACTGTTCCATCAAAACGGCATTATCGCCGGTCACGATCTTCACCCGGCTGCCGGTCTTTTCGTTGAGGAAGGCCGACATGGCGCGCGGCATAATGCGGGTCGAAACGGTTGGCAGAGCGCCGACGCGCACGGGAGGTGCGGCATCGAACAGTTCCTGCGAGACGGAATCCATGCCTTGGCGCAATGCGGTCAGCGCCGCACCGGCATGCCGCAGGAAGACCTCGCCGTAGCGCGTGATGCGGATGCCGCGTCCCTCGCGCTCGAAAACGGAGACGCCGAGCGCCTCTTCCAGCTCACGAATGGTCTTCGTCACCGCCGGCTGGCTGACATTCAGGATTTCGGCCGCCTTGACCACGCTTTTCTGGCGCGCGACCTCGACGAATGTATGCAAGTGCCGAAACTTGACTCGGGAGTTGATCAAGATCAAATAACCCTGCGGTTAGGAGATTAGGCTGAAATATCATTTTACCTAACCGGAAACTAGTGCAATTGATAGTCGGAGGAGGATGCGCGGATGCAGTTTGTACACATCAACGGGATTGTGATCCATTACGACATCTGTCGCCCGAGTGATGAGCGAAATGGTGATGACAAGCCTGTCCTCGTCTTCATCAATTCGCTTGGTACCGATAGCCGCATCTGGCATCATGAGCTGCCGAAGCTCGCCGACGATTTCACCATCCTGACCTATGACAAACGTGGCCACGGCCTTTCCGATCTCGGAAACCCGCCCTACTCGATCGCCGACCATGTGGCCGACCTTGCGGGCCTGCTCGATCATCTGGAACTCTCCAATGCCATCATCTGCGGCCTGTCGGTCGGTGGGCTGATTGCCCAGGGACTGTATGCATCACGCCCCGATCTGGTGAAGGCGCTTATCCTCTCCAATACCGCGCACAAGATCGGCACGGCCGAGATGTGGGCGACACGCATTGCCGCGGTCGAAAAGGACGGGATCAGCAGCATTCTGGATGCGATCATGACGCGCTGGTTCACCGAACCGTTCCGCAAGCCGGAAAATGCGGCCTACCAGGCCTATTGCAACATGCTCGTGCGCCAGCCGACCTTCGGCTACAGCGGCACCTGCGCCGCGATCCGGGATGCGGACTTTACCGAGCAGGCGAGGAAGATCGCCGTTCCGGTTCTCTGCATCGTCGGCCGCGAAGACGGCTCGACCTCGCCGGAACTGGTGAAGTCGCTCGCGGACCTCATCCCCGGTTCGCGCTACGAAATCATCGAGGGGGCCGCGCATATCCCCTGTGTCGAAGCGCCCGCCGCCCACGCCGCGCTGATCCGTGGCTTCATCGAACAACTGAATTGAGGATAGACATGGCCGAAAACTCCGCGCCATCGGAACGGTTCAAAGAGGGTATGGCGACGCGCCGGTCGGTGCTCGGCAATGCCCACGTGGATCGCGCCGAAGCGAACAAGACCCCGTTCGATCAGCCGTTTCAGGAAATGATCACCGAAGGCGCCTGGGGCACGGTCTGGTCGCGCTCGGAATGGACCAAGCGCGAGCGTTCCATGGTGACGATCGCGCTTCTGGCAGCCCTCGGCCATCATGACGAAGTCGCCATGCATATCCGCGCCACTGCCAATACGGGCGCTACGCCGGAGGATATCCGCGAGGCGCTGATGCATGTGGCAATTTATGCCGGCGTGCCGGCCGCCAACCATGCCTTCAAGATCGCCAAAGCCACTTACGCAGAAATGGACGCCGCAAAAGCCGCGGGAGAGCAGAAATGAAGAATACACCTCCGGAAACTACACCCTTCTTCGCGCGTGACCGCGAATGGCATCCGCCGGCATTCACGCCCAGCTACAAGACCTCGATCCTGCGTTCGCCGCAGCGCGCCCTGATTTCGCTGGAAGGTACCAAGAGCGAAATCACCGGCCCGGTCTTCGGTCACAACATTCTCGGCGAGTTCGATAACGATCTGATCGTCAACTATGCTAAGCCCGGTGAAATGGCGCTCGGCGAGCGCATCCTCGTTTACGGCCGTGTGCTGGACGAGCGTGGCGTCGGCATTCCAGGTGCTCTTGTGGAATTCTGGCAGGCCAATGCCGGCGGTCGTTACCGCCACAAGAAGGAAACCTATCTCGCGCCGCTCGATCCGAATTTCGGCGGTTTCGGCCGCACGATTACCGACGAGAACGGCGGCTACGTCTTCAAGACCATCAAGCCCGGCCCGTATCCGTGGCCAAACGGCGTCAACGACTGGCGCCCGGCGCATATCCACTTCTCGGTTTTCGGTCACGGTTTCGCCCAGCGCCTGATCACCCAGATGTATTTCGAGGGCGATCCGATGATCTGGATTTGTCCCATCGTGAAGACCATTCCGGACGAAAACGCCATCAAGGGCCTGATTGCCGCTCTCGACATGCAGAACACCGTTCCGCATGACATGCGTGCCTACAAATTCGACATCATCCTGCGCGGTCGCCGCTCGACCTTCTTCGAGAACCGCAAGGAAGGGAACTGATCCATGGTCCAGCCGCTCACCTATTTCAAGGAATCCGCTTCGCAGACCGCGGGTCCGTATGTCCATATCGGTTGCACGCCGAATTTTTCCGGCATTACCGGCGTCTATGACAAGGATCTCGGCTCCGGCTCGATGGTTAACGACCAGACGCGCGGCGAGCGCATCACCATCCGTGGCTTCATCTATGATGGCGTCGGCACGCCGCTCAAGGATGCGATGATCGAGATCTGGCAGGCGGATGCCGACGGCTATTACAACAGCCCGTCGGAAACCCGTGGCAAGGCCGATCCGAACTTCTTCGGCTGGGCCCGCCAGCCGGGCGACATGAACACCGGCGAATTCGCCTTCGAGACGATCAAGCCTGGCAAGGTGCCGTTCCGCGACGGTCGTCCGATGGCGCCGCATGTCAATTTCTGGGTCGTCGCCCGTGGTATCAATCTCGGCCTCAACACCCGCATGTATTTCTCCGACGAGGAGGAAGCCAATGCGGCAGACCCGATCCTGTCGCGCATCGAACACCGCGTTCGCGTGCCCACCCTGATCGGCAAGCGCGAAGGCAATACGGTCACGTTCAACATCCACCTTCAGGGTGAGAACGAAACCATATTCTTTGACATCTGAGGCGTGGGTCACCACGGTCTTTTTGAGTTGAAGAATCAGAGGTACGGCCTCGGGAGTAGATATGAGCGTCTCGGCTTTCGAGCATCCGTTCCTCTCCGGCCTCGTTGGTGACGACGAGGCCGGAAAACTGTTTTCGGCCAAGGCCGAGATCGATGCCATGCTGGCCTTCGAAGCCGCATTGGCCAAGGCCGAAGCGGCAAATGGCATCATTCCTGCCGATGCGGCAGAGCGGATTTCCACCGTTTGCAGCGCGTTCGAGCCGGATATTGCAGGCCTGAAAAACGGCACTGGTCGTGACGGCGTCGTCATTGCCGAACTCGTCAAGCAATTGAGGGCTGCTGTCGCCGCACAGCCCGGCGGCGCCGAGGCTGCCGGCCACGTGCACTTTGGGGCCACCAGTCAGGATGCCATCGATACGGCGCTGATCCTTCGCCTGAAGCAGGCGTCCGCACTCTTTATCGGACGGCTTGCCGCTATCGAAAAAGCACTGATTTCCGTCGATGCTACATTCGGTTCGCGCGCACTGATGGGCCATACCCGCATGCAGGCGGCCATCCCCATCACTGTATCAGATCGCATCCGCGCATGGCTGGAGCCGCTCACCCGGCATCGCCAGCGACTGGAAGCCTTCGCGGAGGCCGGTTTTGCGGTCCAGTTCGGCGGTGCTGCCGGCACGCTGGAAAAGCTTGGCGACAAAGCCGCAGCGGTGCGCAAGGCATTGGCCGACGCGCTATCCCTGACCGATGCTCCGCAATGGCAAAGCCAGCGCGACCGCCTTGCCGAATTCTCGGGTATTCTGGCGATGATCGCCGGTTCGTTGGGCAAGATGGGCCAGGATGTGGCGTTGCTGGCCGAAATGGGCGGCGAAATGCAGCTCGCCGGCGGCGGCGGTTCGTCCGCCATGGCCCACAAACAGAACCCGGTGGCCGCCGAAGTCTTGGTTTCGCTGGCGCGCTTCAACGCCGTCCAGCTTTCCGGCATGCAGCAGTCCATGGTGCATGAGCAGGAGCGCTCGGGCGCCGCCTGGACGCTCGAATGGCTCATTCTGCCATCGATGGTGATGGCGACCGGCGCATCGCTGCGGCTTGCCGCAGAACTGGTCGGCAATGTGCGGTCGCTCGGCCGGGATTGAGCGGATAGATTCTTGGGCCTAGTCGGGTCAGGCGCCACCTCTGCGAGGCGCTGTCTGGCATTCGAGCTCAGACGTGACGGAAGAAGCAAGGCACATGACATGAGCAACGACCGTCAGGGACTGTGGGATTTCGCATTGAAACTCTACGGCGCGCCTCACGTTGGTGAGGCCTGCCTCGTGCTGCAGGATGAAAGAGGTGTCGACGTGCCGATGCTGCTGTTTTCAGCCTGGCTTGCCAAGAACGGTATCGTCCTGACAGCGGAAGAGATTGCCCGTATCGACGGACTGGTGAAGGACTGGCGCGATGAGGTGGTCAAACCGCTCCGCGCCATCCGCCGCCGCCTTAAGACCGGGCCGCTGCCGGCGCCGACCAAGGAAACCGAAACGCTGCGCAATGGCGTAAAGGGTGTCGAACTCAGTTCCGAAAAGATCGAGCTTGCGATTCTGGAAGCCGAAGGCGAAGCGCTGATCGCTGGCGGACGCTTGTCGGGTGACGCGCTGGGAAACCTCGCTCTGACATTGCGCCACTATCGTGGTGTAGAGCCGGATCCGAATGCGGCGGATGCGTTGATGACTGTACAGAAGGCACTGGCGGCACTCTGATCACGCCACGTCGGCGAACTCGTCTTCCTCCACGAACACCTCATTGCGGGCGGCTGCGCGATAGCGATGGGGTGCCAGTCCGACGATGCGTTTGAAAGCGTTGCTGAAGGCGCTTTCGGATGTGTAGCCGAGTGACAGCGCCAGCGCCGCGACCGGCTCCGAGCCTTCCTTCAGCGCTCGTTCGGCAAGCCGCATGCGCCAGTTGGCGAGGTAGGTGAGCGGGGCAATGCCCGCTACCGTCTTGAAACGTTCGGCAAAACTGGTGCGTGACATGCCGACGGCTTTCGCCAGATCGCTGAGCTGCCAGTTGCGGGCCGGTTCGGCATGCATGAGGCGGATGGCCGGCGCGATCTTTTCGTCGCCGATCGCTTTCAGCCAGCCCGCCGCCAAAGGCTCGGCGGTGCTGATATGGGCGCGCATGACCTGAACGAAGACTAGCTGGGCCAGTTGCGCGGCCGCGCAGGCGGCGCCAGGGCGGTTCGTATCCATTTCCCGAACGAGCTGGTGCAGCAGCCAGCCAATCACATTGGCCTCGGGCGCACTCGCCTTGACGTGGATCACCGGCGGCAGGCCGTCGAGCAACAGATCGATGCCGGTCGCATTGAAGGACACGTGTCCGCCGACCGCATGATATTCATCAGCGTTGCCGACGCGGGCGGTCCGACCGATCGTTTCGCGGAAAAGATCGACGGCCGCCAGCTCGGGCGCGGTAAGATCACTGGCGATGACGAAGGAATGGGTGCCCTTGAACAACACCGCGTCGCCGGCCTCCAGCCGGATCGGCTCCAATCCGGCATCGTCGAGAACGAGCCAGGCCGACCCCTTGACCACGGCGTTGAACTTGATCTTGCCGGGTCGCGGAAAGCGAATGTTCCAGGCGCCGCCGGCCAGTAGCGTGCCGGACACCGCGGATTCCGCGTTGATGAGGTCGAGGGCGTCGGAAAGGGGATCGGAGAACATTTCCGGACGATCGCGCAAAAACTGCGGATTTGCAAGCATTCATCGTCCGGCTTTCGGGCGGTAGAAGCACCTTCGAAAAAGAAGGAGACAGATCATGACTTCCACCCAGGCTCCCATCGGCTCCGGTTTCAGCGCCGCCAGCACCACTGCAGACGTCATCCGCGGCATCGACCTTTTCGGCAGGAATGCCGTCGTCACCGGTGGATATGCCGGCCTCGGCCTTGAAACCGTTCGCATCCTTGCCGGGGCCGGCGCAAAAGTCACGGTGCCGACCCGCGATTTGGCGCGGGCTGCGGAAGCGCTTTCCGGCATCAAGGGCGTCACGATCGAGGCCATGGACCTGATGGACCCTGCTTCGATCGATGCCTTTGCCGGGAAGGTGCTGGCGCAGGGCGAGCCGCTGCACATCCTCATCAACAATGCCGGCATCATGGCGAACCCGCTAACGCGCGATGCGCGAGGCTACGAGTCGCAGTTTTCGACTAACCATCTCGGCCATTTCCAGCTCGCCGTCCGCCTCTGGCCGGCGCTGAAACAGGCGGGCGGTGCCCGCGTTGTGGCGCTTTCCTCGCGTGGCCACAAACGTAGTCCGGTGGATTTCGACGATACGAACTTCGCCCATCGCATGTATGACCGATGGGTCGCTTACGGCCAGGCGAAGACCGCCAACGCGCTGTTTGCGCTGCAGTTGGACAAGCTCGGAGAGCCGCACAAGGTGCGGGCCTTCTCGGTCCATCCGGGCGGCATCATCACCGGCCTTGCCAAGCATATGACGCAGGAAGAGATTCGTGCCGTCGGCGCGATCGATGAAGAGGGCAAGCCGATCCTCGATCCCTTCAAAAACATGAAGACGATCGAGCAGGGTGCCGCGACCAGCGTCTGGTGCGCCACCAGCCCGAAGCTCGCCGGCATGGGTGGGGTCTATTGCGAGGATTGCGATATCGCACCGGGTTTGACGGCGGATTCGACCGAACGTCTTGGCGTCATGCCCTGGGCTTATGATGCTGAGGCTGCCGAAAGGCTCTGGGCGCTCAGCGAGCGCCTGACGGGCACGCAGTTCGCGGCCTGATCTTTTGAACGATCAATGTTGGCCCGGCGCGTCCGGGCCTTCCTTCCAGCGCTTGACCATCGGCAGATGGATATCGAACAGGTCGAGCGCGCGGCCGACCGTCTGGGTCACCATGTCGTCCAGCGTCTTCGGCTTGGAATAGAAGGCGGGCACGGGCGGCATGACGATCGCGCCGTTGCGGGTCGCCTGGTCCATCAGCGCGATATGGCCGGCGTGAAGCGGCGTTTCGCGGAACAGCAGCACGACGCGGCGGCGTTCCTTGAGGCAAACGTCGGCTGCGCGGACGATCAGCTCGTCATTGTAGCAATTGGCGATGCCACTCAAGGTCTTCACCGAGCAGGGCGCCACCAGCATGCCGGCCGTGCGGAACGAGCCGGAAGAAATCGCCGCGCCGATATCCTTGTAGTTATAGAGCACATCCGCGAGACCCTTGATCTCCTCGGCGCTCATGTCGATTTCGTCGACGGCGGTGCGGAAGGCGGAAGGCGAGATGACCGCATGGGTCTCGATATCCTCGACCTCGCGCAGAAGCTGAAGGGCGCGGACGCCATAGACGACCCCGGAGGCGCCGGTGATGGCTATGATGATGCGGCGCATGTCTTCCTCTTTTCCTCCATGGCAAGCCGGCTTTCGCCCACCCAGCTGCGAAACCCTTCCTTATGTCGTATCGACAGACAAAGCCAGTGCTCTATCTATCGAGCAACGGCCGACGATCGTTCCTGATATCAAACACGAAACCGGTCCGTGTCCCCCCAAGAGAGGACTTGCGGCGCATTTGTCGTTTGCCGATCATATGGCAAAACCGGGAATGCGCCCTTTCGTGGCCGCGCCGGTAAATGAACAACAGGAGGGCTTTTGATGAGCCTTGTAACGATCACGATCAACGGGAAGCCTGAGGCTCGGGAAGTCGAGGACCGCACACTTCTGGTGCAGTTCATCCGCGAGCATGTGGGCCTGACGGGCACGCATGTCGGCTGCGACACGACCCAGTGCGGTGCCTGCACGGTGCATCTCGACGGTCGCGCCGTGAAAAGCTGTACGGTGTTGGCGGTTGCCGCCGACGGTGCGCAGGTCACCACGATCGAAGGCCTGGCCGACGGCGCGACGCTGCACCCGATGCAGCAGGCGTTCCACGAACATCACGGCCTGCAATGCGGTTACTGTACGCCGGGCATGATCATGGCCTCGGTCGACATGGTCCGCCGCCATGACGGCGAGCTCGACGAGCACACGGTTCGTCATGAACTGGAAGGCAATATCTGCCGCTGTACCGGCTACCATAACATCGTCAAGGCGGTGCTGGATGCCGCCGGCAAACATCGCGCCGCCAAGACCGCGGCACCTGCCGAAGCGGCCGAGTGATCGGGTAGGGAAGGGGAGACACGAACATGTACGCAACCACCTACCACAAGCCGAAGACGCTCTCGGAAGCCGTCGAACTGTTTGAAGGTTCTGAAGACGCCTCCTATCTTTCCGGCGGCCATACGCTGATCCCGACGCTGAAGTCGCGGCTGGCAGCGCCGCAGCATCTGATCGACGTGCGCAACATTCCCGAGCTTGCCTCCGGTATCGAGGTGACCGCCGACAAGGTGATCATCGGTTCTGCGACGCGCCATCATGTCGTTGCCGGTTCGAAGGAGATCCAGGCGGTGATACCGGCGCTGTCCGGCCTTGCCGGCTCGATCGGCGATGTTCAGGTCCGCCATATGGGCACGATGGGCGGCTCGACCGCCAACAACGACCCGGCCGCGGATTATCCGTCGGCCGTCCTGTCGCTCGATGCGATCGTCCATACGGATCGCCGGGAAATCCCGGCTGACGAATATTTCCAGGGCCTTTACACGACGGCACTGGAGCCCGGTGAAATCCTCGTGCGCATCGAGTTCAGGATTCCGGAGATCGCCGGCTACGCAAAGTTCCGCAATCCGGCCTCGCGTTATTCGATGGCGGCGGCCTTCGTGTCGAAACATCGCGACGGGCATATCCGCGTGGCAATCACGGGAGCCGGCAATGAAGGCGTGTTCCGCTGGGCGGAGGCGGAAGAACGGCTGACCGAAAGCCTGACCGCCGATGCGTTGGAAGGCCTGACCATCGATCCGTCACGGATGATGGGCGATATGCATGCACCGGCCGACTACCGCGCCCATCTCGTCGCCGTCATGACACGACGGTCCGTCCAGAACCTTGGTGGGACGCATATTTTGTAGGCTGCGTGCCTATGCGATCCCGGTAATCTCGGGGGTGAACGCGATCGTCTTCGGGCGGTCGCCAGCCGGATCGGCGATCGCCTCGCGGATCAGCTTTGCAGCGGCCTCGCCCATGACGCGGCGAGGGGAGCGCGATGTGGCAATGCGCACCGGCAGGGCGCTTGCCAGATCGAGACCATTAAAGCCGGCGATCATCAGCTTTTCGGGAACCGGGACGCCGAGTTCCATGCAGGCGAACAGGCCGCCCGTGGCCATGTCGTCATTGGAATAGTAGAGACAATCGAGGTCCGGTACCGAGGCCAGCATGGTGGTGGTCAGGGCCTTCCCGAGCGTGATCGAGGAAAAGGCGTCGTCGATCTGCTGTTCGACGAAATGCAGTCCGTTCTGTCTGAGCACGCGTTCGAAGCCGGCCTTTCGTTTTGCTGAACGCAAGTCCCGTCCCGGCGCGCTACCGATATAGCCGAATCGCTTGCGCCCGGTGGCAATCAACGCCCGCGCCATGTCTTCGCCAGCGCGGCCATGCGAAAGGCCGACGTTGAAATCGACCGGCTCACCATCGAGATCCATGATCTGGATGACCGGTATTGCGGCATTCTTCAGCATCCGCACCGTCTCTTCCGGCTGATCAAGCCCGGTGACGATGATCGCTGCGGGTTGCCAGGAAAGCATGTCGCGGATGATCTCGCGTTCCTTCGCGGCGTCGTAATCGGAAATGCCGAACACCGCCTGCATGCCGGAGCCTTCCAGCCCGGCGGAAATGCCGGCCAGTACCTCCGGAAAGACGATGTTCGACATGCTCGGCACCACGACGGCGACAAGATTTGTGCGTTGGGAGGACAGAGACAGCGCCAGCCGGTTGCCGACATAGCTCATGCGCTCGGCCGCCTTCAGCACCTTTTCGCGGGTTTCCGGGGAGACATCGGGTGTGCCGCGCAATGCTCTCGATGCCGTCATTTTGCTGACGCCGGCGGCCGCGGCAACCTCTTCCAACGTGGATTTGCGCATCCTTCAAGGCATCCCCCGATCAGGCGCGATGTAAGCTCACGCCGACATAGTCATAAGCCGATTGTGGATAAAGCGAAACTGGCGGCTCTTGACATAAATCACAAAAATGAGGCTTGTTACCGATACCGGTATCGATAACATGGATACCAGACACTTGTGTGGCACCTGGGGAGGATAAGCCGTGCAGGACGTGAGGAGAGCAGCAGTCATCGGTCTTGGCTCAATGGGATGGGGTGCGGCCCTGTCTCTTTTGCGCGCGGGTTTTGCCGTGGCCGGATGTGATGTCCGTGCGGACGTGCTGCAGCGTTTCGAGGAGGCGGGCGGCTTTGCCTGCATCACGCCGGCCAAGGCTTCGGAGGCCGCCGACGCGATCTTCGTTTTTGTGGTCAACAGCAATCAGGCCGAGGAGGTGCTGTTCGGTGCGAACGGCGCGGTGAATGCCGCTGGCGGAGGTACGGTTTTCCTGCTCTGCACGACCATGGCGGCAAGTGCCACGATTTCAATTGCCGAACGGCTGGAAGCGGCCGGCATGCTGGTGGTCGATGCTCCGGTTTCGGGCGGACACCTGAAGGCGCTTTCGGGCGAGATGACGGTCATGGGCTCCGGTTCGGATGCCGCTTTTGCGAAGGCGCAGGCAGCACTGGATGCGGTTTCCGCCAAGGTTTTCCGGCTGGGCGATCGGCCCGGCCCGGGCTCGCAGGTGAAGATGATCAACCAGCTTCTTGCTGGCGTGCATATCGCCGCCACCGCCGAGGCGATGACGCTTGCCGCCAAAACCGGTATCGATCTTCAAACGCTGTACGATGTGCTGCGCGTCTCTGCCGGTTCATCGTGGATGTTCGAAAACCGAGGCGAGCATATCGTCTCGGGGGATTACACGCCGCGTTCGGCCGTGAACATTTTCGTCAAGGATCTCGGCATCGTGACCTCTGAAGCCGGCAGGAGCGGGGCCGTGACGCCGCTTGCGACGACCGCGCTCGGTCTGTTCAAGGAAGCTTCTGAAGCGGGCCTCGGCCTGGAGGATGACGCCGCGGTTGCCAAGGTTTTGGCCAGGAAAAGCGGCGCTGTCCTGCCCGGCATGGAAGGTCAGGCCTGATGGCGACTGTGCTCGGCTGCATCGCGGACGATTTCACTGGCGCGACCGATCTCGCGGCGCTGCTGGCGCGAAGCGGCTTGCCGGTTTCGCTGCGCATCGGCGTGCCGGATGAAGATGCGAAGGATGCTGCCGCGTTTGAAGTGATCGCGTTGAAGTGCCGGACTATTCCAGTGAAGGAAGCGCTCGAGCAGACCAGAGCCGCCTATCAATGGCTGAAGAGGGCCGGTGCGACGCGATTCTTCTGGAAATACTGCTCCACGTTTGACAGCACCGCGGAAGGCAATATCGGTCCGGTGGCGGATATGCTTATGGCGGAGCTTGGGGCCAAACAGACGATCTATTGCCCGGCTTTTCCGGAAAACGGTCGCAGCATTTTTATGGGGCATCTTTTCGTCGGCGAGCAGCTTCTCTCGGAAAGTCCAATGAAGGACCATCCGTTGACGCCAATGCGTGACTCCAGTCTCGTGCGCCTGCTTGAACCACAGGTGCGCGGCAAGGCAGGGCTCGCCAACCGCCTCGTCGTGGCAAAGGGGGCGGCGGCATTGAAGGCGAGGTTTGATGCCTTGGCGTCCGACGGTATTGCGCATGTCATTACCGATGCGGTTTCCGACGACGACCTAAAGACGATTGCCGAAGCATCGGCAGACATGCCGCTGGCCACCGGAGGCAGCGCCATTGCCGGCCAGTTGGCGCGGTTCTATGTCCAGCACGGATTGGTTGCTGCACCTGCCGGAAAGGCAGCAGTGCAGGCGCCGAAGGGGGGGCAAGCCGTGTTTTCCGGCAGTTGTTCGGCAATGACTCGCAAGCAGGTCGCCTATTATGCCGGCAAGAGCGCGAGCCTTCGGCTCGACCCTGTCGTATTGGCGAGCGAAGGCGCTGCGCCGGCCGAAAACTGGCTGCAGCAGCAGCCGGCGGACGCGCCAAAACTGGTTTTTGCGACTGCCGAGCCGGAGGATGTGCGCAAGGCGCAGGAGCAACTCGGCCTCGAAAAGGCAAGCCATGTCGTCGAACAGGCGCTGGCGGATCTCGCCAGGCAGGCTTTCCGGAATGGCGTGCGGCGTTTCGTGGTTGCCGGCGGCGAAACCTCCGGCGCGATTACCCAGGCGCTTGGTATTACCCGGCTGGAGATCGGTCCGGAAATCGCGCCGGGCGTGCCATGGGTCTTTGCCGAAGTGGAAGGCGAGCGGGTGGCGCTGGCGCTGAAATCTGGCAATTTCGGCTCCGAGACCTTTTTCGAAGATGCCTTCAAGTTGCTGGAGGCCGCATGAGCGAGGAAGCGCGGCTCAGGGAAGATATCTGCGTCATGGCGAAGTCGCTCTACGACCGCGGGCTGACGGCAGGGTCTTCGGGCAATATTTCCGCTCGACTTTCGGATGGACGCCTCTTGGTGACGCCGACAGGCAGTTCTTTCGGCAGGCTCGATCCGGCGCGGCTTTCCTGCTTCGAGGTGGACGGCAAGCAGAGCGGCGGTGACAAGCCGACCAAGGAAATGCCGCTACATTCTGCCTTCTACGAAACCCGGCCGGACAAGACGGGGGCGGTGGTGCATCTGCATTGCAGCCACTGCGTGGCGCTGTCGCTGCTGCCGGAAGTGGATGAGGACAACATGTTGCCGCCACTCACCGCCTATTCGGTGATGAAACTCGGCAAGGTGAAGCTGCTTCCCTATTTCATGCCCGGCGACGCAGCGATGGGGGATGCCATCCGCGACTTGGCGGGCAAGCGGAGTGCCGTCATGCTCGCCGCGCATGGGCCGGTCGTGGCCGGCAAGGACCTCGAAGCGGCGGTCTACGCGATCGAGGAGATGGAGGAGACGGCAAAGCTCGCCATGCTGACGCGCGGTGCCAATCCTTCCCTGCTGAACGCCGGGCAGATAGACCGGATTGTCCGTACCTATGATGTGGAGTGGGATTGAGATGACGTTGTTTTCCGCCAATCTCGGTTTTCTCTGGCAGGAACTGCCGCTTCCCGATGCGATCCGCGCCGCCAAGACGGCGGGTTTCGATGCGGTTGAATGCCATTATCCCTATGACGTTCCGGTCGAGGCCGTGCGTGAGGCACTGAAGGAAACCGGGTTCATCATGCTCGGCCTCAACACAAGCCGAGGCAATGTGACGGCTGGCGATAACGGGCTTGCAGCCGTTCCTGGCCGCGAGGATGAGGCGCGCCAGGCAATCGAGCAGGCGATCGAATATGCCGCGGCGATCGGGACACCCAATGTCCACGTCATGGCCGGCAAGTCTTCCGGCGAGGCAGGGCGGGCGACATTCATCGCGAATCTCAAATATGCCTGCGAACTTGCTGCGAAAGACGACATCACCATCCTCATCGAGCCGCTGAACCATCGCGATGCGCCGGGTTATTTCCTGCAGACCGCGGACCAGGCGCTGGAGATCATCGACGCGGTCAGCGCGCCGAACATCAGACTTATGTTTGATTGCTACCACCTGCAGATCATGCAAGGTGACTTGACCCGCAGGTTGCAAACGTGCCTGAATTCGATCGGACACATCCAGATCGCGTCGGTACCGGACCGGCGGGAGCCGGATCATGGGGAGATCGATTACCGCTACATTCTCAATCTTCTGGAAGAGCTGGGCTACGACCGCCCCATTGGAGCCGAGTACCGGCCGGCCAAATCCACGGATGAGGGTTTGCAGTGGTTGAAGGATTTTAAGGAGAAGACGACGTCGCGCCCAGCGTGACGGATGCCGGAAATTCGAACGGAGAAACATCGGATTTCGTGGCATCGAACGACTGACAGATGATGCGGCGGAACTGGGAGGAGAAGCCGAAATGCATGTAATGATTCTGGGTGCGGCAGGCATGATCGGCCGCAAACTGGTCGAAAGGATTGCCCGCGAGCCACAAGCGCTCGGCGGCGCGATTACCCGTCTGACGCTGGTTGATGCGTTCCAGCCGCCCGTGCCGGAGGCGCTTGCCACCGTCTCGACGGCGCTCGTGATCGACCTTGCTCAGGCTGGCGTCGCCGACAAGCTGATCGAAACCCGCCCGGACATGATCTTTCATCTGGCCGCCATCGTTTCCGGTGAGGCGGAAGCGGATTTCGACAAGGGATATTCCGTCAATCTCGACGGCACCCGCGCGCTGTTCGATGCGATCCGCCAGCAAGGCCTGAAATCCGCCTACATGCCGCGCGTCGTCTTCGCATCTTCCATCGCAGTCTTCGGCACGCCGTTCCCGGAGGTCATTCCGGACGAGTTCTTCACCACGCCACTCACCAGCTACGGCACCCAGAAGGCGATCGCCGAACTGCTGCTTGCGGACTATTCACGTCGCGGCATTTTCGATGGTATCGGCATTCGCCTGCCGACGATCTGCGTGCGGCCCGGCGCGCCGAACAAGGCCGCATCCGGCTTCTTCTCCAACATCCTCCGCGAACCGCTGGTCGGCAAGGAAGCCGTGTTGCCGGTGAGTGAAGATGTGCGCCACTGGTTTGCCAGCCCCCGTTCCGCCGTCGGTTTCTTCGTGCATGCGGCGACGATCGATACGGCGAGGATCGGATCACGTCGTAACCTCACCATGCCGGGTCTCTCGGCGCTGGTCGGTGAAGAGATCGAGGCCTTGCGCCGCGTTGCGGGCGACAAGGCCGTTGCGCTGATCAAGCGCGAGGCCGATCCGGTGATCGGGCGTATCGTTGCCGGCTGGCCGACGCAGTTCGACGCGAGCCGCGCTTCGTCGCTCGGCTTCCAGGCGGAAACGAATTTCGATCAGATCCTGCAAGTCCATATCGAGGATGAACTTGGCGGGAGGATCGCATGAGCGCGTCGACTTCCAAGATAGCCATCGTCACCGGTGGCGGAACAGGCATTGGCCGCGCCATCGCCAGGGCGCTCGGAGCCGCCGGCTACACGGTGGTCATTTCCGGCCGCCGCGCCGATGTGCTTGAAAAGGCAGCGGCTGAACTCGGCAAGGAAACCGGGGCTGAATACCTCGCCGTCTCAACGGATGTCGGCGATCGAGCTTCGGTGAAATCGCTATTCGATCAGGTCTCGGCGAAATACGGGCGACTCGATCTTCTCGTCAACAACGCCGGTATCAACGTGCCCAATGTGCCAATGGAGGAGCTTTCCTTCGAGCATTGGAACGCCATCGTCGCGGCCAATCTCACAGGTTCATTCCTCTGCACACAGCAGGCGTTCCGGCTGATGAAGGCGCAGACGCCGCAGGGTGGTCGCATCATCAATAACGGCTCGATATCGGCCACCACGCCGCGGCCGAACACGGCGCCCTATACGGCAACCAAGCATGCGATCACCGGCCTCACCAAATCGACGGCGCTGGATGGGCGTAACTTCGACATCGCCTGCGGCCAGATCGATATCGGCAATGCCGCGAGCGACATGACGACGACCATATCGAAGGGCGTCATGCAGGCAAACGGCACGCTCGCCGCTGAGGCGACGATCGATCCGGCGCATGTGGCCGATGCGGTCGTGTATATGGCGAGCCTGCCGCTGAATGCCAACGTGCTGACGATGACTGTCATGGCGACAAAAATGCCCTTTGTCGGGCGCGGATAACCGCCGGTTCGCTGCCGGCAAGAATAACGAAAATACAAAGACATAGCGTGTAGTGCTCGAAATCTGGGAGGAGGGAGTATGGCAGGCGTTCAATTCGCGGACGTTCGGAAATCGTTTGGGGCGGTTCCGGTCATCAGGGGCGTGAACATCGATATCGCCGACGGGGAATTCGTGATCCTGGTCGGCCCCTCGGGTTGTGGCAAGTCCACGCTTCTCAGGATGCTGGCGGGGCTTGAAAACATTTCCGGTGGCGAGATCAAGATCGGCGGGCGGGTGGTCAACACTCTGCCGCCGAAGGAACGCGACATCGCCATGGTGTTCCAGAATTATGCGCTCTATCCGCATATGACGGTGCAGCAGAACATGGGCTTCTCGCTGATGCTCAACAAGGCTCCGAAAGCCGAGGCCGAAAAGCGGGTGAAATATGCCGCCGGCATTCTCGGCCTCGACAAGCTGCTCGACCGTTATCCGCGCCAGCTTTCCGGCGGCCAGCGCCAGCGTGTCGCCATGGGGCGCGCCATCGTGCGTGATCCCGAAGTCTTCCTGTTCGACGAACCGCTATCCAACCTCGATGCGAAACTGCGCGTCGCCATGCGCGCCGAGATCAAGGAATTGCACCAGCGTCTGAAAACGACGACGGTTTATGTCACGCACGACCAGATCGAGGCGATGACCATGGCCGACAAGATCGTGGTCATGCATGACGGCATTGTCGAGCAGATCGGCACGCCGCTGGAGCTTTACGACAAGCCGGCCAATCTTTTCGTCGGCGGTTTTATTGGTTCGCCGGCGATGAACATGATCAAGGGCAAGCTCGACCCGGAAAATCCGACGCGCTTCCTGACCGCCGATGGCACGGCGCTGCCCGTTGCCAATCCGCCGGCAGAGGCCAAGGGCCGCGAACTCGTGTACGGGCTGCGCCCCGAATATATCTCGCTCGATGCCAATGGCCTGCCCGGCGAGATCGTCGTGCTGGAACCCACCGGCTACGAGACGCATCTGACGCTGAGGCTCGGTGGCAGCGACCTGACCTGCGTTTTCCGCGAGCGCGTCACGGCGCGTCCGGGCGAGACGTTGCGCGTTGCGATCGACGCTTCGCATGTTCATCTCTTCGACGCCGAAAGCGGGCGGAGACTGACTGACTGACGCTGTCCGGCGATGGCGTGGGGGAGGAGGAGTCTCCCCGTCATCCGCCGGTCGGCATGCATTCCGTTCTTACGGATGCTTGAGGCCGCGTTCGCCCAGCGGGAGGTGAATGCCGGAGAGTTCGCTCCCGCTTTTCAAAGAGGAGGAATATCATGACGATCAAGAGACGTGACTTTCTGGCCGCATCGGCAACCGTAGCGGGCGTTGCCGGCCTCGGCATTCGCCCCTCGTTTGCTCAGGCAGAGCCGGCCTACAAGCCGGAAGCCGGCGCCAGCCTGCGCCTGCTGCGCTGGACGCCCTTCGTGAAGGGTGACGAAGACGCCTGGCTTGCCAATACCAAGAAGTTCACCGATGCGACCGGCGTTCAGGTTCGCGTGGACAAGGAAAGCTGGGAAGACATTCGCCCGAAGGCAGCCGTCGCGGCCAATGTCGGCTCCGGCCCGGACCTCGTCATGTGCTGGTTCGACGATGCGCACCAGTATCCGGACAAGCTGACGGATCTCACGGAACTCGCCAACTATCTTGGCGGCAAATACGGTGGCTGGTATGACGGCGTGAAGGGTTATGCCTCGCGCGGCGACAAGTTCATTGCCATGCCGCTCGCGGCGATCGGCAACGCCGTCGTCTATCGCGACAGCCACATGAAGGCGGCCGGCTTCAGCGAGTTCCCGAAGGATACGGCCGGCTTCCTCGAGCTTTGCAAGGCGATGAAGGCCAAGGGCACGCCCGCAGGCTTCCCGCACGGCAAGGCCGTTGGCGACGGCAACAACTACGCGCATTGGCTGCTCTGGAGCCATGGCGCCAAGATGGTCGACGAAAGCGGCAAGGTGACGATCAACAGCCCGGAAACGCTGGCTTCGATCAACTATGCCAAGCAGCTTTATGCCACCTTCATTCCGGGCACGGAAAGCTGGCAGGACATCAACAACAACCGCGCCTTCCTCGCAGGCCAGGTGTCGCTGATCGCCAACGGCGTCTCGGTCTATTATGCGGCGAAGGCCGACCCGAAGCTCGCCGATATCGCCAAGGATATCCGCTCGACCAACTTCCCGATCGGCCCGGTCGGCAAGAGCGTCGAGCTGCACCAGACGAGCTCGCTGCTGCTCTTCAAACACACCAAATATCCGGAAGCGGCGAAGGCCTACATCAAGTTCATGATGGAAGCCGACCAGATGAACGCCTGGATCCAGGGCTCCAGCGCCTATTGCTGCCAGCCCCTCAAGGAATTCGCCAAGAACCCGATCTGGACGGCAGACCCGATCCACGCGCCTTACGCTCGCGCTTCGGAAACGCTGCGCCCGAACGGTTATGCCGGCCCGCTGGGTTATGCCTCGGCATCCACCATGGCCGACTACGTGCTGGTCGACATGTATGCCGCAGCCGTCACCGGCCAGCTTTCGCCGGAAGACGCGATGAAGGAAGCCGAGCGCCGGGCGAACCGGTATTACCGGGTTTGATGTGGTTTCCCCTTCTCCCCATCGGGGAGAAGGTGGCCCGAAGGGTCGGATGAGGGGGCCAAGTGCTAGGTAGCCAGCGATAGCCTTGATACCGCGTGGCCCCCTCATCGTCTCGCTTTGCTCGACACCTCTCCCCGAGGGGAGAAGGGAGATGGAGCCAGTCTCACGCTCTTCACCCGCAACGCCCCTCCCCACAATGGGGAGGGTCTTACAGACAAAACCGCAATCTGGAGACAAACCATGTCGACGGTAAATTCCGGGGATACGCGCAGACCTTCGCTGCTGCAGAACAACAACGTGCTCGGCTTCCTGTTCATGCTGCCGGCGGCGGTGTTTCTGGTCTGCTTCCTCACCTATCCGCTGGGGCTCGGCGTCTGGCTCGGTTTCACCGATACCCGCATCGGCCGCGACGGCGTCTTTATCGGCCTGGAAAACTACCAGTACCTGATGGACGACAAGGTCTTCTGGCTGTCGGTCTTCAATACCGTCCTTTACACCTCCGTCGCCTCGGTGCTGAAATTCGCGCTCGGCCTCTGGCTGGCGTTGCTGTTGAACCAGCATTTGCCGTTCAAGAGTTTTTTCCGGGCGATCGTGCTGCTTCCCTGGGTCGTGCCGACCGTGCTGTCCGGCCTCGCCTTCTGGTGGATCTACGACGCGCAGTTCTCGATCGTCTCCTGGTCGCTGATGCAGATGGGCTTGATCAGCAGCCCCATCAATTTCCTAGGCGACCCGACCAATGCCCGCATCTCGGTTATTCTGGCCAATGTCTGGCGCGGCATTCCCTTCGTGGCCATCTCGCTGCTCGCCGGCCTGCAGACCATTCCGGCCTCGCTGCAGGAGGCGGCCTCGCTGGATGGCGCCACCAGCTGGCAACGCTTCCGGCATGTGACACTGCCGATGCTGACGCCGATCATCGCCGTGGTGATGACCTTCTCGGTCCTGTTCACCTTCACGGATTTCCAGCTCATCTACGTGCTGACCAAGGGCGGCCCGGTCAATGCCACGCATCTGATGGCGACCCTGTCCTTCCAGCGCGGCATTCCGGGCGGGCAGCTCGGCGAGGGCGCGGCGATCGCCGTCGCCATGGTGCCCTTCCTGCTCGGCGCAATCATGTTCAGCTTCTTCGGCCTGCAACGCCGCAAATGGCAGCAGGGCGGTCAGGACTAGAGCATTTCGATTTCACCGAAACGCTCTCGATTCTTTGTTTTACGCAATTCCGGACGCAAAACCGCGATGCACTTTTGCTGGAATTGCTTGGGAGAATGACAATGTCGACCAATACAAACACCGCCAACGAAGTCCTGACCGACAATGCCGAGGGCATGAGCTATCTGAACCGCCTGCCGAGGCGGGTGGTGATGGTCTACCTGCCCATGGCGGTCTTCGTCTTCGTGCTGCTCTTCCCGTTCTACTGGATGGCGATCACCGCGGTGAAGCCGAACGACCAGTTGACGGATTACAAGAACTACAGCCCTTTCTGGGTTGTCGGGCCGACGCTTCAGCACATCAAATATCTGTTCCTCGAAACCTCCTATCCGGGCTGGCTTTGGAACACGATGCTGGTTGCGGTCTGCTCCACATTCCTGTCGCTGTTTGCCTCGGTGTTCGGCGCTTACGCGATCGAGCGAGTCCGCTTCACTGGCTCGCGATCAATCGGCCTCGTCATCTTCCTCGCCTATCTCGTGCCGCCGTCGATCCTGTTCATCCCGCTTGCGTTCATCGTCTTCAAGCTAGGGATGTACGATTCCTTATTGGCGCTGATTTTCACCTATCCGACCTTTCTCATTCCCTTCTGCACCTGGCTGCTGATGGGCTATTTTCGCTCGATCCCGTTCGAGCTTGAGGAAAGCGCTTTGGTGGACGGCGCCAGCCGCTGGCAGATCCTGACTAAGATCATCCTGCCGCTTGCCGTGCCGGGCCTCATCTCGGCCGGCATCTTCGCCTTCACACTGTCCTGGAACGAGTTCATCTACGCGCTCACCTTCATCCAGTCGTCGGAAAACAAGACGATCCCGGTCGGGGTGCTGACGGAATTGGTGCGTGGCGATGTGTTCGAATGGGGATCGCTGATGGCCGGCGCGCTGTTCGGCTCGCTGCCGGTGGTGATCCTGTATTCGTTCTTCGTGGATTATTACGTGTCGTCGATGACGGGGGCGGTGAAGGAGTAGTTGTTGCTCTGTTCGTCTCTCCGGCAGCGTTGGCCCCTCACCCTAACCCTTCCCGGGGACGGGCCACGTGTCACGTCCCGTCCTCCCGACTCCCGCATGCGGGGAGAGGGGACGTGCCCTGCTCGATTGTAGAGAAAACGGTGCGTCCTGCGTCCTTCTCCCCGTCAAAACGGGGAGAAGGTGGCGGCAGCCGGATGAGGGGCAAAATCACAAGCGCCAGACTGGAAAATCAGGCCGCCTTCACCAATTCCCGCAAATGCCCGGCGATCACACCCGGCACCTCGAGCGGCGTGAAATGCCGCACACCTTCCATGATGAACAGCTCCGCGCCCGGGATATTCTCCGCCATATATCGCGCCATTTCCGGCGGCGTCGCATAGTCCTCGGTGCCGACAGCCACGCGGCAAGGGAACTTGAATCCCGGCAGAGCCACCCGGATATCCGCATTGCCGAGCATGGCGCAGGTCGCTGCATAGGCCGGCAGTTCGTTCTTCAGGAAAACACCGATCGCCTTCTCGACGACATCCGGGTTGGCTTC
This sequence comes from Neorhizobium sp., assembly GCA_965227625.1. GTDB lineage: Bacteria > Pseudomonadota > Alphaproteobacteria > Rhizobiales > Rhizobiaceae > Neorhizobium. The sequence goes on along the minus strand of CBDDGK010000013.1, from coordinate 63,082 downwards.
GCGGAAACCGTCGCTGAACCAGCGTGTCTTCTGAAAGCCTACCAGCGCGCCCATGCCTTCCGCAACTGCCTTATCGGCCCGTTCCTTCCAGGCTTTTGGTGCGTCGGCGCCATACCAGGAGGTCGTGTCGAACAGGCCGAGCGCTGCGGTTCGTTCCGGATAGCGGGCGGCGAAGGCGAGCGCCACGCAGCCGCCCATCGAGGCGCCGGCAACGACGGCGGATGTCCAGCCGACATGGTCCATCAGGTCGGCCATATCATCTGCAAAAAGCTCGACACTGTAGGGGCCGGCAGGTTTGGAAGACGCGCCATGGCCGCGGCAATCGAAGATCAGCACGTCGGCCGCGCCGCCCAGCGCTTCCGCGGTCGGCTCCCAGAACGTCTTGTCCATGGCGAGCGAATGCACCAGCACGACGCGCTTGTCGCCGCTGTCCTTGATCAGCCGGTAGGAAATCGTGGTTCCGTCACGAGTGGTGGCGAGGCTGTTCGACTGGTCGGCCATGGAATTCTCCTCGAAAGGCTATTGACGTCATATTGTATGACAATCGTATAAGCAAAAGAAAGCCGGCTGACAACAGTGGATCGAGGAATCGCGATGCCGATCAGCTTATCCGGCAGCCGATAGCGGTGGGTTTTCGCTCTCTTCGGCAAGCTGGCGTGCGACGATAGCGAGCTGTCGTCGCAGCCATTTATGGGCGGGCAGATCCGTATGCACATCGCTCCAGACGGCGGTTGCGGAAACCGTCATGTTCGGCACCGGCACGGGACAGAAGTAGAAGCGTGACGGATCGAAGATCGGCGCCATCTTTTCGAACACCAACACGACCATGTCCGAGCGCGAGACGATCGCCGGCGCGGCGAGGAACTGGTGGACGGTGGTGGCGATACGGCGCTTCAGGCCCGCCTGCGCCAGAAACCGGTCGGCGCGGCTGACATCGCTCATGCCCGGCTTTACCGAAAGCTGATCGGCGGCAAGAAATTCATCCAGCGTGATCGGCTTGCCGGCCAGCGGATGCCCCTGCCGCATCATGCAGACATAGGTATCCTCGAACAACGGCATGTTCTTGAACCGGCGCGGCAGGTTGGGGATGATGCCGACGGCCAGATCGATCTCGCTATTGTCCAGCTGAGTCGGCAATTCCTCGTTCGGCCGCGACTGGATCTGCAGGCTGACGCGCGGTGCGACGCGGGTAATATGCTCGATCAGCAGGGGAAGAAGCACGACCGAGGCGTGGTCCGATACCGCAAGGCTGAACGTCCAGTCCGGATCGCCCGGCTCGAAGGCAGTCGGCTCCAGCGCTTCCTCGATCTGCCGCATGGCGGCCTGGATCGGTCCGGCGATTTCCAGCGCGCGCGGCGTCGGGCGCATGCCGTCGGCGGTGCGCAGGAAAAGCCGGTCGTTCAGGAGCAGGCGCAGGCGGTTCAGCGCATTGGACAGCGCCGGCTGCGACATGCCGAGCCGTTCGGCGGCGCGACTGACGCTGCCGTCCACCATCATGGCGTCGAAGACCACGAGAAGCTTGAGATCGATGTTAGCCAAATTCATTGGCATGATATTACTCTTTGCTTTTTGAATTTGCCAACCGATATCGAGGCAGTTCAACATTGTCGTACAAAAATACAATACTACACAAGTGTCCGCGAGCAAAAACTCCGGATGCGAGTGCTTGCGTATTTGGGTGTTCCCTAGGCCGATGCAGTCGGCTGGCGGCAAGGTCTGCCGGTTAATGGATCGCTCGGAGGGAGTGGGCGCTTCGGCGTCTCAGGGATGAATATGCCTCGCCGGCCGCGAGGCGGTGGAGGATATATATGATTTTCGAACAGGCCATGGCAGCGTTGACGGTCATCTTTGACCCCATGCGCTTCCTGATCATCATGCTGGGTTGCATACTCGGCCTTTTCATCGGGGTCATTCCCGGCATCGGTGGTCTGGCGGGCATGGCTCTGCTTCTGCCGTTCACCTACACGATGGACGCCTATACGGCGCTGGCCTTCCTGATCGGCATGTGGGCGGTGACGCCGACGGCCGATACCATCCCGTCGATCCTGATCGGGGTGCCGGGCGCGGCCGGTTCGGCGGCGACCGTCATGGACGGTTATCCGATGGCAAGGCGAGGGGAGGCTGGCCGCGCGCTCGGCGCTTCCTACACCGCGTCGCTGATCGGCGGCATTTTTGGTGCACTTCTTCTCGCCATCTCCATCCCGATCCTGCGTCCTTTCATGATGGCTTTCGGCACGCCGGAGCTTCTGGCGCTCTGCATTCTCGGCCTGACGCTCGTTGCAGCCGTCAGCCAGGGCAACATGATGAAGGGCCTCGTCGCCGCCTGTTTCGGCGTCGTCATCGCCTCCGTCGGTGATGAAGCGCAGACCGGCGAGCTTCGCTGGACGTTCGATTCCATCTATCTCTGGGAAGGCGTGCCGATCGAAGCGCTGGTGCTTGGCCTGTTCGCCGTGCCGGAACTGATCGAGCTCGGTGCCGCCCGCCAGGCGGTCGCCATGCACAAGAGCGAAAGCATCGTGCGCGACCAGTTCCGCGGCGTGAAGGATGCGATCCAGAATATCCGTCTCGTCCTGCAGAGCTCCTGGCTCGGCGCGATTCTCGGTTCGGTTCCGGGCCTTGGCGGTCCGGCGATCGACTGGATCGCTTACGGGTCGGCCGCAAAATCCGTCAAGGGCGGTACGGAAACCTTCGGCACCGGTGACGTGCGCGGCGTCATCGCCTGCGAGGCGGCCAACAATTCCCGTGAGGGCGGCGCGCTCATCCCGACGCTCGCTTTCGGCATTCCGGCCAGCGCCACGATGGCGATCCTGCTCGGCGCCTTCATGATGCACGGCATCCAGCCGGGTCCGAAACTGCTCACCGAGCAGTTGGACATCACCTATACGATCGTCTGGAGCCTGATGATCGCCAACATTATCGGCGTTCTCATCTGCTTCGCCTTCGTTTCGCAGCTTGCCAAGCTTGCCATGGTGCCGGCCGGCATCCTCGTGCCGACTGTGCTTGCCATCGTCTTCATCGGCGCCTATTCGGCGACCCGTGATATCGGCGACATCATCGTGCTCTTGATCTTCTCGGTCATTGGCTGGGCCATGAAGCGGTTCGGCTGGGCGCGTGCGCCAGTTTTGCTTGGCCTCGTGCTCGGCGGCCTGGTGGAACAGTATCTGTTCATCTCGACCAGCCGTTACGGCGCCACCTGGCTGCAGCGTCCGGGCGTGATCTTCATCCTGCTGATCCCTGTCGCCTATTTCGCCTATACCGCGGTGCGTTTCTTCATGAAGCGGCGCAATGCCGGCCCGGCACTGGCATCTGTTGGTGCTGCGGTCAGCGAACCGAGCATGCCGAAGGAAGTCGAGCCGATCGGCCCGATCTCCGCGGTCGACCGCATCATGCTTCCGGGCATGTGGGTGCTTGCAGCGATCCTCTTCATCACCGCGCTTGCCACATCCACGGAATGGGCGCTCGCAGCCCGGTTGATGCCGCAGACGGTTTCCGCCGTTGGCCTCATCGTGGTGATCTGCTCGGGTATCGGCGTCTATATGCGCAAGCGTGCCGGTGAAACGATCGTCAAGCCGCGCAAGGCGCATATGGCCGACGTGCTGGAGGCGATGCCGGATCGTGAACTTTATCCGCGCATGGGTATCATGTTCGCCTGGGTACTCGCGGTCTTTGTCGGCTCGGAACTGTTCGGCCTGCTCCCGACGCTGTTCATCTACATGGTTGCCTACATGCGTTTCGAAGGCAAACAGCCCTGGCTGCGCACGCTGATCATCGCGGTTCTGATCTGGATTTCGATGTTCGTCCTGTTCGATATGCTGCTCAACATGCCGTGGCCGCAGTCCTACCTGGGCGACGCCTTCCCGCAGCTTCGCACGATGGTGTCGGATATCATCTGACGAATTCGAACCTTCAAAAACCAAAGGCCGGAGCAGCGATGCTCCGGCCTTTCTTTTGCCTCGTGGTCGTCGAACTGGCCGACCGGATCAGGCCGCAACCTTCTTGCGCGTGCGCACCGCTTCGCCGAAGGCTTGAAAAAGCGCGCGATTGATGGGGTTCACCTGCGGATCGTATTCCGCATGCCACTGCACGCCGAGCGCAAATCCCTGCGCCTCCTTGAAGCGGATCGCCTCGATCGTGCCGTCTTCAGCCACGCCTTCGGCAATAATTCGTTCGCCGAGCTGGAGAATTCCCTGGCCGTGCAGCGAGTTGACGCGGATCGTCTCCTTGCCGAGCAATCTGGCGAACGTGCCGCCCGGCAGAAGCCGGACATCATGCCGGTCGGCGAAAACGACGGCAGGATCGGGATGTATTTCGCCGGTTTCGAGCCGCGGCATACGGTGATTGATGCGGCCGGGCAGGTCGCGGATTTCCGGATGCAGCGAGCCGCCGGCCGCAACGTTCATCTCCTGAAAACCACGACAGATGCCGAAAACTGGAATTCCTCGCGCCACGCAGGCATCGATCAGCGGCAACGCCACCGCGTCGCGGCTTTCGTCATAGGGCTCGTGGGCGACATGCGGCTCGACCTTGAAATGGCGTGGATGCACGTTGGCGCGGGCACCGGTCAGCAGGATCCCGTCGACAATGGAAAGCAGCGTGTCGATATCGGTGATCTTCGGACTGCCGGCAAACATCAGCGGCAGGGCGTCGGTCACCTCCGCAATCGCCTGAAGATTGCTTTCGCCGACGAGCTGCGCGGCGAAACGGTTTTCGACGGTGTAGGAATTCCCGATCACACCGATCACGGGTTTGGTCATCTTATGCGTCCATCTTTCAGCAAATGCTTCGCGTCAAAGCGCAGTGTCGATCTCAAATTGTCGGGTTCGAAATTCATTTGCGCACCGTGCCAACGCGGGCGAGCACCTGTTTGGGGATGCCGTAGCGCTTGATGATGTCGCGGTTGTTGCGCATGCCGCACATTTCGCGCTGGATGAAAAAGGCCCAGACGGCATCGGCAGCATTAAAAAGCAGGGTTTCGTGCTTCTCCGCGCTGTCGCGCGTCTCATCCCATGCATTCAGCTCGGCAAGTGCGGCCTCAACCTTCACGCCTTGCCGCCCAAGGGCCGCGGCGCGTTCCGCCTGCATCTCGTATTCGAGCACATTGAAGCCGGAATTGACGAAACCCGGCTGGGTAAAGGATTGTGGAGGGCGGACGCTCATGAGGACAAACCTGCGTTTGCCTCAATGTAGTCAATTGTTGCGGCGCGTCAAAGGGGCTTGCAGCTGTGAAAACGCGTTATCGCCCCGCTGCACCCTTGGCTTTAGTCGGCTTCGGCGCAGGTGGCGTCTCGCCGTCCTCCGTCGTTGCTGTCCGTCCCGGCGCGCCGAGCCGCTCGGACAAATGGTGTGCGGCCTTCAGCAGGGCCTCCAGCGTCGGCTTCTTGCGGGAGCCGGAGAGCTGCTTGTCGGAGCCGAGCACCGTCATCGTCGCGACGATGCGGCCGCTATAATCGAAGATCGGCGCGGCAATCGCCGCGAAGCTGGAGTTGATGCTGTTGATGGTCATCGAATAGCCCTGCGTGCGCACGGTTTCGATGATCTTCTGGATGTCTTTGGCGGTGGTGACGCGCGGCGCAAGTGACGCGGTTTCTTCCGACGAATCCCGCTTGTTGGCGTTGATTTCGTCCTGCCGAACGGCGGCGGTTTCGTTTTCCTCCAGATAGGACAGGAAGACCTGGCCGGTTGCGGAGGTCAGAAGCGGCAGAACGTAACCCAGGCGGACAGCGAGCGAGCCCTGACGTTCGCCATCCACCTTGGAGACGATGCCCGGTCCGCGATCGCCCCAAAGCGAAAGATAGGTGGCAAAGCCCGTGGTGCGCTGCAGGGTCGTCAGTTCCTCGCGCGCCAGTTCCACCACATCAAGCTGGCGGATGGCGGAAAGGCCGAGCTGGATCGCGAACCGGCCGAGGCCGTAATGCCCGGTCACCGGATCCTGAAAGGCCATGCCTTCCTTGACGAAGCTGACGAGATAAAGATGCGCCTTTGAGGGCGGCATGCCGGCGGCGGCGGCGATATCGCGCAGCGGCAGGGGACCATTGGCCGCTTCCATGGCGCGGATGACCTGGAAACCGACCTCGATCGATTGAATCCGGCGCTGGGTCCACTCTTCAGGCGCCTTGGCCTTGTCTGCTGGCATGCTAAATCCCCTGTGTTCCCAGTTGATTATCTTTATATTAGCGACAGGTCGAGCCTGCTTTACGAGTAGTTTTCCACAGAGCGAAACGCTGCTGCGAGGTCATTTTCGCCAAGCCGGCGTTCCTGGTTCACCATGAATGGGCTTTTTGCGCATTTCGCCGCAAGCTCTTCGATTGCGCTAGCGTCCACCGTGGGAAGGCCAAGATCGGCAAGGCGGCGGGGCATGCCGATCTCGTCATAGAAGGAAAACAGCACCCGTAGCTCGTCTTCGGTCCGGCCTTCGGCGACAGCCTGCACCAGTGTACCGTAAGCCGCATGTTCCCCATGCAGCGACTGTTTTCGGACCGGCTCGATCGCTCCGAGTTCGGTTGCGACGGCATGGGCGACCGACAGGCCGGTATTCTCGAACGCGACCGCACTGAGCCAGAGGATCGCCTCGATGACCGCTTCCAGATCGGGTGTCACCTCGCCGGTGCCGGCAACGCGCATGGCGCCGGGGCCGTGTTCGAGGAGTATACGATAACACATGTCGCCCAGCATGACGCCGGTTTTCAGCGGGCGCGTGCCCTGCTTGGAAAGGCCGGTGCCTTTCCAAGAGCCTTCCGTCTCGAACTTGGCGGTCAGCGCATCGCCGATCCCGCCGCGCAGCAGCCGTGCCGGTGCCCTGGCGATGATCGCGGTATCGACGATCACGAAGGCGGGGTTTGCGTCCATCTGCTCGACGCCGATCATCGCGTGATGGTCGTCGTAGATGACGATTCCGCGCGTCGAGGGCGCGTCGGTGGAGGCAACGGTCGGTACGCTGACGAACGGCAGGCCGGTGCGGCGCGCCACGCCCTTGGCCGTGTCGAGCGTGCGCCCGCCGCCGATGCCGACCACGACTTCGCCGCCGAGCGACCGCACTTCTTCCGCCAGCCGGTCCATTTCCTTATGGGTTACGTCTGCATCGAAGGGGATGACGGTCGGCGCGAGGTCCTGTCGGCCAAGCGATTCGGTCAGCTCGGCCTCTATATTCGGCAGAACCAGCGCATCGCAGATCGCGACGACCGAACGACCGAGCGTTGCTGCCTTTTCGCCAAGCTGGCCGAGGGCGCCCGGACCCTGAATATAAAAGGCCGGCGCCCGAAAAATACGCGTCATCAACTCCCCCCAGAAATGCTGTCGCGACGAATGCTATACAACACTATCAAAGAAAAGGGAGGCAGGCGAAAGTCGAATTGACTTGAGCGGCGTGATTTTCTGTCGCGAGAAAGATCAGACGAGATCGGAGAGATAGGTATTCTCCGAGCGGGATTTTTCGTAATCCGCCGGGGTGACGTCGGCAATGATCAGCGCCTCTCCCTCGGCCGGCGCTTCGGCGATCAGCTTACCGTCGGGTGCCGCAATGCGCGAGAGCCCGGCATAGGAGAACAATTGGTCGGCGCCGGCATGGTTGATATAGGCGACGAAGATCTGGTTTTCGAAGGCGCGGACCTGGATCATGTGGTTGGCGATGAATTCGCCCGACCAGCCCTGCGGCAGTGCTGTCGGCACGACCACGAAATCCGCACCTGACTTGGCAAGCTGGCGGACGTTTTCGGGAAATTCCACGTCGTAACAAATCAGGAAGCCGATCCGCATGCCGCCGAGCGTTACCAGAACCTGCCGGCGATCCTCCTGGCGGAACCACTGGCGTTCATAGGGATCGTAGAGATTGCACTTGCGGTAGACCGCCGTCTGGCCCTTGCCTTCCGTGAAGAACGCGCTGTTGAACGTGGCGTCGTGTGTTTCCTCGGCAAACCCGGCAACGATGGCGATGCCGTGCCTTGCGGCAATTTCCGAAAGCTGATTGGTCACCATGCCATGTGCGGGCGTGGCGAGATCGGGAAACTCGTCGGCGGCACCATAACCCGTCAGCGACAGTTCTGGCGTGATCAACAGCTCTGCGCCCTTCGCCGCAGCTTCCTTGGCGGCGGCTTCGATCTTGGCAAGATTCGCGTCGATATCGCCGACGACGGATTGCATCTGGTAACCGGCAACCTTCATTTACTTATCCTCTGCCATGGCGCCAAGCAGCTTCGGCAGGTCGCCGAAGCGTGCAACCAGCCCGAAAATGGTTGCCGCCACGAGAAGGAAGAGCACCGTTACCGAGGCCATGGTCGGCGTATAGCCATAACGCAACGCGTTGAAGATCTTGATCGGCAGCGTTTCCACGGTGAAGCCGACCGTCATGTAGGCGACGATATATTCGTTCAGTGACAGCACGAAGGCGAAGGCATAACCCGAGACCAGATAGGGCAGGATCAGCGGCAGCACGACGGTGCGGAAAATCGTCCTGTCGTCAGCGCCCATGGTCGCCGCGGCTTCCACCAGCGAGCGGTCGATTGCCGAGAACCCGAGCGACAGTGTCACCAGCGGCAGGGTGACGAAAAAGATGCCGTGGCTGATCACTGCTGTCCAGGCCTGCCCATAAAAGCCGGTGGTTGCCCAGAAGGTGAGGAGGCCGAGCGCGGTAATGACCGGCGGCAGGGTGAAGGGCGCGACGCCGAGAAGCTGGAAGATGTTCGCCCAGGGCGCGATGCGCCGCCACAGGAACCAGGCGAGCGGCAGTGCGATCAAGAGCGCCAGCAATGCCGAGGTGGCGGCAAGCGTCAGCGATGCGATCAGTGCGTTGCGCCATTCCGGATCGGTGAAGATCTGCCCGTACCAGGAGAGCGAGAAGCCCTGTGGCGGGAAGGTGAGCGACTGGCGTTGATTGACCGAGACACCGGCGACGACGATCAGCGGCATGGCCAGGAACAGGCCGACCAAGAAGAAGAAGAAGCGGCGCAAAGCGATCATTTCGCCTCCTTCTGCCGGCCGGCATAAAGCGAGAGGCCGACCAGCGCCAGCGAGACCAGCACGAGAAAAACGGCCATCGCGGCAGCGAACGGCATGTTGGACTGGTAGATCGCCTGATCGGTGATCAACACAGACAGCGTCCAGTGCTGCGGCCGCCCGAGAAGCTGCGGTAGCAGGTAAGAGCCGAGCGCGAAGATGAAGACCATGATCAGCGTTGCGAGAATGGTGTTGCGAAGCGCCGGTACGACGACCGTGAAGAAGGCCTTGACGGGCGAGGCGCCGAGCGTGCGCGCCGCTTCCGTCAACGTCGGGTCAAGGCGGACGAGGGCGGGGTAGAGGACCAATACCGTATAAGGAAAGGCTTGATAGGTCATGGCAGTCATGACCGCCCCGAAACTCGGGGTCAGCGCCTGCGCCTGGCTCATCAGGCCGAGCCAGACGAAGAGATTGGTAATGCCGGCGGTGCGCGAGAATAGCGTCGACCAGGCAAAGCCGATCATCACTTCCGAGAGCGACAGGATGGAGAGCATGGCCACCAGCCAGACGATCTGAACCGATCGCTTTGAGCGGGAAAGCAGATAGGTGAAGGGAATGCCGATCGCCACGCAGGCGATGGCAACCGCAATCGCCAGAAACAACGAAAAACCGAGCACGCCGCCGAAGAATGCGGTGAGGAAGCGGGCGTAATTGTCGAACACGAAGGCCGGCGTATAGAAACCGCCTTGCTGCCGCTGAAAGAAGGAGACCGCGATCATCGTGGCAAAGGGCACCACGAAGAAGACGATCAGCATGCCCGCCGGAAAAAAGAGCGGTCCGTAGTCGGCAAGTCGCTGCGGCGGTTCGCGTCTCATTTCGCAAGCACCACGCTGGTGGCCGGATCGAGCTTGATGCCGACCTGCTGACCGACCGAAACGTCCGGCCGTGCGCGCGGGGAGGAGACGGCGATCACTTGGGCGCCGCCGGCCTCCACGAAGGTCTCGATCGCACCGCCGAGATCGCGGATGAAGGTGACGGTTGCGGAGATGGCACCGTTGCCGGGTGCGGTGACCTGCACGTCTTCAGGGCGGACTGAGAGCATGCCCTTGGTCGTGCCTGCCGGCAGCGAGATGCCCTCCACAGTCTGGCCGAGCACCAGGGCGCGACCGGAACTGTCGGCTTCCACCGGCAAAAGGTTGGTCTGGCCGATAAAGTCCGCCACGAAACTGTCGGCCGGGCGGCGGTAGATATCGACCGGCGCGGCTGCCTGGCGGATTTCGCCCTTGTTCATGACCACGACCGTATCGGCCATGGTCATCGCCTCACGCTGGTCGTGGGTGACGACGATCGTGGTGATGCCGAGCCGCTGCTGCAGCTGGCGCAGCTCCACCTGCATCGCTTCGCGCAGCTTGGCGTCGAGCGCTGAAAGCGGCTCGTCCAGAAGGAAAAGCTTTGGCGAGATCGCAAGTGCGCGGGCGATCGCCACACGCTGCCGCTGGCCGCCGGAGAGCTTGTTGACGGACCGGTCGGCAAAGCCCGGCAGATGGATCATGCCGAGCAGTTCTTCCACGCGCTTCTTTTGGACATCCTTTGCGACGCCACGGATGCGCAGCGAATAGGCGATGTTTTCGCCAACGGTCAGGTGCGGAAAAAGCGCCAGCGACTGAAAGACCATGCCGAGATCGCGCTTGTGGGTCGGCACCTGGGTGATGTCGGCGCCGCCAAGCTCGATCTTGCCGCCGGTCGGCAGGTCAAGGCCGGCAATCATCCGCATCAGCGTGGTCTTGCCGCAGCCGGAAGGGCCAAGAAGGCAGACGAACGTGCCATCCGGCACCGACAGGCTGATGTCGTTGACCGCTGTGAATGTGCCGAACTGCTTCGTCACGTGGTTGATGTTCAATCCGGACATTCGGTCTCCGCGGTTAAAGCCGCTTTCAATCAATGCAGAGCAAACGGCCCCCTCATCCGGTCCTTCGGACCACCTTCTCCCCGAGGGGAGAAGGGGAGTTGCCGCGACGCCTCAGATCCTCCTCTCCCCTTGGGGAGAGGGTGGCCGAGCGTCAGCGGAGGCCGGGTGAGGGGGCTCCTCGCTCCGACCTTAGCCGATTTCAAATCAACCCGCGATCATCTCCGTCCACTTCTGGTTCAGGAAGTCGGACTTGGTCTGGTAGAGGTCGTAGCGCGGAATGATCGGCTCGATATCCGACGATACTGCCGCAAATTCCTTGTCGCTCAGGTCCAGCAGGCTGCGCTGCACGGTCGGTGAGGTACCGACCTTGCGGGAAAGCGTCGCCTGGATGGCGGGCTGGCACATGTAGTTGATGAAGGTGTGAGCTTCCTCGGTCTTCTTCGAGGCACGCGAGATTGCCCAGCAGCCCGAATCCTGGATGCCGCCTTCCTTCGGGAAGGTGGAGCGGACCGGGTTGCCGTCGGCGGCGGCGAGGCCGGTGACGTCGTGGTAATACTGGCCCATCGGGATTTCGCCGGACTTCAGCGCCTGTTCGAACTGCGCTTCATCGCGATACCAGAGGCGAACGTTCGGCTTCAGCTCGGCAAGCTTTTCCAGCGCCTTGATGATGCCTTCGTCGGTATCGAGCGCCTTTGTGCCGCCCATGAAGGTCTTGGCCGTTACCTCAAGCAGGAAGGAGTTGGAGACGAGCGCGAGCAGGCCGAGCTTGTCCGCCTTGTCCTTGGCCCACATGTCGGCCCAGGAGGTTGGCGCCGTCTTGAAGACGTCGGTGTTGGAAACCAGCGTGATGTACCAGGAAACCGCACCGATGCCGGCGACCTTGCCATCCGGATACTTGTTCACGAAGCGCTCGATGAGGTTCTTGCCGTTGGGGATCTTCGCCATGTCGAGCGGCGTCCAGAGATTGGTCGACTGGCCCTTCAGCATCGCGACCTGCGACATCATCGAGACGTCGGCCGGCGCGGCACCCGCCTTGGCGGCCTGTTCAAGCTGCACCAGCCAGGCTTCGCCGGTCGGCTCGGCGACGGATTCCACGGCAATGCCGGTCGCCTTGGTGAAATCGGCGAAGATGTTCTTGTCGAACGAGGTTTTGAAGTAACCGCCATAGACGCCGACCTTCAGGCTCTTGTCCTGGGCGCGCAGCACGGAGGGCATGGCCAGCATGGAGGCGCCGGCAATGCCGCCAGCGAGAACGCCACGGCGGCCGATCTTGGTGTTGAAGATATCAGACATTAAAGTCTCTCCTTTGTTTGCCCGGTCGGGTCGTTGCCCGCGGGCGAGTTCCCACTCTTGGATGTATTTTACGCCAGTCTCAACGCTTTACGGAAGGGCTGAAGACCATCAGGCTGAGGATTTCAAACAGCATCTGCGCCCCCGCGTGTGCCGTGTTGTGGGTCGCGTCATATTGCGGCGCCACTTCCACCACGTCGCCGCCGACAATGTTGATACCCTTGAGCCCGCGGATCAGGTCCAGCACTTCGCGGGTCGTCAGGCCACCAATCTCAGGCGTCCCGGTGCCCGGCGCAAAGCTCGGGTCAAGGCTGTCGACATCGAAGGAAACATAGGTCGGGCCATCGCCGACGATCTTCTTCGCTTTCTCGATGATCGCCGGAATGCCCATGCCGGTCACTTCTTCCGCATGGATCACGGTCATGCCGGACTCGTAGGAGAATTCCCAGAGATATTCGGCCGCGCCGCGGATACCGATCTGGATCGTGCGGGTCGGGTCGAGCACGCCGTCCAGCACCGCATTGCGCATCGGCCCGCCGTGATGGAACTTGGTCTCGTCGAAAAAGCCGCTCGTGTCGCAATGGGCGTCGATATGGATCAACCCGACCGGCGCCTTTTTGCCGACCGCCTTCAGGATCGGATGGGTGATCGAATGGTCGCCACCGACCGACAGCGGCAGCACGCCCGCATCGACGATCTGGTTGATGCGCTTTTCGATGTCGTCATGGCTCATTTCCAGCCGGTAACGGCTGCGGAATGGCACGTCGCCGATATCGGCCACGCGAAGCTCATGGGTCGGGGCGCATTCGAGAACGTGGTTATAAGGTCCTACGCGCTCGATGGCGCGCAGCGCGCGAGGCCCGAAGCGAGAACCCGGCCGGTTGGTGACACCGAGATCCATCGGCATGCCGATCAGCGCCACCTGCAGGTCGGCGAAATCCGGGTTTTCGGCATCGACGCCGAGATAGGGGGCATCGAGAAGCGTCGGCAGGCCGGCATAAGGTGCAACGCGGGTGCCCGCCTTGTTGAAGATCTTCTCGCCCACCTTTTTGAACTTCTCGTCGAAGATCTTGCCGCCGGCTGCGTCCGAATATTTCGCGCGCAGCTCTTCGAGCTTCTTGTCGTCGAATGTCATGACTGCCTCACCTGTTTGTCGGCTGCCAGTGGCAGCCTAAATTTTATCCCCGGCGGTTCGCCGCCTGTGTTTTCATCATTATCCGCCAAGACCGGCTGGAAAAGCAATTGAGATTGTTCTAGCGGTTAGTGTGAGAAAAACTAACAGTTAGGATCAACGATGGTCAGCCGTCTGCCGCCGCTCAATCCGCTGCGCGCCTTCGAAGCGACGGCACGGCTCGGTTCGGTTTCGGCTGCCGCCCGCGAACTCAACGTCACACATGGCGCAGTCAGCCATCAGATCAAGGCGCTGGAGGAATCGCTTGCGGTGACGCTGTTCGAGCGTGGTGCCAAGCGGCTTAAGCTCACTTCCGAGGGCGCTTTGCTGCTGCCGGCCGTCAGCCAGGCTTTCGGCGAAATTGCCGCGGCGACGGCGCAGATGCGACGGCCGGCGACATCGGGCGAGCTGTCCATTACCTGCGTTCCGGCACTGCTATCTTTCTGGATCGTGCCTAGGCTCAATTCCTTCACGGAGCAGTTTCCGGGCGTGCGGCTGAAAATCGCCGCCTCGAACGATCCGGCCGTGCTGTATTCGGCGGATGTGGACGTCTCCATCCTTTATGGCGACGGCAACTGGCCTGATGCCTGGACGCGGCTTTGGAGCAATCTGGAACTCTTCCCCGTCGCGAGCCCGACACTGCTCAACAGCCGGCCGCTGCGCTCGATGCGGGATCTGGAAGACCATGTCCTGTTGCATGGCGATGCTGATGGGCGCGAGTGGAATATCTGGCTGGCCGCCGCCAACGCCATCGACCTGCCGCGCCGGCAGCAGCATTTCATGGGCGACGCGCGCTTTTCGACGGAGGCCGCCCTGCACGGTCAGGGTATCGCGCTCGGCGATACGATCACCGCCAGCAACCTGATCGCCAAGGGGTGAATTGATCGTGCCGTTCGATTTGAGCGTTACGGCCAATGATGCCTTCTACGTCGCCTGCCGCCCGGCCATGCGCGCAACACCGATCGTACGGGTGTTCATCGACTGGATGTTTGCGTCATTGGAGGAGGATCAGCTGGCGAAGCCGCAGACTTCGGCGCGGACTTTGTTGAGGGGCAGGCGGGCTGGGGGGTGAGGTCGCTTTTTTCCGTTCTCCCCAGCGGGGAGAAGGTGGCCCGAAGGGTCGGATGAGGGGGCTAAGTGCTCTGCGCCATCAATGAACGTCATACCCCGTGGACCCCTCATCGCCTCACGTTCGCTCGGCACTTCTCCCCGAGGGGAGAAGGGAAAGAGGAGTACGCCTTACGCTTCACTGTTTTATGGAACGTTGCGCGCGATCACTGAGCCAACGCCACCAACCGCCCACTCGTCGGCTGCCGAATGATATCCATCCGCACATCATAAATCCGGGCGAGCTCTTCCGTCGTCATCACCTCATCCGGCGTGCCGTGCGCAATCAGCCGGCCGGAATGCAGGGCGACGATCTCGTCGCAGAAGCGTGCCGCCATGTTGATATCGTGCAGAACGGTGATCACGGTAATGCCCTTGTCGCGGCAAAGATCGTGCGCCAGCGACAGGACTTCGAGCTGATGCCCGATATCGAGTGCCGAGATCGGTTCGTCGAGCAGCAGGCACGTCGCGTCCTGCGCTACCAGCATGGCGAGCCACACACGCTGGCGCTCGCCGCCGGAAAGGCTGTCCACCATGCGGTCGGCGAATTTACCGATCGAGGTCAGTTCGATCGCTTCCTCGACCTTCGCCTTGTCTGTATCGCTGAAGCGGCCGAGCGCGCCGTGCCACGGGTAACGGCCGAGCGCCACAAGCTCCTTGACCAGCATGCCGGGGGCGGCCGGCGTGCGTTGCGGCAGATAGGCGAGGCGGCGGGCGAATTCGCGGGCGCCCCAGTCTTCCAGCCGCTTGCCTTCGAACTGGATCGTACCGCCGCTGGCAGGCTGCTGGCGGCCGATCAGCTTCAAAAGGGTCGATTTTCCCGAGCCGTTGTGGCCGATCAGCGCGATGGATTTTCCGGCCGCCAGGTCGAGGTTGAGGGGGTGCAGGAGAACCCGTCCCTCTATCGCGAAAGTGACATCACGCAGTGATAAAAAACTGCCGTTTTTGTCTGTAGCTGCGGTAAGTTCATCACGCGGCGATAGAAGAGTACTATCCATTCGGTCTGCTTTTCGAATATGGAGAATTCCGGTCATGTTTCGCCAATTTCACTCCGGCGGTCAACCGCAGCCCTCTACTGAATTTGAAATGAAGGTTTGAATGCTTCGCCGTTTCTTTTCGTATTACCAGCCGTATCGCGGGCTTTTCCTGCTGGATTTCGGCTGTGCCGTGCTGTCCGGCGTGCTCGAACTCGCGTTCCCGATGGCAGTGAAACTGTTCGTCGACCGGTTGCTGCTGAGCCATGAATGGGTGCTGATCCTGGCCGCTTCGGTGGGGTTGCTGATCGTTTATGTGATCAATACCGGCCTGATGGCGGTCGTCACCTATTGGGGCCATATGCTCGGCATCAATATCGAGACGGACATGCGCCGTGCGGCGTTCAATCACTTGCAAAAACTTTCCTTCAGCTATTTCGACAATCAGAAGACCGGCCATATCGTCGGCCGCCTGACCAAGGATCTGGAAGAGATCGGTGAGGTGGCGCATCACGGGCCGGAAGATTTGTTCATCGCGCTGATGACATTCGCCGGCGCGCTTTTGCTGATGTTCTCGGTCAATTGGCAGCTGGCGTTGATCACCGCACTCGTCGTACCGCTGACGGCCTGGGTCACCAGCCATTTCGGCGGCCGGATGACCAACAATTTCCGCAAGCTTTTCGGTCGGGTTGGCGATTTCAACACCCGTATCGAAGAAAATGTCGGCGGCATCCGTGTAGTGCAGGCCTTCGCCAATGAAAGCCATGAACGCGCGCTGTTCGAAAAGGACAACCAGAACTACCGCCGCGTAAAGCTCGAAGCCTACAAGCTGATGGCCGCCTCCAGCTCGCTGAGCTACATGAGCATGCGTCTCACCCAGATGGTGGTGATGATCGCCGGGGCTTATTTCGTGCTGTCCGGCGAGTTGACGGCCGGCGGCTTTATCGGCTTCCTTCTTCTCGTCACCGTGTTCTTCCGTCCGGTCGAGAAGATCAATTCGGTTATCGAAACCTATCCGAAGGGCATTGCCGGCTTCCGCCGCTTCACCGAACTGATCGATACCGAGCCGGATATCGCCGATGCCCCGAATGCGGTGACCGTCGACAACCTCAAGGGCGAGATCGTCTACAAGGACGTCTCCTTCGGTTACGACCGGGACAAGCCGGTGCTGAAGGGGGTCAATCTCCGTATCCGCGCCGGTGAAACGATCGCCTTCGTGGGTCCATCGGGCGCCGGCAAGACGACCATCTGTTCGCTCCTGCCGCGCTTTTACGAGATCGGCTCCGGCAGCATCTCGGTCGATGGCATCGATATCCGTCAGATGACCAAGATTTCGCTGCGCCAGCAGATCGGTATCGTGCAGCAGGATGTCTTCCTGTTCGGCGGCACGATCCGCGAAAACATTGCTTATGGCCGACTCGGTGCGTCCGAGAAGGATATCGTCGAAGCCGCCCGTCAGGCGCGTCTGGAAGACATGCTGGCCGGCCTTCCCGATGGCCTCGATACGATGATCGGTGAGCGGGGCGTGAAACTCTCCGGCGGCCAGAAACAGCGCGTCGCGATCGCCCGCATGTTCCTGAAAAATCCGCCGATCCTGATCCTCGACGAGGCGACCTCCGCGCTCGACACGGAAACCGAACGCGCCATTCAGCGCTCGCTTGCGGAACTATCGCAAGGCCGCACCACGCTGGTCATCGCCCACCGCCTCGCGACCATCCAGGGCGCCGACCGCATCGTCGTCATCGACGGATCGGGCATCGTGGAACAAGGCACCCACCAGGAACTCGTCGCCCGCCGCGGCGCCTATAACAGGCTGCATTCGGCTCAGGTGGGTATGATGTGATCGAGTTGTAACTCGCCAATCTTGTCCGGAATATCTATTTTATCTATAATGGATAAAACGGAGTTCCGGACGTGAAGGTTACTGCAACTGAATTCCAGCAGAATGTCGGGCGCTATCAGGATGCCGCCCAGCGATCTCCCGTGGCTATTACGAAGAACGGCAGGACGCATACGGTTCTGGTGTCAGCTGAGTTCTTTGAGTTGATCACCAAGGGGCGCATCGCCCGCGAGGTGGAAGATCTCGACGAAGATACTTTAGAGGCAATCGGGAACAGCAAGGTGTCGGAAGAATATTCCCGTCTTGATGATCTGTTGAAAGACTGGAAAGCGTGAGCCTTCCTATTCCTCGCCCAGGCTTGGTGATCTGCTATTCCTACCTTTGGGCTGGGGAAAGTCGTCGCGGTTTGGAGGAGGGTGGTAAAAACAGGCCTTGCGCTATCGTTGCGGCCCGGCAGATCATAGAGGGACGGGAGGTGGTGACCGTGGTGCCGATCACCCATACGCCGCCGCGTGATCCTTTGGATTCCATCGAAATACCGTCCGCCTTGAAGGCACATCTTGGTTTGGATGAAGCGCCGTCATGGATTGTCGTGACGGAAACCAATGATTTCATTTGGCCCGGTCCGGATTTGCGGCGAATTCCAGGAGCGGTGCCGCCAAGATACGATTTCGGCATGCTGCCGCCCCGCTTCTTTGCGCACCTTCGGGACAGGATTCTGGAAGCGAACCACCGTCGGCGATTGGCAAGAACCGAGCGCAGCGAATAAGCGTTGCTCTTCAATCCGTGCTAATCATAGGCGACTGATTCACTCCGCCGGACCGCATGGAAACCTCCCTTTACCAGCCTGTCAAAACCTTCCTGGAAAGCTTCGGCTACGAAGTGAAGGGCGAGGTGGGCGGCTGCGATCTTGTCGGCTTGAGCGAAGGCGAGCCGCCTGTCGTGGTGGTTTGCGAGCTGAAGCTCTCCTTCAATCTGGAACTCATCCTGCAGGCGGTTGATCGTGGCAATGCCTCCGATGAGGTGTGGATCGCCGCGCGGGTTTCCGCCAAGGGCAGGGGGCGAGAGGCGGATCGGCGGTATCGCGATCTCTGCCGGAGACTGGGTATAGGCATGCTTGGCGTGTCGGATCAGGGTGAGGTTTCGGTCCTTGTCAGTTCCGTCTCGCCGATGCCGCGGACCAATCCCAAGCGGCGGACACGGTTGATCAAGGAACACCGCAAGCGCCGCGGTGATCCGGCGATCGGCGGCAGCACGAAAATTCCGGTCATGACGGCCTACCGGCAACAGGCGCTTGCCTGTGCTGCGGCACTTGCCGAAGGCCCGTTGCGGCCGCGCGACCTCAAGACGGCGGCGCCGAATGCCGGCACCATCCTGCGCGCCAATTATTACGGCTGGTTCGAACGCGTTGAGAAAGGCATCTACGCACTGACCGATCCCGGCCGACAGGCGCTGCAGCGCTGGCCGCAGGAGCGTGAGACCCAAGGCGCATTAGGGACCGTGCCAGAAACCTGACAACGAAAAACCGCCCGCCTTTCGGCGGACGGTTTCGTTGGTTGGCACTCTATCAGACGGTTATAGGGCAAGCCGGTTACGGCTGGGTGCCCGTGCCACCTGCACCACCAGCCGGCGGGGTTGCCGGAGCCGGGCTGGCCGGCGGGGCCGGAGTTGCCGGTGCGGGAGCAGCCGGTGTGGCCGGTGCGTTATTGGTAACCGGCGGATTGGTAGACGACGTGGTCTGCGGGTCGGTGGACGAACCGCCCATCTGCGACCAGACGAAAGCGCCGACGAGGATGACTGCAATCACTGCGACCCAGCCGACCCACGAGGAACCGCCGCTGCGGCTTACCTGAGTGGTGTTGGTGACTTCCGGGTTGCGGAACTCGTTCTGCCTGTCATTGGGATCAAAAGCCATTTCACTTCCTCCTTCTTCATGCCAGACGTTGCCTGCACACGGTCAGATAATGCCAATGAGGAAGTTTGGTTCCCGTTTTCGTGAACGGTTGTGTTGAGACGGCACATCCACGCGCCATCACCGCGCGAATTTTTTCGCCCCCGCCACACAGGCGACAACAGCAAGCGTGGCGGCAAACATGCCGATATTGACCGCTTCACCCAGCAGCAGGGAGGCAAGCACCAGCCCCAGGAACGGCTGCAGCAATTGCAGCTGACCCACGCCCGCGATCCCGCCAAGCGCCAGCCCGCGATACCAGAAGATGAAGCCGATCAGCATGCTGAACAGCGAGACATAACCCAGCCCAAGCCATGCGGCGTTCGAACCTTCCGGGAAAACCGACGGCATCGTAATCAACACGCCCGGCAGCATCACCGGCAGGGAAATGGCCAGCGCCCAGGAGATGACCTGCCAGCCGCCGAGCTTGCGGGAGAGACGTGCGCCTTCCGCATAACCCAGGCCGCAGACGATCACCGCCGCCAACATCAGGAGATCGCCGACGAGGGACGTGGTCTGTTCCTGAAACAGCGCGAACCCCGCGACAATGGCGCTGCCGAGGCAGGAGAACAGCCAGAAGATCGGCTTCGGCCGCTCGCCACCACGGATAACACCGAAGATCGCCGTCGCCACCGGCAACAGGCCGATGAAAACGATGGAGTGCGCCGAAGTGATATGCTTCAGCGCCAATGCGGTAAACAATGGAAAGCCGATCACCACGCCGAGCGAGACCACGATGAGCGGGATGATATCCTCCCGCATCGGCCGTTTTTCCCGAAAGGCGAGGAGGAGCAGACAGGCGAGCAGGCCGGCGATGCTGGCGCGTGCCACCGTTAGAAATAATGGATCGAACCCCGCCAC
The DNA here is from genome assembly GCA_965227625.1 of Neorhizobium sp. Taxonomy (GTDB): domain Bacteria; phylum Pseudomonadota; class Alphaproteobacteria; order Rhizobiales; family Rhizobiaceae; genus Neorhizobium. Next base: position 43,051 of record CBDDGK010000013.1, on the reverse strand, counting down.
TGCGACGCGTGTGGCCGGCAGCGAGCCGCTGAAGATCAGCACGCCCATCATTCCGCTCAGCCAGCCGCTTGCCGTATTGTTCATGGAAATATTCCCTGCGCTTTCGTCTCTGTCCCTTGGACACATTGCCGCCGGCATTCCTTTGGAGCGCTTCTCGGCATTTCTTCTCGTATCGATGAATTGCAGTGGCGCCGCCAGAGACGCTCCATTACAATCTTGAAAAACTGTAATGGAGTCTGGAGCAGTACAGTGGACGTGATGAGCGATCGCGGCATCGGGCGCATCGAGGCGGTCATGGGCGAAATCCGCAGCCGTATTGCAGCTCGTGGGCTTGTCCCTGGAGCCCGGCTTCCGTCGGTTCGAGCCTTTGCCAAGAGCATGCAGGTTTCTGTTTCGACCGTGGTGGAAGCGTATGAGCGGCTGGCGGCGGAAGGCTTGATTCGGGCGCGGCCGGGGTCCGGCTTTTATGTATCCAGCCCGCTGGCGCCTCTTTCGCTTTCGGAAATCGGCCCGAAGCTTGACCGCGAGATCGATCCGCTCTGGGTCTCGCGGCAGGCGCTGGAGGAGACGGATTACCTGAAGCCCGGTTGCGGATGGCTGCCGGCATCATGGTTGCCGCAGGCGGCAATCCGGCGCGCGCTGCGCAATCTCGCACGGCGTGATGATCCGCTGCTGACAGATTACGGTCCGCCGCTCGGTTCGTTGCCGCTTCGTCAGCTTTTGTCACGTCGCATGGCGGGCCATGGCATTTCCGCGGCATCCGAACAGATCATACTGACGGAATCCGGCACCCAGGCAATCGATCTGATCTGCCGGTTCTTTATCGAGCCGGGCGACACTGTGCTGGTGGATGACCCGTGCTATTTCAATTTCCACGCATTGCTGCGTGCTCACCGGGCAAATGTCGTGGGCGTGCCGATGACGCCGAGCGGGCCAGATGTCGAAGCGTTCGGCACCATTCTGGAGCAGCATCGGCCGCGGCTCTACATCACCAATTCGGCGATCCACAACCCGACAGGCGCGGTGCTTTCTCCTGTGGTGGCGCACCGCCTGCTGAAGCTCGCGGACAAGGAGGGACTGACCATCGTCGAGGACGATATTTTCGCCGACCTCGAGCATGAGCCGGCACCGCGTCTCGCCGCCTTCGACGGGCTCGATCGTGTCATCCATATCGGCAGCTTTTCGAAAACGCTGTCTGCCTCCGTGCGCTGCGGTTTCATCGCGGCGCGGCCGGATTGGATCGAAGGATTGCTGGACCTGAAGACGGCGACCCATTTCTCCTCGGGCAGGCTCAACGCCGAACTCGTCCTGTCACTCCTCACCGACGGTAGCTATCGTCGTTATCTGGATGAACTGCGTCTGCGCCTTTCCAAGGCAATGGAGCAGACGATCGCCAAATTGGCGCCGCTCGGCATCACGCCATGGCTGACGCCGCAGGCCGGCATGCTGGTGTGGTGCCGTTTGCCGGAGGGGATAGAAGCCGCCGATGTGGCGCGGGAGTGCCTCGCCGACCATATCGTGCTGGCGCCAGGCAATGTCTTCAGTCAGGCGCCGGATGCCGGGCGCTTCCTGCGCTTCAACGTGGCGCAGTCGGACGATCCCCGAATCTTTTTGAGCCTGCAAAAGGCGTTGAAGAAACGACCGTGAAAAAAGTTGACAGCTGTCAACATACCTTGCCCTTTCAATGGTTTAGGTTTTTCGCGGTAAAAAAAGGCGCGAGGATTTTCCCCGCCCTTTGCGCCTGTATCTACAATCCTCGTGCTTCCGTTGCCGGAGTGTTTCGCGAGACGTTCGCGGGCAGGCGGAGGCCGGCGCTTTCATTGGAACCGTAACGTGCGGGGAAGGTGGAAGAGGTGAAAGCCATGGAGCGGTTGTCGAAAGGCAGACGCTCCTATCAAGCGTCCCCCTGGCAGCCATGTCGGGTTCGGTTTGAGCCGTGCAAGCGCAAGAGCAATCTTGCGTGCAGAGAAGGCGAGGTGACCACCTGTAGGGACCGGAAGTCCCGAAAGAACGCCGAAGGCCACGCGAATGCGGAGCCACCATTACTCAACTAATTGAGGTTCCGCATTCGTATGGGCTCTCCGATCTTTGACATCACCACAGCAGGAGGCTGCGCGTGGATGGGCGCGCGGAGACCATCAGCTCAGTTGCGGGCCATCGCGGTTCCCGGTGCAATCCAGCGGTGCCATTGTTCTTCGGAGCCGGAGAACACGTTGAGATCAATCTTTTCGTTCACGCCCTGCGACAGACCGGAGCCGGAATATTGCCAGAAAATCCACTTGCGGCCCGGATAGACCTTGGACGGGTGCTGAGCGACGGCGCGCAGCCAGAAGGGATAGTTCAGGAACTGGCCCTGCAGGTTGTCCTCATAGAAGTCCGGTGCGGTATAGATGATCGGCCGCTGGCCATAATGGCGCTCCAGCTTGTCCATGAAGACCTGCATCTTTTCCAGCACCTTGGCGCGGGAAATGTTCTGCTTGCAGCTGGACTGGCCGTTCCATTCGACGTCGATGACCGGCGGCAGTGCATCCGGATCGCGCGGCACGTTGCGGATGAACCAGTCGGCCTGTTCGCTGGCGACGCGGCACCAGTAGAAGAAGTGATAAGCACCGCGCTTGATGCCGGCGGCCTTGGCGCGGTTCCAGTTGGTCTTGAACATCGGGTCCAGATGGTCGCCGCCATCCGTCGCCTTGATATAGGCGAAGTTGGCGCCCTGGGTGCGCAGCTTCGGCCAATCGATCTCACCCTGCCAGCGGGAAACATCGACTCCATGGACAGGATAGCTGCGCGGCGTGACACGGCCAAAATTGATCGGCTTAGCGTCACCGAACCGATGGCCATAGATGCGCATGCGTTCGCCTCGGCGCAGCGGCGTATCGGCCATAGGATTGGCCGGCATCATCGCGGCGATCGGGCGTTCCGCGGGAAGTGGCATGCCGACGGTGGTCTGCTGCCGGAAGGCCTGCGGGTCCGGCGCATGTCCGGCCCAGGCAAGCGTTTCCACATGGGCTTCCGGCTGTTGGGCTGACATTGGCGGCATGGGATTGATGGCGCCAGCCATCTGCTGCTGGGCGCCGATGCGGGAGGATTTGCCGACGGCGACTGACGGCACGGGGGCCGAGACGGAGCCGGTGGTTTCCTGCTGGTTTACGCCGGCCACGAGATTTTCCGGTCCGGAATTCGAGGCGCAGCCCGCCAAAACGAGGCAGGTGGCGAAAAGATATGGTACAGCCGACAAACGCATTTTGAACCCGTACGCAAAACAACCGGAAACGGCCAAACACGCCGTCTGAAACCCCTCGACCGGCACCGCCAAACCATGGCCGAAGAGCTTAAGCCCATGACCGATGATCCTGGCCAATGCCCCTGAGGGGAATTGCTAACGGAAAATTACCAGGAAATGCTGAATGCAATCTTTACGTCGCTGCACTGTCCCTAAATTAGTCGCGCGGTTTTACCAGGCGGGCGGGATTTCCGACCACGGTGGCGCCTTTTGGCACGTCGCGCGTCACGACCGAGCCGGCTCCAACGATCGCGCCATCACCGATCGTTACCCCGCCAAGGATGATCGCGCCGCCGCCGATCCAGACGTCTTCTCCAATTGTGACGGGCCTTGCGATCTCTATGCCTTTCGAGCGCAGCGAGGGATCGCGATGATGATCGGCGCAGTAGATATGCACGCCGGGACCGAACATCGTGCGCGCACCGATCGTCACAGGAGCTGAATCGAGAATTGTGCAGCCGGCATTCATATAGACCGCATCCGAAAGATGCAGGTTCATGCCATAGGAGCAATGAAATGGCGCTTCGAGAAAGGCCGTCTCGGAGCTTTTGGCGAAGAGTGCCCTCAGCGCTGCGGCCATGGCACCGCACTCGGCAGGCGGCATGGTATTGTGAGCATGGCACGCAATCCGGGCCTGGTCGCGCAACACATCGAGTTCAGGATCGAGGCAGCAATACCATTCGCCCGCCGCCATTTTTTCCCGTTCGCTCGCCATGCCGCGTCCTCCTTGCCGACACGTGTTCTTGGCATGGCCGGCGCGGCTTGTCAGCCCGTGGACGGCGATCGGGATTGATCAGACGAGAGGCCAAGGGCGGCAGCCCACAGACGCTGCCCTTGGCCGAAACGCTGGCTTCAGAATTCCTGCCAGTCACCTGCAACGGCCGCGTTGCCGTGGGCGATTTTTTGAGCGGATGCCCTTTGCGGCAGAGCAGGGCGCGAAGGCGCCGCCGCCCGCATGCTGGCCGCCGTGACGCGCAGCTGCCGTGCTCCATCGGACAGCTGGAAATGTGAAAGCAGCTCGGAGAGCTTTGCACTTTCCTGGGCAAGACCTGCACCGGCTGCGTTCATTTCCTCGACCATTGCCGCGTTCTTCTGCGTCGCCTGGTCCATGTGGTTGACGGCCGTATTGACCTCGGAAAGTCCGGAAGACTGTTCCTGCGCGGCGGTGGCGATCGCGTCCATATGGGTTGCGACGGAAAGCACGAGTTGCTCGATGGCGGACAATCCTTCGCCGGTGTCGTTGACCAGCTTGACGCCGTCTCCGACCGCTGCCGCGGAATTGGAGATCAGCGTCTTGATCTCCTTGGCCGCATTCGCCGAGCGTTGCGCGAGCTCGCGAACCTCCTGAGCGACGACCGCAAAACCCTTGCCGGCTTCGCCTGCACGAGCGGCTTCGACACCGGCGTTCAGCGCCAGAAGATTGGTCTGGAAGGCTATTTCGTCGATCACGCCGATGATCTGGTTGATCTGCTGCGACGAGGTTTCGATACGCCCCATTGCCGCGACGGCATTGCGCACCACTTCGCCGGAATGGTCGGCGCGGGCGCGGACGCTGCGCACCGCCTCGCGGGCTTCGCCGGCACGCTTGGAAGTCGCGTGAACGTTCGAGGTGATTTCCTCGAGCGCCGCGGCGGTCTGCTCCAGTGATGCGGCCTGCTGTTCGGTACGCTTCGAAAGGTCGTCCGACGCGTCGGAGATTTCCTTCGAGCCGCCGGTCACCGTCGAAACCGTCTCGCCGACGCTCAGCAGCGCGTCGCGCAACTGCCGCACGGACGCGTTGAAATCGTGACGGAGGTCTTCGAACTGCGCTGCAAAGGTCTCATGGATTTCGCAAAGCATGTCGCCGCTCGCAAGCCGGCGCAGGCTGGCGGCCAGCGCCCCCGTCGCCTGGTTGAGGCGGGCCTCAGCTTCGGCTTCCGCCCGACGCTGCATTTCCACGCGCTCTTCCTCCATGCGGCGCCGGTTGGCGTCGGCCTCTTCCTCAAGGCGGCGGTTGCGGACGGCGGCTTGGCGAAACACTTCGACGGCTTTTGCCATGTCGCCAATCTCGTCGCGGCGCTCGCCGGTCGATGCGGGGGCGTCGAGTTCGCCTTCCGCAAGGCGCCCCATCGAAGCGACCATGTCCTTGAGCGGCCGGATGATGCTCATCGCCATCATGGCGCAGAAGCCAAGGATTGCGACGGCGACGGCGAGGAAGACGCTGGCGAGGATGGCCAGCGTACGGAGTGCCGACGCGGCCTGCTCGGCAGCCATCTTGCCGATGCCGGCAAGCGTTTCGGTTTCGAGGCCCTTCATCGCCTCGATGCGCTTGGTCGAGGTTGAAAACCAAACGCTGCTTTCCAGCCCGGAGAGCTGGCTTGCCTGGCCATTGCCCATAATGACGGAGCGCATCGCCGCCAGCTCCTTGAGGGTGGGGCTGTCGAGCGTGGCCGCGAATTTCTGCCTGTCGGTCGGGTCCTGCATAGAGAGATAGGAATCGAGCAGCGCCGACTGCGCGCCTCCGGTCTGCGCAAATGCCGGGAACCGGGCCTCGTCCACCTTGCCGGCCGTGATGAAGCCGTTGCCTGTTGCGCGCTCCTGGCCGGCCAGTTCCTTGGCCTGGAGCAACTGGTTGTATCCGATCAGCCGCGAGACGATATCGGAGCCGATACCGTCCATCGTCAATGCGCGGGAGAGATCGGTCAGGCCGGAAATCGTCGAAGTATAGAACTGGAAGCTGTCATTGCCGGAAGCTGCCAGCTGGTCGACGGATTGGCGAAAGCTCGCGACCTTTGCAAGGCTTGCTTCCGCCGCTGCCAATCGCTGTGCGATGCCAGCCGATGCCGCATCGGCGAGCGAGCCGGTGATATCTTTGAACTCCGGCAGCACCTTGTCCGTCTCGCCGCGGGCCGCGCCGAGATCCGCCTGGCCGGTCTTGCCCTTGGAGCCGATGAAGCCTGCGCTGAGACCGCGCTCGATCTGAAGGCGGTGCACGATATTGCCGATATGCCCGACATTGGCGCTCGTCACCTCGACCGCCTGCATGTGGCGGTAGGTCTGCCACATATCGGAAATCTGCAGGTACAGCAGGCACGCGACGGCGGTGAGAGGAAGGAGGACTGCAGCCCAGAGGCGCTTGGAGATGGAGATGTCGGTAATATGCATGAAACCCCGGCGAGAAAACATGCGCCGAGATCGGCGCCTTATTCATTCTCACTAAAATGCAGGTCCATGAATTGATAAGCTATTAATACTCTGCGGTTTGCGGCCTATATTTCGATATACATCGATCTCCGGTAATATCGCCAAATTATCTCTGTATATTTTATGTGCATACGCCTTCTTGTTGGGCAATGCCGTTTGGCTAGGGTTAAAACCCATTGATCGCGTTGATTTGGCGTAGAAAATCAGATTCAAGTTTCCAATCAACGGATTGGAGGCTTGGATGGGTCGGTTGTTTTGGCTGTCGGATCAGCAATGGGCGGTCATTGAACCGCTGTTGCCGAGGAACAAGGGCGGTGCTCGCCGGGTCGATGATCGTCGTGTGATCTCCGGCATCATCCATGTTCTCAAGGTCGGGTCCCGGTGGTGCGATTGTCCGGCCGACTATGGCCCTTCGACCACGGTCTACAACCGCTTTAACCGCTGGTCTCGCAAACGGTTCTGGACTGACTTGGTCGAGGCGCTTGCGACGTCCGGCGCGGTCACCAAAAGCACCTCCATCGACAGCACCTACGTCAAGGCGCACCGCTCGGCCCATGGCGGCAAAGGGGGGCGAAAAATCAAGCTATCGGGGCTTCGCGGGGCGGGCAAACCACGAAAATCCACGTTCTCACGGACGTGATCGGCCGCCCGTTTGCGTTCATGCTGACAGGTGGTAATGCCGCTGACAGTCCGGTCGCGCCACACTTGCTGGCTGGTCTGAAGGGCGCGAGATATCTCCTTGCAGACAAGGGATACGACGCAAACAGTCTACGAAAGCGGCTGCGCCAATCGGCAATCGTCCCAGTGATCCCAGGCCGCTCAAATCGTAAGCGCCCGATCCGGTATGACGCCAAGCGCTACAAGAGCCGCCATCTCATCGAGAATGCCTTCTGCCGCCTGAAAGACTTCCGGCGCATCGCAACGCGTTACGACAAGCTTGCCAGAAACTTCCTATCTGCGGTCGCCTTGGCTACCCTCGTCGCCTTTTGGCTATGATTGATGGTGTGGAACGGCCCTTCGCGCCGGCATCCAGGATGCCTATCGTGGTTACGCCAATCGCAACGAGAAAGAGGGAACCGTTCCATGGAGAAGATTACCACAATTGGACTGGATTTGGCCAAGTCGGTCTTTCAGATCCACGCCATCACTGAAGGCGGACAAGTCGCTGTCCGCCGTGCCTTGCGGCGATCACAGGTGTTGGAGTTCTTTCGTCACATCGAACCATGCCTTGTCGGAATGGAAGCATGCGGGAGTGCCCACTACTGGGCCAACGCGATCGGCGAATTCGGCCATACGGTGCGGTTGATGCCGCCAGCGTACGTGAAGCCCTACGTCAAACGTAACAAAACCGATGCCGCCGACGCGGAGGCGATCTGCGAGGCGGTCACGCGCCCGACAATGCGCTTCGTGCCCCTCAAAACACCGGACGAGCAAGCTGCCGGGATGGTTTTGAAGACCAGAGAGTTACTCGTGCGTCAGCGAAGCCAGACAGCGAATGCGATGCGTGCTCATATGGCCGAGCTCGGGATCGTCGCCGCTACCGGCATGACCAGTATTGCAAGGCTCGTCGCCATTTTGCGTGACGATCGTGACGGTCGTCTACCAAACTCGGCCAGAGCTGCGCTTTTAGAGATGGCCGATCAGATCGAAAGGCTGACAGAAAGGGTCGAGGTGCTCGACAGTCAGATTGTCGCAGCAGTGAAAGCTGATGATGCCGCACGCCGTTTAACAACCATCCCCGGCGTCGGTCCTATTATTGCAGCGACTGTTCGTGCCGCGGTTCAGGATCCGGCCGCCTTTCGAACAGGGCGGGATTTGGCGGCCTGGATCGGCATCACGCCAAGAGCGAACTCCAGCGGAGGGAAGGAGCGGCTTGGCAAGATCTCAAAGCGCGGCAATAAGCAGTTACGAACTCTACTGATTGTCGGTGCTACATCGATTCTGAAACAGGCTCGGAGAGGTTCAAAGCTACCTGGCTGGGTCGTTTCAATAATGGCACGACGCCCCTACAAGGTGGCAGCCGTGGCGCTGGCTAACAAGATGGCCCGCACGATATGGGCGATTTTGGTCAAGGGCGGCACATACCAAGCGCCAGCGATGGCAGAGGCGTAGGAACAGAATTCCCGGCGTTCCTGCGTCGGGATAAAGCGGCAAGGTACAAGAGCGTGATGAACCCGAGGGGCGATACCTCGATGTCGATCAGACCGTCTGACTCACTGCGCCTTTAAGCGCGCAAGATTGATTAGGCGATCGACATCGCGGATCTCATCGTGGCCAGCGGTCAATGACCGCGCTCACAGGCCGGACATATGACTGCACCGTCCGGAGGTGATTTGCGCTGAAAAACCTTGCCAACCGGGCCGTTCCACATATGAGTCTGAACCCTAATAAATGAGCACCGCATTCAATCTCAAATAGATACCGTGCCGGCCTCAACTGCGCCTCAACGCATTTCGCTATTGGGCAGCCTGTAGCCCGGTTCCGGCCAGTCCAGCGCCATCAGCTGGCCGGTGCCGGACATGGTTACATAGGCGGTCTTCATATCCGGTCCGCCGAAAGCGATATTGGTGGTGAAGAAATCGCCGATCGGCACCTGCCGCAGCAATTCTCCGGCCGGGCTGACGACCGAGATGCAGTTGCCGACGATGGTGGCGATGCAAAGATTGCCGTGCGCATCGACTGCCATCGAGTCGAAGCGGTGGTAATTGCCCATGTCGATGACGAGGCGACCGCCGTGCGGAGAGGGGAAAGGACGTTTCGCCACCTTGCCGGGCGCGACAATATCGAAGGCCCAGGCGCGGCCGGTTTCCGTTTCTGCGACATAGACGGTCTTGCCGTCCGGGGAGAGGGCCACGCCGTTCGGAGTGATCATCGGATAGGCGACTTCGGTAATGTAGGAGCCATCGGCCTTGGCGTAATAAAGCCCGCCATTCATCCGGTAGCGCGGATAGAGCTTGCCGAAATCGGTGAAGTAGAAGCCCCCATGCTCGTCGAAAACAAGATCGTTCGGGCCAACCAGATGATGATCGCCGCAACGGTCATAGAGCACCTCGGCCTTGCCGGTTTCGGGATCGAGCCGTTGGATGAAGCCTCCTGAATAACCTTCCGGCACGCCTGGCTTCATGCGCGTCAATTCGCCTTCCTGGAAAAACAGGAAGCCACCATTGTTGCAGACATAGAGCATGCCATCCGGCCCGACCGCCAGCCCGTTCGGCCCGCCGCCAAGTTCGGCAACGACTTCGATCCTGCCGTCCGGCATGACGCGGCTTACTGCCTTGCGCTCGATCTCGACAACGAAAACCGAGCCGTCCGAACAGACGACCGGTCCTTCCGGAAAACGCAATCCGGTCGCGACAATACGACGATTATCCATGAAATATTCCTCCCTCAAATCTCCCGTGGCCGGTATGCGCCCGGTGAAAAGCAGGCGCAATTAGATTCAGGGAGTCTAACATTCGAAATGAGGAGGAGGATTTTCGGGCTAAAGGACGGTGCGGACGCGCCAGAGTTCGGGGAAAAGTTCGACTTCCAGCATCTTCTTCAGATAGTGCGTGCCGGAGGTTCCGCCGGTACCGCGCTTGAAACCGATGACCCGTTCGACCGTCGTCACGTGATTGAACCGCCAGCGCCGGAAATAGTCCTCGAAATCGACCAGTTTTTCGGCCAGTTCGTAAAGTTCCCAATATTTGCCCGGCGCTTCGTAGACGACCTTCCAGGCATCCAGAACTTTCGGGTTTTCGCCACGCATGTCCCGCCAGTCGCTACGAGCGCCGTCTTCGCCGATATCGAAACCGCGACGAGCGAGCAGAAGAAGAGCCTCATCATAAAGGCTCGGGCGGGCAAGAATGCCCTCCAACATGGCCATGATCTCCGGCCGGTGCGAATGGGGCTTGAGCATGGCCGGGTTGCGGTTGCCGGCCAGGAATTCGATGGCGCGATACTGGTAGGACTGGAAACCGGAGGACTGGCCGAGCGAGGAGCGGAACTCCGTGTATTCGCTCGGCGTCATGGTGCGCAGCACATCCCAGGCATTATTCAGCTGCTCGAAAATGCGGGCGACGCGCGACAGCATCTTGAAGGCCGGCTGCGGGTTGTCGTTGCGTATTGCCTCGATTGCGGAACTGATTTCGTGGATCGCCAGCTTCATCCACAGTTCCGATGTCTGGTGCTGGATGATGAATAGCAACTCGTCATGCGCATCGGAGATCGGGTTCTGGGCGTCGAGCACACGGTCAAGCGACAGATAGTCCGCATAGGACATCTTCTCGCGGAAGGACATTTCAGCGCCGTCTTCGGCGGGGTTATAGGGCTTGGAGGTCATGCGCGCGGTTCTTCTCCCGGTTCCGTCCTCCTTCTTTTGCCGGAGCCGAGCGGAAATAGCCATCATGCCGTGCAGAAAATGCGCAGTGCTCCGCTCACGGCTGTGCGTGAGCGGAGCATATTCGGGAATGACGCTGGCGGATCAGGCTGTCAGTTCGTCCACCTTGCGGGTGAGGTCGCTGATGTAAGCGGCGGTCGAAAGGTCCTCGCCGGTCGCGTCGATCAGGATCTGGCTTGGCGTCTTGGAGCGGCCGAACTGATGGACGTGATCGTTCAGCCATGCCTTCAACGGCAGGTAATCGCCGCTTTCCAACCCGCTTTCGACGGCGTTTTCCTTGCGGGCCGCCGCGAAGAACTGCGACGACATGATGTTGCCGATCGTGTAGGTCGGGAACGATCCGACCATACCGGACGACCAATGCACGTCCTGCAGCACGCCGAGCGTATCGTTGGGCACATCGAGACCGAGTGCAGCCTTGACCTTTTCCCGCCAGATCGCCGGTAGATCGGTGACGCGGATATCGCCGGCCATCAGGCCCGCTTCGATTTCCGAACGCAGCATGATGTGCAGGTCATAGGTCAGTTCGTCAGCCTCGACGCGGATGAAACCCGGTCGCGCGGCATTGACCGCCCGCCAGAAATCGTCCGGGGTCACATCGGAAAGCTGGTCCGGGAATTCCTTCTGCAGGTCGGCGAAGTTCAGTTCCCAGAAGCGGCGCGACCGGCCGACGCGGTTTTCCCAAAGGCGGGATTGGGATTCGTGCGTACCGAAGCTTGCACCGCCGACGGCGTAGAGGTTGACGAAGTCGGTCGTAAAGACGGAGCGGCTGAAGGCCTCCGAGACACCCTGTTCGTACATGCCATGACCCGCTTCGTGCCAGACGGCGAAAAGGCCGCCCGGCAGCCAGGTTTCGCGGAAGCGGCCGGTGATGCGCACGTCCGAGCGGGTGAAGGAGATCTCGAAGGGATGGACAGTGTCGTCGAGGCGGCCGCGGTTGAAATCGTAGCCGAAGCGCGACGAGACAAGGCTGGAAAACGCCCGCTGTTTGTCGACCGGATAGGCGCGATCGAGGATGTCGGCGCGAACATTGGCTTCCCGGGCGCGAGCGAGCAGCGGCAGCAGGCCGGCGCGCAACTCGCTGTAAAGGCCGCGAAGGCGGCTCCAGGTCATGCCAGGCTCATAGGTCGCGACCAGCGCATCATAGGGATGTTCTGCATAACCGATGGCACCGGCGATCTCGCGCTGCATGTCCATGGTGCGTTCGAGCATCGGCGCGAAGGCGGCAAAATCATTGGCGGCGCGCGCCTTGCTCCAGGCGGCCTGGGCGACGGTTTTCAACTCGGCGGCAGCTCCGACCAGTTCGGCGGGAATGCGCGAGAGAGTGCCGATCGACTGCGCCGCCTGCTCTACCGCCAGCACCCGGATATCGTTGGCCGGTGCGCCTTTAAGCTCGGCGCGGGCGGTCTCGATCGCCTTCTGCATCGCGTCGCCGGTTGCGAGATCGCGAGCAACGCTGACCAACGTGGCGATCTGCTTGCCGCGCGCCTCGACCCCGCCGGCGGCATCATCACGCGCGAATCCCAGGTCAGAAGATTCATGGCGCAGAGAATGTCGTTGACCTTCGCGATTTCGCGTTCGAAAGCTGCAAAACTCATGGTGTGGATGATCCTGTCGAAATGCGGCAGCGGTATTCGGGCGGGCCGTGCTCGCTAGTGCCAATGATATGGTTCTGAAAACTGTTCTCCCTTACCATAACGATTTCATTCCAACCGGCAGCTGTCAACCGGGATTTCAGTCGAAAACGGTGCTGGCGCTTGACCTGGCGCAGGGCTGCGGGCTAGTCGTTATAGCCAAATAGAACAGATGGGATTTGGCAGCCTATATGGAGTTTTTCATAGACCGGGAGTTGCCGGTGCCGCTCCGGACGCAGCTTCAAGGGCTTATCGAATACGGCATCACCTGCGGGCAACTTGCGCCCGGCGAGGCGCTGCCGTCCGTGCGCGAGCTTGCCGAGAAGCTCGGCGTGGCGCCCATGACCGTGAGCCAGGTCTATACGGATCTGAAGGCATCGGGATTGATCGATACCAAGCCCGGCGCCGGTACGTTCGTCAGCGATAGCCAGCAGGCTCGGCTCGCCGGTCGCGCGGATTCGAACGGTCTTCATCGCCATATCGACGAGTTGATCGACGAAAGCCGTGCGCTCGGCATTCGTTCGGCCGATCTCGTTTCGCTGGTCAGCGCGCGGGTTTTCTATCGGGATGCGGTCGGGCCTCGGCTCAGGATCGTCATGATCGGCCTCTTCCAGGATGCAACGGCAAGCTACGCGCGCTTCATTGCCGCGCGGCTCGGCCGCGATGTCACCGTGGAGCCGCTGACGATCGCGGCGCTGGAGCGTGATGCAAAGGCGAGGGCGCTTGCCAACTCCGCCGATCTGGCGATCACCATCGCCAACCGGCACCGCGACGTCACCATGCTGGTGCCGAACACCAAGGTGGTGACGATCAGTTTCACGCCTTCGGAAGAAACGCGGCGGGCGCTCGCCTCTCTGGATTCGCTGGCGCGCGTCCTCGTCGTTTCCCGTTTTCCGGAGTTTCTGCCGATCATGAAGACCGGCGTGCAGCGTTTCGCTCCGCATGTCGGTGAGATCGCCGCGGCGGCGCTTGATACGCCGGGGCTCGACGCAATGATCGCGCATGCAACCGTGGTGATCTATGCCTCCGGCGCCGAGAGCGTATTGTCCGATGTGCCGTCTGGCGAGCAGGCAATCGAATACCGCCACGCGCCAGATACCGCCGATATCGAACGGGTGATCGTGCCGATCATCCGCGCCGCCGGGATTTCCCCGCCGCCGGCGGAAATGCCTGTTGAGAGACAATAAGGGATGGAATCCGAGATGACTATGTCCAAATCAGCCGCGCCTTGCGCGGTCGCGGGAGGCCTGAAATGAACGATCCGATCGTGATCTGGGGCGCGGGCGCCATCGGCGGCTCGCTGGGAGCCGCCTTTATCCGGGCAGGCCACGAGGTGATCTTCGTCGACAATGCAAAAGCACATGTGGACGCGATCAACCAGAACGGCTTGAAGATCGTCGGGCCGATCTTCGAAGATGTGGTCAAGGCAACTGCCTATCTGCCGGAGGAGCTTGAAGGCATCTACCAGCGCACTGTTCTTTGCGTCAAAGCCCACCACACCGAAGATGCGACGAAGGAGTTGATCAAGCATCTCGCGGCAGACGGTTATGTCGTTTCCGCCCAGAACGGCCTCAACGAACGGGTGATCGGTCGCATCGCGGGCGAAAACCGCGTGGTCGGCTGCTTCGTCAATTTCGGGGCCGACTATCTGGAGCCGGGTGTCGTCCAGTTGAGCGGTCGCGGCGCGGTTGTCATCGGAGAGCTGGGCGGTCGGTTTACCGACCGTGCCGAAGAGATCTACAGCTATATGAAGGATTTCGAGCCGAAGGCTCTGATTACCAGCAATATCTGGGGCTTCCTCTGGGGCAAGCTGATCTACGGCGCGCTGCTGTTCGGCACCGCACTGACGAATGACAGCATTGCCGACGTGATGGCCAACCCGATGGCGCGGCCGGTGCTGCGCAAGATCGCGCTCGAAGTCGCGACCGTCGCGGCGATCAACAATATCACTCCGGAAGCATTCGACGGCTTCGACCCCGCCGCCTTCGGCCCGCTGGCGACGCCGGATCAGACCGACAAGTCCTTCGACGACATGGTGGCGCATAACCGCAAGTCGGCCAAATCCCATACCGGCATCTGGCGCGATCTGGCGATCCGCAAGCGCAAGACGGAAGTCGATGCGCAGGTTCTGCCGGTCGTCGAAATCGGCAAGGAATCGCGCGTGCCGACGCCGCTCACCGCGCGGCTGATCACGATGATTCACGAGATCGAGGACGGCAAGCGACCGCTCGACATGGCCAATCTGGAAGAACTTGCGAGGGCAGGGGCATGAACATTTCCTTCGACGACAAGGTGGTCATCGTCACGGGCGCGGCCCACGGTTTCGGCCGTGCGATCGCGCAAGGGTTCGCGAGCCGCGGGGCGATCGTGCATGTCTGCGATGTCAATGCGGTCGGTCTTGAGGAAACCGTGAAGCTTTGCGGTGAAAGCACCATTTCCCATATCCTCGACGTCGGCAGCCGCGCCGACGTGCAGGCGCTGGTGGCTGAAATCGGTGACGTCGATATCCTCGTCAACAACGCCGGCGGCGTGCGCGGCCAGACCGGCCGGCCGATCGAAGAGATTTCGGAAGAGGACTGGCGGACGATCTTCGACGTCAATCTTTCCGGGGCCTTCTTCATGGCACAGGCGGTGGCGCCGGGTATGAAGAAGAAGCGCGCCGGCCGGATCATCAACATTTCCAGCGGCGCCGGGCTCGGCATTTCGCTGACCGGCATCCAGGCCTATGCCAGCGCCAAGGCCGGCCAGATCGGCCTGACCCGCCAACTCGCCCATGAGCTTGGCCCGTGGAACATCACGGTCAACAACGTGGCGCCGGGCTTCGTCCGCTCCAATCCCTCCACTGAAAAGCAGTGGGAGGCGATGGGTGAAGAGGGGCAGGCCAAGCTTCTGAACA
Organism: Neorhizobium sp.; assembly: GCA_965227625.1. Lineage (GTDB taxonomy): Bacteria > Pseudomonadota > Alphaproteobacteria > Rhizobiales > Rhizobiaceae > Neorhizobium. Next base: position 27,677 of record CBDDGK010000013.1, on the reverse strand, counting down.
ACATCGCCCTGAAGCGGCTCGGTGCGCCGGGTGATATCGCCGCCATGGTGATGTTCTTTGCCTCCGATTTCGCCGGCTGGGTTTCCGGCCAGGTAATCAGCGTGGATGGCGGCAAATGAGCGTCGAGAGCTATCTGGATACGAACTATCCGGCTGCGCTGGAGGATCTGAAGGCGTTTTGCCGGATCCCGAGCGTCAGCACGGATCCGGCTTATGCGCATGGTATAGCTGCTGCCGCGAGCTTCGTCGCCGACCGCCTGCGCCGGGCGGGTCTCTCGGGTGTCGAGCAGCTGTCGACGGGAGGTCATCCGGCCGTTTTCGGCGAGATCATCACCGATCCTGCGCTTCCGACCTTCCTCGTCTACGGTCACTACGACGTGCAGCCGCCGGACCCGCTGGAGAAATGGAAGACGCCGCCTTTCGAGCCCGATATCCGGGACGGCAGGCTTTATGCCCGCGGCGTTTCCGACGATAAGGGGCCGCTGCTGATCCCCATCCTCGTCGCCGAGGCTTTCATGCGCGAGGAAGGGCGGCTCCCGGTCAATCTCAAGGTGCTGATCGAAGGCGAAGAGGAAAGCGGCAGCCCGAGCTTCGAGCCTATCCTTGAGACATATCGCGACAAGCTGCGTTGCGACCTTGTTCTCTCTGCCGACGGCGCCATGTGGCGGCCGGACAAGCCGTCGATCACGGTTGCCAGCCGCGGGCTTGCGGCGCTTGATGTCACCATAACGGGGGCATCGAAAGACCTGCATTCCGGCCGCCACGGCGGCAGTGCACCGAACCCGATTGCGGCGCTCGCAACACTGCTCGCCTCGATGCACGGTCCGGATGGCCGCGTGACCGTCGATGGTTTTCTCGATGGCACCAGCCCTCCCGATCCGCTTATCATCGCCGCAATCGAGGCGTCGGAGTTCGATAGCGCCGCCTATTACCGCGAGATCGGCGTCCAGGGCGATGATCCGATCGACACCGGCCGGGAACTGCTGATCCGTCAGTGGCTTGAGCCGACGCTGGAATTCAACGGTATTTCCGGCGGGTATCAGGGGGCGGGCACCAAAACGGTCATTCCGAACACGGCCAGCGTCAAGATCACCTGCCGGCTGATCGCCGGGCAGAAGCCGGATCATGTGATCGCCTCGATCACCCGCCATCTCGAAAAGCGCCTGCCGAAAGGTTTTACGCTGGAGGTCCATCGCCACGGGCCTGGCAGCGAGGCGGATTTTATCGATCCGGACTTGCCGGCGCTTGCGGTTTCCGAAAGCGTGCTTGGCGAATTGCTCGGCCAGAAGCCGCTGCGGGTTGCCATGGGCGCGACGATCCCGATCGGCAGCGCATTTCGAAAACATCTCGGCTGCGCCTCGATCTTCTTTTCCTTCTCGACGGCGGATGAAGATTATCATGCGCCGAACGAGTTCTTCCGGCTTGAAAATTTCAAGCTCGGTATGAAGGCCTGGACCATGCTGCTCCGGCGCCTTGCTGCCATCTGAGCCGGTCGATCATCACCCGTCGCGGCCTTCGCGGCGGGTTTTTCAATGCAATTTCAGAACGCCCCGGCACCAAGTCCGAGGCAAAACAATGGGGACCAAGTCATGTTGCATAAAGTGCCGGCATCGGCGGAAAACTGCGCCTGGGGTTATTTCGACCCGGAGCGCGCACCGGTCATAACCATCGACAGCGGCGATACCGTGGTGATCGACAGCGTTTCCGGCCCGCCTGAAGTGTTGCCGAAGGGCGATTTCACCATCCTGCCGGAGCATCTCGATATCCACGAAAATTGCCGGCCGATCATGCAGGGCCATATCCTGACCGGTCCCGTCGCCGTGCGTGGCGCCAAGCCCGGCCAGGTGCTGGAAGTGAAGATCCTCGATGTCGAACTGCGTCAGGACTGGGGTTACAACGTCATCCGCCCGCTCGCCGGCACGCTGCCTTACGATTTCGAGACGTCGCGGCTCTTGAACATTCCGCTCGACAAGGAAAACAACGTCGCGAAGCTTCCCTGGGGCCTCGATCTGCCACTCGCGCCCTTCTTCGGCGTCATGGGCCTTGCCCCGCCGCCGAACTGGGGCCGCATCACCTCGATCATGCCGCGGGCGCACGCCGGCAATATCGACAACAAGGAACTCGTCGCCGGCACGACCCTTTATCTGCCGATCTTCAACGAAGGCGCGCTGTTCTCCTGCGGCGACGGCCATGGTGCCCAGGGTGACGGCGAAGTCTGCATCACGGCAATCGAAACGGCGCTGCGCGGCACGTTCCAGATGACGGTCCGGGACGACCTCGACTTCGTCTATCCGCGCGCCGAAACGCCGACCCACTACATCACCATGGGCATGGATCCGGACCTCGACCAGTGCTCGGTGATGGCGCTGCGTGACATGATCGTGCTGCTCACGGAAAAGGGCGGCCTGTCACGCGAGGATGCCTACACCCTCTGCAGTCTGGCAGGCGATCTGCGCATCACCCAGACGGTGAACGGCTGCAAGGGCGTTCATATGATGATGGCGAAGAAGCTGGTGCATTTCTAATCAAGGGTTTGATCAACGGCCCGGCTTTGAGCTGCCCCTCAAGACAATTCTTCAAGCCACGCGCGGGCGAGCTTCGGTTCGCCCGGTGAATTTGCATGGCTGGACGATCGAATTTTCAGCAAGCGCTGATGAGGCGCAAAGGCGTCAGTGTAGCCGAGTTGCTGCCGCAGCTTTCCGATGAGAGAGCCAAGCTCCAGCAAGTCTTCAGCGTCCTGTGAAGAGAGGCGCGATCTAAGCCTTTTATTGAGCGTGTCCATGACAGCGTCATTTTGGTCTAAAAGCCCATATTTGCCGCCGGCACAACGCTTTAGAGCTTCGATAAGTTGGATCATGTAGTCGGCTTCTAGTGCCTCTAGTCTTTTCTGCATTGACGGCTTCATCTGATCTATTTTCGTTGGCATAGAGCACATTGTTCTCGCATAAATTTTAGAGATGCGCCGGAAATACCCGTTTGTGTCTCAAAACAAAAAGGGCCGGCATTTCGCCGGCCCTTTTGCATTTCAGTTCGAGATCGTCACGAAGCGCGGGTTACGCCCTTGATGCTGATCACGCCGGTCGGGTTCGGGGTGAAGCCCTTCAGTCCCTTCGACAGCACGAACGGCCAGGGCTGGTGGTAGAGGTAGATGATCGGCAGCTGGTCCTGCAGGATCGTCTGGGCTTCGTCGTAGAGCTTCTTGCGCGGTTCGAAGTCAGGCGTCACCTTGGCGGTGTTGAGTGCCTTGTCGACGGCCTCGTTGCAGAAGGCGGCGTAGTTCAGCGAGCCCTTGCAGGTGACGAACTGGTGCAGGTTGCCATCCGGATCGTAGCGGCCGGACCAGCCGGTCAGCACGGCGTCATAATTTCCGGACTGTGCCTGGCTGAGCATCGTCGTGAATTCGGTGGCACGCAGCTTGATGTCGAAGCCGGCTTCAGCAGCCATCGCCTGGATCATTTCGGCCACCTGCTGGCTGGTGGTCGAGTTGGCGAAGAGCAGTTCGAACGAGACCTTTTCGGCGCCCGCTTCCTTGAGCAGTGCCTTGGCCTTGGCGACATCGCGCGTCGTCACCTTGAAGGCCGGGTTGTGATAGGGGCTGAGATCGGTAAAGGGCTGCTGCGCCGGCTTGAACGTGCCGGAGCCGATGACTTCGTTGATCGCGTTGCGGTCGATCGCCAGTTCCAGAGCCAGACGGACGCGCTTGTCTTTCGCAAGCGGGGTCGAAGCGCGCGGATTGCTGCCGACATTGATCGTCATGCCCTGATAGCCGACGCTGGTGACCTGCGCGAGCTGCAGCTTGGCATCGCTCTTGACCGACGGAATATCGGACGGGGCAAGGCGTTCCAGCATGTCGAGGCCGCCGGAGCGCAGGTTGGCGAGGCGCACCGTCGTGTCCGGGATGATCATGAAGGTGAGCTTGTCGAAATGATAGTCGGCCGCATTTCGGTAATCGGCAAACTTCTCGAGCTCTATCTTGTAGTTCTGCTGGCGCGAAACGAACTTGTAGGGGCCGGAGCAGGCAGGTGCGGTGACGGCTTTTTCGAAGCTCGCGGGCGAAAGCATCATGCCGGCGCGGTTGGAAAGCTGCGGCAGAAGCGTCGGATCGGGCTGCTTGAGGCTGATCTTGACCGTCAGGCCGTCGACCACATCGACGCTTTTGACGGACTGCAGCTCGGACTTGCGCATGCTGTCGGGAAGCGTCGTGGCACGGTCCAGGTTGGCCTTCACAGCGGCGGCGTCGATTGCCGCACCGTCCTGAAACTTGAGGTTCGGGAAAAGAGACAGCGTCAGCTCGGTCTTGTCGCTGTTCCACGACCATTTTTCGGCCAGTTCCGGCTTTGCCACGAGATCGGCGCCGACTGCGACAAGGCTGTCGCACATGGATTCGAACACGACTTCGCCCACGAACGTGCGGGAGCGTGCCGGATCGAGACCGTCGAGATCGTCCTGAAGGCCGATCTTCAGCTCGTCGGCGCTGGCGATGGAGGGCGCACCGGCGGCAAGCAGGACGGCCGCGACGGCCGGAAGCAGCAGCGGTAATTTCATAAAATATTCTCCTCTGGGGTTTGAACGCCATTCCCGACCGGATGAGCTCCGGCTTCAGGAAGATGAGCCAGCAGTCACGGCTGCAGGCGGAACTGCAGAGCCATGTCGCAAGCGTCGAAGCGCCCGTAATCGTTATACGGCGATATAACAGACCATGCACTGCAGCATGTCAATAGGATCGCGATCGCTTCGGCGGCTCGATCCGAAAAGCGCTATTCACCGGAAATATAGCAGGAATCGCTAATTTAATTCGCCGCGAATGCGGTCGATAAACAGGCAGTGCACGAGATTGTGCATTTCTGTTCTTGTATGCTAGTACAATTCTTGAGCTGCCAAAGAGCAGTGCGGCTGAAGCCGCCAATAAGAGAGGGATGTTTCATGACTTCACTGATTGGCCGGCACGCCGCCGGTATGATTTTTTCCGTTTTAGCTTCCGCCGCGCTCGTTGCTCCGGCTTCCGCGGCTGATCTGCGCATCGGCCTGCGCGCCGATCCCGATGCTCTCGACCCGGCAACCGGTGGCTCGGTCGCAGGCCGGGTCATCTTTGCCGCACTGTGCGACAAACTGGTCGACACGACACCGGACGGCAAATTCCAGCCGCAGCTCGCCACCTCCTGGGCGTGGTCGGCGGACAATCTGACGCTAACTCTCAAGCTGCGCGATGGCGTGGTGTTTCACGATGGCCAGAAGATGGATGCCGCTGCGGTCAAGATCAATCTGGAGCGTTACCGCAGTGACCCGAACTCCCGTCGCAAGGCCGAGCTGAAGCCGGTTTCCAGTATCGAGGTCGTCGATCCGCTCACCGTGGCGATCAAGCTTTCCCAGGCCTATGCACCGTTGGTCAGCGTGCTGGCCGATCGCGCCGGCATGATCATGTCGCCCGCGGCACTCGCTGCAAACAGCGCCAATGTCGGGGCAAAGCCGGTTTGCGCCGGGCCTTTCCAGTTCGTCGAACGCGTCTCGCAGGACCACATCACGCTGAAGCGCTTTGACCAATACTGGAACAAGCAGGCTATCAACGTCGATAACGTCATCTACCGGATGATCCCGGACGATACGGTGCGGCTGCTCAGCCTGCGTTCCGGCGATCTCGATCTCATCGAACGGCTTTCGCCGAGCGATGTCGCCACGATCAAGGATGACAAGGGCGTCAAGGCTATCCAGGGGCCGTCGATTGCCTTCGACGTTATCTCGATCAACGTCGCACATGGCGATCAGGCCAATAACCCGCTCGGCAGAAATGCCAAGGTGCGGCAGGCTTTCGAACTGTCGCTCGATCGCGCGGCGATCAGCCAGGTCGTCTATGAAGGCCTTTTCCCGCCGACCAACCAGACCGAACCGCAGGGCGCGCCATTCTATGATCCGACGCATGCGCTGAAGGGTCGTGACGTCGCCAAGGCGAAGGCGCTTCTCGCGGAAGCCGGTGTTTCCAACCCGTCCTTCACCTTCTCGGTCGCTAATAGCCCGACGCTGGCGCAGGTGGGCCAAATGATCCAGGCGATGGCCGGCGAGGCGGGTTTCGACGTTGAGGTCCAGACGCTGGAATCCTCGACGCTGGCGGCCAATTCCAATGACGGCAAGTACCAGGCTTCCATGGCGATCTGGAGCGGCCGGCCGGATCCGGACGGTAATATCAGCCCCTGGGTCGCCTGCGACGGCTTCCTGAACTGGGGCAAATACTGCAATCCGGAGCTGGACAAGCTGCTCTCGCAGGCCCGCCAGATCACCGACGACAAGGAGCGCGCCAAGCTCTATTCCCAGAGCCTCGGCCTGATCCTCAACGATATGCCCTTCATTCCGCTCTATCATTACAAGTCGATCTGGGCGGCGCGTAGCAATGTCGAAGGGTTCGTTCCCTATTCGGACGGCCTGATCCGCCTGCAGGGCGTCAAGAAGGGCTGAAGCCCGATCTTCTATCGTCATCCGGAAGGCGCGCTCGCGCCTTCCCTTCGTTTCCCATCACATCGAGGTTCGCCCATGCATGCCCTGCCTGCCCTCCGCACCGGAAAACCACGCGCGGAATTCGGTCACGTCCGCCCGACGGATGAGCTGGAAATCCCGTTCGCGATCATCGAGGGAGTGGAGGAGGGCCCCACATTGCTCGTCACCGCGGGCGTCCACGGCTCCGAATACTGTTCGATCGAAGCCGCCGTGCAGATCATGCAGACGAAGCCGGAAGAGATCAAAGGCACGCTGATCGTGTTGCCTATCCTCAATGTCGAGGGTTTTCGCAAGCGCAACATCTACATCATGCCGCAAGACGGCAAGAACCTGAACCGCATGTTTCCCGGCAAGCCGGACGGCTCGACCAGCGAAAGGCTCGCTCACTGGCTGGTGACGGAAGTGTTTCCCAAGGCCGACGCCTATATCGACTGCCATGGTGGCGATCTGGACGAAGGGCTCGAGCCGTTCACCATCTTCCCGGCCGGCTGTGAGAAGTCCAAGGCGCTCGCCGTCGCCTTCGGCATCAAGGTCGCTGTTGCCGCCGGCGGCGCGGGTTATACGGTTGATGCTGCGCACAAGCTCGGTATTCCGAGCATCCTGCCGGAAGTCAGTGGCAATGGGCTCTGGGGCGAGGCGACCGTGCCGCAGATGGCCGATGGCATTCGTCGCGTCATGCAGCATATCGGCATGCTGCCGGGCGAGGCACCCATCACGGCGCTCGATGTCGTGACCATGTGGGTGCCGACCGCGCCCGTTACAGGCCTCTGGTATCCGATGAAAGATTTGGCCGAACCGGTCGCAGAGGGCGAACTTCTCGGCGAGATCAGGACGGTGTTTGGTGAGGTGCTGGCGAGCATCCATTCGGAAAAAGCTGGCTTCATTCTTTACCGCCTGACCAGCCTTGCGGTGAACGAGAAAGAGGCACTGCTGGGTGTCGGCACACCAGCGTGATCGAAGGGCAAGGTGTAGACCCGTGACCGTTTGACTCGCTCCGCGTGCTTGCATTGACGGCGCGAGCGTGCTGAACAGGTCGGCGCAACAAACGCGCCGACCGGCGCTCAGCGAAGGAGCCTTCCATGCTTTCGATCGAGACCGCGGTGCAGGACGATTTTCGCGGTGAATTGATGCCGACCGGATGCCTTCGGCTCGGCATCGTCGCGGCGCCCGCGCCCTCGGCGCTGTTTGCGGTCTTCGATACGGGCCGCCAGACCTATCGCGGCGTAACGGTCGATATCGGCGAAGCGCTGGCGATGCGGCTCGGCGCCGATCTGGAGATCGTCAATTTCCCGAATTCCGGTGCCTGCACCGAAGCACTTGAGGCCGGTAGTATCGATGTCAGCTTCATGCCGGTGGATGCGGAGCGGCAGAAGCGCGTCGCCTTCGGCCCGGCTTACTATATGCTCGAAAGCACTTATCTGGTCACTGGTGCTTCCGGCATAACCACCTTGGCCGAGGTGGATCGCGAGGGCGTACGCGTCGTCGGTATCGCCAATACGACAACGATCCGCAGCGCAACACGGACGTTGACCGCGACCGTACCGGATGCTGCCGACACAATCGCCGAGGCCGTGAACCGGCTGGCGGAAGGCCGGGCCGAGGCGCTGGCGCTGTCTCGCGATGCTTTCCGCACGCTCCTGCCGCAGCTGCCGGGTGCGCGCGTGCTGGATGGCGGTTTTCAGCAGACAGGCATCGCAATCGCCGTCGGCAAGGGCCGGCCTGCGGCGCTCGCCTTCGTCAGCGATTTCCTCGAAGACGCCAAGCTTTCCGGGATTGTTCGGCAGGCGATGGATGCTGCCGGCTTTGATGATGAGCCGGTTGCTCCGGCTGAGCGCTGAAAACACTGTGAAACGTTACCCCCTGCTCGCTTTCGTAACGCCGATCGGCTATAGTCGAATCAATGCGTTACGACGTCTCCAAGCTCCCTCTGCAAGACCTCTTCGCCCCGGTCGCGAACGCGACTGCGGCGCTGACCCGGCTTGATGAGCGCATTGCCCGTTCGCCGATCGGTGAAGGCTGGGCCCAACGGGTGCATTTCGCCGATGCCTGCGCTTCGCTTTGGGTCGATGGCGAACTCGTGCATCTGGAAGATCTGGTGCTGCATGATGTGGGCATGGGCATTCGCGCGCCATCACATGAATTGACGATCGCGCAGGATGTGTTGCGCAGCCGCCGTTCGATTTTCGGGCATCCGCCCGGTTGGGCCTTGAGCGCCGATGGCCTCGCAAAATTGCGTGGCAGGGGCGGTGCAAATCGTGTGGAAGAGACCGTCGCGTTTTCTGCCGAGGCAGATGAAGATTCGGCGGATATCGACGAGGACGAAGAGGACGCTTTTGCATCTCAATTCGCCGAGATCGATGCCGTCCTCGCCCGCAGCGAGGCGCTGCTTTCCGATGCCCGTGAACGGACGCCGCTCAGGGCGCGCGAGCGCGATGGGTTCGTCTACGAGCCGGACTGGAATGAGGACGAGCGGCTTGCGGAATGGCGGATGGCGCGTTCGCAGACCGAAGGCCTGCCGGCGATCCTGCGCGCAGCCGTGCTGCTCGACGCCTGGAACATGCTGCAGGTGCTGCAGCATGCGCCGTGGCTCGGCAGGCTGCTCGCCGCCTCATTGCTCCGAGAGGCGGGATTGACCATTGCCCATCTTGCGCCGCTCAATCTCGGCCTGAAGCAGATCGCCCGCGAACGCCGCGCCAGCCGGGACCGTGATACGCGACTTCTCGCGATCATCGATGGTCTGGCCGCTGCAGCCGAAGCGGGGCTGAAGGAACATGACCGGCTGCTGCTTGCCCGACAACAGATGCAGCACCGGCTTTCCGGCCGGCGCACCTCCTCGAAATTGCCGCAACTGATCGATCTCGTCCTTTCAAAGCCGATGGTATCCGCCGGAATGATCGCCGCGGAACTCGGCATCACGCCGCAGGGAGCCTTGAAGATCGCCGGTGAACTCAATCTCCGCGAACTGACCGGCCGGGACCGTTTCCGGGCCTGGGGTGTGGTCTAGGCGTAATGGTCGCCCGTGCCGGGTTCGGGTTTCATTCAACCAGTCCCGAGCCCAGAAAATCGCCTTGTTTCTCCGGTGCGGCTGCGTCACGGCGCAGCGCGCGACGGTTATGCAGTTTTGCGAGGATCATATAGATGATCGGCGTCGTGTAGAGCGTCAGGATCTGCGAGATGACCAGGCCGCCGACGATGGTGATGCCTAGTGGGCGGCGCAGTTCCGAACCGGGCCCTGTCGCGATGATCAGAGGGATGGCGCCCATAATCGCCGCCAGCGTCGTCATCAGGATCGGCCGGAACCGCTGCAGGCAGGCCTGGAAGATTGCCTCTTCGGAAGAGAGCCCGCGCGTGCGTTCGGCCTGCAGCGCGAAATCGACCAGCATGATGCCGTTTTTCTTGACGATGCCGATCAAAAGCACGATGCCGATGAAGGCTATGATCGTCAGTTCCGTGCCGCTCACCATCAATGCTAGCAGTGCGCCGAGACCTGCCGATGGCAGCGTCGAGATGATCGTCAGCGGATGGGCGAGGCTTTCATAGAGAATGCCCAGCACGATGTAGACGGTCAGGAGCGCGGCCGCGATCAGCAGCGGCTGGTCGCTCAGCGCGCCGCCTCCGGCACCCGCGTCGCCTGCGAATTCGGCGTGTAAGGTGTCGGGCATATGCAATTGGCCGACGGCATGCAGCACCGCATCGTTGGCGTCCTGCAACGTGCCCCCGAGCTTGACGTTGTAAGACATTGTCACCGACGGAAACTGCCCCTGATGGTTGACGACCAGAGGGGCAAGCGTCCGCTCGATCGTGGTGACGCTCGAAAGCGGTACAAGCTTTCCGCCTGCGCCCGGAACATACAGCCCGGAAATGTCCGAGGGATCGCGGGCCTGAGAGGGATCGGCTTCCAGCACCACACGGTACTGGTTGCGCTGCGTATAGATCGTCGACACCTGCCGTTGTGCAAACGCGCTGTTGAGTGCGTTGTCGATCGCCTGGATGCTGACGCCCAGGCGCGCCGCCTCGTCGCGATTGATCTTCACCGTCGCCTGCAATCCGTTCGGCTGCCGGTCGGAGTTTACATCGACCAGCATCGGCTCCTTGCGCAGTGCATCAAGTACTTTCGGCGCCCAGGCTGTCAGCTCCTCGAAATTCTCATCCCAGAGCGTGAACTGAAACGGGGACGGCGCTGAGCGCGCACCGATGCGAACGTCGGATGGTGAAAACAGATAGCTGTTCAGCCCCGGAATGGTCGCCAGTTCCCGGCGCATCCGCTCGATTACCTCGGCCGTCGATGCGCGCTCGGAAGGTGGTTTCAATGAGATCATCAGCTGGCCGCGGTTGACGGAGCCGAAGAAGCCACCGCCGGCGGTCGAGCCGATGCCGGAAACGGCCGGGTCGCGAGCGGCAATCGCCGCTGCCTGCCGTTGCAGGGCAACCATCGCCGAATAGGATATATCGGTCGATGCCTCGGTGCCGCCCTGGATGAATCCGATATCGTCCTGCGGGATAAAGCCTTTCGGGATCTTCACATAGAGATAGGCCGTGAGGCCGACGCAGGCGAGGATGACGATCACGGCCGCGACCTGATGATGCAAAACCGCCTTCAGCGTTCGGCCGTAGAAGCCGACGATCGCCTCAAGCAAGCCTGCCTTGCGGTTTTCGTGGCTCGGCTTTGAGTGAGCGCGCAGGCGATGGGCGCAGATCATCGGTGTCAGGGTCAATGAGACGATCGTCGAGATGACTATTGCGAAGCCGAGTGTCAGCGAAAAACTCTGGAAGAATTTCCCGACAATGCCACCCAGGAAGAACATCGGGATGAAGGCGGCCAGCAGCGAAGCGCTGATCGAGATGACGGTAAAGCCGATCTGCCGCGCTCCCTCCAGCGCCGCCTGCATCGGCTTCATGCCGGTTTCGAGATTGGCATAGATGTTCTCGATCATGACGATCGCGTCGTCGACCACGAAACCGACCGAGACCGCCAGCGCCATCAGCGAAAGATTGTCGATCGACAGGCCGCAGGCCCACATGGCGGCAAACGTGCCGGCCAATGAGAGCGGCACGGTGACACCTGCCGCAAAGGTCGGCGTCGAGCGGCGCAAAAACAGCAGCACGACCATCATGACAAGCACGACGGTGATCAGCAGCGTCAGCTCCATGTCGTCGACGCTGGCATGGATCGTCGTGGTCCGGTCGGAGAGAATGGCGATATCGACACCGGCCGGCATCAGCGATTTAAGCTCCGGGATCAGCGCCTTCACCGCATCGACGGTCTGGATGACATTGGCATCCGTGCCTTTGGTGATGTTGAGAAGCACCGCAGGGCGGCCATTGTACCAGGCATCCGAGCGGCGGTTGCGCACGCCGGGCTCGACAGTCGCAATGTCCGCCAGTCGAACGGCGACGCCATTGTTGCTGCGAACGATGATGCGTCCGTATTCCTCCGGTGTTCGCAGCTGGCTGTTCATGCCGATGGAAAAAGCGAGGTCGCTGCCATTGATCGAGCCGATCGGCCCCAAAGTCGCGGAGGCGACGATTGCCGTTCGCACCGCATCGAGCGACAGGCCCATCGCCGCCAACCGGCTGGGGTCGAGCTGGACCCGGATGGCCGGCTGGTCTGCGCCGCTGACGCTGACATCGCCCACGCCATCCACCTGCGAAATGCGCTGGACGATCAGCGTATCGGCCACATCATAGATCGCGCTCGGCGCCACGTTGTCGGATGTCAGGGCAAGGCTGAGGATCGGCGAAGCTGCCGGATTAACCTTGCGGAAAGACGGCAGGGAGGGGAGATCGGAAGGAAGGTCGACGACGGCTGCATTGATCGCCGCCTGCACATCCTGGGCTGCCCCGTCGATCGTTCGTTCGATGTCGAACTGGATGGTGATGTTGGTCGATCCGAGCGCACTGGAAGACGTGAGTTCGGTGACGCCCGCTATCGCGCCAAGATGCCGTTCCAGCGGCGCCGCGACGCTTGCCGCCATGCTCGACGGATCGGCGCCGGGCCGGCTGGCGGAGACGCGAATAGTCGGAAGATCGACGGACGGCAGATTGGAAACCGGCAGGAAGCGGTAGGCGACGATGCCCATCAGCATGAGCCCGATCGCCAGCAACGTGGTGCCGACAGGCCTGCGGATGAATGTCGCCGAGATGTTCATATCCCGCCGCCGATCTCGTCACCTTCGCGCCGGCCGCCTTGCCCCGTCGGGCGTCCGATGATGCGGCTGCGCAGGTTTTCGAACGCCAGATAGATGACGGGCGTCGTATAAAGCGTCAGGAGCTGGCTCAACAGCAGGCCACCGATGATGCTGATGCCGAGCGGGATGCGCAGTTCGGAGCCGGTGCCTTCCGCCATCGCCAGGGGCAGGGCGCCGAAGAGTGCCGCGAGCGTCGTCATCATGATCGGCCGGAAACGCAGGATGGACGCTTTCAGAATGGCGTCGCGTGGCGCAAGTCCCTCGATCCGCTCAGCCTCCAGAGCGAAGTCGATCATCATGATCGCGTTTTTCTTGACGATGCCCATCAGCAACACGATTCCGATCAGGGCGATCAGCGACAGGTCCTGGCCGAAGGCCATCAGAGCCAAAAGTGCGCCGACACCTGCCGAGGGCAGGGTGGAGAGAATGGTGATGGGATGGATGGCACTCTCGTACAGCAGGCCCAGCACGATATAGATGGTCACAATCGCCGCAAGGATCAGCCATGGCTCGCCGGCAAGCGAGTTGGCAAACTCCTCTGCGTCACCAAAGTAACTGCGCTGGATCGTGCTCGGAACGCCGATCTCCCGCTCCGCCGTCTGAATAGCGGTGACAGCCTGGCTGAGCGAGAAGCCGGGCGCCATGTCGAAGCTGATCGTCACCGAGGGAAACTGTTCGTTATGGCTGATCACCAGCGGGACCGAAGTGAACGACGTCTTGGCGAACGATCCGAGCGGCACCTGCGCATCGCCTGCGCCGGAAACGTAAAGCCGTTCCAGTGATTTCGGATCCGACTGATATTGCGGCGCGGCTTCGAGGATGACGCGGTACTGGTTCGACTGTCCGTAGATCGTGGTGATCTGCCGCTGGCCGAAGGCGTCATTCAGCGTATCGCTGACGGCCTGCATCGAGACACCGAGGCGCGAGGCGGTTTCCCGGTCGACATCGAGCAGCAACCGCCCGCCTCCCATCTCGACTTCCGAAGAAACGTCCACCAGTTCCGGCAGCTGCTCCAGCCGATCGACGAGCTTGTCGGCCCAATCCGCCACGTTTGCCGCATTCGCGCCGGTCAGAACGTATTGATAGGGCGCACGGCTGAGGCGGGTGCTGATGCTGATATCCCGCACGCCCTGGAAGGTGACACGCACGCCCGGCAATTGCGAAACCGCCTGCCGCAGCCTGTCGATGATTTCGGGCAGGGAGGAGGCCCGCTCACTGCGCGGTTTCAGGACCAGGCTTAGCGTTCCCGTATTCAGGGTCAGATTGCTGGCGCTGGCGCCGACCACGGATACGATGCCGGTCACATCCTCGTCGTGCCTGAGCTTCTCTGTCACGATCGCCTGCGTTCGCTTCATGGCGTCGAAGGATGTCGTCGGCTCGGTCTCTATTACGGCAGAAATCAGGCCGGTATCCTGCGGCGGAAGAAAACCTTTCGGAATGAAGACATAGAGCGCGATCGTCGCCGCCAATGTGGCGATCGTCATCAGCAGCATCAGCCCGCTTCGATCGACCGCCCAGACGAGGCTTCGGTGATAGCCGGAAATAATCCGATCCATGATCCGGTCGGTGCTTGCCAGAAGGCCGCGACGCCCCTCGGCCGGTTTGCGCAGGATGCGGGCGCACATCATCGGTGTCAGCGTCAGCGAAATGACGGCGGATACGACGACGGCAATCGTCAGTGTCAGCGCAAACTCGCGGAACATGCGGCCGACGATGCCGGACATGAACAGCAGGGGGATAAACACCGCAATCAGCGAGGCAGTGAGCGAGATGATCGTGAAGCCGATCTCGCCTGCACCCTTGAAGGCCGCCTGCATCGGGCTTTCGCCTTCCTCGATGTGCCGGGCGATGTTCTCGATCATCACGATCGCATCGTCCACCACGAAGCCGGTGCCGATGGTCAGCGCCATCAGCGACAGATTGTCGAGGCTGAAGCCGGCAAACCACATGATGCCGAATGTCGCGACCAGCGAGAGCGGCAATGCGACGGCGGCGATGATCGTGGCCGTCAGCGTTCGCAGGAACAGAAAGACGACGAGGATCACCAGGCCGATGCTGACGCCGAGCGTCCATTGCACATCGTGGATGGAAGCGCGGATGGTTTCGGTCCTGTCATTGACGATATCGAGTGATATGCCCGCGGGCAGGACTTCGCGCAGGCGCGGCACCTGCTTCAGGATATTGCCGACCGTATCGATGACATTGGCGCCCGGCTGTTTCATCACATCGAGGATGACGGCGGGTTCACCCTGATACCAGGCGCCGACACGGGTATTCTCCAGCCCCTGGACGATGTCGGCCACGTCCTTCAGTCGCACCGGCGCGTTATTGCGATAGGCGACGATGATGTTGCCGTAGATTTCCGGATCAACGATCTGATCGTTTGCGGCGAGCGTAAAGGACTGGTGCGCTCCGTCGAGCGAGCCTTTGGCACCCGCCACGCTGGCACTGGAAATCGCCGTACGCAGATCCTCGAGACCAATCCCATAGGCGGCAAGCCGCGGAATATCGGCTTGAATGCGAATGGCGGGCCGCACCCCGCCCTGGATGGAAACATTGCCGACGCCGGAGACCTGCGCGAGGCGCTGCGCCAAAAGCGTATCGGCAAAATCGCTGAGATCGCGGATCGGATAAGCGGTCGAGCGGAGCGCCAGCGTGATGATCGGCGTGTCGGCTGGGTTCACCTTCGCATAGGTCGGCGGGTAAGGCAGGTTGCGCGGCAGGCCCGAACCCGCGGCATTGATGGCCGACTGGACGTCCTGCGCGGCGCCGTCGATATCGCGTCCAAGCGCAAATTGCAGCGTCACCTGGCTGATGCCGAAGGCGCTCGACGATGTCATCGAGGTCAGCGACGGGATCTGCCCGAGAGGCCGCTCCAAAGGTGCCGTCACCAGCGCGGCCATGGTCTCTGGATCTGCGCCGGGAAGCTGCGTCGTCACGCGGATGGTGGGGAAATCGACCTGCGGCAGCGGTGCGACGGGAAGATTGATGTAGCCAAGCAGGCCGCCGAGCAGAACGGCCACGCCGAGAAGCGAGGTCGCGATCGGGCGTCTGATGAACAGGGCCGAGGTGTTCATTGCTTTACTTCGGGTGCGGGAACAGGGGCGGCACTCGCCGCTTCAGCCTCACCCTGGCGGCGGCGGTTGGGTCTGCGTTCCTCGTTCGGCTTGGCGGGATCGGCCGCCGGCGGCTGCGGCTGAGCGGCGGAAACCTCCACATGCTCCCCATCTCGCAGGCGGGAGAAACCTGTCGTCACCACCTTGTCGCCGGCTGCAACGCCTTCTGCGATGACGCTCTGCACATCGTCCTGCTGTCTTACCTTGACCGTTCGCATGGCGACGGTCTGGTCCGGCTTCAGCAGATAGACGAATGTGCCGCTCGGCCCGCGCTGAACGGCGGCGGTCGGAACCACGATCGCCCCTTTCATCACCTCCACTAGGAGGCGCGCATTGACGAAGGCGCCCGGCCAGAGCGCCAGTTTGTCGTTCGGAAAGCTGGCCTTGATCCGGACGGTTCCTGTTGTTGCGTCCACCTGGTTGTCGACGGCCGACAGGATGCCGTTGTCGATGACGCTCCGGCCATCACCGCCGATTGCCTCGACGGTGAGCTGGCCCCTGCCGCTTGCCGCGTTGACGCGGGCAAGCTGCTGCTGCGGAATGGAAAAGACCACCGAAATCGGCTTGATCTGCGACAGCGTGACGATACCGGTCGCATCGGAAGAGCTGACGAGGTTTCCGACATCCACATTACGGATGCCGGTTCGCCCGTCGATCGGCGCCCGGATCGTCGTATAGTCGAGCGATGCCTGGGCGCTGGCGATCGCCGCGTCGTCAGATTGGATGGCTGCCCGATATTGCTCGACCTGAGAGCGCGCCGTATCGACCTGCTGCTGGGTTCCGGAGCTCGATTGCACCAGTTTCGAGTAACGATCGAGCGCGAGTTCGGCGTTCTGCAGAAGGGCCTGGTCCTGAGCCTTCTTGCCGATCGCCTGATCGAGCTGGGCTCGATAAACGGCATCATCGATGCGAACGAGTATATCGCCCTTTCTGACGTCCTGCCCTTCCTCGAAATGCAGTTCGACCAGCTTGCCGCTGACCTGTGGACGAATGGTGACGGTATTGAGCGGCCTGACGGAGCCGACGCCGTCAATGAAGACAGGGACGTCGCTCGCCTTCGCATCGGCCACAAGCACTGGAACCGGCTGAGCTTCTCCTGCTTGCCTGCCGCCTCTCCTGCGGCCACCCGGGGGGCGCCCGTTCGGTTGCGCGGCCGTCGCAGTCTCCTCAGCCGGCGCGCGCCCGAGCATGACCTCGACCCGATTCAGCCAGCGATCGCGCGTGACATAGGCTCCGAGGCCGGCAGCGCCCAGGATTAGAACAGAAACCAGAACCCAGTGCCTTTGCGCCATCAGCCGCATCTTCTTGAATGCTTGGAAAAACAACAAGAATAGACGCTACTGGTCTAGCGATTGCGAGGGAAGGCAATTTCCATTGATTGCGATTACAAATTGGAAAGATCGGATGGGATGCGACGTCGTCCAAGGCCGGACCCCGCCGCTCCGGCTTACCTTGCGGTGATCGCCGCGATCAGGTCCGCCTTGCGCGCCTGTGGCGCCGGGTAGGCGCGGCGGCTGTGGGTAAGGCCGAGGCCGACAAGGCTTTCTGCGAGCTTCACGATGAGCGCAAGCGGATCGACGACCGGGATATTCACGCCTCCGAACGCGACGTTGCGCGCACCACCCGCGACAACCAGCACATCAGCCCCGGCGCAGAGGGATGCGATGTCAACGCCGGGCTTCAGCCGGTGGATGCCCATGCATTGCGCATCCAGCGCATATTCATGAACGGTCTTCTTGCTGCGGACATAATCGCGTTCGCTGGCAAGCACGCTGAAGCTGCTTCCGAGCGTCAACGCATGCAGCATCGAGGCGCGGCCGGCGGCGACGACTGGAATATCCATCAACGAGCGAAGCGCGTTGGCGCCGTAGTCTCCGAAATCGGCGAGGCAGACCGCATCGAAGCCCTCGGCCTCGGCATTTTGCCCGGCAGCCATGACGGCGAGGTCGGCCAGTGTCCAGTCATGCGCACCGATCGGCGGGACGGACGGATAAGTGACGCGGCGGTGGACGATTTCGGTATCGGAGTCGGTCACCCCGTTGGCGATCACGTCGTCCGGCAGTTCGAGATCGGCAGGCGAAAGAAGAAGAATGCGGGTCATTTTAGTTCTCCTCAAAGCCCGGCTGCGATCTTACCCATCTCGGCCAGCCGTTCTGCCGCGATGTGCGAAGGTGAAGGATAGGAAACCCGGCTATGGGCGAGTTTCAGCTTGATGGCGGCATCGGCCAGGCGATAGGTCAGCGGCCCGGGATTGATGATCGGTACCGGCAGGCGTTCGGCGAGATAGGCATGCGCCTCATGCATCGTTGTCGAGCCGAGAATGATTACGTCGGCGCCGTCTTCCTCGACGCAGCGCATGGCCGCCTCGTAAAGCGCCGGGAAAAACTCGTCTTCCTTGCCGGCGAGCAGGCTCTGGTTGTTCGGCTGGAGCCCGGCGGAGCGCAGCGAAGCACATTTGTGCTGTAGGCCGAGTTCGGCGAGCGTCTTGGTATAGAGATGCCGCCAGCGATCCCACATGGCGAGGATCGAGAATTTTTCGCCGAGCGTCAGCGCCAGCAACATGGAATGGCGGCCCGGGCCGATCACCGGAATATCGAGCACCGAACGCAGCGCCGACATGCCGGAATCGCTCATCGTGTCGATGCAGACGGCGTCGTAACCATCGGCCTGCGCCTGCAGTCCGGCCTCGAGAATGCCGACATCGGCGAGCACCGAATCCTGCTGGCTGACATAATTGACCGGCGCGATGCGAACAGGCTTGAAATCGAACTCGATGCCTTCGCCGAGCTTGACCGCATTAAGCTGGGCCTTGCGCTTTAAAAGATTGTCGTCGTCCATCGGGAAGGGGACGATCACCAGAACCTTGGCCAAACTCAAATCCTCCGCATCATTTCGTTTGTCTTGCATGGGCGAGCTGAGCGGCCGCGCCCTCTCCGGCGAAACGCCCGAGCACCACGGCGGTCAGCAAGCCGTTGCCGCCGAGATAACCGTAGGATGCCGGGCCGGAGAGACCGCGCGCCGCGCCGCCTGCGGCAAAGAGATTGGGCAGTGCCGAGCCATCCGGCCGCAGAACGCGTGCCGTGGTGTCGACCACCAGGCCGCCCTGGGTATGAAACAGTGCGCCGCGAACGCGAACGGCCAGGAACGGTCCCTCCAAGGGCGGCACATCGGTGAAATTCCGTCCGAACGGATCGGCTGCTTTGCCCTCGATGGCTGCACGAACCTGGCCGAAACTCCTCTGCAGCGCCTGCTGCGGCACATCTATCTTGCTGGCGAGTTCTTCAATGCTCTCCGCCATCACGACCGAGCCGCTTTCCAGCACGCGGTGATAATCCTGAAACGTCAGCGCCGGCTCTTCGCAGCGTTTGTCATAGATGGTCCAGGCCGTGCCGCCCGATTGGCTCAGCACTTCGGAGGCCTGTTCTGAGTAACCGCTCATCTCGTTGGAAAAGCGCCGGCCCGTCGAATTCACTTGAAACCCGCCGCGGATGACAAGCGCCCAGGTGACGGGCAGGTCGGGACCATCGGCAACGCAATGGCCCTGGTAGCCGCCGAGATCGGCCGTGGCCGCGCCCAGTTTTTCGCCCCAGCGCAATGCATCGCCTGTCGAGCCGTGATGGCCGCAATAGACGGCATCTGCCATGCCAGGAATGTGCTGTGCGACGATCGAGGCATCCGCCCCATAACCGCCCGTCGCCAGCACCACCGCGCCGGTATCGATCAGTTTGTCTTCGCCATTCAGGCTGTAACCGGCGGCCTCGACGTGACCATCATCCGTCGCCAAGAGCCTTTGCACGCGCGCACCGGTGACGATCCGCGCACCGGCCGACTTGGCGGCGTTGAGCAAATTGGCTTCCATCTCGACGCCGGTGCGGCTTTTCGGGACGTGATACCGATGGACGGCATGGCCGGGGTAAAGAATGTCGTCGAGCAGTTCGAAATGCACGCCGTGCCGGTCATGCAGCCATTCGACGGCCGGACCGGAGGCTTTCGTGATGGCATGGGCAAGATGTTCGTCGGTCTTACCCTTGGCTTTCTTCATGATGTCCGCAAGGAAAAGCTCGGGCGTGTCCTCGATGCCCTTTTCCCGTTGAAAATGGGTGCCGGCGCCGGGTAGCATGCCCAATGTCAACGCGGTGTTGCCCGCCGGCTCGTCGTCGCGTTCCAGCACCGTCACGGAGAGGCCTGCCTCGCGGGCAGCGAGCGCGGCGCAAAGGCCGGCCGCACCCGCGCCGATAATGACGACATCGGCCTTGTCGCCTGCGGAGGTCATGCGGCAATCCAGATCGCGTAAGCGGAAATCAGCTTGCCGGAGATTGTAAAACGCTCGACGAACCGAGCGGAACCTGCGGTTCCTTCGGCGAAGATCAGAACGCTCTCGTCGTTGACGGACTCGTCGAAGCGTATGTAGGTCCGATCCGATGCGGATTTTACCAGACCGGCGAGATCGGTCGTGGCGCCCTTGGCATCGGTGGCGGCGAATTCCGGTGTGAGGAACACCGAGGCCTTCGCTACGTCACCCGCCGCCAGCGCTTTCGTGAAGTCGGAAATCACATCGGCAGCCGGCGGCAGCGGGGGGCCGGGCACGCGCGGAATGCCGCCGCGTGCGTAGGAGCTTGGGCTCACTTCGCGAATGACCGTGATCGTTCCTTCCGGCACCGCCGCGATCACGGAGCGCACGACGCGTGCCATGCCCTTCATCAGACGCGCCTTGGTTTCTGCGTCATATCCTTCGATCAGGGTGGTTTCGATGACGGGCATGCTATCCTCCGATTGTTTGGTTCAGCCGAGTTCGGCGCAGATTTCGGCAATGGTGGCGACGCGGGCGACCGGCTTCAGCGCCTCGATAGCGACGTTATGGGTGGCTTGCGAAAACGCGGCGCAGCCGTCGGAAAGCACGGTCGTGTCGAAGTCCCGCACATGCGCATCCCGCACCGTGGAGGCCACGCCGCCATTGGTGACGATGCCGCCGACGATCAGGCGCTCGATGCCGCACTTCTTCAGCACCCATTCGAGCCGGGTCATGTAGAAGGAGGAATAGGCGACTTTCTCCACCACAAGATCGGCCGGTGCCAGCTTATCGACCAGGCTGTTGCCCCAGCTACCCGGCGCAAAATCGCCCTTGCCGAGGAAGGGACGCAGCTCTTTCAGATGCGGCGAGATGATCGGTTCGCCACCCTTGGCAGGCACCAGCGTGAACTGGGCTGAGATAACCCAGCCGCCCTTGGCGCGCAGCAGATCGACCAGCGGCTTGATGCGTTCCGGCAGGGCGGCGATTTCCGGCGCACCCTGGTTGGCGCGGCCATAGGCGCCATTTGGGTCGAGAAAGTCGTTGGTCAGGTCGACGATGATCAGACCGGTCTTTTCGACGGGGATGGCAGATTTGCTCATCCCTTCCGCTCCATGATCACGTTGCCGAAGTCATCGACACGGGCCTGCAGATCCGGGTCGACCAGTACGGTTGCATCCGGCTGTTCAAGGATGGCAGGGCCTTGAACGACAGCGCCGACCGGCAGTTCGAGGCGGGCATAGATCGCCGTATCGTGCCAGCCGCCGTCGAACCAGACCGGACGGCTGCCGCGCTTTGCCTGTTCCACGGTCGTGCCGGGTTCCGGCGCGAGTGCCTGGAGGCTGAAATGCGGACGACGGCCGATGGCGGACGTGCGCAGGTTGACGATCTTCGCCTGCAGGCCGGGCAGCAGCCGGCTGAACGAGGCCTGATAGGCGGCATCGAACGCAGCCTGCACGATCTCGCGGGTCACGCCCGTCGAACCGTTTTCGATCGTGACCGGCAGCGGCACGGAAACAGTGTGTGTCTGGCCGACATAATGCATGTCGAGTTCGAACACGAGGTCGATGCGATCGATTGGGAGGCCGGCTTCCTCGACGATCTGGCGGGCGTTTTCTGCTTCGGCCACCATGCGCTTATCGAGAACTTCGGCATCGAGTGCGGCAACCGTCAGGTTGACCGTCTGTACCTGGTCGTGACGGATATCGGCGATCACGCAGCCGAGCGCCGAGGTGACGCCCGGATATCGCGGCACGAGCGCCGCCTGCAGACCGACATCCTTGATGAGAGCGCCGGCATGCAGCGCGCCGCCGCCGCCGAAGGGCACGGCGACGAATTTGGCCGGATCATGTCCGCGCTCGATGGAAACGAGGCGGATGGCGCCCGCCATACGGCCATCGGCAATCTTCACGATCGCTTCTGCCGCTTCCATCACACCGAGCCCGGTGGGCTTGGCGACATGTTCCTCGATCGCCTTCTTCGCAGCCTCGACGTCGAGACGGGCGAGCTTGCCGCCGATCGGGCGTTCGGCATTGATGCGGCCGAGCACGATATTGGCGTCGGTCAGCGTCGGGCGGGTGTTGCCCTGCGCATAGGCGACCGGGCCGGGACGCGAGCCGGCGCTTTCCGGGCCGACCTGCAACAGGCCGCCGGCATCCACATGGGCGATCGAACCGCCGCCGGCACCGATCGTGGTAATCTCGATCATCGGCGTGCGGATGACGAGGCCAAAGTCGATCGTCGTCTGGGCCGCAAGCGAGGTCTCGCCCTCGACGACCAGCGAAACGTCGAAGGACGTGCCGCCGAGATCGCCGGTGATGATATTCGGGAAACCCGCGGCCTTGGAGATCGCAGCCGCGGCAATGACACCGGCGGCCGGGCCGGAGAGTGCGGTGCGCACCGGCAGGCGGCGGGCGGTTTCCGTCGACATGACGCCGCCATTCGACTGGACGATGTGGAACCGACCGCCGAAGGCTTCGCTCTTCAGCGCATCTGTCAGTTTGCGCAGATAACCGCCGACGACCGGCTGCAGATAGGCGTTGAGCGCCGTGGTAGAGGTGCGCTCGAACTCGCGGATCTCGGGCAGGATCTGCGAGGAACAGGCGACATTCTCGTTCGGCCAGACGGATTGCGCGGCTTCCAGCGCCGCCATTTCGTTGGCCGGGTTGGCGTAGGCATTGATGAAGACGATGGCGAGCGCCTCGGCGCCGGCGGCCAGCGCGCGGCGGGCGGCGGCCTTCACATGTTCCGGATCGAGCGTTTCACGCACCGTTCCATCGGCCAGCACGCGTTCGCTCACTTCGAAACGCAGGTCGCGTTCAATGACCGGTACGAAATCGCCCCAGAGACCCCAGGTGTTGAGGCGATCGCGGCGGCGCATTTCCAGCACATCGCGGAAACCCTGGGTGGTGATGAGAGCGGTGCGGGCGCCCTTGCGTTCCAGCAGCGCATTGGTGCCGACCGTCGTACCGTGCACGATCGAGCCGAGTTCGGCGACCGGGCCGAAGGTCTTAAGGCCTTCGAGAAAGCCGATCGCTTCGTCGCCGCGGTTGGAGGAGACCTTGGCGGTGCGGAATTTTCCGGCGGCGGCATCGTAATAGAAGAGGTCGGTGAAGGTGCCGCCGACATCGACGCCGACGACGGAGGAGCCGCTGGTTTTGATGTGCGTGTTCATGCGGCAGCTCCTTCGCGCAACTTTATCGTTGCATTCAAATCGATATTGCCTTCGGCATCTGTCTCGACGCCGTAGATCTCGCGAGCGGATTCGCGGCTGACGAAGCCGAGGCGCACGTCGCGGGCGACCTTTTCCGCGGGTCTTGTCTTCGGATTGCCGAAACCGCCGCCACCGGGTGCTTCGATGCGCACGCGCTGGCCGGGCTTGATGCGGACATCGGCCACCTTGGACGCGAGCGGCGGCGAATGTTCGCCATCATCGGCCTGCCAGGTGAAGCGGTTGAGCGCCGCTTCTCCGCCTCCGGCCACGCCGAAGGGTGCATACACGCCGCGTTCACCGAGCAGGAAGACGTCCGCATCGGTCATCGCCTCGACCTCGTATATCGCGCCGACGCCACCGCGGTGGTAACCGGCGCCGGCCGAATCCGGACGCAGCGCCCATTGGGTGAAGAGCACCGGATAAGAGGCTTCCATGATTTCCGCCGGCGGAATGGTTGCCATGGAGATCGGGTTGTTGGCGTGGTTCAGGCCGTCGCTTTCCGGATTGCCGCCGAGGCCGCCGCCGAAGAAGGAGAACATCACGTAACGCGAACCGTCATCGCGGTAACCGGCGATGGAGAGCGCGTTGATCGTGCCGAACGGGCCGGCCGTGGCGCGGGTGGGATCGGCCTGCGCCAGCGCACCGAACACGACGCCGATGACGCGCAGGATGGTCTCCGTGTAGCCGCCGACCGGCTTTGGCGGCTTGACGCCGAGCAGCGTGGTTTCCGGAATGATGAACTCGATCGGCCTGAGGCAACCGGCATTGGCCGGAACGCTGGTGAAGACGTGTTTCAGCGCCACGTAGCAGCAGGCGGCCGCCGTGGAATAGGCGATGTTCAGCGGGCCGGCGCAGGGACCGGAGGAGCGGGAGAAGTCCAGCACCATCTGGTCGCCCTTGATGGTCAGGTCGAGTGCGATGGTCAACTTGTCGGCGGTGATGCCGTCGTTGTCGAGATAGTCTTCAAAGACGTAGGTGCCATCCGGCAGCGCGCGGATCTCTTCGCGCATCATTGCCTCGGCGCGGTTCGAGAAAGCTTCGAACGCCGCCTCTACCGTGTTGTCGCCGTAGCTGTCCAGCAGTTCGCCGAGCCGCCGTTCGCCGAGATCAAGCGCATTCAACTGGCCGTTCAGGTCGCCATAGTTGGACAGCGGCACGCGGGAATTTGCTGAGAGAATATCGACGATATCGTTGTTGATGAGGCCCTTGGTGAAGAGCTTGACGACCGGAATGCGCACGCCTTCCTGGAAACTTTCCGTTGCCTTGGCGTTGAAGCCGCCCGGCACGTTGCCGCCGATATCGAGCCAGTGGCCGACGGAGGCGATCCAGCAATAGAGCTTGTCGTCGCGAAACACCGGCCGCACGAGGCGGAAATCGTTGAGATGGGTGCCGCCTGCATAGGGATCGTTGAAGAGAAAAGTGTCACCTGACGAAAGATTGCCGTCGCGGGCGACCTTCTCGATGACCGCCTTCACCGCGAATGCCATGGCGCCGACGAAGATCGGCAGGCCGCGGGTGCCCTGGACGAGGGTTGCGCCGGTTTCGGCATGGTAGAGGCCGTGGCAGGCGTCGCGTGCCTCGGCGATAATAGGGTTGAAGGCCGAGCGATAGAGCGTCGCGTCCATCTCGTCGGCGATCTGCTCCAGCCGCCCGTTGAGGATGGCGAGCGTTACGGGATCGAGCGTTTTCGTGGTCATGCGGCATTGCCCTTCTTGGAAGGATCGAAGGTCTCGTATTCGCGGCCGGCCTGGAGCATTTCCGGCGTGCCGATCAGCTCGTTCAGGTCGTTGAACTGGAACATCCGGTCGCGGAAGGGTTCGTTGCTGCCATGGGTGCGGAGCGAGCGGTAATAATCCTGGGCGGTACGGGCGATGGCGCGCACGATGCCGCCGGGGAAGATGACGATTTTGAAGCCGATCACGGCAAGCTCGTCCGCCGTCATCATCGGCGTGTCCCCGCCTTCGACCATGTTGGCGAGCAGCGGCAAACGATGGCCGAGCGCCTTGCAAACTGCTTCCAGCTGTTCCTGCGAGCGCGGGGCTTCGACGAACAGCACGTCTGCGCCGGCATCGGCGTAAAGCGAAGCGCGTTCGATCGCCGCTTCGAAGCCTTCCACGGCAACAGCATCCGTGCGGGCGACGATCAACGTTTCTTCCGTGGTGCGGGCATCGACGGCCGCCTTGATCTTGCCGGCCATTTCGGACGCGGAGATCAGCGACTTGTCCTGCAGGTGGCCGCAGCGCTTCGGCAGCGTCTGGTCCTCGAGCTGGATGGCGCTGGCGCCGGCCCGCTCGAAGGTCTTGACCGTCCGCAGGACGTTCAGCGCATTGCCGTAACCGTTGTCGGCATCGACGATGATGGGGGTCTGGACGCGCTGACGCACCAGCTCGATCACGTCGGCGACTTCCGTCATCGAGACGAGGCCGATATCGGGACGGCCGAGCTTGGTATAGGCGATAGCCGCGCCGGAGAGATAAAGCGCGTCAAAGCCGGCATCGGTGGCGATGGAGCTTGTGAGCGCATCGTAGATCCCTGGGGCCACGATCGGGCCGGGCCGGGAGAGGAGGGTTTTCAAGGTCATTTCAGGCTTCCTTGATCGCGGGCTGGGCAAGCAGGCTATTCAGGCCTGTCAGGTCCGGCGCCGTTTCGATCGTTTCAATGGCATTCAGGATGCGGTCGGCATGGGCCTGGCCCCAGACCGGCACGGCAAGTTCGAAGAACTTCGCGCGGACTTCATCCGGGGTGTAGGGATCGACCGCATCGCCGCGATTGGTCATGGTCTCGGCGGTCAGCACGCGGCCGTCGGTGAGGCGGATGGTCAGATGCGCCGGGCGTTTGTCCGGCAGCATGGCGGTGTATTCCAGCTTCTCGCGCACCGAGACCTTGCGGGCCAGCGCGCGGATGGTCTCGTTGTCGACGGATGCCTGGCGGAAGGCCGGCACGGAGGCTTCGCCGTTGATGATGGTCGTGGCGATCGCGAACGGTAGCGAGAACTTTGCTGCCAGCATGTTGGATGGCTCAAGGCTGTCGAGCTGCGCCGCATAGGCATAGGTCTCGACCTCGATCGAGGCGATATCTCCGGGCGCGATCTTGCCGTGAGCCGCGATCAGAGAGCGGACCACATCGAGCGAGCCATGCGTGAAGCGGCAGGCGGCATGGCGCTTGAAATAGTTGCGCTGGATTTCGTAACGGCTGCCGAGTTCATCTGCCATCATCTCCGGCTTGAAACCTTCGGCGAGAATGCCGCTATAGACGGTCCGGACGGAGTCGATCTCGCCCTTGAAGCCCGAGGCGACCATGTCCCAGGCCATCATGCCATTGCGGTTGGAAAAGCCGCAGAAGCTGTTGCGTACGGTGGCACCTTCCAGCATCGCCCGCAGGCTGGCGCCGACGCTGAGCGTCGCGGAGACATTGATCGTCTCGATCAGGGCTTCCTCGCCAGCGCCATCGAGCACGGCGGTGGCGAAGGCGGCGCCGATCGTGCCCCAGGTGCCGTGCGGATGAACGGTCGGACGAAGGCGGCAGGCAGCACCGGCCCGCGCGCCCACCTCGTAACCGAGGATGAAGGCGGTCATGAAATCCCGGCCGTTCCTGCCGCCGGCAAGTGCCGTGGACAAGGCCGCAGGCAGGACATGGATACCGGGATGGCCGCGGGCGAAGGAATTGCCTTCGTCGAGTTCCAGTGCGGTGCCGGCGGTACCGTTGATGAAGGCCGCATCGTCGCCACGCAGTGAAACACCCGCGCCAACAGCCGCAACATCGCCGCGACCGCGTTTGGCGAGACGCTCAGCGAGCTTCAGCAGTTCCGGTTCCTGCATGCCGGATGCGATGGCTCCAATGCAGTCGAGCAGAACGAGTTTCGCCTGCGCCACCAGTTCCGGCGAGAGCTTGTCGTAAGTCAATGTCGCACCGAAGCGGCCCCATTGGGTCAGCCAGTCGGGTCGGGGTTCGGCCAGAAGTACGGATGCAGGGACGATGCCCGGAGTGATGATACTTGGCGTAACTATGTTTGGGGTAACGATGGTCATGATCGCGTCCTCCTCATTCGCAACTCGGGCTAAAGCCCGAGATAGGCCCGCTTGAGTTCAGGATTGGCGGAAATCTCCGCCGCCGTGCCGGACATGGTGATGGTGCCGTTCTCGACGATGTAGGCGCGCGAGGCGATCTCCAGCGATTGAACGACATTCTGCTCCACCAGCATCACCGGCAGGCCATCCTGGTTCAGCCGGCGGACAAGGTTGAACATTTCCTCGACCAGAAGCGGTTGAAAGACCGAGCGACGGTTCATCGAGGATCAGGAGCTTCGGCTCGGCCATCATGCCGCGGCCGATCGCCAGCATCTGCTGCTCGCCGCCGGAAAGCGTGCCGGCTGCCTGGCCCGTACGC
>CBDDGK010000012.1:0-25035 GCA_965227625.1 Neorhizobium sp. | reverse complement strand
TATCCGCCTTGCCGTCTCCGCCATGCAGGAGATAGTCGGCCGCCGCCGTGTCGGCCTCCTGACTGTCGGCCACCGAGCGCAGCGCAAGCGTCAGCCGGTCGGCCATCTGCTGGGCGACGGCGATGACCTTAGCCTGATCGGGCGTCAGCTCCAGCGTCGCGGTCGTGCCGACCACCGCCTTCTTGCCGTCTTCGCTTTCCTGGACCTGCTGGTCGATCGCGAGCACGCGGATGTTGTTGAGGATGTTCTCGGTGATGTAGCCGCCGCCGCTATCCTTGTTCTGGCGCACCATGATGATATCGACGCGGTCGTTCGGCAGGACGAAGCCGCCGGCACCCGTGGCAACGGAAATCTCGGTGGCGACGGCACGCTTGCCGGAGGGCAGCAGCGAAGACATGATTCGGCTGGAGGAATCGGCGATCTTTTCGGCCCTGAGCGGCTCACCCTTGAACAGCGGCATGCGGACGACGACGCCCTGCAATTCGGTCAAGGCGTTCGGCCGTGTGTCGCTGGTGATGAAACCTTCGACGATCCCGCTCTTCGGCCAG
The DNA here is from genome assembly GCA_965227625.1 of Neorhizobium sp. Taxonomy (GTDB): domain Bacteria; phylum Pseudomonadota; class Alphaproteobacteria; order Rhizobiales; family Rhizobiaceae; genus Neorhizobium. Next base: position 24,487 of record CBDDGK010000012.1, on the reverse strand, counting down.
GCCATCCACTCCATGGACTTATCGTTCAGACGGCTGCCGATCGGCAGGCTTTCCGCGGAAACGAGAACCTTGACCGTCGGCTCCTTCTGGATGACGGTTTCCACGATATCAGGGGCTTTGGCGCCGGAAATCTGCATGGCCAGCAGGCCGGCAAGACCCGCAGCCACCACGGCTACCGCAAGAATGATGATACGGGTCGGCTTCATGGCCATTCCTTGAGGGAACACTAATTTCCCCGGAGAATGGGCCGCAATGGTATAATTATGGTTAATAACCGGCTTACAATTGTGGTTAATGCGATGTTTATACGATCGCGACCATCAGTTGAACGCTGTGATAGCCAGCGAATAAATCGGCGATTGCTGGAAAGTCAGGAAGCCGGCGATGGCAATTGCGATGCCATAGGGGATCTTCTTGGCCGTCACCAGAGATGCCGGAAGCGGAATTCCTATTGCGAGGACAGAGTTGGAACTCGCGCGCAACAGCAGGAAGGCCAGCGTCACCGCGCCACCCACATAACCGACCGTCACCAGGTAAACGAGCAGCGAATGATTGAAGCCAAACCAGACGGTTGTGGCCGTCAGGAGCTTTGCGTCGCCCCCACCCATGATATTCAGCGCAAACAGCGCGAAACAGGCTGCGAAAACAACGAGGCCCGCGACCAAGCTCATGCCGATATCGGGCCAGGACAAACCGACGAGCGGAGCGGCCACCACAAATACCGCGACAAGCGCGATCGATATCCGGTTGGGTATCGTCATGGTGAACAGATCGCTGACGGCGGCAAGCGCCAGCCCCAGCGGCAACGCGGTCAAGATGATTGCGGAAACGATCATCATTTGTCAGATCCCGTTCAAGAAACGCGAAAACCACGAAACACGAAAAGCCGCTTCGATGAAGCGGCTTTTGAGTATGTAGCGACTAAGCTTTACTTACCTGCGTTGTTTAGCTTGGTCGACAGAGACTTGAACTGGTTATCCAGCGCGCCGCCGAGGCTGGTAGCACCGGCAATCAGGGCAACGGAAATGAGTGCAGCAATCAGACCATACTCGATGGCGGTTGCGCCGGACTCATCCTTCATGAAACGAGCGAAAATCTTGGACATGGAACTCTCCTACTCGACTGTTGTTGTTCAGCACTTCCCGACAACTGTTTTCCGTTGTTCGGATGAAGCCAATCTACAAAGGAACGATTGCCATCGGCTTAAGGAACGCCGTTACCAAGTGGTTAACGGGTCAATGTCCAGGGCGTGGTAAACGAAGAAACAAGAAGATCCGAACAATTCAAATGAATGAAAATCGTATATTTCTTAAATTATATTATTGCATATATCACAATACGTTAGGTGCAGTTTGTCACTCGCCGGACCGCTCATGGCGACGCGATGCAGGCCCTCTGAAACAAGGTTAAGAAGCGCTCAAGCGCCCATAGCTGGACGACTTAACCGTTCATTCACCATTCGCCTCCATGCTTTGCAAGTATTCATCGCACCCAAAGGCCCTTTCCGATGCCATTCCGTAGCGTACTGGTTCGCTCCATCGCCCTATGCGCAGGCGTACTGGTTTTTGCCGGCCCTTCGACCGCTCAGGACGGCCCGGACCTTTTGCGCGTATTCATGAATCACGCGCGCGTTCTTAAGCTTGACCGGCCTGTCAGCAAGGTGATCGTCGGCAATTCCAACGTGGCCGATGCCACGGTTGCAGATTCCACCACGATCGTTCTGACCGGCCGCAGCTTCGGCACGACCAACCTCGTATTGCTCGATGCCGAGGGCAATGCGATTGCCGACGAACGCGTGCTCGTGTCGATCGACGAGGGCAACACGGTCCGCGTCTTCCGTCAGACGGAACGTTCCATCCTGTCCTGCACGCCCAACTGCGAACAGCATGCGGAATTCCAGAATAACGCCACCACTTCGCCCTGATCAGGGACAGGTCGTTAAACTGCGAAATACCGGCGCAACGGAATTTCAATAATCCGTCCGTACGATCCGGGGTGCTCGAACAGGGCTGTCGGACGGAAATCATGCGCCAGGAACACGACGATACCAAAGACGATGCGTCGCGCCCCGTGAAAGCACGGAGGACGTGGTGGCGCTTTACCCGCTCGCGAGACGGCGCCGCCGCAATCGAGTTCGCCCTTCTGGCGATTCCCTATTTTCTGATCGTTTTCGCTATCCTGGAAACCTTCATCGCCTATACCGGCGAACAGCTTGTGGCCAATGCCGTCGACACCATGTCGCGCAAGATCAGGACCGGCAACATCGTTGCGGCCACGACCGACAGAACGAAATTCCGGCGCGCTTTCTGCGACGAGATCTCGATCATGATCAAATGCAGCGAACAGGAAATCGCGACGCCCGACAAACTTTGGCTCGACGTCCGCAATTTCACGAGTTTCGCGCTCATCCCGGGCAATATTCCGCTGAATTCCAACAAGGATCTCGATACCGGCAGCATCAACAACTACCTGCCGGGTGCCCAGAAGTCGATCAACATGGTCCGCGCCTATTACCGCTGGGACATTGTCACCGATCTGCTGCGGCCATACATCACCAACGTGCGCCCGAGCGGCGGCCGTCCGAATTATTTCCTCATCGTCGAAACCGCCACCTTCCGGAACGAGGACTATCCGTGATGGAAGACCAGAACTCAAAACCTCACACGCGTAATGAAGGTTTCTTGTCCCGGCTGAGACGCCTCGCTACGGACAGACGCGGCGTCGGCGCAGTCGAATTCGCGCTAATCGCCCCCTTATTGCTCAGCCTCTACATCACCTCGTTCGAGATCACGATCGGTCTTAGCGTGGCCAAGCGCGTAACACGCAGCTCCAGCACGATTGCCGATCTGGTGACCCGCGAAACAAGCGTCGACAAGACCTTTCTAACCACCATGAAAGACGTGACGACCAGCCTTTTCGCACCTTATGTCACGAACAACCTGAAGGTCAGGATCACAGGCGTTCAGCTTGATGCCAACAAGAAGCCGACGGTTGCATGGTCCTGGGATCAGGACAACGGCAAGCCCTATGCCGTAGGCTCCGCGGTCGACGTTCCGTCCGACATGCTCACAGCCAGCTCATTCCTCATCCGCACCGAGGTATCTGTCGACCATCAGCTGCTGATGTTCATGGCCGATGCGGTACCGGCCAAAATCAACAATATCACCATCGAGCGGGAATATTTCTACCGCCAGCGTCTTGGAACCGGCGTCACCTGCACCAATTGCTGACCGCAAGCCCTTTTGCCAAGTCTCCGGGGCGGCTATATGTTCCCCCATTCAGAGCGGCCGGTACCAGCCGACCGCCTGGTGGGTGAACTCCGGGTGACCGATGGCGCGTGCTTTTCTCTTCGTTCTCGACAGTTTCGGTGTTGGCGGTGCCCGCGACGCGGATGACTATGGCGATCTTGGCTCCAACACGCTCGGCCATATCGCCGAGTTCTGTGCCTCCGGCGCCGGAGACCGCGCGGGCCTGCGCGAAGGTCCGCTGCATCTGCCGAACATGTCGTCGCTCGGCCTCCTCGAAATAGCCAGACTGGCCAGCGGCGATTATCCGGCCGGCATGCCGATGCCCGAACGCATCTTTGGCCTGCATGGCGCAGCCAACGAAGTTTCCCGCGGAAAGGACACGCCATCAGGCCATTGGGAGATTGCCGGCACGCCCGTCAATTTCGACTGGGGTTATTTCCCGACGGAAGGCGATGCCTTCTCTCCTGAACTGGTCGAAGCGATCTGCCGCGAAGGCGATGTTCCGGGCATTCTCGGAAACTGCCATGCATCGGGCACCGAGATCATCGCCCGGCTTGGGCAGGAGCATATCCGCACCGGCCGGCCGATCTGCTACACCTCTGCCGATTCCGTCTTCCAGATCGCCGCGCACGAGACGCATTTTGGTCTCGATCGCCTGTTGAAGCTCTGCGAAGTGGTGCGCGGGCTGCTCGACCCTTTGAACATCGGCCGCGTCATCGCCCGGCCCTTTATCGGCGAGACCGCCGAGACATTCGAGCGCACCGGCAACCGCCGCGACTATTCCGTCCTGCCGCCGGAGCCGACGCTTCTCGACCGGCTGATCCGCGGCGGGCGTGCCGTTCATGCGGTCGGCAAGATCGGCGATATCTTCGCCCACCAGGGCGTCTCGCGCGTCATCAAGGCGAACGGCAATGCCGCCCTGATGGATGCGACGCTAACGGCCATGGACGAGGCGGCCGTCGGCGATCTCGTCTTCACCAATTTCGTCGATTTCGACATGCTTTACGGCCACCGCCGCGACGTGCCGGGTTATGCCGCGGCGCTCGAGGCCTTCGACCTGATGATCCCCGACATTCATCGCAAGCTGCAGCCGGGCGATCTCGTGGTGATGACCGCCGACCACGGCTGCGATCCCACCTGGCGCGGCACGGACCATACCCGAGAACGGGTGCCGATCATGGCCTTCGGTCCGGGCATCCGTTCCCGCTCGATCGGCATTCGCCCCACCTATGCGGATATCGCCGAGACCATTGCCCAACATCTTTCCATACCGGCCGGACAGCACGGACAGAGTTTTCTATGACGCAACATCTTGTTAAAGCCGAAATCCATTGCCATCTGGAAGGCGCCGCGCCGCCGGCGCTCGCGGAAATCCAGGCTCGCAAATACGGTGTCGATACCAGCCATATCCTCCGTGACGGCGCCTATATCTGGTCGGACTTCGCAGAGTTCATCGTCTGCTACGATGCCGTTGCCTCGCTGTTCAGGACGGCGGACGACTATGCGTTGCTGACCGAAACCTACCTGACCGAGCTTGCGGCGGCCAACACGATCTACAGCGAAATCATCGCCTCGCCGGACCATGGCGAGCGGATCGGGCTCGGCGCCGACGCCTATTTCGCCGGTATCGCCGATGGCATTCATGCTGCTCGTGAAAAGACCGGTATCGAGGCCCGCATCATCATTACCGGCGAGCGGCATTTCGGGCCTGAGCGAGTGGTGCAGGCGGCGGAATATGCGGCACGGGCAAAAAATCCGCTGGTGACGGGCTTCAACATGGCCGGCGAAGAGCGGATGGGCCGCGTGGCCGATTACGCCCGCGCCTTCGATATTGCCCGCGACGCCGGCTTCGGCCTCACCATCCATGCGGGCGAAATCTGCGGCGCTTTCAGCGTTTCGGATGCGCTCGACCTCGTGAAGCCGGCGCGGATCGGCCACGGCGTGCGGTCGATCGAGGATCCCGCGCTCGTCGAACGGCTGGCAGAACTCGGCACAGTGCTGGAAGTCTGCCCCGGCTCCAACATTGCGCTCAACGTCTTCCCGGATTTCGACAGCCATCCGCTGAAGCGGCTGAAGGCGGCCGGCGTGCGCGTCTGCATCAATTCCGACGATCCGCCATTTTTCCATACCTCGCTGAAGCGCGAATACGAGATTGCGGCCAACGAGATGCAGTTTTCGGAAGCGGACATCAACGCGATGACGCGCACCGCGCTGGAGGCCGCCTTTGTCGACGAAGCGACGCGGGCGCGGCTTCTTTCGCGGTTTGACGCGCAGGCCTGAGAGATTGGGGATGAGGCGATGAAACGCGGCTCGACGCTTGCAGATCGTCGCCTTTTGCTCACATAAGAAACGGTCACAACAAGGGGAAGCTCATGGACGGCGTCACAGTCATCGATCACCCGCTGGTGCAGCACAAGCTGACGATCATGCGCAAGAAGGAAACCTCGACGGCGGGCTTCCGGCGGTTGCTGCGCGAAATCTCGATGCTGCTCTGCTACGAGGTAACCCGCGATCTCGACCTGACGCTGGAGACGATCGAGACGCCGATCACCCAGATGCAGGCGCCGATCGTCGAAGGCAAGAAGCTGGTTTTCGTCTCGATCCTGCGCGCCGGCAACGGCCTGCTGGAAGGCATGCTGGAACTTGTGCCGTCCGCCCGCGTCTCGCATATCGGCCTTTATCGCGACCACGACACGCTGCAGCCAGTGGAATATTACTTCAAGGCGCCGGACGATCTCGACGAACGCCTGATGATCGTCGTCGATCCAATGCTCGCCACCGGCAATTCGGCGATTGCCGCCATCCAGAAGCTGAAGGAACGCGGCGCACATAACATCCGCTTCCTCTGCTTGCTGGCTGCCCCGGAAGGCATCAAGAATTTCCAGGAAGCCCATCCGGACGTCAAGATCTATACGGCCTCGATTGACAGCCACCTCAACGAGAAGGGCTATATCGTACCCGGTCTCGGTGACGCCGGCGACCGCATGTACGGCACCAAGTAAGCTTTTTAGAATTTCCTTACCAAGCTTTGAAATCAACGGCCTGTGGATCACTTCATGGGCCGTTTTCTTATGGTTTTCGCGCTAAGCAGAAGGCTACCCTTTGTCTCGGAGGAAGCCCATGCTCCTGCGCACCGTGATCTTTGCAGCCGTTGCGGCAGCCATCGCCACGCAAATTCCGGCAGTGGTCGAGTTCGTCGGCAAACAGCCGCAGCAGGCCGCCGTGCCCAAGCCGGCCGAAACCGCCAAAGTTCAGCCGGCTTCCGTTGCGCCCGGCAGCACAATGCTGGAAGCGGATGGCCGCGGGCATTTCAACGGTACGTTCAAGATGAACGGCAGGTCGGTGGATGGCATGGTCGATACCGGTGCATCGCTGGTGGCGATCAACGAAAGCACGGCGCGCAGGCTGGGCTTCGGGGTCAACAGCCTCGATTTTCGTTACACGGTGAGCACCGCCAACGGTAATACCGACGCCGCCCGCATCGTGCTCGACCGGGTCGAGATCGGCAATGTCCGCGTTCGCGACGTTGAAGCCTATGTGCTGCGCGATAAAGCGCTGTCCGGCACGCTGGTCGGGATGAGCTTCTTGAAGAAGCTCAAGTCGTTCCAGGTGGAAGCGGGTAATCTGAAGCTGGTTCAGTAACGGTCGGCCAGAGGTCGATCCGTAGCGGTTGGCAGTGCCGCGAGCTCCCTTCTTCCCCCTTGCGGGGAAGATGTCAGCGGAGCTGACAGATGGGGGTGGTGCCACATACCCGACAGTAGAGAATGCTGAACCACCCCCACCTGTCGCCGCTGGCGACATCTCCCCGCAAGGGGGAAGAAGGGAGAATGCGGCACCGTTACAGCCATGTGATCCCCGTAGGACTAGACAAGCCCACCTATCCGCCATCACCCGATCCGGCTGATCACAACCGGTCGAGCAACCGGTGCCTGCTCCGATATCCCGTAGAAACGAGCCACATCGACCGCGATTCGAGCCGCATCGCCCTCACTATTCGCGTGCACCGTGGCAATCGGCTCGCCCTCTTCGACCTTCGTACCGAGCGGCAAAAGCCCGGAAATGCCGACGCGATGGTCGATCGGGTCGGAGGGGCGCGTGCGTCCGCCGCCGAGTTCAACGACCGCAAGGCCGAGCGCGCGGGTCTGGCAGGAGGCGAGATAACCGGCATGCGGTGCCGGGACGCGTAGACGCACCGGCGCCTTCTGCAGGTAGTTGTCCGGCCGTTCACAGAAATCCGCCGGGCCGCCAAGCGCATGCACCATGCGGGAGAAATGCTCCATCGCCTCGCCGGAAGACAAAGCCAGGCGGGCATTTTCTTCTGCCTGCGCCGCATCACGCGCCACGCCTGCCTGCACGAGCATTTCCGCGGCCTGAGCGATCACCGCGGCTTCAAGCCGAGTGCCGGCCTTCAACCCCGCCAGAAAATCCAGGCAGTTGACGATTTCCACCGCATTGCCGGCGGCATCGGCCAAAGGTTCATTCATGTCGGTCAGCAGCGCGGCGGTCTTGACCCCTGCCCCGTTGGCCACTTCGACCAGAGAGCGCGCCAGTTCCTCCGCCTTTTGCAGGCTGTCCATGAAGGCACCGTTGCCGACCTTGACGTCCAGCACGAGGCTGCCGAGGCCGGCGGCGAGTTTCTTCGACAGGATTGAGGCAGTGATCAGCGGAACGGATTCGACCGTCGCCGTCACGTCGCGGATTGCGTAGAGACGGCGGTCCGCAGGGGCGAGATCACTTGTCTGTCCGATAATGGCACAACCAACTTCGTCGACCACCTTTCGGAACAATGTCTCATCCGGAGACACATTGTAGCCCGGGATCGACTGCAGCTTGTCGAGCGTGCCGCCCGTATGGCCCAGTCCGCGGCCGGAAATCATCGGAACCGCCAGTCCACAGGCCGCAACGATGGGTGCCAGCATCAGCGAGACATTGTCGCCGACGCCGCCGGTCGAATGCTTGTCGGCGATCGGCCGCGTCGCACCGTCCCATTTCAGCACTGTCCCGGAATCGCGCATCGCCAGCGCCAAGGCAACCGTTTCATTTCGGGACATGCCCCGAAAGAAGACAGCCATGGCGAAGGCGGCCGCCTGGCCCTCGGTGATTTCTTCTTTCGCCAGCGCCGCAATGAAAGATGCGATCTCGTCTGCGCCAAGTATTTCACCGTCGCGTTTGCGACGGATGATCTCTTGAGGGATCATGAGGAGCCTGTCAGTAACCGCCGGAGGCGCGCAGCGTCGCATTGCCGCTCAGCACGCCGAGAATGTCGTCGAGCAGGCTGGAAGCGCCGAAGCGGAAGGTGGAGGGCATGATCCAGTTCGGCTGCATGATGGTCTGCGCCAGCCGCAGGTAAAGATCGGCATCCGCCACGGTGGAGATGCCGCCAGCCGGCTTGAAGCCGACGCGCTTCTTCGAATTTTGGATCGCCTGCAGCATGATGTCGGCGGCTTCCAGCGTCGCGTTGACCGCGACCTTGCCGGTGGAGGTCTTGATGAAATCGGCACCGGCGGCGATCGCCAGTTCCGAAGCGCGGCGGATGATGGCCGCATCCTTCAGTTCGCCGGTTTCCAGAATGACCTTGAGGCAGGAATTCGGGCAAGCGGCGCGCACGGCCTCGACCATCTCGGTCACTGCAGCTTCGTCGCCGCCCAAGAGCTTGCGATAGGGAATGACCATGTCGATCTCGTCGGCACCGTCTTCGACGGCCTTTGTCGTCTCGCCGATCACGGTTGCCACCGGCAGATCGCCGGACGGGAAATTGACGACGGTCGCGATGCGGACGGCGTGGTCCGGGCCAAGGGTCGCACGGGCATGGGCCACGAAGCGCGGCCAGATGCAGATTGCTGCGGTATGACCGTAGGGCGTCTGGGCCTTGGCGCAGAGTTTCTCGATCGCGGCATTGTCGCAATCGTCGCGAAGGTTGGTCAGGTCGACAAGCGATAGCGCGGAGGATGCCACCTCGCGTGGGCTCAGGAGTTCCATATTCTGTGTGCCTCCCCGGCTTTTGATCCGGCGGTATATTTATCGTTCAACCGATTAGATGCAACCCGGCGCGCCTCGCCGGATCGCCGCATGCAGTCTATCCGACTGAAATCTATCGTGTAATCAGGCTGATATTTCTTTCAGACCAGCATTTCCTTGAGAATGGCCGCCAGACGCTGGCCGCCGATCGGCGCCATGTCCTTGGTCTCCTCGTGGCTGAGCTCGGCGCCGGTCATGCCCGCACCGAAATTGGTGATGACGGAAGCGGCTGCAACCTTCAGCCCGAAATAGCGGGCGAGGATGACTTCCGGCACGGTCGACATGCCGACTGCATCGGCCCCCAGGATGCGCGCCATGCGGATTTCTGCCGGCGTTTCAAAACTCGGGCCCGAGAACCACATATAGACGCCGGAGAAGAGCGGAATACCGGCACGGATCGCCGCATTGCGCATGTCGAGCGCCAGATCCGCATCGTAGGCGCTGGTCATGCCGACGAAACGGCGGTCGCCACGCTCGCCGATCAACGGGTTCATGCCGGAATAGTTGATGTGATCGGCAATCTGCATGACCGAACCGGGCGGCATGTCTTCCCGCAGCGATCCGGCGGAATTGGTGAGGATCAGGTTCTGGACGCCGAGCCCGCGCATGACCTCGATCGGAAAACGCATCGCCTTGGCATCACCATGCTCGTAATAATGCGCGCGGCCCGAAAGCATGATGATCGGTTCGTCGCCAAGATAACCGGCAACCAACTCGCCCGCATGGCCCGTGACGCCGCTCACCGGAAAACCGTCCAGAGCGGTATAGGGCACGCGAACCTGCTTGCTCACCTGATCGACCAGCGAACCGAGGCCGGAGCCGAGCACGATTGCATGCCGCGGCACGAGGCCGTCCAGCCGGTCGACAAGCAGGTCTATGACTTCCTTCATCCGATGACATCCGTCTCGAAGGCGTAGGGGAGAAGTTCGCCCATTGTGACCGTCTTCTGCACGCCGGCATCGTCGCAGAGATAGATGCGGGTATCGGCCGAGGCGAATTCCGAAATCTTCTGTCGGCAACCGCCGCAGGGCGTGCAGAGCGGCAGTTTTTCGGCGACGACGGCGAGTTCGAGGATCTTCTTGCCGCCGCCCATGATCATCGCGCCGATCGCCGTCGGCTCGGCGCACCAGCCCTGAGGGAAAGACAGGTTCTCGATATTGGCGCCGAGATAGACCTTGCCGTCATCGGCGCGGATCGCGGCACCCACCGGGAACTTGGAATAAGGGGCGTAACATTTGCCCATCGCATCGCGAGCAGCTTCGAAAAGATCGTGAGACATATCGATCAACGTTCCTTGGTATAGGGCACGCCACCGGCCTTGGGCGGGCGGGCAATGCCGATAAAGCCGGCGAGCAGCACGCAGGTGAGGATATAGGGCAGTGCCTGGAAGATCTGCACCGGCACTTCGCCGACCAGCGGCAGCGACTTGCCCTGCATGAAGTTGGCAAACGCATCGAGGAAGCCGAACAGAAGGCAGGCGAACATGACCGGCACCGGCTTCCACTTGGCGAAGATCAGTGCGGCGAGTGCGATATAACCCTTACCGGCCGACATATTGTTGATGAAGGCCGCCGACTGGGCGATGGCGAGATAAGTGCCCGCGAAACCGGCGAGGAAGCCGGTAACGATCAGCGCGCGATAACGCAGCCAGGTGACCGAGATGCCGGCCGTATCCACCGCGCCCGGATTTTCACCGACCGCGCGCAGTCTGAGACCAAAGCGCGTGCGGTAAAGCACCCACCACGAGATCGGCACCATCAGGAAGGCGATGTAGGTGAGGATATTGTTGCCAGAGATGACATTGGCATAAAGCGGGCCGATGATCGGCACGTCGCGCATCATATCCGCGCCCGGCAGCGTAATGCCCGAGAAACGGCCGGAAGCCGGCACCTGGCCGGTACGCCCGCCTTGGCCGAACCAGGCCTGGCCGAGCACGATCGTCAGGCCCGCCGCCACGAAATTCAGCGCTACGCCTGACACGATCTGGTTGCCGCGATTGGTGATCGAGGCAAAGCCGTGGATCATCGAAAAGAGTATGGCTGTGAGGATACCGGCGCCAAGCCCTGCCCATGCATTGCCGGTGTAATAGGCGACGCAGGCGGAGGCGAATGCCGATGCCAGCATCTTGCCCTCGAGGCCGATATCGAAAATGCCGGCACGTTCGGAGAACAGGCCCGCAAGCGCGGTAAACAACAGCGGGATCGACAGGCGAATCGCCGAACCGAGAATGCTGATGAAAATATCGAAATAATCCATGAGCCTATTTCCCGGTCACTTGCTGATAAGCCCGAACGATGGCCGGGCGGAGCATGTATTCGAGCGCGCCTGCGAAGAGGATGACCATGCCCTGAATGACCACGATCATGTCGCGGGTAATGGCTGGCATATCGAAGGAAAGCTCGGCGCCGCCCTGATAGAGGATGCCGAACAGCAGCGCCGAAAGCACGATGCCGGCGGGATGGTTACGGCCCATCAGCGACACGGCGATGCCGACGAAACCGGCGCCGCCGACGAACTCGATCTGCAGGCGGGCGGAAGCACCCATGACCGGGTTCAGCGCCATCATGCCGGCCAGACCGCCGGAGATCAGCATGGTGATCATGACGATCTTCTTGTAGCTCATGCCGGCATAGCTGGCGGCCGTCGGGCTGTGGCCGAGCGTGCGCATTTCATAACCCAGCTTGGTACGCCAGATCAGCAGCCAGACCAGGTAACACATGACGAGCGCGATCAGGAACGAGAAGTTCAGCGGCGCCGCACCCAGTTTGCCGCCGAACATGGCGATCAGCCAGTCCAGCTTCGGCATCTGACCACCTTCGAGGAAGGTGCGGCTTTCCGGCGCCATAGCTTTCGGCACGATCAGCACGCGCACCAGAAGATAGTTCATCAGCGATGACACGATGAAATTGAACATGATCGTGGTGATGACGATATGGCTGCCGCGATAGGCCTGAAGCCAGGCGGGAATGGCCGCACAGGCAGCACCGAACAGGGCAGCGCCGATCACTGCGAAGGGCATCGTCACATACCATGGCACATAATGATCGAGCGACAGCGCCACCAACGCGGCCCCGAGCCCACCGAGATAGGCCTGGCCCTCCGAACCGATGTTGAAGAGGCCGGCATGGATGGCGACTGCCACAGACAGGCCGGTGAAGATGAAGCTTGTCGTGTAAAACAGCGTGAAGCCGATGCCTTCACCACGGCCGAGCGCGCCGATGATCAGATATTTTAGCGCTTCGAACGGGTTTTCGCCGATCAGCCAGACGACGAGGCCGGAAAAGAAGAAGGCGAGGATCAGATTGAGCAGCGGGATGACGCCGTAATTGATCCAGGCGGGAAGCGGAACGGATGCGGTGCTCATTGAAGCCTCCTTACCGTTTTAACGGCAGATACCGTTGCAGCGGCCGCTTGGCGCATTGCTGGCTCCAGAAATTCGAATGTCTCTAAGGTCATGCGGCGATCCCGGCCATCATCAGGCCCAGCGTCTGTTCGCCTGCCTCGCTCGACTTCTCGCCGACCATCTTGCCGGCGAACATGACGAGGATACGGTCGGACAGCGAACGGATCTCGTCGAGTTCGACCGAGACCAGCAGCACCGCCTTGCCCGCATCGCGCATCTCGATGATGCGCTTGTGGATGAATTCGATCGCGCCGATATCGACGCCGCGGGTCGGCTGGCCGATGATCAGCACGTTCGGGTCGCGCTCGATTTCGCGGGCCACGACGATCTTCTGCTGGTTGCCGCCGGAGAAATTCGCGGTTTTCAGCCGCGGGTTCGGCGGGCGGATATCGTATTTGGCGATCTGTTCCTCGGCGCTTTTGCGGATTGCGTCGAGATCCAGCATCGCGCCGCGGCCATAACGCTGGTCGCGGTGGTAACCGAGGATCGAGTTTTCGTATTCCTCGAATTTCAAAACCAGGCCCATATGATGGCGGTCTTCCGGGATATGCGCCAAGCCGAGTTCACGCAACGCTGCGGGATCGGCACCGGCGATCGGCTTGCCATCGATCAGGATTTCACCCGAGGTCGGCTTGCGGATACCGGCGATCGCTTCCAAAAGTTCCGACTGGCCATTGCCGGCCACGCCGGCAATGCCGACGATCTCGCCGGCGCGCACGTCGAACGAGACGTCATCGACCATGGTGACGCCGCGGCTATCCTTGACCGTCAGGTTCTTGACCGACAGCAGGACCTTGCCTGGATTGGCCTCGCCCTTTTCGACGCGCAGCAAAACGCGACGGCCGACCATGAGTTCAGCCAGCTCTTCCACCGTCGTCTCGGACGTCTTGCGGGTGGCCACCATTTCGCCGCGGCGCATGACAGACACCGTATCGGTGATCGCCATGATCTCGCGCAGCTTGTGGGTGATGAGAATGATCGTCTTGCCCTGGTCGCGCAGCACGCGGAGCACCTTGAACAGGTGGTCGGCTTCGGCCGGCGTCAGCACGCCCGTCGGCTCGTCCAGGATGAGGATTTCGGCGCCGCGATACAAGGCTTTCAGGATTTCGACGCGCTGCTGGGTGCCGACCGGAAGCTCCTCGATCACCGCATCGGGATCGACCTCCAGGCCGTAATCGTCTTCCAGCCGCTTCAGCTCCTTGCGGGCGCTGGCCACGCCCTTGCGCAGCAGCTGGCCGCCTTCGGCGCCGAGCATGATGTTTTCCAGCACGGTGAAGTTCTCGACCAGCATGAAGTGCTGGTGCACCATGCCGATACCGGCGGAAATCGCCGTCTGGCTGTCACGGATCGCGACCGGCTTGCCGGAGATACGAATCTCGCCATGATCGGCCTGATAGAAACCGTAGAGGATCGACATCAGTGTCGACTTGCCGGCCCCGTTCTCACCGATAATGCCATGGATCGAACCCTTGGCGACGGTCAGGTTGATGTTCTTGTTCGCATGTACCGTGCCGAACGTCTTGTCGATGCCGACAAGCTCGATCGCGGGCTCATTCTGCGTGTCGAGGCTCAATGTTCTGCCTTTCCGGGGTCCGCTTTCCCGATATGCAAAAAGGGCGCATAGCGGTCAAATTCCGCCATGCGCCCTTTTTAACAATGGCTTACTTTGCCGGGCAGGCGTTGTCCGACATATAGTCGTGCACCTTGACGGTGCCCGCGATGATGTCGGCCTTGGCCTTGTCGACCGCGGTCTGCATGGCAGGCGTGATCAGCGACTTGTTGTTGTCGTCGATCGCAGCGGCAACGCCGTCTTCCTTGACGCCGAGCGTCTGGATGCCGGCGGTGAACTTGTCGTTCTTGAGGTCGTTGTAAGCGTTGTAGACGGCGAGGTCGACGCGCTTGACCATCGAGGTCAGAACCGAACCCGGATGCAGGTGGTTCTGGTTGGAATCGACGCCGATCGACAGCTTCTTGTTGTCGGCAGCCGTCTGCAGCACGCCGAGACCGGTTGCGCCAGCAGCCGCGTAAACGACGTCCGCGCCCTGGTCGATCTGGTTCTTGGTCAGCTCACCGCCGCGAACCGGGTCGTTCCAGGCAGCACCGGTCGTGCCGGTCATGTTCTGGAAGACCTGCGCGTCGGCCTTGGCAGCCTTGACGCCTTGAACGTAGCCGCAGCCGAACTTGCGGATGAGCGGAATGTCCATGCCGCCGATGAAGCCGACCTTGCCGGTCTTCGACGCCATGCCGGCCAGCAGGCCGACGAGGTAGGAGCCTTCCTCTTCCTTGTAGAGGACGGAGCGGACGTTCTTCAGGTCAACGACGGAGTCGACGATGACGAACTTGGTGTCCGGATATTCCTTGGCGACCTTTTCCATGGCCGAGGTCCAGGCGAAGGATACGGCGACGACCGGGTTGAAGCCGCGGCTCGCAAAGTTGCGGATCGCCTGTTCGCCCTGGGTGTCATTGGTCGGCTCGAAATCGCGGTAGTCGGTACCGGTTTCCTTCTTGAACTTCTCGGCGCCGGCATAGGCAGCCTCGTTGAAGGATTTGTCGAACTTGCCGCCCGTGCCGTAGACCAGCGCCGGCTTGACGTCCGCGGCCAGCGCAGTCGTCGACATTGCAGCCACGGCGATGACGCTCAAAAGGGTTTTTTTCATTGTGCAGCCCTGTTTTTCAGCTGTTTGATCCTCCCGCAAGCCCGTTTGAGGGGCATATCTGCGGCCACCGCCCCCTCCCGGATATCCGAGCCCGAGGGTCTGGCTCCAATCACTGTTGCACGTGTGTTGGAAAATTTCACGAGATTTTTTTCAACTGGTAAAAACCTGGCAACCTGCCGAAAACTTCCACAAAACGAAAAGAAAACTGCACAAAACGTCGGCGACAAGCCTTCGGCAAAGCAGCTGACGGGCATTTCCAAGCGCCAACCACAACCACAGCCTTCGACAAGCCAGTTTGATCAGATGCGATTTTCGCGGGTGTCAGCGACCTATCCGGCCAGCATCCGGTTGGTCGGCCGCGGCCTCTGATAACCTGCCATCCAGAAGATCAGCGAGATTGCCAGGAAGACGGCGCAGGCCGGCTGCGCAAGAGCCGGCGCGATGAAGGGCCGCCAGACATCCGGCCCCAGATAGGTGTCCGCCCATATTTCCGCGAGCGTCAGGCTTTCCGGATCGAGATTGAGCCAGGCATTGCCGAGGCTGCTCAAGGTTAGCGACGACACGGAAACGGATTGGATCGCATCGAGCGTTCCGGCAACGATGGCGGCAAGCAGCGCCAATGCGCTCAAGGTGTGGAAAACGAAGCTGACGATTCGCATGAGGAAATACCGTTTCCACAATCCTGTGCCGCCGAAGCCTCCAGCCTGCACTTTTCATGAGAAATAGACGCGAGATAGGCGCGTGGCAACGCGGCCCGTACGGTTTTACGCACCATTGTCAAAAATCGTTCAGATTCGGGTTGATCCTTGGAAATTCATCGGTATATATCCCGCCCGACCGCTGCGTCGCCTTACGAAGGCTCGCAGCCCTTTATCAAGGACAGGTGGCCGAGTGGTTGAAGGCGCACGCCTGGAACGCGTGTATACGTGAAAGCGTATCGAGGGTTCGAATCCCTCTCTGTCCGCCATTTCTCAAGTACTCATTGAAAATAGAGCACGCGCGAGACGCTGACGCGTTTGGTCTAGTGCTCGCCTGCAGCTGCGGCTTTACTGTTCCAGATCCAGGCTGACCTGTTGCCAGCGCTGGGTTTGCGGGTCGAGAGCAACAACGACTTCGAAATCGGCGCGATCGACATTGCCGCCCGCTTCGAGATCGACATAACCCGTCATGGCGAACTTGCAGTCGCTCACCCATCGGAAATCCTGTCTCGCGACATCGATCACGCCGGGGCGTTGCTCCAGTAGTTCCTGCGATTTGAGATAGGCTAGATTGCCGGGGCAAGCCCCGTCGTCGATACGCTCGCCCAGCAACATGAGCGCAACGAGGCAGCCGAGTGGCGCGACAAATGCGACGGTCTTGAGCATTCTCTCCATCCCATGGAAGCCTTTCTCCACCAATCGATCCGCAGAGAAGGGATCGACATAAAAGCTTCAGGCTTCCGATATAGAGCGCGAGAACAGGTTCGTACACATCCCAATCCGCGCAGACAGAGAATACACCATCAAAGCGCTGCCGCCAATCAAGGCGGCTGCACAGTATTGCGGCACCAAGATCCGAAGAATCCGCATGCTTTTCAGGCATTGTGGGGCAAACGGCACAGCAGCATTGTCGAATTAACGGTATTGCCGGTTTGGGCTTTATCTTTACGGCAAATAAAGTAGGACGTTCTCGGCATGAATTTCTTCGCGAGCATAACATGAAATTCGGAACGAGCGGGCTCAGAGGCCTGGTAACCGACCTCCAGGGGCGCGCATCCGCGCTTTATACGCAGGCTTTTGCACAACACCTGACAACAAGCGGCGCAGCGAAGCCGGGCGATGCGATCCTCGTGGCGCGCGATTTCCGCTCTTCCAGCCCGGATATTGCCGCAACTGCCATCGGCGCCCTGAAGCGCGCCGGTTTCGAACCTCTCGATTGCGGCCCTATCCCGACGCCGGCGCTGGCGCTTTACGGCCTGAAGCTTAAGGCCGCGGCGCTGATGGTCACCGGCTCGCATATTCCGGACGACCGCAACGGCATCAAGTTCTATCGCCCGGACGGCGAAATCGACAAGCGTGACGAAACGGGTATCACGACGATCGCGGCCGAACTGGAGAAGGGCGAGATCGACTTCACGTCTGCGACCGCAGTGGATCGATCGGCGGAGGCGACCGCGCTTTTCCTCGACCGCAACATCCACCTTCTGCCGGCCGACGCCTTGTCCGGCCTCAAGGTCGGCGTCTACCAACATTCGACCGTCGCCCGCGATCTGCTGGTGCAGGTTCTCGAACATTATGGCGCGGCTGTCGTAGCGCTCGGCCGTTCGGCACATTTCATTCCGGTGGATACCGAAGCGGTTTCGGATGAGACGATCGGTTTCCTGCGCGGCTGGGCGAAAGAACATTCGCTGGATGCGATCGTTTCCGCCGATGGCGACGGCGACCGGCCGCTGGTAGCCGACGAGACCGGTGAACCGCTACGTGGCGATCTGCTCGGGCTGATTGCCGCCCGCTTCCTCAACGCAAAGGTGGTCGTGACCCCCGTCACCTCCAATTCCGGGATCGAGGCGGCGGGAGACTTCAAGGTCGTCCGCACCAAGGTCGGTTCTCCGTTCGTGATCGCCGGCATGGACGATGCGCTGAAGGCCGGTGAAACGAGCGTGATGGGCTTCGAAGCGAATGGCGGCCTGCTCACCGGATCTGCGTTCACGGTCAATGGCCGCGTGATCGATCCGCTGCCGACCCGCGACAGTTTCCTGCCGATGCTAGCCGTGCTGTCGCTAGCCGCAGACCAAAAGAAGCCGCTTTCCGAGATTGCTGCCTCTTTCAGCCTGCCGTTTGCGGCCGCCGACCGGCTGGAGAACTTTCCGGTCGAAACCAGCGCGGCTTTGATGGCGCATCTGCGCGCCTCCGACGACAATCTCGCCGCCTTCCTCGCGCCGATTGGCGCAGTCGCCGCCAAGAGCGATATCGACGGACTGAGAATCACGCTCAAGGACGCTCGGGTCGTGCATTTTCGCCCGTCCGGCAACGCGCCGGAAATGCGGTGCTATGTCGAAGCCCGCACGGAAAAAGACGCCAGGGACCTCCTCGCAGACGGCCTCGGATTGATACGCGCATGGGCCGCGCAAGCTCGATAGCCCATGCCAGACAAATGAACCGGAGATTATTTCAATGACCACCAAGATCGTCCCCGTCATCATGGCCGGCGGCAAGGGCACGCGCCTGTGGCCGCTTTCGCGCTCCAGCGCGCCCAAGCAGTTCATTCAGTTCGTCGGCGAACAGACGCTTTTCCAGGCAACGCTTTCGCGTGTTTCCGATCCGGCGCTCTACGAAGCACCGATCGTCGTCACCAATGAGGACTTCCGGTTCCTCGTTGCCGAACAGGCCCGCGAGCTCGGCATCAAGCTTTCCGGCATCCTGCTGGAGCCGGTTGCCCGCAATACGGCGCCAGCCGTTGCTGTCTCCGCAGCTCTTGTCGCCGAGCGCTTCGGCGAGGATACGCTGCTGCATGTGCTGGCGTCCGACCATGAGATCGCCGCCGACGCCACCTATTTCGACGCGATCCGCGTCGCCCGCGAGACGGCGCTTGCCGGCAAGCTCGTGACCTTCGGCATTACCCCGACCCAGCCGGCCACCGGCTACGGTTATATCGAGATCGGCGACAAGCTTGCTTCCGGCGCTCATGCGGTCAAGCGTTTCGTCGAAAAGCCGGCACTGCCTGAGGCGGAAAAGATGCTTGCCGCCGGCGGCTTCGCCTGGAACTCCGGTATCTTCATGTTCCGCGCCAGCCAGGTCCTGAAGGAACTGGCTACCCATGCGCCAGGCGTGGAAAAAGCTGCCCGCGCAGCGCTTTCCAAGGCCGCCAACGACCTCGACTTCATTCGTCTCGATGCGGACGCTTTCGGCGCCAGCCCGGATATCTCGGTCGACTACGCGATCATGGAAAAGACCAAGAATGCGGCCGTCGTACCGTCCTCATTCCTCTGGTCCGATCTCGGCAGCTGGGATGCGGTTTGGAAGCTCGGCACCCCGGACGAGGCCGGCAATGTCGCGACCGGCAAGGCAACGCTGATCAATACCAAGAACTCGCTCGTCATGTCGCGCCACAGCCATCTTGCCGTACACGGGCTTGAAGGCGTTGCCGTCATCGCCAGTGAAGACGCCGTCTATGTCGGCCGGCTGGAAGACAGCCAGGATGTCGGCAAGATCGTCAAGCAGCTCGCATCCGCCAAGGCGACCGCGGCACTGACGGAGACGCATCCGACCTCCTACCGCCCGTGGGGTGGTTACACGTCGATCCTCAACGGCGACCGTTTCCAGGTCAAGCGCCTCTTCGTGACGCCGGGCAAGAAGCTGTCGCTGCAGAAGCATCACCACCGCTCGGAGCACTGGATCTGCGTCAAGGGCACGGCGGAAGTGACGATCGGCGACGAAACCAAGATCGTGCGCGAAAACGAGTCCGTCTACATTCCGCAGGGCGAAGTCCATCGCCTCGCCAATCCCGGCAAGATCATGCTGGAAATGATCGAAGTGCAGACCGGCTCCTATCTCGGTGAAGACGATATCATCCGTATCGTCGACGAGTTCGGCCGCGGCTGAGTTTGATTAAGGGCCGTCGGCGCGGGATCAATCGATCTCGTGCCGATGGTCGAGATACCATTGGACGAACGCCTTGACGCCTTCGTCCAGCCCGGTCTCCGGCTTGCGGCCGGTCAATGCGACCAGCAGATCGGGGCTCGCGAACGTGCGCGGCACGTCGCCCTTCTGCATCGGCAACATCTTGCGGCGCGCGGGCTTACCCATGATGCGCTCGATCGTCTCGACGAATTCGAGAAGCCCTGCCGGCTGGCCGCCGCCGATATTGACGACACGGAACGGGCCCTGGGCCGAAAGCGTGTCGATCTCCGGCACGCGATTGCTTTCGCCCGGGAAGACCGCCGAAAGGTCGACGATGGAATCCACCAGGTCGTCGATATAGGTGAAGTCGCGGCTCATCTTGCCTTCACCGTAAATCTCGATCTCCTGATCCTCGATCATCGCCTTGACGAACTTGAAGAGCGCCATGTCCGGACGGCCCCAGGGGCCATAGACCGTGAAGAAGCGGAAGGCGGTGACCGGCAGCTTGTAGAGATGCGCATAGGAATGCGCCATCAGCTCCATACTTTTCTTGGTCGCCGCGTAGAAGGTCATCGGCTCGTCGGTCTTGTCGATTTCGCGGAACGGCACCTGCGGGTTCGCGCCGTAGACCGACGAGGTCGAAGCCAGCATCAGGTGGCCGACGCCGTGTGCGCGGGCGACTTCCAGCACGTTCCAGGAGCCGACGAGATTGGAATCGAGATAGGCCTTCGGATTTTCCAGGCTGTAGCGCACGCCTGCCTGGGCGGCGAGATGGACCATGACGTCCGGCTTGAAATCGGCGACCGACTTTTCCAGGAGCGCCTTGTCTTCCAGCATGCCGAGAACCGGCGTGAAGGATGGGAACTGAGCGAGGCCGGCATTGCGAGCCTCCTTGAGCCGCAGGCTGTAATAGGCCGTCATGCCGTCGAAGCCCATCACCTCGTGGCCGTTCTCCAGGAGACGCCTTGCCAGATGAAAGCCGATGAAACCCGCCGTGCCGCTGATGAAATACCGCATTTGCCCATCCGTCTTCGCCGCAGGTCGTGCCTGCCGGACGGATGCCTTAACGCGTCAATTGTCGATTGGACAGCATTTTCCGGCCACCGCCGGGCAGATTTTCAATGAAACAGCCGCAGCCTTGCCGGCGGCGTTCCGGCCCGGCCGTTCTTGCGGTCGACGGCGAACTGGATCAGGTCCATGGAGGCCTGGTCGGTCAGCGGTTTGGCCATGACCCCGACCACGCCCGACAGGCCGCTGGCCACGAGGCCCGGATTGCCGGTGATCATGATGACGACGATGCCGTATTCGGCCAATGCCTTGGCGATTTCCGGACCCGTCTCGCCATCGGCCAGTCGCACGTCGACGAAGGCGATGTCCGTGTCGCGGGTATAGTTCAACGCAACCGTCATGTCGGGGGCGATGCCAACCACTTCATGGCCGCTGCGATGGACCGCCTCCTCAATGTCCATGGCGACCAGAAGACTGTCTTCGACGATCAGGAAACGATATTCCAAGATGGACTCCTCCCGTTCTTCAGAAGGCAAATAGATTCCGATCGGCACTTGGCAAGTGCAGCGCGCTGTCCATGGTGCTTTTTTGATGTAGCTCAGACGGAATAGGCGACGCGCGGCGCAAGCTTCCGGCGGTTGTCCAGCACCGTCTCGACGAACTGCTCGAGGACCGCATTGAACGGCTCCGGCTTCTCGCGAAACGCCGCATGGCCTGCCCCTTCGATCTGCACGACCGGGCGCTGATGCTCGATTTTTTCGAACCCGGCCACATAGCTGTGGCGAACGAACGGATCGTCGGCGCCATTGACGATGAAGACGCGTACGTCGGCATCCAGCACGGCGCGACGCTGGTAAAATCCATCCCCGCGCATCAGGCTGTGAGAGAAGACGGAGCGGAACTGACCATCCGCGCGGGCCAGGCAATTGCGGAGATCCGGCGTGGCGCTGTGGCCGAAACAATTGGCTTCGTAACGCTCGATATCTCGCTCGGACCATTGCGGCTTGGAGGCAAGCATGAGGTCGAAGGAGGCATGAAAGCCCCGCAGCAGGCCGATCAGGCCCGGTGCAACCGGCGGCGTCCCGGAGATCAGCACGCCCTCGACCATTTTCGCCCGTGCCAGCATCTCGATCGCCAAATTGCCGCCGAGCGACCAGCCGAACACGGCGAGACTTCCGATCCGCAGCTTTTCCAGCACTTCCTCGATCGCGTCGACCAGACCGGGCAAGGTGTAGGTCACCTCCGGGTCATGCGCATCGTCGGATTCGCCGTGACCGGGAAGATCGATTGCGAGAATGCGGGTCTTTTCCAAGAGCCTTGGCCGGCACTGGCGTTCGAAAACCTTTCTGGAGGTGGAAGAGCCGTGCAGGAGAAGCAGCGGCAGGCCGGAGCCTTCGGTATCGCTGACACGGATTCGCCCGTGCCGGGTATTGATATTGCGTTCGGTCGCCTTCACATGCCACCCCTTTTGCCGCCCTGTTATCGGCCTTTTGTTGAGCGGATGCTGCGCCGGCTTTGCCAAGAATCCCTTAAATCAGGCGCTCGTGCGGGTGGCTGGCTGGAAACAGAATGAACGGAGCGTTAGTGCCGCTCATTCCCGATATTGCCGCGATGTTTTCGACGTTTTGCCGAAAGCCCGCCTCCCCCAATATTTCATCGGCTTGTGGAACGTGATTGGGAGACAGGAACCTGCCGCATCCTTGAAGGGTTAGTTCGCCGGAAGTTCAGAACAACGGAGAAGAACCATGAAAAAGATCATTCTCGCTTCCTGCGCCATTCTCGCCGCTTCCTTCGCGGGTCAGGCGCTTGCACAACAGAGCACCGTTACGGGTGCGGCCGGCGGTGCCGTGACCGGCGCGATTGTCGGCGGCCCGGTTGGTGCTGCAGTCGGCGGTGTCGTGGGTGCGGTTGCCGGCACGGCGATCGATCCGCCGCCGCGCGAAGTCGTGACCTATGTCCAGGAGCAACCGGCACCAAGCACGTCCGTGATGGTCGAGCAGCCCGTCGTGGTGGGCAAGGCAATCCCGCAGGGTGTCGTCGTCACTCCGGTGCCGAGCAACCCGAAATATGCCTATACGGTTGTGAACAATCAGCGCGTGATCGTCGATCCACAGACCCATACGGTCGTGCAGGTCATTCGCTGATCCCAATCATCGCGACTTTCGAAAAGGACCCCGCCCACTTCCAGCGGGGTCTTTTTTCGTCTCATATCATCAGACGACCACGGCCTGGTCGATGCGATCTTCCTGGCCGAAGAACTTCAGATAACGTTCGACTTCTGCCGGATCGCCGGTGGCCTTGCGCGGATTGTCGGAGAGCTTGACCGCCGGACGGCCATTCGCTTCGCTGACCTTGCAGACGATCGAGATCGGCATCAGACCGGCGATCTCGAGCGGCGCGCAGCCGGCAAAGTCGTTGGTGAGATTGGTGCCCCAGCCGAAGCTCATGCGCACCCGGCCTTCGAAATGTTTGTAGGTGTCGATGATCGCGTCGACATCCAGGCCGTCGGAGAAGATCAGCAGCTTGCTCTTCGGATCGCGACCCATCTTCTGCCACCAGTTGATGATCTTCTCGCCGCCTTCGATCGGCGGGGCGCTGTCGGGGCGGAAACCCGTCCAGTCGGCCACCCAATCCGGCGCATCGCGCAGGAAGGCCGAAGTGCCATACGCATCCGGCAGGACGATCAAAAGATTGCCACCATAAAGCCGGTTCCAGTCCTTCAGGACCTCGTAAGGTGCTGCGCGCAGCTGGTCGTCGGTTTCGGCTAGCGCGGCCGCGACCATGGGCAGTTCATGGGCGTTGGTACCCACCGCTTCCAGATCGGAATCCATCGCGAGCAGGACGTTGCTGGTGCCGGTAAAGGCAGGACCGATGCCTTCCTTCAGCGCCTCGACGCACCAACGTTGCCAGAGGAAGGAATGGCGGCGGCGGGTGCCGAAATCGGAAATCCGCAAGCCCGGCAGCGTGCGCAGCCGCTCGACCTTTTCCCACATCTTGGCCTTGGCGCGAGCATAAAGCACGTCGAGCGTGAAGAAGCCGAGCGCCCGCATGGCGGAGCGCGAGCGCAATTCGTTGATAATGGCGAGCGCCGGGATTTCCCAGAGCGTCGTATCCACCCACTTGCCGTGGAAGGTCAGCTCGTACTGGCCGTTATGCTTGGAAAGCTCGTATTCGGGCAGCTTGTAGGTCGAGAGCCAGTTGAGGAATTCCGGCTCGAAAATCTGCTTGCGGCCATAGAAGGTGTTACCCGCAAGCCAGATCATCTCCTTCTTGGAGAGACCGACGGTGCGGGCATGATCGAGCTGCTCGCGCAAGGCGCCTTCATCGATCTCTTCCGCAAGCTTGACGCTCGTCGTGCGGTTGATCAGCGAGAAGGTGACATCGACATCCGGATAAAGCTTCCAGATCATCTGGAGCATCAGGAGCTTGTAGAAGTCCGTATCGATCAGGCTGCGGATAATCGGATCCAGCTTCCAGGTATGGTTATAAACCCTGGTTGCGATATCGGTCTTCGTCATGCCTGCCCCCGCCCCGATCCGACCCGGACCGGCTCCG
>CBDDGK010000011.1:0-20326 GCA_965227625.1 Neorhizobium sp. | reverse complement strand
CCAGGAAAAGGGCTACAGGGCCGAGGCCGCCTGCTAGGAACCGGGCGAGACGACCCGCGTTTCGAGACTGTTCCTGCACCGAAGCGGCCCTATCCTGACGATCCATTCTCATTTCCTGCGGAAAATGACGTTTGCTGCAGGTCGCATGGACCGCCATGCAGATCAACAGGAAATGCAAACGAGGCGGCCAATCGCCGGCGGAGGAGATTGCGGAAGTCCCGCCTCTTGCGCGCTGCCTTCAGCTGCCGAGCAGTTCCGCGGGTATCGGACTGGATGCGTTCTCGCGATCCCATGCCTGCGCCGCGATCCGCCATGCCCCGCCATCCTTGACGAGGAGCATCATCTCGACATTGCGGTTGGTCTCCACGCCATTTTCGACATTCTCGCAAGCCACGGCGGCAATCGCGACATTGCCGAAGACATGGACGACGCTGCCGAGGACCGTTTCGTCAAAACTGCGCAGGCTGTTTCCCGCTAACCCCTGCATGCGCTCACAGAATCGGCTGACCGATTGCGGCTGAACGGGACGAGCGGAAGAATAGAGCGGCGCATCGGCCAAAAGGTCTGCTTCGAAAGCCGTCAGATCCGGACTGCCGCCCTCGCTCCAGCTCATGCTTTCGAATTGCCGCGCAATCAGCGCACGGATCGCCCGCACGTCATCATCGTCAGCACTCGCCATCGCCAAACCCTCCACCTCTCGGCGGAAAGCAGGATAGCAAATATTTCAGGAGAGTGATCGAGGTGCAAAATGCACATCAGCAAATACAGCGCCAAGCGCCGTGCCGATCAGTCGAATTTTAAGAAGGGAAGAGAGATGGCGCACCCGAAGAGATTCGAACTCCTGACCCCCAGATTCGTAGTCTGGTGCTCTATCCAGCTGAGCTACGGGTGCGTCTGCAAGTGGCTGAACCGCTTGCGTGGCGATCCTCTAAAGGCTGGCGCGGAGGATTGCAAGCGGTTTTACCGCAGTGCACGTCATTTTATTGTCACCTCCAAGGCAATCCATTGATAATAAACGAATATTTCGATCAGGCCCGAGCCCGGTAGTCTTCGAGCGAGACTGGGCGGTCGGGAATCTCGATGCGGAACTGGGTTCCGGGGCCGGGTTTTTCGACAAGCGCAATCGTGCCGCCATGGGCCAAAACCAGTTCACGGGCGATGACGAGGCCGAGGCCGGTGCCGCCGGAGCGGGCAGAGCCGCGGAAGGCGGAGAAAAGGTTCTCGCGCGCCTTGCGCGGCATGCCGGGGCCGGTATCGTCGATGGTGATGCTGACGACGCTGCCGACGCGGTGGGCGGTCACGGTAATGCGGCGCACCAGTGTGGTGTCTTCCGGATCAAAATTGATCAGCGCCTGATGGGCGTTACGGCAGAGATTGTGGATTACCCGGAAAATCTGTTCGCTGTCACAATCCACCTCGAGATCGGCAGCGATCTGCTCGATGAATTCGATGCCGCCATCCGGATCGATACCGAGCATGTCGCGCACCTCCTGCGACAGGGCCTCGAAGCGTATGCGGCGGCGGCGAGGCGCTGCCTCCGAGGCCTGGCCATAAGCCAGCACTTCGCTCGTATAACCCACGGCACGGTCGATGGTGCGGAGCAGCTTCGGCGCAAAACTCCTGACCATCGGATCCTCGACGTCCGTCAGGCGGTCGGACATCAGCTGCGCAGACGCGAGGATGTTGCGCATGTCATGATTGATCTTGGAGACGGCAAGACCGAGATCCACAAGGTTCTTCTGCTGTTTCAGCGTGCGCTGCAGCTGCACCTGCATCGCCGTCAGGTGGCGGCCGGCGACGGCCAGCTCCCCGCGGGAACGATCACCCTCGAAAACGCGTGTAGGATCCTCCGGATGTTCGGAGAAAAGCTGCATGCTGTTCGTCAGGCGGCGGATCGGCATGATCATCATGCGGTTGATGGCGAGGAAGATGAGCACCGCGGTGATCAGCGAGATCAACAGCGAGATGAGGAACATCATCTTCGAATATTTCAGCATGTCCTTGCGCAGCGCGTCTTCGGTCATGACCAGTTCGATGATCATGTCGCTTTCGCCGATCGGGCCATAGACACGGATGATGCGACCGCCGCCGAAGACCAATGTGTCGAGCGCGTCACGCATCGAGCCCAGCATGGAGGTCTTGGAAAGGTCAAAGACGGCATCCACCTGCGGCTGGGTATCCGTTGCAGCGAGCAGCCGCGAAGTGCCGTCCTTGCGCAGCGCCAGCACCTTAGTGCCGGTCGCAAGCAGCGTATCGTCCTGTACGGCGCGGGGAAGCTCTGCGGGCTGCAGCCCGTCGATGACGATGCCGGCGGCAGCGGCCGTATCCAGCCGGTCGCGCAGCCAGTTCATGCGCATGGTGGCGATGGTGGGCACGAAGATCAGCACTTCCGCCATCATCACGAATATGACGGTCAACCACAGAAGCCTGCCGGAAAGGCCGCGAAAAAGACGCGGCATCGGCTCCAGGCCTGCGCTCTCCGGCGCGGCCCCCGAGCGGCCCGAGGTCTGAGCCTCGTCGTCCATGCGGGTCTCCGTGTTGCGAAATCCGCGAAGCCTGTGCGAGGGCTGGCGGTGATCGGTATTCTAAAGCTTCATTAGCAATTTACCAGCCCCTCTTTGCCGCACCGCAAAAGAGAAAGCGGAGAAGGTTTCCCTCTCCGCTTTCCTTATTCGGATGAAATGCGTGATCGGATCAGAATTCTTCCCAATCACTCGTTGCCGCGGGAGCAGCCATCGCAACCGCGGCACTACCACCGCCGAAGGCTCGGGCCAGCACTCCGGTCATCGCCTTGACCGGCGAAACACGGGCACGGTGGGTCGGCGCAGCGGCAACCGGGCGGGCGGCATTCCGCGAGGGTTCTGCCAGCCCCTGCCCTTCGTGGCCGATGTTGAACTTCGAGACGAGCGCGAAGAGGCTGTCGGCTTCACCGGAAAGCTTGGCGGTCGCGGCGGAGGTTTCTTCCACCATCGCGGCGTTCTGCTGGGTGACCTGGTCCATCTGGTTGACGGCGGTGTTGACTTCCGCCAGGCCGACCGACTGCTCGCGAGAGGCAACCGCGATCGAATGGATGTGATCGTTGATGCGCAGGACGCGGGTTTCGATCTCCGACAGTGCCTCGCCGGTCTTCTGGACCAGCTCGACGCCGGCGGCCACCTCGTTGCCCGACTTGCTGATCAGGCCCTTGATGTCCTTTGCCGCACTCGCCGAGCGCTGGGCAAGTTCGCGAACTTCCTGGGCGACAACCGCGAAACCCTTGCCGGCCTCACCGGCACGCGCCGCTTCGACACCGGCATTCAGAGCCAGAAGGTTGGTCTGGAAGGCGATCTCGTCGATGACGTTGGTGATCTGGGCAATCTCGCGAGACGCCTGCTCGATCCGACCCATGGCGTCGACCGCATTGCGAACCACTTCACCGGACTGGACGGCGCTCTGCTTGGCCTCACCGACCATGATCGTCGCCTCGTGGGCGCGTTCGGTCGAGGTTTTCACCACGGCGGTGATTTCGTCGAGTGCTGCGGAGGTTTCTTCCAGCGCGGCTGCCTGCTGTTCGGTGCGGCGGGACAGGTCGTTGGTCGCGTTGCTGAGTTCGGCCGCGCTGCCATTGATGGAGCCAGTGGCGATGCGGACGTTGGACATCGTGTTGCGCAGCGTCGCCATCGTTGCGTTGACATTGCCCTGCAGTTCTTCGAAGGCGCCCTTGAAGTTGCCGCGCATGCTGTCGGTCAGGTCACCGTCGGCCAAGCTCTTCACCACGCGGCGGGTTTCGGACACGCCACCATCGACGCTCGCAACGAGATGGTCGACGTCGCGGGCGAAACGGTCGAGGCTTTCCTCGCCCCACTGCTTGTCGATGCGGCGGGTAAAGTCGCCTTCGACCGCGGCGGCAACCACGCCGGCCATGCGGGCCTGCAGGTCGTCACTCTTAGCGCGCAGAGCTGCTTCGGAAGCGTTCATGCGGGCGACTTCGATACCATTCTTCTTGAAGACCTCGACGGCCACGGCCATGTCGCCGATCTCGTCCTTGCGGCCAGCCGGAATGGCGGCATCGTAATCGCCGTCGGCGATCTGCTTCATGGAGGAGGTCAGGTTCAGGATCGGCAGGCTCAGCTGCTTGCGGCCGATATAGAGGCCGGAAGCCGTGCCGCCGGCAACGCCGATCAGAGTGGCGACCAGCACGCTGTAGAAGACGAAATTGCCGAAAGCGTCCATGCCGTCGCTCAACGTATCGAGTTCGGACTGGTCCATCTTCACGACGGCGTCGATTTCGGCCTGATAAGCCTTGCGGTTGGCGCGGTTCGCCTCGTTATTGCCCTGCACGTTTGCAGCCGCCGGACCTTCGGTCTGGCTGAGACGCACGGTCTCGGTGCGGAATGCCTTGAATTCCTTGGAGCGATCGACAAGCTTATTGAATGTCTCGCGCTGCGCGGCCGGCACTTTCGGCTGCCACTGAACGAGCAGCTTGTCGATATCGTCCAGCGACTTCAGGACGCCGTCACCAAACTGCTTGGCGGCAGCGGCATCCTTTGCGGCATAAATGCCGCGCGCATCCATGACCACAGCCGTGACCAGCCGGTTCAGATGCTCGCCCTTGTAGGCGCGATCCGCGACATCGGCATATTGCTGCGTCTGGTCGTGATATTCTTCGACGGCGAATAGCGAGAGTCCGCCGATAACGCAGGCCACCAGGCTCATCAAGCCGACGAGCAGATTGATCTTGGCTCTAATCTTCAATGCAAGTCCCCCTTGCAACTACACTCGAACAAAGGGGGCAGCCGCATGTATAAGGCCGCATTCCCATCGCTTAGTGCTAAAATTAGCACTCAGACATTAACAATGTTTGAGCGGAAAACGCCCGCCGGAAACCGGGCCGCCGGTACAAATTGTCAAAACTCTCAGGAAAGTCAGAAAATTTGTTAGCAAAAGCCAGTGCTGCAACGTTGCCCCTGATATTTTATCGCTTATTTCTTGTAGTGCGTCATCAATGACTGACAGAGCGCAATCTTTAATATATTAGCTCGAATTGTACTATTTATGAGCGATCCGTGATTGAACACTCGCGCCGGCGACATCGAAAAACCCGGCGTGATTGACTTTTCGGGTCGAGTCCTCTTATAAGCCGCGCACGTTCAGCTCCGGCGGGCTTCAACGAATGCTTTCGCCTGTGCGGATCGTTTTTTCCGAAACGCTCTTGCCGTCGTGATGACGGCAAACTTCAAGAAGGGCCGCACACCGCGGTATTAAAAAAATGAAGCGTACCTACCAGCCGTCCAAGCTTGTTCGCAAGCGCCGTCACGGTTTCCGCGCACGCATGGCTACCAAGGGTGGCCGCAAGGTTCTTTCCGCACGCCGCGCTCGTGGCCGCGCCAGCCTCTCGGCTTAAGGCCGTGATGCCCGGGACAATCGGGCTATGACGACCGATCAAAAGAACAAAAAAACTGTCGGGCGGCTGAAAAGCCGGCCGCAGTTTCTGGCTGTCCGGGAAGGCGAAAGCCGACGGGGCCGGACCTTCCTCATGGAGGTTCTGGACCGCAAGACGCCTGAAGAACCGCCCCGCGTCGGTTTTACCGTGACGAAAAAACACGGCAACGCGGTCGAGCGCAACCGGATGCGCCGGCGCCTGAAAGAGGCGGTGAGACAATCCGCCGGATTTGCAATGCATAACGGACACGACTATGTGATCGTCGCACGTCGGGACGTGCTGACGGTGCCCTTTGCGGATATGACGGCTCAGCTTATCGAGCGTATCGCAGCTAAGCCGAAACACAAGCGGTCCGAGGAGACCCGTTCCAGGAAAGCATGATGGAAAAAAATCGCAATTACTTCATCGCGATCGCCCTTTCGGTGGTGATCGTCCTTGCCTGGCAGTTCCTCTATATGAACCCGAGGATGGAAGCCGAGCGCCGGGCGCAAGAGGCGCAGCAGGCACTCCAGGGCGACGCTCCGAAGCCGGCCAATGGCGAAAGCCCCGGCGCGCAGGGCAGCGGCACCTCCTCCGGCAACCTGCCGGGCGGCACCGCGACGGCCCAAGCACCGGTCACCCGTGACCAGGCGCTTGCCAAGTCGCAGCGTGTCCAGATCGAGACGCCTGCCCTCATCGGCTCCATCAATCTCACCGGCGCGCGTTTCGACGACCTGAAGCTTCGCGAATATCATGAGACGGTGGACGACAGCAGCCCGCTCATCACGCTCTTCTCGCCGTCCGACACCGCAGACGGCTATTTCACCGAAATCGGCTATATCGCGAACGCCACGAGCGGCGCGGCACCCGGCGGCGCCACGCAGTGGACGGTCGCAAGCGGCGACAAGCTGACCCAGCAGACC
Organism: Neorhizobium sp.; assembly: GCA_965227625.1. GTDB lineage: Bacteria > Pseudomonadota > Alphaproteobacteria > Rhizobiales > Rhizobiaceae > Neorhizobium. Next base: position 14,002 of record CBDDGK010000011.1, on the reverse strand, counting down.
CCGGTCACGCTGACCTACACCAATGACAAGGGCGTCACCTTCGCCCGTACCATCTCGATCGACGATCATTACCTGCTGACCGTTTCCGACAAGATCGAGAACAAGGCCGGCGACGCCGTGACGCTGACGCCCTATGGCCGCGTCCTGCGCAACAACAAGCCGGCGACGCCATCCGTCTGGGTCGTGTTCGAAGGCTTTATCGGCGTGCTCGGCGAAAGCGGAAGCCTGAGCGAGCATACCTATTCCGACATTGAAAAGACGCAGTACACCAACGACAAGGCCAAGACCGGCTGGCTCGGCATCACCGACAAGTACTGGGCTGCCACCATCGTGCCGCCGCAGGCCGTTCCATATGTGGCGCGCTTCTCGCACTTCACCACCGGCCAGGCGAGCTACCAGGCCGATTACAAGAGCGATGACGTGACGATCCAGCCCGGCCAGTCGACCGAGCTGAAGAACCTCGTCTTCGCAGGCGCCAAGGAAGTGCCGCTGATCTCGCGTTACGAGACGGAGCAGGCGATCCCGCAGTTCAACCGTCTGATCGACTGGGGCTGGTTCTACTTCATCACCAAGCCGATGTTCCAGCTGATGGACTTCCTCTTCCGTCATGTCGGCAATTTCGGTGTCGCGATCCTGCTGACCACCGTCGTCGTCAAGGCGCTGTTCTTCCCGCTGGCCAACAAGCAGTACGCTTCGATGGCCAACATGAAGCGCATGCAGCCGAAGATGGAAGAGCTGAAGGCCAAGCACGGCGACGACCGCATGGCGCTGCAGCAGGCGATGATGGCGCTCTACAAGGAGGAAAAGATCAATCCGATCGCCGGCTGCTGGCCGGTCCTCCTGCAGATCCCGGTCTTCTTCGCGCTCTACAAGGTCATCTACGTCACCATCGAAATGCGGCACGCGCCGTTCTTCGGCTGGATCCAGGACCTTTCCGCGCCGGACCCGACGTCGCTCTTCAACCTCTTCGGCCTGCTGCCTTACGATGTGCCGCATGCGCTGATGATCGGCGTCTGGCCGCTGATCATGGGTATCACCATGTTCTTCCAGATGAAGATGAACCCGACCCCGCCGGATCCGACCCAGGCGATGATCTTCACCTGGATGCCGGTCGTCTTCACCTTCATGCTGTCGTCCTTCCCGGCCGGTCTCGTGATCTACTGGGCCTGGAACAACACGCTCTCGGTTACCCAGCAGGCCATCATCATGAAGCGCCACGGCGCCAAGGTCGAACTCTTCGACAACATCAAGGGTCTGTTCCGACGAAAACCAGCGGCCTCGAAATAGTTTTGAAAAGCCCCGCTTCGGCGGGGTTTTTTGTTTAGTGACGGAGATTGGGCCTGCCCCTCATCTTCCTGCCGGCAAACCTTGACTTTCCGCCCCAAAACCCCGAAGCCCTTGCCTTTCCAGAGATGAACAGGACGACAAACCGATGACCGCAGACGGAAACATGGACGACAAGCCGCTTTTCGGCCGCCCCTGGATCTTCATCCGCGGTGTGCCCGCCATGAAATTCCTGCCGCCGGAAGGTCCGCTGGAAGTGGCTTTTGCCGGGCGCTCGAATGTCGGCAAGTCGTCGCTGATCAATGCACTGGTCGGCCAGAAGGGCCTGGCACGTACCTCCAACACGCCCGGCCGCACGCAGGAGCTCAACTACTTCGTGCCGGATGGCTATTCCGGCCAGGAAGGCGACATGCCGCCGATGGCGCTGGTCGATATGCCGGGCTACGGATATGCGCAGGCGCCGAAAGAGCATGTGGATGCGTGGACCAAGCTCGTCTTCGATTATCTGCGCGGCCGCGCGACACTGAAGCGCGTCTACGTGCTGATCGACAGCCGCCATGGCCTGAAGAAGAACGACGACGAAGTGCTCGACCTGCTCGACAAGGCCGCGGTCTCCTATCAGATCGTGCTGACCAAGACCGACAAGATCAAGGAACCGGCAGTTCCGAAACTGGTTGCCGAAACGCTCGAAAAGATCCGCAAGCGGCCGGCCGCCTATCCGGAAGTACTGTCCACCTCGTCCGAAAAGAGCAAGGGACTGGACGAGCTGCGCGCCGCGATTTCCCGGACCGTCGGCCACCCGGCCTGACGACAGAGGCTGTTTCAAAATAGAAAATCCGGCCGCTCGGGACGAGAGCGACCGGATTCCGATGTATGAGCCGGGTGACGGCGGCGCTTACATCTTGGGAAGCAGGACCTTGTCGACGACGTGGATGACGCCGTTCGACTGCTTGACGTCGGCGATCGTGACATGCGCCACGCCGCCTGTTTCGTCGGTCAGGGTGATCTTGCCCATGCTTTCCTTGGCCTTCAGGATGCAGCCGCCGACGGTCTTGACGTCATGGGTGCCCTTGTCGTCCTTGATCATCTTTTCGATAGTCTTCGACATCGCATCGGCCGCGACGACGTGGCAGGTCAGGACCTTGGTCAGCTGCGCCTTGTTTTCCGGCTTCAGCAGGTTTTCGACGGTACCCTTCGGCAGGGCCGCAAAGGCTTCGTTGGTCGGCGCAAAGACCGTGAACGGCCCCTTGCCCTGAAGCGTCTCGACCAAGCCGGCAGCCTTGACGGCAGCGACGAGCGTCGTGTGGTCCTTGGAGTTCACGGCATTCTCGACGATATTCTTGTTTTCATACATCGGCGCTCCGCCGACCTGCGGATTGGCGGCGTGCGCGGCGGAAGCAGCGGTGGCAATGGCGGCTGCGATGTAGAGCGTGCGGAGTTTGAAATTGAACATGATCTTTTCCTCTTCCTCTCGAAGGATCTGACGGCCCCGGCGCGGATGCGCGCCTCCCAAGGCTTTGGCGTCCCGTTTTCGCCGGGCACAAAACAAGGGACGGAAGGCCGAGATGAAAAGTTTCAGCACGAACGAAAAAGCGGCCGAGAAAATCTCAAGCCGCTGATTTCATATCGATATATTTAGCGATCAGATGTTTTTGGCCAGACCGGACGCGATCACCGGACCGGTTGGCTGGCCGGTCGGCGAACCACCCAGCGGCTCGACGCTGACGGCGAAGGTCACGCCATCCTTGAGGCGCGGGCGAATATCGACCGGGATTTCCACCGTGCCGTCGCCGCTTTGCGGAACGACGCCGAGCGAGATCGCCGGATTGCCGCCACCGGGCACCAGCCAAAGCTGGAGAGACCGCCGTTCCGCAACCTTTGCCGAGACCGGTGTCAGCCGAAGCTGGCCGGTTCCGGCATTGTATTGCGCCAGAAGGCCGATCGTCGTGCCCTCATCGCCGACCATGCGGGCGACAAGCGGCTGAGACGGAGAAAGACTGCCGATCCAGCCGGACTGAAGGGATGCGTAGGTGACCAGCACCGCCAGCGACGCAAACGCGATGCCGCGCCAAAGCAGAAGCGAATTCCACCAGCTTCCGGCAGCTGCCAGTTCCATCGCAAAGGAGTTTTGCGGGAAAAGCCGCGCCTCGATCTTCGTGTAGGCACCGGCCGGCGGCGCCACGTCTTCGTAATCATCGTTGAAATCGGCAAGATTTTCCTGCCAGCGCGCGACGATCCGGGCAAACGACTTGTCGCGGGAAAGCCGCGCCTCGACGCGGGCGCGATCCGCAAGCGAGAGCACGCCCAGCACGTATTCGCCGGCCAGCAGCTCGTCGCGGGAGCGGTCTCCTTCGCTTTGGTCCGGCTTGGTCATCGTTCTAGACACTCTTTCAGCTTCATCAGACTGCGCCGGAGCCAGGTGCGCATCGTGTTCAGCGGCACGCCGTGGCGTTCCGCGAGTTCCTGATAGCTCAGGCCCTCCACATAGGCGCTCCTCACAGCCCTTGCCCGTTCAGATTCCAACTCTTCCATACACCTGTCAATGCGTTTGCCCTCGCCTTTTAGCACTGTTTCCGCTTCCGGGTCGGGTGCGGTATCGGCAATGTCGAAGCTCTCCTCGATACTGTCGCTGACGGGCTTGCGCGCCCGCAGCACATCGATCGAGTGATTTCTCGCCACGGCCACTAGCCAGCCGACGGGACTGATGCCGGTTGCCGCGAAACGGTCGGCGCGTTGCCAGATCTTGACGAAGACCTCCTGCAGCGCGTCTTCAGCATCGCTCCTGTCCTTGAGGATACGAAGGCAGACGGAAAAAAGTTTCGGTGCGATGGCGGAATAAAGTGCGCTCAGGGCCGCGCGGTCGCGCAGTGCGACCCTGCCGATCAGTGCGGTTATGTCGGCTTCGGTTGCCAAGCGGGTACCTCCGGCTGCGAAACAGCCTTCTCTCGTGAGGCACTACGCGCAAAACTTGGCACTGGATTATTTCCCCCGTCAAAAACATGCGCTAAAACGCCCCCACTTTAAATCATGGGGAATTCGATGACGGCTTCCGAGAGCGAACTTCAGGCCAAGCTTCTGGCGCAGGCGCTGCCTTATATGCAGCGTTACGAGAACAAGACGATCGTCGTGAAATACGGCGGCCATGCCATGGGTGACGTGGAACTCGGCAAGGCGTTCGCAGCCGATATCGCGCTTCTGAAGCAGTCCGGCGTCAACCCGATCGTCGTGCACGGCGGCGGCCCGCAGATCGGTGCGATGCTGACCAAGATGGGCATCGAATCAAAGTTCGAAGGCGGCCTTCGTGTCACCGATCAGAAGACGGTCGAGATCGTCGAGATGGTTCTCGCCGGTTCGATCAACAAGGAAATCGTCGCGCTAATCAACCAGACCGGCGAATGGGCGATCGGCCTGTGCGGCAAGGACGGCAACATGGTCTTCGCCGAAAAGGCCAAGAAGACCGTCGTCGATCCAGACAGCAATATCGAGCGTGTCCTCGATCTCGGCTTCGTCGGCGAAGTGGTGGAAGTCGACCGCACGTTGCTCGACCTGCTCGCCAAGTCGGAAATGATCCCCGTCATCGCCCCGGTCGCTCCGGGTCGCGATGGCGCCACCTATAATATCAATGCCGACACGTTCGCGGGCGCCATTGCCGGCGCGCTGAACGCCACCCGCCTGCTCTTCCTCACCGACGTTCCGGGCGTGCTCGACAAGGACAAGAACCTGATCAAGGAACTGACGGTCGCGCAGGCGCAGGCCCTCATCAAGGACGGCACGATCTCCGGCGGCATGATCCCGAAGGTCGAAACCTGCATCGACGCCATCAAGGCCGGCGTGCAGGGCGTCGTCATCCTGAACGGCAAGACCGCCCATTCCGTGCTGCTCGAAATTTTTACGGAGCACGGCGCAGGTACCCTGCTGGTTCCCTGATCGGATTTTCGATCGCAGATGTTCAAACCGCGCCGGCCAACACCGGCGCGGTTTTGTTTTTCACGACTATTCGGCAGCGGCCGGCATAAGTGGCTTGCTGCGCGGCAGCCGGGCGGGCAGAGTCATCGACTCTTCCTCGGCATCCTGCGGCGCACCCCAGAACTCTTCCAGCGTCGGGCCGGCTTTCAAATGCCGGTCGCGCAGGAAGAAGCCGATCAGCTCGTGGAACCAGACGCGTCGGCCCATCTTCGTGTACCAGCGCATCGAATGGCGCTGTTCGGGGTCACGGTGGAAAAGGATGCGCGCCAGCGCCTTCGGCCGGGCCTGGACCGCCACCTCGATCAGTTTGACGCAGAGAACCAGCATCCAAGGCCTGAAGTGCTTCATCTTCAGGACCTGATGCTTGTAGTCCCATTTGCCGATATCCGTCTGGATCACGGTGCGGTCCTTGGCCACTCGGAAAAAGGGCGTCCAGCGGTGCGGTGTGACATAGAGCGCCTGGATCTGGTCAGGATCATAGGCGAGAAGCTGCCGGAAACCGCGCCAGAGATCGGCAAAGCCATCCTCCTCGAAACCGACGACCCAGGTCGCCATAGAGAGGATGCCGTGCTGGCGCAGCAGCCGGATCGCCTCTCTGTCGGTTGCCGTGCCGCCGCCTTTCTTGATCAGCTTGAGCGTCGCCTCGTCGGTATTTTCCATGCCGAGCAGCCAGCGGATCACACCGGCCTTGCGGTAAAGATGCAGAATATCTGCGTCACGCACGATATCGTCCGCCCGCGTCGAGCCGACGATCAACACCGGCACGTTTTCGGCGATCATCGCTTCCAGAAATGCCTTCCAGGCCTTTTTCGAGGAGGTTGGGTTCTCGTCGGCGAGATTGATCAGTTCGACGCCGTGTTCGCGATGAAGCCGGGCAATCTCCTTGGCGAACGACACCGGATCGCGATGCCGCCAGCGGGTCCAGAAACCACGCTGGCCGCAGTAATTGCACAGATGCGGACAGCCGCGAGAGAATTGCATGACGACGGCGCGCTTGCCGCCCCAATAGCTGTAGCGCCTGTGGTCGATCAGCTCCCAGCCGGTACGGTAGGCCTCGAGATCGGCAATCGCCTGGGCGGGCGGCGTCTCTCTGATGGTGCCGTATTCGTCGCGGAAGACGATGCCGTTGATACCTGAGAGCGGCTGCCCCTGTTCCAGCGCCGCGACAAGACGCACAATGGTCTCCTCACCCTCGCCGCGCACGATGACGTCGAAATCGGAGGTCTCGCGAAAAATGTCCCGGCCGTGGTAGGTCGGGAAAACCCCGCCATAGATGATCGTGATCGCCGGATTGCGCCGCTTGATCTCGGCAGCGATCTTCAGCGCTGTCGGGTGCCCGGAGGTCGAGCCGGAATGGCCGATCAGCACCGCATCCGGCCGACCCATGCAGGCATCCAGACCGATCTCGTTAATGGGCATCGGCCCGAATTCGCCGTCCAGAAGCCGCACCTCATGACCCGCATCGATCAAAGGTCCGCCGATCGACAGCAAGCCGAGCGGTGGGAGGTGATCATCGGGGATGCGGCTGCCGATGGCGGGATGCGGCGGATTGATAATGACGATCTTCATCCAAGGACTCCTGCTGAAACACCCAAAATATGCAGCACGATCCATAGACGATCACCGGTTGCAAATTCTTTGCCGCCGGAACGAAAATCAGCCGGCAGAGGCAAACACCGCCGCGGCATCCTCCTTCAGCCTGGCCATCATCGCCCGGTAGGGGCCGGGGCCATAGCTGACCCGGCCGACGCCGAGTTCGGCGAGCCGCTTCGGGGCGGAGACGCCGCCCATCATCATGATGTTGACCGGCAAGGACACCGCGTCGCAGAGTTTTGCGATCAGCGCATCATCGGCCAGTCCCGGTGCAAAGAAGCCGCTGGCACCGGCGGCTGCGTAAGCCTCGGCGCGGGCGATCGCTTCGTCGAGAAGGCCGGCATGTTTTTCCCTGTCGCCTTCCTTCAGGAAAAGATCGGTGCGGGCATTGATGAAGAACGGGATGTCTCGGCCATCCGCCATCGCTCTGATGGCGCGGATGCGTTCAGCCTGTTTCTCGGCCGGATAGATGCCCGTGCCGCCGACGATCTGATCCTCGAAATTGATGCCGACCGCACCGGCGTCGATGACCCTGCCGACATTCTTCGCCAGTTCAGACGGGCCTTCCGCATAGCCGCCCTCGAAATCGACGGTAAAGGGCAGGTCGACGGCCGTGGTGATGGATTTCGCCGTGGCGATCAGCACCTCCATCGGCAGGTTTTCGCCATCCGCATACCCTTGCGCCGCGGCCACCGACCAGCTGCCGGTACCGAGCGCCTTTGCGCCGGCATCCGCGACGGCCTTGGCCGTGCCGGCGTCCCAGATATTGTAGATGATGACTGGATTACCCTTCCGATGCAGCGCGCCGAATGCCGCCGCCTTGTCCTTCTGAGACATGCGTGATCCTCCCGTTGTTTTCCGGCATCCTATCCGGTTTCGAAAACGGGTGCCGCCGGAAATCGGGCGTCTATCTCAAGAAAAGATCAGCCCCAGAATGCCGCAGACGATCAACAGGCAGCCGGCGATTTCCATGCGGTTTACCCGCTCGTGGAAGAGGAAATAGGAAGCCATGAAGGTGAAGACCAGTTCGATCTGGCCGAGCGCGCGAACATAAGCCACCTGTTGCAGCGTCATCGCCGTGAACCAGCCGGCCGAACCGACGACGCCAGCGAGCCCCACCAGCGCCGACGAGCGCCATGTCACCAATACTTGCACGATCTCGCGCTTGTCCTTCCAGAGCATCCAGACGAGCATAAAGACGGTCTGGAAGGTGGTAACGCAGGCGAGCGTCATCGCCGCTTCCATGACCGGTCCCGGACCACCCAGAGAGAGGGAGGCCGTGCGGTAGGCGACCGCCGAAATGCCGAAGACGGCACCGGATGCGATGCCGATCAGCGCCGTGCGGCTGGTCATCGCCACGGCTAGGTTCCGCCATGAAAGCGGTAGCCGGGCCATGGAGATCATCATCACGCCGATGACGCCGACGACGATCGCCATGATGGCGCCGCCGGTCAGCTTCTCGCCGAGCAGCACGAAGCCGAAGATCGCCGCCTGTACCGGCTCGGTCTTCGAATAGGCCGTGCCGACCGCAAAGTTGCGCAGCGAAAAGAGATGGACGAGCAGGATGGTCGCGAAAATCTGCGCCAGTCCGCCGATCGCCGCCCAAAGCGCGAAGGTCCAGTTCGGCGTCGGAAAGGCGTAGCCGACGAAATGGTGCAGGCAGAGCACGTAGAGGATCGCCACCGGGAAACCGTAACCGAAGCGCACGAAGCTTGCCGCCCGCGTGCCGAGCTTTCCCTGCAGATGCTTCTGCAGGGCAGAACGCAGGTTCTGCAGGAAGGCGGCGGCAATGGTGATCGGGATCCAGAGTTCCATATTACCGCGGTATCACGCGCTCCGATCCGCCGCCAAGGCCGGTTTGAGGCAAAACAGGTCGTCTTTTTCGATTTTCTTTGCCGCCCGGCCGGTGCATAAAGCGCCCATGGATAAAAAGCCGAAGACCTCTCCCGAGCCCGCCGATTTCGCCCATATCCGTGACTGGGTGTTCGATCTCGACAACACGCTCTACCCGCATCACATCAATCTGTTCGCGCAGATCGACGTCAACATGACGAGCTATGTGCAGGAATTGCTGCAGCTGGAGCGCGACGAGGCCAAGGCGCTGCAGAAGCGCTATTACCACGAGCACGGCACGACGCTGAGCGGGCTGATGGCCAACCACGGCATCGACCCGGACGGTTTTCTCGAGCGGGCGCATGCGATCGATTACTCGGCACTGATGCCCGATCCGGCGTTGGGCGAGGCGATCAAGGCGCTTCCCGGCCGCAAGTTCATCTTCACCAATGGCAGCGTGCCGCATGCGCAGGCCGCCGCGCGGGCGCTCGGCATTCTGGACCATTTCGACGCTATCTTCGACATCGTCGCAGCCGGTTACGTGCCGAAGCCGGCCGGCGCGACCTATGACAAGTTTGCCAGCCTGCACCGGGTGGACACGAAGAATGCGGTGATGTTCGAAGACCTGCCGCGGAACCTGCAGGTGCCGAAGGCGCTCGGCATGCGCACCGTTCTGCTGGTGCCGCGCAATCTCGACGCCGTACTGATGGAACGCTGGGAAAAGCTGACGGACGAGGACGATCATATCGACTACGTCACCGACGATCTTGCCGGTTTTCTGACGGGTGTGCAGGCCGGCTGAGCTTTCGACTTACCAAAAGTTCATCCACATTACACAGGTTTAAGTGGTCCCGACCAGTTGCGATGCCTACCTTAAGGCTATCGAAGCAATCGGAAAGGACCACTCGATGACCGCTAAAAAGATCGTTCTGGCAACGCTTGGTGCCGCCCTGATCGCAGGAGCCGCCATCCCCGCATTCGCAGCCCCCGGCCGCGGCGGTCCTGATCGTGGACATATGGGCCCGATGGGTCGCGGCGTCATGCAGGACGTCATGTTCGTCCGTCTACTGAAGGCTGCCGATACCAACAAGGACGGCAAGGTCACCAAGGACGAGATGACCGCCTACGAAGACAAGCTCTTCACGGAAATCGACGCCAACAAGGACGGCACCTTGAGCCGCGGCGAAATGCTGGACTATCGCATGGCCAAGATGGAGGAGTTCCGCAAGAACAACCCGCCGCCGGCCATCGCCAACACCGCAGACAACAAGGACCAGGCCAAGCCGGAAGGCGATAACAAGATGGCGGACCAGCGCGGCGATCATCGCCGTGACCGCGATCGCGATCATGCCGGCTGGGGTCGCCATGGCGAACGCGATGGCTGGGGTCGTCACGAAGCCCGCTGGGATCGCCATGATCGCGACGGTCGTCCGATGATGCGCGGTGGCATGTTCCGCATGCTGGATGAAGACCGCGACGGCAAGGTTACCAAGGCCGAAGCGACAGCCGCCGGCGACAAGCTTTTCGCCCGAATGGACACCAACAAGGATGGCACCATTTCCATCGATGATCTGCCGGACCGCCCCCTCTAATTCCGCCCCCTTAGGGTCACGCCCCCGGCCCTGGAATTAGCTCCGACAGTCGTCGTCTGAAGGACCCGCCCTTTTCCCAAGGGGGCGGGTTCTTTCTTTTTCAGCTGCTAGTTCGTCCCGCGCGGCGTCAGGCGCAAAAGCCGGCCCGGGCTGGCATCCTCGATCACCCACACAGCACCGTTCGGCGCCACCGCCACGTCGCGGATACGAGCTTCCATCTCCCACCGATCAGCCTCATCCGCCCCTCCCTTGCCGTCGAAGGTGATCCGCACGAGGCTGGTTGCAACGAGGCCGCCGACCAGCGCCGAGCCGCGCCATTGCGGGAACATGGTGCCGTTGTAAAAGGTCAGCCCCGCAGGTGCGATGACCGGGTTCCAGTAGAGCGGCGGCGCTGCAAATTCCGGCCGCGTCGAATGGCGCGGGATTTTCGAGCCGCTGTAATTGTCGCCGTTGGAAACCTCGGGCCAGCCGTAATTCTTGCCGGGTTCGATGAGGTTCAGTTCATCGCCGCCGCGCGGCCCCATTTCGTGTTCCCAGAGTTTTCCATCCGGCGCGAAGGCGAGGCCATAGGGGTTGCGGTGGCCCATGCTCCAGGTCAGCGCCCGCGCGCCGCCCGCCTTGGCCTGCGGATTGTCGGCTGGCACCGAACCATCAAGATTGAAGCGGAGGATCTTTCCGAGGGCCTGATCCGGGTCCTGCGCCGTCGCAGGACGCATACGGTCCCCGGAACTCAGGAAAAGATGCGTGCCCGCCGGATCGAAAGCGATGATGCCGCCGGGCTGGCCGCCCGATCCTTTCGGCTCCTGCCGCCAGATGACCTTGAGATCGTCGAGGCTTGCCTTGGTGTCCGACGCGGTCAGCGTCGCGCGGGCGAGCGCCAGGCCGCTACCGCCCTGTCCCGGTTCGACATAGGTCAGATAGACCTGACGGTTGGAATTGAAACCGGGCGCCACGGCGATATCCAGAAGGCCGTTCTGGCCGGATGCGGCAACGCGCGGAACGTTATCGACCGGCGTCTTGCGGCCATTCTGGGTGACGAGGAAGATACGGCCCGGCTTTTCCGTGACCAGCAGCCGCCCATCCGGCAGGAAAGCGATCGCCCAGGGCGTATCGAAACTTGCGACTTCGCGCGCCGTGAACGGCTTCGAAGCCTTCGCTTCGCGGTCGCCGGCATTGATGCTCTGCGCTTGCGCCGCTCCCACGAGAAGGCATGCACCGGCGAGCGCTAAAAGACTGAGGCGAAAACGCATGATTCACTCCCGATAGTTTCCGGGAGTAGATTGAACACCATCGGCGCGGGTGCAATCCGCGCGGCGAACACGTTCGATTGAACGCCGCGCGGAAAGGCTCAAAGCTCGTAGAAATCCGCGATGATCTTCCAGGCCTGATCTGCCGTTTCGACAAAGCTGATCAGGTTGACGTCATCCGGCGCGATCGTGCCGAACTCGGCGAGAGCCTCGAAATTGATGATGCTGCGCCAGAATTTCTCGCCGAACAGGATGAGCGGCATGCGCTCCATGCGCTTGGTCTGGATCAGCGTCAGCGCCTCGAACATCTCGTCCAGCGTGCCGAAACCGCCGGGGAAAACAGCGACTGCCTTGGCGCGCATCATGAAATGCATCTTGCGGATGGCGAAATAGTGGAAGTTGAACGAGAGCTCCGGGGTGACGAACCGGTTCGGCGCCTGCTCATGCGGCAGCATGATGTTGAGCCCGATGCTCGGCGCGCCCGCTTCCGCCGCGCCACGATTGCCCGCCTCCATGACGCCGGGGCCACCGCCGGTCACCACCACGTATTCCTGGTGGTTGAAGCCTGCGGAATGTTTGCCGCAAAGGGCCGCGAACTTCTGCGCCTCGTCGTAATAGACCGAGGCTGCTTCAAGATTCGTGCGTTGAACATCATTGCGGGCCGCCCAGGCGCTTTGGCCGGGCGCCGGGATGCGCGCGCCGCCGAATAGAACGACGGTAGACTTGATGCCGGCCTCGACGAGCATCATTTCCGCCTTCATCAATTCCAGCTGCAGGCGAACCGGGCGGAGCTCTTCGCGGCAGAGGAAATCCTCGTCCACATAGGCCAGGCGATAGGACGGCGACAGCGTCTGCGGGGTCTTCGGCTGGCCCTCGGCCGCCTGCTTGTCCGCCTTGTTGTCCTTCAACGGATCCCAGACCCCATCCTTGCGTCGCGGTCCGTCCTTCTTCGCTTTGGCCATTTCAATATCCTTTACGACGCCAACAGCGGGTTGACGCCAATTCACATTGACGCTTGAGTGGCGGTCGCTTAGAGCAAATGACACCAATTGGCCACCTTTCCCACCATCACGATATCGAGTGACGTTTAAGGATTCCCCATGAGCAACCCTGACTTTTCTTCCCTCGAAAAGACTATCGAGACCGCCTTCGACAACCGCGACAGCGTCACGATCTCCACCAAGGGCGAAGTCCGCGATGCGGTGGAAGAATCGCTGAACCTGCTCGACGGCGGCAAGGCCCGCGTTGCGACCCGCGGCGCAGACGGCAACTGGACGGTTCACCAGTGGCTGAAGAAGGCCGTTCTGCTCTCCTTCCGCCTGAACGACATGGAAGTCGTCAAGAACGGTCCGGGCGAATCCACCTGGTGGGACAAGGTACCGTCGAAGTTCGAAGGCTGGGGTGAGAACACTTTCCGCGCCGCAGGCTTCCGCGCCGTGCCCAACTGCGTGGTGCGCCGCTCCGCCCATATCGGCAAGAACGTCATCCTGATGCCGTCCTTCGTCAATCTCGGCGCCTATGTCGATGAAGGCACGATGGTCGATACCTGGGCCACCGTCGGCTCCTGCGCACAGATCGGCAAGAACGTGCACCTTTCCGGCGGCGTCGGCATCGGCGGCGTGCTGGAGCCGATGCAGGCCGGCCCGACCATCATCGAAGACAATTGCTTCATCGGCGCCCGTTCGGAAGTCGTCGAAGGCTGCATCGTCCGCGAGGGTTCCGTGCTCGGCATGGGCGTTTTCATCGGCAAGTCGACCAAGATCGTCAACCGCGCCACCGGCGAGATCAGCTATGGCGAAGTACCGCCCTATTCGGTCGTCGTCGCCGGCACGCTGCCGGGCAAGCCGTTCCCGAACGGTGAGCCGGGTCCGGGCCTGTATTGCGCCGTGATCGTCAAGACGGTCGATGAAAAGACCCGCTCGAAGACCGGCATCAACGAGCTGCTTCGCGACTAATACCCCAGACCGATCGAAGACCGATATCCGATAATGTCCGCATCAAACCCCGTCGCCAATCTCCAGGCCCTCATCCGCTGCCCTTCGGTAACACCTGCCGAGGGCGGCGCGCTTTCCGCTCTGGAGGCGATGCTTAGGCCCCTCGGCTTCAAGGTCGAGCGGATGGTGGCGACGGAGCCGGGCATGCCGGATATCGAAAACCTCTATGCCCGGCTCGGCACCGAAGGTCCGCATCTGATGTTTGCGGGCCATACCGATGTCGTGCCGCCGGGTGACGAAAGCTCCTGGAGCCATCCGCCCTTTGCGGCTGAGATTGTCGGCGACACGCTGTACGGCCGTGGCGCGGTGGACATGAAGGGTGGCATTGCCTGCTTCGTCGCAGCCGTCGCCCGCCATATCGAACAGCATGGCACGCCGAAAGGCTCCATCTCCTTTCTGATTACCGGCGACGAGGAAGGCCCGGCCGTCAACGGCACGGACAAGCTCCTGAAATGGGCCGCCGAAAAGGGTGAGCGCTGGGATGCTTGCGTGG
>CBDDGK010000010.1:0-28288 GCA_965227625.1 Neorhizobium sp. | reverse complement strand
CAGCGACAGGACATTGTCCTTCATCGTGCCGTAACGCACCGCATTGGTGCCGGAGGCGCGAGTGGCGGTCATGCCGCCGATCGAGGCATTGGCGCCGGGATCGATCGGGAAGAACAGGCCGGTATCGCGCAGCTCCTTGTTCAATTCCTCGCGGGTGATGCCGGGCTCTACCGTAACGTCAAGGTCGGCAGGGCTGACGCGAAGTACCCTGTTCATCCGGCTGAAATCGATCGAGATTCCGCCGGAAGGCGCATTCACTTGCCCCTCCAGCGAGGAACCGACGCCGAAAGGAATGACCGGAACGCGATGCTCTGCGCAGGCCTTCACCACCGCCTTAACATCCTCGGCGCTTTCGGCAAACACCACGCCATCCGGCAGCTGGGCCGGCAGATAGGTGGTCGTGTGGGCATGCTGCTCGCGAAACGACTGGCCGGTCTGGAAACGTTCGCCGAATGCCTGTTTGAGGATGCCGAGCACGGTCGCGATGCCGTCCTCGTTGCGATGTCCCGCCTTCACGTCCCGCACAGCCATGACCATTCTCCGTCAATCTTTTCAAGGGATTGGTTAGGCGACAGACCGCGTTTTGTCCAGAAATTAAGCGTGTCTGATAAACGGATTCCGCCCTTGGCGATGGCCGGTTTCGAAATCGGACGGGGCGCTGAAAGCTGCCTCGTAGTTAAAAATATATGTGACACCTCTCAGCGCCCCGTTCGGCTGTTTTTGCCCGCGACTTCGATTCTTCTGCCTTGGCTTCGCGAATGATCCTTTGCCGCCGGATCCGATCAGATGAAGATCAGGACCCTGATCCAGCGAAACCATCCGTTTCCGCCACTCTGTGTGCCGCACAGGCACGCCCGGCGCGCTCGTTTCGGGCATCGGAAGCGAAAGGGCCGGTCTCTGGCCAGTCGCTTCTCCCGTGTCGCCGGAGGAGAACCATTTTCCGCGAACCCGGATGACGAGGTTTTGCGTCTCACCCTCGACCATCCGCGCCGGCTCCGCCTCGCCGGAACGCCTCCCGGTGTATCCGATGCGGAACGCCTGGATTGTAGGCGGCGCCCCTGCTCCCGGGGATGAAATTTATGAGGCGTTGGCCAGCGCCAAAGGCTATCCTGTTGATGGACCTCACGACTATTTCGTCCGCCGCATTTCTTCGGCTGACGTTCTTCCACGTTTTCTTTTCAGATTTGGATCTCAGGGAGTTCAGAAATGCAGGTTATTGCAGTCATTGGAGCAGGCGCCATGGGCAGCGGCGTCGGCAGCCGCCTCGTCGCATGCGGTGCCCGCGTGCCGACCTATCTCGAAGGCCGCTCCGAAGAAACCAAGGCCCGCGCCCGCGCCGCCGGCATGGAACCGGTCGGAATGGAGGCGATCGTCGCCGCCGATATCGTCCTGTCGATCGTGCCGCCCTCGCAGGCCGTCGCCGTGGCGGGTCAGGTCGCGGAAGCCGCGCGCAAAAGCGGCAGGCCGGTGGTCTTTGTCGATTGCAACGCGATCTCCCCGGAGACGATGAAGGATGTGGCGGCGATTTTCGCCAACAGCCCTGTCGAAGCTCTCGACGGCTCGATCATCGGCGGCCCTCCGAAACCGACGAACGCCAACGCCCGTTTCTACATCAGCGGCGATCCGCAGAACCGCAGCGCCGTACTCGGCGAGCATGGCTTGCTGGTGCGCCGTATCGACGGCCCGATCGGCGCGGCCTCGGCGCTCAAAATGTGCTACGGCGGCATCAACAAAGGGGTGACCGGGCTTGCGACGACGATGATGCTCGCCGCCATCCGCTCCGGCGCGGACGATAGTCTGAAGCGGGAACTCGCGGAAAGCCTGCCGGACCTCGACCGCAAATTCGCCCACGCCCTGCCGGACATGTATCCCAAGGCCTATCGCTGGGTCGCGGAGATGGAAGAGATCGCCGCCTTCCTGGGCGATGACGATCCCGCCTCGCTGATCTACCGGGGCATGGCCGGGCTTTACAAGAAGATGGCCGACGACCGCGATGCGGGCGGCGAACTGGCCGGCAAGCTGGACGGGCTGCTGGCGAAGTAAAAAACAAACCGGCCGCCAGGGTTTCTGACGGCCGGTTTCTGTTTCCTGAACATGCAGCTGCTCGGGCTATGCCCGAACACTCCTCACTCGGCCGCCAGCAGTGGCGGCTCCTTGTTCTTGTCCTTCTCTTCACCCTCGTCCTCGTCCACCGCCTTGAGGTGCTTGCGGGCTGAAGCGTGCGCCAGTTCCTCGTGGAAGCGGGCTTCCTCGTGGACATGCGGCTTGGCGAAGCGGGCGATCAGGAGATAAGCGACCGGCGTGATGAACAGCGTCACCAGCACGGCGAAGCCGAGGCCGCCGACGATGACCCAGCCGAGCGCGACGCGGGCTTCCGCGCCGGCACCCTGGGCGAGCACCAGCGGCACGCCGCCGATGATCGTCGCGATCATGGTCATCATGACCGGGCGAAGACGCATCGCGCAGGCCTTTTCGATAGCCTCACGCACACCGGCACCATGGTCGCGCAGCTGGTTGGCGAATTCGACGATCAGAATGCCGTTCTTCGCCATGACCCCGACCAGCAGAACGAGGCCGATCTGGCTGTAGACGTTGAGGCTCGATCCGGTCAGCACCAGCGCAATCGCAGCACAGGCAAGGCCGAGCGGTACGGTCGACATGATGATGATCGACGAGAGCACGCTTTCGAACTGCGCGGCCAGCACCAGGAAGATGATGGCAATCGCGAAACCGAAGGTCAGCACCATGGCGTTGGAGTTTTCACCCAGCGTCTTGGCTTCCGCCATCGGCATCAGGCGGATGCCCGGTGCCAGAAGCGGCTGGGCGAGCGCCGTCATGCCCTTGACCGCATCGCCGAGCGCCACGCCATCGCGAAGGCCGGACGAGATCGAGACGGATGCAAGCTGTTCTTCACGGTTCAGCTGCGGCGCAACCGCACCTTCCGTCAGCTTGGCAATCGTCGACATCGGCACGATCTTGCCGTCGCCGGTCTTCAGGAAGATGTTTTCGAGATCCGTCGGATCGTCGATCGGCCGCGTGTTGGAGGTCAGCTTCACCGGCAGCGCGTCGCCATCGACGAAGACATCGACCAGCGACCGGCCTTCCAGCAGCGACTGCATGGCGGTCGAAAGGCCGGTAATGTCGATGCCGAGGTCAGACGCCCGCTCGCGGTCGATCGAGACCGAAAGCTGCGCCTGGGTCGGCTCGTTGGTGAGGCGCGGCGTATCGAACAGCGGGCTGGTTTCCATCTGCGCGACGAGCTTCAGCGCGGTCTCGGTCAGCTTGGCATAATCGTTGCCGACCAGCGCCATCTGCAGGCCGTTGCCGGCGCCGCGGATCTTGAGGCTGTTGGCCTGGTTGATGAAGCCGCGAAGTGCGGGAACCCGCGTCATGGCGGCATTCACGTCCGCCGCGATCTGGTCCTGGCTACGCTCGCGCTGATCCCAGGGCGCCAGCGTCAGCACCATGAAGCCGCTGTTCTTAGAGTTGTTGAAGCCGGAAATCGAGAAGATATTGGTGATCTCGCCCGAATCTCTGAGCGGCTTCAGGTTCTCTTCCACCCGCTGCATCTGGTCGCGGGTGAAATCGAGGCTGACGCCCTGCGGCGCATTGAGGCGCAGCATGATCGTCGCGCGGTCTTCACGCGGCGTCAGTTCGCTCTTCACGAGGCCGAAGACGTTGAAGGCCGCGACCGAGAAGATCGCCGAGAACACGATGACGACCATCGGCGCATCGAGGCAGAAACGCAGGGTGCGCGCATAAACGGACGCAAACGCATTGCCGAACATGCCGAGCACGCCGTGATCTTCCTTCATCGGCTTGGTCAGCATGCGCGACGCCAGCATCGGGCAAAGCGTTAGCGCCGTGATCGACGACAGGCCGACCGAGAAGGCCAGCACGAAGCCGAATTCCTTGAACAGGCCGCCAATCTGGCCGGGCAGGAAGGAGAGCGGAATGAACACAGCGGCAAGCGTCGCGGTCGTCGCGATGACGGCGAAGAACACTTCCTGCGTTCCGAGCACGGCAGCCGCGCGCGGCCCCATGCCTTCCGTTCGTCGCCGCACGATATTCTCGAGCACGACGATCGCATCGTCGACCACGAGACCCGTCGCCAGCACGATCGCAAGCAGCGTCAAGATGTTGATCGAGAAACCGACCAGATAGATCGCCACCAGCGTGCCGATCAGCGCCACCGGCATGGTGATGGCCGGAATGAGCGTCGCGCGGAAATCGCGCAGGAAGAGCCAGATGACCACGAAGACGACCGCGGCCGACAGCAGGAGCGCGATCTCGACTTCGTGCAGCGCGCCCTGGATGAACACGGCGTCGTCGCTGGTGATGGCAATATTGGTACCCGGCGGCAGCGTCTTCGACATTTCTGCCACGGCAGCCTTCACGCCATCGGAAATGTCGAGCGTGTTCGACTGCGCCTGGCGGATGATGCCGAGACCGACGCCCTGCACGCCGTTGGAGCGCAGCACGGTCGCGCCGTCATCCGGTCCGAGCGCCACGGTGGCCACATCGCGAATGCGGATGTTCGGCCCGATCATGACGTTTTCGAAATCCTGCGGCTTCGTCAGGCTGGCCGTGGTGCGCACCACGATATCCTGCGTCGTGCTTTTCAGCGAGCCGGCCGGAACGTCGAGCGCGGCACTGGCCAGCGCCTTCGACACATCGGCGACGGTCAGGCCGCGGCCGGCAAGCGCCGACTGGTTGATGTCGACGCGGAACACCTTGTCCTGGTCGCCGTAAAGCTGAACGTCGGCCACACCTTCGACGGCAGCCAGACGGTCGACGATCTCGTTGTTGACGAGCTGCGTCAGGTCTTCCATCGACATTTTCGACGAGGTGACTGCAAGACGCATGATCGCGTCGGAATCCGCATCCGCCTTGACGATACGCGGTTCGTCCACTTCGTCCGGCAGCTGGTTGCGGATGCGGCCGACGGCGTCACGCGCATCGTTTGCGGCTTCGGAAAGGTTGACGGAGTCCGAGAATTCCATGGTCACGCGGCTGATGCCGAACTGCGACTGCGAGGAAAGTGCCTTCAGGCCGGAAACGCGGGCAACCGCGCCTTCGATGACCTGCGTGACTTCCTGGTCCATGGTCTGCGGCGAGGCGCCGTCATAGGTCGTGGTGACAGTGATGATCGGCCGGTCGACATCCGGCAGTTCGCGGACTTCGACGCCGGCAAGCGCTGCAAGGCCTGCGACGACGAGCAGCGTATTCAGAACGGCAGCAAGAATCGGCCGGCGAACCCAGATCGCCGTAAAGCTGTTGCTGGACTTGTCCTCGCCCACCTTGCCTTCGCCCCCTTTTGCGTCCTCGGGCTTGTTATCGTTATTGTCGTGACCAAAACCGGGAAGTTCGATCTTCATTGGCTGGCCACCTCTGCCCCTTCCTGAGCACCGAAGACGCGCACCGGTGCGCCTTCGCGCACGCGCTGCAGGCCTTCCGTCACGATCTTGTCGCCGTCATTCAGCTTGGCATCGACAAGCACCGCATCCGGATTGCGCTGGATGATGCGCACGCGGCTCTTGACCGACTTGTTGTCCTTGATCTGCCAGACATACGAACCCTCGCTGTCCCACTGGACGGCAAGCGGATCGACCGCCGGATATTTCTCGCCCGCAAAACGCATGCCGACGCTGAAGGCCATGCCGGCGCGCAGCACGTCGCCTGGGTTTTCCACCTTGGCGCGGATGCGCATCGTGCGGCTGGCCGGGTCGATGCGGTTGTCGATCGCCTCGACCTTGCCGGAAAACACCTGGCCCGGACGCGCAATCGAATTCGCCTCGACCGCCTGCCCCGGCAGGATCGCCACGGCGAAACGCTCCGGCGCCCAGAAATCGACGAGGATCGCCGAACGGTCGTCGATCGTCACGATGCTGGTCTGCGTGGTGACGTTGTCGCCCATATTGATCGCCACGATGCCGGCAATGCCGTCGATCGGCGCGACGATATCGCGGCGCTTCAGGTTGAGCTCTGCAGTCGAAAGCGCGAGCTTGGCCGCCTGTTCGGCGATCTGGGCGTTCAACACATCGAGACGCGAGAAGGACTGAAGATTCTTGTAGGACGCGGATTTTTCCCGTGCGCTGGTCAGTGCGACCTGCGCCTTTTCGCGCTCGATCAGCTGTTCGTCGTCATCAAGACGGGCAAGAACCTGACCCTTGGCGACGCGCTGGCCGGAAACAACCATGATGTCATGGATCGTGCCCGCGGCCTGCGGCATGACCACGACCGACTGGATCGCCTCGCCGCTGCCGATGGCCGAGAGCCGGTCGTTGACCGTGCCGATCACCACCGGCTGCGCCACGACCAGGGTCATGCGATTGCCGCCCTGCCCGCCTTG
Source organism: Neorhizobium sp. (assembly GCA_965227625.1). GTDB lineage: Bacteria > Pseudomonadota > Alphaproteobacteria > Rhizobiales > Rhizobiaceae > Neorhizobium. The sequence continues at coordinate 21,936 of CBDDGK010000010.1, read as the reverse complement.
GCCGCGCTGTCCACCCTGGCCCTGACCGTTACCCTGGCCGCCGGCCTGGGCCTGCTGCCGCTGGCCGCCGTTTGCATTGCCCTGAGCCTGGTTACCCTGCGGGGCGGCCGCCTTCGGATGGACTGCGGCGTTGACCTGCGCAATCACATCTTTGGGAACGCCCCACCTGGCCAATGTATCGCCGGCAGTCGGCACCATATATATCCACAGGCCGAGCGCTGCAGCGAGCAGCACGAGACACATGAAGAGCTGTTTCCAAATCCGCATTCAATTCTCCGGGCCGATTTTCACCGGCCGTTTCTCAACCGAGACCAAATTTCTTAACGAGACATGCGCAGGCCATATTGCGCCAATTATCCTTTATTTCAGGGTCCCTGCGCAATGGGGACGGCGCATTCTTACGGATTTGTAATCTCACAAAAATTTCAAAGGAATTTGACAGTTTCACCGCCTTTTGATCGGGCAGAACCTGCCTTTTTCTCGATCTTTTTGCCCACAGCATCACACTTTAGCCGCGCCTTGCAAAGACTGTGGGAATAAAAGAAGAACATCGTCTGGTCTTTCAGGCCCGAATCATTACATTGGCCCGCATGACGAACAGCTTCGACGACATCCCGTTTTTTGACGAGGAACCCGATCCGGCGTCCCGCAAGACGGCACGTGCAAACTCACCGGTCCCCGCCCCGCAGCCCGCCTCCGGAGGCCTGGGCATTGCCGCGCGCGCCATGGCCGCCCGCGATGGAAGCCGCGCCCCGGCCGAGTATCTTTCGGGCCTCAACCCGGAACAGCGCGAAGCGGTCGAGACGATCGACGGTCCGGTTCTGGTTCTCGCCGGCGCCGGCACTGGCAAGACCCGCGTGCTGACCACCCGCATCGCCCACATTCTTGCGACCGGAAAAGCCTATCCCAGCCAGATCCTTGCGGTCACCTTCACCAACAAGGCGGCCCGCGAGATGAAGGAGCGCATCGGCGTTCTCGTCGGCGGCGCGGTGGAAGGCATGCCCTGGCTCGGCACATTCCACTCGATCGGCGTCAAGCTCTTACGCCGCCACGCGGAAATCGTCGGCCTGCGCTCCGATTTCACCATTCTCGACACCGACGACGTGGTGCGGCTGATCAAGCAGCTGATCCAGGCAGAAGGCCTGGACGACAAGCGCTGGCCGGCCAAACAGTTCGCCGGCATGATCGACACCTGGAAGAACAAGGGCCTGCTGCCACCGGACATTCCGGAGGGCGACGCCCGCGCCTTCGCCAACGGCAAGGGCCGCGAGCTTTACGCCGCCTATCAGGCACGTCTACGCACCTTGAACGCCTGCGATTTCGGCGACCTGCTGCTGCACCCGATCGCCCTCTTCCGCAAGACGCCTGATCTCCTGAAGGAATATCACGACAGGTTTCGTTACATCCTCGTCGACGAATATCAGGACACCAACACCGCCCAATATATGTGGCTGCGCCTGCTTGCCCAGCGGCCGAAGGGCGTGCCGCAAAACGTCTGCTGCGTTGGCGACGACGACCAGTCGATCTATGGCTGGCGCGGTGCGGAAGTGGACAACATTCTCCGCTTCGAAAAGGACTTTCCGGGCGCCAAGGTGATCAAATTGGAGCGCAATTACCGCTCCACCGAACATATTCTCGGCGCCGCCGGCCATCTCATCGCCCACAATGAAGGCCGGCTTGGCAAGACCCTTTTCACCGACCGGGTAAACCCGGATGACGAAAAGGTGATGGTGCATGCCGCCTGGGATAGCGAAGAGGAAGCCCGCGCCGTCGGCGAGGAGATCGAGAACCTGCAGCGCGGCGGCTCCGACGGCAAAAAGCATGCGCTGAACGACATGGCGATCCTGGTGCGCGCCTCCTTCCAGATGCGCGAATTCGAAGACCGGTTCGTCACGCTTGGCCTCAACTACCGCGTCATCGGCGGCCCGCGCTTCTATGAGCGGCTCGAAATCCGCGATGCGATGGCCTATTTCCGCCTCGTCTGCCAGCCGGCCGACGACCTCGCCTTCGAGCGGATCATCAATACGCCGAAACGCGGTCTCGGCGACACGACCGTGCGTTACCTGCATGATTACGCCCGCGCCCGCGACATTCCCATGCTGCAGGCATCTTCCGATATCATCGAGACGGATGAGCTGAAGCCGAAGGCGCGCAAAGCGCTGTTCGATGTCGTGACGGATTTCCGCCGCTGGCAGGGCCTGCTTGAAAACACCCTGCACACCACGCTTGCCGAGCAGATCCTCGACGAGAGCGGCTATACCGCCATGTGGCAGAACGACAAGAGCGCCGAAGCGCCGGGTCGTCTGGAAAACCTCAAGGAACTCGTGCGCTCGATGGAAGCTTTCGAGAGCCTCCGTGGTTTCCTCGAACACGTCTCGCTGGTCATGGATGCCGAGAACAACGAGAACCTCGACGCCGTCTCTATCATGACCCTGCATTCGGCCAAAGGCCTGGAATTCGACACCGTCTTCCTGCCCGGCTGGGAGGAAGGCCTGTTCCCGCACCAGCGCGCGCTGGACGAAGGCGGCCGCTCGGGGCTGGAGGAAGAACGCCGCCTCGCCTATGTCGGCATCACCCGCGCCAAACACCGCTGCCACATCTGGTTCGTCTCCAACCGCCGCATCCACGGCCTGTGGCAATCCACCATGCCCTCACGCTTCCTTGACGAACTGCCGCAGGCACATGTCGATGTCGCGGTGGGAGAATCGAACTACGGCGGTTACGGCGGACGCGGCGGTTACGGCCAGTCCCGCTTCGACAAGGCCGACCCCTTCGCCGGCAATGGCGGCTACTCCACCCCCGGCTGGAAACGCGCCCAGGCCAACAAGACCGACGCCACCCGCGACAACTGGGGCACCCGCTCCGGCCACGCCGTGGAACGCATCGGCTACGGCGAAAGCGGCCCGCGCACACGGACGATCGACGGGGAACTGGTGGCAAAATCGGTGGCCGACACGCCATCGAAGTTTTTCGTCGGGGATCGGGTTTTTCACGTCAAGTTCGGCAATGGGAATGTCGCGGCGATCGAGGGGAACAAGCTGACGATCGAGTTCGACAAGGCCGGGCAGAAGCGGGTGCTGGACGGGTTTGTGGAGCGGGTTTAGTCAAGCAGGTATAGCATATTCTTTGCCGTCACGTACTTTTTCTAAGAGCCTCAATGCCTCTTTGGAGTATTTTGATGTCCTAGATTTGTCGCCCGTTTTGACTAAGCAGTGATATTGATTGTCAGCAGCGACAATATTTACTCCTTTTTCTTTATTCACTTTTTCAATCAAATTACGTGCGCCATGCCAACCAGGATATCCCAATCGCCGACCTAGTTGAGTGATCGTGTAGGGATGCGTCATATTCGAATTGTGAGATGAGACAATACCAAGGAGCTTAGGTAAATCCTCATCAGTTCCAAGTATGCTTTCTAGATTCTTATAATCAACCTCAACGGTCTTTTGGGGTATATCCTTTCTGATCAATTTATAAGTTCTCGCAGCCAAGGCTCGAAGAATCTTAGTATTAATTGGATTAAATTCCTTGTCTTGAGATATAGCCTTAAATATCCAGGAAAACTCCAGAGTGCTAATTGCCCTAACTCTATACTGAGCACCACCACCACCGCTCACTATATATTCCTCGTTTAAACTAGCCAATTTCTGTAGATCAGGCTCCCACTTCACGTAAAATATATTATCAATAAACCCGTCATCTCCTACAATCTCTCCGACATCTTGTATGATCTCCGTTATATTTGGATCATTAAAGCCATATCCAAATATGAACACAGGATGCTCCGTAAGGTAAGTCAGAAGCTTTGCAGAGATATACTTCTTCCTGATCCGGTAATCACGATAGTCCTCTGAATTGAGAACTATAGAAGAAGGGTCGGTTGTTGACCCGTGTATTTTGAATATCTCACCAACAAGATTTAAGTTATATTTAATAACTTTATCGCCAACGACCGATTCGTATCCTACAAAAAGCTCTTCAAGGAAACAGTCGTAGTTCGTAGTAATAATCGCATGAGGATTGGAAGCTTTAAGAAGGGCAATTTCATCTTTTGGCTTAGCGTCGCCTATATTTTTCCTGAATATGTCGTCGATAATTTTACATGCCACCGTCTTCATATATATCGATTTATCGACATTCGCTTCAAAATATTCCCGAGGGAATAGATCTGGCTTTTCCTTCCATGCCCATTCAAAAACCAAATCTTCAACATCATCGGCAATGGCGATCAGTTCGCCTTTGCGTTTCTGAATTATATAGTTGAATGCAGATTTTTGTGTCCCAATAAAACTGGAGATGGCTTCTAACAATTCGAGCCAGCTTGGAGTTCCGATGTAGCGCTTTGAGAGACCCGAGCCGACAAAAAAAATGGGCTGGCACTCCATTTCGTGAAGTTTGTCACGAATAAGCGCGTCCATCTTCTCAATGTATCGCTTGTAGTCGATCTCAGTGACCATAAATGCATCCGAAAAAGGTTAGCACCACACAACGGATAGGTCGCATTTTGCCGAGTTGCAACTATTTATACAGGTTCCCAGCAGAATGCTGTGAAACCTAAGACCCTTGTCAGCCTCCCTGCCACCCGCTACCTCACTCCCGACATTCCACAATTCCACGGGAGGGAACCTCATGAAAGCCATCGTCACCGCCCCCGGCGGGCTCGACGCGTTGAAACTTGTCGATCTGCCCGATCCTGGCAAACCCGGCCCTGGCGAGATCCGGGTGGCGCTGCATGGCAGTTCGCTGAACTATCATGATCTCGGCGTCGCCAGCGGCCGCACGCCGACCGATGGGCGGGTGCTGATGGCGGATGGCGCGGGCACGGTCGAGGAGGTCGGCGAAGGCGTGACGGAATTTTCGGCCGGCGATCAGGTCGTGTCCTGTTTCTTCCCTGACTGGCAGGACGGCCCGCCATTGCCGGGCGGATTCTCGCGCGTGCCGGGCGATGGCATCGATGGTTTCGCGGCGGAATATGCGGTGCGGCCGGCCACCGCCTTCACCCGTGCGCCAAACGGTTTCAGCGCCGTGGAAGCGGCGACGATCACCACCGCCGGCCTCACCGCCTGGCGGGCGCTGGTCGAGATCGGCCGGCTGAAGGCCGGCGATACGGTGCTGGCGCTCGGCACCGGCGGCGTGTCGATCTATGCGCTGCAGCTTGCCAAGGCGATGGGCGCACGGGTGGCGATCACCTCCTCTTCCGACGAGAAGCTGGAGCGGGCCAAGGCGCTCGGCGCCGATTTCACCGTCAATTACAAGACCCATCCGGAATGGGCGAAACACGTTCTCGACTGGACGAACGGCCGCGGCGTCGATCATGTCGTGGAAGTCGGCGGCCCCGGCACGCTCGGCCAATCGATCCAGGCCTGCCGTATGGCCGGCAGCATCACCATGATCGGCGTCTTGACCGGCGCCCGCGGCGAAGTGCCGACGGCAGCCCTTGCCGGCAAGCAGATCACCCTCTCCGGCCTCATCGTCGGCAGCCGCCGCCAGCAGCAGGATTTTGTTCGCGCGCTGGACAACGGCCTGTTCAAACCGGTGATCGACACGGTGTTTGCGCTGGAAGAACTGGCCGATGCCTTCCGTTACGAAATGAGCGGAAGCCATTTCGGCAAGATCGGCGTCGCGTGGTGAGCCGGATTATCTGATCCCGATCGAGGCAAGGAAGGCGTCCACGTTGCGCGTGTAATCGCTGTCCTTGCCGAGTTCGCTATTGACCGGCCCGTGCCGCAGGGCGACGGGCAGGACCTTGGCCTTGCCACCAACCTTTTTCGCAAAAGTCTCCGCTTGGAGACAGGCGATACGGCGCAGCGTGGAACACACGAGCAGCATGGGCGGCATGCCGCCCTTCACCTGCTGGGTCGGCGAGGCCTTGGCCCAGAACGCTGGATCCTTGCCGAAAGCGGTATCGTAAAGCTTCGCATGGCGCGGCTGCTTCATGACGACGGCAACGTCATAAGCTGCGCTGTCGAGCGCCACCGTGGCCGCCCAGGGCTTCAGGCCGACCTTTTCACCAATCGACTTGTCGGCGGAGACGAGGGCGGCCAGATGCGCGCCGGCCGAATGCCCCATCAGCACGATCTTGCCGGGATCGCCGCCCCAGGAGACCGCCTTCTGCTGTACGCCGGCAAGCGCCGCCGCGACATCCGCCGCCTGCTGCAGCGGATCGGCTTTCGGCATCAGCCGTGTTTCCACCGAAACGAAGATGAACCCCTTCGGCAGCCAGTGGGCAATCTTGTTCTCCACCACGCTGCGGGCCGATTTCGAGCCATGCGCCCAGCCGCCGCCATGCACCATGACGATAACCGGCGCCTTCTCGCGCTTTTGCGGTCGGTAAATATCCATCCGCTGCTCGGGGGCCGAACCATAGGCAACGTCACGATCCACCGTCACGTCCGCCGGCAGCGTCACATTCCGCCCTGCCCGCGACCGCGCCTCGGCAATCGACGTGCGGCAGCCATCGGAAAGTTTCGCGGAATTGTCCCGCAGGCATTGGGCGATCCGCCCGCCACCCGGCCGCACGCCGGCGCAAAGCGTGCGGAAATCCGCCCGGCAAGCCTGCATCATCGCCCGCCTGTCGCTCTGCTGCGCGCCAGCCGGCTGCATGAACGCAAGCACGGCACAGACCGCAAGGAAGATCGGGCGAATGGAGAGGTTGATGATTGGCATAAGCTACTCCTGCAAGGCGGCGGCACGATCGGCCGACATCATAAGCCGGCTACTCATTTCTCTTCTGATGTGAGTTGAACCTGATTTCCTGACCAAAAAGAGGCAGGGCGCGTTGCAAGCCGCAACGCCGCCCGTTACCTCTGAAGAAAAACACACCAAGCAACGGGAGCGCCGCATGTATCTCACCAATCAGGACGTGATCGAACTCACCGCATGGCGGCGCAAGCTGCACAGCATGCCGGAAGTCTCACGCGAAGAGGTGGCGACGGCGGCGGAGGTGCAGGCCTTTCTGGCCGATACCAAGCCGGATGGCGTCGTCACCGGCCTTGGCGGCCACGGGGTCGCGGTGATCTACGACAGCGGCGTGCCCGGCCCGACCATTCTGTTCCGTGCCGAACTGGATGCTCTGCCGATCGCCGAGATCGGCGACCTCGAGCACCGGTCACAAAACCCCGGCAAGGGCCATATGTGCGGCCATGACGGGCACATGACCATGCTCGCCTCGCTCGGCCGCCAGTTTGGCCGCGAGAGGCCGAAAAGCGGTCGCGTCATCCTGATGTTCCAGCCGGCCGAGGAAGACGGTTTTGGCGCGGCCGCCGTCGTGGCGGATGAGAAATTCGCAAGCCTGAAGCCAGATTACAGTTTCTCGTTGCACAATATGCCAGGCCTGCCGCTCGGCCATGTCTGGCTGAAGGATGGCGTCGTCAACTGCGCCTCGCGCGGCCTGAAAATCATCCTGACCGGCCGCACCGCGCATGCCTCCATGCCGGAAACCGGCATTTCGCCGGTGCCCGCGGTCGCGAAGCTGATGCCGGCGCTGACGGCCTTGAGCCGCGGCACGATTGCCGGCGAAGATCTGGTCCTCGCCACCCTCACCCACGCCTCCGTCGGCGAACCCGCCTTCGGTATCGCGCCGGGTTATGCGGAAGTCTGGGTGACGCTGCGCACGATGACCGACGAACAGATGCAGGCCCTGACCAGCGCCGCCGAAACCCTGGTGCGCGAAGCCGCTATGGAAAGCGGGCTCGAATACGCGCTGGAATATCACGACATCTTCACCCATTCCGAAAACCACCCGGAAGCCGCCGCCCTCCTGCGCGCCGCGCTCGATGCCGAAGACGTGCGCCACGTGCCAGGCGAAACGATGCGCGGCTCAGAAGATTTCGGCCGCTTCGCCACCGTCTCGAAATCCGCCATGTTCTTCCTCGGCGCCGGCGAAAACATCGCCAACCTGCACAACCCGAACTACGATTTTCCGGATGATTTAATTCCGATCGGCTCAAAGGTGTTCATGCGGGTGGCGCGGGATATTTTGGGGTGACAAATAGGCGTTAGCCCTGCCCCCAATCCCCTCGCCTCATCAGCAAGCGATCGGTGGGCGCTTCAACCTAGCCGCGGCTCGGCAGGTCTCTTGATCAGCCATGACGACGACCGAGGCGCGCCGATCATCAACTCGGACAGAACCGGCGTCCGTCTGGCAATCTCATAGACCACGAGCGATGCAGCAACTGCAATCAGGATCAGCGAGATGGGCTCGGCTCCGATAACAGATTGCGCAGCAAAACGAATACCCTGGTGCAGCGCCATTATCACAAGCGATGCCTTGCCGAGATAGGCAAGGCCCTGAGCGATTGGCGACGCGCCGAGAGACTGCGAGAGATAGAAGGTCGCAAAGCTCAACAGAGCGGCAATGGCGAACCCGGCGCCGATCACTCCATAGGACATGCCCTTCATATCGAACGATGTCGAATATCCGAGAGCGACGCAGCCAAACAGGAGTGTAAGCGAGAGCACCACGCTCGCTCCCGCAACGACGTGTCCGACCTTCTGCCGCCCGACCATATTGCCGATCCATATGAACAGGAGAGCAGCGGGAACGATATTGAGGGCCAAGGGCAACGAAATAGAGAAGAAGGACAGAAGGTAGGCGATCACGACTGCTGCGACCACGATCGCGATCAGCCTCGCATTCGCTGCGCTCCCAAAACGGTTGAGCAGGAGCGTATAGATCGCCTGAGCGAAGAACAGGCACGTCAGGAACCACAGCACCCCCGTCGCCCCGCCGAGCTGGTCGCCGCCCCAGATGACGGATGCCCAATTGACGGGATGTTCAACATGGCCTCGCAGCAGTTCGATCATCCACCGAGCAACGGACGGAGCGGTGAACAGCGCGATATAAAAGACATAAGGGACCAACAGCTGAAGCCCGCGACGCTTCAGAAACGGTCCGAACGCAACCGGCTTTTGGTTCATTCCCGCAAGAATAAAAAACAGAGGCATATGAAAGAGGAAAAGAAACCAGGTGATACTGTTTCCGGGGTTAGTATCAACCAGAACATGTGCGACCACGACGGCAATGATGCCGAGCCCGCGCGCCACATCTATCCAGATTTCTCTTTGAGAAGCACCCATCCAGCCACACCTTCATCTTATCCCCGGAAATACATTCCGATATGCGGCTGACATATTCAAGCGGCTTCACGCGGCAACGTTAACTCCGCTGCAGAGCGCTAAATTGATCGAGCTTCCCCATAGGCGCGATCGAAACCTTCGGTAATGGCGTTGAGGCCATCGAGAAACAGCACATCCTGAGATGCCGAGATATAGTCTTCAAAAGCCGCCACCAACAAAGGCCGTTTCTCTGTCTCGTCAGAGGAGAGAACGGGCGGATGTTCCGCTTCCGCCTGCTCTTCCAGAACAAAGCCGACCGTAAAACGTGACAGCGTAATCAGCATTCGCAGCGCCACGCCGGGTGCAAGGCCCTGTGAGGTCAAAAACTCGAGCTGCGTTTCGGCCGCGTCTTCATCCGATGCCTCGGCGCGCGATCCACTATGCACCCTAGCGCCATCCCGAAACGCCAGCAGCGACTGTCGAAAACCGAGGAAATGGCGAACAAGGAAAGATCGCCAATCGTCTGCGTCATCGGCATGTCGCTGGGAGTGCAGCGAGCGCATGATCTCGGCGTTCATGGCATCCATCAGTTCCCGCTTGCCTTTGAAATGCCAGTAAATCGCCGGCTGCTGCACGCCGAGCCGCGTCGCCAGAATGCGCGTCGACAAGCCGTCGAGCCCGACCTCGTTCAACAGGACAAGGGCCTCACGAACGATGTCTGCTTTTGTGATTTTCATGAATCGCTCCAAACTTGACGATGGAATTTATCATCGATAAGGAAATTTATCGATGATAAATTTTCGAGGCTGCCATGAAAAGCGACGTTTTAAGCGTGAACGGTGTTCAACTCGCATTCGATACCTTCGGCCGCGATGACACCCCGGCCATCCTGTTGATGATGGGAAACAGCGCGCCCGGCATCGTCTGGCCAGAAGCTTTCTGCCAGGCCCTGGCAGAAACGGGCTTCCGCGTCATCCGTTATGACCAGCGGGATACGGGCTTCTCGACCTATCTGGATTTCGACAAAAATCCCTACACGCTCCACGATCTGGTCGAAGACGCGGTGTCGCTGCTTGAAGCGCTCGGCATTCAGGCCGCGCATTTTGTCGGCCTGTCGCAGGGCGGCAATACCGCGCTTCTGGCGGGCCTCCATCACCCGTCACGCGTCGCCAGCATCACAACGCTGATGTCATCCCCGGACCTCGGACCGAAGAATGACGCCTTCATGGGACTGCCGGAACGCATAGGGCAACTGCCGAGACCGGACATGGCTTATGTCAATGCCGTGATCGATCTCAACAGCGCTCCAACCCGTTCGGATGAAGATGCGGCCGATCGCTTCATGCGGAATTTCAAGCTTGCTGCCGGGCCGAAATCGCCATTCGACCAGGAGTTCTGGATGGAGTTGGGGCGGGCGGTCACCGCTCGCCGGAATGGCGATCCGGCGAAATTGGCCAATCACAGCAACCATAGCAAGGCGCAGAAAGCGACGGCCGGGCTGACCGAGGACGACCTTCGGCGCTTAACCAAGCCTTGCCTTGTTATCCAGGGTGAAATGGATCCGATTTTCCCAACCGGCCACGCAGAATGGGCAGCGGCCAATCTGCCGGATGCCCAACTTTGCATTATTCCTGACATGGGGCATGCGCTCGATCCGGCGTTCTTCGAACCCGTAGCATCGCGTATTCGAACGTTCCTGCGCTCCCAGCAGTAAGACCTTAAATACTGACGAAATGCGAGATCTCGTTATGGCCTAAGCCGGCGGCTCAACACGAACTCAGGCATCGCGGAAACCGAAGAGTTTTGCAGAAAATTGCCATTATCAGTAAAAGTACAGGCGCGACTCTATATATGATTTGCGATAAGGCTCGGCCTTCACGCCGCCTTCAGGGCCGCAAGGTCACCATTGGTCAGGGCGGCAAGATTAGCTTCGATCCTGTCTATCGGCCAATCCCACCACGCAATGCTCAGAAGCTCTTCGACGACCTCATCGGGATAGCGCATCCGAATAATGCCGGCCGGGTTTCCTCCGACGACCGCGTAAGGCGGAACGTCGCGCGCCACGACCGAGGCAGCGGCAACAATCGCGCCTGCGCCGATCTGCACTCCCGGCATGATCGCGGCATCATGACCGATCCAGACGTCATGGCCCACAATCGTATCTTTCACCGGCAAGTCTTTATAGCCGAAGGTCTCCGGCTTGAAGATGCGAAACGGATAGGTGCTGAAGCCGGTCATCGGATGATTGGCGGAGCTGGTAATGAAATAGCTTCCCCGCGCGATCTGGACGAACTTGCCGATGACCAGCCGCTCCCGGCAGCTTCGCCCGAGATAAGGCGCCAGTATCTGCGCGGTGTCATCCAGCTTTCCAGCATGCGTGAAATAGCTGAATTCACCGATCTCCATGCGCGGATGGTCGATGACATTCTTCAAATAGACAGTATCCCGATAGATCGAACCGTCGGGCAAGGTTATCGGATGGACTACAGCTGCGTCGAGAAGCGGCATGAAATCTTCCTCGGGCTTTCGCCAACGTGTCTAATCTGGAGGAAGTTAGTCGCGCGGAGCGATCCAATCCATCTCGCGAACCGGAAAGCTCCCATCAATAATTTAGATGACGATGGTCTGCGCTGGCGATAGCCGATGATGCGGATCGGCAGAAAAAGCGCCGCCATCAGCAAAATAGTATTGCCGATGGCGGAACTTATCCGATCAGGCGTCGTTGCCGCCGAAGAGCTTGGCGATGAAGTTACCGTTGTTGGCGCCGGCGCCGGGGCGTTTGCCGTCCCACTTGTTGACGATCACCATGTGGGTGATCTCGCCGCGCTGGAAGGCCTTCAGGAAGCGGTCGTATTCGGCGAAGGCGACGCAGCCGTGGCTGTCGCCGCGGACGCGGAGCAGGAAGCTGTGGGCCAGAAGGCCGGTGCGGCCCTGCGGAGCCTTGCCGTCGACCGGCGTGAGGCGAATGGCAGCTACGCCGTGGAAGAGCGACTCGCGCATCGACAGCTTGTAGGTGCCGGGCGGGGTCGGGCCGCGCATCTTCACATGCGTGAACTTCGGGTTGTCGCGCATGCTGCCGATGCCGGAATGGGCTTCGAGCTTCGTGCCATTAGGCATGAATACGGTAGCATTGGTGATGTCGTAGACGGCGACCTTGGCACCGATACCCGGCCAGCTCGGCATGGTCTGCGACGGTGCCGACGGCGCAGTATCGCGCATCGGGTTATCCGGCTTGGCGAAGGCCAGCACGGTCGGCTTGGTGTCGTCGCCAGAGCGATCGGGCTTCTGAGGAGCGACGGCGGCGATGGCGGCGAGTGCAGTCGGCTTGGCCGGCTTCTCAGCCATGGCGGTCGCGGTCGATGGGCGGATGACCGGCAGCGGGCCAGCCTTCGGCAGAGCATAGGACGGAGCGGCCGGAGCCGGCTCTGGAATGACGGCGACTTCCGGCTGCTCGTCGGCACCGTCTTCAAGCGCGGTGTCTTCCAGCGCGGCCATTTCGACCGGCTTCATGTCCTTGAGGTCAGCCACGTTGTTGGCCGTCTGGACGCCCTGGATCATGTCCGGCATGGCATCACCGCCGCGCGGTGCGACCACGACGAGGTTTTCCATTGCCAGGCCCAGTGCGGCGCGAATCGCCTGCGCATCGGGGCGAATTTTTTCGAGCGCGGCGAACTGCTGCTGCGTTTCCGTGCGGCGCGCAGCCTTGTTCATCGCCATGTTCAGCATCTGCTTGACGCTGCTGTCGCTGGGCTTGCGGGCTTCGAGGGCGGCAAGTTCGGCGCCATCGAGGCGTTTGCCCTTCGGATCCGCCGATGCGCTGCCGGGAAGCCTGGAGAATTTCGAAACGTCGATTTCGCGATCACGCGCTGCGACCTGCATGGTCGGAGCGGCCAGCGCGACAGGCCGGGTCAGCGCGGTCTCGAACCTGACGCTGGAAGCGGATTTGACGGCGGTTGCCATGGTCACCATCGAAGCGCCCACGAGGGTCGCGACGGTGAGGCCGACGCCGATTGCAACATTTGTCAGAAGAGAGCGGGATTTCTTGCGGCGTACCGGCGCCTTGCTTTGCTTCCCACGGGCTTGCTTGCCAATAGCTTGTGCCTGGACCGAACGCGCCATCACTCGTTACCCGAACCGTTACTCACATCAGCCTGAATCGCACTTGCGAAGCCGGCTTCACAACCAAGGTGGGAGATGAGCATGGACTGAACCCGCTCACTGCCGCCCAACGACTGCATGTGAGAATGAACGATTATGGTAACCAATGTCTTTACGCCGCCCCGATTTGGTTTTCGGCGCTGCACATAAATGCGCATGCCGCCGGAAGTTTAACGAAATTGCGGCGAAGGATTGTCTGTCCTCAAGCGCAATTACGGCAAGTCAAGTCAGTGACCGTTGCTGTGTAGCGAGAAAAACCCGTCCTTTCAAGGCGAATCGTCGTTTTACACCGGCTCGGCCGCATCGCTTCGGGCAGCCTCTGCCACGTATTCGGCGAGCAGCACCTTGGCGATGTCCATCACGGCGCGGATGCGCGGCGCATGCCGAAGCCTCTCGTGGGTGAGCAGCCAGATCTCCGCGGCGGGCGGCATCGGCGGCCGAAAACAGTAAACGAGATTGTCGTCGCTGGCGCCGAGGAACTCGGAAAACAGGCCGATTCCGACCCCGCTGCGAATGCTGGCGAGCGTCGCCGAAACGGTGTTCTGGCGCACCACGATCGACCGGTCGGGAAAGTTCTTGCGCACCCAGACGGCGGCCGGATGATCGCGCACATGCGGATCGATAGCGATCAGCGAGTGGCCGCCGAGATCGCAGATATCGCGCGGCACGCCATTTTTGTCCGCGTAGTCGCGGCTGCAATAGAGCCCCCAGACATCGTCGGCGATTCGCAACCCCACCAGACTTTCGTCCGTCGGACGTGGCCCTGCCCGAAGCGCGATATCGGCGTCGCCGCGCTCGAGGTCTAACCGGTGGTCGGACGTCACCACATCGAGGCTCACTTGCGGATGCGCTGCCTTCAGCCGTGAAACCAGAGAAGGCAGGAAGAAATTTGCCAGCACCTCATTGGTGGTGAAACGCACGCTGCCCGTCACCTCCCGCGAGGCGATCTCCAGTGCATTGCAAAACGCCGCCATCGCATTGCGCACGGCCTCCGCCGGCGCGACCAGCATCCGGCCGACATCCGTCAGCACGTAACCGGTGCGGCGCTTATCGAAGAGTTCGACACCCATGTCCTCTTCGAGGCCGGCAATGCGGCGCGATACGGTGCTCTGGCTCACGTCCAGAATTTCCGCGGCCGAAAGGGTCGAGCCGATCTCGGCCACGGCGAGCATGAAGCGCAGGTCGTCGTAGTTCAGCTTGTCCATGGTCTTACGAAACGGGGGTTATGCGAAAACGGTGAATCCCGGTGCAAAAACGGTGTTTGCGGATGTCCCGGCGGCAATTTACACGCCTTTCAGTGCCGGCGGAACGGGCTTTCTGCTTCCTCCCCGTGCTTTTCAGCCTCGATAAATCGCCGAAGGAACAAGATCATGCCGAGCCCGCTCGTGCCCGCCAACACCCGGATCGTCAACCGCTACAACCGCGAAACCTTCATCTTCACCGATCCAGTGGAAGACGAGGCGCTGGCCCGCTTCGATGTCATCCTCGAAAAGGGCGGCTCCGGCGGCGGCAATGCCATCGCCCATATCCACCCCAATTCGGACGAGTATTTTCACGTCCATACCGGACGGATGATGATCTCGATCGATGGCGTCGAGCACATTGCGAATGCCGGAGAGACGGTCATGGTGCCGCGCGGCAAGGCGCATTTCTTCCGCAATGCTCATGAAGGAGACACACATGCGACAGTGTCCTTCACACCAGGCCACCAGCATCTGCGTTTCTTTCTCAATCTCGCGGCGATGACGGTTCTGGAACCGCGCAGCTTCTCACCGTCCGGCGACGCGAAGCTGCTGCAGATCGCTTTGGCGCTCAACGCCTATCGCAACCATCTCTATATCGCCGGCCCGCCGATCTGGGTGCAGAAGCTGCTTTATGCGGTATTGGCGCCGGTGGCGAAGCTGGTTGGATACCGACTGATCGTCGGACCGAGGTGCAATCACCTGGAAAAAGGCG
Source organism: Neorhizobium sp. (assembly GCA_965227625.1). GTDB lineage: Bacteria > Pseudomonadota > Alphaproteobacteria > Rhizobiales > Rhizobiaceae > Neorhizobium. The sequence goes on along the minus strand of CBDDGK010000010.1, from coordinate 6,765 downwards.
AGATGCTGAAGCTCGCCACTAGGATCGTTTGAAAACCAGCCGGCCACGGATTACTCCCCGGCCGGCTGAGGCTCGGAGTTAGGCCGCCTCTTCCACGCCGGATGGCGGCAGGAAGGTCAGGCCGAATTCCGCGGCAATCGCGGCGATTTCACCGAAACCCTGCGGTTGGCGGGCCTCGATCAGCGGAAAGAAACCTTCGAAACCGCCAGGCGTCATCACCACAAGCAGCTTGCCCTCACCGGTACCGACATTCTGGAACCGATGCGGAATGCCGCGCGGCAAGGCAATCACGCTGCCCTCCTCCAGCTCGACATATTCATCGGCCGCCCAGAAACCGAAACGCCCGGAGAGAACCCGGAAGAGCTCGTCCTCCCGTTCATGCACGTGCAGGGGCGGCCCTTCGCCGGCGGGAACGGTGGCCTCCAGAACGCCAAGCCGTCCGGCGGTCTCCGCCGCGGTGATCCTGATCAGATGGTGGCCAAAAGCGATGGCGACGCGGCCGTCTCCCTGCGCTGAAATAGCGGCATATGTGAACGAAGTCATTTTCAATCTCCCGTCGAGGTGGTGGTGGACACCCCTCCTCTACCGCCTCGCCGAAATGATGATAAGATCGATGATTGAGCATCACTGTCTGGATAATTGAACACATGAAGACGCTCGATCCATTGGCCGGTCTCTCGGCTTTTCTGGCGGTCGCCGAAAGCCTCAACTTTTCCAAGGCGGCGGAAACGCTCGGCATGTCGCGTGCGACGGTCAGCGCGCAATTGCAGCAGCTGGAACAGCGGCTCGGCATGCGACTGCTGCAACGCAACACCCGTAATGTGACACTGACGGAAGCGGGAGCAGCCTATCGGCAGGCGCTGACCGGCATACTACCGCAGATCCGCGAGGCGGAACGCGCCGCGCTCTCGTTTCAGCAGGAAACGGTCGGCCGGCTGCGCATCTCCGCACCGCCCGACCTCGCCCAGGATCACCTGGCGACGCTTGTGGCTGAATTCCTGATCCTCAACCCCGCCATTTCGATCGACATGGATCTGTCCCACGGCGCGGTCAATCTGGTCGAACAGGGGTTCGATCTCGCCATCCGGGGCACGATCTCGGTCGAGCCCAATCTGATCACCCGGCAGATCGGCGCCTCCGAAATCGTCCTCTGTGCCGCGTCGTCTTATCTCGAAAGGCGTGGGATACCGAAGCATCCCGAAGAACTCACCCAACATGACTGCCTGCATTTCGCGCCGCTGCGCTGGGGTCGCGTCTGGCCGTTTCATCAGGGTGAAACAGCTTTGCGCGTTCCGCTCGTGCCGCGGTTCGAGATCAATGACGGGATAAGCCTGCGGGCGGCAGCGCTCGCGGGCGCGGGCATCACGCTGCTTCCGGCCTTCATCGCCGGCGCGGAGCTTCGATCGGGACGGCTTCGGCCGGTGCTGACCGATTGGAAGATCGTCTCGATACCGATCCATGCCGTCTACCCCGCCAATCGCCATATCGCCGCCAAGGTACGGCGCTTCGTCGGCTTTCTCGCCGACCGCCTCTCCGGCCACCCGGATTTCAGCGGAGCCTGAACGCAGAAACACCCCGCGGGGGGAACGCGGGGTGTAACTGGCTTGGGCAACCGGGGGGAACGGCTGTCCAGCAAAACCGGTACTTCAGGATCAACAAACTCGGGGAGATGGCGGATTGTCCGGTGTCAGAACTCCCCACTCAAGCCCATCCGCACGCCGGCTGAACCGCCCGGCGCATAACCGACCGAAGCGTTGAACGTCACCGGATAGGACGCATCGAACGTATGCGCGACGGCGAAACTCGTCGCCATCTCGCCCTTGAAGGCCGCGACATTCGTCGCCCAGGCGGTCTTGCCCGGGGCAGAAGGTGTCGGGGCTGATGTCATGGCCATCGCAGCGGCAATCCCCTGCCGGGATTCCTTGCGAAGGTCCGAAATGTCGGCGCTCATGCGGTTCAGATCCACGTCCGAAGTCGCGATATTGCCCGATGCATCGGTGGTCAGCAGGCGTGTCGGCCCGCTTTGCGCCGCACGGCTGGCGGCGGAGTCGACGCCCGCAAGCGTATATGTGTTGGACGCCGTACCGATCATCACCTGATTGCTGCGGGTCGTCGTCGCTCCGGTACCGATTGCAGTACTGCCCGCATGCCCGGCGCGCGACCCGTAACCGACCGCCGTCGCATCGGCGCCAGTTGCGGAAGCATCCGCCAGTCCGGTCGTGTTGTTGCCGGAGACCGCACCATTGGTCCCTGCCCCGCCGATCGCGCCGTTCAATGCCGCCAGTGCGGTACCGACATCCGTGTAGGTATTGCCGCGCAGCGTGTAGGAAGGGCCGGTGAAGACATTGGTGGTGCTGTTGTAGGATGCCCCGCCGCCGAAGGCGGCAGCCACATCCTGCGAAACCGCCGTCATGTCGTCGGAAAGGTTGTCGATGCGGGTGTTGACCTGCGTGTTTACCGCACGGAGCTGGCGCAGGTTGACCGCATCCGTATCCTGCGTGCCGCCGGCAACATTGGTGATCTGCCGTTCGCCACCGGCCGTCCCGACCGAAAGCGCGCCCGCCGTGGACGCAACCACGGTGCCGGAAAAGGTTTCCCGCAAACCATTCATGCCGGCGCGGTTTGCAACCGATCCGGAGCCGACTGCCACCCCACCGGCGACCGACACGGTCGTATCCCGACCGAGCGCCACGCCATCCACGGCCGAAACCGTGCCGCGCAGGCCGAGCGCGATGGAATTCCGCGCCGTCGCACCGGTCGTCGCGCCATTGCCGAGCGCGATGGAATTCGCCTCCCCGGCGGTGGCCGGAGCGTTACCGGAGCCACCGAGACCGGTGAGCACGCCGCCACCCATCGCGATGCCCGCATTCGTATCGATCGCCACCTCATCGGTCGAGATACCGCAATTACCGGGCGCGGTGACCGCGTTGCCATTGGTATCGAGAACCGACACTCCGATATTCTTGCCGCTCAGCGCACCGACGACATCGACATTGATAATATTCACCAGCGGCTGCAGCAAAACATTGAGGCCCGATGCAACCGGCTGAAGAACAGGAAGGTCGACACTGAGACCGGAGCAGACATCGACGAGCGGCTTGGACTGTGCCAGCGCTGTCGAGGAATAGAGCATGGGATAAAGCGCCAGAGGCATTGCAAGCAGACTATGGGATGCGCGAAACTTCATGAACCTCTCCTGCCACTCTGCTTTTCAACGACTCTCCTTTGTCGTTAATTCAGTATTTTCTAATATTATTAATAAGAGATTTATAATGTAATTTTTGGTTGCGCGTCTTTTTGCCGGTGAGAAACTGGTGCGGCAGCCGAAATCACAATAACCTTGATCCGATCCCCCTCCCTTGGCATCCTCCGGAAAACCTGAATCGGAGGAAGACCGATGAAAGCGCTGCTGCTCGTCGATATCCAGAACGGTTTCTGCCCCGGCGGCAACCTGCCCGTCGCCCATGGGGACAAGATCGTTCCGATCGCCAACCGGTTGATCGAGGATGGCGGTTATGACGTCATCACCGCCTCGCAGGACTGGCACCCGGCAAACCACGGCAGCTTCGCGTCCCAGCATCCGGGCAAGAAGCCGTTCGACATGGGCGAGCTTTCCGGTCAGCCGCAGGTCATGTGGCCGGACCACTGCGTGCAGGGCACGCCGGATGCGGAATTCCACCCGGACCTGAATGTAGAGGCGGTCGACTACATCCAGCAGAAAGGCGAAAACCCCGCCGTCGACAGCTATTCCGCCTTCCGCGACAACGACCATGCGGCGCTGACCGGCCTTGCCGGTTATCTGCGCGCCCAGCAGGTGACCGAACTCGACGTCTGCGGCCTCGCCACGGATTACTGCGTGAAGTTCTCGGCGCTCGATGCGGTGGACATGCTGCCGGGCGTCAAGGTGCGCTTCATCGAGGATGCCAGCCGCGGCATCGATCCAGAGGGCATCAAGACGGCGATCGCTGAGATGAAAGCCAGGGGCGTCGGCATCGTCAAGAGCGCCGATATCCTGGCCGATTGACGCAAAACTTCTTCCCGACGGGGCAATAGTTCAGCAGAATCAATCTTTCCATCAGTGCTATTGAATTGCACCCTTTGTCGCAGGCCTCTAAAGGCTTTCCCAAAGGGATATCTCATATGAATCGCAGCGAGTTTTATCGTGGCCTGAAGGGCGGCACCATCATTGCCCTTTCCTCGGCCCCGTTTGCCGTCCTGTTCGGCGCAGTCGCCGCGGATAATGGCCTCTCGGTCGGGGAAGCGGCGCTGATGAGCGCCATGGTCTATGCCGGCGCCAGCCAGCTGGTCGGCATCGAGCTGTTCGGCCATCATGTCGCGCCGTGGCTGGTCATCCTGTCGGTCTTTGCCGTCAACTTCCGCCATATCCTCTATTCGGCGGCGCTCGCGAAATTCATCACCCATTTCACGCCGGTCCAGAAGTTCTTCACCTTTTTCCTGCTGACCGATCCGCAATTTGCCGAAAGCGTCAAAAGCGGTGAATCGGGCCGCGGAGTAAGCTTTACCTGGTACATCGCCTTTGGCGGGGCGATCTATTTCCCGTGGCTGTTCTTCAGCATCGTCGGGGTCTATTTCGGCAAGATGATCGGCGATCCAAAGACATTCGGCATCGATGTCCTGCTGCCGATCTATTTCCTCGGTCTTGTCATCGGCTTCCGCCGCCGGCCTGGTTTCTTGCCGGTTGTCGTCGCAAGCTCGCTCGGCTCCGTGCTCGGTTATCACTTCGTCGGCTCGCCCTGGCATGTCAGCATAGGGGCTGCAGTCGGCGTGCTTGTCGCAGCCTTGCTGCCGTTGCCGTCATCTCCTGTACCGGTCACGGCTGCCAGCGACGTGGAGAGCTGAGATGGGCTTCGAACTTTCCACCGAAATGGTCCTGCTCATCATCGCGGCAGCCGTCGCCACCTTCCTGACGCGCATCGGCGGCTACGTGCTGATCACGCGCATGAAGACGATCCCGCCACGCATGGAACAGGCGCTGAATGCCGTGCCCGCCGCGGTTCTGACCACGCTGGTCGCGCCCGCCTTCTTCACCAGCGGCTGGGATGTGAAGATCGCCATGCTGGCCGCGCTCGCCGTCGGCCTTCGTTTCCCCGGCCTGATCATGCTGGCCGGCGGTTGGGTGGCGGCCATGGCCTGCCGCCACCTCATCGGTCTCTAAAAGCAATTCCAGCAAAAGTGTGCAGCGGTTTTGCGTCCGGAATTGCGTAAGATCAACAAGATAGAGCCGTTTCGCGATTCGAAGAAAAGCGAAACAGCTCTAAAGCCCCCTCAGGCGACCGGCTCGGTCGCCTTCACCAGCCAGTCCTGAACCTTCTGGCTGTCGATGAGCGGCATCAGCTTTTCACGCACGTTGGCATGATAGGCGTTCAGCCAGCCAAGCTCTTCCGCCGTTATCAGTGACGCGACGACAAGCCGCCGGTCGATCGGGCACCAGGTCAGCGTCTCGAACGCCAGCATCGGCTGGTCGCCGCCGACGATCTCCTCAGCGGCCTTCACATAGATCAGGTTCTCGATGCGGATGCCGAACGAGCCGGGACGATAATAGCCGGGTTCGTTGGAGAGGATCATGCCGGGCAGCAATTCCTGCGTCGCCAGCCGCGAAATCCGCTGCGGGCCTTCATGCACCGAAAGATAAGAGCCGACGCCGTGGCCGGTGCCATGCGCATAATCCGCGCCAGCCTTCCACAGAGCGATGCGGGCGAGCGGGTCGAGATCGCAACCGCGCGTGCCCTTGGGGAAACGCGCCAGGCTGATGCCGATCATGCCCTTCAGCACCAGCGTGAAGAATTTCTTCTGCTCTTCCGGCACCGCACCGACTGCGACGGTGCGAGTGATGTCGGTCGTGCCGTTGACATATTGCGCGCCGGAATCGACGAGGAAGAGTTCGCCGGCTTCCAGCTTGCGGTTCGTCTCGGTTGTCACCCGGTAGTGAATGACCGCGCCATGCTCGCCGGCGCCGGAGATCGTATCGAAGGAAATGTCCTTCAACGGGTTCTGCAGGCTCTGGCCGACGCGGGCGCGAACGGATTCCAGCGCCTTGACGGCCTCGATTTCGGTAATCGTGCCCGGTGCCTGCTCATCCAGCCAGCAAAGGTACTCGACCATCGCCGCGCCATCCTGAAGATGCGCCTTGGCCGAACCGTCAAGCTCCGCCTGGTTCTTGCAGGCGCGCGGCAGCTTGGCGGGGTCGCCGGTTTCGACGACCACACCACCCGCCTTTTCGATTTCCTTGGTGAGGATCAGCGGCGTCAAATCGGGATCGATGAGGATCTTGGCGCCATTGCTCGAATAGGCGGCCAGGCGCGCAAGGAATTCCGCGGGGGATTGCTGCACAGCAATCTGGCCGAGATAGGCTCTCTGCTCGATGCCGGTCTTCTGCTGGTCCAGGAAGATTTCCGCCTTGCCCTCGGCCGAGATGATCGCACGCGACAGCGGATGCGGCGTATGCGGCACGTCATCGCCGCGAATGTTGAAGATCCAGGCGACGGACGAGGGGTCGGTGATCAGCACCGCAGCCGCGCCCTTCTCCTTCACACCGGCAGCAATCTCGGCGATCTTTTCGCTGGCGAGCTTGCCCGAGTGTTCCTGTTTCTGGATCGCTACCGCCCCCATCGGTTCGGCGGGGCGATCGGTCCAGATCGCATCGAGCGGGTTGGCATCGAGAAGAACCAGCACGCCGTCGATTTCCGCCAGCGCCTTTTCCAGCCGCCGCACTTCGGCACCGGCATGCAGCCACGGGTCGATACC
>CBDDGK010000009.1:0-39120 GCA_965227625.1 Neorhizobium sp. | reverse complement strand
AGCGCCATCGCGGCTGCCCGCCGGATCTCCTCGGGCGCCTGATCCACATTCCATCACCGGAGTTTTGCCATGCGTACCATTCGTGGTCCCGCGCTGTTCATCGCGCAATTCATCAATGCCGATCCCAAGCTTTCGACCCTGGACGGGATCTGCGAATGGGCGGCAGGGCTTGGTTTCAAGGCGCTGCAGGTGCCGACCTTCTTTTCGCATATCTTTGATGTGAAAAAGGCGGCGGAAAGTCAGGCCTATGCGGATGATTTTCTCGCTACCCTCGCCAAATATGGCCTTGAGCTGACCGAACTGACCAGCCAGCGCCAGGGCCAGCTGCTCGCCGTGCATCCGGCTTTCGACCTGACACAAGACGGCATGGCACCCGCCGAGATGCGCGGCAATCCCGCTGCCCGTCAGGCCTGGGCGGAAGAGCAATTGAAGCTGACTGCGACCGCCTCCAAGCGGCTCGGCATTGACAGAATGGTGACTTTCTCCGGTTCGCTGCTCTGGCCGTATCTCTATCCCTATCCGCCGGTACCGCAGGAACTGGTGGCCGCCGGTTTTGCCGAACTGGCGAAGCGCTGGAAGCCGGTTCTCGACCACTGCGAGGATCAGGGCGTCGATATCTGCTATGAACTGCACCCGACCGAAGATTTGCACGACGGCTCGACCTTCGAGCGCTTCCTCGACGTCACCGGCAATCATCAGCGGGTTATGCTGCTCTACGATCCGAGCCATTTCCTGCTGCAGCATGTCGATTATATCGGCTTCATCGATCTCTATGCCGATTACATCCGCGCATTCCATGTGAAGGATGCCGAGTTCGTCAAATCCGCCCGCACCGGCGTATACGGCGGGTACAACGACTGGACGGGCAGGGCTGGCCGTTTTCGCAGCCCCGGCGACGGGCAGATCGATTTCAAGACGATCTTCTCAAGGCTTACAGGTCTCGGTTACGACGGCTGGGCGACGCTCGAATGGGAGTGCTGCTTCAAGAACAAATATGACGGCGCCCGCGAAGGCCGGCAGTTCATCAACGACCATATTATCGCGGTGACCGAAACCGCTTTCGACGCGAAGATGCGGGCAACGCTCGACGAAAAGACCGTCAATACGATCCTGGGGATCGGCCGCTGAGTTTCAGCGGCCTTTTCCTCCATCAATCGAACCGTTTCACATCCGCCCAGGTGCCGGTTTCCGTGGACTCCAGGCAGGCATCGATGAAGGCGAGGCTATCGACGCCGATCCAGGCGTCGGGTGTGAGCTGCGCCAGCGGATCCGGCTTGGTGCCGGCAATACGGGCAGCGACGAGTTCGGCAAAATCCGTGTAGATATTGGCGAAGGCCTCGAAGAAGGCTTCCGGGTGCCCGACCGGAATGCGGGTGGCGCGCTGGGCGAGCGGATGCAGCGAGGGCAGGCCGCGGGTGCGGATTTCGTCCGCCTTGTTGGCGCGCATGACGCGCAGGTCGTTGGCGCCGGCCTGTTCCCAATAGAGACCGCCTTCCTCGCCATAGGCTTCGATGGCGACCACATTCTGCGCGCCGGTGGCGACTTTGCTGACCAGCATCTGGCCGCGCGTGCCGTCCTCGAATTTCAAGATGATCTGCGCCGTGTCATGGGCTGTGCGACCTGGAAGCGACGGGCCGACATCGGCGAGTACGGAGGTGATACGTAGGCCGGTGACATAGGTCATCAACTGGTGCGCATGGGTGCCGATATCGCCCAGAACGTGGCTCTTGCCGCCCTTCGAGGCATCGAGCCGCCATTTGGTGCGGGCAGCGAGCTTTTCCGGTTCGGCCTCGACGGGCTTGGCGAGCGAGCCTTGAACATAACGAACGTTGACGAGGCGGAGCGGGCCGACTTCGCCTGCCTCGATCGAGGCGCGTGCTTCCCGCACCATCGGATAGCCCGAGTAGTTGTGAGTGAGGGAGAGGATGCGGCCTTTGTCTTTTGCCTTGCGGGCAAGCACCAGAGCGCTGTCTAGATCGTTGGTCAGCGGCTTGTCGCAGATGACATCGAGCCCGGCATCGAGGGCTGCGGCGGCATAGTCGAAATGGCTGTCGTTGGGCGTCATGATGGCGACGGCTTCGATACCGTCGGGACGTTTTGCTTCCTCCGCGATCATCGTGGCTATGTCTGCGTAGCCTCGGGCGATGCCGAGTTCCTTGGCCGCCGAAAGCGACCGCTCCGGATTGGAGGAGAAGACGCCAGCGGGGATTTCGAAGCAGTCATCCAGCCGGGCGGCAGTGCGATGTACGGGGCCGATCAGCGAGCCGGGTGCGCCGCCGATCAGGCCAAGCCTGACGCGGCGACCGAGATGTTTGAAAACCGCTTGCTGCGACATGGGTATCCTCCTCGAATGTATGGTCGGGACGCACACTAACGATGACAGCCGTAATGTCATCTATTTAATCAACAAAATTGTTGACGATGCGATGTGTTGTTGCAACGGTCGTCCCAGCATAGTCGAGAGGAATGTCGATGGTGATGGTGGATAAGGCGGAGCTGCTGTTTTCGGCTCAAAGCGAGACGGGCGAATCGCCTGTCTGGGACGAGGCCGGGCAGCGGCTTTGGTGGACGGATATTCCGGGGCGAAAAATCCACCGACTCGATCCGCTAAGCAGCCGGCATGAGAGCTTTGACATGCCGGGCAGGGTTGGCTGTTTCGCGCTTCGTCGCGGAGGTGGGCTGATTGTTGCCATGGAACACGGCTTCTCTTTTTTCGATCCGGAAACGGGTGTTCTAAAACAGATCGCCGAGCCGGAGGCTGGTCTTTCGAAACATCGGTTCAATGACGGCCGCTGTGACCGGGAAGGGCGATTTCTGGCCGGCTCGATGAACCTCACGCGCGATGCGGCTTCGGCGAAGCTCTGGCGGGTCGGTCGGAACCTGTCGTTGACGGAAATTCTGGACGACAGCACAATCGCCAACGGGCTTGCTTTCGATGCCACGGGCCGGGCCATGTACTGGGTCGATGGCGGGCGGCGGCAGATTTTTCGGTTCGATTACAGCGAGGATGGCACTGCTACCAATCGCCGGGTTTTTCAAGATGATGGTACAACACCCGGACGGCCGGATGGCGGGGCGGTGGATGCGGAGGGCTGTTACTGGAGTGCCCGCTGGATGGGTGGCTGCGTCGCGCGGTTCACGCCGGATGGCCGGCTCGACCGGTTGATTGAAGTGCCGGCCAGCCGGGTGACCATGTGTGCGTTTGGTGGGGCGGATTATCGTACCCTGTTTATCACCACGGCCCACGAAGGCATGAGTGCAGAGGAACGGGTGGCAGAGCCGCATGCCGGCGACATCTTTGCGATCGAGCTGGATGTCGCCGGATTGCCGGAGCCTTTGTTCGAGGATTAGCGGCTGGCTGCGGCCACTGAGGCCTTGCCGCGCTCGTGGATCGTTTTCCAGTCGGCCTTGTCGATCAGGTCCTTCGGTGCCAGGAAGCCGCCGCCGACGGCGAAGATGGTCGGCAGTGCCAGATATTGGCTGGAATTCTGGTCGGAAATGCCGCCGGTCGGGCAGAAATGCACGTCCGGCCACAGCGGCTCGACATGCTTGATGAAGTTCATGCCGCCGAAGAGATCGGCCGGGAAGAATTTCTGCTCATGAAAGCCCTGTTCGCGGGCAAAGAGCGACTCGCTCGGCGTGCAAATGCCCGGCAGGAAGGGCAGGCCGGAATTATTGATAGCATCCGCGAGGGCGGGTGTGAGCGCCGGGCTGACGCCGAAGACGGCGCCGGCATCGATGACCGGTTTCAGCTGTTCCGGTCTCGTGACCGTGCCTGCGCCGATCACCGCATCGCTGTTCATCGCCTTCATGCGGCGGATGACTTCCGGGCCGGCGGCGCTGCGCAGCGTCACTTCGAGGATCTTGATGCCGGCCGTGACCAGTGCTTCCAGAAGCGGTTCGGCATGGTCGGGATTTTCCACATGCAGGACCGGGATCAGCTTGGCATGCGGCGCGATCATCTCGGCGACGGGGTACTTGGTCATTGCGGCAGGCTCCTTGGGACGATGGATTGCGAAAGCGGCGGTCGGATCACTCTAGTGATTTTCATGTCGGCGGGAAAACTGGCACGGCTTGAAAAAATCGGCAACTATTTTGTTGACAATCATGTTGTGATGTTGATGCTGGCGGATGAAAGGTCGGTTTGCGGTCTCTTCCGAAGCGCTGTCTTGGGAGAGGAGCGCGAGCCCGACGGGGAGGAAAATATGCATTATCACGCACCGGCGCTGGTGTTCGGCAACGCGCGCCGTGAAGGTCGCGGGCCGTTGCTCGATATCGTCAATCCGGCCACGGAAGAGGTGCTTGGCGCCATTTCGCTTGCGACCAGCGCTGACGCGAAGGAGGCTCTGGCCTGGGCGGAGCGCGGTTTCGGTCTGTGGCGCAAGGTCGGGCCTTGGGCGCGGTCTGATATGCTGCGCAAGATCGCCGGGCTGATCCGTGAGCGGATGCCGGAGATTGCGCGGCTGCTGACGCTGGAGACGGGTAAGCCGATCGTCGAGGCCGAATTGGAAGTGAGCTCCGCCGCCGAACATTTCGAGTGGGCGGCCGATCAGGCGCGGCGGTTGACGGGCGAGACGGTCAGTTCACGCGGCCCTGGCGGTCGTGGTCTGATGAGCCATGAGCCGGTCGGCGTCGTGCTGGCGCTGACGGCCTGGAATTTCCCGATCAATCTTTCCGCCCGCAAGATCTGCATGGCGCTTGCTGCCGGCTGCAGCGTCATCGTTCGGCCGGCGGAAGAGGCGCCGGCCTGTGTGGCGGCGCTGATCCAATGCTGCGTCGATGCCGGGTTGCCGGAAGGGGCGGTCACGTTGCTGTTTGGCACGCCGGAAGATGTCATTGCGCCGCTAATGGCCGAGCAGGCGGTGCGGAAGGTTTCGTTCACCGGCTCGACGCGGGTCGGCAAAATCCTGATCCAGCAAAGTGCGGCGACCGTCAAGCGGATGACCATGGAGCTTGGCGGCCACGCACCGGTTCTGGTGCTGGAAGATGCGGATGTGGCGCAGGCGGCGGAAGCGGCGGCGCTCGCAAAATTCCGCAATGCCGGTCAGGTCTGCGCTTCGCCGAGCCGCTTCTACGTGCATGAGCGGGTGGCAGACGAGTTCACTGACGGTTTCGTCAAGGTGGCGAAGAAACTGAAGCTGGGCGATGGCCTCGATCGTTCCGTCGCCATGGGGCCTTTGACCACCTCGCGGCAGCGGGATCGGGCAGAGGCGATCGTGGCGGATGCGCGCAAGCGTGGCGCTGAAATCCTGTGCGGCGGCGGTAGGCCGAAGGGTGTCAATGCCGGTTACTTCTTCGAGCCGACCGTGATGCGCAATGTCGATCCGGAGAGCGAAATCCTGATAGAAGAACCCTTTGCGCCCGTCGCGCCGATCATGACATTCTCCGATACGGACGAGGCGATCGGTCATGCGAATGCGCTGGAGGCGGGGCTGGCGTCCTACATCTTCACCCGCTCGCTGACCTCGGCCACGATGGTATCGGAGCGGATCGAGGCGGGCATGGTGGGGATCAATACCTGCGCGGTGGCCATTCCTGAGGGACCGTTCGGCGGCGTCAAGCAGAGCGGTTACGGCCGCGAAGGCGGGCCGACCGCGATCCACGACTATCTCAACATCAAGTTCACGCATACGCGTCTGCTCTGAAGGCAAGCCAGATGACCGAGAGAAAGAAGATCACCGTTGCCGAACTGCGCAGCCAGCGCTGGTTCGGCGCATCCGGCCAGCCGGGCAATCACAAGTCCTACCGCACAAAGCAGATGGGCTATACGAGCGAGGATTTTCAGGGCAAGCCGGTGATCGGCATCGTCAATACCTGGTCCGATCTCAACTCCTGTCACACACACTTTCCGCAGCGGGTGGAAGAGGTGAAACGCGGCATTTGGCAGGCGGGCGGTTTTCCGGTCGAGCTGCCGGCGCTCAGCGTCGGCGAAACCTATGTGCGGCCGAGCACGCTGATCTATCGCAACCTGCTTGCCATGGACACGGAGGAAATTCTTCGCTCGCATCCGATCGACGGCGCCGTGTTGATGGGCGGCTGCGACAAGACTACCCCGGCGTTGCTGATGGGCGCGGCCAGTATGAATATTCCGGCGATCTTCGTGCCGGCCGGTGCAATGCTCTCCGGTCATTTTCGCGGGCAGCGTAATCTCGGCACCGGGTCAAGCACCTGGGCGGCGCTTGCCGATTTCCGGGCCGGCAAGATCGACGAGAGGACTTGGCGCGGGTTCGGCGAGGGCACGGCCCGTTCGCCCGGTACATGCAACACGATGGGCACGGCCTCGACCATGACCTCGCTCGCGGACGTACTTGGCATGTCGCTGCCCGGTGCGAGCTCCATTCCGGCCGTCGATTCCACCCATTCGCAGATGGCGAGCATGGCGGGACGACGGATCATCGAGATGGTCTGGGAGGGCTTGCGGCCGCGCGATGTGGTGAGCCGCAACAGTTTCCTGAATGCCGTCGTCACCGACATGGCGTTGTCCGGATCCACCAATTCGCTGATCCACCTGATCGCCATGGCGCGGCGGCTTGGGCTGGAACTGACACTGGACGATTTCTCCGCGGCGGCGGAAGCCGTGCCGGTCATCTGCAATCTGCAGCCGTCGGGAAAATTCCTGATGGAGGACTTTTATTATGCCGGCGGTCTGCGAGCATTGCTGTCGGTGATCAAGGGTCATCTCGATCTCTCCTGCATGACGGTGACCGGTCGCACGCTCGGCGAAGAGCTGGAAGGTTTCGCGCCCTACAATGACGATGTCATCCGGCCGGTCAGCAATCCGGTTTATGGGGCGGGTGGTCTCGTGGTGCTGAAGGGCAATCTTGCCCCGCGCGGTGCGGTGCTGAAGCGGGCGGCGGCGAGCCAGAAGCTTCTGCAACACACCGGCCCGGCCGTCGTTTTCAAGAACTTCAAGGACATGCTGGCGCGGATCGACGATCCCGATCTCGAAGTCACCGAGGACAGCGTTCTGGTTCTGCAGGATGCCGGTCCGACCGGCGCACCGGGCATGCCGGAATGGGGCATGCTGCCGATCCCGAAAAAGCTCCTGGAAAAGGGCGTGCGTGACATGGTGCGGATTTCCGATGCGCGGATGAGCGGCACGAGCTACGGAACCTGCATCCTGCATGTCTGTCCCGAAAGCCGCGTTGGCGGGCCGCTCGGGCTCGTCCAGAACGGCGACATGATCAGCCTCGACACGGATGAGCGCAGCCTCGACCTTCTGATTTCCGAGGAGGAATTCGCCAGGCGTCAGGCCGAATGGGTTGCGCCGCCGCCGCATTACGAGCGGGGTTATGGCGCGCTGTTCTCGCAGCATGTGCTGCAGGCCGATGAGGGCTGCGACCTCGATTTCCTGGCAAAATCCGGCGAGACGCCGGATCCCGAAGCTCGTTTTTCGTAAAGGACCGTCATCATGGCCAAGACCGGGCAGGGTATAACAGGCGGACTGACAAACTACGGCGATCCGCGGTTCGCAGCCTATCTGCGGCGCTCCTTCGCGTCGTCGATGGGCTATTCCAAGAACATGCTGCAAAAGCCGATCGTCGGCATTACTTGGACGGCGAGCGGCTTCAACAACTGCCATCGCGGCGTGCCGGATCTGGTTGAGGCCGTGAAGCGCGGGGTGCTCTCGGCAGGCGGCCTGCCGTTGGAGTTTCCGGTGACTTCGCTCGGCGAGGTCTTTCTCAATCCGACCAGCATGGTCTTCCGCAACCTGATGGCCATGGACGTGGAAGAGATGGTCCGTGCCCAGCCGATGGATGCGGTCGTACTGGTCGGCGGCTGCGACAAGACGCTGCCGGCGCTCACCATGGGCGGCATTTCCGCCAACAAGCCGGCGATCGTGCTGGCCACCGGGCCGATGATGACATCGCGTTATCAGGGCGAAAGGCTGGGTGCCTGCACCGACTGCCGCCGTTTCTGGGCGCGTTACCGGGCCGGGGATATCGAAGATAAGCAGATCGACCAAGTGGAGGGTTCGCTTGCCACGACCGCCGGCACCTGCGCGGTCATGGGCACGGCCAGTTCCATGGCGATCATGCTCGAAGTCATGGGGTTGATGTTGCCAGGTACTGCGGCAATCCCGGCTGTGCATGCTGATCGACTTCGCGCGGCGGAAGCGTCAGGTGTGGCCGCCATGGAACTGGTCGAGTCCGGCCGGACCTTCAAGGACATCATCACCCAGGCGACGATCGACAATGCTGTAAAGACGCTGCTCGCGATCAGCGGATCGACCAACGCGATCATCCATCTGGCGGCGATTGCCGGCCGGCTTGGCCTCAAGGTGGACCTCGCGGCGCTGAACGCGATTTCCGATGCCACGCCGGTTCTGGTCGATCTGAAGCCGACCGGCGAGGCCTATATGGAAGACTTCTTCTATGCGGGCGGCGTAGGCGGCTTGTTGCGCCGGCTCGGCAATCACCTCGACCTGACGACGACGACGGTCACCGGTGAGAGACTTGCCGATCTGGTGCCGAGCGAAGAGGGTTGGATCGACAGCAAAGTCATTCGGCCGGTCGACAATCCGATCCGCGCCGATGGCGGGTTGATCTCGCTATTCGGCAATCTTGCGCCGAAGGGGGCAATCCTGAAGCGCGCCGCCGCTGACGAAAACCTGTTCGAGAAGACGGGCAGGGCGGTCGTGTTCGATGGGCTGGAGGACCTTTCCAACCGCATCGACGATCCCGATCTCGATGTCACCGAAGACGATATCCTTGTGCTCAAGAATGCCGGGCCGAAGGCTTGCGGCATGCCGGAGTCGGGATATCTACCGATCCCCGCCAAGCTCGCCCGCAAGGGGGTGAAGGACATGCTGCGGATTTCCGACGCGCGCATGAGCGGCACTGCCTATGGCACGATCATCCTGCATATCTCGCCGGAAGCCGCTGCCGGCGGTCTGCTGGCGAAGGTTCAATCGGGAGACATGATCCGGCTCAGCGTCAAAGAGCGGCGGCTGGAGCTTCTGGTTGACGAAGCCGAGCTTGCAGCACGAATTCCGACACCCGCACCGCCGGCTGAAAAGCGTGGCTGGCTGGGGCTTTACAATCGCCATGTCACGCAGGCCGAAGAGGGTTGCGATCTTGATTTCCTGAAGGCCGGCTATTGAGTCACCTCAAGGTGATATCGAGCTTCTGTTTGTGTTGGCAATATTGTTGACAAAATAGATGACGTCTGTAACGTTCCATTTTGGGATGGAGTTTATGGCGGAATAAGCGGGCAATGCCTGGTCGGAGTGACGTTCGTCTTTCGGCAGGTATCGCTCATGCGCAGCGGTGTCGGGAGTGCGGGGCACTTCGTTGAGGGAGAGAGGATGTACGAGCAGACGCTCAGTTTTGCCTGGTTGTCGGAGGCTTTCGATCAGCTTCTCGACGGCGCGTGGCTGACGATCCTGCTGTCGCTACAGGCGATCGTGCTCGGCTGTCTGATCGCCATCGTCGGCGCCTGGGCGAAGTCCTCCGGGCCGCGGTGGCTCGGTATCGTCTTCAGCGTCTATGTGGAAGTGATCCGCAACACGCCCTTCCTGCTGCAACTCTTCTTCTTCTTTTTCGGCCTGCCGACGCTCGGCATCTATCTGCCGCCGACCAATACGGCACTGCTGGCCATGGTGGTCAATCTCGGCGCCTATGCGACGGAGATCATCCGCGCCGGTGTGGAATCTGTGCCGCACGGCCAGACGGAGGCGGGGGCCGCACTCGGCTTCGGACCATTTCAGGTGTTTTTGCTGATCGTGCTGGTGCCGGCGCTGCAGGTCATCTATCCGCCGCTTGCCGGGCAGTTCACGATGATCCTGCTCGGTTCGAGCCTCGCCGCGGCAATCTCCGCTAATGAACTGACCTCGGTGGCGAACAGTATTGCCTCGGCGAACTTCCGGACGATCGAGGTCTATGTGGTGGTGACCTTCATGTATCTCGCCATCGTTTTCGCGTTCAGGATACTCTTCGCGATCTGCTACAATCTTTTCCTGGCCCGTGGCCCGCGCGAACGCATGGGTGTGCTGTGATCCATCAGCTCGGTCCCAACGATTTTCTCTACATCCTGTCGGCCACTCGCTGGACGCTGTTGCTCTCCGTTTTCGCTATCTTTGGCGGCGCGATTGTCGGTCTCCTGTTGGTGACAATGCGACTTGTGACGTTCCGGCCGCTCGGCTGGCTGGCGATCGGTTATGTGCAGTTCTTCCAGGCGACACCGCCGCTGATGCAGCTCTTTCTCGTCTTCTACGGCGGCAGCCTGTTCGGCATCCGTTTCGAGGCCTGGACGGCGGCGCTGATCGCGTTTTCGCTCTATTCGTCGGCCTATCTCTGCGACATCTGGCATGGCTGTATCCGGGCGATCCCGAAACATCAGTGGGAAGGTTCGCGGGCGCTCAGCTTTCCCGAGCCGCTGACGATCCTGCTGGTAGTCGCACCGCAGGCGCTGAAGATCTCCGTGCCGCCGACGGTGGGGTTTCTGGTGCAGCTCATCAAGACCACCTCGCTCGCCGCTATCATCGGCTTTGTCGAGCTCGTGCGGGCCGGGCAGTTCATCAACAATTCGACGCTGCGGCCGCTGATCGTCTACGGCTTCGTCGCCTGCATCTATTTCGTACTTTGCTGGCCGCTCTCGCTCTGGGGCCAGTCGCTGGAAAAGAAACTCGGTCGCAGCCAGAAGCGAGCCTGACCGAAAAAGCGATCGGCCGGAGGAGGCTTATCGCAGCAAAACCCTGGAGGAGGATGGCATGAAAAGATTATTGGGAATGGTACTCTCCCTTTGCCTCGGCGCGGTCGGCCTTGCCACCACCGCACAGGCGCAGGATCTGAGCGATATCATCAAGCGAGGCGAGATCGTCGTCGGCGTCGACATGACGACGCCGCCCTGGGGTTATCTCAACGCCCAGCAGCAGCCGGATGGGTTTGGCGTGGCACTAGGCCAGCAGCTGGCCGACAGTTTGAAGGTCAAGCTGAAGGTCGAGCAGGTCACCGGTCCGACCCGCATTCCGACACTGCTCGCCGGCCGTGCCGACGTGATCATCTCGACGCTTTCGATCACCGCAGAACGTGCTGCGCAGGTCTGGTTCACCAACCCCTATGCGCCGAATGCGCTGGTGCTGATCGCGCCGCAGGCGAAGAAGGTCGCGGGCTTTGCCGATACCGCCGGCATGAAGATCGCCGTTCCGCGCGGTTCGCCGCAGGACCAGATCGTCACGGCGAATGCGACCAAGGCAACTATCCTTCGCTTCGATGACGATGCGGGCTCGCTGCAGGCGCTCGTCACCGGCCAGGCCGATCTGCTTGGCGCCGGCATGCTGGTGCCGCCGGCTCTGAACCAGATGGATCCGGGCAAGAGCTACGAGGCGAAGTTCACGCTGAGCAGCCCTTATATGGCAATGGCAGTGGCGCCGGGCCGGGCGAACCTTCTGAACTATCTCAACACCTTCCTCTTCCTGCAGAAGCAGAGCGGCAAGCTGGAAGAGATTTCGCAGCAATATCTGAAGGTCTCGCTCGGCCAGTTGCCGACGCTCTGACCGGATTTTGATGCTGAAGGCCGGGCGCGTGCGCCCGGCCTGTTTCCAAAGGGTAATGCGACATGGCGAAAGATCTGATCGTTCTCGATCCCTTTCCGCGCACGGTGGAAGGCGTGTTCGACGCGCAGCAGTTCGTGCGGTTGGAAGGGCTCGGCGAGATCGTGCGGATCGACAGCCGCAACGATCCCGCTTCGCTGGACGGGGTGATTGATCGGACTGCCGCGATCATCGGCCAGCCGGACTTGCCTCAGGAACGGTTGAAGCGGGCGGTGAAGCTTCGGACTGTCATCAATGTTGAGGGAAATTTCTTCCCGAATGTCGACTACGAGACCTGTTTTCAATCAGGGGTCTCGGTCCTGTCGATCGCGCCTGCCTTTGCCTATCCGGTTGCCGAGATGGCGATCGGGCTGGCGCTCGATCTGGCGCGCGGGATTACGACAGCGGATGCCAGCGTCAGGGCGGGCGGCGAGGTTTATGGTTCGCGCGGAAATGCCCATGCGCGGCTGATCAGCCGTTCGACGATCGGCATTATCGGCTTCGGTTCGATTGGCCGGGCCATTCGCAAATTGCTGGCCGGATTTTCGGTCAGGATTTTCGTCCACGACCCATGGCTCCCAGCCGGCGCGATCTGCGAGGAAGGCTGCGAGCCGGTGGCGCTGGAGGAGCTGCTTTCGCGCTGCGATACGGTGTTCGTCTCGGCTGCGGTGACGTCCGAAAATCAGCATCTTCTCGACCGCTCAACGCTGGAGTTGATGCGGCCGGATGCGGCTCTGGTCCTAGTCGGCCGGGCGGGTATTGCCGATTTCGATGTGCTGCTGGATCTAGCCGAAAAGGGCAGATTGAGGATCGCGACAGATGTTTTTCCCGCAGAGCCGGTCCCGGCCGACGATCCGATCCGTCGTTCTAAAATCCTGCTGTCGCCGCATCGTGCCGGCGGCATGCGGGCAGCGCTTTCCACGGCCGCCGAGATGATAATCGACGATCTTTCGCTGATCCTCGCGGGCCTGCCGCCGGTTCGCTTGTTGCAGGCCCGGCGGGAGACCGTCGGCAAGATGCGCAGCAAGCCGGCGAGCTATCGATGAGACTTCAATTCTATCCCGAATTCCGGAGATCCGCATGACGAACGCCATGCCCGAAAACGCCATCGTCCTCGAACACGTCAACAAGCTGTTCGGCGCCTTCCAGGCCCTGAAGGATGTCAGCCTGACGGTGAAGCGCGGCGAGCGTATCGTCATCTGCGGGCCGTCCGGCTCCGGCAAGTCGACGCTGATCCGCTGCATCAACCAGCTAGAAAAACACCAGAGCGGCAAGATCACCGTCGATGGCATCGAGCTCAATGGCGAGACGCGGCGGATGAACGAGGTGCGTCGTGAGGTCGGCATGGTGTTCCAGCAGTTCAATCTTTTCCCGCATTTGACGGTGGCGGAAAACTGCATGCTGGCGCCACGCTGGCTGCGCAAGATGGACCGGCCGGCGGCCCGCGCGCTCGCGATGAAATATCTGGAGCGGGTGCGTATCCCGGAGCAGGCGGACAAATATCCGATCCAGCTTTCTGGCGGTCAGCAACAGCGTGTGGCGATCGCCCGGGCGCTGTGCATGAATCCCAAGGTGATGCTGTTCGACGAGCCGACTTCGGCGCTTGATCCGGAAATGGTCAAGGAAGTGCTGGACACGATGGTGTCACTCGCTGAGGACGGCATGACGATGATCTGTGTGACCCATGAAATGGGCTTCGCCCGGCAGGTCGCCAACCGGGTGATCTTCATGGACCAGGGGCAGATCATCGAGGAGAACGAGCCGGTTGAATTCTTCCAGCGGCCTAAACATGCGCGCCTCCAGCTTTTCCTCAGCCAGATTCTGCACTGAGACAGGGCGTCTGTTCTTCGATATTGAATATTCTCCTGCGGATCGCCATTTTAGGGTCACATCCGAAAACCGAAGGAGGAAAGCATGACGACGTCCACCGAACGTGCCGTTTTGGCAGGCGGTTGCTTCTGGGGCATGGAAGACCTGATCCGCCGCATTCCCGGCGTGATCTCCACCCGTGTCGGTTACAGCGGCGGTGATGTGAAGAACGCCACCTACCGCAACCACGGGACCCATGCGGAAGCTCTCGAAGTGATCTTCGATCCGACCAAGACCAGCTACCGCGATCTGCTGGAGTTCTTTTTCCAGATCCACGATCCGTCGACCAAAAACCGCCAGGGTAACGACCTCGGCACCAGTTATCGTTCGGCGATCTATTATGAAAACGATGCGCAGAAGGCTGTCGCCGAAGACACGATTGCCGACGTCAACGCTTCCGGCCTTTGGCCGGGCAAGGTGGTGACGGAAGTCGAGCCGGTCGGTGATTTCTGGGAAGCGGAGCCGGAGCACCAGGACTATCTGGTTCGTTATCCGAACGGTTATACCTGCCACTTCCCGCGTCCGAACTGGAAGCTGCCGAAGCGTTCCAGCGTGGCTGCCGAATAAAGATTGCTGATATTGTTCGATATTACGCCCGGTTGGCTTTGCCCGCCGGGCGTTTTCGTATGCCGTTACCAACGAAGCAGGCGAGGGCCGGTAAGAGCGCCGAGGCCGCCGACCAGAAGGATGCCGACCGAATACCAGATCAGCACGAAGGGCATGCCGTTTTCCGTGCAGAACCAGGAATAGACCCAGGCGCCGGCGGCACCCGCCGCGATGCCGGCGATAAAGCCGGTCAGGCGCAGGTTTGTCGGGGCGCTACGGCGCAGAACCCAGTTCGTGCCGGTGAAGATCGGCAGCGCAAAGCCGAAGATCAGCAACGGGCAATGCAGGGCCGATGAGCCGAAGATCATGTGTTTGTAGGTTTCCGGCGGGGCGATCATCAGCTGGATGACGGCGACAACCGCCATGGCGAAGAAGATCGCCAGGAGAAGCTTGAAGAAACGGCCTTCAGACCCATCCGGGCGCGCGAGATGGTAGGTGGCCCAGAAGGCGGCGATGGCGATCAGGGCGTTATAGGCGGACTTGATCCAGAAGACAGGCAGCATCAGCGCCTGCGCCATGTCCACGCGCACGCCGACAATGGTCAGCATCAGCAGAAGCGAAACGACAAGCGCTGGCAGCACGCCCGTGAGGAAACGTCCGCGCAACGCGCTGCGTGGAACGGGTTTCAGGCCGCTCGACAGGCTGTTGATCATGTCGTCCGTGTCTCTCACGATCCGCCTCGCAATTTCTCTCCCAGCGCCTTGAGGGCTCGGTGAATGCCGACTTTTACCGCCGATTCCGACTGGCCGGTGCGGCTCGCGGTATCTGCGACCGATTGGCCTTCCAGTTTGACCTGCCGGATCAATTCCTGCTGTTTGGGCGAAAGACCGTCGAGCAGCCGTTCAACATCCATGCGCGCCGTCAGCGCCTCTTCGCTGAAATCGCTTTCTAGTTCTTCGCCAAGCTCCGTCTCGGCCAGCCGGCGCCCGCCACGGCCGCGATGGTGGTCGATCAGCTTGTAGCGGGCGATCGAGAAGAACCAGGCGGTGAACGGGCGATCGCGGTCATAGGTCGACCGGCGCGAATGCAATGCCAGCAATGTCTCCTGGACCAGGTCTTCCATGTCCGCCTTCGTCGCCGCGCCCATGCGCCGGCCGTAATATCCGACCAGCAGGACGCGCAGAGCGGTGAGCAAACGCCGATAGGCTGCCTCGTCCCCGTCAAGGGAAAGAAGCATCAAAGCTTTCAGGGCTTCTTCCGAATGGCTGGTCGTCATGCTGTTACGAGGTTCATTCGGAGAAGCACGAAAATGGTTACAGGGAGACAGATAAATAAAAGCGTCATCACAGGTCTATCACATGGGCGTGAGGCTGTAACGCTTTTCCGGGTCGTCTCGAATGATTGGATGTGAGCCCTCGGTAAGGAGCCGGCGGACACGATAGACAATCCGAGGAGAACCTCCATGACCAAGATCATTTCCGCCATTGCAGCCTGCACTTTCGTTATCGGCCTTTCGTTGGCCGGCGTTGCTTCCGCCCAGGACGCCATGAAGTCCGGGTCGATGGCGAAGGACAATATGCAAAGCGGCGCCATGTCGAAGGACAGCATGAAGACCGATGCCATGAAAACTGGCAGCACCAAGGCGGACTGCATGCACAAGGCCGGCATGGAGAAGGACTCCATGAAGAAGTCCGACATGATGAAGTCCTGCGACGCCATGAAGTGATCCTCGTCGCGGTCGCTGAAACTTTTCTGGCGGCGGCCGCGTCTCTTCCTTCGAAAGGCTTCCCTTCATTTCGGAGAACAACCATGGCGACGATCGATGCCGGTATGGAAACCGGCCGCACGCTCATCTACCGCCACAGTCTGCTGGTTCGCCTGTCCCACTGGGTGAATGTGCTGTGCCTGACCGTGCTGCTGTTCAGCGGGTTGCAGATTTTCAACGCCCATCCAGCGCTCTATTGGGGGCAATATGGTGCGGACAACGACCCGTCCTTCATTTCCATGGAAGGCGTGCAGGACGGCGACCAGGCCAAGGGTCTGACGCATGTCGGTTCGTTGACATTCGATACGACCGGCTTTCTCGGCGTCTCGAATGTCGATGGAGAGCCGACGGCCCGGGGCTTCCCCGCCTGGCTGACCATTCCGAGTTATCAGGATCTGGCGACCGGCCGGCGCTGGCATTTTTTCTTTGCCTGGCTGTTCGTGATCAACGGTTTCGCCTATCTCGCCTACGGATTTCTGAGCCGGCATTTCCGCCGCGATCTGCTGCCGGCAGGAGGAGAGTTGACGCCGACGCATCTCGGGCATGAAGTCGTCAATCACGCTCGGCTGCGCTTCCCGAAGGGGCCGGAAGCCCGACATTACAATACGTTGCAGAAGCTTACCTATCTGGCTGTCATCTTCCTGCTCCTGCCGTTGATGGTCGGGACGGGGCTCACCATGTCGCCGGGCTTCGATGCCGTGGCGCCTTGGCTGCTCGATCTGTTCGGTGGGCGCCAATCGGCCCGCACCATCCATTTCCTGACGGCGTTTTCGCTCGTCGCCTTCGTCATCGTGCATGTGGCGATGGTCATCCTGTCGGGCGTCTTCAACAACCTGCGTTCCATGATCACCGGCTATTACGCCATCGAACCGGAGGACAAGCCGTGAGCCGCCTCATCACCCGCCGCCGTTTCCTGATCGGTTCTACGCTGACCGCCTCGGCGCTCGGCCTGAGCGGCTGCGATGCCCTCGTCGAAAGCGACCGGACCAAATCCGTGCTGAAGATCGCCGAAGGGTTTTCGATGAAGACCCAGCGGTTTCTGCTTGGCGATAATGCGCTGGCGCGGGAATTCACCGAGGCCGATCTCTCGCCGGTTTTCCGCGCCAATGGCACGAGCATGCCGGACAATCCGCAATATGCCGAGTGGATGAATACCCAATTCTCGACCTGGAAACTGGAGGTCGGCGGGCTGGTCGAAAGGCCGACGCAGTTTTCGCTGGCGCAGCTCAAGGCAATGCCGGCACGCACCCAGATCACCCGGCATGACTGCGTCGAAGGCTGGAGCGCGATCGGCAAATGGACCGGCGTGCCGCTCGGCGCGCTGCTGCAGACGGTCGGGCTGAAGCCCGAAGCGCGTTACATTGTGTTCCATTGCGCCGACGAATACGAGAAGACGCTAGACGGCACCGGTTGGTATTACGAGAGCGTCGATCTGGTCGATGCCTTCCATCCGCAGACGATCCTTGCGCATTCGATGAATGGTCGCGATCTGGAAGTGGCACATGGTGCGCCGCTGAGGCTCAGGGTCGAACGGCAGCTTGGCTACAAGCAGGCGAAATATCTGACGCGTATCGAGGCCGTTGCCGATCTTGGACAGCTCTATGGCGGCAATGGCGGCTTCTGGGAGGATCGCGGGTATGAGTGGTATGCCGGGATTTGACCAATGCGCGACGGTTGAAGCCCCTCCGCCGTCATGCTCGTCCTCGGGTTTAACCCGAGGATGTCCCGAGCATCTATCCACGTCGAATATTTTGAACCGGCTTAGATCCTCGCCACAAGGGCGAGGATGACGACCTCTGCTAATGGAGCCTCGTCCTTAACTGAGAAGGCCCGGCGTTTCCGCCGGGCCTGATTTGTTTTGGTCGCCGGAATTGTCTTAGGCGAGCGTGTAGGCCGTCTTCACCACGGTGAAGAATTCGTTGGCATACTTGCCCTGTTCGCGCGGGCCGAAGGACGAGCCCTTGCGGCCGCCGAACGGGACGTGAAAATCGACGCCGGCGGTCGGCAGGTTGACCATGACCATGCCGGCTTCCGAGTTGCGCTTGAAGTGGGTCGCGTGCTTCAGGCTGGTCGTGGCGATGCCCGCCGACAGGCCGAACGGCGTGTCGTTGGCGGTTGCCAGCGCTTCTTCATAGTTCTTGACGCGGATGACCGATGCTACCGGGCCGAAGATCTCTTCGCGGGAAATACGCATCTGGTTGGTCGCCTCGGTGAAGAGGGTCGGCTGCAGGTAGAAGCCGGGGGTGTCGCGCTTCACGACTTCACCGCCGAAGGCCAGCTTGGCGCCTTCCGACTTGCCGATCTCGATATAGTCGGTGTCGGTCTTCAGCTGCTTTTCGTCGACGACCGGGCCGATATGGCTGCCGGCCTTCATAGCGTTGTCGACGTTGAGGGTCTTCAGCTTTTCGGTCAGAGCCGCGACGAACTTGTCGTGGATGCCTTCCGTGACGATCAGGCGCGAGGAGGCGGTGCAACGCTGGCCGGTGGAGAAAAAGCCGGAGTTTGCGGCGGCTTCGACGGCGACGGTCAGGTCGGCGTCATCGAGGACGACCATCGGGTTCTTGCCGCCCATTTCCAGCTGGAACTTGCGGTTATGTTCGATGGAGGCGAGTGCCACGCGCTTGCCGGTGCCGGTGGAGCCGGTAAAGGTGATGCCGGCGAGATCCGGGCTTTCGAGCATGGCCTGACCAACGACCGAGCCGCGGCCCATGACGAGGTTCAGGACGCCCTTTGGCAGGCCGGCGCGGTGCAGGATGTCGACGATCGCCCAGCCGCAGCCCGGAACGAGATCGGCCGGCTTGAAGACGACGGTGTTGCCGTAGCAGAGTGCCGGCGCAATCTTCCAGGCCGGGATGGCGATCGGGAAGTTCCAGGGCGTGATGATGCCGATGACGCCGAGCGGTTCGCGGGTGATTTCGACGCCGATGTTCGGGCGGGCGGACGGCACGACTTCACCGGTCAGGCGCAGCGCTTCGCCGGCAAAGAAATCGAAAATCTGAGCGGCGCGGGTGACTTCGCCGATGGCTTCCGGCAGGATCTTGCCTTCTTCGCGGGCGAGAAGGGCGCCGAGTTCTTCCTTGCGGGCAAGGATTTCGTCGGAGGCTTTACGCAGGATCGCATGACGCTCCAGAATGCCGGAACGCGACCAGGCCGGGAAGGCTGCCTTGGCGGCGGCGATCGCTTGCTTGGCGTCATCCGCCGAGCCTTGGGCGTACATGCCGACGACGTCGTTGGTGTCCGACGGGCTGATGTTCTTGGAGGCTTCGGTGCCGACCCATTCGCCGGCGATCAGGTTCTGGTAGATGGTCATGGACCTCTCCTTTTCATGTGAAAGGTCCCGTTCGGGAGAACGGGACCGGGTAGATGAAGGTTTTCAGCCGCTTACTTGAAGACGCCCGGCAGCCAGAGCGACAAAGCGGGGATGTAGGTTACCAGCAGCAATACCGCGACGCTGGCGCCGAAGAAAGGCCAGATCGTGCGCATCGCTTCTCGTATCGAGATTTTGCCCACCGCGCAGGCGACGAAGAGCACAGTCCCGACCGGCGGCGTATTGAGGCCGATGCCGGCGTTCAGGATCATGATGACGCCGAAATGGACCGGATCGATGCCGAAGGCCTTGACCACGGGCAGCAGGATCGGCGTTGCGATGATGACCATCGGTGCCATGTCCATGAAGGTGCCGAGGACCAGCAGGATGATGTTGATCATCAGGAGCACGATGATCGGGTTATCCGAGACCGCGCTGATCGCGGCGATGATCAGCGTCTGGACCTGCAGGAAGGCCATCAGCCAGCCGAAGGAGGCTGCGGTGCCGATGACCAGCAGAACCATGGCCGTGGTGCGCACGGCGCCCATCACAGCCTCGACAAAGCCGTCCCAGTTCAACTCGCGATAGACGAGCAATGCGACGAGCATGGCGTAGAGGACGGCGATGCAGGAGCTTTCCGTTGCCGTGAACACGCCCGAACGAACGCCGCCGAAGATGATGGCGATCAGCAGGATGCCCGGCAGCGAGGCCAGCAGGTAATAAGCGACACGGGCGAAGCCCGGGAAGGGATCGGCCGGATAGCCGCGGTTCACGGCAACCCACCAGGCCGTGAACATCAGCGCTGCGGCCAGAAGGAGGCCTGGAATGATGCCGGCGGTGAATAGGTCGGCGACGGAGACATTGCCGCCGGCTGCGATCGAATACAGGATCATGTTATGCGACGGCGGGATCATCAGGGCGATGATCGCGGCGTTGGCCGTCACGTTGACCGCGTAGTCCCGGTCGTAGCCGCGAGCCGCCATCTGCGGGATCATCAGGCCGCCGACGGCGGAAGCGTCCGCTACGGCCGAGCCGGAAATGCCGCCGAACAGGGTGGAGGCCACGACGTTGACCTGGCCGAGGCCGCCGCGCATGTGACCGACGAGGCCGGCTGCAAAACGGATCAGGCGAACCGCGATGCCGCCGCGAACCATAAGGTCACCGGCGAAGATGAAGAACGGGATCGCCATCATGGCGAAGACGTTCATGCCGGAATTCATCTGCTGGAAGATGACGATCGGCGGCAGGCCCATATAGAGGACCGTCGCCAGAGAGGCGATGCCGAGGCAGAAGGCGATCGGCATGCCGATCAACATCAGAAAAGTGAAAGCACCGAAAAGAATAGCGTAAGCCATTACGCAGCCTCCTGCACGACGACATCGGCCGCGACTTCTTCGCCAATGGCGACATCGACGAAGCGCTCAAGCGCAAAAATGGCGATCATCGCGCCGCCAACGATCATGGGGATGAAATCGACGCCGCCCGGCCAGCCGAGGACCGGAATGGTGGCGGACCAGGTGCCGATCGCCAGCAGGCTCGAATAATAGGCCATCCCGATGCCGAACAGCACGATCAGGCCGAGGCTGAGCAGGTCCATTGCCTTCTGGATCGAAGGCGGCATGACGTAGCGTACGATGTCGAGGCCGAGGTGGACGCTCTCGCGCACGCCGACGGCGGCGCCAAGCATGATGAACCACAGCATGAGGTAGAGCGACAACGGTTCCGACCAGCTCGGCGAGTCGTTCAACACGTAGCGGCCGAAGACCTGCCAGCCGACGATGACCGTCATGGCGATGATGCCGATACCGGCGATGTAGAGAGATAGGCGGCTGATCCCGCCCAGAATTGGTTTGATGGCCAACATGAAGTTTCTCATGACCCTGTCCTCCTGTATCCGGCTTGCGTTCCCCGGTGCCGGAAATGAAAAACCGGCCCTCTGATCAAGAGGGCCGGCTTCATCTTTTTATTACTTAACGGCCTGGATCTGCTCCAGCAGAGCCTTCTGCTTCGGATCCGTGACGAACTTGTCGTAGACCGGCTTCATGACGGCCGAGAACTCGTCCTTGTTGACGGTGATGACGTTGGCGCCACCGGCACGAACCTTCGCTTCGGAAGACTTTTCGCGAGCGGTCCAGAGTTCACGCATCTTGACGACGCTGTCCTTGGCGGCCTGGCGGAAGATCTTCTGGTCTTCCGGGGTCAGCTTGTCCCAGGAGATCTTGGACATGACCAGGATTTCCGGGTTCAGGGAGTGTTCCGTCAGGGTGTAGTTCTTGGCAACTTCGTAGTGACGGGCCGATTCATAGGACGGCCAGTTGTTTTCCGCGCCGTCAACGACGCCGGTTTCGAGCGAGGAGTAGACTTCGCCCATCGGCATCGGGGTCGGGTTGGCGCCGAAGGCCTGCATCATGGCGATCCAGAGGTCGGACTGCTGGACGCGGATCTTCATGCCCTTCAGGTCGGCAAGCTTGGTGATCGGCTTCTTGGTCGTGTAGAACGAGCGGGCGCCGGAGTCATAATAGGCGAGACCGATCAGGCCGTGCTTTTCGAAGGCGGCAAGGATCTGGTCGCCGATCGGACCGTCGACGACCTTGTGCATGTGGTCGGTCGAGCGGAACAGGAAGGGCAGGCCGAGAACGGTGGTTTCCGGCACGAGGTTGTTGAACGGCGCGGCATTGACGCGGTTCAGGTCGATGACGCCGAAACGGGTCTGCTCGATCGTGTCCTTTTCCTGGCCGAGAACGGAGTTGTTCATGACCTGGATCTTGAGCTTGCCGTTGGTGCGCTGGGAAACCAGTTCGCCCATGTACTTGACGGCATCGACGGTCGGGTAGCCATCCGGATGGATGTCTGCCGAACGCAGAGTAACCTGGGCATTGGCGGCAGTCGCGCCGAGCGCGAGACCGAATGCGAGGCCGAGAAGCTTCGTGATTTTCATTGTTGTCCTCCTCTTTTGTAAGGCCCGGAGCCTCCGTGCTCCGGGCGTTCGATTAGCAGTCCCCTCCAGCCTGCTTTGCCTTTTATTGGGCGGGCAGGCCGTAAAGCTCTTCCGGGTTCTTCACGAGCGCGAGCTCACGTGCCGCATCGTTCGGCAGCCAGCCGAGCACGGTGTCGGTCAGCGACACGTCGTCCGGGTAATCTTTCTGTTCCCGGGCCAGATTGTGCGGCCAGTTGGTGCCCCAGATGATGCGCTCGGGCGCATAGGCGGCAATGACGCGGGCAA
Organism: Neorhizobium sp.; assembly: GCA_965227625.1. Classification (GTDB taxonomy): domain Bacteria; phylum Pseudomonadota; class Alphaproteobacteria; order Rhizobiales; family Rhizobiaceae; genus Neorhizobium. The sequence goes on along the minus strand of CBDDGK010000009.1, from coordinate 16,877 downwards.
CGGCTGCGACGTCGGCATAGTCCGGACCCGGCTGTTTTGCGGATTCGTAGACGCCTGCGAACTTGAACCAGCATTTGCCGCCATCGATCAGTCGCTTGACGGCATCGACCTGCGGGCTGTCCGGCGTGACGCCGGCGAAGAACTTGCCGTGATGATCGAACACCCAACGGGAATTCAGGTTCTTCAGGCGTTCTTCGTGGTCGAGAATGTTGCTGCCATCAAACTGCACGGCCATCATCCAGTTGCGCGAGGCAGACTTGGCGTCGACGGCTTCCAGTTCGGACAGGTTCACCGCGCCGCCCGGCAGGTCCATGATGCGGGCGCCGACATTGCCCGCGGCAACGAGCGCATCAAGTTCGGCTTCCGAGGTGTTCGAGTCGATGACGCAGACGCCGCGGGCGATCGAGCCGAATTCCGCGAGGCAGGCGTTGAGGTTGGAATTGTCACGCTGCTGGGCATTGCCCTGAGTGACGATCACGCGGTCGATACCGATCCAGCGCATGAATTCGAGATATTGGGCCGGCGTCGGCAGGTCTCCGGCCGGAAGGCCGGGACCGCCGGGCAGAGATGGGAAACCCGGCAGATAGGCATGCATCTGCGTATCGACCGCGCCCTTCGGCAGCTTGGTCTTGGGAGGATTGCCGGAAAGGGTGCGGACGAGCATTATTGGTCTCCCATGCGGAATTCTTTGAGTGCGTCGCGGTTGATTTCGATGCCGAGGCCAGGGCCGTTAGGGATCTGCACCACGCCACGCTCATGTTCGATCGGGGTTTTGATCACCGCCTGACGGAACGGGTTATGAGTACGGTCGAACTCAAGGATCGGGTCGATCGGATTGAGACGAACCGGGCTCGGGATCATCGCCGCCATGAATTGCAGGGCGGCAGCGATGTGGACGGCCGTGCCCCAGCAATGGGGAACGACACGGATGCCGTGCAACGCCGCCAGATCGGCAATGCGCTTGGCTTCCGTAAATCCGCCGGTGCCTGCGAGGTCCGGCTGAACGATATCGACGCAACGCGTCTCGATCGGCTCGCGCATGCCCCAACGGGTATGCCAGGTTTCGCCACCGGCAACCGGGATCGGCTGCTTGGCGCGAACTTCGCGATAGGCGGCAAGCTGTTCGGGTACGACCGGCTCTTCGAACCAGTCGATGCCGTATTCGGCGGCGGCATTGCCGAGACGGATCGCCTCCACGGCATCGTAGCCGTGGTTGGCGTCGATCATCAGTCGCATGTCGGAACCTGCCGCATCACGGACGGCGCGGATGACGCGCAGATCTTCCTCGACGCCGAAACCGATCTTGATCTTGGTGGCGTGGAAACCGTCCGCACGATAGCGGGCGACATCCGAGGCATTGTCCTCGACACGATCGACGCCATCACGCTTGAAGCTGCCGGTGGCGTACGCCCGGACGCTGTCACGGAAACGGCCGCCGAGCAGGGTCGAAACGGGCACGCCGAAATGCTTACCCTTGATGTCCCAGAGCGCGATGTCGATGCCCGACAGAGCCGTGATCGTCAGGCCGCGCTGGCCCTGATCGCGCAGCGCATTGTAGAGCGTTGCCCAGATCTTTTCTGTTTCCAGCGGGTCCTGGCCGATCAGCCAGCCCGTATACGCGGCGACGATCGCCGCGTTGGGCCGGGCCGGGCCGAGGCATTCGCCCCAGCCGATCGTGCCATCGTCGCACTCGATCTCGACAAGCACATGCGCGCGGCGATCGAAGCGCATCGAGGCGCTTTCGAAGGCGACATCGAGCTTGTGCTCGAGGAGATGGGTGCGGACCGATACGATCTTCATTGGCTTTTACCGCTTGTGGCTGCCGATGAGCTTCAGGAGCATCTGCTCTTCTTCGGCCGTCAGGTCGTCGAGCGGCGGGCGAACCTTGCCGGCATCGAAGCCCTGCAGGCGAACGCCGGCCTTGATCGCGGCGACGGCATAACCCTTGCGGCGGCTGCGCAGCGCCATGAACGGGTAGAAGAAGTCCTTGAGGATTTCTTCGCAACGGGTGCGATTACCGGCGCGCAGAGCCTTGTAGAACTCGACGGCGAGGCCCGGCACGAAGTTGAAAACGGCCGAGGAATAGGTGGTGAAACCGGCGCCGAGATAGGCTTCGGCGAAGAGTTCCGCGGTCGGCATGCCGCCGAGATACATCAGGCGGTCGCCCATGACGGCCGTAACCTGACGCACGAGGCCGATATCGCCGGTGCCGTCCTTGAAACCGATCAGGTTCGGGCATTCGTCGCAGAGGCGTTTCAGCGTGTCGACCTGCAGAACCGAGTTGTCACGGTTATAAACCATGACGCCGATGCCGACAGACTGGCAGATCTGCTTGACGTGCTTGTAGAGACCTTCCTGCGGCGCATCGATCAGGTAATGCGGCAGAAGCAGGATGCCGTCAGCGCCGGCCTTTTCCACAGCCTTCGCCATTTCGACGCCGACATGCGTGCCGAAGCCGCAGCCGGAAACGATGGCGGTCTTGCCGGAGGATTCCTTGGCAGCCTTGACGATGGTCGGAACTTCGTTCGGAGAGAGCGAGAAGAACTCGCCCGTGCCGCCGGCGGCGAACAGGACGGGGGCTTCAAAGCCGGAGAGCCACTCGACATGGCGCTGATAGCTTTCCTGCTGGAATTGACCTTCCTGGTCAAAGTGGGTGACAGGAAAGGAGAGCAGGCCGGTGCCGAGCACTGCCTTGATTTCTTCAGGCGACATCATGCGAATTCCTCTGTAAACAACTCCACCGAGTGGTAATTGTCGTACAGGTCGACCCGACTTGTGTCAATAAGTCATCTTACAGATTGGCGCATCTCGCGCAGCAGTGTCCGATAACGCAGCTGCGAGCCGCGAAGATGGCGGCGCATGGCGTCACGTGCGCCCTCCTCGTCGCCGTTGGAAATCGCCACGACGATGGCGCTGTGTTCCTCATCGAGCAGGCTGATATAGGCGGCCTGATCGTTTTCCGAATCGTCCGGGCGAAGGGCTGCGCGCGGAATCAGGCTCCGGCCGATCATCGTCAGGAATTCGCGGAAGCGGGGATTGTTGGTCGCCTCGGCGATGGCGAGATGGAGCGCAAAGTCGGCCTCGCTGGTGGGCAGCGAGGCCTCGAGACAGGCGCGAATCGCGTAATGGCGGTCGAGAATGACCTCTTCCTGAGCCGGCGAACGACGGATGGCGGCAAGGCCGGCGGCCTCGACTTCCACGGCGGTGCGCAGCTCCAACAGCTCCACCATGGATGAAACGCGCGCCAGATCGATGTTGGACAGCGACAGCATGGTATTTTGAGTAACGGATGGCGGCTCCAGAACGAAGACGCCGGCGCCCTGGCGGGCCTCGACCAGCCTGTCGGCGCGCAGGGCCGCGATCGCCTCACGTACGACGGTGCGGCTGACGCCGTGGGCTTCGGTGAGTTGCGCCTCGCTTGGCAGGCGCGAGCCGGGCGGGAACTGGCCGGTGGTGATCGCCTGGCGAAGCGCATCGCCCAGCTGCGAAACAAGCGTCCTCGATCCCCTGCCGGTATCGAGTTTCGTCTCAACGCTCATTTCTCATTCCTCCGTCACAAAACCCAGGCAATTTTCAGGGTAAGGGCGTATCACATATGCGGCAAACTCATATGTCAAGCTTACCTTACGCGCCTGCACGGCCTCTGTGTTATTGACCGCTCACGGTCAAGATGTATGATAAGTGATGACGCTTGTCACGAACAAGTTGGTGTTATCTTGGATCGACGCTGCCGCAAAGGCTGCGTCTGGAGGATGATTTCTTGAAAAGACTTTTGATCACTGGCGCCGCCGGTGGCCTCGGCCGCGCCATGCGCACCCGCCTTGCGGGTTTCGCAGATGTTCTTCGCCTTTCCGACATTTCCGATCTTGGCGAAGCAGGCCCGAACGAAGAGCTGGTCCAGTGCGATCTGGGTGACGCGGACGCGGTGATGAAGCTGGTCGAAGGCTGCGACGGCATCCTGCATCTCGGCGGTATTTCGATCGAGGCCGAGTTCTCGAAGATTCTCAACGCCAACCTGCTTGGCCTCTACAATCTTTATGAAGCGGCTCGCGCCCATGGCCAGCCGCGCATCCTGTTTGCCAGCTCCAACCATGTCGTCGGCTTCTATCGCCAGGACGAGCATATCGACATCAAGGCACCGATGAAGCCGGATGGTCTTTACGGCGTTTCCAAGTGCTTCGGCGAGGCGCTGGCCCGCATGTATTTTGAGAAGTTCGGCCAGGAAACGGCGCTGGTGCGCATCGGCAGCTGCTTCGAAAAGCCGCTGAACCACCGTATGCTGTCGGGTTGGATGTCCTACGACGATTTCGTCTCGCTGATTGACTGCGTTTTCCGCACGCCGATGCTCGGCTGCCCGATCATCTGGGGCATTTCCGACAATGACAGCAAGTGGTGGGACAATTCGCATGCGTCCTTCCTCGGCTGGAAGCCCAAGGACAATGCGGAGATCTATCGCGCCGAACTCGAAGCCACACAGGAGCGTCCGGCGCCGAACTCTGCCGCAGCGATCTATCAGGGCGGCAAGTTCACCGAAGACCCGATCTTCCCCGAGAAGTAAGTTCCCGCTTCTCCCGCGGAAGACACACATTTGAGAAAACGATCGTCACCCGGTTGCCGGGTGGCGATGAAACTTGATAGATTGAATCCTGTTTGTGCCGCCGCCGTCATTGTTCGACGGAAACTGGAATTCGATCCATGCGTGAACTCGTTGCCGAAACCTTGATCTGTCACGCGGAGATTGCCGCGGCGACCGTGAAGATGCGCGACGAGCATGCGGATTTCCGGCTTCCCGACGAACGGGAAGGCGAATGGCGTTTTCGGGTCCATTTCGGCTCCATGGTTCTCGAACGGCGCGACGACGGGCTGAAAGTCCGCGTTTCGGCCGAGGACGAGACGACGCTCTCCTATATGAAAATGGGCGTCGCCGGGCATATGGGGCGCTATCTCGGCACGACCGAGTGCATCCGCTGGATGGGCGATGGCTGCGGGTCGGAAAAGCCGGTCTTCTTTCGGGAAATCAGCGTCGTATCTGCCGAGCAGCTGACGCCGCATATGCGGCGGTTGCGGTTTTCGGCAAGAGATATTGGGCGTTTCGCCTATGGCGGCATTCATCTGCGCCTGCTGTTTCCGCCACAGGGGCGAAAGCCCGTCTGGCCGAAGATGGGGGCGGACGGTCTGATCAAATGGCCGCAGGGTGAGGATGCACTGATCGTCCGCATTTACACGATCCGCAATATCAATGTGGAAGAGGGCTGGTTCGACGTCGATTTCGTCATGCATCCCGGCCTTGAAACGCCGGCGTCGAGATTTGCGCAATCGGCGCGGCCCGGCGATTCGATAGGCATGTATGGTCCGGGCGGCGAATACCTGCCGGATGGCCAGCACCTCCTGATGCTGGGAGACGATACTGCAATTCCCGCCATTTCCAGAATTCTCGGCTACCTTCCTCCCGATCGCACGGCCGATGTCTGGATCGAGGTCGATGCGCCGGAGGACGTCATTCCGCTGAAGTTCGAGAATGCCGCAATCCGCTGGCTGTTCCGCAAGGGGCGCCCGGCCGGCACGGCGGGCCTATTGTCGGAAACGCTGCGCAAGATCGACCGAGCGTCACTGCCTGATGACACGTTCGTCTGGGCGGGTTGCGAGTTCAACGACTTCAAGGAAATCCGCCGTATCGTGCGCAAGGAATGGGCGACACCACGGGATCGGCAGCTGGTCGTGGCCTATTGGCGCCGGGGAGTGCAGGGCGACGATGCCCGGAGCGAGGCGGCGTAGGCAGGCCGCCTGAGCCGCTCTGGCTGGAGGCTTCAGGCCTGCATTTCAAGACCTTGTTTGCGCCAGCGCCGCCCACCACATCATCTCCATCTTCGCTCCTCTTTCCACGGGGCGATTTCCGGAGTTCTCGTCATGGGATTTATAGATATCAATCCTCCGGTCCCTGAAGCCCCCGTTGGGGATGGCGCCCTTCTTGACGCCTATTCGGAGACCGTTTCCGGCGCGGTTGATCGCGTCGGTCCCGCCGTCAGCCGCATCGAGCGGCTCGGCGATCAGGGCCATGGGTCTGGCTTTGCCATTTCGCCCGATGGCCTGATCATCACCAACCATCACGTCGTCGCCGACGCGAAGTCGGTGCGTATTCGCACCGCCAACGGCGCGGTCGGTCAGGGCACCGTACTTGGGCGCGATCCCGATACGGATATCGCACTCGTGCGTGCCGACATGGACGTGCAGGCCTGGGCGCGGCTCGGCGATTCCAAGAAGCTGAGGCGCGGCCATATCGCCATTGCGATCGGCAATCCGCTGGGCTTCGACTGGTCCGTGACCGCGGGCGTCGTCTCCGCATTGGGGCGCTCCATGCGCGCGTCCAGCGGGCGGTTGATCGACGATGTCGTGCAGACGGATGCGGCGCTCAATCCGGGCAATTCCGGTGGGCCGCTGGTATCTGCATCAGGCGAGGTCGTCGGTGTGAACACCGCGGTCATCCGTGGTGCGCAAGGCATCGCCTTTGCGGTTGCCTCGAACACGGCGAATTTCGTCGTGTCGGAAATCCTGCGTTTCGGCCATGTGCGGCGCGCGTTCATCGGCATCGTCGTCGATACGACGTCGCTGCCGCGTCGGGTGGCGCTGAAGGCCCGTATGGTTCAGGAAACGACGGTGCGCATTCGCCGCATCGACCCCGGCAGTCCGGCCGACAAGGCAGGGCTGAGGGAAGGGGATTTCATCCTTGCGATCGACGGGCATCCCGTTGCCGGCGCCGATGATCTGATCCGGCTTCTGGACGGGACGCGCATCGACACGCGGACCCCGATTTCCGTCTACGATCTCGACCAGCAGATTGCCGAACGGGTTCTCGTGCCCGCCGCCCGGCCGCAAAGCTGAAACATGCTGTTTTCGCTTGGCCGCCTGTCGCTTGGGATCGTGTTGCCGATGCAATCGCGGCAGCAGCGTGATGTCGATCTCGGCAAGCAGCTGGATCTGGCGCGTCAGGCGGATGAGTTCGGCTTTTCCGCCCTGTGGCTGCGTGACGTGCCGCTGAATAGTCCCGATTATCCCGATCCCGTCGGTCATTCGGACCCGTGGGTTCTGGCAGGTGCGCTCGCCGCGGTAACGAAACGCATCGAAATCGTCACCGGCGCGATCGTCCTGCCACTCCGGCACCCGCTGCATGTCGCCAAGGCGGCGCTGTCGATGAGCGACCTCTCTCACGGGCGCTTCACGCTCGGATTGGGGTCTGGCGACCGGCCGCCCGAATATGCGGTGTTCGGCCGCGATTTCGAGGGACGCAAGGAGCTTTTTCGCGAGAACTGGCAAAGGGTGGCGGCGGCCCTCACCGACAGTCCCAAGGTTCTCGACGAGACGGGGCAGGAGCGCGCGGAGTTCGAGCTTTTGCCGCGTATGGAGCGGGGCCGCGTGCCGATGATTGCCGTCGGCTCGTCCGGCCAATCACTGGAGTGGATCGCCCGCAATGCGCAGGGCTGGGCGACCTATCATCGGGAGTTTGCCGTCCAGAAGGATCGCATCGCGCTCTGGAAAAATGCGGTGGCGAAATCGACGACGGAGTTCCGCAGCTTTTCGCAAGCGATGGTGCTGGAATTGCTGGATGACCCGCTGGCACCGGCGGAGCCTGCCGGGCTTGGCTACCGGACCGGACGACATGCCCTCGTCGGTTTGCTGGAGGAATTGCGTGACGCGAGCATGCATCACGTGATGTTCAATCTCGGCGGCGGGTCACGGCCTGTCGAGGATGTTCTCGCCGAACTCGCTTCGGATGTGTTGCCGATCTTTCACGGATAGCCCGCAGTCCGGCTGCGGTTGTCAGGCCGGGTTGGCGCCCTGCGCTTCCTTGTCCGCGCCACGAGAGAAGGGAGCCGGCCAGGAGTCCCGTGCGCTTGGCGCCTCATTCGCTTGAAATCCGTCAAGCCGATGCTTGATCGCCAAGGTGCAGATCGTATCGAGAATGTTGCGATCTTTGAGATGCGGATCCTGCAGTGCCGTAATGGCTGCGCGGACGATCTTCTTCCCGGAGGCCTTGGGACAGCGTCCGATCACATATTCCTGGAGAGCCTTGTCCGTCAGCCCTTCAGTCGCACCATCCACAAGCGCTTCGTAGAGCTTGCGTTTTTCACCCATGAAACGCCCCGCCTGCCATTCCAATCCCGTCATGCAAATGTCGCATAACTGTCATCATCCATTTTGCCGACAATATGGCAAGGGTGATAATTTCTGATTGTATTTTAGTAGTCGATCTGCTGGACCAAGCGCGCGAGACTTTCGGGAAGCTGGCGGGTGGATTGCAACCACCGGGGCTTCTCCGTAGTTTCCCAGAGGATTGAAATCAGGAGCATTATTTGTGGCGACAGGTATCGGAATTTTGTGGCGGGCAGCCTGTCTTCTATTGCTCCCTTTCAGCGTCAACGCCCAGACCGAAACCTGGCAACCGGTCGAGCAGACATCGACCTACGGTATCACCGGCGATTCCGGCGTCGATCTCTACGCCTCGATCGGAGAGCGCGGCCCGAAGGTCGGTGCGCAGGTTCGCGCGATCGCGCACACGGATTTCAAGCTGACCTGGACGCGCAAATACGAGCCGCAGCCGGATGGTTCGTGCCGGATCACCGTGGCGCGGCCCAAGCTGATCATAACCTACACGCTGCCGAAACCGGCTGTCGCTCTTGCGCCGGATCTCAAGGCCAAATGGGATGTTTTCATTGCCGGGGTGCGCAAGCACGAGGCTGTGCATGGCGTATTTATCACCGACATGGTCAAGGAGATCGAACGGTTGAGCTTGGCCATCAGTGTGCCGAATGATCCGAAATGCGCGAAGCTCAGGACCGATCTGCAGGTGAAGCTCGGAGAGATTTCACGGGCGCATCGCCAGCGGAATGCGGATTTCGACAAGCTGGAAATGAGCAATGGCGGTAATGTCCATCAGCTCATTCTCCAGCTTGTCAACGGCAAGTGACATATCCACGGCCTACCGTTTGCGTATGACCTGCGGTCAACGCTTTCTCATCACATTGACGACCAGTACGCCGAAGATTGCCATCACCCCGCCGATCGCGCCGATGAGGGTCGGGATTTCGCCGAGCCAGAGGAAGCCCATGAGCGTTGCCGTCGGCGGCACGCCGTAGAGGAAGTTGGCGGCGCGGGCGGCGGAAAGGCGCTTCAGGGCAATGGCCCAGGTGACGTATCCGATCGTCGTTGGGAACAGGACCAGATAGGCGACGCTCCAGTTGACGGAGGCGGGTGCTTCGGCAAGGGCCTGCAGAGTGGCTGGAACGGCGGGGACCAGCGGTAACGCACCGATCAGCAGCAACCAGGCGGTTACGGCGAGCGCCGGCATGCGGCTGAGGATGGGCTTTTGCAGCACGCTGGCGATGGCGGAGCAGAGGGCGGCACCGATGATCAGGATGGCGTTTGGATCGAGATCGAAGCCATCGGCGCCTGAAACCGCGATCAGGGTGACGCCGGCAAACGAGATTGCCGTGCCGATCCAGCCCCAGCGGCCGAACCTTTCACCCAGCGTGAACATGGCGATGAGTGCGGTCATGACCGGCATGGTGTTGATGATGAAGCTGGCAGGCCCCGCGGCGACCGTGCGTTCACCCATATTGAGCAGAACGGCATAGGCGGCGATGAACAAGACAGCGGCGACAACCAGCCTGAGCACGTCGCTGCGGGCGGGCAATGCCGGGCGGGCGATCACGAGATATCCGGCGGCGATTACGGCGGCTGCGACATAGCGCGCGGTGGCGAGCTCGACTGGGGTCAGAGCCTCCAAGCCGATGCGGATGAATGCGAAGGCAGACGCCCAGAAAACGATGGTGACGAGGATTGCCGCGAAGGCGACCATGTCGAAACCTTGCCGTTCATCCGTTGTCTTCTGTGCGATTGCGACCGTGCTCATAACCCGTCTCCTTAAGCTTTGTGACGCATGGCTTACGCCTGCAAGCCGTGCTTGAAAAGCATCGCAATCGATGATCATATGTGCGTATGGTTCACAGCTCGCAGACGCTTCCGCCGCTCGATACGCTCGAGACCTTTGCCCGCGCCGCACGGCTCGGCTCGTTTTCCGCGGCTGCGGAAGAGGGCGGCGTCACCCATGGCGCCGTGTCGCGACAGATATCTCGGCTTGAGCGCTGGATGGGCGTACGGCTGTTCGCACGTGAGGCGCGTGGTGTGACGCTGACGCCGGAGGGGATGCGGTTCTTTTCCCGCGCGGAAGAGGCGTTGGCGCTGCTTGGAAACAGCGATGAACGCTGGCTTCCGCGGCGCAACAAGAGCGTGGTGCGTCTTTCGGTGACGCCGTCCGTCGCGTCGCTCTGGATCTTTCCGCGGCTGCCGAAATTCGAGGCCAGCGATATCCATCTCGAACTGTTGCTCGAACACCGGCTCGCGGATTTCAGCGAAGGGATCGATTTTGCGATCCGTTGCGGGCGCGGCCCCTGGGCCGGTGTGCGCAGCCTGCCGCTCTGGCAGGAGAACCTTGTTCCGATCGCCTCGCCGCGGCTCGCCGAAAAGCTGCGCGGGCAGGATGCGCAGTCGATCATGGAGCAGCCGATCCTGCATGACTCCAATCTGGAAGCGTGGCGGCGCTGGCTGGCGGTGGAAGGTATCGAATATGCTCCCCGAGGCCAGGATCGCCGGTTCGAGGACTACAATCTGGTGATCGATGCCTGTGCGGCCGGCGTCGGCATTGCGCTCGCACGTCCGCCGCTTGCCGATGCGGCCATCGCGGAAGGAAGAGTGGTGCCGGTTTCGGATAGGGCGATCGAGCATCACGTGGCCTTCCACCTGATCCGCCCTAACGATGCTCTGAAGGGATCTGCGGCCGAGTTTGCGCGCCGTTTTCTGGTCGATGCCGGGAAGGACGAGGCCGAGATCGCCGCTTTCGTAGCACCCGGAAGAAGCAGATAACCTGCCTCTTCCGGATGTTTTAAAGGACGGTTCAGGCTAACCGCCTAAAACGCTCAGCGAACCCACTGTCCGCCGTCGATCTCGATATCCTGGCCGGTGATGAAGTTCGGCTCGGAGATGGCGAGGAAGGTGACGACGCTTGCGACATCCTCCGGCGTACCGACCCGCTTCAGGGTGATGCCGGCGGCGAGCTGTGCCTCGCGGGCATCGATCATCGCGTTCGACCGTTCCGTCTTGATGACGCCGGGGCAGATGGCGTTGACGACGATCTCCGGGCCAAGCTCCTTGGCGAGCGCCTTCGTCATGCCGATAATGCCGGCCTTGGCGGCGGTGTAGGAGAACTTGCTGACCGCGCTCGTCACACCGCCCGTATGGGCGTTCATCGACGACATGTTGATGATCCGCCCGCCGCCGTTCTTCTTCATGACAGGCACGGTGGCCTGGATGTAGTTAAAGGCGCCCTTGAGGTTGATATCGATCGTCGTGTCGAATTCCTCCTCGGAAATCTCCTCAATGCCTTTCGAATTGGATTTGCCGGCATTGTTGAAGAGAACGTCGATCCGGCCCCATTTCGCATTGACTTCGGCGACGATTTCAGCGGCGCGTTTGTGTTCGCGGACGTCGGCGACGAAGGTCAGTGCCTCACCGCCGAGATCGCGGATTTCCTGAGCCGTACGGGCAAGGTCGTCCTCGATCATATCGACGAGGACGATGTTATAGCCGTGTCGGACGAGATCGAGAGCACAGCCGCGTCCGATCCCGCGTCCGCCGCCGGTCACCAATGCAACTTTGCGCGCCTCACTCACCGCCATTCTCCTTGGCGAAACGGGCGATGTCGGCATGGGTGCCGAACCAGACGCCTTCGTGATCCTGGATGTGGCGGATGAGTTCTTCGAGAATAAAGATGCGGGAACGATAACCCGTCACATGCGGGTGCATGGTGAGCAGGAACAGGCCGCCTTCCTTGTAGGCGCGGTCGAATTCGCGCTTGAAGATATCGAGCACGGCCGGCGGCGGTGTGTAGGGGCGATGGGCGGTGAAGCGGTTCATGTTGAAATAGACCGCATCGTCGCGGATCCACTCGACCGGCAGTTCGACGATGCCGGTCGGCTCGCCTTCTTCGACGAGTTCATACGGGTCGTCATCGGCCATCAGCGATGAATCGTATAGCAGGCCGAGTTCGCGTTCGATCTTCAGCGTCTCGTAGGAGAAATCCCAGGAGGGGGTGCGCATGCCGACCGGGCGGATGCCGGTGATTTTTTCCAGCGTGTCGGCGGCGCGGAAATGCAGTTCGCGTTCCTTGTCCGGCGGCACCTTGGTGTTCACCTCGTGGATCCAGCCATGCAGGCCGATTTCGTGGCCTTCGGCGATGACCTGCCGCTGTTCGTCGGGATAGAGCAGGGCGGCGACAGCGGGCACGAAGAAGGTGGCCGGCACGTTGGCGTTGCGCAGGGTTTCGAGAATGCGCGGCACGCCCATGCGGTTGCCGTACTGACCTTGAGACATGCGGCCGATGGATTCGCCGCCGTCGCGCAGTTCGTTGGTCTCGTGGTCGCTGTCGAAGGAAAGTGCCACGGCACAACGTGCGCCATCCTTCCAGGCCTTCGGCTTCAGCGAACGTCCGGCGCGCACCTTGTTGACCTTGCCGCGCCAGGTCGCTTCATCCCATTGCCACGGTTCCATAGGCTTGTTCTCCCTTTTGTCGTTCTGCGTATGTTATTCAGCTGCCTGCGGCAGGACCGGCACGGCGGCGAGCAACCGCTTTGTGTAGTCATGCTGCGGATTGTCGTAGATCGGACCGGCTTCGCCTTCTTCGACGATCTTGCCGCGATACATGATCGCGACGCGGTCGCAGAGATGGCGCACGACCGAGAGGTCGTGGCTGATGAAGACCAGCGAAAGGTCGAGTTCGGAGCGCAGGCGGATCAGTAGGTTGATGATCTGCGCTTGGATCGAAACGTCCAGCGAGGCGACTGGCTCGTCGCAGACGACGACATCCGGCTGCATGGCAAGCGCACGAGCGATCGCGATACGCTGCCGCTGGCCGCCCGAGAATTGGTGCGGGAAGCGGTTGGCGAAGGCGGGATCGAGACCGACGGCGGCCAGCCATTGCTTCACATATTCCGGGGCCTCCGCGCGTGTCACCAGTCGGTGCGCAAGCGGGCCTTCGGCAAGAATGTCGATAATCCGCATACGGCCGTTCAGCGAGGCGAATGGGTCCTGGAAGATGGTCTGGATGCGGGTGGTGATCTTTCGCGCATTGCGACCAGCGCTCATGACGGGTTTTCCGTTGAGCAGCACGCCACCCGTCGTCGGTATCATGATCCCGGCGGCCATGCGGCCGAGCGTCGATTTGCCGGAGCCGGATTCACCGACGAGGCCGAGTACTTCGCCGCGCTTCAGGGTGATCGACACACCATCGACCGCCTGCACGACAGGCAAGGGCTGGGCGATGCCGGATTTGATGGCGATGTTGCGGAAGAAACCCGAGGGCTTCTGGAAGCGCTTTACCGCGTTTTCGATGACGAGGTAGGGGCTGCCGAGCGGCGGCAGGTCGGCGGTTGCCGATTTGCGCGGCGGCGGAGCGGCATCCGCAATACCGGCGCCGCGCAACAGGAGTTGGCCCGGCTTTGCGCGAGAAGGCAGAGCGTCGAGCAGCGCCTTTGTGTATTCGTGCTGCGGTTTGGTCAGTACGCCGAGTGCCGGTCCCAGTTCGACGATATGGCCGTGGCGCATGACGGCGACGCGATCTGCGAGTGACGATACGACGGCAAGGTCATGGCTGATCCAGATCAGCGCGGTGCCGAGCTGGGCGACCAGCTCCTTCATCTCGGCGAGGATTTCCGCCTGCACGGAGACGTCGAGCGCCGTGGTGGGCTCGTCGCAGATGATCAGTTTCGGGCGGTGCAGCAGCGCGATGGCGATTGCCACGCGCTGGCGCATGCCGCCGGAAAACTGGTGCGGGAAGAAATCGACCTTCTGTTCCGGATCGGTGATGCGGACCTGAGCCAGCGCCTTGATCGCCCGTTCACGGGCGTCAGCGGCGCTAATCTTTTCGTGGGCTTCGAGCGCCAGCTTGATCTGGGTACCGATGCTCAACACCGGGTTCAGCGTCATCATTGGGTCCTGGAAGACCATGGAAATGGTCTTGCCGCGGATGGCGCGCAGCTCGTGCGAAGGCAGGCCGATCAGTTCGCGGCCTTCGAGCTTGATCGAGCCTTCGACGACGCGGCCGGGTTCGTCGATCAGGCCGATGATCGAGAAGCCGGTGATCGACTTGCCGGAACCGGATTCGCCGACAAGGCCGAGCACCTCGCCCGGCGCGATCGAGAAGGAGACGCCGTCGACGGCCTTTACTTCGCCGCGAGCGGTCGGGAACCAGGTCTTTAGGTTGGTGACTTCGAGAAGTGCAGCACTCATCGGCGGAGCCTCGGGTTGAGCTGGTCACGCACCTGGTCACCGACGAGGTTCAGTGAGACGATGAAGACGATCAGCGCGATGCCGGGATAGATGGAAATCCAGTAGCGGCCGGAGAGGAGATACTGGAAGCCGTTGGCGATCAGCATGCCGAGCGACGGTTCGGTTGGCGGCAGGCCGACCCCCAGGAAGGAGAGAGTGGCTTCAAGCGAGATCGCGCTTGCCACCTGCACGGTCGCCACGACGATCAACGGCGGCAGCGAGTTGGGCAGGATGTGCTTCAACACGACGCGCAGTGGCGACAGCGGAATGGAAAGGGCCGCTTCCACATAATCCTTCTGCCGTTCCGCCGAGGCGGCACCATGGGCGGTGCGGGCGAAATAGGCATATTGGGCGAAGATCAGCGCCATGATCAGCTGATAACGCCCCTGGCCGAGCATGGCTGCGATGACGAAGGCCAGAAGGATCGCCGGGAAGGAGAGTTGCAAGTCGACGATGCGCATGGCGAGAGCTTCGAAGCGCCCGCCGATATACGCGGCGGAGCACCCGACGATGGCGCCGATGGTGAACGCGATGCCGCCGGCGATGACACCCATCTGCAGCGAGATGCGCAGGCCATAGATGATGGCGGAGAGGAGGTCGCGGCCCTGGGAATCGGTGCCGAGCCAATGGGTGTAACCGCCGGTGCCGATGTAACCGGGCGGGCGGCGAGCGTCGCGCAGCACGAGGCTGGTCAGGTCGTAGGGGTCCTGCGGTGTCACCAGCGGCGCGATGATTGCGGTCAGGACGATGAGAAGGACGACGGCCGCGGCGGCGGTCGCGACCTTGTTGCGGAAGAATTCTTCCAGAAAACGGCCGAGCAGAGTATCGCGCATCAGGCACGTCCCTTTCTCAAGCGCGGATCAAGCAGCGCATAGGTGAGGTCAACCACGAGGTTGATGATGATGAACAGGAAAGCGACGAGCATCAGATAGGCGACCATGACGGGACGGTCGAGCGAGGTGATGCTGTCGATGATGAGCTTGCCGAGACCCGGCCAGGAGAAGATCGTTTCGGTGACGACGGCGAAAGCCAGTGTCGAAGCGAGTTCCAGGCCGAAGACGGTCACGAGCGGAATGGAGATCAGCCGCAGCACATGGCGGCTCAGCACCGTGAATTCCGAGAGGCCGGCGGCACGGGCGAATTTCACCGTGTCGCTCAACATCAGTTCGCGGGTGCCGGCGCGGGCAAGACGGATCATCAGCGCAAACTTGAACAGCGACAAGTTGAGCGCGGGCAGGACGAGATGCGCCCAGCCATCGGCGGTCAGAAAGCTGAAGTCGATGCCGAACAGGCTTGCCGTCTCGCCGCGGCCACCGGCCGGGGTGATGCCGAACTGCACTGCAAAAACCATGATCAGCATCAGGCCGAACCAGAAGGTCGGGACCGAGAAGCCGAGGATGGAGATCGCCATGATGGCGCGCGAGACGATGCTGTGCGGCTTGTAGCCGGCATACATGCCGATAGGAATGCCGACGAGGCTGGCGAAGATGACCGCGATCAGGGTCAGTTCCAGCGTTGCCGGCAGGCGCGACAGGATCAGTTCGCTGACCGGCATGTTATAGACCAGCGAGCGGCCGAAATCCCCGTGGAGCAGGCGCCCTAGAAAGCCGAAATATTGATGCCAGAGCGGCTGGTCGAGGCCGTATTGAGCGATGACGGCGGCACGGATGTCCTGCGTCGCGTCAGGCGAGATCAATACGTCGATGGGATTGCCCACCGCATAGACGCCGCAGAAGACAAGCGCGGACATCGCGAACACGACGATGACCGCCTGCCAGAGGCGTTGCAAAATAAAAGCGAACATATGTTCCCCGTTCTCTCCCGCTGCTCATCTTCCGCGAGCTTGACGGGCCGAAATTGTGCCTGCGCGGTTGGCGCAGGCTTGAAAACAAAACTCTAGTGCCAGTCGCCTTCCAGCATGTCGCGGGTCTCTGCGACTGCGACGTCCCAGATCGCCAGCATGTCCTCGTCCGGGCGCTGGTAGAGGCCGTGATAGTTGCCGTCGCCGAGCATTTCTCGCTTGCGAGCCGCATCGACGCGGGCGAGGCGGGCGAAATCCACCTTCGGCTTCGAGCCCGTTGGCTGGCGCTGATCGGTGGTGCGCGTCCAGGGGAAGTTTTCCATCCAGGAGGCATGTGAGGCTGCCGGATCGATCTCGTGGACCTTCGCCAGCGTCTTCGGCGCGCGCCACCAGTCGTGGAACTTCAACGAACTGTCCGGATGCGCGTTCATCCACTCGGAGAGGAAGGCGGTGATCGGCGTATTGCCGCCATGGCCGTTGACGATGAGGATGCGGCGAAAGCCCGAGCGGTGGATACTGTCCATCAGGTCGCGGACGACGCCGATATAGGTGGAAAGCGTCAGTGTCAGCGTGCCCGGAAAGGTCGCGAAGGACGATGCAAGGCCATAGGGGATGACCGGGAAGACCGGGATACCGAGCGGCTCGGCGGCATCCAACGCCACCTTCTCGGCCAGAATCATGTCGGTCGTGAGGCTGAGAT
>CBDDGK010000008.1:0-116901 GCA_965227625.1 Neorhizobium sp. | reverse complement strand
AGCGATCGGCGGAGCGCTGGTCGGCATTGCCGTTGGGGCAATCTGGTTGCTTTTCGTGCGCCGCCTCGGCGACGAATATTTGATCATCGCGGCGACTGTGCTCGTCGGCTGGGCCGCCTATGTGCTTGGCGAACTCATTCACGTCTCCGGCGTGATCGCGACCGTCGTCGCCGGCCTGATCGCGGGATGGTTTCAACACACCGTATTCACCGCCGCGATGCGGATGCGGGGCGTATCCTTCTGGAGCGTACTCGTATTCCTGATGGAAGCCTCGGTCTTTGTCTTGATAGGCTTGTCACTGCGCGGTGTCGTGGAGCGTGGCGGCGGGTTTAGCGTGGTGATCCAGGACATGGGATTGCCGATCCTCGCCATCCTGATTGCGCTAACCGTCGCGCGCTTCGTATGGGTGTTCGCTTCGGATATCGTCATCCGGCTTTTCAATACGCTTGGCTTCAAGCGTTATCCGCCGCTTGGAACCAGCAATGCGACGGTGCTTAGCTGGGCAGGCGTGCGCGGCGTGGTGACGCTTGCCCTCGCATTGAGCTTGCCTGAAAGCTTTCCCGGACGCGACTTCATTCTGGTGACCTCGTTTGCCGTCATCCTCGGCACCGTTCTCATTCAGGGCACGACGCTCGGCCGGATCATCGAGTGGGCCGGTCTGGTAGAGCCGGAGTCGGAGAGAGCACGGCTGACGATGCCGCAGGCCGAAGCCGCCATGGCCAAGGCGCAACTGGTAACCGTTCAGGGCCTTGCCTACGATACATCAGGCAATCTCATTCATCCGCAACTGCTGAAGCGATATCAGGTCAGGGCAGAAAGAAGCGCGGATTACGTGGAGCGCATCGACCACTATACGCCCCTGCTCCACGCGCATTTCGACGTCGTGCTGGAGGCCGTGGCGACCGGGCGGCGGGAATTGATCAGGCTCCATCGCACCGGTGAGATCGATGACGAGACCTTGCATGAACTGGAACGCGATCTCGACCTGGAAGAACTGAGCGCGATTTCCGCCAAGGCGTGAAGTGTGGGCGGTCATCTATCGCGAGACGATGGCTATTGGTGTCCGTATATGCCGAAGAGGACGATCATAACGAAGATCAGCAGGAAAATGGCTGCCGTGCCGAGCACCACAAGCACCAGTACCCATTCCCAAAACCCTCGCGGCCACATGCAATTCGCTTTCCAACAGCGTCCACAAAGCCACCATCAATGGCTTTATCGCGAGGGAGATGCAACCTGTAGCTTGATTGCTTTTGTAAATTCTAGCGGGCCTTCCAACTCGGGCATCAGCGACCGTTCGCAGCCTGCCCTAAGGACAGGCGGCGACGCGCGCCAAATTCGACGACGGGGACGCGATAAGAGCCGCGGCGCGTAATGCTCAGCTCTTGAGACCCGGCGCCTCATAGCCTGTGCGCTCGACATATTCGGTATAACCGCCGTCGTATCGGTGGATGCCGTCCGGGGTCAGTTCGAGAACGCGATTCGAGAGTTCGGCGAGGAAGTGGCGGTCGTGGCTGACGAAGAGCATCGTGCCTTCGTATTCAGACAAAGCCTTGATCAACATTTCCTTGGTGTCGAGATCCAGGTGGTTGGTCGGCTCGTCGAGGACCAGGAAATTCGGCGGGTCGAAGAGCATGGCGGCCATCACGAGACGCGCCTTTTCGCCACCAGAAAGCACCCGGCACTTCTTCTCGACGTCGTCACCTGAGAAACCGAAACAGCCCGCGAGCGTGCGCAGAGCGCCCTGCCCGGCGCGCGGAAATTCCGCTTCAAGCCATTCGAAAACGGTCAGATCACCGTCGAGCACGTCCATGGCGTGCTGGGCGAAATAGCCCATCTTGACGCTGGCGCCCAATGTCACCGAACCCTGGTCGGCCTCGGTCGTGCCGGTCACCAGCTTCAAAAGCGTCGATTTGCCGGCACCGTTGATGCCCATGATGCACCAGCGCTCCTTGCGGCGAACCATGAAGTCCAGCCCTTCATAGATCGACCGGCTGCCATAGGCTTTATGGACACCCTTGATGTTGACGACGTCTTCGCCGGAACGCGGGGCCGGCAGGAATTCGAAAGCGACGGCCTGACGGCGGCGCGGCGGCTCGACGCGCTCGATCTTGTCGAGCTTTTTGACCCGGCTCTGCACCTGCGCGGCATGCGACGCACGCGCCTTGAAGCGCTCGATGAACTTGATTTCCTTGGCGAGCATGGCCTGCTGGCGCTCGAACTGCGCCTGCTGCTGCTTTTCGTTCTGCGCGCGCTGCTGTTCGTAGAAACCGTAGTCACCGGAGAATGTCGTCAACGAACCGGCGTCGATCTCGATGATCTTGTTGACGATGCGGTTCATGAACTCGCGGTCGTGGGAGGTCATCAGCAACGCGCCGTCATAGCCGCGCAGGAACTGTTCAAGCCAGATCAGGCTTTCGAGATCGAGATGGTTCGACGGTTCGTCGAGCAGCATGACATCCGGGCGCATCAGCAGAATGCGGGCGAGCGCCACGCGCATCTTCCAGCCGCCGGAAAGCTTGCCGACGTCACCGTCGATCATTTCCTGGGCAAAGGAGAGACCGGCAAGAACTTCGCGAGCGCGGCTTTCGAGGCCGTATCCGTCGAGCTCCTCGTAGCGGGCCTGTACTTCGCCGTAGCGCTCGATGATCTGATCCATCTCGTCCATGCGATCCGGATCGATCATGGCAGCCTCGAGCTCGCGTAATTCCGCGGAGACGATACTCACCGGCCCTGCCCCGTCCATCACTTCCGTGACGGCGCTGACGCCGGCCATCTCGCCGACATCCTGGCTGAAATAGCCGATCGTGATGTTCTTTTCCGTCGAAACCTGGCCTTCGTCCGGCACTTCCTGCCCCGTGATCATGCGGAACAGCGTCGTCTTGCCGGAACCGTTCGGACCGACGAGGCCGATCTTTTCGCCACGGTTCAGTGCGGCGGAGGCCTCGATGTAGAGGATGCGGTGGCTGTTCGACTTGCTGATGTTTTCGATGCGGATCATGGGCTGTTTTCAGTCACTCGATGGATAAGGGCGATCAGGCTTTCCGCCGTCATGCTCGGGCCTGTCCCGAGCATCTATCCACGCCAGATATCTCACGTGGACAGATCCTCGGCACAAGGCCGAGGATGACGAAAGGCAACGTTGTTCCATACATGCAAAAAAGCCGGATCGTCGCCGATCCGGCTTTCTATCTGTCTTATGCGAAGATTATTCGGCGCTGTCTTCAGCGGCCTTCTTCTTCGGAGCAGCCTTCTTCTTCGGAGCGGCTTCTTCGCCTTCAGCGGCTTCGTCAGCAGCTTCAGCCTTGGCCTTCTTCGGAGCAGCCTTCTTCTTGGCAGGCTTTTCAGCCGTATCGGCTTCTTCGTCTTCAGCCATCAGCTCTTCCTTGGTCACGGTCTTGTCGGTGACCTTGATTTCGGAGAGCAGCTTGTCGACGACCTTTTCTTCGAAGATCGGGGCGCGCAGCGAAGCGGAAGCGCCGGGAGTGTTGCGGAAGAAATCGAGGATTTCCTTCTGCTGGCCCGGGAACTGCTGCAGCTGTGCGTAAAGTGCGCGCTGCATTTCTTCTTCGGTCACTTCGACGCCGGCCTTTTCGCCGATTTCGGAGAGAACGAGGCCGAGACGAACGCGGCGCTCAGCGAGCTTGCGGTAGTCGGCGCGTGCATCTTCTTCCGTCGTGCCTTCGTCTTCGAAGGTCTTGCCGGACTGCGACAGGTCGGTGTTGATCTGGCGCCAGATGTTGTCGAACTCGGCGTCGACGAGCGTCTGCGGGGTGTCGAACTGGTACATGCCGTCAAGCTGGTCAAGGATCTGACGCTTGACCTTCTGGCGGGTTACCGAGCCGTACTGGCTTTCGATCTGGCCGCGAACGATTTCCTTCAGGCGATCGACGGATTCGATGCCGAGCGTGGAAGCCAGTTCGTCGTTGATCTCGATAGCGCCCGGAGCGGCAACTTCCTTGACGGTGATGTCGAAGGTCGCGTCCTTACCGGCAAGGTTCGCAGCCGGGTATTCGGTCGGGAAGGTAACGGTGATCTGCTTTTCGTCACCGGCCTTGACGCCGACGAGCTGGTCTTCGAAGCCGGGGATGAAACGGCCCGAACCGATGACCAGTTCGGCATCTTCGGCAGCGCCGCCATCGAAGGCTACGCCATCGACCTTGCCGAGGTAGTTCATGGTAACGCGGTCGCCGTCAGCAGCCTTGCCCTTCTTGGTTTCGAAGGTGCGGGCGCTTTCAGCGATCTTTTCGATCTGCTCGTTGACTTCGTCTTCCGAAACTTCAACGACTTCGCGAACGACGGACAGGCCATCGGTCGACTTCAGTTCGATCGCCGGGATGACTTCGTAGGAGAGCGTGAATTCGAAGTCGGCCTGTGCGTTCAGGATCTTCTCGGCTTCAGCTTCATCCTCGGTCATGGCGACGGACGGCTGGGTCGCGGACTTTTCGCCGCGCTCGGAAAGGATCTTGGTCGGACGCTCGCGGACGATCTCGTTAACGAGGTCGGCCATGATCGACTTGCCGTACATCTTCTTCAGATGCGCGACCGGCACCTTGCCCGGACGGAAACCGTTGATGCGGACCTTGTCCTTGGCGTCGGCGAGGCGGACGCTGAGCTCCTGCTCCATCTCCTGCTTCGGGATAACGACCTTGATTTCGCGCTTCAGCCCTTCAGCGAGCGTTTCGGTAACCTGCATTTTTTAACCTTCATATCGTGGCGGCGGTGCCCATAGCTGGCGTCTACAGCCGTTGTTTCAGTGAGCACATCGCCGGAACTTCAAAGAGACCAGCCGCGGCTTTGCGGAGCGCATGTCGTCCTGCCGAAAGCGCCTCCGACCGCACTCCCGGCGGCTCTGGTGCGGGTAGAGAGACTTGAACTCCCACGCCTTGCGGCACCAGAACCTAAATCTGGCGTGTCTACCAATTTCACCATACCCGCGCCCCAAACCGCATCGAAAATCCTCTTGGACCGAGGCCTTCCGGAGCGCGCGTCTCTATAACACCCGTTTCGGCGCACGCAAAGGGAAAATGACGGTTTTTTGGCAGTCTGCGCACAGGCTGTTTTCGACGGCCGAATGCCGGCTGCCACAGGGGTCGTTAACTTTTTATTAAATTAGAATTTGTACATTTAGATCAACCAAATGGTAGCCATGCAAGACATGCAAGCCATCCATTCTGATATTGCACTGCACAATCGCGGCGTAATTTCATAATATGCAAATGCAGGGATTGATTGAAGCCACTTTGATCTCCCCGCTTCGAACGGCCCGGCAAACCGCATCGGAAATTTAATTGCCCGCAGGATGTACCTGCGTACTGGAATTCGGGCCGCGCACTCCTCCTCCCAGCGTTGTGCCCGATGGGACTGGCGATCCTCCTCCTCCCAAATCGCCGGTCGTTACAAATGACGCCCACCGGACCTCCTCCCCCGGTGGGCGTTATTTTTTTGCCCAATCTCCCAGCCTTCTGCTCAAAATTTGCCCATCATTTGCGCGCGATCGCTTGGTAAATGAATGCGTAATGCAGCTGTTGCATAGGTGGCATACCAAATGGGCGCTGTTAGTTTTCGCAGCGCAGCATATATTCATGTTCATGAGATTGAAGTCAGCGCCGAGGGGCTGCTGGCAAGGGCCTAGAAAGGGACACCATCATGAACATCGCACAGAAGCTCACCACCTGGCGCAAGTACCGCGAAACCGTCAACGAGCTCGGCCGCATGACCGACCGCGAGCTTTCGGACCTCGGCATCGGCCGCGCCGACATCCGCCGTGTTGCACGGAATGCCGTCGGCTTCTAAGCCACAGCACATCCATCGCTAAAAGTTAAGAAAAGCGCCTCCTTCGGGAGGCGCTTTTCTTTTTGTTTACAAAAACTTCGCGCTTAAAATATCTGCCGCATTTTCAGGCTTAGCCGCAAAAAGCATCAACCATCTGCACATTTGCATAGCAGTCGCACACTTTTTGCACTGCACATTCTTATTATGCGGCTGTATAAGACCGCCATCGCTGATGACAAACAGAGCATCAGGACAAAGACATTAAGGAAACGACCATGAACCCGATCCGCATCGCACAGAACTGGATCAGCTACCGCCGCACGATGAACGAACTGGGCAACCTGTCTAACCAGGCCCTCAGCGACATCGGCCTGACCCGCTACGACATCCGCCACATCGCGGCACGCTCCTTCCGTTAATTCGCTTCTTACAGGCGGACCCGCGCGGTTTACCCGCAGTGGTGAGAAGCAGATAACGGAATGTCCGGACGTCCTACGGGAACCCCAAGATCCCGATAATCAACGTCCAAAGGACATGTCAAAGGCACCCTCCGCGGTGCCTTTTTGATTCTTGGCGTTTGCAAAGCCGCGGCAGACGGCTGCTTTTTGATTCCGGTTCTCGAAATGCCGTGATAATGAGCCGGCCATGAGCACAAATTCCTTCTCTCCTATTCATGTCGTCGGTGGCGGTCTGGCCGGATCCGAAGCCGCCTGGCAGATCGCATCCGCTGGCATTCCGGTGATTCTCCATGAAATGCGCGGCGTTCGCGGCACCGATGCCCATAAAACGGACGGACTTGCCGAGCTGGTCTGCTCCAATTCCTTCCGGTCCGACGATGCGACCGCCAATGCCGTCGGTGTCATCCATGCGGAAATGCGGCTTGCCAATTCGCTGATCATGGCATGCGCCGACAGAAACCAGGTTCCGGCAGGCGGCGCGCTGGCCGTCGACCGCGACGGTTTTTCGGACGCCGTCACGGAGGCAATCGAAAGTCATCCCTTGATTACCGTCGTGCGCGAAGAGATTCAGGGTCTGCCGCCGAAGGAATGGGATCTCGCGATTGTCGCGACCGGCCCCCTCACCTCGCCGGCATTGGCTGCTGCCATCCAGGCGGAGACCGGTAAAGACCAGCTCGCGTTTTTCGACGCAATCGCGCCGATCCTGCATCGCGAATCGATCGACATGGATATCTGCTGGTACCAGTCGCGGTACGACAAGGTCGGCCCCGGCGGCACCGGCAAGGATTATATCAACTGCCCGCTGGACGAAGCGCAGTACAACGCCTTCGTCGATGCACTGATTGCCGGCGACACGGTCGGTTTCAAGGAATGGGAAGGCACGCCCTATTTCGACGGCTGCCTGCCGATCGAGGTCATGGCGGAACGCGGCCGCGAGACGCTGCGCCACGGTCCGATGAAACCGATGGGCCTGACCAATGCGCATAACCCGACCGTCAAGGCTTATGCCGTCGTGCAGCTGCGTCAGGACAATGCGCTCGGCACGCTCTACAATATGGTCGGTTTCCAGACGAAGCTGAAATATGGGGCGCAGGCGGAGATCTTCCGGATGATCCCCGGCCTTCAGAATGCGGAATTCGCCCGCCTCGGCGGCCTGCACCGCAATACCTACATCCACTCTCCCGTGCTGCTCGACAAGTCACTGACGTTGAAGAGCCGGCCGGGCCTGCGTTTTGCCGGGCAGATCACCGGCTGCGAAGGATATGTGGAAAGCTCGGCGATCGGCCTGCTCGCCGGGCGCTTTGCCGCTGCGGAGCGCAAGGGCGAAACGCTGTCTGCCCCGCCGGCCACGACCGCATTCGGATCATTGCTCGGCCATATTACCGGCGGTCATCTGGTGCATGACGAAGAGCCCGGCAAGCGCTCGTTCCAGCCGATGAACGTCAATTTCGGCCTGTTTCCGGAGCTTGAACCGGGCTCGATCGTCAAGCCAGAAGGCGTCAAGCGCTTCCGTGGCAAGGACAAGACGGTGATGAAACGGCAGCTGCTTTCGGCGCGTGCGCTGCAGGATTGCGCTACTTGGCTCGGTCAGGATTGATATCCCCGGCCGGCATATCCTTAGCCGGCTGCTCTTCGATATCCCGATCGACAACGCTGACATAGTTATCCAGCAGCCAGAGCGCGACTTCGGCTGCTTCCTTCTCCGACGAGAAGGTGTAGGTGGCGTTCTGGGTCGGCGCGTCGAGAAATTCGATCGCGAAACCCTTGGCATTGGTCAGCGGCATGACCCGCACGCGGCCCGGCTCGATCAGATGGCATGAATAGTGACTGCGGTTGCTTTTCATGAAGCCGGCCTTGTTGTCGTGCAGCCGAACGAAAATTGCGTCGCCATCCGCAGTCACGTGCAGGCTGCGGATCGCCTCCTGGGGGAAGGCACGGCCGAATTCGAGAATAGCCAGACCGGTATCGTGGCGATTGCCGTCAGGGCGGTCGCGGCTGACGAGCCGTGTGACGTAATAGGCAAGGCCCATGAGCAGCACGAAAATGATCGACCAGACAATGACGGGGCTCACACCATGTCTCCTTTGATGGGCCAGCGTCCTTGATAAGCCAGCGCGTGGGGATTTAGCCCACGAGGCTTGCGCGAATTTGGTGTCTGTCAAAAACGGCGCGTGATGGAGGCCTTGAGAAGATTCAGTTGGCGCCGCCATTGCGGCGGTTGGATGGCCGTATCGAGGACGGCAGCACCGGCTTTTGCGGCCCGTCGGAGCACAGGCTCAGCCAGCGCGACCGGCAGGAAAGCCGGGAGGACCGCCGGCGAAACCGAGGCCGCCTTGCGCGCCTTGCCGAGATGATCGAGGCCGAGGCCGGCAAAAGCTTCGATCGCAGCAGAGATACGCGCCTTGTCCTCGCCGGCCAGAAAGCTGTCGCGATCGAGGCCGGTTGCGGAGAGTATGTCCAGCGGAAGGTAGAGTTGGTGGCGCCGCCGGTGGATCGGCATCAACAGCAGGAGGCCGGCAATCGACTGCGCGACGCCTGCATGGCCCGCGGCTTCAGCGGATTTCGCAGCGTCGTCCGCAGAGAGAATCAGGCTTGCAAGCTGGATCAGTGCCGAGGCGGTTTCGCCGGCATACCCCTCCAGCGCGTTCCGGTCGGCCATCGGATCGTCGTAGAGGTCGAAGATGCGTGCCTCGATCATGTCGACGAGCGTCTGGCGCGGCAAACGATAGGCATCGACGGCCGCAAGCAAGCCTGCTGCAACCGGATTGCCGCCGCTATCTCCCTGCGCCGTATCTTCGAGCAGATCGCGCCACCATTGCAGGCGTATTTCGCCGGGCAATGCCTCGCGAACCGAATCCCGCACGCGGGCGATCTCTGCGTTGAAGGCATAGAGGGCGGCGAGCGCGCTGCGTTTGTCGGTCGGCGACAGAAGGCAGGCGAGATAACGGTCGCGATCGGTATCCCTCAGCATGGTGAGGCAGATATCGCCGGTTTCCTTGGGCGCTTCGGTCATGTCAGACCGCGATAAGCGCCACAGCGACGGCGCGCGATTCGGCAAGCATGATGTTAAATGTGCGTACGGCGGCGCCGGTGCCCATCGGGTCGGAGGAGATGCCTTTCGCCTTCAGCGCCGCCTTGAGGTCGGCCGGAATGGGGCGGAGGTTCTGGCCGGTTCCGACAAGTAGAACCTCGATATCCTTGGCTTCGGCGATAACCCTTGCGAAAGCATCCACTGTCAATGGGTCGCCCTCATTCATGTCCCAGCCATAGGTGCCGGAGGGAAGGCAGAGCAGCGAGCCCCGATGGGACATATCGGCAAAGCGGAAACCGCCATTGCCGTAAGCATCAATCGGAGCGCGGCCGGGAAAATGGGCGTCGCGGATTTCGATGCCTCTAGCCATGGTCTCAAGCGCTCCTGAAAAATTTCGGGCCGGAGGATCCGGCCCGTCTGCAGTTTATATGCCTTGGCGGCAGCTATCAGGACTTGGCCGGAGCTTCGGTCTTGATCGGCTCGCCCTTGACGCGGACTTCGGCGACATAGGCGCGCATGGCGCGGATCTTCACGCCTTCAGCGATTTCGACTTCCACTTCGGCGTCGTCGATCACCTTCGTTACCTTACCCGTAATGCCGCCACCGAGCACGACCTGGTCGCCACGGCGAATGTTCGACAGGGTCTCGGCACGCTTCTTCTGCTGGGCGCGCTGCGGGCGGATCAGGAAAAAGTACCAGACCACCATGAGCGGTGCGAAGAGAAAAAGCATCTCGAGGCCGGAGCCGAACGGGGATGCCGCCGGTGCGGCTCCCGAGGCCTGGGCGAATGCTTCGGTGATGAACATCGACTACTCCTAAAACTACCGGAGACGTCAGGCCCCCGTTCAAGCCGCCGGAATATAGTTGCGATGGGCCGGAATGCAACAGAAACAGGCAGCTTACAGTACCGAATCCACTGCCCGAAGCCTTTTGACGCACTAACGAGCGTGTTACCGCAACGGCAAAGGCCGCGACAAAGGGCCGAATAAAGCGGAGAGACACCATGAGCGATGACGTCAACACCCTGATCCTCGCGGAAGTGCGCCGGCTGGCGGACGCTCTGGAAAGGCTCGCAGGCCCGCCGCCCGCCGTCAACGACTGGAATGCGGCGGAGTGTTTCGTCTGGGTGCCGGCCAACAAGCGCCTGCAGCCAGTGCCGAAGCCGAACCGCGTGGCGCTGACGCTCATCCGCGGCGTCGACCATGTGCGTGATATCCTTCACGAAAACACGCTGCGCTTTGCCGATGGCTTTCCGGCCAACAACGTTCTGCTCTGGGGCGCGCGCGGCATGGGCAAGTCGTCTCTGGTCAAAGCCGTCCATGAGGACGTGCGGGTCGCAAGCGGCGTTCCGCTGAAGCTTATCGAAGTGCACCGCGAGGACATCGCCTCCCTGCCCGACCTTCTGGATATCCTGAAGGCGTCCGGCCTGCGCGTCATCGTGTTCTGCGACGACCTTTCCTTCGATCATGACGATACGGCCTATAAATCGCTGAAGGCGGCGCTCGACGGCGGTATCGAAGGCCGGCCGGACAACGTGCTTTTCTACGCGACGTCCAACCGCCGCCATCTTCTGCCGCGCAACATGATCGAGAACGAGCAGTCGACGGCCATCAATCCATCCGAGGCTGTCGAGGAAAAGGTATCGCTTTCCGACCGCTTCGGCCTCTGGCTCGGCTTCCACAAGTGCAGCCAGGACGACTACCTGACGATGATCGACGGTTATGCCGACCATTTCGATCTCGGTCTGGACCGAGAAACGCTGCATCACCAGGCGCTGGAATGGGCGACCACCCGCGGCGGCCGGTCGGGGCGCGTTGCCTGGCAATATATCCAGGACCTCGCCGGACGACTGAGAAAGCCGTTGGATAAGTAATCCATCAGTCATGTCTCCGCGTGACGGCTTCCAGCCTTCTGGCTGGAGGCTACCCATCTTGCCTTGTGCGCCCAAGAGGACCCGAGGCGCTCTGAGTGGACGAATCGCAGGCGTGCGAAACCGCCCGCATTGGCGCTGCGCGCACTACTCCCTTGGCCGATCGCGGAATTTCAAAGAACTCCTGGACGTTCCAGGCTATCGGCCATTCTCATATCGGCCATTCTAATATCGGACAGGGCGCTGAAAGCTGCCTCGTAAGATAATTTATAAGTGACACCTCTCAGCGCCCCGTTCGGCGGTTTTTGCCCGCGACTCCGGCTTCTCTGCCTCGGCCGTACCGGACGGTTGTTTACCGTCGGCTCTCCGATGATCGGACGGACGTGACATCCGACGCAACCATCCGGTTCGGCCACTCTGTGTGCCGCACAGGCACGCCCGGCGCGCTCTTTTCGGGCATCAAGGAATGAAGGATCTATCCGAGTGCCGTCATTCCTCCCCGTGTCGCCGGAGGGAAACCATTTTCCGCGAACCCGGATGATGAGGTTTTGCGTCTCAACCCTCCCCACCCGCGCCGGTCCCGTCTCACTGGCACGCCTGCCAGCGTATCCGCGACGGAACGAGGGGATTTTAGGCATGGGTTCGGGATACGTGGATGAATGGAGATGGGTATGTTTGTTTTTGCTGGGAAAAATTCTCTTTTCATCCCCGGGCGAACCCATGTGGCGTGCCGGATATCTCTTCTTGAGGCAGGAGGATCGCACATGGGAATCCAGAATCGGTGCCGCACGCTCCCTTCTTCCCCTTTGCGGGTTAGATGTCGCCAGCGGCGACAGATGGGGGTGGTTCAACAATCTCTAACGTCGGGCTCGTGGCACCACCCCCATCTGTCAGCTCCGCTGACATCTTCCCCGCAAGGGGGAAGAAGGGCGGACGACGCGCCGCCTCCCAAGTCCGT
The DNA here is from genome assembly GCA_965227625.1 of Neorhizobium sp. Taxonomy (GTDB): domain Bacteria; phylum Pseudomonadota; class Alphaproteobacteria; order Rhizobiales; family Rhizobiaceae; genus Neorhizobium. The sequence goes on along the minus strand of CBDDGK010000008.1, from coordinate 104,809 downwards.
ATGCGATAGCCTTCACCACCAAGAGGGAGATATCCGGCAGGCCAGAGCACCTGCCCCGCGCAGCGCTTCTCACGGATCGCCCCCCGCAGTCACAAAAAAGCCCGGCATTGCTGCCGGGCTTTTTCTCAGTCTCCTTGAAACGCACTACATTATTCAAGGAAAGTGGTTGGGTTGACCGGGGTCGCGTCCTTGCGGACTTCGAAATGGACCTGCGGGCGGGTCGCGTCGCCGCTCATGCCGGAGGCAGCGAGCGTCTGGCCGCGGGTGATCTTCTGGCCGCGCGTTACGTTGATGCTGCCGGCATGGCCGTAAACGGTGACCTTGCCGTCGTCGTGCCGAACGAGAACCGTGTTGCCGAGCTGCTTCAAGCCGTTGCCGGCATAGATAACCACGCCGTTTTCGGCTGCCTTGATCGGTGTGCCTTCCGGAACCGAAATGTCGATACCGTCGTTGCGGCTGCCGTTGACGTTCTGGCCGTAGCCGGCGATGACCGCGCCGTTGACCGGCCAGCGATACTTGCCGATGCCCGTGGACTGCGGCGCCGCGGCGCCGCTATCCGACTTCTTTTCGACATCCGCGACGGAAGCCGTTTCGACCGGCTTTGCAGCGGCGGCCGGAGCGGAAGCCTGGACGACCGGAGCGGTGGCCTTCGGCTGGGCAACAGCCTTTTCGACCGGCTTCTGCGGAATGGAGGCCGTCTTGACCTGATCCGTCTCCGCTGCAACGCCATTGGTGACCTTGAGGGTCTGGCCGATGCGGACGCTGCCGGTCGTCAGACCGTTGGCGGCCTTGAGCTGGTCGATCGGCGTGCCGGTCTCGCGGGAAATCTTGCTCAGCGTATCGCCCGGCTTCACCGTGTAGGAACCAGCGAGCGCCTTGCCGCCGCCCGGAGGCGTCAACTTGGCGGGCTCTGCCATCGCCTTGTCGCGGGCGGATGTCGGCAGCACGGCAACCTTCTGCTCAGGCTCGTGAGCCGGTGCCGGAGCCTTGTTGCGCAGATCGATATCGCCAGCCGCGACCTTGGCCGATGCCTGGGCGGTGCTGAAAGTCGGAATGATGACCGTCTGGCCCGGAGCGACAGCGCCGCCGTTTGCCTTCAGGATTTCCTTTTCCGGAACGCCGTAGCGCTTGGAGAGCGTCGAGACGGTTTCGCCCGGACGCAGCGCTACCTTCGGCGCGTTGACAGTCGACCAGCCGGACATCGGGGCAGCACCCGGCGCCGTGCTGGCGCTCTGCGGCGAACCGAGCGGCTTGGTGGTGCCGGTTACAAGATTGTCCCGCATCGGACGGCTGGCCGAAGCCACCGGAGCGACTGCCTGCTGGCGGCTCGGGAATGGCTGGGCCATCGCTTCCTGGCGGGTAACCGGATCTCGGTTCATCGGCGCTGCGGCACGGGCCGCAGGAGCGCCCGGAGCTGCAAGCTCGGAGCGCTGTACGGCAACCGGAGCGGAAGCAACGCGCGACGGCGACGAATAACCACCGGAATTGTAGGCGCCGGAATTATTGTAAGCGCCCTGCCCGTAACCGCCGGAATTGCTCGGATAGGGCTGCGCCATCGCGGTGTTGCGGGAGTTATAATTATCCTGCGGGATGGGCGGCAATGCCTGACCGTTACCGAGGTCGCCTCGCGGCGTCGGCGCCTGACCATAAGCCCCACCGACCTGCCGCTGAGGGATCGAGGCCGTGGTTATATTGTCGGATTTGGAGAAAAGACCGGAGAAGCGCGATGCATCCGAGCTGCACCCCGTCGCCGCACTGGCGAGAAGCGCTGCAACAGCAAGCTTTACAGCGGATTTTCCGAGATTCGGAGAACTCATAAGACGCATGACTCGACCTACAGCTACGCAACTATCGTGAGAGTCATTAAAACGCGTTAGTCTTACCGCACGGTTAAAACGGCGGTATCGACCGAAATTTTTTGGGAAATTGATAACCATGACAACGCGGAAAGGTCCCGCCGCATGGAACAAAAGGCTGAGTGCCTTTTCAGAGCGCCGCTGCGATATGCGGAACGACCGGCAGGAACGGCACGGTAAACAGGTCTTCACGCTCGAAGCGGCTGCCGGTTTTGGTCAGCCGCATCATCATGCAGGTATTCTCGTCGACCACCAGCGGCGCCACCATGGAGCCTCCATGGGTCAACTGCTCGGCGTAAAAGCGCGGCAATGCGGGAAACGCGGTCGTCACGAAGATGCGGTCGAACGTACCCTCGCCCGGCATGCCGTTGCTGCCATCCGCCTGGCGAACGATGACGTTGCGCAGACCGAGCGCATCGATGCGGGTTTGTGCCAGGGTGACCAGGGTCCGATAGCGCTCGACAGTCAGCACACGCTCGGCGATGCGGCCGATGACGGCAGCCGTGAAGCCGCTGCCGGTACCGATTTCCAGGACGCGATGGCCAGGCTTGACCTGTAGGCGGTGCAGCAGCCGGACGGCGAGATCGGCGCCCTCCATGAAGGCGCCGCAGTCGATCGGCACTGTGCGGCTGGAATAGGCATCCTCGGCAAGCGGCGGCGGCACGAATTGCGAGCGCGGCGTCTGCTCGACGGCCGTCAACAGATCAAGATCGGAAATGCCTTCGGAACGGAGACGCAGCACCAGCGCCGCGAACCCCTCTTTTTCGACCATGCCAGATTTCAATCGGCTGCTCCGAATCCCAGTGTCTTCATAGAAGTGCCTTCGCAACACGATCCTGAACCGAATAATCGGTAAGGTCCAGCTTCAGTGGCGTTACCGAGATCTTGTTCTGCTTCAGCGCCTGTATATCCGTGCCGTCGCGGAAATTGCCTTTCCGCTCACCGAAGCGCAGCCAGTAATAGGGCTTGCCCCGGCCATCCTCACGGGCATCGATCGTCAGACCGAAATCTAGCTTGCCCTGCGCGGTCACCTCGACGCCCTGGACGTCTTTCGGCTCGCAGTTCGGGAAGTTCAAGTTGAGGAACGTGCCGTCCGGCAGTTCCACATCCATCAGCTTGCGGATCAGGTCCGCGGCATAGGATTCGACAACGTCCCACGGTACAAAGCGGCCGTTCTCGTCACGCCGCACGGCCTGGCTCAGCGCAAAGGAGCGCACGCCCTGAAGCGTACCCTCGATCGCGCCGGCAATCGTGCCGGAATAGGTAACGTCATCAGCCATGTTGGCGCCGTCATTGACGCCAGACAGAACGAGGTCCGGCTTTTCCGGCAGAACCTCGCGAATGCCCATGATGACGCAATCCGTCGGCGTGCCGCGCAGCGCGTAATGTTTCTCACTCACCTTGCGCAGCCGAAGCGGCTCGGACAGCGTCAGCGAGTGGGCAAGCCCACTCTGATCGGTCTCCGGCGCAACGATCCAGACATCGTCCGAAAGCATCCGCGCGATGCGTTCCAGCACCGCGAGGCCCTCGGCATGAATGCCATCGTCATTGGTGAGCAGAATGCGCATGTCAGGCAGCCCGTTCGATCTTGGTCAGACCGCCCATATACGGCAGCAGAGCGTCCGGAATTGTAACCGAACCATCCTCGTTCAGGTAGTTTTCCAGAACCGCTATCAGGCAGCGGCCAACGGCAACGCCCGAACCGTTCAGCGTGTGAACGAACTTCAGGTTCTTGTCGTCCTTGACGCGGTAGCGCGCGTTCATGCGGCGCGCCTGGAAATCGCCGCAGACGGAACAGGACGAGATTTCGCGATAGGTATCCTGCCCCGGCAGCCAGACCTCGATGTCGTAGGTCTTGCGTGCGCCGAAGCCCATGTCGCCGGTGCAGAGCGTCATGGTGCGGAAATGCAGGCCGAGGCGCTTCAGGACGTTCTCGGCGCATTCGGTCATGCGTTCATGCTCGGCGACCGACGATTCCTGATCGGTGATCGAAACGAGTTCGCACTTCCAGAACTGGTGCTGGCGCAGCATGCCGCGGGTGTCGCGACCGGCCGAACCGGCTTCCGAACGGAAGGACGGGGTGAGCGCGGTGAAGCGCAGCGGCAGCTTTTCCTGCTCCAGCGTTTCCGCCGAGACGAGGTTGGTGAGCGTCACTTCGGCGGTCGGGATCAGGTAACGGCCATCGGTCGTCTTGAAGAGATCTTCCTCAAACTTCGGCAACTGACCGGTGCCGAACATGGCCTCGCCGCGTACCATCAGCGGCGACGACACTTCGGTATAGCCATGCTCCATCGTGTGCATGTCGATCATGAACTGACCGAGCGCGCGTTCGAGACGGGCAAGCTGACTGGTCAGAACCGTGAAGCGCGAGCCGGAGAGCTTGGCGGCGCGGTCGAAATCCATATAGCCGAGCGCTTCACCGATTTCGTAATGCTCTTTCGCGGCATGGTTCCAGCGCGGCTTTTCGCCGACTGTGCGGGCCACGACATTGTCGTGTTCATCCTTGCCGACCGGAACGTCGTCGAACGGGATGTTGGGGATACGCGACAGCGCATCTTCAAGGGCGGCGATGGCCTCGCGCTCTTCCTGCTCGGCGGCCGGCATCGTGTCTTTGATCGACGCGACCTCGGCCTTCAGCTTTTCGGCAAGCTCGGTGTTTTTCTGCGCCATCGCTGCGCCGATCTCCTTCGAGGCGGCATTGCGGCGGGACTGCATGTCCTGGAGCTTCTGGATGACGGAGCGGCGCTTGTCGTCCAGCGCCAGAAGAGCTGCCGCCATGGGCTCGGCGCTGCGCTTTTTCAGCGCGGCGTCGAGAGCCCCTTCGTTTTCACGGATCCATTTGATATCGAGCATCGGTCCTCAGCCTTTAAAGCAAAATACCGCATGCTCGGCAGGAGACTGATGGCCTCAAGCCTTTTCCGGGCTTTCGGCCTTTTCCGTCTCCGCGACGTCCGACGCTGCCTGCTCGTTTTGAGCATCTTCAGCACGTTTGCGCTCGACGAGTCGTGCGGCGTAGATGGAAATCTCGTAGAGAAGGATGGTCGGTATAGCAAGACCGATCTGGGACATCGGATCCGGCGGCGTCAGAACCGCGGCGACCACGAAGGCGAGCACAATGGCGTATTTGCGCTTCTGCCTCAGCCAGTCACTCGACAGAATGCCGACGCGGGCAAGCAGCGTGGTGATGACCGGAAGCTGGAAGACCAAGCCGAAGGACAGGACCAGCGTCATGATCAGGCTGAGATATTCCGACACGCGCGGCAGAAGCGAAATGCCGACTTCACCTTCCGTCGGCGCCTGCTGCATGGCCAGGAAGAACCACATGACCATCGGCGTGAAGAAGAAATAGACCAGCGCGCCGCCCATCAGGAACAGGATCGGCGAAGCGATCAAGAACGGCAGGAAGGCCTGACGCTCGTTCTTATAGAGGCCGGGAGCGACGAACTTGTAGATCTGCGAGGCGATCACCGGGAAAGCGATGACCAGCGCACCGAACATCGCCACCTTCACCTGCGTGAAGAAGAACTCCTGCGGCGCGGTGTAGATCAGTTCCGACTTCGCAAGATCCAGATGCGCCCAGATGACCGCCCACTTGTAAGGCACGACCAGCAGATTGAAGAGCTGCTTTGCGAAGAAGAAGCAGACCACGAAAGCCACGAAAAACGCGCCGATCGACCAGATCAGGCGGGTGCGCAGCTCCATGAGGTGCTCGATGAGCGGCTGCGGCTTGTCTTCGATGTCACCGCTCATGCGTCATCCTTGGGAGTATCTGTCTTTTTGGTGGCGCGATTGCGAGCAAGTGACTTTTTCGCGGAGTCCAGAACTTCGGCAGACGTAACTGCGGGCTTGGCAGCCCGTGTCCGCTTCGGCTTTTCGACCGCCACTGCCGCCACCGGCTCGGCAACCGTTTCCGCTGCCGGCTTTGCCTTGGCGGCCGTCTTGCGAACGGCCTTTGGCTTGGCAGCCGGCTCAGCTGGTGCTGCAGCAGGGGCCGAGACCGGAGCCGCGACAGGAGCGGATTGAGCGGGCGCAGATACTACCGGCGCTGCGGCAACCGCTGTCGCGGCTGCGGGCGTCACCGACGGGAAGTTAGCCGGAATTTCCGGCGCTGGATTGACGGTTTCCGTCCCCTCGATGGCCTGTTGCGCCTCGATATCGGTTGCGCTCAGTTCCGGGCTGGCAGCAGGCGTCGGCATCTGCGTCGCCTTCTGCAGGTCGGCGCGGATTTCTTGGCCCATCTGGCGCAGCGGATTGATCGCATCCCGCAGCGCGTTGGTGGGATTCAGGCTTTGGGCGTCGGAGATCGTCTTCTTGACGTCCTCCAGCTCCGATTCCCGCAATGCCTCATCGAATTGCGTGCGGAATTCGCCGGCCATCTTGCGCAGATTGGCCGTCATCTTGCCGAACGCCCTGAGCATGGGCGGAAGGTCCTTCGGTCCAACGACCACGATAAGGACGATGGCAATGACCAGCAACTCGGTCCAGCCGATATCAAACATTCAATGAAGCTCCTGAAACCCGCACTGCCGGTCTGTTACGACCGGCTGGTTTCCTTGACCTCATCAGCCTTGTGATCGACGGTCTTTGCGGTGGTCGTCGCGCCGTTCGCCGTACCGTTTGCTTCGGCAGCGTCGTCGTCGCTCATGCCCTTCTTGAAGCTCTTGATGCCCTTGGCGAAATCGCCCATCAGCTCCGGAATCTTGCCACGTCCGAAGAGAACGAGCACGATGACCAGAACGATCAGCCAATGCCACACACTAAAAGAACCCATATTCCAACTCCATTAGAACCCTTCTATCGATGTAAGCTGTTTATGATGCTTTTTCAAACACCAAAATGTCCCACGTGAATTGAGTTGTGGGGACGTTGTTAATGCCGGGCGGAACATCGGCACACGATGTAAACCGCGCCTTGGCCAATGGCTTTCGACAACGTCTTTCCAACTGTAACCCGCAATAGCGGCTGGATCGCGACGAATGGCCTATTCCTCGGCCTCTCCGCCGGGTGTCAGCAGCCCGAGTTCCTCCAGATCCAACTGGGTAATCGGATCTTCATCCTCCGCAAGGTCGTCGGCGCCGTGCGGAGCGGGGATCGCAAAGCCCGGAGGAATGCGGCCGGACAAGAGGCCGGCGCCCTTCAATTCTTCGAGACCAGGCAGGTCGCGCAGTTCTTCGAGGCCGAAATGGTCGAGGAAATCGACGGTCGTGCCCAACGTCACCGGTCGGCCCGGTGTGCGGCGACGGCCGCGGAAACGCACCCAGCCCGCCTCCATCAACACGTCGAGCGTGCCCCTCGACGTCGTCACGCCACGGATCTCTTCGATCTCGGCGCGCGTCACCGGCTGATGATAAGCGATGATCGCCAACACTTCGAGCGCAGCGCGGGACAGCTTTTTTGTCTCATTCTCATCCTTGCGGATAACGAAGGAGAGATCGGCGGCCGTGCGGAATGCCCAGCGATCGCCGGTGCGGATCAGATTGACGCCGCGTGGCGCGTAAGCCTCGGCGAGCCCCTGCATGACGGCGGCTATGTTGACGCCGCGCGGAAGGCGGTCTGCGAGGAAGGCTTCGGAAACCGGCTCGGCCGAAGCAAACACCAGCGCTTCGGCAATCCGCTCCGCTTCACCGGGCGACAGCATACGCTCCTCGGCCACCTCCTCATGGACGCCGGCATCCGATGCCAGCGGCAATTGATCGTCTTCACCGGGCTTCAATCCGAGCCTCCCGTGACCGCCTCTACGGCCTCTTGGCGAGGCCCCTGCCCCCTGCGCAGGAAGATCGGCTGGAAGGCACCGTCCTGACGGATTTCGAGCTTGCCTTCGCGCACCAGCTCCAGCGAAGCGGCAAAGGCACTCGCGGTCGCCGTTACCCGATCTTCCGGCGGAAGATAGGGAAGAAGATAATGCTGGAAGGCGGTCCAATCGGCGATCTCGCCGAGCATGCGCGTCAGAAGTTCACGCGCATCGACAAGCGACCAGACCTTGCGCCGCTCGATCGTGACCTGCGTGATCGCGTTGCGCTGCCGGAGGTTGGCATAGGCGGACAGGAGATCGTAGAGCGATGCGTCATAGGCGGACTGGACGCGATGCGGAATATGTTCCGGGGCGCCGCGGGCGAATATATCGCGGCCCAGCCGATTGCGGTTGACGAGACGGCTTGCCGCATCGCGCATCGCCTCAAGGCGCTTGAGGCGGAAGGCGAGTGTGGCGGCGAGTTCTTCACCGCTCGGGCCATCCTCACCCTTCAGCTGCTGCGGGATGAGCAGCTTGGATTTGAGGTAGGCGAGCCATGCCGCCATGACCAGATAATCCGCCGCAAGCTCGATACGCACCCGGCGGGCGCTGTCGATGAACAGCAGATATTGTTCGGCGAGCGCCAGCACCGAGATGCGGGCGAGATCGACCTTCTGATTGCGGGCAAGATGAAGAAGGAGGTCGAGCGGGCCTTCGAAGCCGCCGACATCGATGACCAGTGCGGGTTCATCGGTCGCGCGGTCGGGCGTAACGTCCTGCCATAGCTTTTCCAGAGGAATCGGCTTGTCCGTGGAGCCGGATTTCGGCGGAATGGCATTTGGCGGTGTCGTGTTAGCCATTCCCTCTCCTCGTTCGTTGCTCAAACAATTCCGGCAAAACCGCCTGGCGGATCTGCCGGAATTGGCCGCTCGCCCTTAGGACGTGGCAAGCAGGCCGTGAAATTCTGCGCGGATGGCCGTCTCGTCGGCACCATCGCCCGGTCCGAAAGCCGCTTCCACCGCTTTGGTGCGCCGTAAAGCATCGCCGGCCAGCGGGATCGCTTCCTTCACCACTGCCTTCATTTCGTCCATCAGGCCATTGCAATGCAAGACGATATCGCAGCCGCCCCCAACAATCCGCGCCGCACGCTCGCCGATCGTGCCTTTCAGGGCATTCATCGAGGTATCGTCCGAGACAAGCAAGCCATCGAAGCCGATATGGCCGCGGATGATTTCGTCGATGACCTTGCGGGAGATGGTAGCCGGGTCGTTTGGATCGATTGCGGTGAAGACGATATGCGCGCTCATCGCCATCAACTCGTCCTTCATCGCAACGAAGGGAATGAAGTCATGTCTTTCAAGCTCGGCACGGGAAGCGGTGACGACCGGCAGTTCGTGATGGCTGTCCGCCATGCCGCGGCCGTGGCCCGGCATGTGCTTCATGATCGGCAGCATGCCGCCGGCCTTCAGGCCTTCCGCAGCAGCTTTGCCCATTTCGGAAACCGCCTTCGGGTCGAAGCCATAAGCGCGATCACCGATGACATTGCTGGCCCCCTCCACCGGCACGTCGAGCACCGGCAGGCAATCCACGTTGATACCGAATTTCAGAAGATCGAAAGCATGCAGGCGCGACATCAACCAGGCGGCGCGCAAGCCCTTTTCCCGATCCTGCTGGTAAAGCTCGCCAAGCACGGCGGCAGACGGATATCTCTCGATCATCGGCGGGCGGATGCGCTGGACGCGCCCACCTTCCTGATCGATCAGCACGGGCGCATCCGGCCGGCCGATGCTGTCACGCATAGCGGCAACGAGATCGGTAATCTGCTGCGGCTCGACGCAATTGCGGGCAAACAGGATGAAGCCCCAGGGCCGCTCGTCCTTATAGAGAGCGATTTCGTCGGCAGTGAGGGTCGGGCCGCTGGAGCCCAGGATCATGGCTTTTGATTCGGTCATGGAACGATCTTATCCGATGCGGTTCTCAACAAAAAACAGACGCTCAACGAAAAACGGGGCGCCAGGCGCCCCGTTCGATGTCGTATGTAAGGCTTATTTGGCCACTAGGCAGCTGCCACCAGCGGCGCGATATTTCTCGCAAAGCGCCACGGCACTATCCTTGCTGCCGGCCGGGATGCGGACGCGGTAGAACGTGCCCTTGCCGGCGACTTCAGCAGCCTTGATGTCGACGCCACGTCCACCGATCACGTTGCCGAACTTGGCAGACAGGCTCTGGTAGGACTTCTGCGCCTCGGCCTGAGACGGCAGCGACGCGATCTGGATGACGTAACCACCATCCCCGCCGAGCGAGGCAACCTGGTTCGGCGCTGCGGCTGCAGCCGAAGAACGGACGGAGCCCTGATCGGTCACGGCGGCAACCACGTTGACCGGCTGTTCGGCCGGGCGGCTTGCCGGAACCGGAGCCTTGGCCGACGCGGCAGCCGGAGCTGCAGGCTGTACCGGAGCGGCGGCCTGAGAGGCGGGCATTGGTGCGGCAGTCGGAGCTGCGGGCGCCGGGTTAACCGGCTTGGCCGCGGCAACGGGCTGCGTCTGGGCCGGCGTTACCGGTGCGGAGACAGGTACGATACCAGCGGCGGCGGGAGCGGCAGCTGCCGGGGCAGCAGGTGTACGAGCCGTCGGAGCGGCAGCGACTTCAACCGGCTTGGCTGCAGCGGCCGGAGCCTTTGCATTTACCGGAGCAGCAAGAGCGGGAGCAGAAACCTCCTGCTCGACGAGCTTGCCATCGGCCCGAACGATCATCGTCTTGACCTTGCGCGGCATGACCGTGACCGGCTGCTGATCGCCCCCATTCATGGCGACCGACTGCTGGCCCTGGTTCGGCAGCAGTCGCGGATCCTGGGTCTCGCCGACATCGGTCGGATCGATATCGTTTTCGCCTTCAAGCGGCAGGGTGTCCGGCATCAGCGTCTTCTGGACGACATCGACCGGTTGCTCGTTGGTAGAGATCAATTGACGCTGCTTCGGATCCGTCGAGGTGACGCCAGCAACCCGGTCGTAAACCGCCTTATCCTGGTTCGGCACCGTCTTGCCGCCTGGATTTTCCGGAGCGACCTTGATCGGGTCGGTATCGGCGACGATGATGACCGGCTCTCCGCCAGACACGCCGGGCACGCCCTTGGAGATCAGCGCATAAGCGCCGGCACCACCGAGGATGACCACGCCGGCGATGACGAGCGGCACAGCCCAGCTACGAACCGAGCGGCGGGCAGTTTCGACCGTCGTGACATAGTCGGAGTCGGCGTATTGCAGTTCTTCATGCTCGGTGGGCGCCAACGGCGCGGCGAGGCTGCGACGGAAGTCTTCTTCCAGGGCGCGCTCGAAAGCATCGAGCTCGGCATAATTTGCCTGCGGCGCGGCGTTCGGCGAACGATCGCTGCCCGGACGATGCGAGGTCGCGGCAATATCGATCTCCGGCTTGCGCGCGGGCGCGGCGACCGGTTCCGGCTTGTTGGCCGTTGCCAGAAGCGTTGCGAGCTCGGCATCGATGTCCAGATCGTAGTCCGGGCGATAGGCAACCGTTTCTTCCGGTTCTTCGACTGGAAGCTCCGGAACGTCGAGCTCGGCAATCGCCTCGACCTGATCTTCCGATTCGGCGATCTGGGCCGGATCGAAGGGCAGTTCGGCGGCAGAAAGTTCTTCCAGTTCCGGCTCGGCAACCACCGCTGCGGCAGCGACAACCGGAGCTACGGTCTGGAGAGGGGCTTCGAACTTTTCAGCCTGCCTTGGCGCGACTGCCACGACTGGCTCCTTCACGCTTTCTTCGATGACGATCTCGGCGAGATCAAGTTCGAGGTCGTCGAGAGACAGTTCGAACTCTTCGTCAGAGAACGGGTCTTTTTCGGCAACGGCTGCAGGAGCTTCAACATACGGAGAAACTGCCGGCGCCTTGGCGACAACCGGTTCCGGCTCGACGATGGCAGGAGCCACGACCGAAACAGGCTGGACTTCCGCGGCCTTCGTCACCGGCGCGGCAACCTGTATCTCCGGGGCCTTTGCGGCGGACGTCGGCAACGAATACCGCTGAACGTCGTAGATCAGCTCATCGAGAGCCGAAAACTGGTCGGCCTTTGCGGCTGGTGCAGGGGCAGCCGGAGCGATCGGAGCCGTTGCGGGCACTTCAGCTTTGACAACCTCAGGAGCAGCAGCCTTGACGACAGGCTCGACCTTGACCGATGCAGCAGGCTTGTCGAACGTCCAAGGTTCATAAGCCGGCTGGCCCGGCATCTGCGCCGGCAGATCCGTCAGCACCGGCAGTTCGAACTTGGGCTCGCTCGCCTCCTCGACCGGAGCAGCAACCCGCCGGGTCTGAGCGACGTTGAAATTGGCGAGCGGCATGCGGAAGCCAGGCACGTAGCCCTTGGTCTTCTGCTCGGGCTCGGCCGTCACTTCAGGCTCAAAAAAGGGAGAGAATGCCGGCGAAACGGCAATTTCCGGCGCAGGCGCGGCCGGTGTCACCGGCTCTACTGCTTCAACCTGATCCGCACCCATGGAGCTTTCAAGCTCAGCGGCAAGGTCGAATTCATCGAGCGCAGGCTCGGAATACGCAGCAACGGGAGCGGGCGCAACAGCGGGAATGGACGAAACTGGACCTGCGACCGGGACATCCGGCAGATCGAAGATTGGCTCGAAACGAGCCGGCTCTTCTGCCTGCTCGATGACGGGCTCGGAATAGACGACAGGCTCGGAATAAACGACTTCCTCGACGGCCGGAACAGGCTGCGAGAACCGCACTTCCTCATGGAGCTCCGCTTCGTACTGGACGTCCTGCACTGCCGGCTCGAAAGCAACGGGCACTTCCACGTCCTGTACAGGTGCGAACTCTTCTGCAGAGAATTCAGGTTCCTGCTGCTCGAACAGTGCCGGCGGCTCGACAAAGCGGCGCGGCTCGTCGTCCAGAGCAATATCGTTCGCCGGGTCAAGACGCGGCGCATCGTATTGCTCGAACTCACGCAGCAGTTCGTCTTCGAGATTAAAAGCAGGCTCGCGCCGCTGCACAGGTGCAGCAGCGGATTTAGCAACCGGTCGGTCTTCGTAACCTACGATGCGGGCCAGTTCTGCCAGCGGGTCATCATCGGCAAAGAAATCCGGCAAATCATTCCGGCTACGCGCAAGGTTGTTATCGGCCATTACCTCGTCCACTCACCTACACTACAACGCATATGCCAGTGCAATGTGGGGAAATGAGGGCGATACTTACCGCATTTCTTCCGGTGCAGCAGTGCCTGTAATGGTCAATCCGGACTTCAAAACAGAGGCAACAGCACGCACCAGCCCAAGTCTGGCAATGCTCAATTCTCGGTTTTTAACGTTAACAAACCGTAAGTCGTAGTTTGCGCCACCTTTTGCCCAGTGCGCGTGGAAGAAGCTTGCCAGATCATAGAGGTAAAAAGCAAGCCGATGTGGCTCCTGCGCAAGGGCTGCAGCCTCAATAATGCGGGGATATTCCGCCAGCTTGGCCACCAGCTGCAATTCGTTCGGATCCGAGATCAGAGAAGTGCCCGCAGCAAGATCGAGCGAATCAGTGTCCAGATCCGGGAATGTTTCCTTCGCCTGACGGAAGACCGAGGCGCAACGCGCATGCGCATACTGCACGTAGAAGACCGGATTGTCCTTGGACTGTTCCGTTACCTTGGCAAAGTCGAAGTCGAGCGGCTCGGAGCTCTTCCGGTACAGCATCATGAAGCGCACGGCGTCGCGACCGACTTCGTCGACCACGTCACGCAGCGTCACGAAGTTGCCGGAGCGCTTGGACATCTTCACCGGCTCGCCGTTGCGGAACAGCTTGACAAGCTGGCAAAGCAGAACCGTCAGCTTCGCCTTACCGCCGGAAACAGCACGCGCAACCGCCTCAAGGCGCTTCACGTAGCCACCATGGTCGGCGCCGAGCACATAGATCATCTCGTCGTAGCCGCGGTCATACTTATCCTTGAAGTAAGCAACGTCGGCAGCGAAGTAAGTATAGCTTCCATCGGACTTGATGAGCGGGCGGTCCATATCGTCGCCCACTTCCGTGGAGCGGAACAGCGTCTGCTCGCGATCTTCCCAGTCTTCCGGCAACTGACCCTTCGGCGGCGGCAGCGTGCCCTTGTAGACGTGGCCCTTGAACGTCAGGTCGTTGATCGCCTGACGAATGCCCTGGGCACCGTTGGCATGCAGCGTCCGCTCCGAATAGAAAACATCGTGATGCACATTCAATGCATCCAGATCCTCACGGATCATGCCCATCATCATCTCGATGGACTTGTCCTTGACGATCGGCATCCAGTCGTCTTCCGGCATGTTGTGCAGGCGCGGCCCGTATTCAGCGGCCAGCGACTCGCCAACCGGCACGAGGTAGTCACCCGGGTAAAGACCTTCCGGAATCTTGCCGATGTTCTCACCAAGCGCCTCGCGATACCGCAGGAATGCGGAACGGGCCAGCACGTCGATCTGGCTGCCCGCATCGTTGATGTAATATTCCTTGGTGACATCGTAGCCGGCGAAATCCATCAGGTTCGCCAGAGCGTCGCCCACAACAGCGCCACGGCAATGGCCGACATGCATCGGACCGGTCGGATTGGCAGAGACGTATTCGACATTGGCCTTCTTGCCCTGCCCGAGCGTCGAGCGGCCATAGGTAAGGCCCGCCTTGATCATCGAAGCGAGGATGTTCTGCCAGTAACCGGTCGACAGCCGGATGTTGATGAAGCCCGGACCTGCGACGGAGACTTCGCTGACATCAGGATCATTGCGAAGGGCGGCAGCGATGATATCGGCAAGCGCTCGCGGATTGGTGCCGAGAGGCTTGGCCAGCACCATCGCCGCATTGGTGGCGACATCGCCATGGCTCTGATCGCGCGGCGGCTCGATGGTGATGCGGCCAAAATCAACTTCGCTTCGCTTTTCCTTCACGATCTCAATCGTTTCCAAAGCGTTCTTAATTCTGATTTCGAAGTCGGCGAACAGATTCATGTCACTCTTCCGGGCGGGCCGGTCCGTTTGGGTCTCAAAAGCCGTTAGCATTCTAGTGTTACAGCGTCCTTTGCACGCCTGATAAGGCGTGCGGCGCTGTAATTGCCGGGTGCCTAGCGCAAATCGGGAGTCTGGTCAAACAACTCGCCATGCGCCTTGACGGCGAACGTGTCCGTCATCCCGGCCAGATAATCGCCGACATGGCGGGCACGCGCCGTCTCGCCAAGGCCGGGGATCTGATTGACCCAGTAGTGGCTGCGCATCAGGGATGGATTGTCCATATAGGCACGGAAAAGGTCCTGGACGATCTGGGCGGCCCCTGCGCGAATGCGCATGATATCCGGGTGACGATAGATGCGGGAGAACAGCAGCTTCTTGATCTGCCTGTCCGTCTCGGCCATTTCCGGCGAGAAGGTCGCCACGACATGGTCCGCGGCGCGAATATCGGCGGCGCTTTGCGGGTTGAGCGCCTTCAGATTGGCTTGCGCGACGCCGATCACATCCTCGACCATGTGCGTGATCTGACGTCGGGTGATCTCGTAGGCGAAGCGGGTCGCTTCCAGATGCGGGTATTTTTCGCGAACCTGCGCCATTAGGCCGGACAGGAACGGCACGTCTTCCAGCATTTCGAAGGTCAGCAGACCGGAGCGCAGACCATCGTCGATGTCGTGGGTATTGTACGCGATGTCATCGGAAATCGCCGCAAGCTGCGCTTCCAGGCTGGCGTAACTATCAAGCTCCAGGTCGTGCAGCTGGCAATAATCAGCGATCGGCTGCGGCACGGGTCCGCGGGTGCCCTCGCCCGTCCTGGTCATCAGCGGGCCGTTATGCTTGACTAGGCCCTCAAGGCTTTCCCAGGTGAGGTTGATGCCGTCGAATTCCGCGTAACGACGCTCGAGCTTGGTGACGATCCGCAACGACTGGGCATTGTGGTCAAAGCCGCCATAGGGTTTCAACATCTCGTCCAGCGCGTCTTCGCCTGTATGACCAAAGGGCGTGTGGCCGAAATCGTGAACCAGTGCCACGCCTTCCGCCAGATCCTCGTCGACCTTCAGCGCGCGGGCCAGCGAGCGGGCAATCTGCGCCACTTCGATCGTATGGGTCAGGCGCGTGCGGTAGTGGTCTCCGTCCGGGCTGATGAAGACCTGCGTCTTGTGCTTCAGGCGCCGGAAGGCCGTGGTGTGAACGATGCGGTCGCGGTCGCGCTGGAATTCCGAGCGCGTCAGACTGCCGCCTTCGGCGAACATGCGGCCGCGCGAGGCCCAGGGATTGGCGGAATAGACCGCGCGTTCACCGCTGCCGAACCCGAGCGCCCCGGTATCGATGCTCATGCCTTCACCTGTCTTCTCACCCAGCTGTTTGATCACGGGTTCGCCGGCGATGGAACTTGGCCCATTGACGCGCCCTTCACCTCTTCATACCTATAGTGTAGCCGTGCGCAACGCCGGTGACAGTTATTCGAGCTCATCCCCCGGACCTTGAACCCGGCAGGAGACGGAAATGAATGCAAATGTAACCCTCTCGGATGCCGCCGCAAAGCGCATCTCGGAAATCGTCAGCACCGATCCCGGCAAGCAGGCCCTTCGCGTTTCGGTCGAAGGTGGCGGCTGTTCCGGCTTTTCCTACAAATTCGACCTTGCCGAGTCGGCGCAGGACGACGATGTCGTCGTGGCAAACGGCAATGCCAAGGTGCTGATCGACAGCCTTTCGCTGGTCTATATGGAAGGTTCCGAGATCGACTTCGTCGACAACCTGCTCGGCCAGTCCTTCCAGATCAAGAATCCGAATGCGGTTGCCAGCTGCGGCTGCGGCACCAGCTTCTCCATCTGATCGTCAATATCCAGACTGCAGCTATCTTCGCCCTTCCCAACGCTTCCTCTTTCGATAAAAGAGGAAGCGTAAAGACGGAAGGACGAGCCCATGAAGATCGCCACCTGGAATATCAACGGCGTCAAGGCGCGCATCGATAACCTGCGCCAGTGGCTCACCGATTCTCAGCCTGACATCGTCTGCCTGCAGGAAATCAAATCCGTCGACGAAGGTTTTCCGCGGCTGGAGATCGAGGCGCTCGGCTACCATGTGGAAACTCACGGCCAGAAGGGTTTCAACGGCGTCGCGCTTCTCTCCAAGACCAAGCCCGACGAAGTGCTGCGCGGTCTTCCGGGCGACGATAGCGACGAGCAGTCCCGGTATATCGAAGGCGTGTTTTCCGTGCCCGGCGGCGCGATCCGCGTCGCGTCGATCTACCTGCCGAACGGCAACCCGTCCGACGATCCGATCAAATATCCCTACAAGCTTGCCTGGATGGAGCGGCTGCGCCGCCACGCGCTGGATTGCCTGGCGCTGGAGGAACCGCTGATTCTCGCCGGCGACTACAATGTCATCCCCGAGCCGCATGATTGCTTCGATCCGGCCGTCTGGGCGACCGACGCGCTGTTCCTGCCGCAAACGCGAGCCGCCTTCCGACGCCTTGAAAACCTCGGCCTCGTCGATGCCGTGCGTGCCACGACGGATGCGACCAAACTCTATTCCTTCTGGGATTACCAGGCCGGCGCCTGGCCAAAGAACAACGGCATCCGGATCGACCACCTCCTGCTGTCCGCGGAAGCGGCCGACAAGCTGAAATCGACGGCCATCGAGAAGCATGTGCGCGCCTGGGAAAAGCCGTCCGACCACGTGCCGGTCGTTGGGGTCTTCGATTTCGGCTGATCAGCCGTGTGAGAGGATGTTCACCAGGCGGCCGAATGGATCGCGCAAGAAGAAGCGCCGTACGCCCCAGGGCTCATCGACCGGGCCATAGGTGATCGCAAGATCACGCTCGGTCACCCTTGCGAGAACGTCCTCGAAATTATCGACTTCTATGGAAAGGTCGGGCACCGGCGCGCCTGAACCGCCCTCCGTCGCGAAGCTGATCTGTGGAGCCGTCATGCTATCGGCCGCGAAGGTGGTGATCCACCCGTGGTCCATGACAATCTGCATGCCGAGGATATCGCCGTAGAAGGCCTGCGCCAATTCACGTGCACTCGACTTCGCATCGCCCGACGCGAGATCGCCCGTTGCGATATTGGTGACGATGCGCCGAACGGTCATGCCCGTCTCCGCTTCGATGGGCCCCTTGGCGCCGTCAGTCGCCGCCCTTGGCGAATTGCACTGAAAGAGCCACCGCACCGCGACGATCTTCCTCGCCGGAAACGGAGAAGGCTTCTTCCTGCAATTGCTGCATCCAGCCGCAATCCTTGGCGCTGCACTTGTCCAGCGCAGCGGTCATGAATGCGAGACCCCGGACCGTCTGGCCTTCCTGGAACAAGACATTGCCGAAGATCGACATCGCACCGGGATGGCCGCTGCGGCGGGCCTGGTTAAGCCACTTCTTGGCCTGCTGGATGTTTGCGCCACCGCCCTCACCCGACAGCATCATCTTGGCGAGCTGGAACTGTGCTTCCGCGACACCGAATGTTGAGGCGACCTGGAAATAGAGCTGCCGCGCCTGGCTCAGGTCAGGCTTGACCGGGCTGCCCGGAATGCCACGCCGGTAGTAATTGGCGAGCGAAAGCAGCGCGTTGATGAAAAAGCCGGTGTCTTCGGAGCCGGGCTCGATGCCTTGGGCCGCGATCTCGTTATAGATCTTGAAGGCTTCGAAATCGTCCTTGGCGACACCATCGCCGAAGGCATACATGTTGGCCAGCGCCCAGCGCGAACCGGTGTGACCCTTTTCCGCAGCGTAACGATAGGCCTCGACCGCGTCTTCCTTCTGGCCGTTCTTGTAAGCCTTGAAGCCGAACTTGAAGAGGTCGAACGGACCGGATTCCTTGGTGACGCCGGACTTGATGTCAAATGCGGCAGCCGAACCCGCCAGCGCCGTTACGAACGAAGCTCCAAGAAGCAATACTCTCATGGATGCGATAAACTTCGGCATGGTTCAGTTTCTTTCACTCCGCGCGCAGCTGCCGTATGCAGCCCGAGCTTCGCTCGCTGCCGGAAAAAGGTTTGTCCGGGCGTGACCGGTGCCTTCTCCTCCCGAGAGACGAATGAAACTGTAATTGCCGTTTCCGGCAATAAAAGGACCCGTCCTGACAGCTTTCGCCGCAATCAGGACTTTTCCCGAAATCTGCCCGCCTCTGGCTAAAAAGCCCGGCTTTTCAAAAAGAAACCCGCCCATGGTACTCCAAAATGCGCGCTCCGCCCCCGCGGTCCGCGCCTGTTGCCGTCCTATCGCTGCTCCCCGTTTGTGGCGGGAAATGGACAGAAACGCCTCTCTCAAGGCGCCTGACAATAGTCTCCAAAATGTGTTGCTAAATCGTCACAAGCGTTGCAGGGAAATCGCACTCGAAAAACCGACCAGCGCACAAAAAAGCCCGGTCGAAACCGGGCTTTTTCTTGCATGAATAAAATCAGAACGAGATTCTATAAGAACCGGAGAGCGCGTATGCCCAGTCACCGTTTGCAGTCGCGTCGAAGTTGGCGCCCTTTGCAACGGACTGACTGCCTTCGGTCATGTAGCTGATGGCCGCGCCGACACGGAGCTCGCCGGGGCCGGCCTTGATGCCGGCGCCTGCTGCTACTGTCCACGTATCCGACATGATGTCAGCGCCGGTGCCCACGCCCTTGTCCCAAGTGACATTAATCGTGCCGGAGACTTTTTCATTGAAGGCATGGCCAACACCGGCCTGAACGGTCCAACCGTCACGCCAGAAGAACTCGAGCTGCTGAGGGCCAAGAGCATCGATATTGTAATCGAGCGTCTGAAGCACACTCCAATCGGTCCACTTGACCGACCCGTAAACAAGCCAACCCGGTGCAATGCCAGATTGCAGGCTGAGTTCCAGCGACTGAGGCAGCTTTCCTTCGCCGTCGGACGAGCGGTCACCAGCGCCAATTACACCCGCAAGAATGCCAGGCGTGAAATGTCCGTCCGCTTCGTGTTTTACTTCGGAACGATACATCAACTGAGCGCGCAGCGCGTATTCTTCGATCTCGTATGCGACCCCGAGGCGATAACCCGGAGCGCTGTCGTCCTTGAGGGTAAGATCGCCGTAAAGGGTGTTTTGTTTGTAGACGAACGACTGGAGGAAACCGCCGCCGATGAAATGGATATTACCTGGACCAGCCTGGATCTTCACATCGCAAGCCAGACCGTATTCGTTGGTGGTGAACTTCTTCTTGCTCGCGGCATTGCCCGGAAGCGGGCCTGCAGGATCGTCGGCCGCGCTATCTGCAGCCTGAGCCTGCGTTCCGTAGGTAGACGAACCACCGAACGGCTGCGTATACGTGGCCGCGCAGGCAAGATTGTCCGTCAATTCAAACTTCGCCGCGAAGCTCGGAATCGCGTAGTCGTCGGAAATTACGCCATCGGTGCCGTTCGCCCCAGCGATTGTGTCGAAGTCACGCCGGGGGTTCACATAGGTTACGCCGCCGCCCGCTACGAAACGACCTGCGTCGAAGAAAATGTCAGTATCGGCTTCGCCACGGGAAAAACCGCCTGCCAATGCCGGCGCTTGAAAAGCGCCCAAAGCTGCAAGAGCGATGAATCCCTTGGAGATATGTTTTCTTACCATAATTGCTCCCACTCCCTGGTAAGTGATCGGGGTCACTCTAGAGGCTTCACCTTTAATGACAACTTTCGGCTGTCCGGCAGGGTGCAGCGCAAAAGCCCATTTGAGTTACGTAAGAATGTGAGGAACCCGCCCCCATCCTGCGATTCGGGGATAAAATTACCAATTATTGGACTACAAATTCGTTACAATTAGAATTTTATCGTTTCAAACTTGGAGGTTGTGTCAATGCGGCAACATTGCGGCTTTCTGCACGTGAGCACTTGCACAGCTGTGGAGCATTTCCCGAGAGTGTCTGCATAAAAAAACGCCGCCCGTTTCCGGAGCGGCGTTTTCTGTTTCAAACGTGGAAACCGGATCAGCCGGCTTCGCTGATTCTCAGAAGAGCGGTCTTCAGATTGGCCATCTGAACCTCGAGTTCGGCAAAACGCTCGCGTTCGGCTGCAACCACATCCGGATCGGCATTGGCCACGAACTTCTCGTTGGCGAGCTTTTTGCCGATACGGTCCATTTCGCTCTCGGTCTTGCCGACCGTCTTCTCGATACGCGCCTTTTCGGCAGCAAGGTCGATCAGGTTGCCGAGCGGCAGGCACGCCGTGGCTTCCCCGACGACGATCTGGGCAGCGCCCTTCGGAGCGACATCCGCGAGATCGATATTCTCGACGCGCGCAAGGCGACGGATCGCAGCCTCATGGCGCTTCAGGCGTGACTGCGTCAGTTCGTTGGCGCCGACGACGATCAACGGCGCGGTTGCCGAAGCCGGCACGTTCATTTCCGAGCGCGCCGAACGCAGACCGGTGACGAGATCGACCAGCCAGTTGACCTCTTCCGCTGCCGCCTGATCGGCGAATTCCGGCGCCGGCCAATCGGCATGGCAGAGCAGACCGTCGCGCGTCTCGGTATGAGCCCAGAGCTCCTCCGTCATGAACGGCATGAACGGGTGCAGCAGCTTGTAGGCCTGCTCCAGGACATAGGCTGCGCAGGCCTGGGCCTCGGCCTTGGCTTCCTCGTCTTCGCTCATGAAGATCGGCTTCAGCAGCTCCAGGTACCAGTCGCAGACCTGATTCCAGACGAAGCGGTAAAGCGAACCCGCGGCCTCGTTGAAGCGCTGTGTCTCGATTGCGTCCGTCACGTCGCGGATCGTCGAGGCCAGTTCCGTCAGGATCCAGCGGTTGACGGTCAGCTTCGTCTTCTCCGGCGAGAAGTTCGGATCACGCTTGACGCCGTTCATCTCGGCAAAGCGCGTGGCGTTCCACAGCTTGGTGCCGAAGTTGCGGTAACCGGCGATGCGAGCCGGATCGAGCTTCACGTCGCGCCCTTGAGCCGCCATGATCGCCAGCGTGAAGCGCAGCGCGTCCGCACCGTATTCGTCGATCAGGTTCAGCGGGTCGATGACGTTGCCCTTGGACTTCGACATCTTCTGGCCGTTCTTGTCGCGAACCAGCGCATGGACATAGACCGTGTGGAACGGCTCGACCGGATTGCCCTCTTCATCCTTCATGAAGTGGAGGCCCATCATCATCATGCGGGCGACCCAGAAGAAGATGATGTCGAAACCGGTGACGAGCACGCTGGTCGGATAATATTTTTCGAGCTCAACCGTCTGGTCGGGCCAGCCGAGCGTCGAGAAGGGCCAGAGCGCCGACGAGAACCAGGTGTCGAGAACATCTTCGTCGCGGGTCAGGATATCGCCCGGAGCGAAGTTTTCGAGCTTTTCCTGAACCCAGGCCTTCCACGGGCCTTCATGGGCAAGATAGTGCTGGACCGCCGCGTCGAGCGCTTCTTCTTCAGTCTTCTCGACGAAGCACTGGCCATCGGGGCCGTACCAGGCCGGAATCTGATGGCCCCACCAGAGCTGACGCGAAATGCACCACGGCTCGATGTTTTCCATCCATTCGAAATAGGTCTTTTCCCAGTTCTTCGGAACGAAGTTGGTGCGGCCCTCGCGAACCGAAGCGATCGCCGGTTCGGCCAGCGTCTTGGCGTCGGCGAACCACTGGTCGGTCAGCATCGGCTCGATGACGACGCCGGAGCGGTCGCCGAACGGCTGCATGATCTTCTTGTTCTCGACATAGGGAATGTCGTTGCCTTCGGCATCCTTGACGGTAACCGCAAGGCCTTCGGCATTGATCGCCTCGATGATCTTCTTGCGCGCAGCAAAGCGATCGAGGCCGCGATATTCGTCCGGAACGAGGTTAATCTCGTCGACATCGGATTCGCTCGGCAGTTCGCCGGTCTTTGCGAGTTCCAGCGCCCTTGCGGCATAAACCGCATAGGGTTCGCCATCGTCGCGCATCGATGCCTTGGTGTCCATCAGGCGATAGAGCGGGATCCCGTTGCGCTTGGCGACCTGATAGTCGTTGAAATCATGCGCACCGGTGATCTTGACCGCGCCAGAGCCGAAATCCTTTTCAGGATATTCGTCGGTGATGATTGGGATCAGGCGGCGATGTGCCTTCGGGCCAACGGGGATCTCGCAGAGTTTGCCGACGATCGGCGCATAACGCTCGTCGGACGGGTGAACCGCGACCGCGCCGTCACCCAGCATCGTCTCAGGCCTCGTCGTGGCGATCGAGATATAGTCGCGCTCTTCCTGCAGAACGATGTTACCGTCCGCATCCTTCTCGACATAGGTATAGGTCTCGCCGCCGGCCAGCGGGTACTTGAAGTGCCACATATGGCCTTCGACTTCCCGCGACTCGACTTCAAGATCGGAGATCGCAGTCTCGAAATTCGGGTCCCAGTTGACCAGACGCTTGCCGCGATAGATCAGACCCTCTTTGTAGAGCGTGACGAAGACTTCGAGAACGGCCTTGGAAAGCCCCTCGTCCATGGTGAAGCGCTCGCGCGACCAGTCACAGGAGGCGCCGAGGCGCTTCAACTGATTGAAGATCAGGCCGCCCGATTCTTCCTTCCATTCCCAGACCTTGTCGACAAAGGCCTCACGGCCCATGGCGCGACGGCCCGGAAGCTGGCGCTCCATCAGCTGCCGCTCGACGACCATCTGGGTTGCGATGCCCGCATGGTCCATGCCCGGCTGCCACAGCACGTCCTTGCCGCGCATGCGTTCGAAGCGGATCATGATGTCCTGCAGCGTATTGTTGAGCGCATGGCCCATGTGCAGCGAGCCGGTGACGTTCGGCGGCGGGATCACGATCGTGAACGTCTCGGCACCCGGCTTGGCGTTGGCGCCGGCGCGGAATGCGTCCGCCTCGTCCCAGGCTTGAGCGATCTTCGGTTCGACGGCGGCGGAATCGTAGGTCTTTTCGAGCATTTCCTGACCCGTTTTTGTTCTTGGAGAGATATCGGGGTGTAAATAGGATGGGGTGTTCCAAGTCAATAAAAAAGGCCGCTCCGGCACCGGGGCGACCTTGTTCGATTGGCTCGGTTACGGCGGATCGGCTCCGCCGACGAGGCGGATCGGCTCCGCCGACCGCTACTTAACGGCGCTGTCCGCGGGACACGCGTTCGATCTCTTCGCGCACCAGGCGCTCGACAAGCGTCGGCAGGTTGTCGTCCAGCCACTCCTGCAGCATCGGGCGCAGCATGTCGCCGGCCATATCTTCCAGGCTGCGGCGCTCCATGCCGTTAAAGACGGCGGCCAGATCACTGAAGGACTTTGCCACCTGCGCGCCGGCTGCGGCGGAAAGCAGGTTTGCAGTCTCCTCGATCGTCGCCGGAAGCGTCTGCGCAGGCGCTTCGGAAACCGCTTTCACTTCCGGACGAACCTGCGCTTCAGCCTTGACGGGAGCCAGCTGCGGCGGGTCGAAGACCGGAGGATTGATACGCTGGGCAGCGGCAGGCTGCGCAGCCGGCTGGGAAACGGGTTGCGGAGCACGCGCCGGTGCCGCCTGCTGTTCACGCAGTTCCGGCATGCGCGGCATCTGCGGGCGCAGAGAAACCGGATCTTCCTGACGTGCAGACGAGACCGGCGCGGGTGCAACCGGCGTCGCCGGAGCCGACATCGACTGAGCAGATGTGGACTGAGCCGGAATGGGCGGAAGCGAAGGGGCAGACGGCATGGCCGGACGGGCTGTACCGGTCTCCTGCTGGCGCGACGACGCGGCGCGGACGCGCGCGGCGACATCGGCGAGCGAAAGCGTGCGGGCCTCCGGCTGCTGCGGCTGGGCTGCCGGCGCGGAGGTGAAGCCGATCGTGTCGCGAAGCGGTTCGTTGCGAAGCGGCATGCCGCGATCGTTTGCCACGATGCCGGGGGTGAAGCCGGCATCCTCGGCTTCATCCATTTCGTCACCGTATTCGGACATGCCTGGGGACAGCGCGTTGTCGGCAACCGGCTCATTGCTTTCAATGATCCGGCGGATCGACGCCAGAATTTCTTCCATAGAGGGTTCACGCGCTACATTTGGCTGAGCCATTTTTTTCCCCGCAATTACCGGCACACGAGTCAGGATCTTCCGCATGGATCCGAATCGTCATTACTTTAAGGTGTCGGGGGGGCCGGAAACAATGACAACTGCCCCGGGGCTTCTGCCGATACACAGTTTTGTTGGCGAGGTGAATCCCGGAAGTCACACTGGCCTCAAATAGGCTTTGCTGACGGCAAAAAACGACAAAGGGGCCGATACGGCCCCTTCCCTCAGAATTTGTGCGGTTTTCGGTTCTTCAGAACACGAATTCCTTGGCCTTGCGGAAGCCCGGCAGCGGCTTCACGGAAGCGTTGAAGAAGGAACCTTCGGATACGACGCCCTGCTCGCGAACGAAGACCTTGGACTGTGCGGCATTGCCATATCCGACGACGGCGATCAGACGGCCGCCATCACGCAGCTGGTCCAACAGCGCAGCCGGCACCTCTTCGACGGCACCATTGACGAAGATGACGTCGTAAGGCGCCTCGCCGGCATAACCGGCCTCAAGCGGGCCGGAAACCACGGCGACGTTGTCGTAACCGAGCTTTGCCAGCGTTTCGGTGGCGGAAGCGGCCAGCGTCTCATCCGATTCCACGGAAACGACCGAACCGGCGATCATGGAGAGGACCGCGGTCGCGTAACCGCTACCAGTTCCGACTTCGAGAACGACATCTTCCTTGGTGATCGTGCCGAGCTGCAGAAGCTTGGCGAGCGGAGAAGCCTCCATCAGGAAGCGGCCAGCGCCGATTTCGATATCGGCATCGATATAAGCGAGAGATTTGGCCTTTTCAGGAACGAATGCCTCGCGGGGCACCGTATAGAAGGCTCGCAGGACCGAGTGGGAGGTGACATCGGTGGTGCGCACCTGATTGTCGACCATCTTCGTCCGCGCTGCTTCGAAATCCATCATGTCCGTCGTCCCAAATCACTCCGGCCATGCGCCGGTTCTTATCGAACCGTCTTAATCAGGCCGGGGCAGGCTTTCAAGACACTGCCCCGCTGCAAAGCAAAAAAGCCGCGGGTTCCCGGCTCGAAACTTAAAGATCAGGCATAGGCCGGCGGCGCTTCGTCGAGCTTGCGGGCCGTGACGTAATCCCGCTGATAGGAAGAGCGCATGCTGTGCCCCTTGTCGAAAGCAGACTGTTCAGCCAGCGTCAGCGGGAAAATGCCATCGGCAAAGGTACCCGTACCTTCGAAATCGTTGGCTGGCTGGCGTAGTACGGTGATTATCCTGGTGAACATGTGCGCTTTCCTTCCGTTCCGTCCTTAAAGCGAAGAACAGGCCTTTCTGTTCCCGAGACTAAGAGCAGAAAGTTAAAAAATTAACCATGCTGCAGCGCACACAAAATCATGTGGTAAATATCTGGTTCCAAAGCATCTTTGGAATTGAGAGACCGCATTTACGGCACCGATAGGCCTCCGACCGGACAAGAAAAAAGTTAACCACGGGCGGGGCGGATTTCACCTCGATGAGGAAAATAAGCACAATCTCGTTGAACCGGCTTGCACAGTCATTCGATTCGTTCTAAACGCCCGGCACCACTCGCTGATACAGCGTAACGGATGGCCTCGTGGCGGAGTGGTGACGCAGAGGACTGCAAATCCTTGCACCCGAGTTCGATTCTCGGCGAGGCCTCCACTATTTTCTTGCAATAACATCAAATACATAGCGCTAAGAAGTGACCGCGAAAGCGGGATCTTCATGTCGCGTCGTGTTGCAATCGGATTCCCTTGATTTCCGGGCATTTCCACCGGCCCACGGCAAATCCACGCGACATGGAGTGCAACATGTTGCGGACACTATTCCCGTCTGTCAGCCTGGTGCCAGACGGGAGATTCGAATGGAACTGCTTTCAAACGAAAATGGAGTGATGATCTACAAGTGCGCGAGATGCCCCGCGCGATTGCGCCGGAGCGGCGGTCGTTATGAGGGTCGGATAGTTGGGGAAGAGCTATATTGCCTAAGCTGCGCTGATGATACGGAGCCGCTGGAAGTACAGCAATCAAAAGCGAAAGCGGCGCTGCTTGAGTTTGTGAGCGCTCTCGCCCGACGGCGGGCGAGGCTCGACTATGAAGACGCTAAAAGGGACGCTCAGTTGGCTGCTTCTGGCCGACCCCATGAAGGGGAAGCGCCCTCACCTCGTTCTACTAAGTGACCTTGCCCTCAGCACGTCCGCCAAGGGCATCGATATTAACGGTGCCCCTTCGCGCCAACGATTTGCCCCTCTCTTCGCGTGCGCGCGCGTAGTTGTCCGCGAAACCTCGTTTTTGATGGCAATCCCCGCATCGATACTGCGGATCAAAGCACGACGTTATCTGTCGCGAATATGGTTGGCCTTTCGCGGGAACGGTTCATACTGTTCCGCGGTTAAGGCCGTCATTCGGAAACTGGTTGCGAGATCATGACGAACTCGGAAGAAGAACGAACCTTAAGTGCTGCATTTCGTGTCACACAGATCGACAGCCTCCTCTCGGTCGAGGGGACGCTGATATCGTTCCCAGAGCTTGATAGCATTTATGAGCTTGGAAGAACGGCGGCACTAGGCGGCCTTAACAGAATGGCATGTCCATACCTGGTCAAAGGTGAGCCGGAGAGATACGAAGCGTGGATGGACGGCTTTGATTCCGTCAGCTCGTAAGCCAAAGAAGCCCGGGCGTCGCCTTCAGTCGAGTCCATTTAATCGAATATCCGCATGTCGGACACCTTGCTCCCGAAGAAAGCCTGCGGCTCAGAAGGTTCGAAACCCCCTTCGTCCTCCTTCACAGCGACGCAGGACTTGACCCTGTCGTAAAGGCTTTTCCAAGTCCCAGCATCCTTCAAGTTCTGGAACACGCATTCGTCCCAGTAAGGAAACTCGAAATCAGCCGAGCACCCAAAGGAAGTTCGATCGCTTCTGGCAGAGGTGAGGACAATTCTACTCGCCCCTTTCATCTCGTCGTTGATAAATTGACCGGAGTAACAGGCCGAGATGAGAACGACGGTTTTCCGCTTAGGGCAACCTTCTTTTAGAAGCTCATTCAGCAACGAGGGGCCGACGTTCCCGTTGGCCCGTCTGATAAAAACACCCCCGCCTTTTTCAGTGGCCTTCTGGCCATGCGACGTGAAGTAAATAAGACAATTGCTTCTAGTCTCGCCCCTCAGGTTTTTAATAGAGGCAATTATGTTTTCACCCGTGTTCTCGTAGATCCGCCTTTCCTTGTCTACGAGGTGGTCATCGTTTGTCAGCTGTACCATGGACGATGCCACAGGGCCGAAGTTTTGGGACAGCTTTGTACGCGCGTTATCGAAGACTGCAACTTCGCTATCACCTGAAACAGCTACGACTGCCCAATCCGTTGATGAAGCCGTATCGACGGTGAGAGCTAACAACAGCAGCGACGTCAACAAATAAAGAAACCTGCGCACGATTAACTCCACCGACTTGTTTGTTGATCATGACGCGCGTCAGTAAATTTACAAGATACCTCTCGGCTCGTCTGGTTATCCTTCAGCCGGTAGTGGTCACCGGCGCAGCGGCATATCGCGCGGCGCTGGCGGTGGACAGGAAGGTAAAATGCGAGCACGCATTCCTCTGAATCGTTGGTCAGCGGAGGGCGGTCTTTACAAGCCGCTCCCTACATCGATCTTCCCCATGATGAAGGCACCGCCGTGAACGTTATCGTCCTCGCTCCGGCTGCTGTCCTGTTCGTCGCCATCTTCGTCGGCTTCTTCCGGTTCCGCATCGGCCCCGTCCTCATCGTCCTCAAGAACGGTTTCGCTGTAGCTACGAGAGCGGCACCAACTCTCGGGCATACCTACGTCTAGTTCATCGCCGTTGGCCTCGATGTCAGGGTCTCCGTCCAAGAAGTCCAGGAGCCCGATCAGTTCCTCGATCTTCGCTTCTAGCCGCTCGCGGGATGTGATCATGACGCGCTGGTTCATCGGACCGCCTCCATCAGCATGCGCTCATCGCGGACCTTCACGTCAGCGACGACGATCCCAAGCACGGCGGCCTCGAACTCATCCTTCGTCATCGTGAAGGAGTGGGTGTAGATCGGGTTATCGTGCTTGATGAGCAGTCGGCCGCCCAGAATGTTCTGGACGCGATAGATGTCAGGGCCGACACCGTTGTCGATCGAGTACAGCCCCTCCCCGACGTATTTGTCGATAGGCCTGATGATGATCATGTCCCAGTTGGGTCGCAGGTCCGGCGCCATGCCGTCGCCCTTGACCTTCTCAATACGAAGCCGGTTCGACATGATTGCCTCGGCGGGGATGGCTGGTGCGAAGAAGTCGTTCATGCTCACACCTCCTCCTTGAGATTCGGAACTATCAGCACGAACCCTGCCCGATGGTCGATCTCCACCCTCCAGCGCCCGCCGTGAAGTTCTTCCATAGTCTCAGCTATGACCTTGCCCATAACGCGAACGGTTTTCGTGTTCAGAGCGTGTGCCTTTATGCCCTCATCAAGGGCTCCAGCGATGGCAGGGTGAAGGTGGGGCCTGCTAAGCTTGTCCATCACAGCGCCTCCAGGAAACGAATAACGGCTAAGCGGAGAGGCTCCCCTAGGCTGTCTACGATCATGCGCTCATCGCCTATGAACTTCAGAGCGGCAATAGCGTCTTCTCTCGTGATAGCCTGCCGGTCCCATTCAAGAAGCGCCCTTTGCGGAGCTCCATAGGTCTGCTCGATAAGAGCGTCCTCGTTTTCTGCCGTCACAGAACCGCTGGGCAGATCGGACATGGCTTTGACCCCAGCAAGGTAGGCTTGGATCGCACCGAGCAGCGGATCGACCTCGGCAGCCTTTTCGAGCCCAGGAACCCGCAGCTTGGTGTGGATACCGTGTTCGTTGACGACGACCCTGTCGATTTCCAGTTCAGGATAGCTCTGCAGAAGGCGAGCCGCCTCGTCTGTGATTAGACGCAGCCGGCCAAGGGCCATCATCGTGTTCTCGTCGTCGCTCTTCGCAAGGACGTTTTCGAACCATACTCCACGACCGCAGGATGCCGGGGAGACATGGGCGATACCGTTCCAGCCGATATAGCTACCCCAATCATCGAGGGCGTACGACAGGCGAGACGCGAGACGCTCCACCTGATCGAGGGGATATTCGAGCGGCATCTGTGTATCGCTCTGGATCTGCCCGAAGCATATGGGATGCTCTGCCGTGGCTGGGGAGATGAAGGCGAACTCATTGTCGCCAGTCTCGGCAAGGGCGTCAGAAAGCTGCTTTCCGAGGTCGCGGCACTTCTGCCAAGCAGCGTGGTATTGAGACGAGTGAACCCGAGCGTCGGCATTGCCAGCTTTCGAGAGAGTGGCGGTCATTGACGAATACCCCTTTCAAGGTTGGAGATTTCGGACTGGATGGCGGCGCGGATGTTTGCGCTGCGGTGGCTCCGCATACCCCACGACTGCGTGTCGATGCGCATCAGCTCAGCCGTCAGCTCGCGGACACGCTCAGCGGCACGGTCGCCGTAGGATGCGAGTGCTTTGGCGGCAGCGGCCTTCTTTGCAGCCTCCTGCTTAGCCAGGCGCCACGAGATGCGCAGGCAGTTCGAGAACGAGGCGTCGACAATACCGCGCTCGATCTGCCAAGGCGCGTAGCGAGCTCGGAAGTCCCGGTACTTCTCCCAAGCCTTCCGCATGATGGCGGAGAGGTCGAATTTAGGCATGCCTTCGGCGGTGGCCGGAACTGGGGTGTTCGGCATTAGGGCGGTCCTCATGAATAACGATTAACGTTAACATCAACATATATCGTTGCGCGTTTACATGTCAAACGATTTTCGTTACCCTGATCTAAATTAGTTTTTTCAATGAGGAATGACGATGCTGACACCAGCACAATGCAGGGCCGCCCGAGGTTTGGTCGAAATGTCGCAAGATGATTTGGCAAAAGCTGCCAAGGTAGGGAATTCGACCGTTCGCAATTTCGAAGCGGGGCGATCTGTGCCTGTCACGAACAACCTTGAAGCAATCGCCAAAGCGCTAGAAGCTGCAGGCGTCACCTTCCTGCATTCAGGCGAGAACGCCATGGGCGGTGCCGGCGTCCGACTGACCGAAATGGAGAAGCCGGATTGATCGGCGATATCTTTTGACGGTCGGTGATCGGTGTCTACTTCAAGTCCGAGCACAACGAACTTTCCGCGGTTCTGGCGGTTCGTGAGGGACGCAACCTCAAAAAGCTCGGAGGACGATGTGACAAACCCGAAATCTGATGTTGAAAGCGACGCGGCTAGAACCGGTAAGGATGCTGACAAGAACCGAGATGAGTTGGTCAAGAAGGCGGAGCAATCGGTGGCGGATTCTAAAAACAAGCCGCAGAAAAAGTCCGCCTAATTTCTCGCGAGCTGCATTGGTGGATGGTTGGAAAAAGGTGGGAATATCGAATGGCGCCAGAGGAGCGTGTTGAACGGCATCAGGAAACGATCGAACGTCTCCGGGCAGACATCGAGTGGTTGCACGGCAGCGGTTTCTATGTGCAAGCCGCTACAAACGGAGTTCTCATGACCGAGCTGGACCGAACAGCGCGCTTGTATTATGCCGCGATGGTCGAGGAACTCACGCGCCCACCCGGTTAGACCACGTAGCAGCATCGGCCATGACGCATGGCAGGTCACGTGAACTACTTAGATGCAAGCGCCGGGAGTGGGTGAGCCACGACCCGGCGACTTCAGCATGAAAGCCATTTGCATCCTCCCGGTTGTGCAATAAGCAAACGAGGAAGACATTGCTTTGTTTCGCTGATCATCCAAAAGGATTAGGCCTAAGCGGCGATCGACAGGTCAGAGAGGTGCCCGGTCGATCGCCTCCTCGTGGAAGGTTACGAGCAATCTCACGAGGAGGCCCGTGATGCTGCGAATTCATCACGGTTGCAACCGTTTTAGCTCAGGTCAGGCGCTTAGAAAGCGACAGTGACTGGGGCGACCAAAACGGCTTTGAGGGTTCATGCCTCGGTCGCCGGCCGCACCGGGGAAGTTGGAACAATCCGGTGCGGCTTGTCAGCATCCGCGAAATTCCTGCCCGAAGGCAAGAGCTATCTTTACTCTTCCGTTTTCCTTACGAACGTCCAGATACCCAGTTCCTCGTCAGCCGGTTCAACGATTTCAGGCACGGCCTGAAGAGCCGGAATTAGGGCTCGTAGTCCAGCGACGCTGCTCAACACATCCAGAAGATCGGGCGCCAAGTCTTCGGCCGCTTCGAGGCATTTACCCTGAATTTCGCCTAAGGTGATGGAGTTCCATGCGAGTCTGTCCCTTGCTTCAGTGAGAACAGCGGCAACCAGTTCATCCAGTGTCAGAAGGCTTTGCATCGGGGTCCCACAGTTAGATTAGGCGAAACGCTTGTTGCGTTCAGATCCGAGCCCTGTCAACCTTCCGCAATGAACAAGCCAATCTCCTCCATCCCCCTTCATCCTCACCTGTTGCATGAACTGCAGTCGCGCGGGTTTTCTACAGTAGGAGACCTGAAAGCACTGTCGGCGCTCCACGCTATCTCCATAGCGGGGATGAATGGCCGCCAATGGCATCTAATTCGCCAAGCCCTCGGTCTACATCCTTTCCCATTTCGGGTTGACTGACTGCCCTAGGACCGAAAACAGCGCTGCGGCATTCGAGCCGCTCCATCGGGACTTCTTGGGGCCTCGTCTGTAGCCGGCGAAAATTTCTTGTTTTTGGACAAGTCCCTTACGTTCTATAATTACCTTACTTTCCAGGAGAAGCGCCGGAAGTCGAGAGAATGAAAGAATGAAAGACCACGATTGGAAAGTTTTCACCGCGCGAAATCTCGCTATGCGATGGGGAGTATCCGAACGTGAGGTGCGCAATCTGGTTCGGTCGGGAGATTTGCGAGGGACCTATCTTGCAAGACGCCTGTTGAGGATCAGCCGAGACGACGTGCTCGAATACGAACGAACGCATTCTCTGAAGCCGATACCTACAGAATGACCGCGTTCCAATTTGAGCTGAAGCCGTCAGGTTCGCTTAAGCTTGATGATATCGAATACGGCTATGCGGCGTCTCGTGCCGTTTCCACGGGGTGTTGGTGGCCGCCTGCCGCCAGCACCCCGCCTGTTATTTGGCGGATAGCTGCTCATCGTTTTCCAGAGCCAATCGTTTGATCCAACCACGTTCTTCCACGCCAATCAGACCAGCGCGAAGCCGTTGAATGGTGATGAGAGGATGGTGCAACCACGAGAGCATGAAGGTTGTGTTCAGCAGACCACTGCGGGGAAGCAGAGCTCTCGTGGCACGGTAAAAATGGTTCGTACAGGGTTTGGTTCCGAACGTCTCAAATTAAAGGCCCTCCGCTATGCAACGAAGGGCCTGAGATCAGTCAATTCTGGCTCTAGAGAGCTCAGTAAGGCGAAACGCACTCCGCACGGACGCCCGCCCGCGGGACGTAGGTGTTATCAGAGGCCCGGTAAGTCCGGTAACGCGAGTAGCACCAGTTGGTGTGAGCATCGCCGCCGACGTATCGGCGCGGTGAGGAGTAACGTGGGGCGGCAAGCGCCCCGCCGATGAGCGCACCAGCAGCTAGGCCGCCAATAATTGCGCCGGCGTTCGAGTCACGGTTACGGTAGTATCGGTCCCGGTAATAGCCGTCTCGATAGTAGCGCCGATCGTAGCGGTCACCTCGATTGTAACGCCAGTTACGGTCGCGATTTTCTCTGTCGCGTAAAATCCTCGGATTGTCGCGCAGGTAGCTTCCGATGCTCTCTCGAATAAGCACCGGCTTAGATGTTTCCGCGACGGCCGGCGGAGCGACGGACGAAGGAAATGCGTTTGCGGGAAATGCGCCGGAGAAGGCGGTAGCAACGGATAATAAGACGATTGCGATTTGCTTCTTCATTTTCAACCTCTTGAATTCGATTACAAAGGGATCGATTGCATGGGTAGACAATGAACAATACGGGCTTACGTTCCGCATAAGTACTCCGCTATCACCAAATGTTGTAAGCTTACGAAAAGACAGCAATACCACCGAAGATTGAGATTGTATTTTTTCGGACGAGCGCGCACCCTCTCGTCGTTTATTTCCCGAACGAATTTTGATTTTCAGTAGGCTATGACAGGTCAGGGTATCTCAGCTCGGCAGACGGCAAACGGATTTACAACTGCTCGGAGAGTGACCTTCGTAGACTGGAGGTCAAAAATGAACATCAAGAGCCTTCTTCTCGGCTCCGCTGCTGCCCTCGCAGCAGTATCCGGCGCCCAGGCTGCTGACGCTATCGTAGCTGCTGAGCCGGAGCCCATGGAATACGTTCGCGTTTGCGACGCTTTCGGCACTGGCTTCTTCTACATCCCGGGCACCGAAACCTGCCTCAAGATCGGCGGCTACGTTCGTTTCCAGGTTGACGCTAACGACAACCTCGGCGTCGATCTGTTCAACGCTGCTGGCACTCGTACCCGCCAGTCGATTGGTGACGACAACTGGAACGCTCGTACCCGCGGTTACATCAGCCTCGACGCCCGCACCGACACCGAACTCGGCACTCTTGGTTCGTTCATCGCTGTTCGTACCTGGGCTGAAGGCGACTACAACGGTGGCGCTCTCGAAATCGACGAAGCTTACCTGACGCTCGGCGGCTTCAAGGCTGGTTACGGCTACAACTACTTCGACAAGTACGGCCTCTCTGGCGAAACCGATGACCTCGGCTCCAACCGTATCAACATGATCGGTTACGAGTACAAGGGCGACGGCTTCTCGGCTGGTATCTTCCTTGACGAACTGACCGGCTTCTACAGCTCGTCGAACATCTTCAGCCTTTCGGACGGCAACGGCGGCCGGGACTACACCCAGAACGACCGTCTCGGCGTTGAAGCTATGGTCTCCGGCTCGTTCGGCGCAATCACCGCAGTTGCTGTTGGTGGTTACGACTTCGCTGCTGAAGACGGCACCATCAAGGGTATCCTGACGGCTAACCTCGGCCCGGGCGCTCTGAGCGTTGCTGGTATCTGGTCTTCCGGCCCGAACGCCTACTACGACCTGTCGGAATGGGCAGTTGCTGC
Source organism: Neorhizobium sp. (assembly GCA_965227625.1). Taxonomy (GTDB): domain Bacteria; phylum Pseudomonadota; class Alphaproteobacteria; order Rhizobiales; family Rhizobiaceae; genus Neorhizobium. The sequence continues at coordinate 70,351 of CBDDGK010000008.1, read as the reverse complement.
TCAGTACGCTGCCAAGTTCGGCAAGTGGACCTTCACGCCTGGCTTCCAGTACTGGGGTAACCTCGGCTTCGACGGCACGAACGACTACTTCAGCAACGACGCATGGCGCGCTGGTCTGACGGTCGACTACACGATCGTTTCTGGCCTGACCATGAAGACGAGCGTTCAGTACACCGAAGTCACCGGCGACACCGGTGCTGGTTTCGACGACTCTGCTTGGACCGGCTTCGTCCGCCTGCAGCGCACGTTCTAATCTGATCTGATACAGCAACCCGCAGCCGAAAAGCTGCGGGTTGTTGCTGCTTGGCCACGACGCAGCAAATCACGTGGTCGATGTGCTCTATTCTGCTGCAAAACCCATTGAAGTCGCGGCCTATCCGTCGATCTTAGTCCTCCTGCACATTGCGAGGATGACATGGGGCAGGACGCTGACAAGTCGGACAAGGCATTGGACCTTTCCAGCTTCGGCCAGTCCTATGCCGTTCATTACCAGTTCCAGACCCTCGGGCCGATCAAAGTCGTCAAGGCACAGCGCCTTGTCACCCTGCTGGAACGATACGTCGACATTCTTTGGGAAGCAGGCAGCCACAAGTCCAATGTGAGCGCCTTCATCAGGGAACTGGACGAAATTCTGCTCGGCCAATCCTTCGATACGTTTACAGACGAAATGGTGGATAGGCTCACCGGCGAACTCCGCAAACGTGGCAATAGCAATGCGACCATCAATCGAAAGATGGCAGCGCTCAGCAAATTGCTGCGAAAGGCGTTCAAGATGGGAGACCTGGTGAGTTTGCCGGAATTCCGCCGTCAGAAGGAAAAAGCCGGCCGCATCCGCTTCCTCGAAGAGGATGAGGAGGAGCGCCTGTTCGCTGCCATCAAGGCCAAGGACGAACACTATCACGGTCTGTGCGTCTTCCTCGTCGACACCGGCGCCCGACTGGGCGAAGGGATCGGCCTGCGCTGGAACGACGTCCACGAAAAACGAGCGACCTTCTGGATCACGAAATCGGGCAAGAGCCGCACAGTCCCCCTCACAGGCCGGGCCGCACAGTCGGTAGCCGATCAAGCAGGCCGTCCGGATGGTCCCTTCGCAGATATCGACCAGCAGCGTTTCCGGGCCGTCTGGAACGCCGCCAAGGAGCAGGTAGGCCTTGGACGCGACAATGATGTCGTTCCTCACATCCTGCGCCACACGTGCGCCTCCAGGCTCGTGCGCGGCGGTATCGACATCAGGCGGGTTCAGATGTGGCTCGGCCATCAGACACTGCAAATGACCATGCGATATGCTCACCTGGCATCCCACGACCTCGACGTGTGCTTACCGGTCCTGGAAAAGAAGCCTAAACCGGACTGAGCAAAGCCAGATCTTCGGCCACGATTTTGACTGATGATCATAATCGAAGATTATGTCATCAGTCTACGAAGGTCACTCTCCGAGCAGTTGCAAATCCGTTTGCGGTTGGGCGGGGTGCGGTACTCACGCAAGAGGTGCCACAAGTCCGTACTTGGCCTCCCTGCGCAACCCCGACCAGCTTCAGTCGGCCAAGTACTCACGTGGAGCAAGTCGGAGCCGAGTAACTATCAGCCCGGCGGCTCCCCGGTCGCTATCTGGATATGGGTTTCGGTATCCAAGACGACATGAAGGTCTCTGATCATACCGGCGGCATCGAGCATTGCGGCCTTTAGCTGACCAGGAGTGCGCTGTCCTCGACCCAGCGCAACAGCGGCGGCCTGCAAGTCGATTAGGCCGTCGCAGCCGGTATGGCTATTGGGGATGCCAGCGGCTTCGCGCATTTCGCGTATCGTAACCGCGGCGCGATCGAGCAAGCGGCGCTTCTCGAAGTCGCCAAGCTTTTCGACTTTGTTTGCGGCGCGTATCAATTCAGAGATGAAGGCGGTCGTGTTGCTCATGGAGGGGTCTGAGGATTTGCCTGCCAACTTCGCATGTAGTTTGCTCACGTCAAGTATGGCGCTCACGAAACACTTGGGCGTTAGTCTGTCACCGAGATAATCCGCACCCTGTTCCCATCAAGGAGCTCAACTGTGCCGCTATCGTTGAGAGCTATGAGCGCTTCCGCTATTTCGAGCTCGGTAAAACCTGCGGATACGAGCGGCACTCCGATCAAATAATTGGAGATCGGGGCGCCAGCTCCCCCGAGATGGCTGATGCAGTCAATTACGGCGCTTTTGACTTCCTCGTCTCTGCCCATTTTGATCATTCCGTCGCGTCCATAGCAACAGCCTGAACGTCGCTGCCTACCGTCCTAGCGTCGAATTGATGTAGCGTACCACAGCAACGCTTCTCGTCCCTTCAACCCCACGACAGCTTTCATTAACCCGACGCAGAGAAGCACTATCAAAATTGCTATTAGTACGCGCTTGACCATCTGCTTCCTAAAAAGGAAGAGCCCGGCTGCCCGGGCTCCTGTCAGCTTCCGTATCGATTTACTTGCTGTTGCAAGCCGGGTTAGTCGCGGCCATGTCGCCCTTCGGAGCACTGTTGACGCCGGCGCCTGGTGTGCCTGCCGGGCAATCAGCATTAGTACCCGCGGCAGACGTACCAGACAAGCCAGCTGCGCCGCCGGAGGCATTTGCACCAGCGGTGCTGTTCGTGGTGGTGCTGTCAGTGCCCAGCTTCGGCGCCGGGTCCATCGGCTTCTGTGTCTGTCCCGTTCCGCCGGAGCCTGCCTGGCTATCGGTGTTCGAGGACTGGCCGGCTCCACCACCGGCAGCGCCCTGCGCGAACGCAGACGTAGCAAGGCCGAGCGTGACGAACGAGGCTGCAATAATCTTGTACAATGGGTTTCTCCCTGTTGGTTGGCCCTAGTCGAACAGGATTCCGAGCGAGTCGTTCCAAGCGATTTTAAAAAGGTGTCCCGAAGCCGGCGCAGCTCTATCCAGGGAGATAACATGCCGCTTGACCATAAACCTCGGGACTGGAGTGTAACAGCAGCCTCCGAAGTTCGTTCCTCATCGGCGTCTGATGAGGCTGGCGCTGATAGAGGGTACACGGATTGATTTCGCGACCGGCAATTCTCAAGAGTGTTGCGCGCTGGCGTTCGACTTGTACGGGCTGCTGCTTTGGAGTGGGCTGACGATTTGTGATAGTGTGGAGGAATGGAGAGTTTATCCCGCTTCCACCTTTCACAGCACGAAGACGGCACTTGGCATGTGATAGACGCCAAGACCGGAGGACCTGCAGAAATTCAATTCGAGGGGGAGTTTCATCTGCTTTACAAGCTACAACGTGAAGAGGCCGAGCAATGGTCGTTGAGGCTAAATCGACTGGTAGGCGAGTTCCCAAAGACCAAATAGTTTCGGAGAGGCTCGGCAACTGGTAAAAGTGGAGAGCGCGTTACGGGAGGTTTCTTGCGGAAATGCCTGAGGGGACGGGCAGCTCCCGTGACCCTCATTAAACAGCGCTGACAGGAATTCGTTCCGTGGAGCAAAACTGTGGCGGTCGAAGGTTCTGAGCACTTCGACCGCCTGCCACCTTGAGAGATAGGGGCCCTCGGAGCAGCGCACTCAAAATGAATCCCAGATGAGAGTTGAGCAAGCTATGCTTTTGGAGAGGGGTCGACGATGGCACACTCGCCAATCTCTGTGACGATGGAAAGGCCACCGCCATACCGTGCTGGCGATTTGAAAGCTGAGACGCATGAAAGTCATTCGCGTCTTCCAAATGGGCCAGAGCCGCTTCGTCGTCGGCAAGGTTCTCGACGGTGGCGCCTACCGTTACGTACTTTTCCGTGATGGAAGAGAAATGGCGCCTCTGCCAACCGAGTTTGCAGACATCCTGTACGATATCGCATACTCCGGCAACAACGCAGACAGTCTTGCAGCAGATGCGTTCGAAAACCTTATTCGGTCGAATTACTTTCCGAATTGAGCGGGCCGTCGGGATCGACATCGCCACTTTCTGCCGCGTTATCGTTCGGAATGCCGTCGACCATCTTCTGGTTTCGGATCATCGTCGTGATGATGTCGTACATTTCTTCAATCGACGTACCTTTCCGGCGCTCGACTTGTATTCGTCGGAGAATAAGGTCCATCGGGTCTTTCATGCTCATGATGACGGTCTAACACGATTGGACGGCACTCCCCGTTATGGGCATTGCCGGCAGGGTTCCATCGGGCCGAGATGTACCAGATCGCGACCCGATGGAAGTTGTTCTGGCTCTGTTGCCGCCAGAAACAGGAAGCTAGTGGAGGGAGCGTCACATCGGCGTCATCGCCCAACGCACATCAGGCCTGAGCGTATGCCGGCTCTACAGGCGGTGTGCTGACGACATGAGCAGCCGGGGTCGCCTGCGAACGCATCTTTCCCGAGACAAAGGCCGAGATATCGCCGCCACAGGCATTCTCAAGCGCGTCGAGGGTATAGCCACAGGCCAGCGCCTCGGCCCTCAGCATTCCCGCAAACATCGCGAATTCGTCTGTGTCTGCGGCGGGCTCGAACTGGAACCTCCGCTCACTGATCCTATCGTCCAGCCAGTCGTCGATTATCATCATGGGGCGCACTCCGGTTTTGCGCTCCGATAATGCTCAGAGAGGACAAATGTTTCCCGGAGCTTTTGGCAAGTTCGAACGATCTACCGGCCATGAACCTTGCCTCACGGGACCTTCACGAAACGGACCCGAGCCGAGCCGTTCACTAGCGACGCCTGAAACCCAGCATTTTTGATCGCTCTCTTCATTCCGCTGAAATGGTCACGGTTCGATGGGTTTTCCCAAAAGCTTTGACGATAGGCGACCTTCGGAAGAGGCCTGCCCAAAACGACTTCGATTTCCTCGAAGGACAACTCAACCTCTGAAACCTTTTCCCTCGTCAATCGACGTTCAAGCCGATCATACAATCCCATCTAGATACCTCCTTCTATAGCAGGCGGATCTAGTGCGGCGACAAACAAAAGGCTACGCCAGCCAAAGGATCAGGCTTACGGGTTTGTCGAGGAGGCTATCCTCTGGTAGCCACTCCGAGTTGTCTGCAATGCGAAATCCTAGACAGGTATATTAATCTTCCGTTTACCATTAAGGCTTCTTTTGCGTGTATCGCTTGGGCGTAATGATTCAACCTTTGTAGATACTTGAGAAGATTGCATGACCAGCATCCTGACTAATGCGAGCGCTATTACGGCACTTCAGACCCTCAGGAGCATTTCGGGCGCTCTTCAGGATACTCAGCAAAAGGTTGCTACGGGTTTGCGTGTTGGAAACGCATCGGACAACGCTGCCTATTGGTCGATCGCAACCACAATGCGTTCCGACAATGGCGCGCTCTCATCTGTCCAGGATGCGCTCGGGCTCGGTGCTGCAAAGGTCGACACCGCATATGCAGCGATGGCGTCATCGGTCGACGTCGTGAAAGAGATAAAAAACAAGCTGGTTGCTGCCTCCGAAACCGGAGTCGATCGCGCGAAGGTGCAAGAGGAAATCACGCAACTTCAGTCTCAACTCCGAAGCATCGTGGCATCGGCATCATTTTCGGGCGAGAATTGGTTACAGACTGATATCGGTAGCAAATTCGATGCTGCTCGGCAGGGATATGTGGCGAGTGACGTTCAACAGAAGCAGGTCGTCGGAGCTTTCACGAGAGATGCTGCAGGCAACGTCGCTGTTCGCACGATAAACGTGGAGCTTGATGAGACTAATGTCCTGATCGATCTCACCGGCAATCACGGTGGTATTCTCGACCAAGGTGTTTTGGTCGGTGTCAGGAACTCCAGCACCAAGAGGTTCTTGAATCCAGAGCAAGACCTTTATGTTCGAACCTACGAGAAGGATCCATCGTGGATCCAGGACGAAACAGCGCCAGAAATCTATTGGGACCCGATGTTTATGGGGGAGCCATACGCGCTCTATGAGGGGGCATACGTGAAGGCTTGGCCGGGCCTTTGGGCTGGCGGACCGAGTGCAATGATCAATACCGCCACTGAAGCAATCATAGGCGCTACGAATTTCGCGAACGACATCACCTTGCTCACGCTGGACATCACGAAGATGCAGGAGAACAAGAAAACGTTGCTCCTAGGAACAAATGCCAGTGACGAGCAGGTCCTTGGCGTGTTGGTGCCTTTTGTAGACCGGCAGTTGGAAAAGATGGTGAGCGGCGCAGCAAAGCTCGGAGCTGTCTCGAAGCGTATAGAGATGCAGGGTGACTTCATATCGAAACTCTCCGACTCTCTCGACAGAGGCGTCGGTCGGCTGGTTGATGCGGATATGAATGAGGCCTCAAGCCGACTTAAAGCCTTGCAAACTCAAAAGCAGCTCGCGACGCAATCACTATCCATTGCCAATACCTCCTCAGACAACGTGCTATCCCTGTTCCGTTAGTTTAAACTAGAGCCTCAGTCCCAGTAACCCTGTTTAGGCGGCGGATCGCCTTCCGGGTCAAATAGCGTATCCTCGACTGGAAAGAGGTTTTCGGACTTAAGATGCGCCGTAAGTGTTTCGACCTCGTTCCGCGCTTCTAGGTCCGCGAGGCGGTTTGTCGCCCAGTCGATCATTCTCTGGTACTCACCTCCGGTGGTGCCTCCTGTTTTCGAAGCGTTGTCGAGAATGATCTTAAGCTGGGCCGCCTGCTGTTGGTATACGGCCAAGTCAGCGAGAAATTTGATCCTCTTGTCTTCACGCTCGTGCCGCTTCTTGAATAACTCACGTCGATGGGCCAGATGCCTTCGTCGTCGTTCCTCCTCCTCGCGTTCTTCACGCCGCGCTTTACGAAAGGCGAGATGGTACAGAACCCCGTCGGCAATGCTGTCAACCAAGGTCTCGAAGGATTGATGCTTCCCGTCTGACCACTTCTTTCGAGCCCCTTCAGCCCAGTTGTTGACCTCGAACGAAAGCCTCCCGGTATAGTGGTAATCAAACTCCGGCCAGAAATTCTCGACGAACAGCCATTCCCCTCTTCGGCTTGCAATCTCGCGTTTCCGCTCATGATCCTGCTTCTTTTTCAACTCGGACGGCGTTGCTTCATGCCTAACTCTCTCTCGACCCTCTGTGATTTCAAATGAGATATCGTCGGGAGGAATGGCTGCCTTTAGGCAGCGCTCTTCTTGGGCCAGAGAAATCCCACGGCTTTCTAGGGCGAGAGCAAGATGGTGAAGAAATGCAATTGCGCGAGGCCTTGAATCTCGGTGAATGCGTATAGCGGGTACAGAAATTTCGCCATCACGATCAGGCTGCGCGCCTCTAAGTTCGATCGCGATCCCTGAGACCGAGTTGTGTGGTCGTTTGAACGAGCCAGTTCGGCAAAGTCTCCGTCGCCGCGAACGTAACTGCGGCGCCCTCGTCCGCCTGCCGTTGCCTGTCTCAGGGCTCGCGGCGAAATCAGTCCTCCTGCTGCGTCCTCTCCAGCCGCTGAGGCCGCTTTCTCCAAGGTGAGCATGTTTCGGTACTGTGTGCGAACTTCGCGCCAGGCGCCAGCGTCATTCGGGTTAGTCGCAGCAATACTGCGCTCCATGCCGTTGTCTAAGGCGTTTCGAATTCCGAACAGGGCACCCTGGAGCTGAGGGTCGACATGGGAGGAGCGCGCCGCACGATCCAGGCGCGAACGCAAAGCTTGGTATGTTGCGCCGTCAAGCGGACCTCGGTTCAGTGCTCCAGCAATGTCGGAGAGCATGTCCTGCACTATAGGTGCGCGACTACTTGGAGGAACCAGAGAAACGTAATCTCGTGCCGTGGAGATCAATTCCTGTTCAAGCTGCGTATCGGGCATTAGCTTGTTACGAGAAGCCAGCCCGTCGAAATCACCGCCGATACGGGTAAAAGCATCATCCATGACTTCCGGCGTCGCGCGAGGCGCATCAATACCGGCACGCCGGAGTGCGGCCGCGGTGTACTGCTCGCCCTGACGATCCATGAAGTTTTCGGTCATCCTGCCGCCGAGCTCGCTTTCGGCATAGCGCAGCCGGTCGCTTCCGGTCCGTTGGCCTGCGGTCAGCCCCACACCCTCTCCAGCTAGATAGTCAGCAGCAAGCCGCCGCTCCTCGTTCACGAGGTTCGGTGAAATTGCCCGTCGGGCGGCGCCGGTCACTCCCGCGATGGCAACGGGTGCCAGAGCACCAAGTGCGCCCCCTCCGATGAGGCCGTAACCTGCATTCTCGATCCGGCTTTCAGGTTGGGCATCCCCCGCACCTTGCGCCGCCCCGAGCGCCATGCCGTCCGCGGCAGAAGCGGCAGCGGCCTTCCAGAGCGGCTGGCCGGCTGTCACCATACGCCCTGCGACCGAAGGAGCATTCGTTGCAAGCGTGGTCGCGCCGGCCAGTTCGCCAAGAGTGGAAGCGACAGGATTTGCATTCCGCTGGCCCAGCTTTTCGGCTTCGATCTGCTGTCGGGTCTTCTCGTAGGCGCCTGACGCGCCGGCCGCTGTGTTAAGGGCTGCGCCGACCTCATCATCCCACCCGAGCAAGGGAGCGCGCTGCGCACCACTGGCGAACGCGTCGATGCTCTTCGCGATCGGCCCGAGCGGATTGTTTTCGCCGCCGTAGATGCCTGAGCGATAGTAATTGTCGCGTGCGGCCTCGGCCTGGGCTTGCCGTCCGGTCGGATTGTCCAGGTTGGTGCTCAGGCCGGAGAGCTCGCTTCGAAGGTCCTGGGAGGCTTGGCTTTCAGGCGCCTCTGCTCGAATGCCCATCTGACCCGCGATTTCGTCTACGGTCCGGTTCTGCTCGTCCGGAGAGAGCTGCAGGAATGAGTCGTCCACGCGGACGCGCTTGCCTTCGATGTTGAGGACCGGCATCAGTTTTCAACGCTCCAACCTACGCCGCCGCCTGTGCGACCGCTATTGCCACCTGTGCCGCCATCGGTTCCGCGAAGTGGAGCGGGACCGTTCTGGCCAGCTGCTTTTTGACGGGCGGTATCGACGGCTCGCTGCACGACGCCGCGAAGGTCGTTCAATGCATCCCGATAGTCCTTCTCATTCTGCGCCGTAGCGAGCCGGCCCAACGCTGCCGTGGCCTTGGCGCCTTCCTGCTCTGTGATTTGGCCTGCACCGCGAAGGCTGTTGAAAGCCTGCATAAAGGACTGGCCACCGATCTGATTCATTCGCGACTGGACTCGGGCAGCGTCAGAACTGAAGTTCGGCAGACGGCCGTCGACGGCACCAACCATCCGGTCCAAATACGGATCGTTTGCCAGAGCATCGATAGAGCCCAACAACTCGTTCGCCGCGTTCTCGACCTGCGGCAATGCGGCTTTTGCATCGCCTTGCGCCTTGCCCGTCGCCTTGTCGCGCTCGGCACCGGACAAATCTTTTCGAACCCGGCTGATTTCCTGACCGCCGGGGCCGACAGTGATCAGTTCCACTCCGTTGTCGATCGTCCTCGTAGGCGGCGCAGCAGAGGCGCCCTCCCCGAAATCGACATCCTTGCCGACGCCGTTCTTGCCCAGCTGTTTGTACCGAAGATTGCCGTTCGAATCGTAGTACGGGACCGTCGTGCCGTAATACTCGTTCGCATCGTCGATTACACCGACATGACGGGTGCGCGGCGCTTGAAGACTTTCCGGCTAAAAAAGGAAGCGGATCAGTTCGCGGCAACAGCTTCTGTCGAGGTCCGCGAGGGCGTCCACGTAGCCGACAGCGCCAGCATCACCGTCGAGAAGGCTGGAGCTCTGTGGATCGCGTCAGGCGAGAGCGCCGGCCTTGAGCGGTCGTCGATCGACCAGCGAAAGAGCCATCTCGATAACCACATCAAGCCGATGATCGGCCAGACGCTACTGTCGAAGCTGAATGTGCCGGCCGTGCGCGATTTTGAGGACAAGCTGCGGAAGGAAGGCCGTTCCCCGGCGATGGTGAAGAAGATCCTCACCTCCCTGGGCTCGATCCTCTCAGATGCAAGCGAGCGGGGCTTAAACATGCGCAATCCCGTTCGCGATATCCGAGGCAGCCGCAAGGGGCGCGACAGACGCCAGGAGAAGCGCCAGAAGGGCAAACTGGAGGTCGGCGTCGAGATCCCTACCCGCGAAGAGATAAAGGCGATGGTAGCTGCCCTAGACGATCACTGGCGCCCCCTGCTGATCACTGCCGTCTTTACCGGCATGAGGTCGTCCGAGCTGCGTGGGCTCCGGTGGCAAGACGTCAATTTCAAGCGCGGCGAAATCACCGTCAACCAGCGCGCCGACCAGTACAAGGAAATCGGGCCGACCAAGTCAGAGGCCGGAGTGAGGACGATACCGGTACCTCCACCTGTCACCACCGCTTTGAAGGCACACAAACTGAAACAGCCGCCGGGCACTGAGCTTGTCTTTGCCAACCCTGACGGGGAGCCGAGGTCGCATACGAACATCGTCAACAAGGGCCTTATGCCGGCGATGGTACGTGGTGGCGTCACCGTGGCTGCAGGGAAGGACGAGGAAGGCAGACCGATCCTCAAGGCCAAGTATACCGGTCTTCACGCCCTCCGGCATTTCTACGCAAGCTGGCTCATCAACAGGAAGGAAGACGGCGGCCTCGCACTGCCGGCGAAGATGGTACAGGAGCGGATGGGGCACAGCTCAATCGTGATCACCATGGACACCTACGGCCATCTGTTTCCGCGGTCCGATGACGGGACAGAACTAGCACATGCCGCGAACATCCTGCTCGACTGATTGCAACATGAACGCGACAGACCGGCAAAAGGTGCTGTGAAATCAATAACCGGTAAAGGTCTGCAAATCCTTGCACCCGAGTTCGATTCTCGGCGAGGCCTCCACTTTTCTTCCAAGTATCGACCGCTATATCGTCCTTGATGAACTCCGCACGCTCGGGATTCTCATTTGCGCTCAGGGCCGCCCGGTTCCAGTTATCGGCAGGCGTGCGTGAAATACAACGTATCGCAATACGACATTTAAAGATCTTCGTTGGGAAGCAGATCGGCAGCTTTCATGTCGATCCAAGAGGACTCGAACAACTCTCGGACTCAACTGCGCACTGATTGGATTTATTAGATCGAATTCTCACATCGCTCGAAGGATAGTCCCCAAACGGGTTACGCCCAACGGCGGTCTTGTTGCACAATTACAGACTTATATTGTGGTAGCTGCATAAACAGGCACTTAAAAGGGTTCAGGATGGGATACATCTTGAACCCTTATTTTTCTAAATTAGCCGAAAGAATAGCTTGCGATAGAGATTCCCATAGCGCACGATTTGGGGGCTTCGGCGAGTTTCCCCCACCCCACCCCCCGCTCGGCGTAGCAGGCGATCGGAGTGCTCAGACACTCCGATCGCTGACTTTTCCAGCGATACCCGCCGTGTAGACTTCAAGAGCGATCAGGTCGATCTACTTCCTTCGGTCGAATGGACGGCACGACCAACCAGTTGTAGGCTGTCCTCTTCCCGATGAAGTTCATTTTTTTCATCCCATCGGGCGGGGACCGGTCTGCGCGGAACGTTTAGATGAGTCGTCTGCGCAGACCGTTGTTTTTCCGGTATCGGGTTTCCGGAAATAATCTCCATCTAGCGCTGATCCCACGCCGAAGGCGTGCTTTCCCTTTTGAGGCAACCCGCATCTTCGACAACAGATGCGAGGCTGCGAGCCCAAGTTCGCTCCCCAGCGAGGCCAACACTTCCTTCACATCTCTAGATAACCAGGCCCGGCGCGGACAGAAGCAGGGCGCCTGCGCCCATCACGCCGATCTTCAGATAGTGCCGTGCGATCGAGCCTGCCCCTCGCCTGTCCGAGACCAGCGAGGATTCGAGGTAGATCCGGTAATAGAAATTCTGATCGTCGGAATTCACGAGATTGTCGAACATGTGCGGCAGCACCCCTTTGTGGGTGCGGATCGAGCCGGACGACGTCTTGATCCGAAGCTGCTGCCGATCGGCGTCATAGGATGCCGCCCGCATTTGCCTGGCGTTTAAAGAAACCCACTGCATGCCGCTCTCCGTTCGCGCCTGCAGCAATTTGCGCACCTGCGAAGACGCTCGTCAAGCTTGAGGCAATACCGGCATGCCATCAACAACACAGGCTTTCATGAAAAATTCATCATGATGGACGGAACCGAAGCCGATCGAGTGAGTTATCTGCGCCGCAATACCCAAGGTGTGAATGATGAATGAAATGATCGAAATCGACGAACTCCTGTGGAGTTCTCCCGTCAGAGTTCGCATTGGATACGGATTTCCCGAGACGATCCGCGGCCCCCGCGAAGCGCTCGAATATCTGAAATGGCGTTGGCCAGTGCGCGACGGAGATAATTATATCAATGCCTTAAGTGATTGCGCCGCCTGCCTGCAGCAAAAAATACCCGCGGACCGGGTACGCGAAAGCTTTGTTCTTGCGAGCATCGAAGCCAGCATGCTGGGCTGACAGCACTGCCGGGCAGTCCTACCCGCTCCCGATACGATCCGGCACGGATGCTATTTCGAGTGCGCATATCAACCATTCGTTAATCTTTCTTGCTGGGGTCTCCGTTAAGAGGTTAATTCTAGAACGGTGAGCAACGGCGATGTTGCCGTTAGTTATCCTTATGAGAAGGATCGCCATGACGGCGATAATCAGTATGAAGCTCACTGTCTCTGACGCCGTTACGGCGTGCGCAACCATTGGTTCGCTCATCAGCATTTTCTATGTAAGCCATCTGTTCGCGGCCCTTTTCTAGGCGCAGCCGCTTCAGGCGACGCGGCCTATGCCGGCCAATAGATATCAGACCGAAAATCCACCGGGATGTCCGCCAGCTTTCCGATAGCCTCGGCAGCGAAGCGGATTTGCATCGCCAGGTAGGATAGGTCGCGCGGCACCGGAACCCCTGTCAGGGTTTCCCGATTGCGCCAGGTCTCGTATCCCGTCGCCCTGATCCGACGCTCCGCCTCGTGCAGGACATCGTCCTTGCCGAAAACGCCGCGCTTGCCTGCGTCCCCGTCGGCCAGCGCCTGCGAGCCGATACCGCCTTCGATCACCCTGAATATCATGCGCGTTCTAGCCCTTGCCCGATCGATTCGATCCGGCTTCGATCGTAGCGTGCGCGATATTCCTTGCCGAAACACTAAAGTAGCCACCCAGCAAGAACGGTGGTAGACTTCGGATATTCGTCCGGTGGTGGAGCATCGGACGACAGGCATGCGGTAGGAGGAGACCGGCATGGCATATCTCGAATTTGTCACGACCCTGAATCCGATTGTGCTGGCGATCCTGGCGATCGTCTTGTGCTGCGGCGCCTACGACTATTGGCTGCAATCGAAATAGCGGCGACCGTAGGCTTTTGATTTTACATCCCGCGCCGGTCAGTCACATTTCCGGCAGGTTGTGGTGTGCGTCTTTGCGGAAGCGGCCATTGCTGCTATCCATGCCTTTCTTGACGTGGCATGGAGATCAGAATTGAGCGCCGGCATCCAATTCGAAGACACATCGACCTCACTCAGCGGCAAGCTGCGAGACCTTATCGGCGGCATAAGCGGCCAATCGGTGAGCTTGCGCGACCTGATGAACGCTGTGGGCGAACAGGGCCTGCTCATCCTCTGCGCTATCGCTTCCCTGCCCTTTCTTCTGCCGGTCTCGATTCCCGGCGTCAGTACCGTCTTCGGGGCCGCAATCATCCTGATCAGCCTTGCGATCGCAGCAAACCGCCTGCCCTGGCTTCCCGGCAAGATTCTCGATCGGCAGCTCGACACCCAGAAGCTGGTGCCGGCGCTGGAAAAAGGTCTGGGGATCGTCTCCCGCCTCGACAAACTGCTGAAGCCGCGTTTCTCCGCGCTGACGACGGGACAGCTCGTCAACCGCTTCAATGCGCTGGCAATCACGCTCGCTGGCGTGCTGCTAATGTTTCCGCTCGGGCTCATTCCGTTTTCAAACACGCTGCCGGGGATTGCGATCCTGCTTCTGTCCACTGGGATGATCCAGCGCGACGGCGCGGTCGTGCTGGGCGGCTATTTCTTCAACGTCATCACGATCGTTTATTTCGCCGCGTTGGCGTATGGCGCGTTCAGCGCCGGACGCGGCGTCGCGTCCATGCTGGGCTGAGCAGCCCTATCCTGAAGCTTTGAGGATTATCGGCGGCCGTTGCGCGCCGCGCGCCTTCGTGCCCACCAGCAGGCAAGCTTGCGCCGCTGACGACGCACGAAGGGCAGGTCCTGAGACAGGACGAGAAAACCGAGTGGCAGCATCCAGAAGCCGAGAATCGGCAGAAATCCCAAAGTGCCGCCGACGATCAGCGCCAAACCGATCACGATTCTGCCGATGCGCGAACGCGGCATGGGAATCTGCACGCTGCCGAGCACCAATTTGCCCGTTCGCGGGTCCATTCCGAATCTTGTCTGCTTGTGAGCCTCTGCCAACGGCACCGGTCCTCCTGTGGAAAGTCACCTGTTTCCGCAGGAGATGGGGCTTAAATGGGGATAAAACAAGCAAGTTTCATTTTTTTGAAAAAACCACTTGGCAAAACCGAAAAGCATTTGTATTACCCGCCCCACACGCCGCCACGGCGGTGTTCCCTGGTAGCTCAGCGGTAGAGCATTCGACTGTTAATCGACAGGTCGCCGGTTCGAATCCGGCCCGGGGAGCCAAATTCTTCAGCTAACTAGCTGATTATATTATGGGAAACGGAATACGATAATTCCGTTTCCCACTCTCTTTCCCACTTTAGATTGAACGCTGCTTTCGCTGTTGGCTCCTATGGGAGTCGAACCGCGAACATCCCTGCCCTGTGGATAACCCTCGCCGCTCGAAAACAAAAAAGCCCGCCCTCGGCTGCGGCGACGAGGACGGGCTGGCCGGTCTGGGGGCTCCCGGTGGAAACTCAGGTGGAACCGGCGGCTGCCGTTAGAAGACAGCCGCCGGCCGCGAACGCCGTGTTCAAGCGGCGCCGCTGTCCTGACCGGTCTACGCGGCCAGGATCCCGTCAAACGGAGAGCAAGACGTTTCCATCGACATGGCGCACCGGACGTTCATCGCCTTCCCGGTAGACCCTGTAGATCTCACGCCCCATCCACGATCTCTCGCGACCCCTGATCAGCCATTTCTCTCCGCACCAGTTTACCAACTCGCCGAGTTGGAAGCGGTATTCCGACCGAGGGACGGGTCTGCCGACCAACGCCCTCGGCAACAGCACTCTTTCAGTTTCAGGAATGGGAAAGTGTGGGGACATGGGAGGCTCCTCGTTGCGCCGTTTGTGTCAACGTGATACTTATAGCTCAATCCAAATCGCGTAATCAATACCTTTGGATCAAAAATATCCATTAGGATTGATTTCGATGATTTCAGGACGGCAGATCGCGGCTGCGAGGGCGTTGTTGGGTATGAGCCAGGCAGAGCTAGCTATTGGCTCGAATATTTCCGTCCCGACGTTAAAACGGATGGAAGCCAGCGACGGCGCTGCGGCGGGTTTGGCAAACAACGTGGCGGCTGTTCGCTCTGCGCTCGAGTCCGCTGGCGTCCTCTTCATCGATCAAAACGGAAACGGCCCCGGCGTCCGCCTGCGAGATCGGCAAGCCTGACGCCATGCGGGAGGATGGCTTCAGTTAGCCACTAGCTTCGCTTGACTCCCCCCACCACCCTGAACAAAAATAGAACGACAGTTCAGGAGCTCGCTATGGCCAAGACCGAACCCGTATTCCTTCAACAAGCCGCTGTGGAAACGCTTCAGGAAGCGCCTCCGGTCGGCGTCCTGCATTTCCTGACGGATAAAGGCCAGTTCGCCTTCGCCATCACCGGTGAAGCTGCACGGGACGTTGCAGCCAAGCTGCTGGCCTTCGCGAACCAGCCCGCCAATGACCGGTGATCCGCGTGCCGCCGTCATTGACCGCCTGCGTGACCTGCCGGAGACGGTGAGCCTGTACGAACTCGCGCCGGTCGTTTATGCGGGCCATGATCAGCATGACGTTGTGGCGTGCCTTTTCAGGCTGCAGGATGACGGCGTCATCGAACTGCTGCCGGGGAACCGGTTGCGGCGGCTGAAGTAGTTGTGAGTTGCGACGCCGAGCGCTGGACAACTTCTATTGACCTTGCCACCATCCTTCGCAACTTTGGAGGAAAGTGATGGTCGCATTGATTGGAATTCTAGGCATCCTCGAAATGCTAGGAGGAGTTGCAGTCACTCTGGGCGCTAAATCAGCGATCCACGAAATCCTGGGCGCGATTTCGTTCGGAATGGGCGTGCTCGCCTTGGGGCTGGCCGCGATTATTCGCCAACTCGCGGACGTCGCGCCCATCAGAGACGCGAGCGATCGGCAGGCGACAATTCTTCAGGCTTTTTCGTCCAGCAGGAATGCGGGCGAGTAATCAATTTCACAAGGAAATCCATCATTGTTTGAAATCTTGTCGTCTCCCCTGTGGGATGTCGTTGCCACGGTTTTAACGGCGATCTTCACCGGCGTCCTGACATGGATTGGCATCCGCCAGCACAACGACCGTGTTGCGCTCCAGCGCGCCTACGTGAGCGTCGTTCCTATGGGCTTCCGGAGAAGCAATACTGATCCGACACGAGGGACAGCGACATTCAAAATCGAGAATGCAGGCAACCTCCCAGCCCATAAGATCAGTTTTTCCGCCAAACTGGAGATCGGAGGCAATGACTTCAGGCCGGACCTGAATTCAACGGAGTTCGATGAGGCGGGAGATCTTGTCGCGCGTTAATTCATGCTGCAAAACGCCCATATCCTGCAGGAGGATTTCGGTCGAGCTGCCGACGAAAAGGGCGAATGGCGATATCTCTATGTAACCGGAGCCGTGCGGTACGAGGATGGATTCGGTACGCCTTGCGTCACCAATTTTTGCCACCGGTACAACCTGCACAACTTTGATGCTGTAATCGACAGCTTCGAAACGACTGGCATCCCGTTCAAAAATGGAGGCGTACGCGCCGAAAACGCACGCCTCCATCGTTTTGGAAATAGCTCGACTTAAGAGCTATTCCGCGACTTCCTCGGCAGGCGCCGGGTCGTCCAGTTCAAGGCCGGCCTCTTGAATGCGCCTCACCAGGTCGGCGACAATCATCACGGTCGATCCGCTGATTGTGGCATTGCTGATAAGACTGATGAGGACCGCGCGGTCGTTTTCGATGTCGAGTTTCATGATTTCAGCTTCCTCCAGTGGATGTACCGTTCGAAATCGATCTTCAGGTCAGACGCCTGCATCCATACAAACGATCCGCTAATGCCCAACACAGTCAAGGCCATAGCAACAAACACAAAGGCCGCGAATGAGAAGCCATAGTGATAAGCCGCAGACACAAGAAAACACAGAGCAGTTGCGCTCAATACGAATATCGCGACGCATACGATAAGAAATGCCGCGGCGATGATGATCTCGCTTTTCACGTTCTTTATCCTTATGCAGCGAGGCCGTAGCTGATCATGTAGGATCGAACCTGGTTGACCAGCGCCATGGTGGTTGCTGCATCGGTTGCAGCCCGTTGAGCGTCGGTTTGGCGAAGACCGACGCACCGTTGAAGCCAATGCCTGTTCCCGAAACCTGCAGACGCGTACCGCCAGCAGCACCGATGCGGGTAACATCCGTCGCATGATCGTACTGAATCCAGCCGCGAAGAGATGCGGCATCGTCGCCGAAGCCGACCGTACCCACGGCGGTTGCCGGCGTCAGGATCGTAACACCGGCATTGCCTGCGCCTTCGATGATTGCTGCGTTCGCGCCTGCACCAACAGACCCAGCAAAGCCGCTCTCTCCCTGATAGACATGCAGCGTGCCGCGCGTCGCCTTGTCGATCGGCAAGTTGACCCCCAGTTTGCCGTCAGGCGTCCCGAAATCACCATGCAAAAGCGGGTTGCGCGTGAAGCGATCCTGGACAAAAAACTTGTTGTCCATCGTTGCGGGGCTCGTGCCATCGGGCCGGATGCCGGCGTCCTGACCAATGAAAATCGACCAAGCCGCGGAGATCGCATTGGATGGATTGCCGGCGTTTCGACCCAGGAATACCGAGCTACTTCCGGTTTTATGGCGATACCCAGCCTGCGCACCGAGGTAGACATTGCCATCTCCGGTCTTGTGCAGGAAGCCCGCCGTATGACCAACGGCGACGTGCTCATTGCCAAAGAGATTGTTTCCGAGCGCGTTGTTTCCAAGGAGGGTGTTGTCGTAACCCTCAATCAGGATCGCGCCTGCGCGGTATGCCGCGCATCAATGTGACCGGCACGCCCCTGGCCGAGATTCGTTCTCTGAGCGTCTCGGTATCTTGAGCGACGGGCGGACGTTTCAGCGCGTCGAGAGCAGCCGGCGTATTGGCCTGCGCCAACACGGCCACGGCGAGCACCGTCACGCCAGGCGCAATGTCACCCAGCAATTGCGGTACGACGGTCTTGGATGCCACCAGATTGGTGTTTGGCGCCGCCAGCAGGCAGCGGCCCAGTCGTTTCGCTTGCGGCGAAAGGTCGAAGGCGGCGGAAATGTCTTTGTCCGAGATCGCTATGGCATTCCCATCGCCCGCGTCCAGCAACATCTTCTCAAGCCGAGGCATGGCGAAGCCGCCTTCGATCGTGGACAGCGCGCGCGGCGTCTCGATGCGGTGAACACGGATATGGTAGTCACCCTCCCAATAGAGGAAGGTCTCCACCGAGACGTCCGCGTATGGCTTCCAGAGCCCGTAGAGGAGGCCGTCCTCCGTCACCAGGGCCTTTTCGTTGTCCTCACGGACGCGAAAATGGACGCCGTCGTCGCTGAAGCCGATCATGCTGTCGAGTACGGCGTTCCTGAACCGCCAGGGATCGTTTTCAATGCTGAAGCCGTAGCGGGCCGAATAGGCGAATTTGGCGTATTTCTCAGGCCCGAAGCGGACGAAGGTGTTTCCTGCGCTCGTCTGCTGGCCGCTGGAGAGCGCGATGACATCTCCGGGAGGGCTGGCGATGACGAAGCCCGCATGCTTCTGGACGGACGGCTCAAGGCGTAGCGCGCAAGCATCCTCTTCTACCGCCCAGAACGGATGGCTCTCCGGCAGCATTAGCGGCAGGAAGGCCTTGAAGGCCCAATAGGGCGATTGGGCAGAGTTGTAGGGCTCCGACATGATGAGATTGGGATAGCAGTAGCCGACCGGCAGAATATCGTCGCGTGTCGCGAAGGGCTGCTTGGCCCACCAGCGCAGGTTCCTCAAATAGAAGCCCTTCTGGCGGCCCCAGGAAACGGTATCATCGCCGGCAAGCGCCGTTGCGCCGAAGAAGCCGGCGATAGCGAAGCGGTAGGTCATCGAGCGGCCGAAGCAGAGACCTGCACCGTCATCGGCAAACCAGCGGGTCATGTCTTCGGCAATCAGAGTTGCCCGCTCGCGATATCGTTGCGTCCAGTCGCCGCCATCGAGGGCCGCGAGCACGAGGCCATAGAAATGCAGCGCGAAGGGCACGTAGTGGTCGGCGCGGCGGGTATTGCCGTCATGGTACCAGCCGTCGCCGAGATAGAAGGCGTCGAGTTCGCTGATATAGATGTCGTCGAGGCCGCGATCATAGTCGATGCCGACATGGCGCAGGCCCATGCCGACCATCAGGCGGAAAAATTTCCAATTGTTGTCCGCATGTTTGCAGCCGTGGCCGGCGATCAGGTAGGCGGCGACGTTGGCGCGCTCTTTCTCGCTCAGCGGCTCCCAGATCTTTTCCGGCACAAGGCGGAGTGCGAAGCCGATTGCGGCGAGTTCGACGAGGCGCTGGCTGACGTCGAACGTATCCCCCCAATATTCCGGATGTGTGGGATCGCAGCCATTCGCGAGGCCGCGGGCGATCGGCGCCCAGTCGATCCAGTCGGCATCGCCAACCTGGGCTGGCGCCAAGCCCCAAAGAAGCCGGGAGTAACCTTCCAGATCGGCCGAAGCCTGTTCGAAATGTGCGGCCGACGAGTCCAGGCGAATGCGGGCGCCGCCCTTCGAACGGTATTTCTCCACCGGCTGAGCCAGGTCCTTCAATGCCTGCATCACGTCGGCGCGGGTCTTCAGCGGATTGTGGGCCCAGGGGCGGAAAAGGCGGTCGTCGAAAATCGCGTCGGTCATCGGGCAATCCATGTTCCGGACAAAAGGTTTCGGACAAAGGAAAAAGGAAAACGGCGCAGGAGAGTGCTCCTGCGCCGTCTGTTAAAAACCCGTCAGATCTTCAGGATGCGCTTGGCGTCAGCCATCAGCTGCTCGCCGGCTTCCTTCGGAGTTACCTGACCGAAGGCCACCTTGTCGGCGAGCGGACGGAACGAGCGTTCTTCGAACTCGGATGCGCCGAGCGGCACCGGCGGCGGATACTTGCCGACGCGGCCTTCGATCGACTTGATGTATTCCACCGTCAGCTTGGAGACGTCGTCCAGCGACGGCTGAACCAGCGCCTGGATGTCGGTATTGACCGGCACGCCGCGCTCGACCTGCAGGGCTTTGCCGGCTTCCGGCTCGTTGATGAAGTAGTCGATGAACTTGGCTGCCAGTTCCGGGTTCTTCGAGGTGCTGGCAATCGCCCAGTGCAGGCCCGGCCGATAGAAGAGGCCCGATGGTGCCGAGGCATTGAGGACCGGCAGCGAAGTGATCGCCAGCGGCGTCTTGCTGATGCCCTGGAAGGCAGTGAGCTGGTTGGAGAAGGCGATCGCCATCACCGCATTGCCCGTCGCCATGGCGTTGGAATCGACCAGGATCTTGTCCATCGCCTGCACTTCCGCACTGCTGCAGCCGCCGGCCTTGGCGAGGTCGTTCCAGTAAGTAAACCATGCGGTGACATCGTCAGCCGTAAAGCCCGCGGTGCCTTCCGGCGTGTAGAGCAGCTTGCCGCGCTGGGTGAGCCAGGACTGGAAGGCGAAGAGGTAACGCGAGCAATTGCCGATCGCCCAGACATTCTTCTTGCCGATCGACTTGGTGAGCTCGACGCTAATCTTGGCGAAGTCTTCCCAGGTGGTCTTGGCGGATGGCGGCGTCAGGCCGGCCTTCTTGAAGGCCTCCGTATCGTAGAACAGCGCAAACGCGTTGAGCGACAGCGGCATGCCGGTGACCTTGCCGTCCACCGTGCCGAGATCGAGCACGCCGGGGGCAAGCTTGGACGTGCGGATCGACTTGTTGAGGTAGTCGTTGAGCGGCAGCGCCGCACCGCGACGGGCGAAATCGGCAAAACGGCCGGGCTCGAGCTGATAGATGTCCGGCGCATTGCCGCCGGCCATCATCGTGGTGAGCTTGGTCCAGTAGTCGTTGCCGCCCACTTCGCCGTTGATCTTGACGCCCGTATTGGCCGCCTCGAACAGTTTGGCGACGCCAAGCGTGCGCTCGGCTCGGTTCGGTGTGCCCCACCAGTAGAGGCGCATCGTCTTTTCCTGCGCCATCGCCTGGAAAGCCGGCATAGAGCCGAAGGCCGCACCGGCGCCGAGCATGGCGCTGTTTGTCAGGAATTTCCGTCTGTTGAGCATTTGTCTCCTCCTCATCTGCTCGTCATTGCAATTGGTATGGTTTCAGCCGCCGATCCGTCTCTCGTCATCTCCGAAGAGATGGCATCTTTCGGCGGGGATGCTCACGGAAGGCTTGTCGCCGGCCGCGATGGTGCGCTGGCCGTCGAGAGCTACCGTCAGGGATTGTTTGTCGTCGAGATTGCCATAGGCGATGGTCTGGCCGCCGAGGCGCTCCACATGCACGACGGTGAACGTGCCGAGGGAAACGCCACCGTGCGCATCATGGGCACCGTCGGCGACTATGTGCTCCGGCCGCACACCGAGTGTCAGCTGGGTGCCCTGCCCGACCGGCACGCGTTGCGGCAAGGTCAGTTGTTTGCCGGCAAGGTTCAGCACGACGCTTTCGGCCTGCGAGGCGGCAACCGCAACCGTCAGGAAATTCATCTTCGGCGAACCGATAAAGCCTGCGACAAAACGGTTGACCGGTCGGTTATAGATGTCGAGCGGCGAGCCGTGCTGTTCGATCACGCCGGCGCGCAGCACGACGATGCGGTCGGCAAGCGTCATCGCCTCCACCTGGTCGTGGGTGACGTAGATCATCGTCGCGCCGATATCGTTGTGCAGCTTGGCGATCTCGACACGGGTCTGGACGCGCAGTTCCGCGTCAAGGTTCGACAGCGGTTCGTCGAACAGAAAGATTTTCGGATCACGGACGATGGCGCGGCCGATCGCGACGCGCTGGCGCTGGCCACCGGAAAGCTGTTTCGGCTTGCGATCGAGAAGATGGGAAATCTGCAGAATATCGGCAGCCTTGCGGACGCGGGTATCGATTTCCGGCTTCGGCATTTTCGCCGTTTCCAGACCGAAGGACATGTTCTTGTAGACGTTCATATGCGGATAAAGCGCATAAGACTGGAAGACCATGGCGACACCGCGCCGTGCAGCTGCGACCTCGTTCATGCGCGCGCCGCCGACAGCAAGCTCGCCGCTGGAGATCGGCTCGAGGCCGGCGATCATGCGCAGCAGCGTCGACTTTCCGCAGCCCGACGGGCCGACGAAGACCACGAACTCGCCCGCGGCGATATCGAGATCGACACCGCGGATCACGTCCACCGCGCCGAAGCTCTTGGTCACCTTTTTCAAAGCCAGTGATGTCACGTCTCTATTTCCTTCGAAGTCTCTTGGCCGTCAGCGCTTCATGCCGGTCGTCGCGATGCCCTCGATGAGCAGCCGCTGGAACAGGACGAAGAGGATGAAGACGGGCAGAACGGTCAGTGTCGACATGGCGAAAAGCGCGCCCCAGTCCGACTGGGCGGTGGCGTCCACGAAGGTGCGGAGACCCAGCTGCGCGGTGTATTTCTCGATATCGTTCAGATAGATGAGCGGGGCGAAAAAATCGTCCCAGGTCCAGATGAAGGAGAAGACCGCGGCCGTCGCCAGAACCGGCGTCGAGAGCGGCAGGATGACCTTGAGAAAAATCCTCAAGGGTCCGCAGCCATCCATGACCGCCGCCTCGTCCAGTTCGCGCGGGATGCCACGGAAGAACTGCACCATCAGGAAGATGAAGAAGGCATCGATCGCGAGGAATTTCGGCGCGACGAGCGGCATGATCGTGTTGACCCAGCCGAGCTTCAGGAACAGCACATATTGCGGGATCAGCACGGCGTGCTGCGGCATCATCAGGGTGCCGAGCATCAGCGCGAACCAGAACCCCCTGCCCTTGAACCGCAGCCGCGTGAACGCATAGGCGGCCATCGAGCAGGACAGGAGATTGCCGATCACCACAAGGATGCACACGACCAGCGAATTGAAGAACATCTGGCCGAAGCCAACGCTCAACCCATTCCAGCCGCGGCGGTAGGCATCGGCGGAAAAGGCGTGCGGCAGAAGCGAAGTCGAGGTGAAGATCTCGTCATCCGGCTTGAACGAACTCGCGATCATCCACAGCAGCGGATAAAGCATCAAGAAGCTGACGGCGACGAGAGCCGCATAGATGAAGGCACGGGCCAGCGGCGAGCGTTCCGAGACTTCCTTTTCGCTCTGCGCGATTGCAGCGGTCATGGTCGCGTCAGTCATCGTAATGCACCCAATATCTTGCCGACAGGAAGGACATCGCGGTGAAGAAGGCGATAATCACCACCAGTACCCAGGCCAGCGCCGAGGCATAACCGAAGCGGAAGTTGGTGAAGGCTTCCTGGTAGAGGTAGAGCGTATAGAACAGCGTGGAATCGATCGGTCCGCCGGTTCCGTCGCTGATGATGAAGGCCGAGGTAAAGGCCTTGAACGCGTCGATCGTAATGATCACGGCGTTGAAGAAGATGACGGGCGTCAGAAGCGGCAGCGTGATTTTGAAAAACTGCCGTGCAGGGCTCGCGCCATCGAGGCTGGCCGCCTCATACATGTCTTTCGGGATCTGCCGAAGGCCGGCGAGAAAGATGATCATCGACGAGCCGAACTGCCAGACGGCGAGCAGGACAAGCGTGTAGATCGAGGTCGAAGGGTTGGAAATCCAGCTCGGGCCTTCATAGCCAAACAGCATGTTCAGCGCCTGGTTGAGCAGGCCATCGCCGCTGAAAACCTGCCGCCAGAGCACGGCAATCGCCACGCTGCCACCGACCAGTGACGGGAGATAGAAGATCGCCCGGAACAGCGACAGGCCCTTCAGCCCCTTGTTGAGCGCGACCGCTACGCCCAGCGCGAAAAGCAGTTTCAGCGGCACGGAGAGTAGGACAAAGGTGAAGGTAACGTTCATCGCCGTCCAGAAACGCTCGTCATCGGTGGCGATGCGGAGATAATTCTCCGCCCCTACCCACTGCGGCGCATTGAGGCCGGAATAATCCGTCAGCGAAAGATAGAAGGACGCGACCGCGGGGCCGAGCGTCAGCACGAAAAAGCCGATCAGCCACGGCGCCAGGAAGCCATAACCGGCCAACTGGTCCGGGAGGCGTGCAAGCCGCCTCACGTCGGGGCTGGTATCGCCCATACTCGCCATTCGCCAGAACCTCCCTGCAATCCGAAAAGAGCCGGCAGCGCGCAGCAAAGCCGCGGCAAAAGCCGGTCATCTCCTCCAATGGCCATCAACGTAAATTGCGAAAAAACTAACGTCAACAGAAATTTTCTCCATTGACGAAAACTCAACGAAAATGCGAAAACATCGCGAAACTTCAATGAGGCAGTTCATGTTGGCCGAAGCGAACAACTATTTCAAAACCGTGCAGTCCGGCTCTGCTGCGACTTCGAACCGTCATCAGCAGGCGCTGGAGCGTTGCCTCGACCGCCTGCGCAACACCATGCCGGTGATCGGGCTGCGCAACCCCAAGATCGGGCTCAAGGACAATACCTGGTCCTATTGCGGGCCCTATGACTGGGTGGTGAGCTTTCTGGCCGGCCAATACTGGCTGGGCCTGTCCCTGACCGGTGACCCGGTGTTCCTCAATGCCGCGAGGGCAAGGCGCACGATCTTCCGCGGTATCCTGCGCAATCGCGATGCGCAGGATCATGACCTCGGCTTCCAGTATTCGCTCGCCTGCATCAGCGACTATCTGCTGACCGGCGATCGCGAGCCGCGCGAAATGGCGCTGGAAGCGGCGATTGTCCTGATGAACCGCTATCGTCCGGAAGGACGCTACATTCAGGCATGGAACCCGCGCTCGGTACATGGCGCCTTCCGCCCGGAATTCTCGAACGGCCGGGTGATCGCCGATACGATGCAGAATCTTGCCCTGCTTTACTGGGCTTATAACGAAACCTGCCGCACCGACTTCAAGGAGGCGGCGGATGGACATGCGGAAACCACCATGGCGCATCTGGTGCGGCCGGACGCCACAAGCTTCCACACATTCGCGTTCGACCCCGTCAGCGGCAAGCCGCTGTATGGCCAGACGCACCAGGGTTATGCGGACGATTCATGCTGGTCGCGTGGCCAGGCGTGGATGATCCACGGCTTTGCCCAATGCGCCTTGACCACAGGCAACAAGGCCTATGCCGATACGGCCCGTCGTCTTGCTGCCAAGGCCGAGGAATTGATGGGCGACGATCGCGTGCCCGTCTGGGATTATTCGGTGCCGGAGCCGAAGAAGGATTATCGCGACAGCTCGGCCGCGGCGATCATGGCGGCCGGTCTCTTCATTCTCGCGGATGTCTGCGACGAGGAAGAAGCGGCCCGCTGGCGGGAATTCGGCAACCGGCTGCTTGGCGGCCTGCTCGATACCTGCGACCTGACGACCGATCCGAACGCACTTGGGCTGCTGGCACATGGCGCGGCGCATGTGACATCCGGCTTTGCCGACAACATGCTCCCCTATGGCGACTACTATTTCATGGAAGCGCTGATGCGTTCCCTTGGGCATCGCCAGTTCTTCTGGTAGGGCAGTTCTTCTGGTAGAGGCTGGACGAGATTGATCTTGCGAACGAAAGGCCGAGACATTGTCGATGGATGACGGTTCGGAAGATGCCGGTGCGCCAAAGCTGAAGCATATCGCGGATGCCGCCGGCGTATCGATCGCCTCGGTCTCCAAGGTGCTGAACAATCGCGGCGGCGTCGGTTACGAAAGCCGCCAGCGCATTCTCGATGCCGCCGAACGCTTCGGATATCAGGGGCGCGCGGCTCGCACTTTGCAGCGCGCTGGCGTCACCAATACCGCCTTCGTCATTCCGGCCGAATATTACTCCCGCTCGCAGTTCTATGAGGAAGTGATCCGCGGCGCGCTGGATGAAGCGGTCGCCAGTTCGCTGAAGATAGACGTGCGGCTGGTTCCGCTCGACCCCAAACTTCTCGCGCCGGAAATCGACGGCATTATCAAGGATATGCAGCCGGGCGCGCTGATCACGCTTGGCGTCGATAATCCGATGATCATCGACCGCCTCGCCGAAAGCGGCCTGCCCGCCGTCATCATCAACGGCATGGATCGCAGCATGCGGCTTTCCTGCGTGTTGCCGGACAATTGGTCCGCCGGCTGGCTCGCAACCCGCACGCTTCTGCAGGCAGGCCATCGCGAGATCGTGCATGTTTCGCTGGCGCATCGCCTTTCGATGCAGCGTCGTCTCGAAGGTTTCCGGATCGCGCTCGAAGAAGCGGGTATCGCGTTCGATCCGGAGCGGCATGTTTTCGATCTCGAGGGATTGGGTTTCGGTGAAGCCGAGACGCAGAATGCCATCCGCGGCGCCCTGAAAGCCGGCCGCTTTGCCGATACGACCGCCTTCTTCTGCGGCACCGATCTTGTCGCTGTCGGCGTCATGCAGGCGCTGTCGGATGAAAACCTTTCAGTGCCCGACGACTATTCGATCATCGGACTGGACGATATCGCAATTGCCCGCCACAGCCGGCCGCCGCTGACGACGATCCGTATCGACCGTGCCGAACTCGGCCGCGCCGGTGTGCAATTGCTGATGGAGCGGATTTCCGATCCGGACGCCAACGTGCGCCGTGTCAATCTGGGTGTGAAGCTGATCGAGCGTGCGTCCATCGGCGCTCCGCGAAAGGGCTGATCAGAGGCTGTCAGCCCACTCCCTCACCGTCTTCGCCATCGTCGCGAGGTGATCCGCGGCGGAGAAGCCCGAAATCGTCTTGCGCGGCTTCAGGTCATGGTCGCCATCTTCCAGCCAGAGAAGCTTTATCCGGTCGGAAAGCTCGTAACCCGGCACTTCGTCCTTTGTGCCGAATTCGTCGCGTGTTCCCTGGCAGATCAGGGTCGGCGTTTTCAGGTCCTTCAGATGGGCAGTGCGCAGTTGCTCCGGCTTGCCGGGCGGATGGAACGGGTAGCCGAGACATAACAACCCGGCGATCAGCCCCTGCCCATAGGCCTCGTCTGCGATCATGCTGGCAACGCGCCCGCCCATCGACTTGCCGCCGATGATCAGCCTGCCTTTGGCGCCGAGATCGACTATTGCCGAAAGGTATTCCGGCTTGACGACTTCCGCCTTCGGCGGCGGCCTGCGCTGGTCGGAGGTGCGGCGGGCGGCCATGTAGCCGAATTCGAAGCGGGCGACGCGGAACCCTTGATCTGCCAAAGCTTTAGATGCCGCGCTCATCGAGGCGGAATCCATCGGGGCACCGGCTCCGTGGGCCAGCAGGATCGTTATGCCGGCATCTTCCGGTCCTTCGATGAGAAAGCGTTCCGACATTTTCTCTACCTCTCTTCGGCGCCGGCAATAGCATATGGACGTTCGGTGGTGCCGCGCGCTGACAGATGGGGGTGGTGCCACGAATTCGACGTTAGAGATTGCGGAACCACCCCCATCTGTCGCCCATGGCGACATCTTCCCCGCAAGGGGGAAGAAGGGAGCGCGCCTCACCGCCTAACACCTCAAGCAACCACCTTCGCCCTACCCTCACGTTATCCCCTTTCCATATCAGACCTGCCCATAGGACCAAAGTCCGACAGACCTTTTTCGGCGGAACGAATTTTGCGGACCCTACGTTTTCCGGCCACTTCAAACCAAGAGGAGACTGGCTATGAAGAAGATTATCCTGATGACCGCAGCACTCGGTCTTGCCGCTACCGGCGCACTCGCTCAGCAGAGCACAGTCAATGGCGCAGTCGGTGGCGCAGTCACCGGCGCGATCGTCGGCGGGCCGATCGGCGCGGCCGTTGGTGGCGTCGTGGGTGCCGCAGCCGGCACGGTCATCGATCCGCCGCCGCAGCGCGTCGTCACCTATGTCCAGCAGCAGCCGATGCAGCAGTCGGTCGTCGTTCAGGAGCGCGTCGTGGTCGGCCAACCGATCCCGCAGCAGGTCGTCCTGACCCCGGTTCCGGAAGCTCCTAACTATGCTTATGCGGTCGTCAACCAGCAGCGCGTCATCGTCGATCCGCGCACCCACACCGTCGTGCAGGTCATCAACTAAGCACGATCCGGAACAGCTTTTTATGGCCGTCGCGCTTTCCCGGCGCGGCGGTTTTTCGTGCGCGCTCAGCCGCGCAAGTCACGCGGAACACTATCCGATGGGCAGGCTCTCAAATTATTAGCCGGCTCAAGGCCAATTCCAGTTCGTCCACAGAAAATGTTCTGCGGCCCTTTCCAGTCTCGCCCTCCGGCATTTATGACAGATTTATGACAATCAGCGAGATACGTAAGGTACCCTAATGCTCAGCCTCTTCAGAAAACTGCTTCCGCGCGAGGATGCCTTCTTCGACATGTTCGCACGGCATTCGCGCACCGTGGTGGGTGCCGCGGAGGCCTTGAACGTTCTGCTTGCCGGCAATGACATCGACGGCAATTGCCAGCGGATTGTGACGCTGGAAAACGAGGCGGACGAGATCACCCGCGAAGTGCTGCAGGCCGTGCGGCTGAGCTTCATCACTCCTTTCGACCGCGGCGACATCAAGGATCTCATCCAGTCCATGGATGATGCGATCGACATGATGCACAAGACGGTCAAGACCATCCGTCTGTTCGAACAGACGAGCTTCGATCCGCTGATGCAGCAGATGGGGGGCGAGATCGTCAAGGCGGCGCACCTGATCGCCGAAGCCGTGCCGCTGCTCGATAAGATCGGCGCCAATGCCACCCGGCTAGGGGCGATCGCAGAGGAGATTACCCGCGTCGAAGGCCGTTCCGACGAGCTGCACGACCAGGGCCTCAAGGAACTCTTCCGGCGCCATTCCACCGGCAACGCGATGGGCTTCATCATCGGCAGCGAAATCTACGGCGAGCTTGAAAAAGTCCTCGACCGGTTCGAGGACGTCGCCAATGAGATCAGCGGCATCGTGATCGAGAACGTCTGATGGATGCCACCCTCGCCCTGCCGCTGCTCTTCGCCCTCATCGGTGTTGCGCTGTTCTTCGATTTCCTGAACGGACTTCACGATGCGGCCAACTCGATCGCGACGATCGTTTCGACGCGCGTCCTGAGGCCGCAATATGCCGTGTTCTGGGCGGCATTCTTCAACTTCATCGCCTTCATGTTCTTCGGCCTGCATGTCGCCGAAACGCTCGGCACCGGCATTATCGATCCGAATATCGTTTCGCCGCAGGTGATCTTCGCAGCCCTGATGGGGGCGATCATCTGGAATATCGTCACCTGGATCTACGGTATCCCGTCGAGCTCGTCGCATGCGTTGATCGGCGGCATGGTCGGCGCCGGCATCGCCAAGGTGGGCATGAGTTCGATCGTCTGGGGCGGCCTTCTGAAAACGGTCGGCGCGATCTTCCTGTCGCCGGCGATCGGCTTCTTTCTCGCGCTGCTCCTCGTGTTGATCGTTTCCTGGGTTTTCGTGCGCCAGACGCCGTTTGCGGTGGATCGCACGTTTCGCGTCCTGCAATTCGTTTCCGCCTCGCTTTATTCGCTGGGTCACGGCGGCAACGATGCGCAGAAGACCATGGGCATCATTGCCGTCCTTCTTTATTCGCAGGGTTATCTCGGCGGGCAGTTCTACGTTCCCTTCTGGGTGGTCATCACCTGCCAGTCGGCCATGGCGCTCGGCACATTGTTCGGCGGGTGGCGTATCGTGCACACGATGGGATCGAGGATCACCAAGCTCAATCCGATGCAGGGTTTCTGCGCGGAAACCGGTGGCGCGCTGACCCTGTTCGGCGCAACATGGCTTGGCATTCCCGTCTCAACAACGCACACGATCACTGGCGCTATCATCGGCGTCGGGTCTGCTCGCCGGGTCACCGCCGTGCGCTGGGGCATTGCGGGCAACATCGTCTTCGCATGGTTCGTGACATTGCCGGCGGCGGCGCTGATTTCGGTCGCTTTCTACTGGCTGGCCGGGCTTTTCCAGTAATCGACGCGACATCGAAAAAAAACTGAAAACGCACGGAACCGAATTCGGCTTCGTGCGTTTTCTTCTGTTGGCATCAGGGAGGAGACTGATCATGCCTCAGGCAAGCTGGCAGAAACCGGTTCGCGTTGCATTCGGCCCCATGGGCACAGAGGTTATCAACGGGCCTTTCGAGGCTCTCGCGCTGCTGACGGACCGTTGGCCCGACCTGCGCGGACCACATTTCGTAAAAGCGAGAAGCGTTTGCCGCGCCGCAGTCGATGGCCGACGGTCGCCCGAAGAAGCCCGTCAGCATTTCGAGCAGGCGGTGAGCGAAGCGCAAATGCATCTGAATTGAACCAAGCCGGTCACTGACCGGCTTTTCTGTTTTAGATGCCTTGGGATCAAATACCCAGAATGTCGCCAAGGAGCCGGATCGTGGAGCCGGACAGGGCGATTGGAGCGAACAGGACGGAAAAGCAGACGCACGGGCCGCCTTTGCCGGCAACCGGGCGATGGTCGAGTGTTTCGTCCGCGACCGACACATCCCCTTCGCCGAAATTGCCGCGGTGATCGTGGAATTCACCTCCCAGCACCAGCGTCAATTCCAGCCCATGGTGACCATGATTGGGCAATGCCCTGCCCGGCCGCGCCCAGAGAAGGCTCGTTTCGACATCCTTGGACTTCTCGATGACGTGCTCACGAAGCCCCGGCAGCTTGGTCTTCCACGGGATGTCGAGAAGATCGGCACCGGCATAGCTGCGCAACGAACGCGGCAGTTGCCCGTCTTCAGGCACCATCAGCCGTCTGTCGTTCGCGATGGGCGAGGACGCAAATATCTTTCGCAACTGCGCATCCCGCGAGGCGAGCGCAAACGGATCGTTATCGTTCAGCGCCTCACCGGCGAGGTGTTCCAGCGTCCGGGCAAACCGCACGGCCGGTTTCTGCATCTCGATGTGAGATCCGATCAGCACATGCGCCGGCCCCGGAAGCGCTCCGGAGACATATTGCGCTATCAGAAGATCAAGCCGTTCAAGATTAAGTCGCATATCCGATGGCCAATCCCGCGCTCCGATTTCACGTTTTGCACGCAAATCCGAAAATGACACGGCTAGGTATAAGG
The DNA here is from genome assembly GCA_965227625.1 of Neorhizobium sp. GTDB lineage: Bacteria > Pseudomonadota > Alphaproteobacteria > Rhizobiales > Rhizobiaceae > Neorhizobium. Next base: position 39,264 of record CBDDGK010000008.1, on the reverse strand, counting down.
CTTCAATGACAAATGATATACGTACGGCAGAGCATTTGGATTACCGCTTTCCAAAACAATAACGACTATTTTTGCAACAGCACGGTGTCCTTTTATGACACAAACGTCCATACAAGCCGGCTCAGGAATAAGTCTTCGGAAGGCCCGAGAGGCTCAAGATGGATTTTGCAAAAGGCCCCATCTTCCAGAAACAGAATTTCTTGCTGCCAGACGCTTGTCCGCCGAAAAGACCGAGCTTAGATCTGTGAAGAACAAGAAGGCTTCCCGATGACCCCCCACCCCTCAGTTCTCGACGTAATCGGCAACACACCGCTTATCCGGCTCAAGGGCGCTTCCGAAGCGACCGGCTGCGAAATCCTCGGCAAGGCCGAATTCCTGAACCCTGGCCAGTCGGTCAAGGATCGGGCCGCGCTCTACATCATTCGTGACGCCGAAAAGAAGGGCCTGCTCCGCCCGGGTGGCGTGATCGTGGAAGGCACGGCCGGCAATACCGGCATCGGCCTGACGCTGGTGGCCAAGGCGCTCGGCTATCGCACCGTCATCGTCATCCCGGAAACACAGAGCCAGGAAAAGAAGGACGCGCTGAAGCTTCTCGGTGCAGAGCTCGTCGAAGTTCCGGCGGTTCCCTACAAGAACCCCAACAACTACGTGAAGATTTCCGGCCGTCTGGCCGAAGAGCTGGCAAAGACCGAACCGGCCGGCGCCATCTGGGCGAACCAGTTCGACAACGTCGCAAACCGTGACGCCCATATTGCCACGACCGCACCGGAAATCTGGGAACAGACCGGTGGCAAGGTCGACGGCTTCATTTGCGCGGTCGGTTCCGGCGGCACGCTTGCCGGCGTCGCCATGGGGCTGAAGGCCAAGAACGCCGGCATCAAGATCGGCATCGCCGATCCGGAAGGTGCAGCACTTTACGACTATTACGCCCATGGCGAATTCAAGTCGGACGGCAACTCGATCACCGAAGGTATCGGCCAGGGCCGCATAACCGCCAATCTCGAAGGCTTCACCCCGGACTTCGCCTACAAGATCCCGGATGCGGAAGCCTTGCCCTACATTTTCGATCTCGTCCAGCATGAAGGCCTGTGCCTCGGCGGCTCGACCGGCATCAATATTGCCGGCGCCGTTCGTCTTGCCAAGGATCTCGGTCCGGGCCACACGGTCGTGACCGTTCTCTGCGATTACGGCAACCGCTACCAGTCCAAGCTCTTCAACCCGGACTTCCTGAAGTCCAAGGGCTTGCCGGTGCCGGGCTGGCTGACGCAGAAGCGTAATATCGAAATCCCTTTCCGGGCGCCGTAACGCCTGAAATCCCTTTATTGCCTGAAATCAGAGTGATCCATGCCCGTTGAAGCCCTTTACCGCGACGACTTTTATCTTTCGACAGCCGAAGCGGTGGTAACGGCCATCCATGAGGATGGCGGCATCGAGCTGGATCGCACCTGTTTCTATGCAACATCGGGCGGGCAGCCGGGCGATACCGGCTTCCTGGAACGGGCGGACGGCTCGAAGATCGCGCTTGGCCAGACCAAGCATGGTGCCACGAAGGATATCGTCATCCACGTGCCGCTCGAAGGTCAGGCCCAGCCGGCCGTGGGCGAAAAGCTGGTAATGCATATCGACTGGGCACGCCGTTACAAGCTGATGCGCATGCACACGGCCTGCCACCTGCTTTCCGTCGTCTGCCAATATCCGATCACCGGTGCGGCGGTCGGCGAGGATGAATCGCGTGTCGATTTCGACATGACCGATACGATCGACAAGGACGACGTGACGGCCAAGTTGATGGAACTGGTCAACCAGAACCACCCGGTCTACCTGCAATGGATCACCGACGAAGAGCTTGCCGCCAACCCCGGCATCGTTAAGTCGAAGAACGTCCGCCCGCCGGTGGGACTCGGCCGCGTCAGCCTCGTCTGCATCGGCGAAAACTCCAGCGTTGACAGCCAGCCTTGTGGCGGCACACATGTCTCGGAAACGCAAGAAGTCGGCGCGATTCACATCGCCAAGATCGAAAAAAAGGGCAAGGAAAACCGCCGTTTCCGGATCAAGTTCGGAGAACCGAGCGCGGAAGCCTGATTGCCCAAAAGGAGATATCCATGAGCGAAACCAGCCGTTTCGTCGTTTCCTCCGAGTGGCTTCATGCCGAGCTCGGTAGTTCGGACCTGAAGATCCTCGACGCCTCCTTCTATCTGCCGGCGCAGAACCGCAATGCGGATGCCGAATATGCGGCAGGCCACATTCCAGGCGCCATCCGCTTCGACCACGACAAGGTCGCCGATCACTCGACCGGCCTGCCACACATGGTGCCGGCACCGGATGTATTTGCCGAAGCTGTCGGCAAGATGGGCATCTCGGAAAACGACCGGATCGTGGTCTATGACGGCCCCGGCATCTTTTCCTCGCCGCGCGGTTGGTGGCTGTTCCGCATCATGGGCGCCAAGAACGTCTTTGTGCTCGATGGCGGCATCGACGGCTGGAAAGCCGAAGGACGCCCGCTCGAGACGGAAATCCCCTCGCATACACCCGCCTCCTTCAATACGGATTTCCAGGTCGAGAAGGTCATCGATTTCCAGAGCATGTTGTCGATCGTCAGCGACAGCACGCGGCAGATCGCCGATGCCCGTCCCGGTGGTCGCTTCACCGGCACGGAGCCTGAGCCACGCGCCGGCATGCGTTCGGGCCACATGCCCGGCGCCGTCAGCCTTCCTTCGGGCACGTTCTCGGTCAATGGCAAGCTGCGCCCGCTGTCCGAATTGCGCCAGGCGATCGAGGATGCCGGCATCGATTTCGGCCAGCCTGTGGTGACGAGCTGCGGCTCGGGCATTACCGCCGCGATCATCACGCTGGCGCTGGAATCGCTCGGCCACGAGGACAACGCGCTTTATGACGGCTCCTGGACCGAGTGGGGAAGCCGGCAGGACACGCCAGTCGTCACCGGCCCCTCTTCGCCAAAAGCGGCGTGAGCTCCATGGCGAAAAAGCCGGCCCCGCTCAAGGCTCACGTCACACAGCTGGAAATGACGGCGCCGCCCAAGGCGAGCCTTCCGGTGCCCGTCAACATCCAGACCGCGATCATCCGCGCGCCGGAAATCCCGCTGCATTATTACCGCTACCTCTATCGCCAGGTCGGCAAGCGCTGGCATTGGTATAAGCGGCTGAGGATGAGCGACGAGGAACTGGCAAAAGCCATCCACGACCCCCGCGCCTCGGTGACCGTTCTCTACGTCAACGGTGCACCGGCCGGTTTCTTCGAGCTTTTGCAGGAGAGCGAGGGCACCGTCGAGCTTTCCTATTTCGGCCTGTTCGAACGCGCCATCGGGCTTGGGATCGGCAAGTGGTTTTTGCTGCAGGCGCTTTATGCGGCCTGGCAGAGCAACCCGAAGAAGGTCACCGTGACGACCAACACGCTTGACCATCCGCGCGCCCTGCAGCTCTACCAGATGATGGGCTTCTCGCCGGTTTCGACCTATGAGGCGCTGGTGCCCCCGATGACCGACGCGGAACTTCTGAAAGCGCTCGACGGTTGATGGCCGGATTTTCCCCCAAAGCGGCGCTGATCGCGTTGGGGGTCCTGCTGCTCATCGTCATCCTTGTCCTTGTCTCGTGGCAGACGATCAGGACGCTGATCTATACCTCGCAAACCGTCAGCATCGACCGTGTCGAGGTTCTGTGTTCGAAACGGCCACCAAGACGTTTGAGCTGGCTTCACGAACCCCGGCAATGGCATTCGGATTGCCCGCGCCTTAAAAAGGAACTCGGCTCATCGAGGATGTCCCAGGAGACTTTCCTCTCCTTCACCTATATGTCGCCGGCCGATGACAAGGCCTACTCGGGTTTTCTTCAGCGCAGTAGGAACGATCGGAACGAGCCCGCCAAAGCCGGCGACCTTATCGTCATCGAAGCGTCACGGCTGAGGCCGGGGACGTTTACCGATTGGGCAAGCCCCAGCATTTCTCCTGAAAACGTCACGCGACCATAGACCGTTTAAAACACAAGCCAAGAAACTCTTGGAGTGGAGTGTGTCGATCAACAATATCTGATCAACGCGGGCTTGCTGCATACCGACGACGGTCATAAAACCGTCACACAATGAATACGCAAGCCTTCCAGCGGCCGTTCGCCGCCAAAATCCTCAAATCACTTTCCATTCTGCTGATCGTCTTCGGCTTTCCGCTCGGCATGGCTTTGCCGGGCTGGTGGGGTTGGGAAAACCAGCCCGTCGAGAATACGCAGGCCGCGATCCTGATCTTCGGCCTGATCCATGCAATCGTGCTGTATCGCAAAGCCGACGGACGGTCGAAATGGCTCTGGCTCGCCGGCATTCCGCTCTGGTTCGTGCTGATCGCCCGCGAATTCAGCTTCGGTGCCGTTTTCCTACCGCCGACCGGAATGTCCGCGCATGGTCCGGCTTTCTCGGTCAACCACCTTCCCTACAAGCCGGTCATCACCCCCGTCGTCTTGCTGCTGATCGCCTTCAGCGTCGGCATCATCGTCTGGAAGCGGCTGGAGAGGCTTGGACTGGAGCTTCTGCGCGAAGGCCTTGCACCGTGGTTTTCCCTCGGGCTCGTGACGTTCGGAATGATCGTTTCCAGCATCGCGGAAGGCAATCTCGGCTTCAAGCTGCCGATGGACGGGAATTCCGCCCAGAATGTCGAAGAGATCATCGAACTCGGCGCCTATCTCGCGCTTTGGGCCGCACAATTCGAAATCTTTGCGGCCTTCGAGTTCAAGAGACGAGGCTGAGGCAAGTATCGGGTGGCGGCAAGCCGCAACCCGGCGCATCTCTTCTGCAGAGCAGAGGAGAACATCATGACCATCGCTTTCACCGCCATACCCTCCGCAGATGCCGAACACCTTCGAAACGGCGGCACCGACGCCTATGGCCGTGCGCCGGAAACCAAGGTTTCGGACGGCCCCGGCTACCCGTGCCGTCATTGCCTCCGGAATATCGATGCGGGCGACGACGTGCTGGTCGTCGCCTACCGCCCCTTCCCCGAACTGCAGCCCTATGCGGAAACCGGGCCCATTTTCCTGCACAAGAAGAATTGCCGTCGTTATGCGGCGGAAGAAATCCTGCCGCCCATGCTGTCGAGCACCGACTATATCGTACGCGGCTACGGTCCCGATGACCGGATCGTCTACGGCAGCGGCGCGGTAACGCCGACCGACAGGATCGCGCTCCGCGCGCAAGAACTGCTTGCCCGCGAGGACATTACCTATGTGCATGTCCGTTCGGCCCGCAACAATTGCTACCAGTGCCGTATCGACAAGGTCGAAGCACCAGTTTTCGCCGAAGCCGCGTTGGCGACCTGAACGCAAAAGCGCACCGGTTTGGAAGCCGGTGCGCTTTTGGGGAACTGAGGCTGGAGGCCCTCAGTTCTGCGTATTGTCGCGATCGAGCTGTTCGGCAAAATTGAGAAGCTGGCGAACGATCTCACCGCCCTTCTTCTCGTCTTCCTCCAGCTTGCGGGCGATCACTTCACGCAGGTTCAGCATGGCGGCATCGACGCTGCGCGGCAGATGTGGGCCGGTGTCGCGGCCGCGCTCCTGGCGTTCCTGCTTCTGCTTGATCCGCTCGGCGAACTGCGAAAGTCGGTCGAGGATCGTCGCCGCAAAGCTGCGGTTCTCCTCAAGATATTTGCGGCCTTCGTCGGTGATGGCATAACGCTTCTTGTTGCCATCGGCTTCGGCCGTCACGTAACCCGCTTCTTCGAGATAGGTGAGCGTCGGATAGATCACGCCCGGCTTGGTGCATAAAACCCGTAGGTCAGGTCCTCGATGTGCTTGATGATCTCGTAGCCATGGCGCGGCTCCTTTTCGATCAGCGCCAGCACGACAAGGCGAAGATCGCCCTGCATTAGAAAACGACCGATCCGGCCATCGCCCTCATCACCAAAACCGCGACCGCCGGGGCCACCAGGACCACCACGGCCACCAAAACCTCGGCCGAAACCACCGCCGAACGGACCGCCACGGGCAGCAAACATTTCCTCGAAACCACGACGACCGCCGCGTTCGCCCCGCTCGCCACAACGATCACGGCCTTCAAACTTGTGTCCAAACATTTTCGTCTCCTAGACTGTCTTCGATATATCTAAAGATAGCCAGATGGAATTCGCCGTCAAGACGCTAGATATATCTAAATCATATCTTATTGATTCAAAACAAAAGAAAAGGCGCCAACATTGGATGTCAGCGCCTTTCCCGCATGTTCAGATCTAAATCGAAAACACAATTTTCGATATATCGAATAGCTTATGCGACGTTCAGCAGGCTTTCCGGCGCGAACGCCTCGTAACCCAGAGCCTCGGCAACCGGCTTGTTGGTCACGCGGCCCTTGTGGACGTTGAGACCGTTGCGCAGGTGCCTGTCTTCGGCGATGGCGCGCAGGCCGCGGTCGGCGAGAGCGAGACCGTGCTGAAGCGTTGCGTTGTTGAGCGCATGGGCCGAGGTGACCGGTACCGCGCCGGGCATGTTTGCCACGCAATAATGCACGATGCCGTCGACCTCATAGGTCGGCTCGGAATGCGTCGTGGCATGCGAGGTTTCGAAGCAGCCGCCCTGGTCGATCGCGACGTCGACCATAACAGCGCCCTTTTTCATGCGGACAGCATTTCGCGGGTGACGAGCTTCGGGGCTGCGGCACCGGGGATCAGAACCGCGCCGATGACGAGATCGGCGGAGAAGACTTCTTCCTCCAGCGCGTCGATCGTCGAATAGCGGGTGTGGACGCGACCGTTGAAGATATCGTCGAGCTGGCGCAAGCGCGGCAGCGAGCGGTCGATAATGGAAACGTCGGCACCGAGCCCGACCGCCATTCGGGCGGCGTGCAGACCGACGACACCACCGCCGATGACGGCGACCTTGGCCGGCAGAACGCCAGGTACGCCGCCGAGCAGAATGCCGCGGCCGCCATTTGCCTTCTGAAGTGCGGTCGCACCGGCCTGAATGGCCAGGCGTCCGGCAACTTCCGACATTGGCGCCAAGAGCGGCAGGCCGCCGCGCTCGTCGGTCACCGTTTCATAGGCGACTGCAGTGACGCCCGAGCCAAGAAGACCCTTGGTCTGCTCCGGATCCGGCGCGAGATGGAGATAGGTGTAAAGAAGCTGGCCTTCGCGCAGCTGTGCCCATTCGGCCGGCTGCGGTTCCTTGACCTTCACGACCATGTCGGACTTTTCGAAAATTTCCTTGGCCGTTCCGACGATCTTGGCGCCGGCGGCGATATAGGCGGCGTCATCGGCACCAATGCCGGCGCCTGCCTTGGTCTCAATCAGGACCTCGTGGCCATGGGCCACATATTCACGTACCGCGCCGGGCGTCAGCCCTACACGATATTCATGGTTTTTGATTTCCTTCGGGCACCCGACACGCATGCAGCGTTCCTCTCAGTGCGGCTTTCGCCAGTTATGTTCCCGCCGGAAGCTAACCAGAGAATCGCTCGAATGTCCTTGCGAAGAGGAATTGCGGAAATGCCGTTTTTCGATGATTATTGCGCCATATTTTATTTTTTCGAAGGATCTTCGAATGAGCAACCACGATGCCATCGATCTTGCGATCATGCGCACGCTTCAGGACAATGGCCGCATCTCCAATGCCGAGCTTGCGGAGCGGGTCGGCCTGTCGCCGTCCGCCTGTTCGCGTCGGCTCGATATCCTGGAAAAGAGCGGCACGATCAGCGGTTATCACGCCCGCCTTTCCAACAAGGCGCTCGACTACAAGATGATGGTGATCGTCCATATCTCGTTGTCCGGCCAGTTCGCCAAGACGCTGACAGAGTTCGAGGCGGCGGTAAAACTCTGCCCGAACATTCTGGTCTGCTACCTGATGTCGGGCGAATACGACTATATCCTGCGCGTCGCGGCCAAAGATCTCGAGGATTACGAGCGCATCCACCGCGACTGGCTTTCCGCCCTGCCGCATGTGGTGAAGATCAATTCCAGTTTCGCACTGCGCGAAATCATCGACCGGCCGAATGTGGGACTATGAAATGCCGATAAGGATCGCGCCCGCGGCAACCACGACGCACGCAGCGATGCGCTTGGCGGAGAGACTTTCACCCAGGAAGAAGTAGCCGATCAGAACCGCGAAGACCACGCTTGTCTCGCGCAGCGCCGAGACCGGACCGGCCGGCGCCATGGAATAGGCGATCAGCACAGCGCCATAGGAGAGAAGCGAAACCATGCCGCCGGCGGATGCCTTCCAGGTTCTCGCGCCTTGAAATCGATGCTGAGCCCACCGCGCATGACCATGAAGGCGATCACCATCAGGGGCCCGGGCAGAAGAAAAACCCAGGTGATATAGGCCCCCGTATGGCCGGAAAGCTGGATGCCCGCCGCATCCACCGTCGAATAACCGGCGATCGAGACACCTGTCGCTAGCGCGAAGGCCATGGAACTGGCCGTCGCCCTGCCCCTGCCGAGTGACAGAAGCATGATGCCGATCACGACCAGCATGACGCCCGCCATGGTGAGCGGCAGCAGGACCTGCCCCATGAAAACGAACCCGGCGAGCGTGACCAGCAAGGGCGCGCTGCCACGAATGATGGGATAAACCTGCCCCAGCTCACCATGCCGATAAGCCGCGACAAGCAGCAGGCCATAGACGAGCTGAAACAGGGCCGAAGCGGCGAGATAGGGCCAGGATGCCGGCGCCGGCCAGGGCAGAACCAGCGCGACCGGAATGGCGACGATGGTCATCGCCAGCGTCATGACGGTCATGGTCCAGAAACGATCGGCCCCCGAACGCAGAAAGGCGTTCCAGCTGGCATGAAGAATGGCGGCGCAGAGCGCCAGCACGACGACAAAAGTGCTCATGGAATTGCGGAACATCCCCCTTGGCAAGGCCGCACCGTCCCTCCGTTCTCCGACGGCCTGCGGCACCGGCGACCTGCCCCCGGCAAAACAGGGACTCATCACCGACAGCCTATGCGTGAGCCTGTTCGCGCGTTTTGTCAAAGCCGGCTAAGGACCTTAACGGGGAATATCGCTTTTTAGCAAAGGCTCTAAAGGGATCTCAATCGCCGCGGTGTAGGGTGTTTCTCCAAGGGAATAACGAGGGACGAACAACATGACCAGCACTCCCAATGGCCGGATCAAGACGCGCGGCGCCGAACGCCGCAAAACCCGCATTCTCGGCAAGGTTCGATATTTCAACCAGATCGTCGAAGGCCGCGTGACGGACATTTCGCCAAAGGGCCTGGCGCTCGATCTCGGTGGCCGCGTGCTCGACGCCGCGGACGGCAGCCCGGTGAAGGTGGAGAGCGAAGAGCTTGGCATTCTGGAAGGCACGGTGAAGTGGCGCCGCAGCGGCCGACTGGGCGTACAGTTCAACGTCAACAGCAACGCCTGGGCACAGGTGTCGTCCTACTTCCGGTTTTTCCACAAGGATGTGCCGGCGGGATTGGCGCGGTAATTTGAGCTGAAGCGGCGCAACGAACTTCCCTCTTCCCCCTTGCGGGGAAGATGTCAGCGGAGCCGACAGATGGGGGTGGTGCCACGAACCCGACGGTAGCATTTGCTGAACCACCCCCCTCTGTCGCCTCCGGCGACTGCCGGGGTCGAGCCACGGGTCTCGATGCGCTCTTCGAGCCCCCCGCAAGGGGGATAAGGGGCCCGCCGCAGACAACTCCTCAGGCCTGTCATTTTACTGATGCAAGCCTGTGCAATCAGGTCTAAGCTCGCTTCGGAGAAAAGACCTGAGGGAGAATGCCATGTCGTTTCTAGCCGGTTTCCAACCTATGACCCGCCGTTCGTTGCTGGGGGGCATTGCCGCCTCTTCGGCCCTTGTGATGCTGCATCCGTTCGCCGCAAAGGCGGCCGCCAATCAGGCGCATCTGCGCATCATGGAAACGACGGATATCCACGTCAACGTCTTCCCTTATGACTATTATGCCGACAAGCCGAACGACACGATGGGCCTGGCGCGTACCGCCTCGATCATCGATTCGATCCGTGCGGAAGCCGGCAACTCGATGCTGATCGACAACGGCGACGTGCTGCAGGGCAATCCGATGGGCGACTACATCGCCTATGAGCGCGGCATGAAGGACGGCGACAAGCACCCGGTCATCACGGCGATGAACACGCTGGGCTACGATGTCGGCACGCTCGGCAACCACGAATTCAATTACGGTCTGGACTTCATGTTCAAGACCCTGAACGGTGCCAACTACCCGATCGTCTGCGCCAACCTGACCAAGGGCCAGCTCGCCTCCGACCCCAAGAAGGACGACCTGTTCTTCAAGCCGTTCGTGATCGTCGAAAAGAAAATCAAGGACGGTTCGGGCGCCGAGAGCCCGATCAAGGTTGGCTTCATCGGCTTCGTGCCGCCGCAGATCATGGTCTGGGATGCGAAGAACCTTGAAGGCAAGGCGCAGACCCGCGACATCGTCGATGCCGCCAAGGCCTGGGTGCCGGTCATGAAGGAACAGGGCGCCGACGTCATCATCGCGCTCTCCCATTCCGGCATTGATGGCGCAAGCCAGAGCGAACGGATGGAAAACGCCTCACTTTACGTCGCGGGCGTTCCGGGCATCGACGCGGTGTTTACCGGACACCAGCATCTCGTCTTCCCGAATTCCAAGGATTTCGACGGCATCAAAGGCGCCGACCTGAAGAAGGGCACGCTGCAGGGCAAGCCGGCCGTCATGGGCGGGTTCTGGGGCTCGCATATGGGCCTGATCGACCTGCTGGTCGAGAAGGACGGATCCAAGTGGAAGGTGGTCGACTTCACCTCCGAAGCCCGACCGATCTATCATCGTGACGAAGCGAAGAAGGTCGTCGCCGACGTCAAGGACAAGCCGGAAGTCATCGCCGCCGCCCAGAAGGAACACGACGCGACGCTCGCCTATGTCCGCCGCGCGGTGGGCAAGACCTCGGCACCACTTTATTCCTACTTCTCGCTGGTCGCCGACGACCCGTCGGTACAGATCGTTTCCAACGCGCAGACCTGGTACATCAAGGAGATGCTGAAGGAAGGCCAGTACAAGGACCTTCCGGTTCTCTCCGCAGCCGCCCCCTTCAAGGCCGGCGGACGCGGCGGCGCGGACTATTACACGGACGTTCCGGCCGGCGATATCGCGATCAAGAACGTCGCCGACCTCTATCTCTACCCGAACACAGTGCAGGCAGTCGTCATCACCGGTGCGCAGGTCAAGAACTGGCTGGAAATGTCGGCCGGCATGTTCAACAAGGTCGAGGTCGGCGCCAAGGATGCGCCGCTGCTCAACAACGATTTCCCATCCTATAACTACGACGTCATCGACGGCGTGACCTACCAGATAGACCTTTCGCAGCCGACCCGCTTCGACAAGAGCGGCAAGGTGATCAATGCGGATGCCAACCGTATCGTGAACCTGGCGTTCAACGGCAAGCCGATCGATCCGGCCCAGAAGTTCGTGGTCGTCACCAACAATTATCGCGCCGGCGGTGGCGGGAATTTCCCGGATATCGCGGGCGACAAGGTGATCTTCGTGGCGCCGGATACCAACCGCGACGTCATCGTTCGCTATATCGTCGCCCAAGGCACGATCAACCCGTCGGCTGATGCCAACTGGACCTTCAAGCCGCTGCCGGGCACGACCGCCGTCTTCGAAACCGGCCAGAAGGCCCGCCAGTTCGCCTCGGCGGTCAAGGGCGCCAAGATCGAGGATGCCGGCGACGGCCAGAACGGTTTTGCGAAGTTCAGGTTGGTGTTGTAAGCGGATATCACCGATGAGAGACATTGACGGCGGCCTCGGGGCCGCCGTCAGTTTTTTTGCAACGTTGCAGGGGCTGACGAGGTTGCGGGAGCCTCCCTTCTCCCCCCTTGCGGGGGAGATGTCGCCAGAGGCGACAGAGGGGGGTGGTGCCACGAACCCGACGTCGAATATGTTGAACCACCCCCATCTGTCAGCTCTGCTGACATCTTCCCCGCAAGGGGGAAGAAAGGAACTCGCTGCGCCGTCCGCGATCTCTTTACCAATTCCTATCTAGGACCGTATTCCCCATGCCCACATTCCCTTTCCAGCAGCTCGATGTCTTCTCCAGCCAGCCCATGCGCGGCAATCCGCTGGCCGTCGTGGTCGATGCCGACTCGCTGACGACCGAGCAGATGCAGACCTTCGCCAACTGGACCAATCTCAGCGAGACGACCTTTCTGCTGACCCCGCGCGATCCTAAGGCGCATTACCGCGTGCGTATCTTCACCCCGAAACAGGAGCTCCCCTTTGCCGGGCATCCGACGCTCGGGACCTGCCATGCGTGGCTGTCGCAAGGTGGAGCAGTCGAAGGCGCGGAGATCGTGCAGGAATGCGAGGCCGGCCTGATCCGTATCCGGCGCGATGGCGCACGCCTCTCCTTCGCGGCACCGCCCTTGAAGCGCAGCGGGCCGGTCGAGGACGAAATCATCGAACGCATCGCCCGTGGCCTCGGGATCATGCGGTCCGATATCCGCGCCGTAAACTGGATCGACAACGGGCCCGGCTGGATGGGCGTCCTCCTTAACTCCCGCGCCGACGTGCTTGCCGTGCAGCCGGACTTCTCGATCCTCACGGGCCTGCGGGTCGGCATTGTCGGACCGTTTGACCCGGCGACGGATGGTGATGACGCACAGTTCGAAGTTCGCGGCTTCACCGCAGCCGGCTTCGAAGATCCGGTCACCGGCAGCCTCAATGCAGGTCTTGCCCAATGGCTGATCGGCGACGGCATCGCCGGATCAAGCTATGTCGCGGCTCAGGGCACGGTGCTCGGACGGGCCGGCCGCGTACACGTGCAGCAGGACGACAACGATATCTGGATCGGCGGCGACGTCGTCACCTGCATCAAGGGTACGGTGGATTTTTAGCACCCCTTAAGGAGCGGCAAGAAACCCTGAGGCTGCCGCCCTCACCCGATCGAGATGGGTGAAGAGCACCACGTGTTCGCCACCCGTGATGGTTTCGAGCTGTGCGCCGGGTATGGCACCCGCAATACGTTCGGCGTGGCTGAACGGCACGACCGCATCTTGAGTGCCGTGGACGATCAGCACCGGCACCCCGACCCGGTCCAGCGGGAGATCTGCCAGACCACCGAAAAGACGGGTGTCGTTCACGGTGCCGGGCAACCGGTCGGCGGCGCGGGTCATCACGCTTTCCTGCAGGGCGAGAAACATGCCGCCGGCCTCCGGATCGGCGAGCGTGCGCTCCAGCATGTGCGGATCGGTGATCGAACGCGTCGCCGTCTTCTTCGGATCGCGAAGGACCTTATGCCTCAGCCAGGCCTGCATTCCGGGAACGCGAACGAGCCAAGTCACCATACGGAGACGACGACGCACCCGTGGTGGCACGACGAGTTGGCCCGTAGCCGCGGAGACGAGAATCACGCCCCGGCAGCGATCCGGATGCCGGGCCGCGAACTGGATGGCGGATGGTCCGCCGGCAGAGACGGCGGGCACGACCGCCCGTTCGATGCCTAGCCTGTCGAGCAAAGCCGCATAGGCGTCAGCCTGCTCTTCCGGTGTCCGGCCTGTCGCAAGCGGCGTGTCGAGATAGCCTGGCCGTGACAGCGCCAGCAGGCGCCATGCCCCAAGCTCAGGAAACAGCGCGCGTGCGAGCAGCCAGGATTGGTCGAAACCGCCTAAGCCACCATGCAGTGACAGGAGTGCAGCACCCTGCCCCGCATCGATATGCTGGATCGGCCCAAAGCGGGTTGTGGTAATGACAGGCGCGGGCATGACAATGCCACCCGCGCCGATCTTGCCCATACCGAACTTGAACGAGACATTCATGGTCCCGCCTCAGGCCGCTTTCGCGACCGCGCCGCCGATGCGTGACAGAAGCAGCTTCAGTTCCGGCGGCGGCTTCTTTTCGATGCGGCGATAATCGCTGCCATCGCGCTTGCGCTGCATCAGCGCAAGATCGACCATATCGCGGCGGAGAAGTGCTGCATCGCCGAAGTGGTGCAGGACGTTCAGGAACTCGCTGATCTCGCGTTCGGTGAAGCTGCGCCCGCGCGGGATCTTCGACCACAGGAACCAGAGGCAAAGCTCCTGCTGCGAGCGCTTGCCCGGCCAGCGGACGAGCTTGCCGTCCCGATCGAAAACCCGGAGCGTGTGCAGCACGCGCTTTTCGTCCGGCATCGGCTCGGGTTCGGCGGCAACGTTCCAGCTCTGAAGAACCTCTTCGGTCTTCCCGGCGGCACGAAAATGCTGGTAGTTGCGGTAACCGGCAGCGCGGGAGAGGAGATTGAGCATCTCCAGATGGCTCGGCTTGTGGTCGAGCTTGTCGATTTCATTACGGAGAGATTTGGCAAAAGCCGACAGATCGGCGATCGCCATCGGAAAGATGGATCTCGGCATGTCTTATCCTCGAACGTGCCGTTCCCGGAGATGGGTGTCGGTGGTCGCCGGCTTTCGACTTCGGCACAGGATAAGTGCTGATCATCTTTTTGGATAGCAGGTTTAGCTTCCCTTTCGGGACGGCAACGCCTCGGTGAACTGCAGACCGTGGCTGCTCTTACAACGAAGCCGGCGATGCCGTCAACTCGCAGCATATGACCACCACAAACACGCTTCGCCGACTAACGATTTGCTGATAAAATTTACGGAATATGGCGTGAGGAGGATGTCCCATGCTCGAGAAGACCAAAACCGCGCTCATCTACGGCGACGAACCGGGCCTGCGCTTTGCCGTCGTCCTCGACGGTCACGGCGGCTGCCGGACGCTGAATATCGCCGAGGCCTGCACCTGGAAGCCGGAGGACGGCGTCGTCTGGCTGCATTTCGAGCGCGACCATCCGAATGCGGCAGACTGGATCAACAATGACGGCGGCTTCGATCCGCTGGTCGCCGAAGCGCTGCTGGCGGAGGATTCCCGGCCGCGTGTGGAGCCGATCGACGACGGGTTGCTGATCATCCTGCGCGGGCTCTGTGCTGCGCCGCCGGAGGACGTCACCGAAGCGCCGCACGATCTTGATCTCGTTCCGCTGCATATCTGGGTCGACGAACACCGGCTGGTGACATTGCGCGACAGCGGGCACTATATCACCGCGCTGCGCGATATCCGGCTGGCGCTCGAGAACGGGAAAGGCCCGAAGAAGGCGGGGGAATTGCTGGCTCTCGTCAGCGACAAGCTGGTGCGCGACCTCGAGCCGGTTCTCGACGCCATGGACGAGGAAGTCGACGAGCTGGACGACCTCATCTTCAAGGGCGAAGCGAGCGAGGTTCGTCTCAGGCTGAAGCTGCTCCGCCGCCGCGCCGTGCAGCTGCGCCGTTACATGGCGCCGCAGCGCGATGCCCTGAACCGGATCGAACATGACGATGCGCCCTGGCTGAAGGAACGCGACAAGCTGCGCCTGCGCGAAGTGATCGACAAGCTGATGCGCTTCATCGAATATCTCGATGCGATCCGCGACCGGACCGGCATTCTGCATGACGACCTTTCGACCGTGATCGGCGAACGCATCGCCCGCAATTCGAACCGGCTTGCCGCGCTCGCGGCGCTGCTGCTGCCGCCGAGCGTCGTCGCAGGCTTGTTCGGCATGAATGTAGGCGGCATTCCAGGCGTCAATGATACCTGGGCCTTTATCATCATCGTCGGGCTGGTCGTCGTCATCTCCGCTTTCACCCTGTGGATACTGAAGCGGATCGACTGGCTCTAGGTCTTTCTCTTTACGCAATTCCGAACGCAAAACCGCTTGCTGGAATTGCTCTGACGTCCGGTTATTCCGCCGCCTCGGGCAGCCGGTCGCGGGACGTCTCGATGCCCAACATCAGCTTGAAATCGCCATGGCTCGGGCATGTGGAGAGGCGGCGCTTGAAGGCCTCGATTAGCCACTGGCCGGCCGGACCGGGCGGGTTGGATGTCTTGGACATGGCATAAAGCGGATATTCGCTTTGTTCGTAAGAGGCCAGATTGAGCGCCACCAGCTGACCGCTCATGATGTCCTTCCCGGCGACCGAGGCAGGCAGGCCACCCCAGCCGAGTCCGCCGCGAATCATCTCGTGCTTGGTCGAGATGTCGCTGATGCGCCACGTCTTGTAGGAGAGCACATTGAAATCCCGGCCATTGGTGAGGCCCGACTGGTCGGTGACCACCATCTGAACTTCCTCACGCACATCGGCAAGCGTCAGTTCACGGTCGATCTGGGCCAGTGGGTGATCGGGTGCCGCAACGGGAATCATGAAGGAATGACCGACCTTTTCGGCGGTGATCGCGTCGTCGTGCTTCAAGAGCGCGCCGCCGATGCCGATATCGGCCTTGCCGGTCAGCACCATGTCCATCACCATGCCGAGCTCGCCGACATTGAGGTTGAGCTGGACACTCGGGAAAAACTCGCGAAACTCTCTAAGCTCCGCAACGACGGCCTCGACCGGCACCATGACGCTCAGCGCCAGGGAAAGCTCGGCTTCCAACCCCTGCTTGATGCTCTTCGCCCTCGCCCGCATCACCTGAAGATCGGCGACGATCCGGCGGGCATCGGTCAAGAGCACCTTGCCGGCTTCGGTCAGTTTCGGCTGGCGGGCGCCGCTGCGTTCGAACAGCGGTACTTCGAACTGGGCCTCCAGATTGCCGATCGTATAACTCACCACCGACTGCGCCCGGTTGAGCGCACGCGATGCGGCGGAAAAACTGCCGGTCTCGGCGACAGCGAGAAACACTTGCAGCTGGTCGAGGGTGGGATTGGCGTCCATGGAAGTCATCCAGATTTTCGATAGATATCTTCTAGATTATCTCAGTTTTATCGATGGAGGTCCATGCCTATCTTCCCTCTCGAAGCGAACGGGATCCACACCGTTCCAACGAAATCGAAGATCTCCAGACAAGGAAAATACGATGTCCTCCATCCTTCTCGTCACCTCCAGCCCGCGCGGCGATGAATCGCTTTCCAGCAAGGTTGCCCACGATCTGGCCAACACCCTGAGCGCCAGCAACAACGGCACCTCCATCGTTCACCGCGATCTCGGCGTCAACCCGATCCCGCATCTCGACAGCGTCACGACCTCGGCCATCCGCAAGGCCCCGGCCGACCGCACGCCGGAAGAAGCAGCGGCTGCCGACTATTCCGACAAGCTGGTTGCCGAACTGCTCGCCGCCGATACCGTCGTCATCTCCACCGGCCTGATCAACTTCAACATCTATTCCACGCTGAAGAGCTGGATCGACAACATCGCCCGTGCCGGCCAGACGTTCAGCTACACCGCCGAAGGCCCCAAGGGTCTCGCCACCGGCAAGAAGGTCTATGTCGTGATGGCATCGGGCGGTGTCTATTCGGAAGGGCCGGCAGCCGCGATGAACCACGCCGTGCCTTACCTCACCACCGTGCTCGGCTTCATGGGCATGACCGATGTGGAAGTCGTCTACGTCGAAGGTCTGGCTTTCGGTCCGGAAGCCGCTGAGAAGGCGATCGCCAGCGCCCAGCAGCGCAACCGCGAACTTGCTCTGGCCGCCTAAGGCGCCCCACGTCGCTCGAGACGTTTAAGGTATAACGAACCTGCCAAGACGGCCGTGGACATTGTCCCGGCCGTCATTTTTTGCGCGGTACAGCCGCTCATCGGCCCGCGCGATCAGCACATCGAGCGCCATGCCGTCATCCGGCGTCGTCGCGACACCGATCGACACCGTTACGGGCCGGCCATCGGGGCGGATGACATAACGGCGGATGTCGAGCCGCAGCCTCTCGGCCAGCGCCAGCGCGCCGTCATGATCCGTATTCGGCAGGAGCAGCACGAATTCCTCGCCGCCGAAGCGGGACAGGTGATCGGTGGGGCGGGAGCCGACCTGCAGGCGGGACGCGACTTCCTTCAGCACGTCGTCGCCCTTCAGGTGGCCGAACAGGTCGTTCACCTCCTTGAAGTGATCGGCATCGACGATCGCAACGCTGAGGCAATGACGCCGGTCGGCACACTCGCGGATCAGCTTCGGCGCATCGGCCTCCAGCCGGCTTCGGTCGAACACGCCCGTCAGCCCGTCTATGCCGCTCCGCTCCAGAAGCGCGTGATAACGCTCGCGGAACGTCAGGTCGTTGAAGATATCGGTAATCTCGCGGCCGGATTTCGCACGGCGGGGGATATGGTCGATCTTCAGGTAGATGGCAAACAGGATCGAATACACGACCACCGCCAGAAGCTTCGCATACCAGCCGCCGAAGAACACGGAGGACGGCGCGTCGAACAGGAAATGCAGCGCGCTATAGAAGCCCACCTGGTCAAAGGTCAGGACAGCCAATCCGCTCAGGGCAAAACGGAGAACCACGCGGCCGCGCATCAAGCGGCCCAGCCGCTCGTACAGCAGGATGATGCCGATCGCGTCGAGATAGAGCAGCGCCGTGCCCCAGACCATCAGCCAGCCCATTTCGTTCAGGAAGCCCATGTCGGCGGGACGACCGCCCGGCAGCGCGACGACCTCGTGGGCCTGAAGGATCTGGGCGATGCCGACCGTCAGCAGGTTGCCGAGGAAAAGGCCGTAGATAGGCTGGCGAACCGTTGCCGCATCCTCCTTCAGGTAGAGAAGCAGGATCATCATCAGCTTGCCGGCGAAAAAGACCGAGGAACCCGGAGAGACCGTGCCGAAAGGAAGCTGCGTGTAGAAGACCGCCGCGAGATAGGTCTCCATGAAATGCATGACGCCGAGCGCGGTCAGGAACACGCCAAGACCCAGCTGGCGCCGGAAATGCAGGAAGGTCGTCATCACTGCGAAATAGATGACTGCCTCGCAGAGGAAGAGATCAAGATTGAACCAGTACATTGCGATCCGTCTTCAATCTCGAAGCCGCTGAGACCCTGCAGCGACTGATGTTTCACCGATTCTTCCGACGAGCGGCATTATCTTGATTATGCGTGGTGTTGCAACGGCTCGAACTCGCCATCATACGCCGCATAGTCCTGAATTTCCGGCAGTTTCTTCGGCATGTTGCGCAATTGCGTGGCAATTGAGGGATCGATCTCGCGGACGATCTCCGAAAGCTTGCGCGGCTTGCCGAGAAGGAAGCCCTGCAGCTCCTCGCAACCGGCATGGGCGAGGAACAGCGCCTGCTCCGTCGTCTCTACGCCTTCGGCGACGATCTTCATCCCAAGCCCGCTGCCGAGATCGATGATCGTGCGCACGATAACCTGGGCGTTTTCCACCACGCCGATATTGGCGACGAAGCTGCGATCGATCTTGATCGTGTCGAATGGATAGCGGCTGAGATAGCTGAGCGACGAATAACCGGTGCCGAAGTCGTCAAGCGCGATCTGGAAACCCATGGCTTTCAGGTCGTTCAAGATCTGCACGGCGCGCCGGTCGTCCTCGATCAGCACGCCTTCCGTAATCTCCAGTTCCAGCCTGCGCGGATCGACGCCGGTGGTTTTCATGAGCGCCGCGAGATCGGCGACGAAATCGGCGCGGCGGAACTGCAGCGGGCTGACATTGACGCTGATATGCCCTTCGACCTGGTTGAGAAGGCGGCATGCTTCCGCCAGGACCCACTCGCCCAACCGGATGATCTTGCCGGAGGCTTCCGCGACCGGGATGAAATCGCCCGGGCTGATCATGCCGCGTTTCGGATGGTCCCAGCGCAACAGCGCCTCGTAGCCGACGACGTCGCCGCTCTCGGCCTCGACGCGCGGCTGGAGATAGAGCTCGAACTCGTCACGCTGAATGGCGATCTCCAGATCGAACTCCAGCGCACGGCGCTTTTCGATCAGGTCGTTCATGCCCTGCTTGAACATGCGGCACGCGTTGCGGCCGGCATTCTTGGCGGTGTAGAGCGCCACGTCCGCGGCGCCGATCAGCGCGTCCATGTCCGCAGCATGTTCCGGGCAGAGCGCGGCGCCGATGCTGACGCTGATATTGACCTGCTCGCCATGGCCGATCTCGATCGGCTCGGCCATGACCGTCAACAGGCGGCGGCCGAAACTATCCAGCTCCTGCGCGGTCGAGGCATCGGTAAAGATGACGGCGAACTCGTCTCCGCCCAGCCGCGCGACGATATTGTCCGGCCCCGCCTCGGACTTCAGGCGGTTTGCGGCCTCGCGGATCACCGCGTCGCCGGCCTGATGCCCGTGAATGTCGTTGACATCCTTGAAGCGGTCGAGATCGACCATGACGACGCCACAGGATCTGTCCCCGGCCTGATCGACGAGCTCTGCAAGCCGTTCGGCAAAAAGGGTGCGGTTCGGCAGGCCCGTCAGGGAATCATGCATGGCCAGATGCCGCATCCGGCTTTCGGCCTCCTTGCGCTCCCGCAGGTCGACGAGGCAGCCGACGCGGACGATCTCACCGCGATAGGTCATGAAACGGCCACGCGCCTGAACCGGGATCTGTTCGCCAGTCGCTATCCGCAAACGGATTTCGTAGGAACGGCCGTCGTCGTCCGCCATCATCCGGCCGATGATTTCGCGGTCGCCCTCGTCGAGGAAGTCGAAGATCGGCTTGCCGATCAGCTCCTCCAGCGGGTGGCCGACAAGTTTCACGAGCTGCTCGTTGCCATCGACGATCAGGCCGTCGCGGTGCATGACGATCGCTTCGAAGGTGGAATTCGCGATGGTGGCGACGCGCTCCGCCTCTTCATTGTCGCGGTGCAATTGTACCAGTTCGCCGCGGCTGCGCTCCTCGGCCTCGACATTGTCCATCAGGCGGTTGAACAGGCTGGTCAGCTTCTCGGTTTCATCGCCGCGAACCACTGGCAGGCGCTTCGTCAGGTCGGCATTGCCGCCAAGCAGATCGGAGATGGCGTCCTCGATATGCCCCACCCCGAGACGGGTGGCGTGTTCGGCAATGTTCAGACCATCCTCTTCGTCAATTCTGGAGACGCGGATGCGCATCAGCCGGTCGATCGTCCAGAAGGTCGATCGTCCAGAAGAAGGCGTAGCCCAGTCCGAACGACCAGTAGAAATTGATGCCTATTCCGACCAGCTGCACATGCAGCTGCGCCAGCCTGCCGCCCGCCGGCAGGTGCTCGACGGGCGCCAGCAGCGCAAGGAGCAGCGTCCCGGCCACGCCAGCAAAGGCATGCACGCCGATCGCGCCCACCGCATCGTCCACCTTCAGGCGAGTTTCGACGAAGGCATTGGCGAAAATGGCGACGGCGCCGCCGATGGCGCCAATAATCAGGGCGTTGGCAGGATCGAGGATATGGCAGCCGGCCGTGACGGCCACGAGGCCGCCAAGCATGCCGGAATTCGCCTTTTCCGGCAGGATCACACCATCCTGATAGAAGCCGATGACATAACCGACGCAGGTGCCCATGCCGCCGGCGAGCACTGTGTTCATGATGATCGGCGCTATGTCCTCCGACGCGGAGAATGTCGACCCGCCATTGAAGCCGATCCAGCCGATGAAAAGAAGCAGCGCTCCGGTTGTCGAAAGCACCGGACTATGGCCGGCGATGCGCACCGACGTGCCGTCCGCATTGAACCGGCCGATACGCGGGCCGATCACCATGCAGGCCGCGAGCGCCACCCACCCGCCGGTCGAATGCACGACCGTGGAGCCGGCGAAATCGACAAAGCCCATTTCGGACAGGAAGGCGGTGCCGTTTGCAAACAGTGCCGAGCCCCAGGCCCAATGCACGAAGATCGGATAGATCAGGGCCGACATGAAAAGCGACCCGAACACATAGGCCGAGAGCTTCATGCGTTCGGCAACCGCACCGGACACGATCGTCGCCGCCGTACCGCAAAACATCACCTGGAAGACGAAAAAGGCAGACTGCCAGGGATCGACGTTGCGCAGGAAATAGAAATCGGTCTGCGTGCCGAAGGGCAAGCCTTCCGAGCGGCCAAAGGCGATCATGAACCCGACCGCGGCAAATGCGACGACGCCGAAAACGAAATCGAGAAGGTTCTTTTGCGCGACGTTGATCGAATTTTTCGAGCGCACCATGCCGGCTTCCAGCAGAAGGAAACCGACCTGCATCAGCATCACCAGGCCCGCGGCAACGAGAAGCCAGGTCATATCAAGCCGAGAGATGTTCGAGATCGCATCGCCCGCCAGGGCGCAATGCGGCGCAAGCCAGGCGACAAATCCCAAGCTACTGAAACGCATCCAATATAATTGGCGTGATCGCATCAAGCCGACCGCTAAAAGACCACTCGTATAACAGGCTACCTTAGGGTGCAGCCCTTAATATTGAGTGTTTATCGGATTTCTTTGATCACAATGCGGAACGGCAATTACGCCGAGCGGGACTTCACACCGTCGGAAAACAGCGATGCACCGTTCTGGTCGATGATCTGCTGGGCCTTCTTGATCGTGTATTCGACGCCGTCATCCATGGAGGTGAAGACATCGGCGCGAACGAAGGTGCGCTCCAGGGTCTCGCCGTTCACATCCTTTTCGATCCGGCCGGCCAGGCGAAACTGATTGCCTTCGCGGATTGGGGCCGGATGAATGATGCAGCCACCATATTCCACCGGCTTTGCAGCGGACGCAGGAGCCTCAGCGGACTTTTCGCCACCGGTGAACATCGAGATGATATTGGACAAGAACGAAGCCATGGCGGCTGCCTAGCATATTCCTTGGCGGGCTGAAAGCGGGGCGACCAAGGAAATCGCACGATCGGACGTCGAAGCGGATATGCAAACCTCAGGAGAGCATTCCGCATGAAATGGAAGATCGCCGCCGCCCTGCCCGCTGCCGTCGTTGCGGCACTCTGGATCGGCAATACTTCGCTGTTTTCCAGCTTTCCCGGCGACCAACCGCTCAGGGTCATCGCCCATCGCGGCCAGCATCAGACCTTCGACATGAGCGACCTCGACAGCGACACCTGCACTGCCAGCCGGATACGGCCGCCGTCCCATCCCTATCTCGAAAACACGATAGCCGGGATGAAGGCCGCGTTCGACGCCGGCGCCGACATTGTCGAACTCGACGTGCACCTGACGCCCGACAAGGAATTCGCCGTCTTTCACGACTGGACGCTCGACTGCCGCACCGAAGGCAAGGGCGTGACCGATTTGACGCGCATGAGCGTGCTGAAATCGCTCGACATCGGTTACGGTTATACCGCGGATGGCGGCAACACATTCCCCTTTCGCGGCAAGGGTATCGGCCTGATGCCGACGCTTACCGACGTCTATCACGCACTGCCGCACCACCGCTTCCTCGTCAATTTCAAGAGCCGCCGCGCCGAGGAAGGGGAAGCGTTCGCGGCGCTCCTCAACGGGCAACCTTCCTTCCGTGCCGCGACCTTCGGGGTCTACGGCGGCGATCGGCCGACCGAAACAAGCATGGCGCTCGTCGGCAACCTGCCCGGCTATTCGACGCGGTCCGCCAAATCCTGCCTTCTGAACTATCTGGCGCTCGGCTGGAGCGGGTATGTGCCGGATGATTGTCGCGGCGGGTTGGTTCCGGTGCCGGCGAATTACGCCTTCCTGCTCTGGGGTTGGCCGGAACGCTTTTACAATCGCATGCGGGCGGCCGGCTCGGATGTCGTGCTGCTCGGGCCATTCGAGGCAGGAGACAGCGGCAGCGCGGGGATTGATGACGCACAGTCCTGGGATTTGGTGCCGGATGGGTTTCCGGGGCTGGTGTGGACAAATGTGATCGAGAAGACGAAGCCGGAGATCGAGCGTCGCGGGTTTTGCGCGCAACCGGTAAAACCGACGATCTGCGGTCGGTAGACTTTTCGATGTTGCAAAGCGGGGCTATTCTTCGGCTTCATTCGGAGGAGAGCCGGATGCGGAGGACATCTTTTTCATGGCGGCCCATCATCTATGCCCTGCTGGTCCTTGCGGCCGGCACCGGCTTCCTGCTTATGAGTTGACCCCGCATGCCGCCTGAAGGATTTCCCGTTTTCGACAAGACCCGGCTCGGCAACGAGCTCGATGCCTATGTTACCGAAAGCGAAAGCCGCTACACGGATATCCGCCCCGGCGATGCTAAGCGAATCGTCTGGGCCGATCCGTCAACCAAGGCAAGGACGCCGTTCTCGATCATCTATCTGCACGGCTTCTCGGCCTCCGCGCAGGAGCTGCGCCCCCTGCCCGACAAGGTCGCCGCAGCGCTCGGCGCCAATCTGTTTTTCACCCGGCTTGCCGGCCATGGGCGCAGCAGCGAGGCAATGGGCGAGGCCAGGCTGGAAGACTGGTTTGACGATTTTTCGGAGGCGTTGGCTATCGGGGAAGCATTGGGCCAGCGCGTCGTCGTCATGGGCACCTCGACCTGCGCCTCGCTGGCGACACTGGCGCTTGCCGACCCTCGGATCGCGGCGCGCATTTCCGCCGCCGTGTTCTTCTCGCCGAATTACGGCATCAACAGTTTCGGCGCCTTCCTGCTGACCACACCGATCGCGCCGCAGCTGGCCCGCCTGCTGATTGGCCCGATGCGCGGCTTCGCGCCCTATAACGAGGGCCATGCCGCGCACTGGACGACACGCTATCCGACCAGCGCATTGTTGCCGATGGCGGCGCTGGTGAAGCTTTCAGTCAACAGCCCGGTCGAGCAGATCAAAACGCCCGCCCTCTTCCTCTACTCCTCGCTAGACCAGATCGTGCGGCCGGACAAGGTGCGCGAGGTCGCCGGCCGCTGGGGCGGTCCGCACGAGATTTTCGACGCGGGCAAGACGGGCGACCCCGCCAATCACGTGATCGCCGGCGACATCATCTCTCCCGGCACGACCGGCCCACTTGCCGATCGCACCATTGCTTGGCTGAAATCGACGCTTGGCGTCAGATGACCAGGTTGGCGAGGATTTCGTTCTCGGTAATGTCCTCGTAGCCGAGGCCGGCACCCTCGAAGCGCGCGACAAGGCCCGAGAAGTTTTCAGGGCTTGCGGTTTCGATGCCGATCAGGATCGAGCCGAAATTGCGGGCCGATTTCTTCAGGTATTCGAAGCGGGCGATATCGTCGTCCGGGCCGAGCAGGTTGAGGAAATCGCGCAGCGCGCCGGGGCGCTGCGGCAGGCGCAGGATGAAGTATTTCTTCACGCCCGCATAACGCATGGCGCGCTCCTTGACATCCGGCAGGCGCTCGAAATCGAAATTGCCGCCCGAGACGACGCACACCACCGTCTTGCCGGCAAGCTTTTCCTTGCCCAATGCCTCGAGCACCGTGATCGACAGCGCGCCTGCCGGTTCCAGCACGACGCCTTCGACATTCAGCATTTCGGTGATCGTCACGCAGATGGCGTTCTCCGGCATCAGCATGACCTGATCGGCGGAGAACTTCTTCAGCGCCGCGAAATTCAGGTCGCCGATCCGCGCCACCGCCGCGCCATCGACGAAATTGTCGAGCTTGGCAAGCGTGATCGGTTCACCGGCCAGCAGGCTCTTCTTGAGGCTTGGCGCGCCTTCCGGTTCGGTGAAGATGAAATTCTGAGGCGCGACGACGCCTTCGAGATAACCGGTCGTGCCGGAAGACAAGCCGCCGCCACCGACCGGCAGGATGACCAGATCGGGCGTCACGCCTTCCGGCAGCTGATCGACGATCTCGGCGGCAACCGTCGCCTGGCCCTCGATGATGTCGTGATCGTCAAAGGGCGGCACCATCATGCCGCCGATTTCCTCCACATGCTTGCGGGCCGCCGCATAGCACTGGTCGAAAATGTCACCGATCAGCTTGATGGTGATGAATTTGCCGCCGAACATGCGGGTCTTGTCGATCTTCTGCTGCGGCGTGGTGACCGGCATGAAGACCACGCCCGGCACTTCGAAATGCCGGCAAACGAAGGCGAAACCCTGCGCGTGATTGCCGGCCGAGGCGCAGACGAAGGTCTTGTCGGTGGCACCCGAGGCGATCGCCTTGCGCAGGAAATTGAACGCGCCGCGGATCTTGTAGGACCGGACGGGCGAGAGGTCCTCACGTTTCAGCCAGATGTCGGCGCCGTAGCGACGGCTCAGGTGTTCGTTCATCTGCAGCGGCGTTTCCGGGAAAATTTCCCGCATCGCCACCTTGGCTTCGTCCACACCAGCCTTGCTTACGCTCGCTTCAGTCACTTCGGTCATCCATTGAAATCAAAGAACGGCCCCGCTATGCCATAGGCGAAGGGTCGGTGACAAATATCTTTGCCTGGCACCTTCCGTCGCACTGCAACAGACCGATCGCAACAGGGATGACCTTTTGAACGCCAGCCTCTTCCGCTCGGTCATCCACATTACGGCGCTTGCGGCGCTCTATCTGTCCGCTGCGATGTTCATTCCCGCACTGATGGACCTCTATTACGGCCATCCGGACTGGCAGGTCTTCGCCATGTCGGGCTTCATGGCCGGCGGCTTCTCGGCCGGCGCGGCGCTGGCGACACGCGGCCCGCCACCGGTCTTCAACAAGCGCATCGGCTTCCTGCTGGTGAACGTGCTGTGGATCATGTTCTCGGTCGTCGGCGCAATCCCGCTTTATCTTGCGGAATATCCGACGACGTTTGCGCAGGCGCTGTTCGAATCGGTGTCCGGCATCACCACGACCGGATCGACCGTCATCGTCGGCCTCGACAACCAGCCGCCCGGCATCCTGCTGTGGCGCTCGCTGCTGACCTGGCTCGGCGGTATCGGTATCGTCGGCCTCGGGCTTTTCGTGCTGCCTTTCCTGAAGGTCGGCGGCGCGTCGATCTTCAAGCTCGAATCGTCGGAGACCAACGACAAGCCGTTTGCCCGGCTGGCGAGCTTCACCCGCGCCTTTCTGGCCGTCTACATCCTGCTGACGATCGCCTGCACCGTGGCCTATGATATGGCCGGCATGAACCATTTCGATGCGCTGAACCACGCGCTGTCGACCATCGCCACCGCCGGTTTTTCGACGCACGACCTTTCGTTCGGCTATTTCAAGGAAAACGAGGCGCTGCTGGTCATCGGCACGTTTTTCCTCACCATCTGCAGCCTGCCCTTTTCCGTGCTGATCCTGCTTGCCATGCGCGGGCGGCTGGACACGCTGCGCGATCCGCAGATCCTGGTCTTTCTCGGTTATCTCGCCGGTTTTTCGATCGTGCTCGGCGTCTACCATCACCTGAGGAACGGCGTGGAGCTGGATTACGCGCTGATCCATTCCTTCTTCAACATGGCCTCGATCCTTTCGACCGGCGGCTTTGCCAGCGACGATTATACGTTGTGGGGGCCGTTCGCCGTGATGCTCGCGTTTTTCGCGACCTTCATGGGCGGCTGTTCCGGTTCGACGGCCGGCGGCATCAAGGCCTATCGTTTCGTGGTGATGTTCAACAGCGCGCGGGCAGGCCTCAACAAGCTGATCTATCCGAACGCCATCTATCCGGTGCGCTACGGCGCGATGACGATCGATGCGGACACGCAGCGCGGCGTCTTCCTGTTCGTCAGCCTTTTCCTGTTCCTGTGGGTGGTCGGTAGCCTTGGCATGACGCTGCTCGGCTACGATGTCCTGACGTCGTTCTCGGCGGTTCTGACCTGCCTGTCCAACGTCGGCCCCGGCATTGGCGACGTTATCGGCCCGGTCGGCAATTTTTCGACGCTGAACGATCCGGCGCTCTATCTTCTGTCCGTGATGATGCTGCTCGGCCGTCTCGAAATCCTTACCGTGCTGGTGCTGCTCACTCCGGCCTTCTGGCGCTACTAGCCGGCACACGCAGGAAGCGGACCGGCCCTTCCGGCTTGTCGTCGTCGAAGACGGCACAGGCCAGCTCGCCGCCGAAGACGCAGCCGGCGTCGATATTGGTGCGGCTGTCGATCGTCATCGGATTGCCCGTCACCGGCGTGTGGCCGTGGCAGAGGTGACGGCCCCAGAAATAGCCGGTCTCCTTGCCCCGATATCGTTTCCAGATCAGGTCGTGCTCCCGCTGCCCATCGAGCGGCATGGCTTCATCGACGCCGCCATGCACGAAAATGCGGTACTCGTCGACCTGAATGACCGGCAGGCCCGCGCACCAGGCGAGAATTTCCGCCGGCACGCTGCCGCCGAAGGATTCCAGCGTCTCATGTCCACCGTTCTCGACCCATCTCGCCCAATCGGCTCCGCCATTCGCGTAGGCTTGCACCATCAGGTCCTCGTGGTTGCCCTTGAGCGCCGTCCAGCGCCAGCCTTCCCGCTTCGGTCCCGCCATGACGAGTTGCAAAACCTCACGGCTTGCCGGTCCTCGATCGATATAGTCCCCGAGAAAAATCACATGGCCCGATGGTGCCTGATCCTCGATATGGCCGAGCATGTCCCGCAACTCGGACAGGCAGCCATGAATGTCACCGATCGCAAAGGTGAAGCCCACGGTATCCTCCGCTGGAATGAAATCAGGAACTGGACGCAAAACGCTCGGGCTGACGGCGAGCAGCAACAACAGGCAACTGGTGCGGACGACGGGGATCGAACCCGTATGACCATAGGCCGAGAGATTTTAAGTCTCTTGCGTCTACCAGTTTCGCCACGTCCGCGCGAAAGCTTTCTCAACGGGTTAGGTGAAAAAAGCAAGAGGATGTTTTGCAGGCTGTCTCTCGCGTTTTGCAAAACCTGTTCTCTGGCTGTTCGCGACGAGGCTTGACCCCATCCCCAATCTCCGGAATCCATCCGGGATGACCTGGACGAAGAAATACCGATGGGTGAGGACATGGGGAATGGAGACCGGGATCGACGGTAAGCCTCACGAGGACTACGTTGGCTATGACGGAGAGGTCCAGATCGGCCGGTTCTATCTCGACACTCAGTCGCTGAAGGCGGGGCAATACTTCTGGGCGATCAAGTACCCCAAGGGCGGGAGGCCATATCAGCCGAATTCAGGTTGGAAAGACACCGACGCTGAAGCAGCACAGCATGTGGAAGAGGTCTGGGATATCCAGAAGGCTCGAATTGAATGAACCCGTTGGCGCGGCTGCTTTAGCGAAACAGCCTTGACGCTAAAGGCCGCACGGTGTCCCACATAGCGAATGCGGCGCCGCCGGCGGTGAAGCCGAGCGATACGAAAATCACCGAAGCCCATTTCCCAAGCTTCTTGATGTTCTTCACCTCGTCGATCGTTGGCTTGATGTCGTTTTCAATGGTGCCCTTGACGCCGTCGATAAGATCGCGCTGCTGAGCAAGCGTCAGACCGATCGTGATGATCTTGCCTTCGATCTCGCCTTGTTCGCGAACCTGCTTGTCCAAGCGCTCGTGGATGCGGGACCGGTTGTCATGGGATCTCTGTTCTTCGGTTTCCAGTTTTTCATTGATCTGGAGAATTGCTGATTCTTGCCGCTTTTGCCCCTCGCGAAGCTCACCAAGCATGAGAAGTATTTCATTATCCAGACCCGCCATTTACAAGATGCCTTTCGAATGCGCATGCGGTAGTCAGCGAGCCGCCGGCCGCGCCTTCATGTCCCTGCTCCAAGCGGCACAGTCATCCGCCTGGCGGTCCCTTACATCAGCCACGATTTCCCAGCGCTTGAGGGTGACCACGCGGGCTTCATCGGCTTGAGGCTTCACCCGGCCCATCTTCGCCGTGCAGGCCACCGGCAGGTCAGGGAACGGTGTTTCAGCCCTCGCCTGCCCTTGTGCCGTAGCGGCCTTCTCGGCACGCTCGGTGACGCTGGCGCAGCCCGCGAGGAAGACGAGGAGGATTAATGCCGACCGAGCCATTTCAATTCCTCTTCGGACCATTTATCGAGGCCGGCCTTGCGAGCCTCTTCCTGCAGTTCGGCAACGCGGTTCTCCGCTGCCTGCCGGGCTATCTCTGTCGCTGCTGCTCTTTCCTGCGCCTTGGCGCTGGCCGCCTCGGCAGTTGCCCTGTCGCGGCGCTCCCTGTCGAGCTGAGCTTGAAGCGCGTCCCGTTCGAACTTGGTCACCATCGACGAGGTGGCGGCTTCCACACGGTAGGAGACGACGCCGGGTATGACCTGGCCGATGAGCGGGAGCGGAATCCCTTCGTAGAAGAGAACCGAGATGGCGATGCCAGCCAGAACCGCCGCCGGTATCTTGATGATGTCGGTGAGATTGGCGAACATCACAGGCCGCTCACGCAAAGCTCTGCTTCGCCTATCCGCTGAGCGTCGCCCATCTCGCGACGACGCACGAGCCCGGTGACCACTTGCCCGCCCGCGCGGTTCCATGCGGTCTGCGCTTCACAAGCCTCGCGGTATTTCCCTTCACGGATGAAGGTCGCAGCGCGCGATCCACACATGCCGACGACCCCGAAATTGTAGGCGCCGGAAATGGCGGATGCCTGGACGCTGATGGGCTTCTTGTCGAATTTGTCGATGCACTTGGTCAGCGGGGCGTAGTAGTCCTTCTGGACGCGGGCTATCAACATTTGCTCGCACTGTGCCGGCGTCCGCGTGAGCCCATCGGTTACCGGCTTCCCGTTGATCCGGGTTTCGCCGTAGCAGATGTCCCAGATCTTGGCGAAGGGGTCCCAATGGGACTTGAGCATCAGTCCTTCCCATGGCTTGATCAGATGGTCTACAGCAAGAATGACGGCAGTCGGGGGCTGCGTTGCTTGGTATGCGGTCCATGAACCGCCTGCGGCCGCGATAAACGCCGCCGCGATAGCCGCCTTCCCCCGCTTACTGCTGGTGATTTTGTTGATCGGCATCAGACACTCCGTTTTGAGCGAGAAGGCGCGCGACGAAGGCGGCCATGGTGGCGAGACCTGAAGCCGCGGCAAAGATGCCCTGCGGCCAGTCGAGGTAGAGGGCGATGTCGGGGAGCGACAGAATGACCTCGATGCCAGACAGGAGACCGGCCAAGATCATCAATCGAATGGACCATGCGCGTTTAAGCACTCGGCGCCAGTCGGCTACGAGCTTCATGATGATCTCCGATGTGGTGAGGTTAAATCAGCCGGGTTGACACCGCCCGGTTAGTTGAGAAGATGCAGGCTTTGAAGGAAGCCAGAATTGTTTTCGACACGCTCTGCTGCTGTCTTGGCCTCAATAGTTGCCATGACGATTTCCACCGATGCTTTCGCTTGGGGCAAAGTTGGCCACCGAGCGGTGGCAGAGATCGCCCAAGATAACCTTACAAAGAACGCCGCCGCACAAGTCTCGGCGCTCCTTGCTTCAGATGGGGCCAAAGACATGGCTTCTGTAGCGGTTTGGTCAGACGAGCCGGAAAACAAGACGCCTCCGGGACGCCCGATGCATACTGTTCGGATGGACCCGGATGGATCTCCCTACGACCCGTCCAGAGACTGCAATTTCGACCGGCCCTGCGTTGTCAAAGCGATCGAGCAAGCAGAGGCCACGCTTTCAGACCCAGCATCGCCGCTGGATCAGCGCATCGTTGCGCTAAAGGACCTAATTCATTTCGTTGGCGACATCCATCAACCGCTCCATACAGCGAAGAACATTGGCCGCCAGCGGGTTATCCTCAACGGGCGCCAGTTGATGCTGCACCAGGTTTGGGACACGTCAATCATAGCCGCACAAAACCTTTCCTATCGAAAGCTCGCACGCCTACTGGAGGATGATCGGGCGCTTCAGCCTAAGACAGGCGGATCCGCAAGGGATTGGGCTGCCGAAGGTCGCGACATAGCAATGAAAGAAATCTACTCGGAAACTCCGGCAGCGGGTAAATCATCCCCTTCTACCGTTCTTGCGGACGATTATACTAACCGGCACTGGAAAACCGTTGAGACGAGGCTAAAACAGGCTGGCTTGCGATTGGCCGAGGTACTCAACCGGATCTATCGTTGACGAGGAGATCGAATGGACGCCGCTGATTTAATTCAGAGCCTGCAGTCTGCGAAAGAAGGGTCACGTTTTCTGGACGCCCAAATCGCAAAGGCCTTAGGTTGGACCCTCCATGTAGTCCCAGACGCCAGAAAGCCGAAAGGAAAGCGGTACATCTGGTCAAGCGGCACGACCGAAGAGCCGGTGATTGTTCCTCCTTTTACCACTGACCTTGATGCCGCCGTGGAACTTGTAGAGAAGCTAGCGGACGACAAGGTTTACGCACTCACTGTCGGCCCAGACGGAAGCACCGCACAGGCCGGAATGAATGCAAAAACAGCTGTCGCCTCAACTCCCGCTCTCGCCCTATGTATAGCAGCGGTGCAACATCTTTAGGATGAATCCCGCTGGGAATATGACCACTGGACATATTGGGGATTGCGTTTTCTGAGAGCGCCGATGATTGTCGCAAACCTGTCATAAATGGCGATCTTAAGATCCGCACACCTCCGGGGGAATGAATGAGTGCTTCTGTGACCGAGTTTTCGTGGGTCAAAAATTACGCCACAAAAAATGGTAAAAAGATCAATCCGCACGGCGCAGACTTCATAAGCAAGCTGTTTTTTTGGGAACGCGACATTCGTAATATCCTCAAATTTGGGTTCGATTCTCCAAAGTCGGCATCCCTCATTTATGTAAATCCGCGCGCCATCCACAAAGCTATACATCCGAACTTTGCTGTCAGGATGGATAGCGGCGTCGTAAAGGGTGGCGATTGGGATACCAACAGCCGCGACATCAACACCATCAAGAAGATCAAGGGTGTCAAGCAGCGGATTGTGAAAGGCCTGCCTTGGGAGCGAACTTCAGCTTGGCGGCAGTGCCTTCAGTACCTTGAGCGTGGCCAAGGGCTTGATGGCATAACAAGCGAACAAGACATCATCGATCGATATAAGAAGCTCGACGAATTCATCAGCGTGGTCGTCGCCGAACGCGAAGGAGCTTACAAAACCCGAAATGAGATCCGCCGGGGTAATTTCCGTGAGGCGGCGGGCGTCATCATGAACATTGACCGTGACGGCGAACTCATTTTTGGTATGAGAGGCTGCCATCGCCTCGCTATCGCTCAGTCACTCGAGTTGACATGCATTCCCGTTCAACTCGGCATCGTGCATGAGCAGGCTGTACGAAATGGCATCTGGCGCAAGAACATCATCGATCCCAAAGTGGCGGAAGCCACTCGAGTTCTGGCGAGAAGGAATGCCGGCAAGACTAAATCTTTTCAGTATCCACCAGTTCTCACGGGCGCCGCAGTGGCCCCGAGCAAGCCCATTCCGTCGAGCACCGCAGTCTCGGAGGGAACGAAGCAGCGCTACACGGGCCAGACGAAAGCGCAATCCATCGAATTCGATGCCAATAAGGAAGTCCATTGGCAGGGACAGACGGTCCCGAAATTTGATCGCCTTGTTCCCATCATGCCAGGTAACTCATTGGTCGAGATCGGGGCGGCAGAGGGCATCCTCTCGCTCACCATGGCACCCCATAAGGAACGCGTGCGCGCTATCGATATCACTCCTGCCCGTCATCAGAAGGCACTTGAACTAAAGGCCAGATGGATCGAGCTCGGCAAGCCGGTGGAAAATTGTGAAATGGTGCTCGGCGATGCGCTGAAGCACCCCGAACTTATCGCAGGCTTCGACACTCTTATGGCGTCGCGTGTCATATACTACTTCGGAACCTACCTCGAAGAGTTCATGGATAATGTTCGAAAGAACGTCGACAACGTTTGCTTTATCGGCAACCCGGTTAGAACCGCCAGACTGGCACAGGGCAGCACCGGCAAGCTTGGCGAATATGCCAAGTACGCTACCGTTCCGGGGATGATCGAGCTAGTCGAGAGGCACGGTTTCAAAGTCTGGCACGTTGACGAGACTCTCGACCCGCTGATCATCGCAAAGAAGGTCTAAGTCCGGTTTTTTTGCCATCTAGCCCCAGCTTTGAAAGCGCCCTCCAATTCGATGGCATCGAACTTGGCGTCATCATCCCGTTTCGGGTACGAGGTGAGTCTATATTTGACAGCCTCGTAATCACCTTTGTCAAAGCTACCACCCATTGACGCCTCCAAGTAAGGCTTCAACTTCTCTTCAAGGCTCTCTTCTTTGTCGCTCATGTTCCACCTAATCTAAGTCGGTGTAGAGGAATTCTTTGTCTTCTAGGTGCCGGCGCAACGCTGCCTCTGAACTTTTGAAGTCGCGATGCAGTATCCCGACACCCCCAGCCGCAATCCAACGTTCAATATTCGGTTCGCTGTCATCGATCAGGATATCGCCGGGAGCATACATGAAAAGGTATTTCATTCTCCCGTGGAGCATCGGAATGCACCATGCGTCATTTTCAAAATGCTTTTCTGACCATTTTTTCTTCTGCATCGCGACATTCTCATATCCTGGCCCAGCGCCGCAAGACGTGAGGATGATCGGACGAAATCGTTTCGCATACTGGATGAACGCTGAAGCCCCCTCCGAAAGAGGCAGGTCTGCAAAGAACGAGGGGTGGTTCCAGACCTTAAGCCACCGCTCATGACATTCTGGAGTTCCATAATATTCGCAAAAACCGAACGCCTCCATCATCGCGGCTTTTGTCGGCACAAGGACATCGTCGAGATCAATATAGAGTTGCTGCATCGTAAGCATATTCATTCCGTGCCCTGCCCCTACTTGTAGATGATCCCGTTCGCGGTCGGCGTGTTTGCCGTTTGTGATACACCGCCGGTTCCGCTGTTTGCCGCGATCGAAGAGCCTGTGAAGACGGCAATATCGTTTGCGTTGTCAGACACGCCGATCCTGGCATTGATGCTGAAAGCAGAGATGTGCGAACCGCGCTGTGCCGTGATACCATACGTTCCGGTTGATCCAGTGCATACGGCACTCTCGGCATGAATTCTGCTGCCGCGATGGGCGAAGATGTTGATCGCGTTCCCGGTGGCATGGCCGGTCTCGAAGTTAATCCGACCATCGGAGAAGGCATAGACACCACGCAGCGTGTTGTTGTCAGCAATGGCGCCATAAGCTTCGATCGTGGATGCGTACTGCGAGGCGATCCCCTCACCCGTGCAGTTCGAAGCCCTGCCGAGGTTGAATGTGATCATAGAGGCATAGTCGGCGCGAACACCACCGCCACCGCATCCGTTGCAAATCAGCTCGGTCGCATCAACAACGCAGGCGCTTGCAGCGAGGAGGCCCACACCGGCGCAATTCGCGGCGCCCGCAAATCCCATCGGACCCGCAGCGTCAAACCGGCAGTCGGCCACCGTCCCGTGAGAGAAGTAGTAGCCGTTACCTGCAGAACCGGAGATATCACACTCTCGGAAGCAGCAGGTGCTACCATCTCGCACGCGAACAGCACCGAGCGTCGCGTCCGTAACCTTGGAGTTTTTGATCTCGGATTGCATGACGTCGATATGGACGCCCCAAATGCCGTAGATCGAGGCATCGCCTGATGCACCAGCCTTGCCAGAGGTGTTGAATTTGCTTCGCGGGAGGGAAACGCGAGAGCCATTGTGGACGTCCAAGGCGCGTCCTTCGGTATCGCTGAAGTCCACACCATAGACGCCGGGAAGAGGTAGCGTTGCGTTTCGGAGACCGGGGATGCCGACAGACGCCTCGGAGTCGTAATAGACCAGCAAGCCGCCGGCAGACTTACGAACGCCAGACCCGGCGATGAACCGGACCTTCGATCCATAGAATACCGCGACGCCCCTCTTCGTGCCGGTTTGCTGCGTCTGATATTCGAACTGAGCGCCGATGTTGGGTAGCTGGCCACCCTTAGTGACGCCGAACGCTGGCTCACCGCTATCGGTGCCTTCGAGCTGCGCCGTAACGCCGGCCGGGTTGATGTAGACAACGGCGTCAACGGAGGTAATCGTGATGAAGCTCAGGTCGACGCCGGCAACCAAAACCTGCTCGTTCATCACGAACCCGGTCAACAGGCGCACCGTGATTGTGACTCCACCGGAAGCATAAGGCCGGTTTACAATGCGAGAGGCGGCCGCAAGGGCTGCATTGATCGTCGCATAGGTGCCGCCCGAACCGACCGTCAGAATAAGGTTGGCGGTTGCTTTGACATCAGCACCTAGTTTGGCGAATGAAACGTCACCATCGGCGATCGCGACGGCCTGATTCTGCCATACGCCCGCATGTCTGACGCGCATTAGCCCAGTTGTGCTGTTGAAATAGAGCGCGCCCTCGATCAAGGCGTTACCACTTAGATCTGTAGATGGATCACTCGCTAGAGCACCCAAATATCTGCGACGAAAATCAGCCAAAGCAGCTTCTGCTGCTGCAGCAATAGCTGCGCTGGCTTGGTCACTCACAAGGCGAAAGGTTGCCCCGGTAACGATCCCGAGGACGGTCATCCCCGCAACAAGTCCACCTGGAGCGATATCGTTGCCGCTGTTTGAGCGTACAGTCAGGGTGGCGCCTGAATTGAATGTGACGGTCACGGGCGACGCGGTATTCGTCTGCGCCACGGTCAACCAGACCAATGCCGATTGAGAAATCGGCAGGCTTGACGTGGCCAGGATAGCATTTGGGGTGCCCGCCCCGACAT
The DNA here is from genome assembly GCA_965227625.1 of Neorhizobium sp. GTDB lineage: Bacteria > Pseudomonadota > Alphaproteobacteria > Rhizobiales > Rhizobiaceae > Neorhizobium. The sequence continues at coordinate 3,184 of CBDDGK010000008.1, read as the reverse complement.
CTGATGCCACGATGAAGCTGAATGGCAAATCGCTTCGACGGGTCCAAGAACCAACACCTGATGCGCCCACCTTCCCGTACACGCCATTGTTGGCGGCTACCGGGTCGCCAATCACCCAAGCCATCGAGTTGGCTGGCTTCGCCAGGTCCGCGTTCAGAAGCGCGAGCGAAGAATAGATCAGGCCTCCGCTCGCCGTGAACGCCGTGATAATGCCTTCCACCCACGTGCACCACACTCGAATTTGCTGCTTATTAGGCTCGTGCGGGTCGACAGTGGGGCCATCCGCCCAGATGGTCGATGCAAGTTCTACCATGATGTCCTCATGAGATATCGAGCCGGCAGTTAGCCAGCTTGCGAGAATGTTGATCTAAGGGGTGCTTAGGTGACTACCGCGGTCGCGGAGGCCTGTGCGACGGACGGGACACCAGAAGAATTTTCGGCGCCGCACCAGTATTTCCAAGTTCCAGCGCCAGGCACGTCGTTGAACGATATCGTCTGGTTAGCCGACACGGCGTATCGAGCGATGAGCGTAGCCGCTGCAAAAGTTTGCCCCGTCGTCCCGCGCTTGAATACGAGGTACCTGGTATTGTCGTTGGCCGCCGTGCCGCTGACAGGGACCGTCGTGACGGAGTTGGGGGCAGTGAGAGATACCGGCGCCGACGGCGCGACGGGGTCGACAGTGGATGTGATGTTCGCCGTAGAAGACCAGTCGGAATAGGCGCCCTTTGATGTCTTGAATGCAACTTGGACCTCAAGCTGCTTGTCGTTCGGCACGGTATTCGTGGCGAGATCGACGTATCCACCGGAGGCCGAGGCGTCGGGAAACTCCTGTTCAATCCATGCGCCGGGAACGCCTGGACCGTTGGCGTCAACCACGCGATAGCGAACTGTTGGGGTTAGGCTGTCGTCATCCGGGTCGATGATGACGACCCGTATATATACGCTCTGGCCGCTTGGCTTGGATTGGACGAGGTTTATCACCGGCGTGACCACGCCCGCTGCATTAGGCTTCGGTGGAACCCGCGGCTGCATGCCCTCGTCTGCTACAGGGTTCCAGTCATCGATGTTGTCGGGATGCTGCACGACGTCCATCGTGAAGCCGCCCTTGGTGATAGCGAGGATTGACCGACGGTTCTCGACGAGCTTGCCATTGAGGCGCGGAGACATGATCGGCGTCTCCATGCGCACCCACCGCGCATATATGGCATTGATACCAGAAAGCCTGACGTCCAGTTGCCCGCGCTTCTTCTGCTGGATACGCAACCATTCTCTTTTGCCGAGCCGTCGGGCCTGCCGCCATTGCTGGACGGCGCCGTAGTCGGCCTCTGAGGTTAGGATGCGACCTGCCTTTAGCTGCGCCGCCGTGTCCTCAAAAAAGTCGGTATCCGTCGTGGTGTAGTCGGTCGCTGGATAGTTAAACGTCGGCACAAGCCGGTTAATTTCATCCTTCGGCAGAACGTCGTGATCAAGACGCTGGCCTACAATATCGCGATCCGTCAGGGTCGCGCACCGGCTTTCCCGGAACTTACCCACCGTCAGGATCATCGCGCCGTCGCCACGGTTGACCAGATGGCCGTCACAGGCAGCCAGCAAAGCGTTCAGCGCGGCCTTTGGGTCGTTCTCCGTCGTGTCCCATAGGTTCGACTGATAGCGCTTCTCTGTGCCGCCGCCAGCAAGAGGAACGTCCTCATCGCAGATGTTGATGTCCTCAATCCACATATCGAGGACGGGCAGAATGGCCTTGCGGTAATCACGCCGAAAACCGAATTCGCTGAAGCAGAGCCACCATATCGTGTGAAGCGCTGTATTCTGAGTCCAGGCCCACGTCGTTGGATCGTCTGGGTCTTGATCGGGGTCTCGCGGGTCCCAACAAGAGGCATCATCCGTCTCTGCCGAAAGCATAGGAACCCCATAGGGGAACCTTTTTGCAGCCTCTTTTTGCTTTGCCGCTCGGGCGAACATGAACATGGAGGCTTGACCGTCGCCTCGATGATCATTCGTCCATAAACCAAGAGATGAGAAGGCCGCAACGGCCAAGGAATACGCTGTCTCGACTGGTAAGCCAACGCGATATTCTACGCTGACTCCACTACCCCCATAGCGATCCGAGCCAGAAGAAACAAACCCGCCTCCGGGCGGAACGGTAACCTCGTCATCATGCAGCCAAAACCGGTTAAACGACTTGATGCGATGTCCACGCAAAGCCTGGATAGCATAGAGTAAGGCCGACCCATTGGTCTCCCAGAGCATGAAAGCCCCTGCCGTACGATTTCGACCAACACCCCAGATGCGATATGGAATAGCCTGCTGAAGCGGTAGCTTACCCTTCTCCGGCTTCGGAGGCTTGGGCATCATTAGAGCCTGAAGGCCCACGGTCAGTGCCGTCGTGGCGATCGCTGTTGCGATCGAGGCATAGCTGATAAATGCAGAGCCAAGCGTAAACCCGCCAGTCCCCAAGACAGCCGTGAACAACGGCGTGAATATCGGGTCACGCGCTATCGCTGGGATGCTTACACTTGAGTAGAAATCCCACTGCTCGACCCGGCTGATGATTTCGAGTGATGGGAGGTTCTCGTATTCGCGCCGAAGGCTCATGTAAGCCTCCAGATTGCGACGTGATCCAACCTTTTCGCTACGATGCCGACAGGCCCAAGCGTTGCCCATAAGGGGCCAAACCTGACGGCGCCTATCTCTTTGAACTCCCCGCCCATCCCGGCTGGGGCCAGAACACAGCCAATGTCGCCGTCTTGCGGGTGCTGGACGCGCTTGAAACCCAAAGGCTGCAGCCGGGCATGCATGAAAGGCACGTGGCCGCCGGCAGCATCAATGATGGCATGAGCGCCTTCGGCCGTTCGGTAGCTGCCCCGCAGGTCGGCGGCCGGGTCATTCCCAGTAAGCATTTCTACCCATGTGGCGCAGAAGGTCGTGCAGTCATTGTAGATTGCCCCGCGTGGATCTTGAGGATGCGGCTTGCCCTCCCCGCCCCACATGAACTGATGAGGCAGGCTGAGAAATTCTTTGATGATCATGGACTAGTAGCCGAGGCCCCATGTGGGTTGGACGCCGCGCGCGAGGCGAGCGGTTTCGTCACAGAATTTGTCCGTCGGAGCGATTGCCTTCTGATGCGGCCCAGACCAAAGGGAACGGGCAGCGCGTGAGCGGGTAGCCTCTCCCGATGTTGCCG
>CBDDGK010000007.1:0-24118 GCA_965227625.1 Neorhizobium sp. | reverse complement strand
GGCCCGAACAACGACACGACCCTGTTCTTCGGTCTGTCCGGCACCGGCAAGACCACGCTGTCCGCCGACCCGAACCGCACACTGATCGGCGATGACGAACACGGCTGGGGCGAAAACGGCGTCTTCAACTTCGAAGGCGGTTGCTACGCCAAGGCGATCAACCTCTCGGCCGAAGCCGAGCCGGAAATCTATGCCGCGACCCGTCGCTTCGGCACGGTTATCGAAAACGTCGTTCTCGACGAAAACCGCGTTCCGGACTTCAACGACGATTCGCTGACGGAAAACACCCGTAGCGCCTATCCGCTGGACTTCATCCCGAACGCCTCGCGCACCGGTCTCGCGCCGCAGCCGAAGACGATCATCCTGCTTGCTGCCGATGCTTTCGGCGTCATGCCGCCGATCGCCAAGCTGACGCCGGAACAGGCCATGTACCACTTCCTTTCCGGCTACACCGCCAAGGTGGCCGGCACGGAAAAGGGCGTGACGGAGCCGGAAGCAACCTTCTCGACCTGCTTCGGCAGCCCGTTCATGCCGCGTCATCCGGCGGAATACGGCAACCTGCTGAAGGAACTGATCGCCAAGCATGGTGTCGACTGCTGGCTGCTCAACACCGGCTGGACCGGTGGTCAGTACGGCGTCGGTCACCGCATGCCGATCAAGGTTACCCGCGCTCTGCTCAGCGCCGCCCTCGACGGCAGCCTGAAGAATGCCGAGTTCCGCACCGATGCGAACTTCGGCTTCGCGGTTCCGGTCGCGGTTGACGGTATCGACAGCAAGATCCTCGACCCGCGCTCGACCTGGGCCGACGGCGCTGCTTTCGACGGTTACGCCAAGAAGCTGGTTTCGATGTTCATCCAGAACTTCGAGCAGTACGAAGACCACGTCGACAGCAATGTCAGGGGCGCAGCTCCCGGCATCCTCGCCGCTGCCGAATAAGTTTAGATCCGTTAAGGATTCACGTGAAACCGCCGGCTCAAGGTTAATTCCTTGAGCCGGCGTTTTTGTGTGGTTGCGTGATTTGCCTCGACGTCATCCTCGCCCTTGTGGCGAGGATCTAACCACGTTCAACGTGGACAGATGCTCGGGACAAGCCTGAGCATGACGGCAGCGGACCTGGCTATGCTTGAGGCCAATCCAAAGTGTGTCTCCGCCGCCGGTTTTCTTTTGTCGCCCTTTGTGGGAAACATGCGGCCACACAAGGCATTCGGAAACCCATGGCCAGCAACCCGCTCGAAATCAACAGCCGCATCACCATCGCCGGATGGGAACTGACCGAGCAGTTCGTGCTGGCGGGCGGGCCGGGCGGGCAGAACGTCAACAAGGTCTCGACCGCCGTCCAGCTGTTCTACGACCTCGTCAATTCGCCGTCGCTGCCGGAGCGGGTGAAGGAAAATGCCATCAAGCTCGCCGGAAAACGGGTGTCGAAGGATGGCGTGCTGATGATAGAGGCCAACAAATTTCGCAGCCAGGAGCGCAATCGTGAAGATGCGCGCGAGCGGCTGAAGGAACTGATTCTCAAAGCCGCGGAACCACCGCCGCCGCCGCGCAGGAAGACCAAGCCGACCAAGGGTTCCGTCGAGCGCCGGCTGAAGGCGAAGACGGGGCGTTCCGAGGTGAAGAAGATGCGCGGAAAGCCAACCGGCGACTGATGTTGGGAGAACGGGCTTGGCGACGCTCATGAACGGCATACGGCACCTGCCGGATTATCTCGACCGTGCCACGCAGGAGAGGCTGGTTGAGACGATCCGCGGCATCGTTGCTGAGGCGCCGCTTTACACGCCCGAAATGCCCGGCACCGGCAAGCCTATGTCCGTCCGCATGACCAATTGCGGCTCGATTGGGTGGGCGACGGACAAGGATCAAGGCTACCGCTATCAGCCTTTCCATCCGGCCACCAAAAAGCCTTGGCCGGCTATTCCCGATGAACTGCTCGCGCTTTGGGAAAAACTCTCCGGATATCCAAAGCCGCCAGAGGCCTGTCTCGTCAATTTCTATTCCGACGATGCCAAGATGGGCTTGCATCAGGACAGGGACGAGACGGAGTTTGCTGCTCCAGTCTTGTCGATCTCGCTCGGCAATAGCTGCCTGTTTCGCGTCGGCGGGCTGAACCGCAAGGACCCGACGGGGTCGTTCAAGCTCTCAAGTGGCGATGTCGTTCTGATCGGCGGGGAGGGGCGGCTTGCGTTTCACGGCGTCGACCGGATATATCCCGGCACATCGACGCTGTTGAAAAATGGCGGCCGCATCAACCTGACGCTACGCCGGGTCAATAGCTAACGATTCATGGTTAATAGTCGGCGATCTATCGCCGTCTATCTTGTTCCATTTTGCAACAAAAGCCGAGTAACTTCAGAGTTTTCTGAGGGAAACCGTCTCGATGAAATGATTGCGGCCCTTGCGCAGGATCAGGTCCGCGCGCGGACGTGTCGGCAGGATGTTCTGGCGAAGGTTCTTCAGGTTGATGTTTTCCCAAAGTCCTTCGGCAACGGCGCGAGCCGCATCCGCATCGATCGCCGCATATTTCTTGAAGAACGAGGTCGGGTCGCGGAAGGCAGTTTCGCGCAGCTTCATGAAGCGCTGCACATACCACTGGTGGATCTGCTCTTCCTCGGCATCGATATAGATCGAGAAGTCGAAGAAATCGGAGACAATAGGCACGACCTTGCCGTCCGCCGGAAGCGCTCGCGATTGCAGCACGTTGATGCCTTCGAAGATCAGGATGTCCGGCCGGTCGACCAGCGTATATTCCTCCGGCAGCACGTCGTAGAACAGGTGCGAATAACGCGGTGCCCGGACATTCGGTTCGCCGGCCTTGATCGCCGACAGAAAGCGCAGGATCGTGCCGACGTCGTAGCTCTCCGGAAAGCCCTTGCGCTCCATCAGGTTCTCGCGGTTCAACACCGCGTTCGGATAGAGAAAACCGTCGGTGGTGATCAGGTCCACCTTCGGGCTGGAAGGCCAGCGCGCCAGGAGCTCTTTCAGGATACGGGCGGTGGTTGATTTGCCGACCGCGACCGAACCGGCAATGCCGATGATGAACGGCGTCTTGGTTTCTGAAAGGCTGAGGAAGCGGTTGCGCTGCGCAAACAGCAGCTGCGACGCCTCCACATGGGTGGAGAGAAGGCGCGACAGCGACAGATAGATGCGCCGCACCTCATCGAGATTGATCGGGTCGTCCAGCGATCTGAGCCGTTGAACTTCGTCGGCCGTCAGCGTCAGCGGCGTGTCGGCCCGGAATTTCGCCCATTCGTCAGCCGTGAAGGAGTGATAGGGCGAATAATATTCGGAAGGAGCGCCGTCACTCGACTCGGTGGGCTGCGATGCGATGTTCATGGCTTCAAACTCATCATCAGGCTCATGACTTGGGCCGGCTTGCCTTTTCCTGCAGGCCGGACTGGCCGGTCCTGCGCTGCAATTCGTCGAGCACATCCTGTAACGGCAGCGCTGCAATATTCAAGACGACTAAAAGATGATAAAGCAGATCCGCGCTTTCCGCGGTCAGCTCCCGGCGATCCTGCTTGATCGCGGCGATCACGGTTTCCACCGCCTCTTCGCCCAGCTTCTTGGCCGCTTTTTCCTGGCCGGCGGCAACCAGCTTGGCCGTCCAGGATTCATCCGGCGAAACTTTTGCGCGGGCAGCGACGATCTCTTCGAGATCCTTCAGGGAAAACTCACTCAAAACCGCCTCCCGTCAGTCGAGCCGCATGGCAATGCCATGTTCCGACATATAGCGCTTCGCCTGTTCGACGGTATAGGTGCCGAAGTGGAAAATCGAGGCGGCGAGAACAGCCGTCGCGTGGCCTTCCTTGATGCCGGCAACCATGTCGTCGAGCGTGCCGACACCGCCGGATGCGATGACCGGCGCCCGGACGCTGTCGGCGATCGCCCGCGTCAATTCCAGATCGTAACCGACCTTGGTGCCGTCACGGTCCATCGAGGTGACGAGCAGTTCGCCCGCGCCGCGCTCGACCATGCGTGCAGCAAACTCCACCGCGTCGATGCCGGTCGCATTGCGGCCACCATGCGTATAGATTTCCCATTCGCTGCGGTTGTCGCCGCCGACCGATTGCGTCAGCCGGCGCTTGGCATCGATCGATACGACGATGCACTGGTTGCCGAACTTGTCGGCCGCTTCCGCAACGAAATCCGGATTGGCAACCGCCGCCGAATTGATCGCCACCTTGTCGGCACCGGCCAACAGCAGCTTGCGGATATCGGCCACGGCGCGCACGCCGCCGCCGACGGTGAGCGGCATGAAGCAGTGATCGGCCGTGCGCGCGACGACGTCGAAGATCGTCTCGCGATTGTCCGAAGAAGCGGTGATGTCGAGGAAGCAGAGTTCGTCGGCACCGGCAGCGTCATAGGCCTTGGCAGCCTCAACCGGATCGCCGGCATCGACCAGATCGAGGAAGTTGACACCCTTGACGACGCGGCCGTCCTTCACGTCCAGGCAAGGAATGACACGGGCTTTGAGGGTCATGCTGCACGACCTTTCTCTGCGCGGATCAAGGCCAAAGCTTCCGCAGGATCGATCCGGCCGTCATAAAGCGCACGGCCGGAAATGGCGCCTTCGAGCCGCGCCGCATCCGGCTCCAGCATCCGGCGGATGTCGGTGAGCGAGGCGAGCCCGCCCGACGCGATCACCGGAATGGAAACGGCATCGGCAAGTTCCAGCGTTGAGGCCCAGTTGATGCCGGCAAGAATGCCGTCGCGGTCGATATCCGTATAGATGATCGCCGAAACGCCGGCGCCTTCGAATTTCCTGGCAAGTTCGATCACGCCGAGCTCGGACGCTTCCGCCCAGCCCTCGACAGCCACCTTGCCGCCCTTGGCATCGATGCCGACGGCGACCTTGCCCGGAAATTTCTGGCAGGCCTCGATGACCAGAGCCGGGTTGCGCACCGCCACGGTGCCGAGGATGACGCGCGTCAGCCCCCGGCTCAGCCAGTTTTCGATATGCTCGAGCGTGCGGATGCCGCCGCCGAGCTGGACCGGGTTCTTGGTCGCCTTGAGGATGGCGTCGACAGCCGCGCCATTGACGCTTTCACCGGCGAACGCGCCGTTGAGATCAACGACATGCAGCCACTCGAACCCCTGGTCTTCGAAGGCCTTGGCCTGCGCGCCGGGATCGGGATTGTAGACGGTGGCCTGTTCCATGTCGCCGAGCTTGAGGCGCACGCACTGGCCGTCTTTCAGGTCGATTGCGGGAAAGAGGATCATTCTGTTCAAGTCCTATAAGTGCCCGAGCCTTAAGGCTTCCAGCGCAAGAAGTTGGCAATCAGGGCGAGGCCGAGCGTCTGGCTCTTTTCCGGATGGAACTGTGCGCCGGCAATGTTGTCGCGGCCGACAAAGGCGGTCATCGCGCCGCCATATTCGGTGGTGGCGATCACGTCGCTCCGGTGCTTGGCTGCCAGATGGTAGGAATGCACGAAATAGGCGTGCAGTCCGTCCGAACCCGTGGTTATGCCGTCGAAGAGCGGATGCGGGTGGTGAATGTCGAGCGTATTCCAGCCGATCTGCGGGATTTTCAGGTTCGGATCGTCCGGCGTCATCTCCACGACGTCACCCCCGATCCAGCCGAAACCTTCCGTCGTGGTTTTTTCCAGCCCGCGCGACGACATCAGCTGCATGCCGACGCAGATGCCTAGGAAGGGGCGACCCTTGTGCTCGACGACGTCGATGATCGCCTCTTTCATGCCCGGTACGGCGTCGAGGCCGGCACGGCAATCTGCATAGGCGCCAACACCGGGAAGCACGATGCGATCAGCGGTGGCAACCGCATCGGCCTTGTCGGTCAGGTCGATCGCGGCGTCGATGCCGGCTTCGCGGGCGGCCCGCTCAAAGGCCTTGGTGGCGGATCTGAGATTGCCCGATCCGTAGTCGATGATAGCGACGCGCATCAGCGTCCTCCCTGATGGTCGAAAAGGCCGGTATGTGGCCCGTTCCAACCCGTTGTCTGTCCGGGGGCCGTGGTCTTGATCCACTCGGCCGAGGCCGGCATCGGTTGTTTTTGCGGTTCCGGGAGGCCGGCGAAGAAGATTTCCTCGGCCGCATCCAGGTTCGCTGCGGAAATCACGGCTTCCAATGTCCAGCCGCGTCGGATCAATGTCTCGGAGCGATAATGTCGGCCCTCGAGCGCGACGAGCAGGCTGAGCGCAAAACCGAGCAGCCCGCCGGCCAGCTCGAATTGAGGCAGGCTCATCAGATAGCCGCTGACGCATTGCAGCAGGAACACGACGGCACCGGCGATCCAGAGCCGGTTCCACAGAAGCCAGATCCATGGAAACAGCAGTGCAAGCCAGGCAAACCCGTCCGGCAGGACGAGTGTTCGGCGGTGATCCGGATCGGGGCCGCCCGGTGGTGTCAGAACGAGATAGCTACGCATCATGGTCGCCTTCCTGGGGATATTCTACCCCGGAAACGTCAGACCAGCATTCCCTTCGTCGAAGGAACGCGATTGGCCTGCCGCGGGTCGATTTCGGTCGCGGTGCGCAACACGCGCGCCACGGATTTGAAGCAGGTCTCGGCGATATGATGGTTGTTGGCGCCGTAATGGTTCAGCACATGCAGCGTGATGCCGGCATTCTGGGCAAGCGCCTGGAAGAATTCCCGCACCAGTTCCGTATCGAACGTGCCGATCTTCGGCGCGCTGAACGCGACGTTCCAGACGAGGAAGGGTCGGCCGGAAATATCCACGGCCGCCTTGGTCATCGTCTCGTCCATGGCGAGATCGAGCGAGGCGTAACGGGTAATACCGCGACGGTCGCCGAGCGCTTTGGAGATCGCCTGGCCGATCGCAATGCCGGTGTCTTCGACGGTATGGTGGTCGTCGATATGCAGGTCGCCCTTGACGTCTATTTCCATGTCGATGAGCGAATGTCGCGAAAGCTGGTCAAGCATATGGTCGAAGAAGCCGACGCCCGTGGAAATCTTGGCCGCGCCGGTGCCGTCGATATTGACGGAAACGGAAACGGAAGTTTCGTTGGTCTTGCGGGAAATCGTTCCCAAGCGTGCAGCTGTCATTTCACCCATAAGGGTCTCTCCATGCTCGGGGCCGGAAACAAGGTCTGACTTGGCCCTTCGATCAGGGCTCCTTATCAGGCGTTTTACGAAATATCCAGCAAAAGCCGGGGCTTTGATGCCGCATCGTGTCACGAGATTGCATTCGCCGGGACCCTGCTTACATAGGTTCCAACGGAGCCGTTTTTGAGCTCCCCGAAACACTGAGTGAACCAATGCCCGAAACGGGGCGAACAGGTGCCGAATGACAACGATTATTACAGTCCGGAAGGGCGGCAAGGTGATCATGGCCGGTGATGGCCAGGTGAGCCTCGGCCAGACGGTGATGAAGGGCAATGCCCGCAAGGTGCGCCGCATCGGCAAGGGCGAGGTGATCGCCGGTTTCGCCGGTGCCACCGCCGATGCCTTCACGCTGCTCGACCGGCTTGAAAAGAAGCTTGAGCAATATCCCGGCCAACTGATGCGCGCCGCCGTCGAACTCGCCAAGGACTGGCGGACCGATAAATACCTGCGCAATCTGGAAGCCATGATGCTGGTCGCCGACAAGACGACGACCCTGGCCGTTACCGGCAATGGCGACGTGCTGGAACCGGAACATGGCACGATCGCCATCGGCTCCGGCGGCAATTATGCCTATGCGGCGGCCCGCGCCATGATGGATTCCGATAAGTCGGCCGAAGAGATTGCGCGCAAGGCGCTCGATATCGCCGCCGACATCTGCGTCTATACCAACCATAACCTGGTGGTGGAGAGCCTTGACGCCGAGTAACCCGAACCGGATTGACGGCGGCAGGATCGGCTTCATTCCGGTGGAGCCGGCGCACTATCCGTTGCTGCACAAGTGGCTGAAAGAGCCGCATATGCGGGAATGGTGGGGCGATCCGGACGAGGAACTCGGCCATATCAGAGACATGGTGGACGGAAAGGACACGACCCGTCCTTTTCTCTTCACCGTCGATGCCGAGCCTGTCGGTTATATCCAGTACTGGTTTTTGGGCCATCATCAGAACGAGCAATGGACGAAGGATCATCCCTGGCTGCTCGAACTGCCGTCGGAAGCGGTCGGCGTCGATCTTTCGATCGGCGATGCCGGTCGGCTCTCGGGCGGAATCGGCTCAGCAGTGCTTGAGCGCTTCGTCGCCATGTTGCGCGGCCTCGGCCACGAGACCATCATCATTGATCCCGATCCCGCCAATACAAGAGCGGTGAACGCCTATTTCAAGGCCGGTTTCCGGCCTGTTGCAGCACTCGAAGGCCGAACCGGCAGCGACATGCTGATCATGCAACACGATCTGAAAGCGAACGAGACACCATGACCAATTTTTCCCCCCGAGAGATCGTCTCCGAACTGGACCGCCACATCATCGGTCAGCATGACGCCAAGCGCGCCGTGGCGATCGCGCTGCGCAACCGCTGGCGCCGCCAGCAGCTCGATGAGAGCCTGCGCGACGAAGTCATGCCGAAAAACATCCTGATGATCGGCCCGACCGGCGTCGGCAAGACGGAAATCTCCCGCCGCCTGGCGAAGCTCGCCGGCGCGCCTTTCATCAAGGTCGAAGCCACCAAGTTCACCGAAGTCGGTTATGTCGGCCGCGATGTCGAACAGATCATCCGCGATCTGGTCGAAATCGGCATCGGTCTGGTGCGCGACAAGAAGCGCGCCGAAGTGCAAGCCAAGGCGCATATGAGCGCCGAGGAACGTGTCCTCGACGCGCTGGTCGGCGCCACCGCTTCGCCCGCCACCCGCGACAGCTTCCGCAAGAAGCTTCGCAGCGGCGAGCTGGACGACAAGGAAATCGAGGTCGAAGTCGCCGATAGCGGCTCCGGCATGCCCGGTTTCGAAATCCCCGGCATGCCGGGCGCCAATATCGGCGTGCTGAACCTGTCGGAAATGTTCGGCAAGGCCATGGGCGGCCGCACCAAAAAGGTCCGCACCACGGTTTCGAAATCCTATGCCGAACTGATCCGTGACGAGTCCGACAAGCTGATCGACAACGAGGTCATCCAGCGCGAGGCGGTCCGTTCGGTCGAAAACGACGGCATCGTCTTCCTCGACGAAATCGACAAGATCGCCGCCCGCGACGGCGGCATGGGCGCCGGTGTTTCACGTGAAGGCGTGCAGCGCGACCTGTTGCCGCTCGTCGAAGGTACGACGGTTTCGACGAAATATGGCCCGGTCAAGACCGACCACGTTCTGTTCATCGCGTCCGGCGCCTTCCATGTCGCCAAGCCCTCCGACCTTCTGCCGGAACTTCAGGGCCGCCTGCCGATCCGCGTCGAGCTGAAGCCGCTCACCAAGGAAGACTTCCGCCGCATCCTGACGGAAACCGAGGCAAGCTTGATCCGTCAGTACAAGGCGCTGATGGGCACGGAAGAGCTGACGCTGGAGTTCACCGATGACGCGATTGACGCGCTGGCCGATGTCGCCGTGCATCTGAACTCGTCGGTCGAGAACATCGGTGCCCGCCGTCTGCAGACCGTGATGGAGCGCGTGCTGGACGATATCTCGTTCAACGCGCCGGATCGCGGCGGCTCGGCCGTGACGATCGACGCGGAATACGTGAAGAAACATGTCGGCGATCTCGCCGCCGATACGGATCTTTCGCGTTACATTCTCTGATCAGGGCTCTGACTCGTCAAAGTGGCAGCCGGGCAACGTCCGACTGCCACTTTTTAGTATCTGACGGGATTTTGAATATCTTCATCTCGACATTGGGACCATGCTTCACGTATGGGAAGCGCGTTTTCATGGTAAACTTCCGTCTTCGCGAGAGCTGAGTCGGTTGCAATGACTTGAGCTTTCCATGCCGTTAGTGGCTTGGAGCATTTCCAGCAAAAGTGCGCCGCGGTTTTGCGTCCGGAAGTGCGGAAAAGAAAAGGATAGAGCGGGTCCGGTGGACGTGCTCTAGACAACGTCCCGGGACACGCAGATCTTGAAACGCATTATTCTGCCCTTGCTGATGGCCGTCGCGCTCACCGCGACCATTCCTGCTTTTGCGGGCGCGATGACCCTCGTGCCGGAGGGCAACCGGAATGTCGAGCAGCCGAAGATCCCGGGTGCTTCCGTGCGCCGTACCCGCGCTGGCCGCACGACCTTCGACGATAAGTACGACAAGATCAAAGACCTGCTCTCGACCGACAAGCGCTTGATCGCCAAGATCAAGTCGACCGCGTCGGATTACGGCATCGATCCGATCCACATGATCGGTGCGATCGTTGGTGAGCATACCTATAATGTCGATGCCTACGACCGGCTGCAGACCTATTACGTCAAGGCCGCCGCTTATGCCGGCAACAGCTTCCGCTTCGGTTACGGGGACGAGACGATCGCCCAGTTCGTCAGCCGCCCGGAATTCGACAAGTGCGACGTGGCAAACGATTCCTACAAGCTGTGGAGCTGCCGCGAAACCATCTGGGAAAAGACCTTCCGCGGCAAATCGGTCGGCGGCAAGTCGTTTCCGGACAACCGTTTCAGCGCCGTGTTCTTCCAGCCGTTCTTCGCCGGCCAGACCTTTGGCCTCGGCCAGGTCAATCCGCTGACGGCCTTGATGCTCTCGGACATGGTCGCCAAGACCTCGAATTATCCGAAGCTCGACGAAAACAAGGCGGCCGAGGTCTATGACGCGATCATGGATCCGGACAAGTCGCTCGCCTATATGGCGGCCAATATCCGTCGCTCGATCGACGACTACAAGTCGATTGCCGGCATGGATATTTCCCGTAATCCCGGCATCACCGCGACGCTCTACAATACCGGTGGCTCGCCACAGCGTGCAGCGGCGCTTCGGGCACGCGGCGGTTTGCCGGAAGAGAATTATTACGGCTGGCTGGTCAACGATAAGCTCGCCGAGTTGAAATCGCTGCTCTGAGCCCTGATATTCTCCTCGTGGGCAACCCGCGAGGAAAGCCGTCATGGATATTCGTCCAGAACCTTTCGTTCCGCCGGCACCGGTGCCGCGTACCCGTATCCTGACGGCGCCGGAGGTTATCTGGACCGCGCTCCGCAATCCGCTGGAGCTGTGGGGGCAGGGCGCTTTCACCTTGCCCTGGATGGACACGAAGCTCTTCAAGGAGCGCACCCTCGTCGTCAATCATCCCGGCCTGATCCGCCATCTGCTCGTCGACAACGTCTCCAACTATGTGATGTCGGAAATCCGCCAGCTCGTGCTGCGGCCGATCCTGCGTGACGGCCTGCTGACCGCCGAAGGCGAGGTATGGAAACGCTCCCGCAAGGCGATGGCGCCGGTCTTCACGCCGAAACATTCCCGCGGTTTCGCCGACCAGATGCTGCGAAAATCCGAGGAATATGTCGAAAAATATGCGCAGGCCGGCGCTTCCGGCATGGTGTCCGATATTTCCGTCGACATGACCGAGCTGACCTATGTCATTCTCGCCGAAACGCTGTTTTCCGGCGAGATCGCCGGCGGCACGGACAATGTCTCCGAGGACGTCGACCAGCTGCTGCACCGCATGGGCCGCATCGACCCGGCGGATATGATGCGCGCGCCGCCCTGGGTGCCGCGCCTCACCCGGATCGGCGGCCGCAAGGTGCTCGACAAGTTCCGCAACGTGGTTGCCGAAACCATGGCGATGCGGCAGCGGCGCATGCGGGAAACGCCGGACGACGTGCCGCAGGATTTTCTCACTCTGCTTTTGCAGCTCGCCAGATCTGACGGTCTTTCGGATGGCCTTTCGCTGGATGAGATCGAGGACAATATCCTGACATTCATCGGCGCCGGCCACGAAACGACCGCCCGCGCGCTTGCCTGGACACTCTATTGCGTTGCCCAGTCGCCCCATGTGCGCGAGCATATGGAAGAGGAAATCGACCGGGTGATTGCGGCGGGCGCCAATCCGGTGGACTGGCTGGATCAGATGCATTGGGTCCGCGCGTCTTTCGAAGAGGCATTGCGGCTTTATCCGCCGGCACCTTCGATCAATCGCGAGGCAATCAAATCCGATAGCTGGACGAGCCCGGAAGGCGAGACGGTGACGATCGATCCCGGCGTCACGGTTTTGGTCATGCCCTGGACGTTGCATCGCCACGAACTCTTGTGGGACCGGCCGCGCGCCTTCATGCCGGAACGTTTCCTGCCGGAAAACCGCGGCAGCATAAACCGCTTCCAGTATCTGCCCTTCGGTGCCGGACCGCGCACCTGCATCGGCGCGACTTTCGCACTTCAGGAAGCGGTGATCGCGCTCGCGGTGCTGATGCATCGGTTCCGTTTCGATGTGACGGAGAACACCAAGGTCTGGCCGGTGCAGAAGCTGACGACGCAGCCGCGCGATGGCCTGCCCATGCGGGTCAGCCCGCGACATCGAACGTCTTCGTCGGTCAATTGATCTTCGCCGGCTATGCGGTATTGATCGGGAAACCGCATTTCAGGATTTCCGCGTGGCTTCTTCCCTGTTTCTCGGCATCGATACCGGCGGCACCTATACGGACGCCGTACTTTTCCGTGAGGGTAAAGGCGTCGTCGCCAAGGCGAAATCGCTGACGACGCGGCACGATCTTTCGGTTGGCATTGCCGGTGCGGTCGATTCGGTGCTGGAAAAGAACCGTATCTCCGCCTCGCAAATCGGCCTTGTTTCGCTCTCGACGACGCTTGCCACCAATGCATTGGTCGAAGGGCAGGGTGGCCGCGCCGCGCTGATCATGATCGGTTTCGGCCCGGGTGATCTTGCCCGCGGTGGTCTTTCCGAAGCGCTGGACCAGGACCCGGTCATCTTTTTGCCCGGCGGCCACGACGTGCATGGCAACGAGACGCCGCTCGATGTGTCCGCCCTCGGGGAGGCGATGCCGGTCCTTGCCACCAATGTCTCGTCCTTTGCGGTCGCCGGCTATTTTGCCGTCCGGAATCCGGCTCACGAAATCCGCGTGCGGGACCGCATTCGCGGGCTTTCTCATTTGCCGGTTACCTGCAGCCACGAACTTTCCTCAAAGCTCGGCGGCCCGCGCCGGGCGCTGACGACACTTTTGAACGCCCGGCTGGTCTCGATCATCGACCGTCTGGTCGGCTCCTGTGAGGATTTTCTCGAAAGGCGGGGCATCCGCGCGCCGATGATGGTGGTGCGCGGCGATGGCGCGTTGATCTCCGCCGCCGAAGCGCGCCTGCGGCCGATCGAAACGATCCTGTCCGGCCCGGCCGCCAGCCTGGTCGGCGCCCGTTATCTCACCGGCCTCGATCAGGCCGTGGTTTCCGATATCGGCGGCACCACGACGGATGTGGCCGTGCTCGACGGTGGGCGGCCGAAGCTCGCTGAAGAAGGCGCGGTCGTCGGTGGCCACCGGACGATGGTCGAGGCCGTGGCGCTGCGCACCTATGGGCTCGGCGGTGATTCGGAATTGCATGTCGATGATCGGGGCCTGGAGGCGAAGTTCTCGCTTGGCCCTCGCCGTCTTCTGCCGCTCTCGCTTCTGGCGATGGCGCATGGCGATATCGTCGTATCTACCCTCGAAAAGCAGCTGCGCGCCACGCACGCCGGCCGGCACGACGGGCGATTCGCCGTCCGCACCGGTGTGCCGGACCAGATGGCGCAGGGGCTGCAACCGCCGGAACAGGCGCTGTTTGCCCGCATCGGCGTCACGCCCATCTCGCTGAACGAGCTTTTGACGATGAATTCGCAAAAGGCCGTTCTCGACCGCCTCGTGGCGCGCGGGCTGGTGCATCTTTCCGGCATCACGCCATCCGATGCGCTGCATGTGCTTGGCCGGCAGGGGCAGTGGAACCGGGAAGCTGCCCGTCTGGGCCTTGAACTTGCCGCGCGTAAAAAGGACGGCGCCGGCCGCGAGATCGCCGCCTCGCCGGAAGCGCTGGCGGAAAAGATCGTTGCCCGGCTGACGCGCCAGTCGTCCGAAGCGGTGCTGGCCGCCTGCCTTGCGGAGGATGGGGCCGAAGCGATCGATCCCGCCGTATCGCTTGCCGTCGATCGCGCACTAAAGAAAACGCCTGGCATCGCCCGCTTCTCAATCAGCCTTGACCGCCCGCTGGTCGGTCTCGGCGCCTCCGCCCCGGTCTATTATCCCGCCGTCGCCGATATGCTGGGGGCCGAATCGGTTATTCCCGATGACGCCGATGTCGCAAATGCCGTCGGTGCCGTGGTCGGCCAGATCCGTGCGACGGTAACGGTCGTGGTGACGGCGCCGGAAGAGGGGCGTTTCATCCTCTCGGGAGCCGGCGAACGGTTGTCGATCGTGGAGGAGGTCGAGGCGCTGGAGGCCGCCCGCGAACGCGCGATAGCGGCGGCACTGGACCAGGCGAAAACCGACGGCGCCGAGGATGCCGTCGTTTCCGTCTCGGAAGAGCTCGATGCGCCGGAAATCGAGGGTTCGCGCAAGCTCGTCGAGGCCCGTATCACGGCGACGGCCACCGGCCGTCCGCGCATTGCTGCCGGCTGACAAAACCATTGCGAACAGCACGGCAGTAGCCTTATGTGATCTCTCGGTTATTTATTCCAATGAGGAAAAAATCGGGTGATCACCAACCTCGGTGACCTGGAAATCTTCGTCAAGGTCGCGGCAAGTGGCAACATGTCGGCGGCCGCCAAGTCGCTCGGCATTTCGCCGGCGGTGGTTTCCAAGCGAATCAAGCGGCTGGAGCAGCAGCTCGGCACGCGTCTTCTGCAGCGAACCACCCGCCAGATCGGCCTGACGGATGCAGGAAAAGGCTTTTATGACCGCATCGGCCACTTGCTGGCCGGGATCGAGGATGCCGAGCAATTTGCGTCGGGCGAATCGACCGAAATTACCGGAAACCTGAGGATTTCAGCGCCGACCTCGTTCGGGCGCATGCATATTGCGCCGCATCTGCCGAGCTTCATGCAGGCCCATTCGCGGCTGTCGATCGACCTCACGCTCTCGGATGAATTCACCGATATCATCGCCGAAGGTTTCGATGTCGCGATCCGCATTTCGGAACTGAAGGATTCGAGCCTCATTGCCCGCAAGCTGGTGCAGGTGCGGCGCATTCTCTGCGCAGCCCCATCTTACGTAGAGCGCTACGGCATGCCGCAGACGATGGAGGATCTCGTCAACCACCAGTGCCTGACACCCCATAACGGCGAGCCTTGGCGGCTGGAAAGCCCGAACGGTCCGTTGGTTTATCGGCCGGCCGGCCGGCTGGCGACCAATTCAAGCGAAGTGATCCGCGAGGCGGTGATTGCCGGCCTCGGTATCGCGCTGCGCTCCACCTGGGATATCGGCGGCGAACTGAAGGACGGCCGGCTGATGCGCGTCATGCCGGATTACGAAGGTTCGAAAAACGTTTCCATCTCGGCAGTTTATCCCAGCCGCCAGCATCTCCCCTCGAAGGTGCGAGCCTTTATCGAATTCCTGAGCGATCTTTATGGGCCGGTGCCGCCATGGGAGAGATCGGCAGAGGCCGGGATTCTTTCCGAAACGGCATAAGTCATTTGAAATCTGTGCGATTGCAATTTTATCCCGCGCAATCGAGACTTCGGAACAATGGCCCGCGATGGGCCTCGAATCCCAGAAATGGAGGAGCCGATGGCTCGCGTCGAAAAGAACGGTCTCGCGATTGACGAGAAGCTCTACAATTTCCTGATCGACGAGGCCCTGCCGGGCACGGGTGTCGAGGCCGAGCGCTTCTTCTCGGAATTCTCGAAGATCGTTCACGATCTGGCGCCGAAGAACCGCGCACTTCTGGCCAAGCGTGATGCCTTTCAGCTGAAGATCGATGAATGGTACCGCAAGAACGGCGCCCCGACCGATCTCGGCGTTTACGAAGCCTTCCTGCGCGAGATCGGCTATCTCCTGCCGGAAGGGCCGGACTTCAAGGTCTCGACCGAAAATGTCGATCCGGAAATCGCGGTTTTGGCCGGCCCGCAGCTCGTCGTGCCGGTCATGAATGCCCGTTACGCGCTGAATGCCGCCAATGCGCGCTGGGGTTCGCTCTACGACGCGCTTTACGGTACCGACGCCATTGCGGAAACCGACGGCGCGGAAAAGGGCAAGGGCTATAATCCGGTTCGCGGCGCCAAGGTCATTGCCTGGGTTCGCGATTTCCTCGACCAGTCCTCACCGCTTTCCGGCGCGAGTTGGACGCAGGTCGTCTCTTTTGCTGTCGCTGGCGGCCAGCTGAAGGTGACGGTTCAGGACGGCAGGACCATCGAACTTGCCGATCCGGCTCAGTTTGCCGGCTATCTCGGTGACGCGACCGCACCGACGCAGATCCTTCTGAAGAGGAACGGCCTGCATATCGAAATCCTGATCGATCCGACGACGGCGATCGGCAAGGACGATCCCGCGAAGATTTCCGACGTCTGGCTGGAATCTGCCCTCACCACGATCATGGACTGCGAGGATTCGATCGCGGCCGTCGATGCGGAAGATAAGGTCGTTGTTTATCGGAACTGGCTCGGCCTGATGAACGGCACGCTGACCGAGGAGGTTTCCAAGGGCGGCAAGTCGTTTACCCGCAAGCTCAATCCCGACCTCGAGTACAATGCGCCGGACGGCTCGCCTTTCGAAGTCAAATGCCGTTCGCTGATGCTGATCCGCAATGTCGGCCACCTGATGACCAATCCGGCCATCCTCGATAGCGAGGGTCGGGAAGTGCCGGAAGGCATCATTGATGCGATGGTGACAGCGCTGATCGCCATCAACGATATCGGGCCTAACGGTCGTCGCAAGAACTCCCGCGAAGGTTCGATGTATGTCGTAAAGCCGAAGATGCATGGGCCGGAAGAGGTCGCCTTCGCCAGCGAAATCTTCACCCGCGTCGAACAGGCGCTTGGCCTGCCCGCCAACACGATGAAGATGGGCATCATGGACGAGGAGCGTCGCACCACGATCAACCTCAAGGAATCGATCCGCCAGGCCCGCGAGCGCGTCGTCTTCATCAATACCGGCTTCCTCGATCGCACCGGCGACGAAATCCATACCTCGATGGAAGCCGGCCCGATGATCCGCAAGGGCGACATGAAGCAGGCGGCGTGGATCGCAGCCTATGAAAACAGGAATGTCGATATCGGCCTGGAATGCGGCCTGTCCGGCCATGCCCAGATCGGCAAGGGCATGTGGGCGATGCCCGACCTGATGGCGGCCATGCTGGAACAGAAGATCGCCCATCCCAAGGCCGGCGCCAACACCGCCTGGGTTCCGTCGCCGACCGCCGCGACGCTGCACGCCACGCATTACCACAAGGTGGATGTCGCAGCCGTTCAGGCCGGCCTGAAGAGTCGCGCCCGCGCCAAACTCGCCGACATCCTCTCCGTCCCGGTCGCGCCGCGGCCGAACTGGGCGCCGGAGGAAATCCAGCGCGAGCTCGACAACAACGCCCAGGGCATTCTGGGTTACGTCGTCCGCTGGGTCGATCAGGGCGTCGGTTGCTCCAAGGTGCCGGACATCAACAATGTCGGCCTGATGGAAGACCGCGCGACGCTGCGCATCTCCGCCCAGCACATGGCGAACTGGCTGCACCACAAGCTGGTCAGCGAGCAGCAGGTCGTCGAAACGATGAAGCGCATGGCCGCCGTCGTCGACGGCCAGAATGCCGGCGATCCGCTGTATATGCCGATGGCCAAGGATTTTGATGGATCGGTGGCGTTCCAGGCGGCGCTCGAACTGGTCCTAAAGGGCCGCGAGCAGCCGAATGGTTATACGGAACCGGTTCTGCACCGCCGCCGGCAGGAGCTGAAGGCGAAGTTGGCGGGTTAAGCGAGACTCCCATCTCCCCCCTTGCGGGGGAGATGTCGCCGGAGGCGACAGAGGGGGGGCACGAACCCGACGGTACAATTTGCTGAACCACCCCCATCTGTCAGCTCTGCTGACATCTTCCCCGCAAGGGCGAAGAAGGGTGGGTGCCGCACCGCCGAATTATCTGATTGACCTGCTGCAAGCAAACAAGTTACGGCCCCGCCAACAAAAACAAAAAGGCCGCCTGGGATCACCCGGCGGCCTTTCTCATTCCAATCGACTGTCGCGATTACTGGATAACGACGACCTTGGTCTGGCGGCCCGGACGGACGCGGCTGTAGAGATCGATGACGTCCTGGTTGATCAGGCGGATGCAGCCCGACGAAGCGGCGGTGCCGATCGAAGCCCATTCCGGCGTACCGTGCAGACGGAAGAGCGTGTCCTGGCCCTTTTCGTTGAAGAGGTACATGGCGCGTGCGCCGAGCGGGTTGGAAAGGCCCGGGCCCATGCCGTTTTCGACATACTTAGCAACGTCAGGACGGCGGGTTGCCATTTCCTTCGGCGGATGCCAGGTCGGCCATTCCTGCTTCCAGGCCACATAGGCAGTGCCCGACCATGCGAAGCCCTGCTTGCCGACGCCGATACCGTAACGCATCGCCTTGCCGTTCGGCAGGATGTAATAGAGATGACGCTCGCGGGTGTTGACGATGATCGTACCGGGCTTTTCCGCCGTCTGATAGCTGACGATCTGACGGACGAATTCCTTGCTGACCTTATTGATCGGGATCGCCGGCAGCGAATAGCCAGCATCCTTTACCGGACCGTAGGAGTCCGAGAAGATCTGTTCGGTGTAGCTCACGCCGGTACCGGCGCTGGCAACCTGGTTACCAGGGAGCGTGGAAGAGCAGCCGGCCAGGGCAGCGGTTGCCAACAGGCCGAGTACGAGCATGCTAGTGCGGAGGCGCATGGAAATCTCTTGATAAACGAATCGATTGAGACAGGCGTATGATCGCCTTTGTTGATGGGTTATTTTCGATTACATTGCGCTTGGCAAGCCGCGGCAGTGCAGCAGAAGACCCCCGGCGCATGATTGCAAAGTGCCATTGTGTTTTTGCAACATCATCTCGGGTGGCGATAGGAATTCATGACTATACTGAACGTCGCCAGTAACAATCCGTTAATAGATGGACGCCAGTCGGCGCGAGCCATGATGGTGCGCAAGGGCGTGCAGATCCTGTTGCACGACATGCGTCACGCATTGTTGCCGGAACTGGTTCTGGCGAGCGGCCGGCGTGTGGATCTGATCACGATTTCGGACAAGGGCGAAATCTGGATCGTCGAGATCAAGACCTCGATCGAGGATTTTCGCGTCGACCGGAAATGGCCGGAATACCGGAACTATTGCGACCGGCTGTTCTTCGCCACGCATAAGGACGTGCCGCTCGATATTTTCCCGGAAGAGTGCGGCCTGTTCCTCTCCGATGGCTACGGCGCGCATATGCTGCGCGAAGCGCCGGAACACAAGCTGCCGCCCGCGACCCGCAAGGCGGTGATGCTGAACTTCTCCCGCGCCGCCGCCCAGCGCCTGATGCTGGCGGAATGGGCGACCGGCAAGAGTTTCGAAGACGCCGTTCCGGACGGCGGCTGAAGGTTCCCTATTTGGGTGCGCGCTTGGCGAGGATACGCTGCAGCGTGCGGCGATGCATGTTGAGCCGGCGCGCCGTCTCGGAAACATTGCGCTCGCACATTTCATAAACCCGCTGGATATGCTCCCAGCGCACCCGGTCGGCCGACATCGGGTTTTCCGGCACATCGGCCTTTTCGCCTGGACGCTGAGTCAGCGCGTTGAAAATCTCGTCCGCATCGGCGGGTTTCGCCAGATAATCGAGCGCACCGAGCTTCACGGCGGTGACCGCGGTGGCGATATTGCCGTAACCGGTCAGCACGATCACCTTGGTGTCCTCACGGCCCTGGCGGATCGCCTCGATCACGTCCAGCCCGTTGCCGTCGCCGAGACGCAGGTCACAGACCGCATATTTCGGCGGCCGCGCCTTGGACTTGGCAATGCCTTCCGCCACCGATTCCGCCGTATCGACCAAAAATCCGCGACTTTCCATGGCGCGGGCAAGGCGCCGCAGGAATGGGCCGTCGTCATCGATGATCAGCAGCGTCGGATCGGGGCCAAGCCCGTGGTCGATCGTGTCCGAGGTCTTTTCCAGGTGCGTTTCCATCTTTTCGTCTTCTCCGCGGATTTTCACGACATCCGCATTTCCGTTCATTATGACCCGTCGGGTGCCGCTCGCAAACCCAATTGTCGCAAACTCATTTCGGCTCGGTGGCTTCCATGACCGAGCGCGGCCACTCGATCTGAATGCGTGCGCCGGGCTCGGCATGATCACGATTGCCGAACCGTATCGTTGCACCGGACCGCTCCAGCAGCGTCTTGGCTATAAACAGCCCCAGGCCCAATCCGCCGGCGCGCTCGTGCTCGCGTGCTCTCTTCGTCATATAGGGTTCCCCGATGCGCGAAAGAATATCCGGCGCATAACCCTGACCGTCATCTTCTATGGTGATCGCCACCCGTTCCGCATTGTGCTCGACCGTGACCGTCACCTTGCCCTTCGCATAATCGACCGCATTCTCGATCAGGTTGCCGAGACCGTAAAGAATGCCGGCATTGCGATTGCCGACCGGCTCCTTCGCGCGGTCGTTCTTTTCGATCAGTTCAATCTGGATACCGAACTGCCGGTGCGGGGCGATCACTTCCTCGACCAGCGAGGAAAGCGGCAGGCGCCGCATATGCTCCTCGTTTTCGGCAGAGAGAGAGGTGAGCCGGCGAAGGATGTCGCGGCAGCGCTCGCTCTGGCTCCTGAGTAGCTGCACGTCCTCGCGAAACCGTTCGTCGCCGGCAAGCTCGCGCTCCATTTCCTTGGCGACGACGGTAATGGTCGCAAGCGGCGTGCCGAGCTCATGCGCGGCGGCGGCGGCAAGCCCATCGAGCTGCGACAGATGTTTTTCGCGCTCCAGCACCAGTTCGGTCGCCGCCAGCGCATCGGCCAGAAGCGAGGCTTCGACGGACACGCGATAGGCATAAAAGGCCGCGAACATCATCATCGAGGCGATGGCGCACCAGACACCGAGCTGCATGACAGGCTGAATGCGCAGCGTCTCGCCTTCGTACCAGGGCACGTCATAAGGTGAAAAAGCCAGCACCGTGATGCAGATCAACGCGAAGACGATCAACATCAGCGAATGTTTCAGCGGCTGCGAGGCAAAGGCGATGATGACGGGCACGCAGATCAGCGGCGCGAACGGGTTTGCCAGCCCGCCGGTGACGAAAAGCAGCGCCGCCATCTGCAGAAGATCGAAGCCGAGCAGCGCCAGCGCCGATTTCGGCCCAAGTCGGTGCGTCTGCGGAAACCAGATCGACAGTGTGAGATTGGCGATCGCCAACGCGCCGACCAGGATCGCCGCTTCCTGCAGCGGGATCGGAAATTTCAGGAGCAGGCCGACGATCAGCACGGTGATCGTCTGGCCGGCGACCGCCAGCCAGCGCAGCCAGACCAGGGTCTGAAGCCGGATGCGGCGGCTGGAAGGACCGAATTGCGCATGCCGCAAGGATGGATTGTCGCTGTTCACCGCCTGAACCCGTTTCTTCCGCTGGACCATATTGATCAGCCTGCTTCTTAAACCGGCTCGCCTTCAGGTCGCAGGCGGCATTCTGTCACGTCCCGCCCCTTATGTCCCGCGTGGTTTGGCACGTGTCGTCGGCATCGCCTCCGCCGGGTCCTCCGGCCAGGGATGTTTCGGGTAGCGCCCACGCATCTCGGCCCGCACGTCTTTCCAGGAGCCTGCCCAGAATCGCGGCAGGTCGCGCGTGATCTGGATTGGCTTGTGTCCCGGCGAGGTCAGCTCAAGCACTAGGGGCAGTTTGCCGCCGGCGATCGAGGGATGCGTTTTCAGCCCGAACAGCTGCTGCACCCGGATCGCCAGTACCGGTTCCTCGCCGTCATAACGGATCGGGTGCCGCTCTCCGGTCGGCGCCTCGAAATGCGTCGGCGCCAGTTTGTTGAGATCCTGGGAGACCGAATAGGGGATCAGCGCCCGCAATCCTTCCGAAAGATTGCCGGGATTGATCGCATCGAGGCCGGAAGCCGAGCCTTGGAACGGAACAAACCATTCGTCGAGCGTCGCCAGCAGGCCTTCGTCGCTGGTATCCGGCCAGGGCTCGCCGATCGAGCGATGCAGGAAGCCTATCCGTTCGCGCAGCTGCGCGCCGTCCTTCGAAAACGGCAGGGATTGAAGTCCGAGTTCCCGCACGCCATCCGCCAGGGCGCGTGCCGCCTTTTCGCCGGTTGGGCGGGGCAGGGGCTTTTCCTCGAAGACGATGGCCGCAAGCCGCGTCACCTTGCGCGCCCGCACCTGCCGGCTGGCGCGGTCGAAGATACATTCTTCCTTCTGTTCGATCGCACCGGAGAGTTCTGCTTCAACCTCCGCGCGGCTGGTTTCTGCCGCTGCCAGAATGCGCGCCTGTGCCGCCCGTCCCGTCAGGTCGACGATGACAAGCATCTGCGCGGCGGCAAGCCGCTCGGTTTCCGGCAGCTCCGCGCCGCGCCCGTTCGCCATCACGAATCGTCCGCGCCCGCCACGTTGCAGCGCGATCCGGTCAGGATAGGCATGCATCAGCAACCGGCTGGCGAGAGGCACCTCATTGCTCTGCGGCCCCTTCGGCAGGTTCGCGGCGATCCGATCGGCGAGTTTTCGCGCGGCTTCTGCCCGTTCGCCGCGTTCATTGCGAAACCGCCGTAACCGTTCGTCGAGATCGACATCGCTGCCGCCCAGCCCCTGCTCGGTAATGAGCACCGCCAGCAGGCAGGCGTGCCGCGCAAATCCCTCTTGCGCCGCCGAGATCGCCATGGCCGAAAGCCGGGGCGGAAGCGCCAGCTCGCGCATCAGCCGTCCCTTTTCCGTCAGGCCTCCCTGCGCATCCAGCGCGCCAAGCTGGGTGAGCAGGGCCTTGGCCTCGCTGAAAGCCGGCCCGGGCGGCGGATCGAGAAAGGCAAGCCCATTCGGATCCTGCACGCCCCAATGGGCAAGATCGAGAACCAGGCCGGAAAGATCGCTCGCCAGAATCTGCGGCGGAGTGAATGCCGGAAGCGCCGCGGTCTGGCCGGAATGCCAGAGCCGGATTGCCATGCCCGGCTCGGTACGCCCCGCGCGGCCGGCCCGCTGTTCGGCGGAAGCGCGCGAAACCCGGACGGTTTCCAATCGGGTAATCCCGGTCGACGGTTCAAACACCGGCAACCGCTGCAGTCCGCTGTCGATGACGATCCTCACGCCATCGATCGTAATCGACGTTTCGGCGATCGATGTCGCGAGCACGATCTTGCGTGTGCCTGCGGGGGCGAGCTTGATCGCGAGATCCTGTTCCTTCTGGGAAAGATTGCCGTAAAGCGGCACGACCACGGTTGCCGGTCCGAATCGTCCTTCCAGCCGCTCTACCGTGCGGGTGATCTCCGCCTGTCCCGGCAGGAAGGCAAGAATGGACCCGGTCTCGTTCGCATGCGCCTCGATGATCGCGCGCGTCACGGCGTCCTCGATCCGCTCGGTCGGCGCTCGGTCGCGATACTGGATATCGACGGGAAAGCTGCGGCCCTCGCTTTTGATCACCGGCGGGTCGTTCAGCAGGCCTGCCACGCGTTCCACGTCCAGCGTTGCGGACATTACTACAATACGCAGATCCTCCCGCAAGGCAGACTGAACATCGAGCGCCAGCGCGAGACCGAAATCCGCGTCGAGCGATCTCTCATGAAATTCGTCGAAGATCACCGCCGAGACGCCGGAAAGCTCCGGGTCGTCCAGGATCATTCGGGCGAACACGCCCTCCGTGACGACTTCAATCCGGGTCTTGCCCGAAATCCGGTTGTCGAGCCGCATGCGATAACCGACGCGCTCGCCGACACTCTCGCCAAGCAGGGAAGCCATGCGGGAGGCCGCAGCTCGCGCCGCAAGCCGCCGCGGCTCAAGCATAATGACCTTGCCCTTGCACCAGTCCTGATCGAGCAAGGCCAGCGGAACCAGTGTCGTCTTGCCCGCGCCTGGTGGGGCCGACAGTATCGCCCGCGTCCCGGCGCTCAGCGCATAGGTAATGTCGCCGAGAACTTCGGTGACGGGAAGCCTCGGCAAGCTCGTCGTGATCGGTCCGTCTGCGTATGCCAATGTCATTCCTACATATAACCCACTGGCCTTTATATCTGATGGGGAGAGGATATCCCGCCGGCCAGACTTTCGGGCACCTATTAATATAGTGATCCCCTGCGCGCTCGCGCGGCGCGTACGGACGATCGTATAGATACATTCTGCAGAGGCCGGAACCGGCGGGTTCGTCCCCTCTTCAATACCAAACTCGTTCCTGCGGATTGCTGAAACCGGCCGCCAGCC
>CBDDGK010000006.1:0-206381 GCA_965227625.1 Neorhizobium sp. | reverse complement strand
CCTCATGCGGATCGACCGGCTGCTTGGAAAGTTTCATCCAGACGACTTCGCTGGGAATGCCGAAATTCTCAATCACTAACCCAGCTTTCTCGCGAACGATCGAGTTACGCCCATCCGCACCGACCACCAGTGTGGAGCGAATGATGGCACTGCCCTCCGGCGTCTCCACCGCAAGTCCGCTCATCTTGCCCTGATCCTCCAGAACCTCGGTAACCCTGGCGTTCATGATCAGCCGGAAATTCGGATATTGCTGCGCCTTCTCCGCAAGAAAATTCAAAAAATCCCATTGCGGCATGAAGGCGATGAAGCGGTTCTTCACCGGCAGGCGGGAAAAATCCGCCATGGTGATCGTCCGGCCGCCCATCTCCGCCGTCAGTTTTGGCGCCCGCGTGTGCGGCAGCCTGAGGAACTCGTTCAATGAGCCCAAGCTCGTGACATCACCTCGAGCGTCGAGGGATGGATCGTATCGCCCCGAAAATCCCGCAGAAAATCGGCATGTTTCTCGACCACCGTCAACGTCGACACCCGCCCGTGCGAGCAGAAAGCCAAGCATCAGCCCGGCGGGACCCGCGCCGGCAATCACACAGGTCGTCTCGATTTCTTCTGTCTCTCGCTCATCGCTATCTATGTCGCCCGCCCGCCCGGTTCGCATATCAAGCCGCACTTGGTCGCAGCTCTGGCGCGAATTCAACCCCCGCTCTTGTGAGCGGACGGCTTTCGCTTGTAGACCAAAATCGGCAGTTTCATCAACGGATCATCATCATGGCCGAAACCGGCAAGCGGCGTATCAGCATTCTCGGCTCCACGGGCTCTATCGGCGTCAATACGCTCGATGTCGATGAACCAGCTCGGCGGACGCGATGCCTTCGAAATCGTGGCGATCACCGGCAATGCCAATATCGCGCTTCTGGCCGAGGCAGGCGAAGGACGAGCGGCGCCAAGCCTCGCCGTCACCGCCGACGATGCCCATTATGGCTGCCCTCAAGGACGCGCTCTGCAGGAACCGGCATCGAAGCCGCCGCAGGCCGCGAGGCGCTGACTCGAGGCGGGCGCCCGGGATGCCGATCTGGTGATGGCGGCGATCGTCGGAACCGCCGGCCTCGGCGCCGACGCTCGCCGCGGCGAAACGCGGCGCCGATATCGCACTCGCCAACAAGGAATGTCTGGTTTCCGCCGGCGAGCTTTTCGTGAAAGCGGTGGCGGAAGGCGGCGGACAGCTGATCCCGGTCGACAGCGAACACAGCGCCATCTTCCAGTGTCTGGAAGACGACCAGCACCGCGCCGTCGAGCGCATCGTGCATCACCGCCTCCGGCGGTCCGTTCCGCACCTGGACGCGCGAACAGATGGCAGGCGTCAATGCCGAGATCGCCCGTGCCCATCCCAACTGGTCGATGGGCCTGAAGATCTCCATCGGCAGCGCCTCGATGTTCAACAAGGCGCTGGAGATGATCGAGGCGAAATACCTGTTCGATCGTCAGCCCCGGACCAGGTCGAGGTGATCGTCCACCCGCAATCGGTCATCCACTCGATGGTCGGTTACAGGGACGGCTCGGTTCTCGCCCAGCTCGGCTGCCCGGACATGCGCACCGCGATCGGTTATGCGCTGACCTATCCGAACCGGTCGAAGCTCGATGTCGAACGGCTGGACTTCGCCAAACTCGCCCGGCTGGATTTCGAAGCGCCGGATGAACTCCGATTCCCGGCCCTCCGACTTGCCCGAACCGCGCTGGAGCGTGGCGGCGTGCAGGGGGCGGTGATGAATGCCGCCGAGGAAATCGCCTTCCACGCATTTTGCGCGGGCCGCATAGGCTTCCTGAACATGGCAGACATTGCCGAACAGGTGATGGACGACATGGTGGGATACAGTGCCGCAATCTCGATGGACGACGTGTTTGCGGCCGACGCCGAGGCGCGGCGACGGGCGGCGGAGATCGCCGCTCAAAAGGAGATGGCGGCGTAACCTGCGCGCCTCTTATCCTTCGAAATCCTGAGCTTACGGATCGACCGCGCCTAAGCCTATTGTGCTAGGAACATATTCACTACCGCGCCGCCCTACCGACAAAGCATATCCTTTAAAAGCCGCTCGCTTATGGCATGGTCGGGTAAATAAGGAGGCGTTGTTCGTGTACGAGTTCTTACGCCAATGGCTGGATCTTCCGGTAGTTCATGCCCTTCAAATGCTGTCTCATCACAGTGAGATAGCCGATGTGGTCCTCGTCAAGATATTGACGAGGCCGACGTTCAAGATATTCCCGTATATCGCCTTCACGATCTACGTGTTCTATTGCATGAGAGGCGATCGAAAGAACGCCTTTCTGTGCAACCTCGCGGCGGGCTCCATCCTGACGATGGCGGCCAGCCGTCTGATGCAGAATGTTCTCCCCGCGCGCCCGAGGCCACTCCACGCCAACATCGTCGATTTCGTTGCGCCCTTCGGCATAGACGATGGCGTATTAAAGAACTGGAGTTCGTTCCCCAGCGACACGATGGCACTGGCCATCGCCATGGCGATGGCGATCTTTCTCTATTCGCGACGTTTCGGAATATTGTTTTTCATCTGGAGCATCGCCGTCGTAGGGTTTCCGCGCATGTATGCGGGATTTCACTACGCCACCGACATCATCGGCGGAGCGATTCTCGGCGCAACCGTGACCTTGCTCGTCGACAAGTTTTTGCGTGAAAAGCTCGCGAAGATTCTTCAGTACTTCCTGACGAACCACGCCTTCATCACCAATGTTGCGTTGATTTTACTCATGTTTCAGGCGGCAACCATGTTCGATGACCTTCGGGCGTCAGGCAACGATCTCAAGAGCGCTATAAAGCGAGACTATCTTGCGATCATACGCAACGATGACGAGGAGACGTTCACGGTCTCCGTGCACCGGAACTAGAAACGCCGTGCGCCCCTTCGGGTGCACGGCGCTATAACGTTCTGAACTGCACTGAACTGATCAGGCAACATGCCTCGCCAGTGCGCAGCGAGACCACAGCTGATGCAGCGAACCCACCAGATGCTCGATATCCGCGTCCGAATGCAGCGGGGTCGGCGTGATGCGCAGGCGTTCGGTCTTGCGCGGCACGGTCGGATAGTTGATCGGCTGCACGTAGACACCGCAGGTGTCGAGCAGGATATCCGAGATCCACTTGCACTTCGCCGCATCGCCGACCATGACCGGCACGATATGGCTCGGGTTGTGCATATGCGGAATGCCCTGTTGATCGAGCATCATACGCAGCTTCTTGACGCGATCCTGATGACGAACCCGCTCGAACGGGCTTTTCTTCAGATGGCGGATTGAGGCGATCGCGCCAGCAGCAAGCGCCGGCGGCAGCGAGGTCGTGAAGATGAAGCCCGAGGAGAACGAGCGGATGAAATCGCAGAGCGCGGCGGACGCGGCGATATAACCGCCCATCACGCCGAAGGACTTGGCAAGCGTACCCTCGATGATCGTGACACGATCCATCAGGCCCTCGCGCTCGGCAATGCCGCCGCCGCGCGGACCGTACATGCCGACCGCATGAACTTCGTCGAGATAGGTCATCGCGCCATACTTGTCGGCGAGATCGCAGATTTCCTTGATCGGCGCGATATCGCCGTCCATCGAATAAACGCTTTCGAAGGCGATCAGCTTCGGCGCCTTCGGATCGGCAGCCGCCAGCTTGGCTTCGAGATCGTTCAGGTCGTTATGCTTCCAGATGACGCGCTCGCACTTGGCGTAGCGAATGCCTTCGATCATCGAAGCGTGGTTGAGCGCGTCGGAGAAAATGATCAGGCCGGGGATCTTCTGGCCGAGCGTGCCGAGCGACGCCCAGTTGGACATGTAGCCGGAATTGAAGATCAGCGCCGCTTCCTTGCCATGCAGGTCCGCAAGTTCTTCCTCAAGGACCACGTGGTAGTGGTTGGTGCCAGAAATATTCCGGGTGCCTCCCGCACCCGCGCCACAGTGATCAATGGCGTCTTTCATCGCCTGGATCACGGCCGGATGCTGGCCCATGCCGAGATAGTCGTTGGAACACCAGACGGTCACTTCCTTCGGACCATCGGCTGTGTGACGCGTGGCGCGCGGAAAGTTGCCGCGATGCCGCTCGAGATCGGCGAAAACACGATAGCGGCCTTCCTTGTGAAGTCCGTCCAGCTCGCTCTTGAAAAATGCCTCGAAATCCATGTCACACTCCAGAACCTGCCTTGGTTTTGGTTTCAGACGCGCTTTTCGTCAACCCCGGATCGCGTGAATGGAACCAACCTGCGGCAAAAGGCCCGCTTTTTTTGAATTATTCCAATGAAAAGGTAATCGATACCAAAAATGTGAGAATTGATCCACGTCAACGGGGCCGAAAGCTGCGGTTTTCATCCCGCGTCCGGCCCCGTTGATGGTGTCGATTCGAACCTCAGCCGGCGGAAAGCACCGCCCGTTTGGCCATGACCTTCACCAGATTTGCGCGGTATTCCGCATTGGCATGCAGATCCGACATAAGCCCGGAAGCACTGACCGAGACATTGGCAAGCGCATCTGCCGACCAGTTGCCGGACAGCGCCTGCTCGATGCCTGGATGACGGAAAACGCCGTCCGAACCGGCACCGGTCACCGCCACACGAACACCGCCCGCGGTCTTCGCCACGAACACGCCGGTCATTGCGAACCGCGAGGCCGGATTGTTGAACTTGGCGTAACCGGCCTTTTCCGGCGCCTCGAAGGTGACCGCCGTTACCATTTCGCCCTCCTCCAGTGCGGTCTCGAACAGACCGGTGAAGAAGTTGTCCGCGGTGAGTGACCGCCGGTCGGTGACGATGGTGGCACCGAGCCCGAGCAGGCCGGCAGGATAATCCGCCGCCGGGTCGTTATTGGCGATCGATCCGCCGATCGTGCCCATGTGGCGAACATGCGGATCGCCGATATGGCCGGCGAGCTGACAGAGTGCCGGGAAGATCGCCTTGAGCTCCCGCGAAGCGGCGACATCCGCATGTGGCGTGGCCGCACCGATCGTCACCTTGCGGCCTTCGACCTTGATCCCGCGCAAGGCCGGGATATGACGAAGATCGATCAGGTCGCTCGGCGCGGCCAGCCGCTGCTTCATTGTCGAGATCAGCGTCATGCCGCCGGAGAGGTATTTGCCCTCGTCATGCGCCGCCTTGGTCTTGACGGCATCCTCGACGGAGGAAGCGCGATGGTAGCTTGTTGCGTACATATGTCGTCCTCCTCAATGAGCCGCGTGAAGCGCCTGCCAGACCTTCATCGGGGTCGCAGGCATGGTCAGTCCGTTATTGCCGATCGCATCCGTGATCGCGTTGATCAGCGCCGGCGGCGAACCGATCGCTCCCGCCTCGCCGCAGCCCTTGATGCCGAGCGGATTGCTCGGGCAAGGCGTGTTCTGGTGCGACAGCTTGAAGGACGGCAGGTCGTCGGCGCGCGGCATGGCGTAATCCATGAAGCTCGCCGTCAGAAGCTGGCCGTTCGCATCGTAATGCACGCTTTCCAAGAGCGCCTGGCCGATACCCTGGGCAATGCCGCCATGCACCTGACCCTCGACAATCAGTGGATTGATGATATTGCCGAAATCATCCGCCGCCACGAACTGGACGATGTCCGTCTCGCCAGTCTCCGGATCGATTTCGACCTCGGCAATGTAGCAGCCGGCCGGGAAGGTGAAGTTGGCCGGGTCGTAGAACGCCGTCTCCTTCAATCCCGGCTCCATGCCGGAAGGCAGGTTATGAGCGGTATAGGCAGCGAGCGCCACCTGGAACCAAGGCAGCGCCTTGTCGGTACCGGCGACCTTCAGCTCGCCGTTCTCGATGACGATATCCTGCTCATCCGCTTCCATCAGATGCGCGGCGATCTTTTTCGCCTTGGCCTCGACCTTGTCGAGCGCCTTGACGACGGCCGACATGCCGACGGCACCGGAGCGCGAACCATAGGTGCCCATGCCCATCTGCACCTTGTCCGTATCGCCGTGCACGATGTTGATGCTGTCGATCGACACGCCAAGGCGCCCGGCGACAAGCTGCGCAAACGTCGTCTCATGGCCCTGGCCGTGGCTATGCGAGCCCGTCAGCACTTCGATTGTGCCAACTGCGTTCACCCGCACTTCAGCAGACTCCCATAAGCCCACACCGGCACCGAGTGAACCGACAGCGGCCGACGGCGCGATACCGCAGGCCTCGATATAGCAGCTCATGCCGATGCCGCGTTTCTTGCCGTTTGCGGCCGCAGTCGCCTTGCGCGCTTCGAAACCGGCCCAGTCCGCAGCCTGCATGGCAGCATTGAGCGAGGCTTCGTAATCACCCGCGTCATAGTTCATGATGACGGGCGTCTGGTGCGGGAAGCTGCGGATGAAGTTCTTCCGTCGCAGCTCAGCCGGCGAAAGTCCCAGCTCTCGCGCCGCCGTCTCCATCGTCCGTTCCAGAAGATAGGTCGCTTCCGGGCGTCCCGCGCCGCGATAGGCATCGACCGGCACCGTATTGGTATAGACGGTGCGAACGTTGGCGTGGATCGCCGGAATATCGTACTGGCCGGAAAGCAGCGTCGCATAGAGGTAGGTAGGCACTGCCGAGGAAAAGAGCGACATATAGGCGCCGAGATTGGCGATCGTATCGACCTTCAGCGCGGTGATGCGATGGTTGGCATCGAACGCCATCTTCACCTTTGAAACATGGTCGCGGCCATGCGCGTCGGTCAGGAAAGCCTCGGTACGGTCGGACGTCCACTTCACCGGCACGCCGGTCTTCTTGGAGGCCCAGAGACAGACGATCTCTTCCGGATAGATGTAGATCTTCGAACCGAAGCCGCCGCCGACATCCGGGGCGATGACGCGCAGCTTGTTTTCCGGCGCGACATTGTAGAACGCGCTCATGACGAGACGCGCCACATGCGGGTTCTGGCTCGTCGTATAACAGGTATAATGATCTTCGGCGCCGTCATAGATGCCGAGCGTGGCCCGCGGCTCCATCGGGTTCGGCGAAAGCCGGTTGTTGTGGATCTCGATTTCAGTGACATGAGCGGCAGAGGCGATCGCCTGATCGGTCGCATCGGGTTCGCCGATCTGCCAGTCGAAGATCAGGTTGTCGGAGGATTCCGGATGGATCTGCGGCGCGCCGGCTTTCAGTGCATCGACAGCTTCCGTCACCGCGGGCAGCACGTCGTATTCGATCACCACGGCCTCCGCCGCATCGCGCGCCTCGCCGAGCGTGTCGGCCACGACGATTGCCACCGCATCACCGACATATCGAACGGTATCGGCGGCCAGCGGACGCCAGGCGCCCATCTTCATCGGCGAACCGTCCTTCGAATGGATCATCCAGCCGCAGATCAGGTTGCCGATTCCATCTGTCTGAAGCTGCTTGCCATCCAGCACGTCGATGACGCCGGACATGGCCTTGGCGGCCGACACGTCGATGGACTTGATCCTGGCATGCGCGTGGGGACTACGGACGAAATAGGCATATTTCATGCCCGGCACCGTCATGTCGTCCGTGTAGCGACCCTTGCCGGTCAGGAAGCGCTTGTCCTCTTTGCGGGTAACGCGTGCACCGATTCCTTCAACACCCATTTTTCATCTCCTCCCGAGATGGCGATTAGCGTGTAGTGATTGGGAGCTAGTTGTTCGCGAGCAGCCGCCTCTCGGCGACGGTCGTCTTATTCCGCAGACTTACTCGGCCGCTTGGCGACCAGTGGCCATTTCCGCATCGGCGGCGAGGATCGCCTTGACGATATTGTGGTAGCCGGTGCACCGACAGATATTGCCTTCGAGCCCGGCGCGGACCTTCTCTTCGGTCAGCGAACCGCCTTCGCGGTTGATCATGTCGACGGCGGTCATCACCATGCCGGGCGTGCAGAAGCCGCATTGCAGGCCGTGATGTTCCTTGAACGCCGCCTGGACGGGATGAAGCTCGCCCTGGCCCGCAAGACCCTCGATGGTTGTGATCGTCGAACCGGAGGCCTGGACGGCCAGGATGGAACAGCTCTTCACCGAATGCCCATCCATGTGGACGACGCAGGCACCGCACTGGGTCGTGTCGCAACCCACATGCGTGCCGGTAAGACAGAGCTTTTCGCGGATGAAATGCACAAGCAGGGTGCGATCCTCGCACTCGCCGCTCACCGTGCGGCCGTTCACCGTCAGCGTCACTTTCGTCATCATTTTCCTCCAGGTGTCCCTCCCGGACACGATTATCATCATTTGCTTTTTCAACCGGCGGATCAACCAATATTTGGTCGACCATCAGACAAAATATTGGCACTCGGCAAAGATGACAGCCGAGTAACTATCGGCAAACCAAAACGAAAATCCGTCTCGAAATTGAACGGCCGGATATGGACTCTTTGCCGTCGCGACCTATTGTTCACCCCGAAGGCCGGACAGGACCGGCCGTAAGGATTGAACCCAGGAGGATCTCATGAAGAAGGCCTTGGTGCTTTTGCTGGTCGGCGCCTCGCTTGCGAGCTGCACCGCGACTGAACAGGGTGCCGGTATCGGCGCCGCATCCGGCGCCGTCATCGGCGGCCTGGCCACCGGCAACGTCCGCGGCGCCGCCGTCGGCGCTGCGATCGGTGGCGTTTCCGGCGCTCTCATCGGCTCTGTCGCCGAGCAGCCGGGACAGTGCTATTACCGCGACCGTTACGGCCGTCGCTATATCGACGATTGCCCGCGCCGTTACTGATAAACGCTCGGATTGCATGCGAACCTGTGGCCCCGGAACATATTCCGGGGCTTTTTATTTCATGAAATCATCACGAAAGACGATGGAGGGGTACCCCGTGCCGTCTTTTGCGGTTAAGTAGGTCACTTCGTTGGAGGCATGAACGCTTCCGATCGGGGAAACGACAGTCAGTTTGCGTATGCGGAACGAAAACACTGGGCGGGATAAAAACCGGAGGCTGAAGGGAGCGGGCGCGGCCGCGCTCCTGGCCACAGCCGTAATGGTTGCTCCACCGCTCGCGACCCGACGCATTCGCCTTCAAGCTTTTCGGCATCACCATTTTCGGCGACGATGACGACGACAAGGTCGAAGTGATCGACCCGGGTCCGCTACGACGCAACAATTCAGACGGGCGGCGCCGACAAGAACCTCAAGGACCGGCTCGAATCCGCCGCCGCTCTCGTCACGGACAAGGACAAGCCGGTCTCCGGCGATCTCGGCGTCATCATCAAGGCGCGTGAAGATCGCGACCGGCTGATTGCCGTGCTGTATGAAGAGGCCCGATATGGCGGAACGGTGCATATCGCCGTTGCCGGCACCGATATCGATCGCCTGCCGCCCAACCCGACCTTCGACCACTCGAAACCAGTACCGGTCACCGTCAGCATCGATCCCGGCCCGCTCTTCAAGCTGGGCTCCATCCGCTTCGACGGCGATCTCAAGGGTAGGAACCCGGAGGATTACGACCTCGTGCCCGGCGGCGAAGCCGGTTCGCGTCTCATTCTGAAGGCGGGCGAGAAGCTTCTCGTCGACCTGAAGGACGAAGGCCGCCCCCTCGCCAAGCTGACCGAGCGGAAAGTCACCGCCGACCATCGCACCAATACGCTCGACGTCGTTCTCGGCGCAGTAGGCGGGCCCGTGGCACCCTTTGGCGCAGTGACCGTCAAAGGCTCACGCACCGTCGATCCCGATTTCGTCAAACGCTATTCCCGCCTCGACAAGGGCGGCCAGTATTCGCCGAAGCAGCTGAAGAAAGCCAATGATCGCCTGCGCGAACTCGGCGTCTTTTCGAGCGTGACGATCCACGAATCCGAAAAGCTCTCACCGGATGGCTCTTTGCCCCTGATGATCGAATTGTCGGACGGCAAGCAGCGGTATTTCGGCGTTGGCGCCGAATATTCCTCGCTCGATGGCGCCGGCCTGCAGGGCTATTGGGGCCATCGCAACCTGTTCGGCCAGGCGGAATCACTTCGCATCGAGGGCAAAGTCTCCGGCATCGGCGCGACGACCGACGTCTCCACCTACGACTATTCCGCCGGTATCATCTTCACAAAGCCCGGCGCCTTCGTGCCGGAGGCGACCTTCGAATCCCGCTTGAAGCCAAGAGCGAAACGCCGGATGTCTACGATGCACAGACGGTCGTCTATTCCGCCGGCCTCGCCTACGAGCTGAACGAAACGGACAAGATCAAGGGCGGCGGCGAGATCGCCTGGATCAATACCGACGATGCGTTCGGCAAGAACCAGTACCTGACCTTCAGCATCCCGGTCGCCTTCGAGCGCGACACCCGCGACAACAAGCTGGACCCGACAGAAGGTTATTACGCAACGCTATCGGCCAAGCCGAGTTACGAATTCCTGGACGGCACGATCTTCTCTTCCTTCGAGGGGGCCGTCTCCGGTTATCTCGGCTTCGGCGAGGAAAACGGCGTGGTTCTGGCCGGCAAGCTTTCCGCCGGAACGCTGGTCGGCGGCGATGGGCTTGAAACCATCCCGGCGACACGCAGATTCTTCGCCGGTGGCGGCGGTTCGATCCGCGGATATACCTATCGCGAGGTTTCGCCCTACAACGGAGATGACGAAGCGACCGGCGGCCGGTCTTATGCCGTAGGGTCTTTCGAAGTGAGGGTAAAAGTGTCAGAGAACATAGGCATTGTACCTTTTATCGATGTCGGTACGGTGTCGACCGGAATCATGCCTGATTTTTCTGATATACGCGCGGGCGCAGGGATTGGCGTCAGATATGCCACGCCTTTTGGCCCGCTCAGACTGGACTTTGCAGTTCCACTGCAGCGATATGATGGCGGGAGCCAATACGGTATCTATGCAGGCATAGGACAGGCATTCTAAATGGCGCGTCGAGAGAGTAACGAACAGGCATGATGCTGATGGTTCGCTTGGTGAAATGGATATTGAAGGCTGCGCTCGGCGCGGTCGCGATCCTGTTCGTCATGGGGCTCGGCGCCGTGCTTTTCGTGGCACTGACGCCGGTTGGCGGACGCGTCGCCGCAGACCGCATTTCCCAGATCGTTTCGACGCCGGATCGCGGCATCAGCTTCACCCGTCCCGAAGGCCTTTTGACCGGCGATCTCAAGATCGACAGCCTGACGCTGTCAGACGATGCCGGCCCCTATGCCCAAATCGGCGGCATCAAGGTTGACTGGTCACCGACCTCGCTGGTGACCGGCGTCTTCCGCGCCGATCATATCTCGGCCGAGACCGTCAATTTCATCCGCCCGCCCCGGCCGCCCAAGGCCGCAACCGGATCGGCTGACGCCAGCAGTTCCGGCTCCTCCGGCTCGCCATTGCCGGTCGGCATCCGTGTCGCGCAGATCGACCTGCCGGATATCAATCTTTCGCAGGCGCTGTCAGGCGGCCGCGACTTCTCGCTGTCCGTCAAGGGTTCGATCGATGCGACCGGACCTGACATTTCGCTCGATCTCCAGGCGACCCGCAAGGACGAGCCGAATGCCAAGGCATCCGCGGATGTCGTTTACGCCCCGTCCGAAAACCGCCTGACGCTCAAGGCCGCGGTCTCCGAACCAAAGGGCGGCCTGCTCGCCCGCATGCTGCGCCTGCCCGGCGCGCCGGCAGTCGATCTGGCGCTTGACGGCGAAGGCCCGCTTTCCGACTGGGCCGGCAAGCTGCAGGGTAGCGTCGGCGGCGTTCCGGTCATCGACGTCAACGGCAAGCATCTGCTGGTCGAAAACGATCGTCACCGCATCGAAATCACCGGCGGCGGCCAGCTTTCCACCCTGCTGCCGCCTGCTTTCCGCCCGCTGTTCGGCGGCACGACCGATATCAATATCGCCGCCATCTACGCCCCGTCCGGGCGCGTCGACATCGAGCGCGGCGACCTCGCTTCCGGCGCCGTGAAAGTCGGCGCCAAGGGTGCCTGGGACCCGACAGGCGACAACAGCCTGACCGCAAGCCTGAACGGCCTGAACGGTCCGGTGGATTTCGTCTGGCCGATCAATGGCCAGGAAAGCCGCTTCTCGTTCGAAAGCATCAACTTCACCCTGACGGGTGCCGCGACCTCGGCGCGCTTCAACGCGACGGCGGCGCTTAGCGCCGCACAGGTGCCGCAAGGCCGCTTCAACCAGATCCGCCTGCAGGCGGAAAGCGAAGACCTCAACCTCATCACCCGTGCCGGCAGCGTCCGCAGCCGCTTCACCGTCGCCCGCACGGAATTTACCAATCCCGACCTCAACCGGATCGTCCGCGGCCCGGTGACGCTGGACGCTCCGCTACGCCTCGCTCCTCCGGCAATCGGCCTCGATGCCGCGACCTTCGACAGCCAGAATGTCAACGGCACGCTCTCCGGCGCCTATGACATGTCCAAGCAGGCGGTCACCGGCAATTTCCGCATTTTTGCCAACCGGTCGTGCTTCCGCCGGCGCTGTCCTCGAAATTCGACGGCAAGCTTTCCGCCGAAGGTTACGTCAACGCCGTAACCGGTGGCCGCGTCAGCCTCGAAAACTTCGTG
The DNA here is from genome assembly GCA_965227625.1 of Neorhizobium sp. Classification (GTDB taxonomy): domain Bacteria; phylum Pseudomonadota; class Alphaproteobacteria; order Rhizobiales; family Rhizobiaceae; genus Neorhizobium. The sequence goes on along the minus strand of CBDDGK010000006.1, from coordinate 193,980 downwards.
ATGCGCTCGAACGCCGTCGAAGCCCATGGCAGCGTGCTGCTGGAAAACCAGAAGGTGACCGGCAAGCTCGCCGGCCGCGTGCCGGACCTGAAGCGTTGGCTGCCGGAAGCCGAAGGCGCCGCCGGCTTCGACATCTCCGCCAACGGCCCGCTGACCGCTGTCGGCGTCAAGGCGATCGTCAACTCTGCCGATGCCCGCCTGGTTGGCCGCAAGCTGCAGGACATGAGCTTCGTGCTCGACGGTGTCGCCGATCCGAACGCGCCGAAAGGCAAGCTAACGGCAACCGGCTCGCTGGACGGCCAGCCGATCAAGGTCAATGCCGATGTGTCGTCCGTGCAAGGCCGCACCAGCGCGCCGGCAATCGCCGCCGAAGTGGGGCCGAACAAGCTCAATGGCTCGCTCACCTTCTCGCCGGACTTCCTGCCGGAAGGCCAGCTGACCTTCGATTTCCCCGATATCTCGCTGCTCGCGGCACTCGCAGCCCAGCAGGCGCAGGGCGACCTGCGTGGCACTGTCGTGTTCAGCAACACGGGCGGCAAGGCCGGTGCTGCGATCCGCGCTTCCGGCAACGCATTGCGCCGCAGCGGCATCGAGATCGCCCAGCCGAATGTCGATCTCGCCATTCCGGACATCAAGGCGATCGCCGCACAAGGCAGCATCAAGGCCGCCCGGATCGGAACCGGCGCTATGGGCCTGAACGACATCAACCTCGGCTTCCAGCATGGCGGCAACCGCACCGGTTTCAATCTCGCGGCGCAGTATGACAACGCCCCGCTGAACGCCGTCGGCGACATCCAGACCGGCGCGGATATTTCCGTCGGCATCGACAGCTTTACGGCGGTGCCACGCAACATCCCGATCCGTCTGGCGCAGCCGACCCGCATTGCGATTGCCAATGGCGGTGCGCGGCTTGCCGGCCTGACGCTCGCAACCGGCACCGGCAGCGTCACCGTCAATGGTATGGCCGGAACCAATCTCGATTTGACTGCCAAGATCAACGCACTCCCGGCGAGCCTGCTGAACAGCTTCGTCCCGGCGATCAATGCGGCCGGCACGATTTCCGGCTCGATCAACGCCACGGGTGCAGCGTCTGCGCCCGCTGTTAAATATGACCTAGAATGGAGTGATGCACAGCTTCGCCAGACGCGCGACGCTGGCATCAGTCCATTTCGCCTTCAGGCAAGCGGAAGCTTCGCCAACGGGACAGTCGCACTAGACGCGACGCGTCTCACCGGTGCCAGTGGGCTCGATCTCTCTGCCACGGGTCGTGTGATCCTGAAGGACGGCATTCCGGCGCTCGATATCAACGCCCGCGCCAATGCCGTGCCGGCCAGCCTGATCAACGCCTTCGCGCCGAGCATGGGCGCACGCGGCACGATTTCCGGCACCGTGACCGCCACCGGCACGCCGGAAGCACCGGCCGTGAAGTACAATCTTCGCTGGGCTGATGCCGGCGTCGCGCAGACCGCATCCGTCGGCCTGACATCGGTGGATATTGCCGCCAACGGCACGTTCCAGAACGGCACGGTCACCGTCGATACCCGCCTTTCGGGCGGCGGCGGCATTTCGCTCTCCGGCGGCGGCTCCGTCTCGCTTGCGGGCGCCAAGCCGCTGAACCTGAAATTCGATGGCCGCCTGCCCTTCTCTATCCTCGCCGGCCAGCTCGCTGCACAGGGCTTCGTGCTGGATGGCACCGGGACTGTCGATATCGCGATCGGCGGCACTACGGCAGCACCCGCGATCACCGGCACCGCCTCGACCTCCGGCGCCCGGCTGGTGGATGTTCGTCGCAACCTCGCCCTCACTGATCTCGCCGCCAACGTTTCGCTCGACGGCAAGACCGCCAATATCTCCCGCGTTTCCGCCAAACTTCTCCGGTGGCGGCACCGTCTCGATCAACGGCACGGTCGGCATCACACCCGGTTCCGGTTTCCCAGCCGACCTGAAGATCACGCCTCGCCAAGGCAAGCTATGCAGACGGCACGCTGTTTGCCGCCACGGCCGATGGCGCGCTGACCATTACCGGCCCGCTGACATCGGGCCCGACGCTCGGCGGCAAGGTGACGTTGACCAAGGCTGCGATCACCGTGCCGGCACGCCTGCCGACATCTCTTTCGGCAATCGACATCCGCCATCGCAACGCACCGGCGGACGTGCTGCGACAAATGGAGCAGCTGCGCCCGAAAGGTGCGCAGGGCGCCTCCGATCCGATCACGCTCAATCTGCAGATCAGTGCCCCGAACGGCATCTTCGTGCGAGGACGCGGCATCGATGCCGAACTGGGCGGCGATCTTACCGTCACCGGCACCGCGATTGCACCTGTCGTCGCCGGCGGTTTCGACATGCGGCGCGGCCGCATCGTCATTCTCGCCAAACGGCTCGACTTCACCAACGGCGACATCACCTTCGGCGGCGGCCTGATCCCGATCCTCAACATGGAAGCCAGCACCACGTCCTCGTCGACGACGGTCATCGTCAAGGTCACCGGCGTTGCCAACGACCCGACGATCGCCTTCTCGTCGGCTCCCCTGCCCTGCCGCAGGACGAGGTGCTGGCCCGCCTGATCTTCGGCCAGTCCATGTCGCGGCTCTCGCCGCTGCAGATCGCCCAGCTTGCCGACGCCGTCTCCCAGCTTGCCGGCGGTGGCGGTTCTACCTCGCTGCTCGAAACCCTGCGCAGCAATCTCGGCGTCGACGACCTCGACATCAACACCGATTCCAACGGCCAGACCACCGTCTCGGTCGGCCGCTACATCAACAACAAGTACCTATATCCAGGTCGAGCAAGGTGGCGGCCAGAACGGCGCCCAGGCCACCATCAATCTCGATGTCGGCCGCGGCGTGAAGCTGAAGGCGGGCGCCGGCACCGAAGGCGGCAAGGCCGGCATTTTCTACGAACACGAATACTGAGCGGGTCACGATACCGGCGCTCACCCGTTTGCCGATTCGGCTTGTCCATGTCGGTCATGAGCCGCAACCAATATACCAGCACGCACCCACACGCCAACAAGTAAACATCAAAATACATCAGCAACTATTAGTTGAATATCTGCGTATAGATCCAGTTAAGTCGCACAATTGTCATGTTTAAACTTGAGCGCCGTTGACACGATATTAATTCAAATTGGCTATTTCTCGCATATCGGCGCTCACTGAAATACAGCATAATATTATTTCTTTCGAACATTGCGATATTCTCATGGTCGCCGCCATTAGAGCAATTTTGAGCGGGCAGATTACGATGTCGATTTTCTCCGTCCCCGGCGCTGACGCGAAGGCTACGCTTGCCGCGCTGGATCAATCCCAGGCCATTATCGAATTCGATCTCACCGGGATCATTCTCAAGGCCAACGAGAATTTCTGTCGCACGGTTGGGTATTCCCTGTCGGAAATCGTCGGCAAACATCACAGCATGTTCTGCGAACCGGATTATATCAGGTCCGCCGCCTACAAGGATTTCTGGACAAGACTCGGCAACGGCAAATTCGATGCCGGCGCCTATAAGCGCCTCGGCAAGGGTGGCCGCGAAGTCTGGATCCAGGCGTCCTACAATCCGGTCTCATCCGGCGGCAAGCCCTACAAGGTCGTCAAGTTTGCGACCGACATCACCGCGGCCAAGCTGAAGTCGGCGGAAGATGAAGGCAAGATCAACGCCATCAGCCGTACCCAGGCGGTCATCGAATTCACGCCGAACGGCGATATCCTGACGGCAAACGAGAACTTCCTCGCCTGCCTGGGTTACCAGCATCTGTCGGAAATCGCCGGCAAGCACCACGGCATGTTCTGCGAACCCGCCTTCCGCGACAGCGCCGAATACCGCAATTTCTGGCACAAGCTCGCCGCAGGGCGAAGCCCGATTTCAGCCGAGTTCAAGCGGATCGGCAAGGGTGGCAAGCTCGTCTGGATTCAGGCCTCCTACAATCCGATCTTCGACGCCGAAGGCCGCGTCTTCAAGGTCGTGAAGTTCGCGGCCGACATCACCGAGCGGGTGCGCGCCGTCGAAGACATCGGCAGCGGCCTGACCTCCCTCTCCAAGGGCGACCTCCTCACCCGTCTGGAGCGGCCCTTCATTCCGACGCTGGAACAGATCCGTACCGACTTCAACTCCGCCGTCTCGACCCTTTCGGACGCGATGCGGATCGTCGGCGAGAATGCCGAAGGCATTGCGGGTGGCTCGGGTGAAATCCGCATCGCATCGGACAGCCTTTCGAAGCGTACAGAGCAACAGGCATCCGCCGTCGAGGAAACCGCAGCGGCTCTCGAGGAGATCAGCCGCACCGTTATCGACAGCGCCAAACGCGCCGAGGAAGCCGGCCGGCTTGTATCCCACGCCAAGAAAAGCGCCGAACATTCCGGCGCCGTGGTGCGCAATGCCGTCAGCGCCATGGACCAGATCGAAAACTCGTCCAACGAGATTTCCAACATCATCGGCGTCATCGATGACATCGCATTCCAGACCAATCTTCTGGCCCTGAATGCCGGCGTCGAAGCGGCCCGCGCAGGCGAGGCCGGCAAGGGTTTCGCGGTCGTCGCCCAGGAAGTCCGTGAACTGGCGCAGCGCTCCGCAAAGGCTGCGAAGGAAATCAAGACGCTGATCTCCACCTCGTCCGACCAGGTCAAGCGTGGCGTCGAGCTCGTCGACGAGACCGGCAAGGCGCTCGAAGAGATTATGTCCCAGGTCGACGAGATCAACGGCAATGTCGCGGCGATCGTCGAGGCCTCCCGCGAGCAATCGACGGGCATCAAGGAAATCAGCAACGCCGTCAATTCCATGGACCAAAACACGCAGCAGAACGCGGCGATGGTCGAAGAAACGACGGCCGCAAGCCACAGTCTGGCAAAGGAAGCCGAAACACTGCGCAATCTTTTGGCGCGATTTAGATTTGGGCAACACTCTTCGCATAAAATAATGCCAGCGCGACCAGATGCACGACCCGTCGCATCGCCGGCACGCAAACTTATGGCTACGGTCGCGCGCGCCGCATCAGGGGGAGCCGCTGCCGCTCAGGCAACGGAAAGCTGGGAAGAATTTTGATGGCTACCACGATCAATTCCACGACCTACGGCGGCGAAACGCTGGAGATCATCGCATTCCGCCTTCACGATCAGGAATTCTGCGTGAAGACGACCACGATCCGCGAAATCCGCGGCTGGGCACCGTCCACCCCGATCCCGCATTCGCCGGCTGACGTTATCGGCGTCATGAACCTGCGCGGCTCGGTTATCCCGATCATCGACCTTGCCTACAAGCTCGGCATGAAGAGCACGGTTGCCAACGAGCGCAGCGCCATCGTCGTCGCGGAAGTCCACAACATGGTCATCGGCATGCTGGTCGACCGCGTTTCCGACATCCTCACCATTCCGTCGAGCCAGGTTCAGCCGGTTCCGGAAGTTTCGGCTTCCTTCGACAAGTCTTTCTCGGAAGGCATCATTGCCAATGAGAACGGCATGATCTGCTTCCTGAACCTTTCGAAGATGTTCAAGGGCACTGAAGCCGACGATCTGGCTGCCTGATACATCTTTAGTTCAAATAAAAGCCGCCCGGACCATGTTCGGGCGGCTTTTTTGCTTGGGCAGGGATAATGAAAATTATTTTATTCGGAAAATCTAATATTTGCAATTTTATTAAATCACCTGTTAATTTTTGCCTGTCGTAATACACCCATAAGTTACGCTTTTCAGTTCATCATCGAAGCTGGCTTATAACCACCTAATTTTCAGATTCGGCGAAAGAATCGCCGTTTCAAGGGGATACGACATGCTGGGACTGGGTAAAGACGCGCAAGCGCGCCACATTGTCGATGCCATTTCACGATCACAGGCCGTTATCGAATTCGACCTGACAGGTACAATTCTCAACGCTAACGCGAACTTTTGCCAGGCGCTCGGTTATTCGCTCAACGAGATCAAGGGCCAGCATCATCGCATCTTCTGCGAGCCGAGCTACGCCGCGTCCGACGAGTACCGAGCCTTCTGGGCCAATCTCGCAGCCGGCAAATTCGATGCCCGCGAATACAAGCGGATCACCAAGACCGGCCGGGAAATCTGGATCCAGGCGTCCTACAATCCGGTCTTCCGGGGCGGCAAGCCCTATAAGGTGGTGAAGCTGGCAACCGACATTACCGCCGTGAAGCTGGCAGCCTCCGAAGATGCCAGCAAGCTTGCGGCGATCGGCCATTCGCAGGCCGTCATCGAGTTCACCCCGGAAGGCGAGATCCTGACCGCCAACGAGAACTTCTGCGCCGGTCTGGGCTACAGCCTGTCGGAGATCAAGGGTCGTCACCACCGCATGTTCTGCGAACCGACCTACGCGGCATCTGCCGAATACGCCAATTTCTGGAAGAAGCTGGCGAGCGGCGAATTCATCGCCGACGAATTCGTCCGCTTCGGCAAGGGCGGCAAGGAAATCTGGATTCAGGCGGCCTACAACCCGATCCGCGACCTGAGCGGCAAGGTGACCAAGGTCGTGAAATTCGCCACCGACGTGACGCCGCGCATGAGCGCCATCGGCCAGCTCGGCCGCAGCCTGCGCGATCTCGCAGACGGCAAGCTCGCCCAATCGCTCGACACGCCTTTCGTCCCGACGATGGAGGCCGTGCGCCACGACTTCAACACCGTCGCCGAGAAGCTGCGTGACGCCATGCAGGTCGTCGCCCGCAACGCGTCCGGCATCGCCGCCGCATCCGGTGAGGTACGAGACGCTTCACAGGAGCTCGCAAAGCGCACCGAACAACAGGCGGCAGCGCTGGAAGAGGCCGCAGCCGCACTCGAGCAGATCACCAGCACGGTGGGCGACTCGAGCCGGCGTGCTGAGGAAGCCGGCCGCCTCGTCAACCACACCCGCCAGCATGCCGAACAATCAGGTCTGGTCGTCCGGGATGCGATCGGCGCCATGGATCAGATTGCCAATTCCTCCGGCGAGATCACCAATATCATCGGTGTCATCGACGACATCGCCTTCCAGACGAACCTCCTGGCGCTCAATGCCGGTGTCGAGGCAGCTCGTGCCGGTGAAGCCGGCAAGGGTTTCGCAGTCGTCGCCCAGGAAGTGCGCGAACTCGCACAGCGTTCCGCCAAGGCGGCCAAGGAAATCAAGACACTGATCAACACGTCGAGCCAGCAGGTCTCATCCGGGGTCGAACTGGTCGGCAAGACCGGCACCTCTCTCCGCGAGATCGTCGGGCAGGTCGCAAGCATCCACGACAACGTCGCCGCGATCGTCGATGCCTCCCGCGAACAGGCATCGAGCCTGCGCGAGATCAGCCAGGCGATCAATCACATGGACCAGGCAACCCAGCAAAACGCCGCCATGGTGGAAGAAACCACCGCCGCCAGCCACTCGCTGGCCGGCGAAGCGGAAAGCCTGCGCGAGCTGCTCGGGCAGTTTGATACCGGCAGCCAGCAGGAAAGCCGGATCCCGCGGCAGGCCTATGTCCAGCCGGTCGCACCTGTCCATAACACCGCCCCGCTGCGGGCCGCGCATTCAAACCTCAAGGCCAAGGCGGTTGGCTGGGAAGATTTCTAACAAACCGTCAGTTCGACTGGAGAGCCCGCAGCGCACGAGGCGCTGCGGGCTCTTTTTAATTCAGGCTATTCCTTCGGCTCAAACGGCGCCGGACGGCGGCCGGCACCCTGGCGGGCAAGCATCCAGGCCGGATATTCCGGCGGCAGTGCGCTCACCTCATCAAGCTTCACCATGTCATCCGTATCAAGCTTCAGCTTTACGGCCTTCAGGTTCTCGTCAAGCTGATCCAATCGCTTGGCGCCGATGATGACGCTGGTGACGAAGGGTTTGGCGAGGATATAGGCCAGCGCCACTTCCGCAACGCTCGCGCCATGCTTCGCACCAACTTCGCGCATCGCAGCGACGCAGGCCCAGGCACGGTCCTTGTCCACCGGCGGAAAGTCGAAGGTCGCGCGGCGGCCTTCGTTCGCGGCGCCGGGGCCGTATTTGCCGGAAAGCAGCCCGCCGGCCAGCGGCGACCAGACCATCAGGCCCATTTTCTCTTCCTGCATCATCGGCACGATATCGCGCTCCAGATCACGGCCGGCGATGGAGTAATAGGCCTGCACCGTCTCGAACCGGGCAAAACCCTTGCGCTCGGAAATGCCGAGCGCCTTGGCGATGCGCCATGCCGCCCAATTGGAAAGGCCGATATAACGCACGAGGCCGCGCGATACGAGATCGTCCAGTGCACGCAGCGTCTCGTCGATCGGCGTCACGCTGTCCGTGCCGTGCACCTGGTAGAGATCGATATGATCCATCTGCAGACGCTCCAGGCTCTGCTCGACGGAATCCATGATATGGCCGCGAGACGAACCGCGATCGTTCGGCTTGTCGCCCATCTGGCCATGAAGTTTCGTGGCGATCACCACATCCTTGCGGGTGACGCCGAGATTGCGGATGGCCTGGCCAAGGATGATTTCCGACCGGCCCTGCGAATAGACGTTGGCAGTATCGATAAAGTTGACACCGGCAGCCAGCGACCGCTCGACGATTTTGTCGGAGGCCTCCTGATCGAGACCGGCGACGGCATTCCAGACGGCACCCGCCTGGTTTTCACCGAACGTCATCGTGCCGAGGCAAAGCTCGGAAACGAAAAGACCTGTATTGCCCAATTGATTATAGCGCATGGAAAACTCCCGTATGCACCGAAGACTGAAAGACGGATATGTTTTGGTCGTATGGAGCCGCGGCGGGTCACGCGGTAACGTGAGAATGGCGCTGAAAAGCGCCGTCTGGCTCCGAAGCACAATCTAGGCGGAAATCGCCCCGCGTCAATCGGAGATGCCTCCGTTTTTGTTTTCAACTTTTCGTGCACGCCCGATGGAAGCGCATGAAACGAGAAAGGGCGGCCAAGCCGCCCTCCCCTTTATCGCGTGATCGCGGTAATCAGCCGAACAGCACGAAGCTGCTCCTCAGCGTCACCCAGACGCCCCACAGAAGCGGGATACCGACGACGGCCCAGGCGAGCGCCGCCTTGGCATCGAGGCCACCCTTGCCGATGCCGAACGAGCCAGTCGGGCCAGCATTGGCGGCTGCGGATTTCGCCTGCAGCGAAGCCACTTCCGCATCCGACATGAACCACTTGTCCGGCAGCGGCCGCACCAGCGCGTTGGCGATCAGGCCGAGCACCAGCATGCCGGCCAGAATGTACATCGTACCGGTATAGAGCGCCGGTCCCGGTGCCACGCCGGCAGCAAGCTGCGCTTCGCGGATGTAGTTGACGACGACCGGGCCGAGAATGCCGGCGGTCGCCCAGGCGGTCAGCAGGCGGCCATGGATCGCGCCTACGAACTGCGTGCCGAAGATATCCGCGAGGTAGGCTGGAATGGTCGCGAAACCGCCGCCATACATCGACAGGATAATGCCGAAGGCCAGAACGAACATCGCCTTGTTGCCCATATCGGCCAGCGTCGGTGCCGCGGCATACAGAACGATGCCCAGGATGAAGAAAGTATAATAGGTGTTCTTGCGGCCGATCTTGTCGGAGAGCGAGGCCCAGAAGAACCGCCCGCCGATGTTGAAGAGCGACAGAAGACCGGTAAAGCCCGCAGCGATTGCTGCGATCTGTGTTTTCTGGCCCACGTCGAGCTGCGAGAAGGTGAGGTTCGGCAGACCGATCAGCGCACCGGCGAAGATTTCCTGCAGCATCGGCGATGCCATGCCGAGAACGCCGATACCGGCAGAGACGTTCAAGCACAGAACCAGCCAGATCATCCAGAACTGCTTGGTCTTGTGCGCATCACGCAGGTGAACGTGCTTGGTGGTGATCATCGTCGACTTGGCAACCGGCGGCGTCCAGCCTTCCGGACGCCAGCCGGCCGGCGGGATGCGGTAACCGAAGGCGCCGCCCATCATGAAGCAGAAATAGATCACCGCCATGCAGAGGAAAGTCTGCCAGACGCCGACCGAAACGTCGGTCTTGAAATAGTTCATCAAAAGGTTGGCAAGCGGAGCGCCGATCATCGCACCACCGCCGAAGCCCATGATCGCCATGCCGGTCGCCATGCCGCGGCGGTCCGGGAACCATTTGATCAGCGTCGAAACCGGCGAGATATAGCCGAGACCGAGGCCGACGCCGCCGATGACGCCCGCGCCGACCCACATCAGCCACAGCTGGTGCGTCATGACGCCGAGTGCCGCAACGATAATGCCGCCGCACCAGCAGCACGCGGAGACGAATGCCGCCTTGCGCGGACCGACCCGCTCAAGCCAACCGCCCCACATGGCTGCCGAGCAACCGAGCAACACGAAGAACAGCGTGTAGATCCAGCCCAGATCCGCCACGCGCCAGTTGCAGCTTGTCGTAAACAGAGCAGACAAAAGGTTCATGCTGGCGCAGGATGGATCTGCAGCGCCAGAAATGGCCCTGGAAAGCGGCAGCCAGAACACGCTGAAGCCGTATGCCATGCCGATGCAGAGGTGGATTGCGAGCGCTGCCGGCGGTACGAGCCAGCGGTTGAAGCCCGGTTTTGCGATAATACGTTCCCTATCGAGGAGCCCGACATCGCCGGTCAGGCCCTCGTTCGTTGCAACTGCCATGTAAACTATCCTCCCTCTGGATGATGGCTATGCGCTAAATCGCCTTCGGATTCCCCTCCTGCCGATAGGCTGACCTCATGCGGCGCTCTCCGGGATGTTGGGTTCGGAAAGCGACTCACCTGCTCCTGGTCCCTTGCCGCCCGGCGCGCCTCTTGCGGCATCCCGACCGACGCCGACACCCTCGCCGGCCTTGGCCTCTGGCCGGCGTATGAGGGCGGACGCCTCGATGACGAGCGGAAGAAAACCTTCTCCACCCTGGTCGAGATGCTCGAAAAGGTGCCGGCGCATGCGCGGCTCCCAGAATTTGTTGATATGCGTGGCAACCCCATCCGCGCGCACGTTTTCCGGCTGCGACAGGAAGAAAGTGGCAATCTGGTTGGCCATGCGGACGATCTTGTCCATCACCAGCTGGTCAGGACTTTTCTCATGCGACATCGGCGACAACTCCGGTAACAACGCGATCCATGCGCGTGAAAATTTCGAAATCCTCGCCGCGCGTCAGCGCGATGAGCGTCATGCCCGCCTCTTCCGCCGTGCGAATGGCAAGCGCGGTGGGTGCGGAAATGGCGACCAGCACGGCACTCCCAAGGATCGCCGCCTTCTGCACCATCTCCACCGAGATGCGGCTGGTCACGACCACAACGCCGTCCGCGCCTTTGACACCCTTGCGCGTCACGGCACCAGCGAGCTTGTCCAGCGCATTGTGTCGGCCGACATCCTCGCGTACGGCGACCAGTCCTTCACCGGGAACAAAGAAGCCTGCGCCATGCACAGCATGGGTTTCGGCATGCAGCGGCTGCGCGCCATTCAGCGCGGCTACGGCCTCGGCAATTTCCTTCGGTGTTAGCGCCATCGCGATCCCGGAAACATCCGGCACCACCCGCATCGCCTGATCGATCGATTCAATACCGCAAAGCCCGCAGCCAACCGGCCCGCCATGCTCCGGCGGCGCGCACGCAGCGCGTCTTCCTTGTCTTCCGCCAGCGTCACCTGCACATCGAGGCCACGCCCTTCGTCAAGCACGGTGATTTCCTCGATCTCCGCCATGGAGGCGATAATGCCCTCGGTGAGGCTGAAACCGACGGCGAAGTCTTCAAGATCCGCCGGCGTTCCCATCATCACCGCATGGGTGGAGCCGCCATAGGAAAAGGCGATCGGCACTTCTTCCGGCACGACGCGGGAGCCGGCGCGGATGACGCCGTTGCGACGGGCGATTTCGGATGCCGTGGCGGTGGTTTTGTGGGAGGTCATTGGATGTCGGGGCAAGAATACCCCCCTCTGTCCTGCCGGACATCTCCCCCACAAGGGGGGAGATTGGCTAGATGCACTGCCCCGCCTCGCTCAAAATCCACGCAATGCCTTGCCCACATCTCAACCTGCGACCCATCTCCCCCAGCGATCGTGAGGGATTGCGGACCGTGCCACATCCAATCTCCCCCCTTGTGGGGGAGATGCCCGGCAGGGCAGAGGGGGGTGGACTGGGTGAATACAGTCACTACTCCGCCGCCTCCATCTTCCCGGCAATCCGCCGCGACCGGCGGGCCAGTTCGTTATAGTCTTCCTGCCACTCCGTCGGACCGTTCGAGGGCGAGATCTGCACCGCCGTCACCTTGTATTCCGGGCAGTTGGTCGCCCAGTCGGAGAAGTCGGTGGTGATGACGTTCGCCTGCGTATCCGGATGATGGAATGTCGTATAGACCACACCCGGCGCCACGCGATCGGTGATCAGCGCACGAAGCGTCGTGTCGCCCGAGCGGCTGGCGAGCTTCACCCAATCGCCTTCCTTGATGCCGCGCTGTTCGGCATCGTGCGGATGGATTTCCAGCCGGTCTTCCGCATGCCAGGCCACATTGTCGGTGCGCCGCGTCTGGGCGCCGACATTGTACTGGCTGAGAATGCGGCCGGTGGTGAGCAGAAGCGGGAAGCGCGGGCCGGTGCGTTCGTCGGTCGCGACATATTCCGTGCGGATGAACTTGCCCTTGCCGCGCACGAAACCGTCCACATGCATGATCGGCGAGCCGACCGGGAATTTCTCGTTGCACGGCCACTGAACCGAGCCCATCTGCTCCAGATATTCGTAGGAAACCTTGGCGAAGCTCGGCGTCGTTGCGGCGATCTCGTCCATGATCTGCGAAGGATGCGTGTAGTTCCAGTTCAGGCCCATGGCCTGTGCCAGCTTCTGGGTCACTTCCCAGTCTGCATAACCGTTCTTCGGGCTCATCACCTTGCGGACGCGATTGATGCGGCGCTCGGCATTGGTGAACGTGCCGTCCTTTTCTAGGAATGTCGAACCCGGCAGGAAGACATGCGCATAATTGGCGGTCTCGTTGAGGAAGAGGTCGTGCACCACGACGCATTCCATCGCTTCGAGACCGGCCGAAACGTGCTTCGTATCCGGGTCGGACTGAAGAATGTCTTCGCCCTGAATGTAGATGCCCTTGAACGTGCCCTCGACGGCCGCATCCAGCATGTTCGGAATGCGCAAGCCCGGCTCGTTGTTGAGCGTCACGCCCCAGAGCTTTTCGAAGATATCGCGGGTCGCATCGTCCGAGATATGGCGATAACCCGGCAGTTCGTGCGGGAAGGAACCCATGTCGCAGGAGCCTTGCACGTTGTTCTGGCCACGCAACGGGTTCACGCCGACGCCCGGACGGCCGATATTGCCGGTCACCATGGCGAGGTTGGCGATCGCCATGACCGTCGTCGAACCCTGGCTATGCTCAGTGACGCCGAGGCCGTAGTAGATCGAGCCATTGCCACCCTTGGCGAACAGCCGGGCCGCACCGCGCACCAGTTCCGGCTTCACGCCGGTAAACTTTTCGACCGCTTCTGGGCTGTGCTGCTCTTCGGAAACGAAAGCAGCCCAATCCTCGAATTCCGACCAGTCGCAACGCTCGCGGATGAACTGTTCGGCAAACAGGCCTTCTGTGACGATGACATGCGCCAGTGCCGTCATCATGGCAACGTTGGTGCCCGGCAGCAGCGGCAGGTGGTAGGCCGCCTCAATATGCGCCGACTTGACGAGATCGATCCGGCGCGGATCGATAACGATCAGTTTTGCGCCCTGACGCAGCCGCTTCTTCAAACGCGAACCGAAGACCGGATGACCGTCCGTCGGGTTGGCGCCAATGACAATGACGACGTCCGTATGCTCGACCGAATCGAAATTCTGCGTGCCGGCCGAAGTGCCGAAGGCCTGGCCGAGACCATAACCGGTCGGCGAATGGCAGACACGAGCGCAGGTATCGACATTGTTGTTGCCGAAGCCGGCGCGGATCAGCTTCTGAACCAGGAAGGTTTCTTCATTGGTGCAGCGCGACGAGGTAATGCCGCCGATCGACTCGCGTCCGTATTGATACTGGATGCGTTTGAACTCGGAGGCCACATGCGAATAGGCCTCTTCCCAGGTCACTTCCCGCCACGGATCGGAGATCTTCTCGCGGATCATCGGGTTGAGGATGCGGTCCTTGTGGGTCGCATAACCATAGGCAAACCGGCCTTTGACGCAGGAATGGCCGCGGTTCGCCTGGCCGTCCTTGTAAGGCACCATGCGCACCAGCTCTTCGCCGCGCATTTCCGCCTTGAAAGAGCAGCCGACGCCGCAATAGGCGCAGGTGGTGACCGCCGAATGTTCCGGCTGGCCGATCGCGATGACCGACTTCTCGGTCAGCGTCGCCGTTGGGCAGGCCTGCACGCAGGCGCCGCAGGACACGCATTCGGAATCGAGGAAATGTTCATGCATGCCGGGCGAAACGCGGCTGCCGAAGCCGCGACCTTCGATCGTCAGCGCAAACGTGCCCTGCACTTCTTCGCAGGCGCGCACGCAGCGCGAGCAGACAATGCATTTCGACGGATCATAGGTGAAGTAAGGGTTCGACTCGTCCTTCGGCATCCATTTGGCGTTGATATCGCCATTGTTGCGTGCCTTGACGTGGTTGTCACCTTCATAGCCGTAACGCACATCACGAAGGCCTACTGCGCCGGCCATGTCCTGCAATTCGCAGTCCCCATTGGCGGCGCAGGTCAGACAGTCGAGCGGGTGATCGGAGATATAAAGCTCCATCACGCCCTTGCGGATGTCCTTCAGCCGGCCCGTCTGGGTATGTACCACCATGCCCGCCATGACCGGCGTGGTGCAGGAAGCGGGCGTTCCATTGCGCCCTTCGATCTCCACGAGACAGAGGCGGCAGGAACCGAACGCGTCGACCATATCGGTGGCGCAAAGTTTCGGCACCTGAATGCCCGCTTCCATCGAGGCGCGCATGATCGAGGTGCCTTCCGGCACGGTGATCGCGCGACCATCGATGGTGAGGGTGACCTGGGCTTCTGATCGCGAAGCCGGTGTGCCGTAGTCGATTTCATGAACGAGGGACATGGTATTACTCCGCCGCTTCGATAAGGGGTGTTGGAGCGAAATCTTCCGGAAAATGGTTCATCGCGCTCATGACGGGATAAGGCGTGAACCCGCCCAGCGCGCAGAGCGAGCCGAACTTCATCGTGTTGCAAAGGTCCGCCAGCAACACTTTGTTCTTTTCCGGCTCGATACCCGCCCTGATTTTGTCCGCAGTCTCGACACCGCGCGTCGAGCCGATGCGGCAGGGCGTGCATTTGCCGCAGCTTTCGATGGCACAGAATTCCATCGCAAACCGTGCCTGCTTCAGCATGTCGGCGCTGTCGTCGAACACGGTGATGCCGGCATGGCCGATCAGCCCGTCCTTGGCCGCGAAGGCTTCGTAGTCGAACGGCGTATCGAACAGCGCGCGCGGGAAATAGGCACCGAGCGGACCGCCGACCTGAACCGCCTTCACCGGCCGCCCGGTCGCCGTGCCACCGCCGATCCTGTCGACGATCTCGCCGAGCGCCAGGCCGAAGGCGACTTCATACAGCCCGCCATGCTTGACATTGCCGGCGATCTGGATCGGGATCGTGCCGCGCGAACGGCCCATACCGAAGTTCTTATAATACTCCGCGCCCTGATCCATGATGACCGGCACGGATGCAAGCGAGATGACGTTGTTGACCACCGTCGGTCGCCCAAGGAAACCTTGCAGCGCCGGCAGAGGCGGCTTGGCACGCACGATGCCGCGCTTGCCTTCCAGCGAATTGAGCAGCGACGTTTCCTCGCCGCAGACATAAGCGCCGGCGCCGGATCGGATCTCGATATCGAATGCGAACTTCGAGCCCATCACCGAGGCGCCGAGGAAACCGGCTGCGCGGGCGATCTCGACCGCTTCCGTCATCGTCGCGATCGCATGCGGATATTCCGAACGGGTATAGACGTAGCCCTTGGAGGCACCCGTCGCGATACCGGCGATCGTCATGCCCTCGATCAGCACGAAGGGGTCACCCTCCATGATCATCCGGTCGGCGAATGTCGCACTGTCGCCCTCGTCGGCATTGCAGACGATATATTTCTGCGGACCCGCCGCATCCATCACCGTCTTCCACTTGATGCCGGTCGGAAAACCTGCGCCGCCGCGACCGCGAAGACCGCTGTCGGTGACCTGCTTGACGATATCGGCACCAGCCATAACAATGGCCTTCTCCAGCCCGGTAAAACCGCGATGGGCGCGATAGTCCTCGATGGATAGCGGATCGGTAATGCCGCAGCGGGCAAAGGTCAGGCGCGTCTGCTGACGAAGGAAGTCTATCTCCTCCGTCAGCCCGAGACAGAGCGTGTGGCTCTTGCCTTCGATGAGCCCGGCATCGAAAAGCCCGGCCACATCCCCGGCTTTGACCGGACCGTAAGCCATACGGCCTTTGTCGGTTTCCACCTCGACCAGCGGCTCAAGCCACAACATGCCGCGCGAACCGTTGCGCACGACCTTGGCATCGAGGCCCCGGGTTTCGATTTCCCTGGCAATCGCCTTTGCCACCTTTTCGGCGCCCAGCGCCAGAGCTGCGGCATCACGCGGAACGAAAATCTTCACCGTCATCGGCGCACCTCCGCAACGATTTCGGAAAGACAGTGCTCGTCGACCCGTCCGTAGACCTCGCCATCCAGCATCGCAGCCGGGGCACAGGCGCAGAGCCCGAGGCAATAGACAGCTTCCAGCGTCACCGCGCCGTCGAGCGTCGTCTGGTGAAAGTCGATACCCAGCATCTGCCGGGCGCGATCCGCAATGCGGTCGCTGCCCATCGACTGGCAGGCTTCGGCACGACAGAGCTTCAGCACATGCCGGCCGGCCGGGTGATCGCGGAACTCGTGATAGAAGGTCACAACACCGTGTACTTCGGCGCGCGACAGGTTCAACTCGCTCGCGATGATCGGCTTCACCTCGTCCGGCACATAACCGAACTCGGCCTGGATCGCATGCAGGATCGGCAGCATCGGGCCTTCCAGATGCTTCAGATCGCGGATGATCTCAAGCGACCGCTCGGTCAACGCACCGGCGGAAACGCGTATATTCATATGCTAGGCCTCCCAGCTGATCCCGCGTCCCGCCCTCCATGACGGACCCCCAAATCAAATCTGCGCAGTGTACGACAGTCTTACCGCGCCAACTGCCGGGAAGTGTTGCAACGTGGACCACAACCGTCAATAACGGAGATCGGTTACGCGATAGAAAAAAACTATCAAGCCATGGCAGCAGGGGTGAGGCTGCGCGCCTCGTGAAGCAGCGCAGAGACCAGCGGCGTAAAGGGTTCACGATGCGTCGCCACCAGCCCGACGATATGGCTCGCCTCCGGCTCGACGATCGGGATCGTGCGAATTTGCCTGGCAAAACCATAGGATCGGGCAACGTTGCGCGGCATGATGCTGGCCCAGCGGCCCGTGCCGATATGCGAAAGCAACACCACCATCGAATTTGATTCGAGCATCGGCTTGACCGTGATACCGGCTTCGGCCAGATGCTGGTTGATGATCCGGCGGTTCTGCATGTCGGGCGTCAATAGGCAGAGCCTAAGATCGGCCATCTCCTTCCAGGTGACATTTTCCCGATCCGCCAAGGGCGCACCTTCCGCCGTCACCAGATTATAGGTCTCGGCATAAAGCGGCACACTCGTCACGCGGCCGAGCGGCTCGTTATCCAGATAGGTGATACCCGCATCGATCTCGAAATTATCGAGCTGCGACAGAACCTGCAGTGAATTGCGGGAGACGACCGAAAAGGTTACGTCCGGATGTTTCGCCTGAAAAGGTTCGGTGAGGCGCGGGATCATTGCCAGCGCCGTCGGGATCGAAGCGAGCCGAATATGCCCCGCAAGACCCTTGCGGGCGGCCCGCATTTCCTCGCGCATCGTGCGCGCATCGCCGACGATGCGCTTTGCCCATTCCAGCACGCGCTGGCCTTCCGGCGTCAGGCCCTGATATCGCGAGCCGCGCACCACGAGCTGAACGCCGAGCTGCTCTTCCAGCTGCCGGATCGCCGCCGAAAGCGAGGGCTGCGAGATGCCGCATTCTTCTGCCGCCCGGCCGAAATGGGCCTCGCGGGCAAGCGCAATGAAGAATTCCAGCTTGTCGATCATCGGCGATCCTCCGTTACAAACGGCTAACCTGCCGAAGCTCAAGTTACAAGCGAAGGCCCGACGAACTGCTGTCATGAAAACTTGCTTTACGTCGACGATTGGCTGAAGCTTGATCATCAGGCGCGCACCGCATGCTCGGAAGAGGTTCCCTTGGACTCCCCAAAGACGAATTCCCCGGATACGAACAAGCCGCAGGATGTTACCGACCTCTTCGTGATCGGCGGCGGCATCAATGGCTGCGGCATCGCGCGCGATGCGATCGGCCGCGGTTATTCGGTGACGCTGGCAGAGATGAATGACTTCGCCTCCGGCACCTCCTCCCGCGCCACGAAACTCATCCATGGCGGCCTGCGCTATCTCGAGCATTACGAATTCCGACTGGTGCGCGAATCGCTGATGGAGCGCGAGATCCTCTGGGCGATGGCACCGCATATCATCTGGCCGCTGCGCTTCGTGCTGCCGTTCCAGAAGGGCGGCATCCGCCCCGCCTGGCTGATCCGCCTCGGCCTTTTCCTCTACGACAATCTCGGCGGCCGTAAACTGCTGCCCGGCACGAAGACGCTCGATCTTCGCAAGGACCCCGCCGGCAAGGCGCTCAAACCCGTCTTCTCCACCGCCTTCGAATATTCGGACGGCTGGGTCGACGATGCCCGTTTCGTGGTGCTGAACGCCCGCGATGCCGCCGATCGCGGCGCAACCATCCTGCCGCGCCACCGGGTGCTCTCCGCCCGGCGCGAAAACAACCTCTGGCGCATCGAACTGCGCAACGAGATGACCGGCGAGACGCAGACGCGTTACGCCCGCATGCTGGTCAACGCTTCCGGTCCCTGGGTGGACAATGTGATCGCCACGACCGGCGAGAACGAGAAGCGCCATGTGCGCCTCGTCCAGGGCAGCCACATTATTGTCCGCAGAAAGTTCGAAGGCGAACGCGCCTATTTCTTCCAGAACCCGGACAACCGCATCATCTTCGCCATCCCCTACGAGGATCACTTCACGCTGATCGGCACCACCGACCGCGACTACCAAGGCGATCCGAAAGACGTGGCAATCACCGATGCGGAGATGGATTACCTCTGCAACGCCGCCAGCGAATATTTCACCGAGCCGGTAAAGCGCGAGGACATCGTCTGGACCTATTCCGGCGTGCGGCCGCTCTTCGATGACGGCGCTTCGAAAGCACAGGAGGCGACGCGCGATTACGTGCTGAAGGTCGAAGATGCCAATGGCCCAGGGGGAGGCAGTGCGCCGATCCTCAACGTCTTCGGCGGCAAGCTCACTACCTATCGCCGGCTTTCCGAACATGCGCTGGAAAAGATCGGCGATGCGATCGGCGTCAGCGGCAAGCCCTGGACGGCAACGAGCAAGCTTCCGGGCGGCGAGTTCGCCGTCACCGGTCGGGCTGCGCAGGCTGCCAGCCTCAAGAGCCGTTATCCTTTTCTCAGCGAAGAACTCGCAACCCGCCTGACCCGCCATTACGGCACGCGCGCCGCGAAGCTGCTGGGTGCCGCGAAGGCCGAATCCGACCTCGGCCGGCATTTCGGCGCCGGTCTTTACGAGGCGGAGATCCGTTATCTGATGGCGGAAGAATGGGCGATGACGGCGGAGGATATTCTCTGGCGCCGCACCAAGCTCGGCCTGCGGCTCACTGCCGAAGAAGTCAGGGCCGTAGAGGAACATATGCTCGGCCTGCGACAGATCGCCTGAACACGAATCTGCACGCGTGAAACCTTGCCAAATCGGGAGATGCGGACAAGTTTATAAGCTTTGAACAAGCTTAGCCGGCAAGGAATGCTAGTGCCTGATTTCGACCCTCTCTATTTCCTCGAAGGTGGCGGCGAGATCGGCAACACGATTCGAAATCTGGACTGGGCGAAAACGTCGCTTGGCCCGATCGAAACATGGCCCGTCGCGCTGAAGACGACCGTTTCCACCATCCTGAATTCCCACTTTCCCGCTGCGATCGTCTGGGGAGCGGATTATACAACGATCTACAACAAAGCCTTCCGGCCTATTCTCGGCAACAAGCCGGAGGCGATGGGGCGCCCGTTCTCCGAAATCTGGCACGAAGCCTGGGATGAGATCGGCAGCATCGCGGACAGGGCCTATGCCGGCGAGGCAACCTTTATCGAAGACTTCCCGCTGGAGGTCGAACGGTTTGGCAGAAAAGAGCAGGCCTATTTCACCTTCTGCTACAGCCCGCTTCGCGACGACGACGGCAAGCTCGCGGGCCTTCTGGATACGGTGATCGAAACCACACCCAAGGTCGAGACGCAGCAGCAGTCACGCGTGTTGAACGCTGAGTTGCAGCACCGTATCAAGAACACGCTGGCCATGGTTACCTCGATCGTCAACCAGACGCTTCGGAGCGTACCGGAGGCGAAGCCGGCAAAGGACGTGCTGTTACAGCGTCTGACCGCATTGGCCAATACCCATGACATTCTTACCGGCAACGGCCGGGCCAGCGCAGCGATCTCCGACATCGTAGACGGCGCACTTTCACCCCACGACGCCAGCCGGGACCAATTGGTCCTGCAAGGACCATCCCTGCGCTTGCCCGAAAAACAGGCGCTCTCGTTGGCGCTGGCGGTCAACGAACTGACGACGAACTCGATCAAATACGGCGCGCTCAGCACGTCCGCCGGACGGGTCCATATCGGCTGGTCACTGTCCGATGGCGACAACGGAATATTCGGATTTGTCTGGGAGGAAAGCGGCGGCCCGCCAGTCGCGCTGCCGACGCGCAAAGGCTTCGGCACCGTGCTGATCGAGCGGGTCGTGCCGGGGGACTTCGGCGGCACGGTGAAGCTGACCTATGATCCCGCCGGCTTGCGCTACGAGATCGTCACTGACCGAAGCCGGATCAGCGACAGTCACCCAGCCTGATCTCGCTTCATCGCGCAACGAAAAAGGCGGCCTCTCGGCCGCCTCGATATCGTCAGCGTGTGTCGAACGGATCAAGCCGCGACGACGATGCCGTTCAGACGCGTCAGTTCGGCAAGGAACTGCTCAAGCTTGGTCTTGTGCTCGTCGCTCGGCGCCTTGGCGATATCGGCCTGGGTCGACTCGATGCGCTTCTGCAACGTGTCGCGGGTCAGATCGCTGGCAGCGACAGCCGATTCTGCGAGCAGCGTGCAGCTGGTCGGCAGGATGTCTGCGAAACCGCCGAAAACGACGTATTTGTTGACCTGGCCGGAAGCGAGCTTCACGGAAACCACGCCCGGCTTGATGGTCGTCATCGTCGGCGCATGGTTTGCAAGCACCGTCATTTCGCCAAGCGTCGCCGGGATCACCACTTCGGAGACCTTCTCCGAAACGAGCAGGCGCTCGGGCGAAACCAGTTCAAAGTTGAAAGCGTCGGCCATGAAGGTCCACTTCCTCGATTGTCCCACGTGGCATGAAAAGCTTACGCGGGCTTGCGTGTCTTATGCGGAATTGGCGCGCCGGAATTCTCCCGCGCGCCGTCTTGTCGGCTATTAAGCGGCTTCAGCCAGCTTCTTTGCCTTTTCCATGGCTTCTTCGATCGAACCGACCATGTAGAAGGCAGCTTCCGGCAGGTGGTCGTATTCGCCGTTGACGAGGCCCTTGAAGCCCTTGATCGTGTCTTCGAGAGCGACGAGCTTGCCCGGCGAACCGGTGAAGACTTCGGCGACGAAGAACGGCTGGGACAGGAAGCGCTCGATCTTACGGGCGCGGGCAACGGTCATCTTGTCCTCTTCGGACAGTTCGTCCATGCCGAGGATGGCGATGATGTCCTGCAGCGACTTATAGCGCTGCAGCGTCGTCTGAACCTTACGAGCCACTTCGTAGTGCTCTTCACCGACAACGATCGGGTCGAGCATGCGCGACGTGGAGTCGAGCGGGTCGACGGCCGGGTAGATGCCCTTTTCAGCGATCGAACGCGACAGAACGGTCGTTGCGTCCAAGTGGGCGAACGAGGTTGCCGGTGCCGGGTCGGTCAAGTCGTCGGCCGGAACGTAAATGGCCTGAACCGAGGTGATCGAACCCTTGGTCGTGGTGGTGATGCGTTCCTGCATCTGGCCCATGTCGGTTGCGAGCGTCGGCTGATAACCGACGGCCGACGGAATACGGCCGAGCAGAGCCGACACTTCGGAACCTGCCTGCGTGAAGCGGAAGATGTTGTCGACGAAGAACAGAACGTCCTGGCCCTTGTCGCGGAAGTCTTCAGCAATCGTCAGACCGGTCAGAGCGACGCGAGCGCGTGCGCCCGGCGGTTCGTTCATCTGGCCGTAAACGAGAGCAGCCTTGGAGCCTTCGCCGCCGCCATGCTTGTTGACGTTCGACTCGATCATTTCGTGATACAAGTCGTTGCCTTCGCGGGTACGCTCACCGACGCCTGCGAACACGGAGTAACCGCCGTGCGCCTTAGCGACGTTGTTGATCAGTTCCATGATCAGAACCGTCTTGCCGACGCCTGCACCGCCGAAGAGGCCGATCTTGCCGCCCTTTGCATAAGGAGCCAGAAGATCGACGACCTTGATGCCGGTGACCAGAATCTGGCCTTCCGTAGACTGCTCGACATAGGCCGGAGCATCCTGGTGGATGGAGCGCAGGTTCGTGCGGTCAAGCGGACCAGCTTCGTCAACCGGTTCGCCGATAACGTTCATGATACGGCCGAGCGTCTGCTCGCCGACCGGAACCGAGATCGGGGCGCCGGTGTCGGTGACCTTCTGGCCACGAACGAGACCTTCGGTCGAGTCCATAGCGATGGTGCGGACCGAGTTTTCGCCGAGGTGCTGTGCGACTTCGAGAACGAGGCGGTTGCCGTTGTTGTCGGTTTCCAGTGCGTTCAGGATCGGCGGCAGTTCACCGTCGAAGGCGACGTCAACGACAGCGCCGATAACCTGGGTCACTTTTCCGAGGGACGAGCCCGTTGCGGTAGCCATGATACTTACCCTCTTTCTAGACGGTCAGAGCGCTTCCGCGCCCGAAATGATTTCGATGAGTTCCTTGGTGATCTGCGCCTGACGCTGGCGGTTGTAGGAAAGCGTCAGCTTGTTGATCATGTCACCGGCATTACGCGTGGCGTTGTCCATAGCAGACATCTGCGCGCCGTAGAAGGAAGCGTTATTTTCGAGCAGCGCCCGGAAAATCTGCACCGCAATGTTCTTCGGCAGCAGGTCTTCGAGGATTTCTTCTTCGCTCGGCTCGTATTCATAGAGTGCGGACGAAGCGTCAGCCGTGCCCGTAGTCTCGAACTTGGCCGGGATGATCTGCTGCGCGGTCGCAATCTGCGAGATCACCGACTGGAAGCGTGCGAAGAACAGCGTCGCAACGTCGAACTCGCCGGCGTTGAACAGCGAGAGAACCTTGTGCGCGACTTCGTCAGCCTGGGCGAAACCGAGCGACTTCACTTCGCGGAACGTCACGTAGTCGACGATGTTCTCGCGGAAGGAACGGCGCAGGATGTCGTTACCCTTGCGGCCGACGGTCAAGATCTTCACCGTCTTGCCCTGGGCGAGCAGCTTCAGCGCGTGGTCACGGGCGAGACGGATGATCGAGGAGTTGAAGCCCCCGGCCAGACCGCGCTCACCGGTGGCGACGATCAGGAGATGAACCTGATCCTTGCCCGTGCCCGAAAGCAGGAGCGGCGCCTCGGCATTACCGGCATTGGCAGCCGAAAGGCTGGCCAATACCTTGTTCATCCGTTCCGCATAAGGACGGGCGGCCTCGGCCGCCTCCTGCGCACGGCGCAGCTTCGCCGCGGCGACCATTTTCATCGCCTTGGTGATCTTCTGCGTCGCCTTGACGGAGGCGATCCGGTTTTTCAGATCCTTAAGTGAAGGCATCCGTTATCGGTCCTTAGCTTTGATCCGGTATCAGGCGAACGACTTGGCGTAAGCGTCGAGAGCGCCCTTGACCTTCGCGCGGGTGTCGTCAGACAGCTGCTTCTCGTTACGGATCGTATCGAGGATCGCCTTGCCTTCGGAGCGCATATAGGAGAGCAGGCCCTGTTCGAACTTGCCAACCTGGTTCACGGCGATCTTGTCGAGGTAGCCGTTGACGCCAGCGAAGATCACCACGACCTGCTCTTCCGTCTTCAGCGGCGAGAACTGCGGCTGCTTCAGGAGTTCGGTCAGGCGAGCACCGCGGTTCAGGAGGCGCTGCGTGGATGCATCGAGGTCGGAGCCGAACTGAGCGAAGGCGGCCATTTCACGATACTGGGCGAGTTCGCCCTTGATCGAGCCGGCAACCTGCTTCATCGCCTTGATCTGCGCGGCGGAACCGACGCGGGAAACCGACAGACCGACGTTAACGGCCGGGCGAATACCCTGGTAGAACAGGTCGGTTTCGAGGAAGATCTGGCCGTCGGTGATCGAGATCACGTTGGTCGGAATGAACGCCGAAACGTCGTTACCCTGGGTCTCAATGACCGGCAGAGCGGTGAGCGAACCAGCGCCCTTTTCGTCGTTGAGCTTTGCAGCGCGCTCGAGGAGGCGCGAGTGCAGGTAGAAAACGTCGCCAGGATAAGCTTCGCGGCCCGGCGGGCGGCGCAGCAGCAGCGACATCTGACGATAGGCGACGGCCTGCTTGGAAAGGTCGTCATAGGCGATCAGCGCGTGCTGGCTGTTGTCGCGGAAATATTCGCCCATGGCAGCACCGGCGAACGGCGCCAGATACTGCATCGGAGCCGGGTCGGAAGCGGTCGCAGCAACGATGATCGAGTACTGCAGGGCGCCACGCTCTTCGAGAACCTTGACGAACTGGGCAACGGTCGAACGCTTCTGGCCGATAGCGACGTACACGCAGAAAAGCTTGTCGCCTTCCGGACCGTTGTCGTGGATGGCCTTCTGGTTCAGGATCGTGTCGAGAATGATGGCGGTCTTGCCGGTCTGGCGGTCGCCGATGACGAGCTCGCGCTGGCCGCGGCCAACCGGGATCAGAGCGTCGATAGCCTTGAGGCCGGTCGACATCGGCTCGTGAACCGACTTGCGCGGAATGATGCCCGGAGCCTTGACGTCGACGCGCGAACGACGGGTCGCATTGATCGGGCCCTTGCCGTCGATCGGGTTGCCAAGCGCGTCAACGACGCGGCCGAGCAGTTCCGGACCAACCGGAACGTCAACGATTGCGCCAGTCCGCTTGACGGTGTCGCCTTCCTTGATCGAGCGGTCGGAACCGAAGATAACGACGCCGACGTTGTCGGCTTCGAGGTTCAGCGCCATGCCGCGGATGCCGCCCGGGAACTCGACCATTTCGCCGGCCTGAACATTGTCCAGACCGTAAACGCGAGCGATACCGTCACCGACGGAGAGAACCTGGCCGACTTCCGAAACCTCGGCTTCCTGGCCGAAATTCTTGATCTGGTCCTTGAGAATTGCGGAAATTTCCGCTGCACGGATATCCATCAGCCGACCTCTTTCAATGCAAGCTTAAGAGTGGAAAGTTTGGTGCGAAGGGAGGTGTCGATCTGACGAGAACCGACCTTGACGATCAAACCGCCGAGGATCGACGGATCGATCGTTACGGCGATGGTCACGTCCTTGCCGGTCACGCCCTTCAGCGCCGACTTGAGTTCAGATTCCTGCGCTGCGGAGAGCGCGTGCGCCGAGGTGACCTCGGCAGTAATTTCACCACGATGCGCCGCAGCGATCACGCGGAAAGCGCGGATCATGCCGGGGATCGCGAAAAGACGGCGGTTGCCGGCGACGACCTTGAGGAAATTGCCGACCAGACCGGAAATGCCGGCCTTGGCGGCGACGGCTGCCACAGCCTTCTGCTGGTCTTCAGCGGAGAAGACCGGGCTTGCGACCAGACGTCGCAGGTCTTCGCTTTCATCCAGCAACGCCTGAAAACGATCAAGGTCGGAACCGACCTTATCGACCGAACCGGATTCCAGAGCCAGTTCGAAAAGCGAGGAAGCATAACGCTCCGCTACACCGGAAATAAGCTGGGACGTGTCAGCCACGGGCACAGTTTCCCTGTATTGCCATCCAAGCGCCAGACCCTATGGGAGAGGTGCAGCAAGACCTTGAAAACGTTTGATTATTTCTCAGAACCTGTAGAGCGGGCGCTCTACCCTTTCCGACTTTCGCGGTCCGTCTAGCATAGGCTGTAAGGACTCGCAACACGCCTGATAGAGGAAAAAGCCCGTGACGCAAGGGCTTGAACCTCATTTTATACCGAAGACGGAAGGATTTTCAGGAGACTGGGCTTCGGCGTGTCAAAACGAGGCGTCAAATATAGCCGAAGACATAGGCGAGCGGTCCTCCGGCAAGCACAACCTGAAGTAAGAAAAATGCTGTATTTTTGAAAGTGACGCCCCGGTCGAGCACCGCGGAAAGCAGTCGTCCGACCGCCGAGAAAGCGAGTGCGATGCCAAGCGTCATATAGATCCAGTCCTGCGCCAGCATGATCGCCGCCAGCCCGAACCCAAGATAATGCCCGCCGACCGCACGCACGGCCGCATACCCCTCCGGCCTGACCTCACCGACCTGGAATGCCGAAAGACGCAGCGCGAAGGCCGGCAGCAGGAAGGCCAGAAGCCCAAGGAGCGCGGTCACCGCTGAGCAGATGAAAGCGACCTGCTCGCCGAGTTCAGTGGGAAAGTAGAGTTCCATGCCGTTTCCATGCGGTTGATTCGGATTTTGCCTCCATCCTGCACCATCGGCACAAAGACATGGTTAACCGTTTCTTGCCGGCGCTTACAGGAAGCTCTGCGGATCGATGTCCAGCTGGATCTGCACCGAGCCGCGCTGTTTTGGACCGTTGGCCATCATCGCCTTCAGAAACGCCTGCATGTCGGAATTGCGCCGGCCGTGCACCAGCAGGCGGAAACGGTGTCGCCCCCGCACCAACGCGAGCGGCGCTTCAGCCGGTCCGAGCACGGAAATGCCGGTGACGCGGGGGGCCGCGGCGCGCAGTCCGCGGGCATGGGTTTCCGCATCTGCCCGCGTATCGGCCGAGACGATCAGTGAAGCCAGTCGGCCGAAGGGCGGCAAAATCGCCTTTTCCCGCTCGGCGATTTCTCGTTCGTAAAACGCACCCGCATCCCCGGAAACGATCGCCTGCATGACCGGGTGCTGCGGCTGGAAGGTCTGCAGAAGACCCAGGCTTTTCAAACCCGTGCGGCCGGCGCGGCCGGTAACCTGCGAGAGCAGCTGGAAGGTGCGCTCTGCCGCACGCGGATCGCCGTTTGAAAGCCCGAGATCAGAATCGACAATGCCGACCAGCGTCATCAGCGGGAAGTTATGACCCTTGGCGACGAGCTGCGTACCGATGACGATATCCGCCTCGCCATTGGCGATCGCTTCCAGCTCCAGCCGCATGCGCTTGACGCCACCGAGCAGATCCGAAGACATGACGATGGTGCGAGCCTCGGGAAAATGTTTTTCCACCTCTTCCGCGATACGCTCCACCCCCGGCCCGCAGGCGACGAGGTGGTCGAGCGTGCCGCATTCCGGGCAGGCTTCCGGCGTGTGTTCGTGATAACCGCATTGATGGCACTGGATCTGGCTCTTGAACCGATGCTCCACCAGCCAGCTTGAACATTGCGGGCACTGAAAACGGTGGCCACAGACGCGGCAGAGCGTCAGCGGTGCATAACCGCGACGATTGAGGAACAGCAGTGCCTGTTCCTTGCGCTCGATCGTCGTGGAAATCGCGCGCAGCAATATCGGGGAAAGAAAACCGCCGCGCTCCGGCGGATGCCGGCGCATGTCGACGAGATGCAGGTCCGGCAGTGCCGCATTTCCAAACCGGGTCGGCAGATGCACGGTGTTGTAACGCCCGGAAAGCCCGTTCACCTGGCTTTCGACGGATGGCGTCGCCGAAACTAGCACGATCGGGAAATCGCCGATTCGCGCCCGCACCACCGCCATGTCGCGGGCATTGTAGAAGACACGGTCTTCCTGCTTGTAGGCGGGATCGTGCTCTTCATCGACGATGATCAGGCCGAGCTCCTCGAACGGCAGGAACAGCGCCGAACGCGCGCCAGCAACCACCCTCACCTCGCCCGTCACCACGCCCCGCCAGACCTTTTCACGCATGCGCGGGGAAAGATCGGAATGCCATTCGCCGGGCTTGGCGCCGAACCGGTTTTCGAACCGCTCAAGGAAGGCCGAGGTCAGCGCGATTTCCGGTAGCAGGATCAGCACCTGCTTGCCGCGCCGCAAGGTCTCGGCAATCGCCTCGAAATAAACCTCCGTCTTGCCGGAACCGGTAACGCCATCGATCAGCGAGGCGGCAAAACCACCGGCTCGGATAGAGGTGACGATCTCTTCGGCCGCCTCCTTCTGCGGCCCCTCGATACGAGGTGCCGAATATTCCGGATCGGGCTTGGCAACCACCGGCGGCGGCGGCAGGAAAATGGTCTCGAACATGCCCTGCGCCGTCAGCCCGTCGATGACGCTCATCGACACGCCGGCCGCATGCGCCAATCCGCTGCGGGTCCAGGGAACTTCCTGCTCTCCGGCCAAGCCCAGCACCCGGGTTCGCGCCGGCGTCAGCCTCTCTGGCTGACCGCCGAGGTAGCGCAAAGCTTCCACCATCGGCTCGGGGTCGAGTGCTGCAGGCGCGCGGATCGCCATGCGGGCCACAAGCCCGGGCGGCGAAAGCGTATAGGCCGAAACCCAGTCGACGAAATCGCGCATATCCTTGGAAAGCGGCGGACAATCGAAGGCAAGCGTGATCGGCCGCAGCTTCTTCGGGTCGAGCTTGTCGTCGTTCTCGCCGTCCCAGACGACACCGATATGCTGGCGTGGCCCGACCGGCACCTGCACGACAGAGCCCGGCTCCACATGCATGCCTTCCGGCACGGCATAGCTATAGGCTCCCGGCACCGGCAACGGCACCAGGACCGGCACCACGCGAACCTGCGCCGGCGCTTCCGGTAACAGCTCGCCAAACAGGGAGCCCAGGAGATCGGACGAATCTTTGCCCATGCGGCGCGACCATGCCCAAAGAGAGAACAGAAGTGAACCCTCAAATGGTTACTCGTCATCCTCTTCGTCAATGAGCCCGGTCGCCCGCATGCCCTCGATCCATGTCGCGCCCTCCTGGCGGATGACTCGCTTTGGCCGCACACCGCAACGCTCTTCCACCGCCGAGGCAAGCGCTTCGGAATGGGTGACGATCCAGATCTGGCTCGACTTTGCAGCCTGCGCGATCATATCCGCGAGCGGCCCCAGCATGTCCGGGTGCAGGCTCGATTCCGGTTCGTTGAGCGCGATCAACGGCGGCTGGCGATAGGACATCAAGGCAGCAGCCAGTCCGAGGAAACGAATCTGTCCATCGGAAAGCTCGCGCGGCTGGAAAAGCCGCTTGGGAAAATCGGGGAAGATCAGGCCGAATTCCGCATATTCGCCGGGCTCCGGCACTGTAAGCCTCGCGCCACGAAACGCCGAAGCGATCGCCCGGTCGAGTTCCACCGTATCGCCACGGGTGTGGACGAGCGTCGCAAACACCGCCGCCATATTGCTCCCATCCTGGGCAAGCAGCGGCGAGGTCACGGCCAGACACGGCTGACGCAAAGCGGAATCCCGGTCCGTGCGAAACCCGTGGAAAAACCGCCAATTATCGACCAGTCTGCGAAACGCCCCGATCTCCGGATAGTGCCCCGCATCGCCCAGTAGCGCGATCGCGGTTTCCGACGTCATGGCCTTTTCCGGATATTCCTCCATCCGGCCACGCTCCCCGCGCACCATGATGCCCGGCCCGCCGCGCTTCATCATCGTCACCGGTCGCGAGCCGGTTTCGATCGATAGCTCTTCTTCTTTCACCTGAGGCTCGAAGGCGAAACCCGCCGCATCGATCGGCGGACGCAAGCCCGCCTCGACGCGGTACCGGAACGTCGCCGCCCTCTCCTCGTCCAGCACTTCGATTTCGAACCGGATGCGGAAATTCTTCTCAAGCCGCCGTTTGCCGGTCCAGAGAGCGGACGCCATGCCGCCCTCGGCGGCGATCTCATAGGCCAGCATACCGCGCACTGCCGCCTGCACCAGCTGGAGTGCCCGATAGAGGTTGGACTTGCCGACCCCATTCTCTCCGATGAACACATTGACGCCGGCCAGATCCATGCGGATCGAGCGCAGCGAACGGTAGTTCTGGGCGTACATGGAGCGGAGCAGCATGGCCGGTCTATATCACGAGCCTAGACCGAAGACATCGAACACTCACGCCGCACGGGAACGATCGTGGCGAGGCAGCGCAAACCGCGCATCTCCATCCGCGGCCAGATCGAACACCGTGTGGTGCTCCAGCGCCTTGGTCACATCCGCCACATCGCCCTCCAGCTCATGTGGTTGGATCATCTGCCCGACGCTGAAATCGAAATGATTGCCCTTCTTGTTGAGCAACTCATAAAACACCGTCATGTCGCGCAGCTCGGTGGACCATTTGGCGAACCAGTAGAACAGCCCGGAATTGCGCGCCCGCATGTGGATCGGCAGGATCGGCAGATTGTATTTACGCGCCAGCCCCACGGCGGAGGTCTTCCACGGACGCTCGTTCAGCTTGCCGTTTTCCCAATAGGCGATGCGGCCTGACGGGAAGAGGACCATGACCTTTCCGTCCTCCACCGTCTTGTTGGTCAGCACCAGCGTTTCACGGGTCTTGAGCTTGCTCTTGTATTCCTCGCGCCATTCGACGGGAATGATCATCTCCGCAAAGCGCGGATTGACCCGCACGGCATCGCGATTGGCAAAGATCATCAGGTCCGGGCGTTTGGCCTTCAACAGGTCGAAGATCGCCACGCCGTCGGCAATCCCGGTCGGGTGGTTGGACACGAGAATGAAGCCGCCTTTTTCCGGAATGCGTTCGGCGTTCTGCACCGTCACATCGAGCTTCAGGAGATCGCTCATGTATTGAAAGGATTGGAAACCGCTTTTGCCCTGAATGTCGTTGGCGAACTTCAATGCCCGGCCATAACGCAGCAACGTGTAGAGAAACGGCCGCATCACCGGCCAGAGCGGGTTCTTCACGATGCGCTGGCCGCGCTCGGCGATCAGCGTATCGACGATGTGGCCGGGCCTGCCCTGGGATATGAGTGCGAGTGTTTCCGCCAACTGGCCGAAGGTGGTCATAGAAGCGCGCCGCTCCATAAAAACTCCCGCAAACGAGACATCGGAAATATTTCCGGCCCGCGCTATCGAACGCGATAAAACTAACAATCGTCAATTTTATCCTTAGCAAATTCGTAACGCCATCCACAGCAATCTGGGGCGGTCATTCTACAAATTCAACGGGTCCGGACATGAACGAACTGCTGATCATCGCCGCGCCTGATGTCACGGAAAAGCGCCACGAATGGCTTCGAAGCCTCGCCAACGAGCGCCGACTTTCCGACAACACGCTCGATGCCTATGAGCGCGACACACGGCAATTCCTGACATTTCTGACAGGCCACGTGGGCGGCCCGGCGAAACTTTCCGACATCCACACACTCCGCCCGGCAGACCTGCGCGCCTTCCTGGCCGCCCGCCGCCGCGAAGGTTCCGGCGCCCGTTCGCTCGGCCGCCATCTGGCGGGGCTCAGATCATTTCTCCGTTACCTGGAGCGCCAGGGCCTGGTAAACGCTGCCGGAGCCGGCGCCATCCGCGCGCCAAAACAGCCGAAGTCCCTTCCGAAGCCGCTGACCGACCGGCAGGCGTTGAACATCGTCACGACGGACGCCCAGCTTCAGGAAGAACCCTGGATCGCCGCCCGCGATGCCGCCGTGCTGACCCTGCTCTACGGCTGCGGCCTTCGTATCTCCGAAGCGCTTGGCTTGACGCCGGCCGATATCACGCCCGGCACCAAAACGCTGCGCATCACGGGCAAAGGCGGCAAGATGCGCATCGTGCCGCTACTGCCGATCGTCACGGACGCGGTTGCGGCCTATCGCAAGCTCTGCCCCTACCACATCGATGATGACGACCTGCTCTTTCGCGGCGCCCGCGGCGGCCCGCTGCAGCCGGCGATCATTCAGCGCGAAATGCAGAAGCTTCGAAGCGCGTTCGGCCTGCCGGAGACGGCAACGCCGCATGCGCTGCGCCATTCCTTCGCCACCCACCTGCTTGCCGGCGGCGGCGACCTGCGCACCATCCAGGAATTGCTCGGCCATGCCAGCCTTTCGACGACCCAGGTCTATACCGGTGTCGACTCCTCGCGGCTGCTGGAAGTCTACGACCGCGCCCACCCTCGCGCCTGAACACCACCTCGCGCGAAACGAAGTTTTAACCAGTCGCGTTAAGCGCTTGTGCAGCCGGCCTGCCTAATATGCCGGCACCATTTCAGACGGATGCCATGATGACTCCCGCCTTTGCCTCGACCGCCGGTGCATTTCTCAAACGCGCCCAGAATCTCACCCTCTGGATGATCGCGGCGGCACACCTGCTGGCGCTCCTCTCCTTCCTGCTGATCCTCGGTTCGCTGTCGCCCGCGACGGCACAAACACCGGCCTGCAGCGGCGAGAACCTGCTTGAAGGGCTGAAGGCGGAAAACCCGGCGACCTACGCCCAGGTGATGGCTGAGGCCGACAAGATCCCCAACGGCAAGAACATCTTCTGGAAGATCGAGAAGCAGGGTTTCGCCACGTCCTATCTGCTCGGCACCATGCACGTCACCGATCCGCGCGTCCTCAAGATGCCGGCCGGCGCCCAGGAGGCGCAGTCGCGCGCCAAGACGATCGTGGTCGAATCCGACGAAGTGCTCGACGAAAAGAAGAGCATGGCCGTGCTTTTGATGAAGCCGGAACTGACCATGTTCACCGATGGCCGCTCGCTGGATTCGCTCCTGTCCAAGGATGACCTGAAAACGTTGCAGGACGGCCTGAAGGCCCGCGGCATCACCTATTCTGCCGTCTCCCGCATGAAACCGTGGATGCTGATGGGCGTCGTGGCTCTGCCGGCCTGCGAACTCGCCCGCAAGGGTGACAAGAACATCTTCCTCGACAAGAAGATCGCTCTCCAGGCCGCGGCCGAAGGCAAACAGATCAAGGGCCTGGAAACGCTCGAAGTACAGGTCAACGCCATCAACTCCCTGCCGATCGACCTGCACATCAAGTCGATGGTCGAGGCGATCCGGCTCGGCAAGAAGATGGACGACCTCTTCTTCACCATGACCGACCTCTATCTCGCCCAGCAGATCGGCGTGCTGACCCCACTTACAAAGGCGATCGCGCCGGATGGCACCGACGACGAGTCGGGTTACGGCGCCTTCGAAGACCTGATCATCACCAAGCGCAATCACCTGATGGCCGAACGCGCAGCCCCCATCCTAGCCGAAGGCTCGACCTTCATCGCGGTCGGCGCCGCTCACCTGCCGGGCGAAGAGGGCCTTGTCGAACTCCTGCGCAAACAGGGATTCACGGTGACGGCGATCAACTGACGCCACTCGTCATCCGCTTCAGCACATCGGTCTTCCAGTAGAAATGGTGGACCAGCGCGCCGAGAATGTGGGCTGCGATCAGCGCCCACATCAGCAGCTTCATCGGCCCCGCATGCGCGAAGGCGGCGGTCTTGTTTCCGAAATAATAGGCGCCGATGCCGGCAAACGGCATGACGAAGAACAGCGCATAAAACGCCCAATGTCCGAGCCTGGCCGCGAAACGCAGCAACGCCGGCTCTTCCTTCGGCTCCGGAGGCACGCCCTGCACCAGGCGAAGACAGAGACGAATGATGGCGAGGACGAGAATGGTGATGCCCACATAGGCGTGGATATTGGCCGCGCCTACCTGGTCAGGTGTCGGTGTCTGCCCGC
Organism: Neorhizobium sp.; assembly: GCA_965227625.1. GTDB lineage: Bacteria > Pseudomonadota > Alphaproteobacteria > Rhizobiales > Rhizobiaceae > Neorhizobium. Next base: position 160,266 of record CBDDGK010000006.1, on the reverse strand, counting down.
CAAAGAACACCCTGGCATATTCTTCCATCGCATCTGTCACGAGCAGGTTAAAGATGATCAGCGCCGCCATGATCCAATGCAATATCCGCTGGGCCAGCGAGAATGAAACCGGGGTAGAGCGCACCATGTCTCGGTCCTTTCCAAGGATTTGATATGCAAAGTATAAAAGCCGCGACCTGACCCGCAAGTTACGGCTTCAAAGATGACCAAGATTTAATTCTGGATTGCGCGCGACGACATCAGTCGTCGAGGCCTTCGAAAATACGGGCGATGTGCTTTTCCACACGGGCTTCGCGAGTCTTGGATTGTTTCGCTCCTGAGAAATGCAGCAGATAGGCCCGTTGCCGACCTGGCGTCAGCGCTTCGAACGCCGCCTTCAGGTCGGGCATGCCATCCAGCCTGGCCTTGAACTCTTCCGGCATCTCGAACTCGGCAGTTTTCTTGAATTCGGCTTTCAGGCCCGCCTTTTCCACCTCGATCGCCTGCTGGATATAATCCTTCAACAGGTTCTCCATTCGGGCAATTTCAGCCGCACCGGTAAACCGGATCTGCCGGGCCGACTGCACATTCTCCGTTTGCTGCACGAGAATGCCGTCCGGATCCTTCAGGAGCGCGCCCTTGAAGAACAGCAGGGCGCAATAGTCCTTGAAACCGTGGATGAGGACGACATTCGCCTTGCCGAGCGAATAGCAGGGCTGGCCCCATTTCAGCTCCTCATCGAGACCGCAATCAAGCACGATCTTGCGCAGCGCAGCGAACTCTTGCTCCCAGATCTCGGCCCGTTCCAGAAACGCATCGATCTTGGGATTGGTCTGCACATTCATGGAGATACGACCTCGTTGAAACGCAAAAAGGGCAGGACGAATCCTACCCTTTTCAAATGCCTGGCGATAGCTGCCGATTACATATGGATCGGCTTGAAGAAGGTGCCGAGAGCCGCTTCCTTCACAGCTTCCGACATGGTCGGGTGTGCGTGGCAGGTGCGGCCGAGGTCTTCCGACGAACCGCCGAATTCCATCAGCACGGTGATCTCGTGGATCATCTCGCCGGCGCCGAAGCCGACGATGTGGCCGCCGAGAACACGGTCGGTGTCCTTGTCGGCGAGGATCTTCACGAAACCGTCCGTTGCCAGCATGGCGCGGGCGCGGCCGTTGGCCGTGAACGGGAACTTGCCGACCTTGTAGGCGATGCCTGCGGCCTTCAGCTCTTCTTCGGTCTTGCCGACGGAAGCGACTTCCGGCTGGGTGTAGACGACGCCCGGGATGACGTCATAGTTCACGTGACCATGCTGGCCAGCGAGGATTTCGGCGAGCGCAACGCCCTCGTCTTCCGCCTTGTGCGCGAGCATCGGACCCTTCACCACGTCGCCGATCGCATAGATGCCGGCAACATTGGTCTTGAAATGGCCGTCGATCTCGACGCGGCCGCGGTTGTCGAGCGCAACGCCGACCGTATCGAGGCCAAGGCCTTCGGTATAGGGCTTGCGGCCGGTGGAGATCAGCACGACGTCGGCATCGACGGTGACGGCATCGCCGCCCTTGACCGGCTCATAAGTGACCTTGGCGCCGGTTGCCGTCTTTTCGACGCCGGTGACCTTGGCTTCGGTGCGGATATCCATGCCCTGCTTGGCCATCATGCGCTGGAACTGCTTGGATACGTCGCCGTCCATGCCGCCGAGCAGCTTGTCGAGATATTCGATGACGGTGACCTTGGCGCCGAGGCGCAGCCAGACCGAACCGAGTTCCATGCCGATGACACCGCCGCCAACAACGATCAGGTGCTGCGGCACCTTGTCGAGCGCGATCGCACCGGTGGAGGAAACGATGGTCTTCTCATCGATCGCAACGTTGACCCCCGGAATGCCGGCGACGTCGGAGCCGGTGGCGATGACGATGTTCTTCGCCTCGAGTTCCTGCACCTTGCCGTCTTCGGCGGTGACGGAAACCTTGCCGGCCGAAACGATCTTGCCCGTGCCGATAAAGCCGTCGATCTTGTTCTTCTTGAAGAGGAAGGAAACACCGTCGACGTTGGACTTAACGGTCGCGTCCTTGTGCGCCATCATCTTTTCGAGGTTCAGCTTCGGAGCCGAAACCTCGACACCGAGAGCGTCCATGCCGTGGGCCGCGTGGTGGAACATTTCCGAAGCGTGCAGCAGCGCCTTGGACGGAATGCAGCCGACATTGAGGCAGGTGCCGCCATAGGTGGCGCGCTTTTCGACGACCGCGACCTTGAGGCCGAGCTGGGCGGCCTTCACCGCGCAGACGTAACCGCCGGGACCGCTACCGATGACGACGACATCATATGCCATTGTTTTCTTTCCTTCTTCGTAAAATCTCTGCGCTGTCGCGCTTTCTTCGTTTCATCGCAGTTCCGAATGCAAAACCGCTGGGTGTTTTGCCGGACCTGCTTTTAGCGCCCGCCACTCACATCGAGGATGGCGCCGGTTGTGTAGGAAGCCGTCGGCGAAAGGAAATAGAGGACGGCATCCGCCACCTCTTCCGCCCTGCCCGGCCGCTGCATGGGAATGTTGGGCGCCATGTCGCGCGCCCGGTCCGGCAGGCCGCCGGAAGCATGGATATCCGTATCGATCACGCCCGGACGGATCGCATTGACGCGAACGCCTTCGGTGGCGACTTCGCGTGCCAGCCCGATCGTCAGCGTATCGATCGCCGCCTTAGAGGCCGCGTAATCGACATACTGACCCGGCGAGCCGATCTTCACCGCCATGGAGGAGATGTTGACGATTGAACCACCCTTGCCACCATGTTTCGTCGACATGCGGCGCACGGCTTCGGCCGCGCACAGGATCGACCCCGGTCACGTTGATCCGCATCATCCGCTCGATCCGCTCCACGCTCATCTCGTCGATACGCTGCGGCATGTCGACGATGCCGGCATTGTTCACCAGCCCGTCGAGCCGGCCGAAATGTTTGTCGACCGCCTGGAACATCGAGACGATCTCGGCCGCATTGCCGACATCCGCCTGCACGGCAATCGCCTCACCGCCCGCAGCCTTGATTTCGGCCACGACCTTGTCGGCAGCCTCGCGATTGGCGGCATAGTTCACCGCCACACGCCAGCCTTTGGCCGCGGCCATGACGGATACCGCCGCACCGATACCGCGGCTTCCGCCGGTCACGAGAAGAACAGGGGCGTCGCTCATGCCTTGCATTCCTTGAATTCGTAAAGGTCCCAGGGGATATCCTTGAGACCGCTCTTGTCCCAGAGCTTGGAGTGGCGAAGCGCCGGGCCGATGCCCGGCAGCAGCACTGCGTCCGGTGCCTCAGAGCCTTCCGCGCCCAATATGTCGATATGTCCGCTCTTCACATCAAGGGCATAGGGAACCCCGGTCCAGACGGTGCAGGCGCGCAGTTCCGGCGCCGGTCGCATCGCCCTCGGGGCAGTTGTTCATGATCATGCCGCCGGGCCGCTTCGACTCGTCGTCATACATTACATGCCCGTCGAGCTTCAGCTTACCGCCGGTCAATGTGAAGAGATGGCTGACCGCTGCCGAACCGACTGGCTTGAAGGCAAGCAGCGTACCGGCTTCCGCCTCCGCAAACACCGCCTTCTCGATCGTGCAACGCTCCGCAGCAGACGCCCATCCGGGCACCAGGCAGAGAGCAAGCGAAACGATCGTGAGAGCTTTCCTCATGGCGTCACCGGAACAGCGCGATCGTCATGGCGAGCAATCCGACCATGCTAATCACCCAGACCAAAGACCGAAAATACGGGATGCCCGCGAGATAGAGCGGGATGTAGACGATCCGTGCGGCGAACCACACCCACCCGCCGATCAGACCCCAACCCAAAGCATCGCCGGTGATGGTGACGCCGAGCAGAAGCCCGATGAATGCCGGATAGGTTTCCTGGAAATTCTTCGAAGCACGGCTGGCGCGCCCTGCAAGCTTGCCCTGTGGCTTGCGCTCATCGTCACGCGGCCCGGCATTCCATTCGTTGCCGAGTTCGCGGGTCGAAAACCTGCCTTGCAGCAGGATATGAAACACGAGAAGGACCACGCTCAGAGCAAGCAGCGTCATATATGGCGTTGCGGCGACCCCGAGCATGGTCCTTCCTCCGGTTCATGAGCAATTCCGGGAAAGTGCCTTGCGGCTCTCCACCCGGAACTGCGGAAAAACAAAGAATTAGAGATCGAGAACCAGACGCTCCGGATCTTCCAGGCTTTCCTTGACGCGGACGAGGAAGGTCACCGCTTCCTTGCCGTCGACGATGCGGTGATCGTAGGAGAGCGCCAGATACATCATCGGACGGATGACGACCTGACCGCCGATCGCGACCGGACGCTCCTGGATTTTGTGCATGCCGAGAATACCCGACTGCGGAGCGTTGAGGATCGGCGAAGACATCAGCGAACCGTAGACACCACCATTGGTGATGGTGAAGGTGCCGCCCTGCATGTCGGACATGGAGAGCGAACCGTCACGGGCTGCCTTGGCGAGACGGCCGAGTTCCTTCTCGACACCGGCGATCGACAGCTGGTCGGCATCGCGGATGACCGGAACGACGAGGCCCTTGTCCGTGCCGACAGCCATGCCGACGTGGCAGTAGTTCTTGTAGATGATGTCCGTGCCATCAATCTCGGCGTTGATCGAGGGGATTTCCTTCAGCGCGTGGGTCACGGCCTTGGTGAAGAAGCCCATGAAGCCCATCTTCACGCCGTGCTTCTTTTCGAAGATGTCCTTGTAGCGGTTGCGCAGATCCATCACGGCCTTCATGTCCACCTCGTTATAGGTGGTCAGCATGGCAGCGGTGTTCTGGGCGTCCTTGAGGCGGCGAGCGATCGTCTGGCGCAGGCGGGTCATCTTGACGCGCTCTTCGCGGACAGCATCGTCAGCCGACGAAACCGGGCGCGGCGCGGCCGGTACAGCAGCCGGAGCCGGAGTAGCCGGGCCCTTTGCGATCGCAGCGATCACGTCGCCCTTCAGCACCTGGCCACGCTTGCCGGAGCCGTCGATGTCGGACGTCGAAATGTTGTTGTCGGCAGCGAGCTTGGCAGCGGCCGGGGCAGCCGGCATGGAGGATGCGGGCGCAGCAGCCGGAGCCGGTGCGGCGGCAGCGGCCGGAGCAGCGGCGGCAGGCTCGGCAGCCTTTGCCGGAGCGGCGGTCGCTGCACCTGCAGCACCTTCGGCGATCTGGCCGAGCAGCGCGCCGAGGCCGACGGTTTCGCCGTTGGCGGCAACGATTTCGGTCAGAACGCCGGCGGCCGGTGCCGGAACTTCGACAGTCACCTTGTCCGTTTCGAGCTCCAGCAGGGGCTCGTCGGCCTTGACCGTGTCGCCGACCTTCTTGAACCAGGTACCGACGGTTGCCTCGCTGACGGATTCTCCGAGGGTGGGAACGCGGATTTCAGTGGCCATTTTGTTAAGTCCTGAATGGTTGTTTTCGTTTATTCGGCATTCGCGGCACCGCCCGCGGATGTTCCGAGAATAATGGATGGCATGGGCGCCGCTTCGAACCGGAAGCCGAGACCCGCCTTGATCACCGGATCGCCGTCTGCAAGCGCCTGCGCGGCAGCCGCATCAGCAACCTTCACCACCGCGATGCCGAAAGCCCCGCCTTCCGAGAAGACGGGACCAACAACGATCGCGACACCCTTTTCCGCATGCCCCCGCCAATAGGCAGAGTGGGCATGCATCGCCGTCAATTCCTCCGGCGATGCGTCATGCGGAAAGCTCGGCCTTGGCGAGACGAGCTTCAGGTGAAAATAGGCCATCGGCCGCTCCCCTTAGCCGCCGAGCGCGTCTTCGAGGAAGGCTTCGAGCTGGGCCAGGTGCTTGGACATCTGACCCGTTGCCGGCGATGCCGCAGCCGGACGGCCCGTGTAACGGACACGCTGGTACTTGGCATCGATATGGGCGAGCACCCATTCCAGGTACGGGTCGATGAACGACCACGAACCCATGTTCTTCGGCTCTTCCTGGCACCAGACCATCTCGGCGTTGCGGAAGCGCGAAAGCTCGTTGATCAGAGCCTTGGCCGGGAACGGGTAGAGCTGTTCGATACGCAGCAGGTAGATGTCGTCGATGCCGCGCTTTTCGCGCTCTTCGAGCAGGTCGTAATAGACCTTGCCCGTGCAGAGCACGACGCGACGGATCTTGGCATCCTTCTGCAGCTTGATCGGGCCGTCCTTGATGACCTCCGCATCGTCCCAGAGGAGACGGTGGAAGGAGGACTCGCCCGCCATCTCTGCCAGAGCGGAGGTGGCACGCTTGTGGCGCAGCAGCGACTTCGGCGTCATCAGGATGAGCGGCTTGCGGAAGTCACGCTTCACCTGGCGGCGCAGGATGTGGAAGTAGTTCGCCGGCGTCGTGACGTTGGCGACCTGCATGTTGTCTTCGGCGCACATCTGCAGCCAACGCTCGAGGCGTGCCGACGAGTGTTCCGGACCCTGACCTTCATAACCATGCGGCAGAAGGCAGACGAGACCGGACATGCGTAGCCACTTACGTTCGCCCGACGAGATGAACTGGTCGAACACGACCTGTGCACCGTTGGCGAAGTCGCCGAACTGGGCTTCCCAAAGGGTCAGCGCATTCGGACGGGCCAGCGAGTAGCCGTATTCGAAGCCGAGAACCGCCTCTTCCGAAAGCATCGAGTTGATGACTTCGTAACGAGCCTGGGTCGGCGACAGGTTGGCAAGCGGAATGTAGCGATCTTCCGAGTCCTGATCGTAGAGAACCGAATGACGCTGCGAGAAGGTGCCGCGTTCGCAATCCTGGCCCGAAAGGCGGATCTTGGTGCCTTCGACGGCGAGCGAACCGAAAGCCAGTGCTTCCGCCATCGCCCAGTCGATGCCCTCGCCCGTGTCGATCATCTGCGCGCGGTTTTCCATGAAGCGCTTGATCGTGCGGTGCACGTTGAAGCCTTCCGGAACGGTCGCCAGCTTGCGGCCGATATCACGCAGATCCTTGATCGGCATCGCGGTCTTGCCACGACGCTGTTCGTCGGCATTGTCGGCCGAGCGCAGACCGGACCAGTTGCCGTCCAGCCAGTCGGCCTTGTTCGGCTTGTAGCTCTGGCCGGCTTCGAATTCGGCTTCCAGATGAGCGCGCCAGTCGGCCTTCATCTTCTCGAACTCGCCTTCGGTCAGGTGACCTTCGGCGATCAGGCGGTCGGCATAAATCTGCGCGACCGTCTTGTGGGCGCGGATGACCTTGTACATCTTCGGCTGCGTGAAGCCCGGCTCGTCGCCTTCGTTATGGCCGAAGCGGCGATAGCAGAACATGTCGACGACGACAGGCTTGTGGAACTTCATCCGGTATTCGGTAGCGATCTTTGCGGCATAGGTGACCGCTTCCGGATCGTCGCCGTTGACGTGGAAGATCGGTGCCTCGATCATCTTGGCGACGTCGGACGGATAGGGCGACGAACGCGAGAAGGCCGGATTGGTGGTGAAGCCGATCTGGTTGTTGATGATGACATGCATCGTGCCGGCGACGCGATGGCCACGCAGGCCGGACAGGCCAAGAATTTCCGCCGTCACACCCTGGCCGGCAAAAGCGGCATCGCCATGCAGCAGCAGCGGCAGGACCTTGGATCGTTCGGAAAGCGGAATGATATCGCCTTCCCAGACCTTGGCCAGCATGTCCTGCTTGGCGCGGGCCTTGCCCATCACGACCGGGTTGACGATTTCAAGGTGCGACGGGTTGGCCGTCAGCGACAGGTGAACCTTGTTGCCGTCGAATTCGCGGTCGGACGAAGCACCGAGATGGTACTTCACGTCACCCGAACCTTCGACTTCGTCCGGCTTGAACGAACCGCCCTTGAACTCATGGAAGACCGCGCGGTGCGGCTTGCCCATGACGTTGGTCAGGACGTTCAGACGGCCGCGATGGGCCATGCCGACGATGACTTCTTCGAGACCGTCCTGGCCGCCGCGCTTGATGATCTGCTCCAGCGCCGGGATCAGCGATTCACCGCCGTCGAGACCGAAACGCTTGGTGCCCTTGAAACGAACGTCGAGGAACTGTTCGTAACCTTCGGCTTCGACCAGCTTGGACAGGATCGCCTTCTTGCCGTTCGGCGTGAATTCGACGCCCTTGCCGGGACCTTCGATACGTTCCTGGATCCAGGACTTCTCTTCCGGATTGGAGATGTGCATGAACTCGACACCGAGCGTCGAGCAATAGGTGCGCTCCAGGATCGCGATCATCTCACGGACGCTCGCGTATTCCAGGCCGAGCACGTTATCGATGAAGATCTTGCGGTCGTAATCGGCTTCGGTGAAACCGTAGGCCGACGGCGACAATTCGTTATAGTCCTCGACCGGAGCGGCAAGACCCAGCGGGTCGAGCTTGGCATGCAGGTGGCCGCGCATGCGGTAGGCACGGATCATCATGATGGCGCGGACGGAATCGCGGGTCGCCTGCAGCACATCCGTATCGCTCGCCGGCTTGCCGGCTGCAGCTGCGGTTTCCTCGACCTTGGCCTTGACCTTCTTTTCGATCGCCTTTTCCACGACCGGCCAGTTGCCGTCGAGCGCCGAAACCAGCTCGCCGCCTTCGGCGATCGGCCAGTTCTTGCGCTGCCAGGATGCGCCCGTCGCTGCCCTTTTCACATCGTCCGGGTTATCCGCGAGAGCCTTGAAGAACGCCTGCCATTCGGGCGCGACCGAATTCGGATCCTCTTCGTAACGGGCGTGCAGCTGCTCGATATAGGCCGCGTTCTGCCCGTCCAGGAAAGAGGTGATGAGAAACTGCTCGTTGGCTTCTTGCCGTGCCATGGTGCTTTTGCGGGCGCCGCGCCCGCCTCCTGACGTGGTCGGAACCGGGAGGTCTCCCGTCTCCGCATTTTCTTGGTCTTTTCGTCTGCTATGTCGTGCCGCCGAAGCGGTAAGCGTCTGACTACGCTGTACTGGCCGTATTCCGATAACCGGCCGTCACTTCGGCCACCTTTGATCGGTGTAGACCTTGGACAGGCGAGGTTTTGCACCAGTTCGCCTGTCCGAAGCTTGCCGGATCAATCGCCAGCTATCTAGAGCTGGCGAGTGTCCTTTATGTGGCGTCAGCCCTTGAGGACTTCAACCAGCGTCTTGCCGAGGCGAGCCGGGGAAGGCGACACCTTGATGCCCGCCGCTTCCATGGCTGCGATCTTGGATTCCGCGTCACCCTTACCGCCGGAAACGACTGCACCGGCATGACCCATGGTGCGGCCCTTCGGAGCGGTACGGCCGGCGATGAAGCCCGCCATCGGCTTCTTGCGGCCCTTCTTGGCTTCGTCGATGAGGAACTGAGCCGCATCTTCTTCAGCCGCGCCGCCGATTTCGCCGATCATGATGATCGAGGTCGTGGCTTCGTCAGCCAGGAACATCTCGAGCACGTCGATGAACTCGGTGCCCTTGACCGGGTCGCCGCCGATGCCGACAGCCGTCGTCTGGCCGAGACCTTCGTTGGAGGTCTGGAAGACCGCTTCGTAGGTCAGCGTGCCGGATCGGGAAACGATACCGACCGAACCCTTGCGGAAGATCGAGCCCGGCATGATGCCGATCTTGCATTCTTCCGGCGTCAGAACGCCCGGGCAGTTCGGGCCGAGCAGGCGCGACTTGGACTTGTCGAGCTTGGCCTTGACCCGCACCATATCCATGACCGGGATGCCCTCGGTGATGCAGGTGATGAACGGGATCTCGGCTTCGATCGCCTCGATGATCGCATCAGCGGCACCTGCCGGCGGAACGTAGATCACGGACGCGTCGGCGCCGGTCTTTTCCTTGGCTTCGGCAACGGTCGCGAAGATCGGCAGGCTTTCGCCCTTGGAGCCGGTCCAGGTTTCGCCGCCCTTCTTCGGGTGGATACCGCCGACCATCTGCGTGCCGTAATAAGCAAGCGCCTGTTCGGTGTGGAAAGTACCGGTCTTGCCGGTCAGGCCCTGAACCAGGACCTTGGTGTTCTTGTTGACGAGAATGGACATTCGTTCCGGTCCTTCAATTAGCCGTTGATCGCCGCGACGATCTTCTTCGCCGCGTCGTCCAGATCGTCAGCGGCCGTGATGGCCAGACCGGACTCGTTCAGGATCTTCTTGCCGAGCTCGACATTGGTGCCTTCGAGGCGAACCACGAGCGGAACCTTGAGGCCGACTTCCTTCACCGCGGCAACGACGCCTTCGGCAATGATGTCGCACTTCATGATGCCGCCGAAGATGTTGACGAGGATGCCCTCGACCTTCGGGTCAGCCGTGATGATCTTGAAGGCAGCCGCAACCTTCTCCTTGCCGGCGCCACCGCCGACGTCGCAGAAGTTCGCCGGCTCCTTGCCGTACAGCTTGATGATGTCCATCGTCGCCATGGCGAGACCGGCACCATTGACCATGCAGCCGATATTGCCGTCGAGGGCAACGTAGGCGAGGTCCCACTTGGAGGCTTCGATTTCCTTGGCGTCTTCTTCGGTCTCGTCGCGCAGCGCCTTGATGTCGTCGTGGCGGAACAGCGCATTGCCGTCGAACGAGCACTTGGCGTCGAGAACGCGCAGATGGTCGTTCTTCATGACGATCAGCGGGTTGATCTCGAGAAGAGCCATGTCCTTCTCGTTGAACGCCTTGTAGAGGATCGGGAAGAGCGACTTGGCGTCTTCCGCAGCAGCGCCCGAAAGCTCCAGAGCCTTGGAGATCGCAGCGATATCGGCAGCCGTTACGCCGGCTTCCGGATCGATGGCGATCGTGTGGATCTTCTCCGGCGTGTCATGGGCGACAGCTTCGATGTCCATGCCGCCTTCGGTCGAAACGACGAAGGCAACCTTGCCGACCGAACGGTCGACCAGCAGCGAGCAATACAGTTCGCGAGCGATGTCGGCGCCGTCTTCGATATAAAGGCGGTTGACCTGCTTGCCGGCTTCGCCCGTCTGGGCGGTGACCAGCGTGTTGCCGAGCATTTCGGCAGCATGCTTCTTGGCTTCCTCGATCGAGAAGGCCAGGCGAACGCCGCCCTTTGCATCTGGGCCGAGTTCCTTGAACTTGCCCTTGCCGCGGCCACCAGCGTGGATCTGGCTCTTGACGACGTAAAGCGGACCCGGAAGCGACTTTGCAGCCGCTTCGGCTTCGTCAGCCTTCAGGATCGCAACACCTTCCGCGACCGGCGCGCCGTAGCTCTTCAGGAGAGCCTTGGCCTGATATTCATGAATGTTCATGGGGTTTGGTCCCTATTTAAATTACTTCAGAGCCGGAGCGATGTTGACGCAGGCTTCGCAAAGACCGGCAACAGCAGCGACGGACTTCTGGAAGGCCGCTTCTTCTTCCTTGTTGAACTCGACCTCGACGATGCGCTCGACACCACCGGCACCGAGAACGACCGGAACGCCGACATACATGTCCTTGACGCCGTACTGGCCGGAAAGGTGAGCAGCGACCGGCAGGACGCGCTTCTTGTCCTTGAGGAAGGATTCAGCCATTTCGATCGCCGAAGCGGCCGGAGCGTAATAGGCCGAACCGGTCTTGAGCAGGCCGACGATTTCGGCGCCGCCGTCACGGGTGCGCTGGATGATTTCTTCGAGGCGCTCCTTGGTGACCCAGCCCATCTTGACGAGGTCGGTGAGCGGAATACCGCCTACGGTCGAGTAACGGGCGAGCGGCACCATCGTGTCGCCGTGGCCGCCGAGAACGAACGCGGTGACGTCCTGAACGGAAACGTTGAATTCTTCAGAAAGGAAGAGGCGGAAGCGCGACGAGTCGAGCACGCCGGCCATGCCGACAACCATGTTCTTCGGCAGGCCGGAGAACTTCTGGAGAGCCCAGACCATCGCGTCGAGCGGGTTGGTGATGCAGATCACGAAGGCGTTCGGGGCATACTTCTTGATGCCGGCACCGACCTGTTCCATGACCTTGAGGTTGATGCCGAGCAGGTCGTCGCGGCTCATGCCCGGCTTGCGGGCGACACCGGCGGTGACGATGCAGACATCGGCGCCTTCGATCGCAGCGTAGTCGCTTGCGCCGGAAAGCTTGGCATTGAAGCCTTCGACCGGGCCGGACTGGGCGATATCGAGGCCCTTGCCCTGCGGAATGCCATCGGCAATGTCGAAGAGGACGATATCGCCCAGCTCCTTCAGGCTGGCGAGATGCGCCAGCGTGCCACCGATCATGCCAGAACCAATAAGTGCGATCTTCTTGCGCGCCATCGAAAAGCTTCCTTTCGAGATCCTATGTCCATGGCGGGCTACGGCAGTCTCGCCAATGTGCCAGACCGCATACCGCCATCCCGAGAAAATGGCAATCGATTATTTTGGAGTGAGTTTTTTCAATCGGTTAGATGACAAAATTCTTACGTAAACGTAACAATTTCTGTCACCAAATCGTTAAACTCGGCGCCGCTTTTCCTGGTGCAGCGCGAGATAGTCCGGGCTGCGCATCTCGAAAAGTCGAGAGACGGTGCGGTCGAATTCGAAACCTTCGGTGCCGCGGCGCTCGAGAAGAATATCCTCCGGCGCGGTGGCGGCGGAGACATAGAGCCGGACGGAATGATCGTAGAGCGCATCGACAAGATTGATGAGCCTCTTGGACTCATTGCGCTTTTCCGGGCCGAGTTGCGGAATGTGCTCGACGAAGACCGCATCGAAGCGATCGGCGATCGCGAGATAGTCTGAGGCGCCGAGCGGCTTGCCGCAAATATCGGTAAAATCGAAACGAGCCGCCCGGCCGGCCGCTGACGGCACATGGATGCTGCGGCCCTTCATCGGGATCTCGACCGCTTCCGCCCGCTTGCCTTCCGTCACCTGATGCCAAGCGGATTCCATCGCCGCATCGGCGCGTCCGTCGAGCGGCGTGATATAGACCGGCAGGCTCGCCAGCTTCTGCATCCGGTAATCGGTCGGAGAATCGAGCGTCACCACATCCACATATTTGTTGAGAAGCGCGATGAACGGCACGAACAGGCCGCGATTGAGGCCATCCTTGTAGAGATTGTCCGGGGCAACGTTGGACGTTGCCACCAGCACGCAGCCGAGGTTGAAAAGTTCGGTAAACAGGCGCGCAAGGATCATCGCATCGGTGATATCCGTCACCGAAAACTCGTCGAAGCAGAGCACCTCCGCCTCGGCAAACAGGGCGGCTGCCACCGGCGGCACGGGATCGGCCTGCTTGGTTTCGCCGTTCTTCAGCTTCTGGCGATGCTCGTGGATGCGGTTATGCACATCCGCCATGAACTCGTGGAAATGCGCCCGACGCTTCTTCTCGTTCGGCACCTTCTTGAAGAACATGTCCATGAGCATGGTCTTGCCGCGACCGACGCTGCCATAGACATAAAGCCCGCGGATCTCACGCGGCTTGCCGCCACCCTTGTGGAACAGCCAGCCGAGCGCGCTCTTTTTCTTGGCCGGTTTGGTTTGCCTAAGGCAGGTGAGGACGCGATCGAGCCTTGCGGCAACATCCAGCTGCGCCGCATCGGCGGTGAGTGTGCCGGAGGCGGTCAGCGCCTTCAGCTCCTCGCCGACGCTCGTCGTGTATTCTGGAATGGGTTCCAACCGGACGCCCTCGGGGAATGGAGCCGCTTAAAGCATGTCGCGCAAAAGTGTGCAGCGGGTTTGCGAAAACGACATGCGAAAACAAGAAACTAAAGCTTGCAGAGCGATCTGAAGGATCGCGACACGCTTTAGCGGCTGAGGCTGACCGGCTGGCCGGAATTCATCGTGCCGTCGTAACGGTTCTCGGCGCTCTTGTAGACACGACCGATCACGTCACCGGCGCGGTTCTTGAACTGCACCATCTTGCCGGACACTTCCCAGGAACCCATCGCCGTCAGCTCACCGGCGCAGCCGCGCGTACCGCCGCGCGAGCCGCCGCCGAGATTGGTGAGCGTCAGGAACATGTCGCAGGACGAACCGCCGTTCGAAACGCGCCAGTTGCCGACCATGGTTTCCTTCTTGATGTCCATTGCGCTCGCCGGTGGTGGAGCGTTCGGATTGGCGGCCGCCATATTGGTATTGGCCGTCGGCGCCGTCGGGAACTGCGAAGCGTCGGCCGGACCCGGAGGCGGAAGCTGCCCACCCTGAACCTGCGGCACGGGCTGCGCCTGAAGCGGCGCCGGCTGCGGAGGAAGATCGCTGTAGGAGGTACGCTGGCAACCGGCAAGCGCCATTGCAAGGACTACGCCTGTCGCCACATATCTGAACTGCATCATTTCACTCCTGCTCTCAGTCCGCGCCAAAGTGCTACCCAATTGAGACCGAATTATCGTAAGGTGATTTGGTTAATCAAGTCGTACTGGAACAATTTGGCAAGGGTTTGAAGGTCAAGCCTGGTTATTTGAACGGTCTATCTCGGCGATGAAGAACGCATCGGCCCGCTGCTGCGCCAGCGCATCCGCCGCCGCATCGCGCCCGAAACTAGCTCCCAGCTTCTCATAACGATGGCGCGCCTCGGTCAACAAAGCGTAGATCGGCGCAGGCACCGCCCCCTCGCCCATTTCGCGCGTCACCTTCTTCACCTCGATCAATTCGAGAATGGTCTGGCGCTGTTCGGCCGGAATCTGGCTACCCTCGAGACACTCCAGCATGTTCATCGGCGGCAATTGCGCGAAATCGCGCTCACTCATCCAGGCAAGCGCAATCGCTGGCCGGATGGAGTAGAGCAGCTTCTTGAGTTTGACCTTTGCGCTGTCGCCGGCCGGGAAGTGCTGGTTGAGCAGACCGACATAATGCATGGCCACCTTGCGCGGCATCATGATCTCGTCGAGCAGCGCCTCCAGACGGCTGCGAAAGCCGGCTGTCTCCTCATAGACGATCGGTGAGGTGACCCACTCTACCAAAACCGCGTTGCCTTTGAGGGCCAGCAGCAGCGCCTTGCGCAGATCCCATCCGCCAACGTCGATCTCACCGACGATCGGAAACTCGATGACGTCACGCGGCGCAAACAGGCTGAGATAATCGGAGCGCGGCCGCACGTAGACGAAGCGGCAGTCATAATCGCTATCGGGCGAAGGAAAACCCCAGGCGCGGCTGCCGCTTTCGATCGCAAAACCTATTCGAACACCCGACGCCCTCGCCGTATCGAGCTTTGCCCGAATTTCGGCGACAGCGCTGGGATCGAAATCGTGCATCAGGACCGGAAAGGCTCGAGCGTCAGACGCGACGCTCGACCATCATCTTCTTGATTTCGGCGATAGCCTTGGCCGGGTTCAGACCCTTCGGGCAAGCCTGGGCGCAGTTCATGATCGTGTGGCAGCGATAAAGCCGGAAAGGATCCTCGAGGTTGTCGAGGCGTTCGCCCTTGGCTTCGTCACGGCTATCGATCAGCCAGCGATAGGCCTGCAGCAGGACGGCCGGACCGAGGTAGCGGTCGCCATTCCACCAGTAGCTCGGACAGGAGGTCGAGCAGCAGGCGCACAGGATGCACTCGTAGAGGCCGTCGAGCTTGAGGCGATCCTCATGGCTCTGCTTCCACTCCTTGGCCGGCTGTGGCGAAACCGTCTTCAGCCAGGGCTCGATCGAGCGGTGCTGGGCGTAGAAGTTGCTCAGATCCGGCACTAGGTCCTTGACGACCGGCATGTGCGGCAGCGGATAGACCTTGACGGTACCCTTCACCTCTTCCATGCCCTTGGTGCAGGCCAGCGTGTTGGTGCCGTCGATGTTCATGGCGCAGGAGCCGCAAATGCCTTCGCGGCAGGAGCGACGCAGCGTCAGGGTCGGGTCGATATTGTTCTTGATGTACAGAAGTCCATCGAGAACCATCGGGCCGCAATTGTCGAGATCGATGTAATAGGTATCGATGCTCGGGTTCTTGCCGTCATCCGGATTCCAGCGATAAACGCGGTATTCCCGAACGTTCTTGGCACCTTCCGGCTTCGGCCAGACCTTGCCTTCGGACATCTGAGAGTTCTTGGGGAGAGCGAGTTCAACCATGGTCCAGTTCCCTCAGATCAATACACACGAGCCTTCGGCTCGATCTTGTAAGGATCGATACCTTCGGCGATGAGGTCGGTATGAACAGGGCGGTAGTCGAGCTTGACGTCGCCCGTCTCGTTCACCCAGGCCAGCGTGTGCTTGCGCCAGTTCTCGTCGTCGCGGCCAGCGAACGGGCCGGACGTGTAGTCCTCGCGAGCGTGCGAACCACGGCTTTCCTTGCGGGCTTCCGCGCCGTAGACGGTGGTGATCGCGTTTGCCATCAGGTTCTGCAGTTCCAGTGTCTCGACGAGGTCGGAGTTCCAGATCATCGAACGGTCGGTGACCTTCAGATCCTTCATCTCGCCCCAGATCGCGGACAGCCGCTTGCAGCCGGATTCGAGCGATTCCTGGGTACGGAACACCGCCGCGTCGTCCTGCATGGCGCGCTGCATCTTGTCGCGCAGCACCGCGGTCGGCGTGCCGCCCTTGGCGTGACGCAGGCCGTCGAAGCGGTCCATGATCTTGTCACAGGCGGCAAGGTTCAGCGACGGCACCGGACCGGCGCGGTCGATGACCTGGCCGGCGCGGATTGCGGCAGCGCGGCCGAATACCACGAGGTCGATCAGCGAGTTGGAGCCGAGGCGGTTTGCACCGTGAACCGAGGCGCAACCCGCTTCACCGACGGCCATCAGGCCGGGGATGATGCGTTCCGGGTTGGAGCTGTCGGCATTCAGCACTTCGCCCCAATAGTTGGTCGGAATGCCGCCCATGTTGTAGTGAACGGTCGGCAGGACCGGGATCGGCTCGCGGGTCACGTCGACACCGGCGAAGATCTTCGCGCTCTCGGAAATGCCCGGCAGGCGTTCGTGCAGAACGCCCGGATCGAGATGGTCGAGATGCAGGAAGATGTGGTCCTTGTTCTTGCCGACGCCGCGTCCTTCGCGGATTTCCAGCGTCATGCAGCGCGAAACGACGTCGCGCGAGGCAAGGTCCTTGGCCGAAGGCGCATAACGCTCCATGAAACGCTCGCCCTCGGAATTGACGAGGTAGCCGCCTTCACCGCGTGCGCCTTCGGTGATCAGACAGCCCGAACCGTAAATGCCGGTCGGGTGGAACTGCACGAATTCCATGTCCTGCATCGGCAAGCCGGCACGGATCGCCATGCCGCCACCGTCGCCGGTGCAGGTATGGGCGGACGTTGCCGAGAAGTATGCGCGGCCGTAACCGCCGGTCGCCAGAACCACCATCTTGGCGGCAAAACGATGGATCGTGCCGTCATCGAGGTTCCAGGCGACGACGCCGGTGCAGCAGCTGCCGTCATCCGACATGATCAGGTCGAGCGCGAAATATTCGATGAAGAATTCCGCGTTGTTCTTCAGCGACTGGCCGTAGAGCGTGTGCAGGATGGCGTGGCCGGTACGGTCTGCGGCGGCGCAGGTGCGCTGCACCGGGGGACCGGCACCGAAATTCTGCATGTGACCGCCGAACGGGCGCTGGTAGATCTTGCCTTCCTCGTTACGCGAGAACGGCACGCCGTAGTGCTCGAGTTCGTAAACGGCCTTCGGCGCTTCCATGACCATGTACTGCATGGCGTCGACGTCGCCGAGCCAGTCGGAACCCTTGACGGTGTCGTAAAGGTGCCATTGCCAGCTGTCTGGCGTCATGTTCTGCAGCGAGGCGGCAATGCCGCCCTGCGCTGCCACGGTGTGCGAACGGGTCGGGAAGACCTTGGTGATGCAGGCGGTCTTGAAACCCTGTTCGGCCATGCCGAGCGTGGCGCGAAGACCCGCGCCGCCGGCACCGACGACGATCACGTCGTAGGAGTGGTCGACATAGTTATAGGCTTTGCCGTTCTGGGCGATGGGAGTGACGGATGCCATTTTTGCTTTACCCCACGAACGCAATTTTCAGAACGGCGAAAAGACAGAGCCCGCCGATCAGCATTGCGAAGAATGTATTGAGCATCACCGACAGGAACTTGAGACCTTCGTGATGCACGTAATCGAGGATGATTTCCTGCATACCGATACGCATGTGCACGAGGCCTGCGATCACCATCATGCCGAACAGCACGGCGACGATCGGGTTCGACAGCGCGCCGATGACTTCCGCATAGGGAGCACCCGCATAGCGGATCAGGAAGATGATGAAGAAGATCGCCAGCGGCACCATGGCCACGGCAGACATCCGCTGCACCCAGAAATGCTCGGTGCCATCCTTGGCAGAGCCGAGACCGCGAACTTTGCCGAGAGGCGTACGCATATCCATTTTATCGCTCCTCAGACCAGTGCGCCGACGATCCAGATCAGCACGGTCAGAGCGACCGAGACGACCGGCATGACGATTGCCACCTTGGTGGTCAGATGCTTGTCGAAGCCATGACCCATGTCCCACACGAAGTGGCGCAGGCCGCCGAGCATGTGGTGGACGAGTGCCCAAGTATATCCGAACAGCACCAGGAGGCCGATCCAGGTGCCGAACAGCCAGCTGATCCAGTTGAAATAGGCCTCGCCGGACGCGGCGGCCACCAGCCACCAGGCCAGCAGGATCGTTCCCACGGCCAGCGCGCCGCCGGTAATGCGGTGCACGATCGACATGACCATGGTGGGGATAGGCTTGTAGATTTGAAGATGCGGCGACAGGGGCCGGTTATTTGTCACATTCGCCATCAGGACCTCGCGGCGTCGTATGCGGTATAGGGGCGGACGCCCCGCAACACACATGCTGAGAAAATGTGCATTGCATCATTGGCGTGGTTTAATCGCACGAATGTCCGACGACAAGAACAATTCAGGGGTATTTCGAATTTAATCGATTGTGTCTTTCTCAGGGCACCCGCGCTTTAAACCCGACGGCGACGTTAACCATGATTTACGAAGAAATCGTTGCCAGGGAAGCGTTTCGCCGCGTTTCGTGTTAACTCTTCGTTAACCCTTGCAGACGGAGTTCGCCATGACAGCGAATCGTATGAAGCCTGTTCTTGCCGTCGCGGCCTTTGTCGCCGCCTTCTCGACCGCCGCAATGGCGGGCGAACGCTCGGAGAATCACCGGCCGAATTACTGGGGTGACCGCGGCCACGGTTATCACCGCGTGGAAAACAGCCGCTGGGATCGCCAGGGCGACGGCCGCCGCAATCGCCCGGCCGAAATCGACCGCATCGGTGCAACTTACGCCAATTCCGTTTCCTCCTTGCGCCGCATGGGCGATTTTTACGGCGGCGCGATCGAAGCCTATGGCCTTCGCGGTCTCGGCCGTTATTTCTCGCGGGACTACTGGCCGGGCATGACCCGCAGCGTCATGCTTGCGCCCAAGGCAAAGATCATCGACGTCGAGAAGGAAATGGGCGGCAACGCCTTTGCCTCACAGGCTTGCGCTTTCGAAGCCGGCGTCTGCATCATTCGCGGCGGGAACTGAGCGCGACGCGTGATCAATCGCCGTTGACCGTGGAAAGGTCTCCGCATGCGACCACTGCGATATTCCATCAACATCACGTTGGACGGATGCTGCGATCATAACGCCGGCATTCCGGACGAGGAGCTTCACCGATATTCGACTGAGATCATCGCGCGCGCCGATGCCCTGCTGTTCGGTCGCGTCGTTTATCAGATGATGGAATCGGCATTTCGGGAACCGGGCGAGACCGGCGTGAAGCCGGACTGGATGGCTGACTGGATGATGCCTTTCGCGCGCAAGATTCATGAGAAGAAGAAATACGTTGTGTCGAGCACGCTCGACAGCGTCGATTGGAACGCCGAGCTGCTACGCGGCGATCTGGAGTCCGCTGTTCGGAAGCTCAAGGAACAGCCGGGCGAAGGCCTCTATGTCGGAGGGGTGACGCTTCCACTCGCGCTGGCCGAACTCGGACTGATCGATGAATACGAATTCGTGGTTCAGCCAAGGCTGGCGGGCCATGGGCCGACACCGTTCGCGGGACTGTCGAAATTTGTCGAACTGAAGCTCACCGGCCGCACGGAATTCCGATCCGGCGCCGTTGCGCTGCGCTACGAACCCGCCAAGTAACCCTCCCGCTCATACGGGACCGGAACTGCGCCGCGTTCAGGCTTCGGCGACGATCACATGCGCCTGGATCTTGGCCGAGACTTCGCCGCTGCCATGCTTGTGTGCAATCACCGACGCCACCAGATCGGTCGCGGCCTCCAGCTTGCTCGGATCTCTGGATTCGATTTCTCCGCGAAGCGGCGTTCCCTGGCAATAGGCGATCGCCACAAGACGCGCCGAAGGCGCCCGGCTCTGCTCGGTTTTCGTATCGATCTCCACATGCGAAAACCCGGCCCGCTGCAGATCGCTGCGGATCAGATCCTTATCGTGGTAGCCATGCGGCGTGCGCTCGATGAAACGCGGCGGATCGTCAGAGAATATCGTCGCCAGTGCCTTGCGCACATCGTCCGCAAAGACGTTATCCTCGACGCCATCCCACACGTTGAACAGAAAATGGCCACCGGGCTTCAGGACACGCCTTGCCTGTCGATAGGCAGCCGGACGGTCAGGAAAAAACATCGCTCCGAACTGGCAGCACACGACATCAAAGACGGCATCATCGAACGGAAGCACCATGGCGTCGGCCTGCTGCCACTGGATGCGGCTGTCGGCGATCTGCCGCGAGCGGGCGTAATCGAGCATGGCGTGGTTGAGATCGGTCACGACATAGGCCGCTCGAGGCGACAGTTTTGGCGCAAGCGCGCGAGTAACGACGCCGGTGCCCGCGGCAATTTCCAGAACGGCATCCGGCGTGAAGGATGCCACGCGTTGCGCGAGATCCGCGGCATAGGGCTCGAAGATCAACGGCACCATGTGCCGGTCGTAGTTTTCCGGTATCGAGCCGGCAAACAGCTTGTCCGTTTCCAACATTGCCATCACCCTCCATTTCACGTGACGGGCTGCCGGGATTGGTGTGAAATCCTGCATACGGTAATGCCCGCCCTCGCAAGGACGGGCCTTTTCCAAGGCTCAGCGGACCGATCCGATACCACGAGCAATCTCCTGGTGGGACCCCTGGCACCGCGCGTGCATCCGGAATTGCGCTAACGCGAAATCCTAGGCACGCACCTCGAAGATCATGTTGAACGGCGTCTCACTCGCCCGTCGGAAGTGCGAATAACCGGCGTCGAGCGCCACCTTTCGAAGCTTCATCTCGCCGGCCTGTGCCCCGAGACCAAGGCCGACCTCCTGTGCCATGGAGGCCGGAGTGCAGATCATCGTCGAGGCGCCATAAAAAACGCGTCCGACCGGGTTGAGATTGTCCTTCAAGCCGTCATGCGCGAAGGGTTCGACGATCATCCATGTGCCGTCCTTCGCCATCGTATCGCGGATATGGCGGCCCGCGCCGACGGGATCACCCATGTCGTGCAGACAGTCGAACATGGCGACGAGATCGTAATTGCCCGCCGGGAACTCCTTCGCGGAAGCCTGGCGGAACGTTATCCGGTCACCGACACCGGCCTCTTTCGCCGCCCGCTTGGCGCGCTCGATCGAGGGAGCGTGATAGTCGAACCCATGGAAATGCGATTTCGGAAAGGCCTTGGCCATCAGGATGGTCGAGGCGCCATGGCCGCAACCGACATCCGCCACCTCCGCTCCCCGTTCCAGCTTTTCCCTGACGCCCTGAAGCGCCGGGATCCATTCATCGACCAGATGGCTGTTGTAGCCGGGCCGGAAGAAGCGCTCCGTGCCCCGGAACAGACAGTTGCTGTGTTCGTGCCATCCCAGGCCGCGACCGGTGCGGAAGGCCTCTTCCACTTTCGGTTCGTCCATCCACATCGACTGCACGATTTCGAAGGCGCCGCCGAAAAAGGCCGGACTGTCCTCCTTCGAAAAAACCATCGTCTGTTCGGGCGTCATGCCGAACTTGTTCGACTTCTCATCGAAGGTGACATATTCGGCCGCAGCCATGGCGGCGAGCCATTCGCGGACATTGCGCTCCGCAAGCCCGGTCGTTTCGGCAATCTCCATCGAGGAGCGCGGCCGCCCGTCCATCATGGCCCGAAACAGGCCGAGATGATCCCCGAGAACAACGAGAACGCCGGATACGCCGGCACCAAGATCGCCGACGAGGCGACCGACGAGTGCATCGAGTTTCTGCATATCAGGTCCCTGCATGGCACTCTCCTTTGATAGGCCAGCCCCAACCCGATATGACACCCCGTAACAATTTTACGCCGGGTCAATGCACCGTCAATGATCCATTCGGGCAATGATCCGTTCGGACTAGGGTGCTGCCGCTATCGACCGTTGATTCCTACCGCGAGGGGGCAAGTTGCCGCGAGCGAAATCGCCGCGCCAGACGGAAATCACTGCATGATTTCAAAAATCCCGGCATCGATTTTCCCCGCTCTTGCTGCCTATGCCTAGAATGTCCCCGCTTCCGTTGCCGGAGTGTTTCGCGAGACGTTCGCGGGCAGGCGGAGGCCGGCGCTTTCATTGGAACCGTAACGTGCGGGGAAGGTGGAAGAGGTGAAAGCCATGGAGCATCTGCGGAAACGGAGACACTCTTATCAAGCGTCCCCCTGGCAGCCATGTCGGGTTCGGTTTGAGCCGTGCAAGTGGCAGAAATGCCATGCAGAGAAGGCGAGGCAATCATCTGTAGGGACCGGAAGTCCCGAGAAAACGCCGAAGGCCACGCGAATGCGGAGCCACATTACTAGACTAAACTGAGGTTCCGCATTCGTGTGGGCTCTCCGATCTTTGACAGAACCACGGCGGGAAATCGCGCGGGCAGATATCGGCATGCCCGTATTCCGGCCCTTCGCTTTGGCTCAGGGCGTTCGAAGCTCGAAACGATTCACTGGATCGTTTCGCCGGCTACGCCGACCGCTTCTCACCCCACAAACCGCCAGACCGTCGTGCGCTTGACTTCGCTGTCCTCCAGCGCTCGCGTCACCGGCACCTCATAGACAGCAAGCTTTTCCAGCCGATCCTTGGGGCAATAGCTGCGCCCGGGATCGCCGACCAAGACCAGCTTTCCCTCGCCCGCCAGCCGCGAAAACCACGGGATCAGCAGGTCCGCAAAATCGCGGTCATAGAACACATCGCCGGCGAGGATCACGTCCGCGTCCACCGCCTGCCCGATCTGGTTGTCACCGGTGAAACGAAGCTCGACTCGGTTCTCCGCCGCATTCAAGGCCACGGCCGTTTCCGTCCACGGATCGATATCCGCGGCCAGCACATCGGCGGCGCCGGAAAGCTTCGCCGCGATCGCCACCAGCCCCGAGCCGCTGGCGAAATCCAGCACTCGTTTGCCGGCTACCGTTTCAGGATGAT
The DNA here is from genome assembly GCA_965227625.1 of Neorhizobium sp. Classification (GTDB taxonomy): domain Bacteria; phylum Pseudomonadota; class Alphaproteobacteria; order Rhizobiales; family Rhizobiaceae; genus Neorhizobium. The sequence continues at coordinate 137,167 of CBDDGK010000006.1, read as the reverse complement.
CGAGGACATAACGTGCCAACCCCTGCCCGCCGGCCCAGGCAAAAGCCCAGAACGGCGGCGGCAGGCCGATCTTTTCCAGATCCTCTTCCGTCTTCAGCCAGAGATCGTGCGCCTCGGTCGCCAGATGAAGCACGATTTCCGGCACATGCGGCGGGCGCATGAGATCGGTGTTTTCGAGGATGAAGGCCTTCGGGTCAGTCTTCAAGGCGGGATGAGGCCAGGGAAATCAGGCTGGAGACTTGGGCGGATTGTCGAGACCGCCGAGGCGGCAGATCTCGAAATATTCCTCGTCGGTCACCGGCTGTACGGAAAGCCGCATCGAGGTCACGAGCGACATTTTCTCGAAATTCGGATTCCCCTTGATATCCTTCAGCGTCACCGGCTTCGGCACATCCGTGACGGCGCGAATATCGACGCAATCCCACTTCGGATCGCCCTTGGCCGTCGAATCCGGGTGCGACAACGCACAGACTTCGACGATGCCGACGATCTCCAGCCCCTCGTTGGAATGGTAGAAGAACCCTTTGTCGCCGACCTTCATGGCCCGCATGTTATTGCGCGCCAGATAGTTGCGCACGCCGGTCCACTCGGTGCCTTTTTCGCCCGCAGCCTTCTGCTGTTCCCAGGACCAGGCCGACGGTTCGGACTTGTAAAGCCAGTACGCCATCCGTCACCTCACTCCGGCTTGTTGAAGACCCAGTTCCAGGCCTTGACCTCGACCTTTTCGAAAAGGCCCGCATGGTAATAAGGATCGGCTTCGGCGATCGTACGGGCAGCGGCGATATCGGCGGCTTCGACGACCACGAGGCTGCCGTTCGGCTTGCCTTCGTCGTCGAGGAACGGGCCGGCAAACTTCAGCGTACCTTCCGCATTCAGCTTGTTGAGGTGCTCGACATGCGCCGGGCGGGTATCCATGCGGACGTTCAGGTGTCCGGGCTTGTCGGTGCAGAGGAAGGCAAACAGCATCGGTTCTCTCCTGTGAGCGCATCCCGAAAAGTGTGAAGCGGTTTTCGGACAAGATGCGCGGTGAACTAAAAGCGTATTATTCCGTGGTGATCGGCCGGGTCATCAGTTGCGCCATGGCCGTCATGATATCGAGCTTGCCGTCGATGATCGCAGCAACCGCGCGGGTGATCGGCAGATCGATGCCGAACTTTTCGCCAAGCCGCGCCGCCACGGAGGCCGCAAACGCGCCCTCGACCAGCGTGCCGCCGACGGCTTCCGCCCCCTCGCCCTTTCCGAGCGCGATGCCGAAACGCAGGTTACGCGATTGATGGCTGGTGCCGGTCAGGACGAGATCGCCGAGACCGGAGAGGCCCCGCACCGTATCCGCATTGCCGCCCATCGCTTCGACCAGCCGCGACATTTCAGCCAGGCCGCGCGAGATCAGCGCTGCCCGCGCGGAATCACCGAGACCCGCGCCTTCCACGATGCCGCAGGCAATCGCCAGCACGTTCTTGAGCGCCCCGCCAAGCTGCACACCGATCCGGTCGGCCGAAGCATAAAGCCGGAACGTCCGGCCGGAAAGCGCCGTCGCAAGCCGCTCGGCAAGCGCTTCATCCCGAGCGCCGATCGCCATCGCCGTCGGCAACCCCCGGGCGATATCCGCCGCAAAGCCCGGACCGGAAAGAACGGCCACCGCGTGATGCGGTAATTCCGCCTCCAGAACCTCCGTCAGCAACCGTCCGGAAGACTTGTCGATACCCTTGGCGCAGGTCACGACCACGGCATCCTTAGCCAGATAAGGACCATAATGCCGCGCCGCATCCGCCTGCGCCTGCGACGGCATGGCAAAGAGCACGAGGCTCGCCTCGCCGATCGCGTCCGGCTCGGCGGAAAACTGCAAACTGTCCGGCAGCGGCACGCCCGGCAGCGCCGCGTCATGAACCCGATCTTCGCGCAGATCGCTCATCAGGGAAGGATCGCGACCGATCAGCGTCACCGGATGCCGGCCCTCGATCGCCACGACCGCGGCAATCGCCGTGCCGAACGCCCCGGCGCCGATGACGACGATCCGTTCGCTCATGCCTTGGCCCCTCGCTTGCCGGAGCCGAGCAATGTCTGAGCTTGGCTATCGAGCGGCCAGCGTGAGCGCGGCGCTACATCCAGCGTATCGGTCGGCATGTGTTCCGCCATCCGCTCCAGCCCGGCCCAGGCGATCATCGCCGCGTTATCGGTGCAGAGCCTGAGCGGCGGCGCGATAAAGCGGAAGCCGTTTTCGATGCAAAGCGCCTGCAGCGTGCGACGGATTTCCTGGTTGGCGGCAACGCCGCCGGCCACGACCAGCGCCGGATCGATATCCAGATGGCCAAACTCCTGCTTGAAACGGGCAAGGCCACGGCCGATCCGGTCGCGCAAGGTGCGGGAAATCGCTTTCTGGAACGAGGCGCAGATATCGGCGATATCCTGATCGGAAAGCGGCGCGATCTCGGTGGCGGCCTGTCGCACGGCCGTCTTCAGGCCGGAGAAGGAGAAGTCGAGGCGTGCCTCGCCGACCAGCGGACGCGGCAGCGAAAATCGATCCGGATTGCCCTTCTGCGCTGCCTTTTCGACGGCCGGGCCGCCGGGATAGGGCAGGCCGAGCAGCTTGGCGGTCTTGTCGAAAGCCTCGCCCAGCGCATCATCGATCGTCGTGCCCCAGCGCTCATATTCGCCGACACCACGCACCAGCACGAGTTGGGTATGACCGCCGGAAACGAGCAGCATCAAGTAGGGAAAGGAAAGCCCGTCCGTCATCCGCGCCGTCAGCGCATGACCTTCGAGATGATTGATGGCGAGAAGCGGCTTGCCGGCGGCACGCGCAATCGCCTTGGCCGTCATTAGCCCGACGATCAGACCGCCGATCAGGCCGGGGCCGGAAGTAGACGCCACCGCATCGATCTCGTCGAGCGACACATTGGCGCGGGAAAGCGCCTCCTCGACCAGCCCATCCAGCGCTTCCACATGGGCCCGCGCGGCAATTTCCGGCACGACACCGCCATATTCGCTGTGCTCGTCGAGCTGCGAAAGCACGACATCCGACAGGATTTCGCCTCGGCCGTCCTCATGGCGCACGACGACCGCCGCGGCGGTCTCGTCGCAGCTTGTTTCGATGCCGAGGATGCGAAGAAAAGTCGCCATCCCTTGATCTGGATCCTATCGTTGCCCGTCGATTGTTGCGACCAGGGATAAACCGGTCTACGAAAGCCTCCGGTAACAACGGAATGAACGAGATGCAAACAAAACCTTTCCGGATCGGCACGCGCGGCAGCCCGCTGGCTCTCGCACAGGCGCATGAAGCACGCGATCGGCTGATGGCCGCGCATGGCCTGCCGCAGGAAATGTTCGAGGTCGTGGCGCTGACCACCACCGGCGACCGCATCAACGACCGGTCGTTGGCGGAAATCGGCGGCAAGGGCCTGTTCACGCAGGAGTTGGAAGAAGGCCTCGCCTCCGGCGATCTCGATTTCGCCGTGCATTCCTCCAAGGACATGCCGACCAGGCTGCCGGACGGGCTCTACATCTCCGCCTATCTGCCGCGCGAGGATTTCCGCGATGCCTTCATCGGCCGCGCGGCATCGACACTGACCGCACTGCCGGACGGTGCCACCGTCGGCTCGTCGTCGCTGCGCCGCCAGGCACTCATTCGCCGGCTTCGCCCGGATATCAACGTCATCACCTTCCGCGGCCTCGTGGAAACCCGGCTGCGCAAGCTTTCCGAAGGTCAGGTGGATGCGACGCTGCTCGCCTATGCCGGCCTGAAGCGCCTCGGCAAGGAAGACGTCGTCACCGAACTGCTCGATCCGGACGCTTTCCCGCCGGCCCCGGCGCAAGGTGCGATCTGCATCGAAAGCCGCATCGGTGATGACCGCATGAATACGCTGCTAGACGCGATCAACGACCGCACCACCTACGACGCCGTTTCCTGCGAACGGGCGTTTCTGGGAGCCCTTGACGGTTCCTGTCGCACGCCGATCGGCGGTTACGCCGTATGCGACGGCGACCACCTGAAATTCTCCGGCATGATCCTCACCCCGGATGGCCGCAAGGAGCATTCGATTTCGGTGGAGGGCAAGCGGACGGATATGGAACTCCTCGGCCACCGCGCCGGCGAAGCGATCCGTGCGGCGGCTGGAACCGATTTCTTCGAAAGCTGGTCGTGATCTGATGCGGGTCGTCGTCACCCGCCCGGAAATTGCCGCCCTGCGCACCGCCGAGAGATTGCGGGCGCTCGGCCATGAGCCGGTCCTGCTGCCGCTCACCCGCGCCGTGCATCACCCCGATGTCGCAACGCTTGCCCTGAAGGACGCGCATTCGGCACTGGCGATGACCAGCGCCGAAGCGGCCCGCACGCTTGCGGGTCTCGGGGAGACCCTCACGCCCAATTATGCCGACGTCCTGTATGCGGTGGGCGAAGCGACCGCCAGGGCGGCGAGCGAGGTCGGCTTTCGCGACATCCGCACCGGCGCCGGCACGGGAAGCCACTTGGCGGATCTGATCGCGGCGGACAAGGCGCAACTGACCTCGCCTCTCCTCTACCTCACGGGCAAGCCGCGCTCGACGAGTTTCGAGGAAGGGCTAAGGCTCAACAACGTGCCTTTCACAGTTGCGGAAATCTACGAAATGCGGCCGATCGCCCATGACGACATGACGCTCCGCCACGCGTTTATCGAACAATCCTCAGATGCCGTGCTGCTTTACTCCCGAGAAAACGCCCGCCTGTTCTTCGATATGGCCAGATCCCGCCTTCCGGCACTGCCGTCCCTGCGGGTTCTTTGCCTGAGCGCGAAGGTCGCGGACATTGTTCCGCACGAATTTCATAGAAATATCAAGATCGCCGATCACCCTGATGAGGAAGGGCTGTTAGGCCTTCTTTAGTCGAGAGGCGCGGCAAATTCCCGCCCGCCCCTTTCTTTCCACCCTGCTGCCGACTAGTTTCCATTGAGCACATGCAAAAAGAGGTCGAGATGGTATCGGAAAAACCACCCCGCCGATCAAACGTAGAAAAAGAACCGGTCACGATCGACCTCACCGCGGAGGAGACGGCAGCCGTTGCCGAGCCCGTCCGCAGCAATGACGTGGACGAGCCCGTGACCCCGGCCGAGAAGGCTGCCGAGGACGTGATCGTTACTGAAGACGGCAAGCCGGAAATCTCGACCGGAGCCGCTTCCCCGTCAGCCGCCATCGATGACCAGCTCACCGCCGAGCCGACCGTCGAAGAAGCAAGGGCAGAATCAGACGCGCCGGCCGCCGAAGAGACCAAGGCAGAAGCGGCAAGACCGGCCGAACCGGCAACGGTCGCTCCCGAGCCGGAGCCGGCTGCCACTATCAAGCAGCGCACCAGCCCTGCGACCTCGACCCTCGTTGCCGCCGGCATTTTCGGTGGCATCGTCGCGCTTCTGCTCGCAGGCAGCATGCAATATGCGGGCTACCTGCCGGGCGCGACGCCCGCACCGGCCGCCAACACTGCCGGCCTCTCGTCCGAGATCGCAGCACTTCGCCAGGAAATCGCCGCCCTAAAGAGCCGCCCGTCGGCAACAGTCGCGCCGGATACCGGCCTCGCCAATCGCGTCTCGGCTCTGGAGGCTGCACCCAAAGCTTCGACCGGTGCCAGCGAACAGGCCGTCGCCGCGCTGAAAAGCGAGCTCGATCGGCTGCGCGCCACGGTTCAGTCTTCGGCCAATGCCGATGCGACCCTTACGCAGCGCATGGATCAGGCCGAAGCCAAGCTCAACGACCGCGGACCGGAACAACAGGTTGCCCGCGCGATTGCGGCCGCCGCGCTGAAAGCGGCGATCGACCGTGGCGGCTCGTTCGCAACCGAACTCCAGACCTTCGCCAGCGTCTCGGACAACGATCCGGCCGTCGCCGAATTGCAGAAGTTTGCGGCCAAGGGCGTGCCGTCGCGCAGCGAATTGCAGCGTGATTTCCCGCGCGTCGCCGACGCCATGCTGGAAGCGACCGTGCAACCCGATCCGAACCAGAGCATTGGCGGCCGGCTGCTCGCCTCCGCCATGTCCGTCGTCAAGGTCCGCCGGGTTGGCGATGTCACGGGGGATACGCCGGAAGCGATCGTCGCCCGGATGGACGAAGGCCTGCGCAACGGCAGTCTTCAGGCTTCGGTCAGCGAATGGAACAGCCTGCCGGAACCGGCAAAGGCGGTATCGGGTGAATTCAAGCAGAAACTCGATGCCCGTATCCAGGTGGAGAATCTCGTGGGCGGCACGCTGACGCGCGCCGTCGCAGGCACGCAAGGCTGAGGACGGAAAATCCGGATGATCAGACTTTTCATTTTCCTTCTCGTCATTCTCGGTCTCGGCTGGGGCTTCTCCTGGCTCGCGGACCGTCCCGGCCTGATCTCGATCACCTGGCAGGACCATCTGATCGAAACCAGTCTCATGGTTGCCGCCACTGCAGTCGTCGCGCTGATCGCAGCTGCGATGATCCTGTGGTGGATCGTCGGCGTGGTCTGGACTTCGCCCTATTCCGTGCGCCGGTATTTCCGCGCCCGCAAGCGAGACCGTGGTTACCAGGCTTTGTCGACCGGCCTGATCGCCGCCGGCGCCGGCAATGCCCTGCTCGCCCGCAAGATGAGCCTGCGTACCCGCGACCTACTCAGCGCCGATCAGGAACCGCTGATTCATCTTCTCGATGCGCAGGCGCTGCTGATCGAAGGCAAGAACGACGAGGCGCGCAAAAAATTCGAAGAAATGGCCGAGGACCCGGAAACCCGCGAACTCGGTCTGCGCGGCCTTTATATGGAAGCCCGCCGTCTCGGCGCCAACGAGGCGGCCCGGCAATATGCCGAAAAGGCTGTCGAACACGCACCGTTCCTGCCCTGGGCAGCCCAGGCGACGCTGGAATCCCGCAGCCAGTCCGGCCGCTGGGAGGATGCAATCCGACTGCTCGATCAGCAGCGCGCCGGCAATGTCATCGACAAGGCGCAGGCTGACCGCATGAAGGCCGTGCTGCTCACCGCCAAGGCGAACGACCGGCTGGAAGGCGACCCGAAGGGCGCCCGTGACGACGCGATGGCTGCACTGAAGCTTGCCAAGGATCTCGTGCCGGCCGCGGTCATCGCCTCCAAGGCATGGCTGCGCGAGGACAATGTGCGCAAGGCGGCCTCGGTGCTGGACGCGGTCTGGAAGATCAATCCGCATCCGGAAATTGCCCGAGCCTATGTCCGCGCCAGAAGCGGCGACAGCACGCAGGACCGCCTGAAGCGCGCCGAAAAGCTGGAGGCGATGCGGCCGAACAATGCGGAATCGCTGCTCGCGGTGGCGGCAGCCGCTCTCGACGCACAGGACTTCAAGAAGGCGCGCGCCAAGGCGGAGGCTGCGGCTCGCATGGAAGCCCGCGAATCCGTCTATCTGCTGCTCGCCGATATCGAAGAGGCAGAAACCGGCGATCAGGGCCGCGTTCGCCACTGGATGGCGCAGGCGCTGCGCGCGCCGCGCGATCCCGCTTGGGTTGCCGACGGTTTCGTCTCGGAACGCTGGCTGCCGCTCTCGCCGGTGACCGGCCGTCTCGACGCTTTCGAATGGAAGGTGCCGTTCGGCCAGCTGGAAGGACCGGTCGAGGAAGGTTCGGTCGTCGCGGACCAGGCGATCGCCAGCCTGCCGCCGGTGGTCGTGCAGAAATCTGCGCCCAAACCCGCCCCGGCGACAGCTCCCCAGCCGGTGATCGAGCCGGCTGTTGTCGCGAAGACGGAAGCGGCTGCCAAGCCGATCCTCGTGCAGCCCAAGCCTGTGGTGGAAGAGCCGAAACAGGTCCGCAAGCAGGAAGCTGTTGCAGCAAAAACACCAGCCCCGGCCAATGTGCAGCATAAGACCGAAAAACAGCCCGAAAATGACGCCGAGCCGGTTCCATTTTTCGGCCGTCCACCGGATGATCCGGGTGTGAAAGATCAAAGTGCTGCAGAGTCTCCGACGAGGCTGCGGCTTTTCTAGAAAGACGAGGGCCTGGAGATAGATGCTCGACCGAATTCAGGCCTTCCTCCACACACTGACCGCACCGCACCATACCGAGGATTTTGCACCTGACGATCCTCGGGTGGCTTTTGTCGCACTCTGTTTCCAGGTCATGGAAGCCGATGGCAACGTGTCGGAAAAAGAGCAGCAGAAATTTCGCCAGTTGGTGCGCGAACGTTACGACCTGACGGATGAGCGATTGAAAGCGCTCATCGAAGTCGGCCGTGAGGCCGGCAGCGAGGCGGTGGATTATTATCGTTTCACCACCGATCTCCGGCGGCATCTCCTCAACGAGGATGACCGTGTCGAACTTCTCGGCATTCTCTGGGATATCGTTTATGCGGACGGCCAGCGCAGCGAGATCGAAGATCACGTGATCTGGCGGATCGCCGATCTTCTCGGCGTCTCGGCCCGCGACCGGGTTCTCCAACGCCAGCAGGCGGCCGCGCGTTCAACCACCGGAATTGATCAGGAAGGGGACTGATCCCCTCCCCTTTATCGTTGTGGCGCCTCGAGGCTGTCGATCTTGCGCAGCTTCGGGAAACCCAGCGACCAGATGATCGCCACTGCCAGCGTGCCGACCCCGCCGATCACCACGGCAGGGACCGCACCGATGAAATGCGCCATCGTGCCCGCACGGAACTCGCCGAGTTCGTTCGAAGCGCCGACAAACACCATGTTGACCGCGTTGACGCGGCCACGCACTTCATCCGGCGTCCAGAGCGCGATCAGCGTTTCACGCACATAGACCGAGATCATGTCTGACGCGCCCATCAGCATAAGCGCTGCGATGGAGAGCCACGGAGTCGCTGACATGCCGAAGATCAGCGTGCCGACGCCGAACAGCGCGACGCCGACGAACATGGCCACACCCGCATGGTGGCGGATCGGGTAGAAGGCGAGCCAGACCGCAACGATGATCGCACCGACACCAGGAGCGGCCCGCAGCATGCCGAGCCCCCAGGGACCGAGCTCGAGAATATCGCGGGCAAAGATCGGCATCAGAGCTACGGCTCCGCCGAGCAACACCGCGAAGAGATCGAGCGAGATCGCCCCGAGCACGATCTTCTCGCCGAAGATGAAGCGGAAACCGGCCAGTATCTGATCCATATCCACCTTGTTTGCCGCACTGCGCTGCGGCGGCTTCGGGATCATGAAGACCAGAACGGCGGCAATGATCAGGAAGATCAGGGCAACGCTGTAGGCAGCAATGGCGCTCGCACCGTAAAGCAGGCCGCCGACCACCGGCCCCAGAATGGCCGCCGTCTGCCATGAGGAAGAATTCCAGGCAACGGCATTCGGCAGGTCCTGCTCGGGCACGAGGTTCGGCCCGAGTGACTGCACCGCCGGCCCCATGAAGGCCCGCTCGATACCGAAGACGATCAGGATCGCAAAGACCAGCCAGGGCGTGAAAGAATGGGTGATGGTGATCACCAGCAATGCCGCCGAGCAAAGCGCGCCGATGACCATGCAGATCGCCACGATCACCCGGCGGTTATAGCGGTCCGCAACTGAGCCGGTGACGAGGATCAGCAGCAGCGACGGCAGGAACTGGAACAGCCCGATCAGGCCGAGATAAAGCGGATTGCGCGTCTCGTCATACATTTGCCAGCCGACAGACACGCTGACGATCTGAATGCAGAAGGCGGAAAAGAACCGCGAAAAGAAGAAGAGAGTATAGGAGCGGTGCCGGAAGGCGGCAAAACGATCGCCGGAGGCAGAAATGGACATGGAACGATGACTTTCAGCGAAGCCGAAAACGGCAATATGCCTGACGCCCGTTAAACATGATTCGGATGAGGCTTAGACGCGGCACTTGCTCGTTAGTTCGCCAATGTCTACATGTCTGTCAACAACGAAATGGAGACGTGAATGCTCGCCCTGTTTCAGACCATCGACTTGGCCTTGAACCTTTATACCTGGGTGCTGATTGCCAGCGCCATCTTCTCGTGGCTTTACGCCTTCAACGTCATCAACTCGGGCAACCAGTTCGTCGATGCCGTCGGTCGCTTCCTGTTCAACGTGACGGAACCGGCGCTGCGCCCCATTCGCCGCATCATGCCGAACCTTGGCGGTATCGACATCTCGCCGGTAATCCTGCTGCTCATCATCTTCTTCATCCGCTCGCTGATGTGGACATCGATCTACCCGATGTTCCGCTGATCCTTACGCTGAGCATGCTTTGAGCCTTCCGCTCAAACGACACGGTGACCATTTGCGGCTCGCAATCCGGCTCACGCCGAATGCGGGCCGCAATGCTGTCGACGGCATCGAAACGGCGGCAGACGGCGAGATATTCCTGAAAGCACGTCACCGCGGTGCCGGAAGACGGCAAGGCCAACAAGGCGCTGATCGCGCTCCTGTCGGCAGCCTTGCGCATTCCGAAATCCTCGATTTCCTTCATCAGCGGCGAAACTGCGCGCAAAAAAATCCTCCGGATCGATGGCGACCCGGAGGATATCGAAAAGGCATTTGCCAAGTTGATCGAGAGCTGAACGCCTTCGAATATCAACCCTGCTTGTTGTAGCGCTCGATGGCTTCGACGATCATCTTCTTGGCGACGTCGACACCCTGCCAGCCGGCGATCTTCACCCACTTGCCGGGCTCCAGATCCTTGTAGTGCTCGAAGAAGTGCTCGATCTGCTTCAGCGTGATGTCCGGCAGGTCGGTGTAGTTCTGGATCTTGTCGTAGCGGCGGGTCAGCTTCGGAACCGGCACGGCGATGATCTTCTCATCCTTGCCGCCATCGTCTTCCATCACCAAGACGCCGATCGGGCGCACATTGATGACGCAGCCGGGAACCAGCGAACGGGTGTTGGCGATCAGCACGTCGATCGGGTCGCCGTCTTCCGACAGCGTATGCGGCACGAAGCCGTAATTGCCCGGATAGGTCATCGGCGTGTAGAGGAAACGGTCGACGACGAGCGCGCCGGCTTCCTTGTCCATCTCGTACTTGATCGGCTGGCCGCCGACCGGTACTTCGACGATGACGTTCACGTCATCAGGCGGATTCTTGCCAATGGCAATCGCATCGATACGCATTGTATTCCTCGATATGGTTCGACAAAGTCTCGGCGTCGATAGCGGGAATCATGCTGCAAGGCAACAAGCCTTTCGAGGGAAGGTTAAACCCTCGCGAGACTTTCCAAGTCGGACGCTTCGAAAATGCTTTTGAAGTACAAATCAGGGATCAGGGCCAGACGAAGCCGAGCTTCTTGAGCTGCATGCCGCCGAAATCTTCCATGCCCTCGACCATGTCGGCGCCACCATGCCGACGGAAGAAGCGTGACGCATGCTCGCTTTCTTCGAGGCACCAGACGACAAGGCCTTCGCAGCCCAGCGACTTCAGAAGCCGGCGGCTTTCCCCGAACAGGCGACGACCAAGACCGATGCCCTGATATTCCGGACGAAGGTAGATTTCGTAGATCTCGCCATCATATGGCAGCGAACGGGCGCGGTTGAGGCCGATCGTGGCATAACCCGCGATCTGTCCCGCGACGTCGAGCACCAGAAGCGTTGCCGGCCCGCGCGTAGCCTTGCGCCACCAGGCTTCGCCACGGCGCTCAAGCATCTGCGTCAGCGGCTTGTGAGGGATAAGACCGGCATAAGCCTGGGTCCAAGCCTCACGGTGCGCCTCCGAGATAGCTCGGGCGTCCTGCGGTTCGGCCCGCCGTACATCGATCGACAACGTCTTCATAACGCTACTTATGGTCCTGCGGCAGGCCAATCGCCACGCCCATTTCCAAAGCGTTAACGATTGCCCACAGACTTCTCATGTGGACGATGAAATGACGTTAACGTGTTTTTAACCTTTGCTACAAGTAGCAGCATATGGACCGCACAGAAAAAACCCCGGCATCGCTGCCGGGGTTTTTGAAGTTTCGCAATATGCTGCCGAGATCAGGCGATCTTCGCCTTGCTGAAACGCTTGCGGTCGTTGGCGTCGAGATAGGTCTTGCGCAGACGAATGCTCTTCGGCGTCACTTCCATCAGCTCGTCGTCCTGGATCCAGGAGAGAGCGCGGTCGAGCGTCATGCGGATCGGCGGGGTCAGGCGAACGGCTTCGTCCTTGCCGGCAGAGCGGATGTTGGTCAGCTGCTTGCCCTTGAGCACGTTGACCTCAAGGTCGTTGTCACGGCTGTGGATGCCGATGATCATGCCCATATAGACCTTCTCGCCCGGCTCGATGATCATCGGGCCGCGATCTTCCAGGTTGAACATCGCATAGGCGACAGCTTCGCCAGCCTGGTTGGCCAGCAGAACGCCGTTCGTGCGGCCGCCGATTTCACCCTTGTAAGGCTGATAGTCGTTGAACAGGCGGTTCATGATCGCTGTGCCGCGCGTGTCGGTCAGCAGTTCCGACTGATAGCCGATCAGGCCGCGGGTCGGAGCAAGGAACTTCAGGCGAACGCGGTTGCCGCCCGAAGGACGCAGCTCGGTCATTTCGGCCTTGCGTTCGGACATCTTCTGAACGACGACGCCGGAGTGCTCTTCATCGACGTCGATGACGACTTCCTCGATCGGCTCCATGGTTTCGCCGGTTGCCTCGTCCTTGTGCATGACGACGCGCGGACGCGACACGGCAAGTTCGAAGCCTTCACGACGCATGGTTTCGATCAGAACGGCGAGCTGAAGTTCGCCGCGGCCGGACACGTAGAACGAATCCTTGCCTTCGGCTTCTTCGATCTTCAGCGCAACGTTGCCTTCGGCTTCCTTGAACAGACGGTCGCGGATGACGCGGCTCGTGACCTTGTCGCCTTCGGTGCCGGCCAGCGGGCTGTCGTTGACGATGAACGACATGGTGACGGTCGGCGGGTCGATCGGCTGCGCGGTCATGGCTTCTGTTACGACCGGATCACAGAACGTGTCGGCAACCGTGCCCTTGGAGAGGCCGGCGATGGCGACGATGTCACCCGCATGCGCTTCTTCGATCGGCTGACGCTCGATGCCGCGGAACGCGAGGATCTTGGAAATACGGCCGGTTTCGACAGTCTTGCCGTCCTGGGAGAGAACCTTGACCGCCTGGTTCGGCTTGATCGAGCCGGATGCGATACGACCGGTGATGATGCGGCCGAGGAAGGGGTTGGCTTCCAGCAGCGTGCCGATCATGCGGAACGGGCCTTCGCCGACATCCGGCTCCGGAACGTGCTTGAGCACCAGATCGAGAAGCGGCGCAAGACCCTCGTCCTTCGGGCCTTCCGGATTGACGTTCATCCAGCCATCGCGACCCGAACCGTAAAGGATCGGGAAGTCGAGCTGCTCGTCGGTCGCGTCGAGATTGGCGAACAGGTCGAAGACTTCGTTGATGACTTCTTCATGGCGACCGTCCGGACGGTCGATCTTGTTGATCGCGACGATCGGGCGAAGACCGACCTTCAGCGCCTTGCCGACCACGAACTTGGTCTGCGGCATCGGGCCTTCCGAAGAGTCGACGAGAACGATCGCGCCGTCCACCATCGAGAGAATGCGTTCGACTTCGCCGCCGAAGTCGGCGTGGCCGGGGGTGTCGACGATGTTGACGCGGACGCCTTTCCATTCGATCGAGGTCGCCTTGGCAAGAATGGTGATGCCACGCTCTTTTTCGAGGTCGTTGCTATCCATCATGCGTTCGGTGGTGCGCTGATTGTCGCGGAACGAGCCGGACTGCTTCAGCAGTTCGTCGACGAGCGTGGTCTTCCCATGGTCGACGTGTGCGATAATCGCGATGTTGCGCATCTTCATGTTTTTGAATCTCTGAGCTTGGCGCGGCAACGGGAGGCGGCGCTAATTCGTTTTGCGGCCTCTTACCTTGTTTTTCGCAAATGCGAAAGGGGTGAGCGCAATCATGCTTTACTCCTATTCCGCAACCAGGCCGCTACGCCTCAAAAGCGTTAGCAGAAGGAGAGGAAGAAGGGTGGTGATCAGGATGGCAATGAAGGCCATCGCCATGCCGAGGCCGATCGATCCCTGCTCGAACTGCCGCCAGATGAAGGTTGCGATCGTCTGCATGCCGACCGGCGCCACGACCACGGACGAGACGAGCTCACGCGAGGCCAATGCGAAGACCAGCAGCATGGCGGATGCCAGGCTGGGGAAAACCAGCGGCAGAAGAATGCGCCGAAACGCCGTCAGGCTGCTGGCGCCGAAGACACGGGCCGCGGCCTCCAGATTATCGCCGATCTGCTGGAAGGCCGCCGTCGTATAACGCACCGGCTGCGGCAGCAGGATGCAGCAATAGGCGAGCAGCAGAATGAAGGCGGTATTGTAAGGCGTCGCCGGCAGCCACGGCATGTTCCAGGCGAGGATCAGCCCGACCGCCACGACGATGCCGGGCAAGGCGTTTGGAATGATCGTCAGCGTATCGATTGCGATACGGCCGCGGATCTTCGTCTTGACGACCGTATAGGCCGCCGTCACGCCGATCAGGCCAGTGATCAAGGCCGTGCCGATGCCAAGCGAAAAGCTGTTGACCAGAGCACCGACCGCCCCAGCGCTGTTGCTGAACACCAGGATGAAATTGTTGAGGCTGATATTATCGAAGGCCAGCCCGCCGGAAATCGTCCGCGACAGCGCCGTGGCGAGAATCGCCAGCAACGGCACGCCCGTTGCCAGAAACGAGACGACGGCAAAGGCGATGAGGACCGGCACTTTCATGTTGCCGAGCGGCCGCTTGTCCTTCGCGGTCGGTTTGCCGCCTACCGTCTGGTAAGAGCGCCGCGCCAAAATCCAGCGCTGCAGCAGAAATGTGAAAAGCGACATCGAGACAAGCAGAATGGAGAGGATCGCAGCACCCGGCAGATCGATCGGCCAGTCGGTGATGCGCAGGTCGATGCCTGTCACGAGAACCTGGAAGCCGGCACGGCGTCCGAGCGCCGCAGGCGTGCCGTATTCCTCGATCGCGGCGGCAAAGACCAGCATCAGGCTGGCGGCAAGGCCCGGAGCCGAAAGAGGCAGCGTGATGCGCCAGAAGGCACGCGCCGGCGAGGCGCCGAAAACCCGGCCGACATCCGCATATCGAGCGCCGACGGCTTCCACCGTGCGCGACACCGCGAAATAGACGACCGGAAACGTGTTGAAGGCCATGACCAAAGTCATGCCGAACAGCGAAAACAGGAAGGGCGCCAGATTGAAGCCGAACAGCTGCTGCAGATAACCGCGCGGCTGCAGGGTCATGATCCAGCCGAGCGTCGCGATATAGGGCGGGATCATGAAGGGTACGAGAAGAAGCACGTCCCAGAGCGGCGCCAGCGGAATTCTGTAGAGAGCCCGAAAAACCCCGAGCGGCACGGCGACCAGTGCCGAAGCGACGACCACGCAGCACCCAAGCAGGATCGTATTGCCGGCCATGCCGATCAGCGCACTGTCATTCAGCGTCGTGACCAGAGAGGAGAAAGGGCTCGAAAACGAGCCCCGTCCGAGATTGGGGAAGATGCCTTGCAGCACCACGGCAAGGAAGGGAACGGCGACAACAAGGATCAGTCCCGCAATTGCGAGCCATGCGGCCGGGGCCGATCCGGTAACACCATTCGCCTTCGTCGACATGATTACTTGCCGCCGTAGATCTTGGTGATTTCGGCGAGCGTTTCCTTACGCTTGCCGTAAACGGCAGCGGTATCGTACTTCAGAAGCTTCAGGTCGCTGATCAGCGGACGGTTAGCCGGGATATCGGTGCGGGCCGGCATCAGCATTTCGTCGGCAACAGCCTTCTGGCCTTCGTCGGAGAGCATGTAGTCGATGAACTTCTTGGCGTCGTCCTGGTTCTTGGACCAGTTGAGGATCATCGCCGGACGCGGCGCGATGACCGTGCCGGAAGCCGGGAAGATCACGTCGATCGATTCGCCCTTCGCCTTGGAAGCGAGCGTGATGTAATCGACCGCACCGAAAACGGCAGCCTTGGCACCCTGCAGAACCGGGTTCAGAGCGTCGGCATTGGCGCCGGCAATGATCGCGCCGTTGGCCTTCAGGTCGTTGAAAAGCTTGAAGCTGTCCTGGCCGGCGAGAGCTGCGGTCAGCTCGAAGGACGAGCCGGACTGGGCCGGGTCCGGAATGTTGACGAGGTCCTTGTATTCCTTCTTCGTCAGGTCGGCCCATTCGGTCGGCTTCGGCGTGCCGCTCTTGGTGTTCCAGGCGATGCCGAGAGCGGAAATGCCCTGTGCAACGGCCGTGTCGGTCTTCAGGAAATCAGGAACCTTGGCGGCGTTCGGGCTGGTGTACTTGACGAGCCAGCCGCGCTTGGCGAAATCGGTCGCCGTATCCCAGGAAGCGGAAACCAGAACGTCGACGACCGGGTTTGCGGCTTCGGCTTCGATACGGGCCATGACCTTGCCGGTCGTTGCCTGGAAGACGTTGACCTTGATGCCGGTCTGCTTGGTGAAGCCAGCCGACAGCTTGTCGATCAGGCTCTGCGGGCCTGCGGTGTAAACGGTGACGTCGGCATGTGCGACGCCGGCCATGAGTGCGGCGGCAACAACGCCGAACGTGATGCTTTTCAAAGACTTAAGCATGTTGTAAACTCTCCTTGGTGGATGGCTGAAACTTGTTTCCGAAACACAGGATCTGGTCGGGATCGATCGAAAGACCGACACCTTCGCCGGAACGGAGCTTGGTGCGGCTCAGGAGCTGCAATTCGACCTTGGCCGGGCCGACGACCGAAATAGTCGCAAGATGACCGTCACCGCGGAATTGCGAGCGTAGGACCACACCTGCCAGACGGCCGGGACCGATTTCGCCGAGCGTGATCGCGCCCGTCGGAATCAGCACGCGAACGACATCGCGGTTGACGCCGGCATGGCGCAGCAGGGCGACATCGCTGCCTTTGAAGAACCAGAGCCCGTCGCGGCATTCGAGATCGGCAATGCCGCCGAGACGCAGGAAATCCGCCACCTCGGCCGTTGCCGGGCGCTCGATCAGTTCGTCAGGCGATGCAAGCTGCTCTATCAACCCGCCGCGCATGACGGCGACATTGTCGGCCAGCGTCAGCGCTTCGCTGTGGTCGTGCGTGACGTAGATGGCCGTGAGGCCGAGCGACGCGATCAGCTCGGCAAGTTCGCCGACCATGTTTTCGCGCAGTTCACGGTCGAGGTTCGAAAGCGGTTCGTCGAACAGGATGAGCTGGGGCTCGGCGACGATGGCGCGGGCAATCGCCACGCGCTGCTGCTGGCCGCCGGAAAGATCGCTGGGCCGGCGGTCCGCATAGGCCTGAAGCCCGACCCGCTCCAGCGCCCGCAGGGTGCGTGCCTGCCGATCGGCCTTGCCGATGCCGCGCATCTCCAATGGAAAGGAAACATTGCCGCCGACCGTCAGATGCGGCCAGAGCGCGTAATCCTGGAAGACCATGCCGAGATTGCGCTTTTCCGGCGGCGAGAAGGCGCCGCTTGTAGCATCCGCGACCACCTGGCCGGCGATCGAAATGGAGCCCTTGGTCGGCGCCAAGAGCCCGGCAACGAGCCGCAGAAGCGTGGTCTTGCCGCAGCCGGAAGGGCCGAGCAGAGCAAGCGTCTTGCCTTTGGAAAGAGATATGTCGATGCCCTTCAGCACCGGCGTTGCACCATAATGCAATTCGACTCCGGCCGTCGAAACGGCGGCATCGGGCGCTGGAGGCTGAGGTGTCATAAAAAACCGGCATCGGAGAGAAGCGATGCCGGTTGCTTATTGAGCTTACATGACAGTCGTGTTGCAGTTCGATGACAATACGATGACAGGAGCGGGCGACATGTCGCCCGACCGATCACTTCGATTTGAAAGCGTAGCTCAGGCGTCGCCGCCGGCCACTTCCGCAACCATGGCCAGCCCCTTCTTCTTCAGCATGGCTTCCGGGTTCGGAAGCTTGCCGCGGAAGGCTTTGTAGGTCTCTTCCGGATCGATCGAACCGCCGACCGAATAGATATTGTTCTTCAGCTTGCGGGCCATGACCGGATCGAAAGCGCTACCGGTCTCCTCGAAGGCGGAGAAAGCATCGGCGTCGAGAACTTCCGACCACATGTAGGAATAGTAGCCGGCCGAATACCCGTCACCCGAAAAGACATGCTGGAAGTGCGGCGTCGCATGGCGCATGACGATGGAGGCCGGCATGCCGAGCTCATCGAGGATTTGCTTCTGCATCGCCATCGGATCGTCCACCGGACCGCGCGTGTGGAACGCCATGTCGACCAATGCGGAAGAGGTGAACTCCACCGTGTTGAAACCGGCATTGAACGTGCGGGCGGCCAGCACCTTGTCGAGCAGCGCTTTCGGCATCGGCTCGCGGGTTTCGTAGTGGACGGCGTATTTCTCCAGGATTTCCGGCACGGTGAGCCAATGCTCATAAAGCTGCGACGGCAGCTCGACGAAGTCGCGCGCCACGCCGGTGCCGGAAACGGACGGATAAGTCACGTCCGACAACATGCCGTGCAGCGCATGGCCGAACTCGTGGAACAGCGTGCGCGCATCGTCGAGCGACAACAGAGCCGTCTTGCCCTCGGCAGGCTTGGCGAAATTGCAGACATTGTAGATGATCGGCAGCTCACCCGTGGAACCGTTCTTCAGCGGCAGCTTGTGCTGCGACTGGATCGAATTCATCCAGGCGCCGGAACGCTTCGACGAACGGGCAAAGTAGTCGCCGAGGAACAGCGCCTTAAGTGCGCCGTCCTTGTCGTAGATCTCGAAAACCCGCACATCGGGATGATAGGCTTCGACACCGTTCACCTCGATCGCCTTGATCTCAAACAGCCGCTCGGCCACGTCGAAGCAGGCTTCGAGAACCTTTTCGAGCTGCAGATAGGGCTTCAGCTCCGACTCGGAGAAATTGAACATCCGCTCGCGCAGCTTCTCGGAATAATAACGCCAGTCCCACGGCATCACATCGTGGTTCTTGCCCTCTTCCGCGATCAGACGGCCAAGATTGGCTTCCTCTTCCAGGGCCTTGGAGCGCGCCTTTTCCCAGACCTGACGCAGCAGGCTATTCACCGCCGTGGACGTCTTTGCCATCGTGTTGTCGAGCTTGAAGGCGGCAAAGTTCTCGTAGCCAAGCAGCTTTGCTTTTTCGGCCCTGAGCGCCAGAACTTCGCGAACGATGCCGCGATTGTCCCGCTCGCCGTCATTCTCGCCACGCGCCACCCAAGCGCGGAAAGCCTGTTCGCGCAGATCGCGGCGGGTCGAAAACGTCAAGAACGGCTCGATGATCGAGCGCGACAGGGTAACCATATAGCCGTCAGCCTCGCCGCGCTCGCGGGCGGCAGACGCCATCGCGTCTCGCAGGAATGCCGGCAGGCCTTCAAGCTCCGCCTCATCCATCAGCTTCAGCGACCAGCCTTTTTCGTCGCCAAGGACGTTCTGGCCGAATTTAGCGCCGAGCCCGGCAAGCTTTTCGTTGATATCCGCAAGTCGCTCCTGCTCCGCCTTCGGCAGCTTGGCGCCGGCGCGGACGAAACCCTTCCAATGGCGCTCCAGCACCCGTTCTTCCTCGACCGTCAGGTCAAAGTCCTTGCGCTTTTCCCACAGCGTATCGATGCGCTTGAACAGCACCTCGTTCATGCCGATCCTGGAATAGTGACGTGACATCTTTGGCGCGATCTCGCGTTCCAGCGCCTGGATATTCTCGTTCGTATGGGCGCCGGCCTTGCCCCAGAAGATCGCCGAGACCCGCGAGAGTTCGTCGCCGGCAATTTCGAGCGCCACCACCGTATTGGCAAATGTCGGCTCTTCCGGGTTGTTGGCGATCGCATCGATTTCCGCATCGTGCGAGGCCAACGCAGCATCGAAGCCGGGCGCAAAATCCTCGTCCTTCACCAGGTCAAAACGCGGCAGGCCGTGATGACCGTTCCAATCCACGAGAGCGGGGTTCACCGGAATAGTAGAAGACATGCAAATATCCTTCGAAATGATGCGCAGTCGTTCATATAGGAAACTGTAACGCAGATGGGTATCCGCTGAAGTTTTTTTGATTTCTGACAAGAAATCATACCCAATAATTAACGGGTATTAACCATTTGACGTAACGCACCGCGGCCGAGTAAATTTTGTTCCAGTATCCATGATGGGATATAGCCGTGGAAATCAGTTCCTTGCGCTGGTCTACCAATTTCCTGCAGCGAGAGCATTCTCGAAATAAAGTCGAGAAGGCCTCGCCGCAGGAAACGCGGTCCGGCCAGATCGCTTTTCAAGTACCGGATACGGACGAGTCGTCGGTGAATTTCTCGGCGATTACTCCGCGTGATTTGCGTGCCATCGCGCTGGAAAACTATCAGGCCGGCCGGATCGATCAGGATACTTACACGACGCTTTCTGAAGAACTGCCCACCCACGCCGTGGATGCGCAAGGTCAGGTGATCGATCTTTCAGAGGTCACCGACGAAACCGGCTTCAACTTTCACGACTATTACCGCAACCAGCTCGAAATTGCCATGTCGCTCGGCGATTCCGACCGGGCAGGCGTTCTGCGGTCCGTATTGGCCTTCCTCGAAGTTTGATCGGTTAGACGCGGCTCAGGCCCGGCGATAACCGAACAATCCCGGCGCGGAATGCCATAGCGCCTGCACCGCAAACCCCACGAACAACAGACCGGAAAGCCGCACGATCACCCGCTCGTGCTTGCGATAGAAGCGGCGCACCACGCCGGCACCAATGATGGCGATCAGCACCACGTCGGCGATCAGGAAACCAAGCAAAGAAACGGCGAGCAGGACCGGAAGCTCGGAAAAATCGAGCCCATCGGAAGACCCGGCCAGCAGCGCGGTAAAGGTCGCAAGTGCGACGGGGTAACCCTTTGGGTTGGTAAGCCCGAAGATCAGGCCGCGACGAAGCGGCTTTTCCACCGTCACCAGCGCACCATTCTCACCCTTGGGTTTTGCCGTCAGCGCGCTGTACCCGATCCAGCCGAGATAAAGCCCGCAGAACACGCCGAGGACATCGAACAGGGTCGTGCCGATCGACTTGGCACCGATGATCGCCACCAGCGCCAGTGCCGACCACAGGATGTCGCCCGCCAGATGCCCGCCCATGAAGAAGGCGCCGGCCTGCCGGCCCTGCCCCGCACCGATGCCGAGCAGTGCCAGAAAGGCTGGGCCGGGGATCAGCGTATAGGCAAGCGCTGCGAAAAAGGCACCAAACAAAAGGGTGGATGACATTGCCGACTCCATGACGGGGATGCGACAATCTCGACACTTGTTTTACAACTGTCAATGCAGGCTTTTGCCGCTTTTCGGTTGCCTTGCTACCGAAAGATAGTAAGGGTGCCTTACGAAACTGCCCGACACGACGAAGGAGCCGCGCCGGACATGGACAAAGTCATGGACAACCTTGGTTTTCTGATTGTCGATAGCGCGCGACAGCTGCGCGCGGCATTCGAACGCCGCATCACGCAGGCCGGTCTCGGCCTGACCCCGGGCGAAGCGCGGGCACTGCTGAACATCGCGTCGGCCGGCGGCAGCCGCCAGCTCGATATCGCCAGCCGCATGGGCGTCGAGCCGATGACGCTGTGCGCCTATCTCGACAAGCTGCAGGCACTCGGCCTGATCGAACGCCAGCAGTGCTCGGCAGACCGCCGGGCCAAGCGCATCAACCTGACCAGCGCTTCCGAAGACATGATCGCTTCGATCCGCAAGGAACTGAACTTCATCGTCGCCCAGGCGACCGAAGGTTTGAACGACGAACAGAACCGGGTGCTGCGCGAAAGCCTGACGCTTCTGAATACCAACCTCCAGGCCATCAACGCCACGTCGACTGCATCCGATGAAAACTGACAATCTGTCTCCCGCCCCTGCGCGGATGAGCGAGACGCGCACGACCGTGATCGGCGCGCTGCTCACCGCCATCGGGCCGATTTCCATGGCAATCTACACCCCGGCCATGCCGGAACTGGTACATGCCTTCTCGACCACCGAAGCAGCGATCAAGATGTCGCTGTCACTCTATTTCGCAGGCTTTGCAGTCGCGCAGCTCGTGGCCGGCCCGGTGTCGGACGCTTTCGGCCGCAAGACGGCCTCGCTCAGCTTTCTTCTCATCTATTTTATCGGTTCGCTGGTTGCAGCCTTCGCCCCCACCGTCGAGTGGGTTCTTGTCGGACGCCTGGTACAGGGCATAGGCGCCTCGGTCGGCGTGACCGTGTCGCGTGCCATCGTGCGCGACCAGTTCTCCGGCGGCGATGCCGCCCGCATCATCAACACGATGGGCATCATCCTGGCGATTGGACCATCGCTCGGGCCAACCATCGGCGGGCTTGCTCTCGCCGCCTTCGGCTGGCGATCGGTTTTCCTGCTGATGATCGGCTTCGGCGCCCTGCTGGTCTTCCTCTCGACCGTCTGCATGCGGGAGACCACCGTGCCGGACCGCACGCGTCTCAAACCGCGCCGACTGCTGGAAGCCTATACGGAAATTCTCCGCCTGCCGCGCTTCCTCTTCACGGCGCTGGTTCTGGCCGGTGCGGTAGGCTCAATGTATGCGCAGGCGGCAGTTCTGCCCTTCATCATGATCGAGAGGGTCGGCCTGACCCCAACCCAGTTCGGCATGAGCATGCTGATGCAATCAGGCTTCTACCTGATGGGCTCGGCAACGCTGCGAACCATCTCGAGATGGCTCCCGGCCGAACGCGCGCCGATGGTCGGTTTTGCCTTCAGCGTGACCGGCGCTCTGGCGATGGCGCTTTCGGTCCATCTCCTGCAGCCGTCTTTCGTGTCCATCATGGTGCCGGTCGCATTCTGCGCCTTCGGCATTGCCTTTATCGTGCCTTATGTCACCACGGCCGGTCTGATGCCCTTCCCGCATATCGCAGGCTCGGCCTCGGCCATGCTCGGCTTCCTGCAGATGAGCGCCGGCTTTCTCGGCGGTGTCGCCGCGGCCTCCATGGGCGTGCCGCTGATCTCGTTCGGGACGATCGTGCCCTTCATGCATATCGCGGCGCTGTTCGGCTATCTCGCTTACAGACGCAGCATTCGAGCGGCATAAACCTCACGAAAAAGCCCGCCTCCGTTTCCGGAAGCGGGCCTCGATGGTCAGGCAGAACCGAATTACTTGGTCAAGTTACGCTTGGCGAGCGTGCGCAGGCGCAGCGCATTGAGCTTGATGAAGCCGGCAGCGTCCTTCTGGTCGTAGGCGCCCTGGTCATCCTCGAAGGTGACGAGCTTGTCGGAATAGAGCGACTTTTCGCTCTCGCGGCCGGTGACCATGACATTGCCCTTGTAGAGCTTCAGCGTCACTTCGCCTTCCACATGCTCCTGGCTCTTGTCGATCAGGGCCTGCAGCATTTCGCGCTCCGGCGAGAACCAGAAGCCGTAATAGATCAGCTCCGCATAACGCGGCATGATGTCGTCCTTGAGATGGGCGGCACCACGGTCGAGCGTGATCGACTCGATCGCACGGTGAGCGGCAAGCAGGATCGTGCCGCCGGGGGTCTCGTAGACGCCGCGCGACTTCATGCCGACATAACGGTTCTCGACGAGGTCGAGACGGCCAATGCCGTTATCACGGCCGTAATTGTTGAGCGTTGCAAGCAGGGTCGCCGGCGACATGGCGACGCCGTTGATGGAAACCGCGTCACCCTTTTTGAAGCCGACCTTGATTGTGGTCGCCTTGTCCGGGGCAGCTTCCGGGGAGATCGTGCGCATATGCACGTATTCCGGTGCCTCGATCGCAGGGTCTTCCAGAACCTTGCCCTCGGACGAGGAGTGCAGGAGGTTTGCATCGACCGAGAACGGCGCTTCGCCCATCTTGTCCTTGGCAACCGGGATCTGGTTTTCTTCGGCAAACTTCAGAAGGTCGGTACGGCTCTTGAAGGCCCAGTCGCGCCACGGCGCGATGACCTTGATATCCGGGTTCAGCGCATAGGCCGAAAGCTCGAAACGGACCTGGTCATTGCCCTTGCCGGTCGCGCCATGGGCGATCGCATCGGCACCGGTCTTCTTGGCGATCTCGATCAGGTGCTTGGAGATCAACGGACGGGCGATCGACGTGCCGAGCAGGTAGACACCTTCATAAACGGCATTTGCGCGAAACATCGGGAAGACGAAATCGCGCACGAATTCTTCGCGCACGTCCTCGATATAGATCTCCTTGATGCCGAGCATCTCGGCCTTCTTGCGGGCCGGCTCCAGCTCTTCGCCCTGGCCGAGATCGGCGGTGAAGGTCACCACTTCGGCATTGAGCTCGGTCTGCAGCCATTTCAGGATGATCGAGGTGTCGAGGCCGCCGGAATAGGCGAGAACGACCTTCTTTACGTCTTTCGGAAGTGCCATGTTTTAACGTCCGTCTGCGGGTGGTGGCGGCCTTGGATCGGCCGTCGTGTCGGGAATGCGGCACTTTTAGCGAGTTTGTGAAGGCGCGCAAGGAAAACTGGGAGAGCGGTCAGAGATGACGGCTGATGTTCATGCGCTGGTGCAGAATACGGATGATTGTGATCCCGGCGGCGCTTTGCTTGTAGACGATGTAGTGCGAACCGCTCGAGAGGCAGAGGTAGCCGGGTTTGATTTGCTCGATCTGCCTTCCGCGCTTAGATCCGTCAGCCAAACGCGACATTGCAGCGGTCAGTTCTGAATAATACGCGTCCGCTTGAGCTCGTGACCAATTTTGAAACGTATAGAGCCAGATACCCTCAAGATCGTTTCTTGCCCGAGGGGAAAGCCGATACCCTTGAGGCTTAGGCACGGTACTTCACATGCATCTCCTTGAGAAAGTCGTCAGCATCGAACGGCTGCGGCTCACCAGAAGCCTCGCCTTCTTCGATTGCAGCGCGAATGGCCTCCAGTGATTCCTCTTCGTTCTGCTTGAACAGACGAAGAGCCTCTTCAACCACCTCGCTGACAGAACTATACCGGCCATCGTCCACTTGTCTCTGGACAAAATCGGCCAACTCCTGATCTACCGTAATAGAAGCGATAGTACCCATCGGTTCCTGTTCCCGCCTGATCCGCTTGTAGCGCGCCTGTCATGTTGACAGGTTTTGATCACGGTACCATATCCCGCCCAACCTTTGAACAGCAGCATCTTAGAGGGAGACCTGCATGGCTTTTACCCACCCCGCTCTGAAGAAGGACAATGTCGCGGTTATCACCGGTGCCGCTTCCGGTATCGGGCTTGCGACGGCCAAGGAATTTGCTCGCATGGGCCTTTCCGTCGTGCTCGCGGATCTCGAAGGCGACAGGCTTTCGCAGGCGGCTGCCGAGGTAGCAGCTCTTGCCGAAGGCGGCGAGCATGATGTCGCGGCGATCGGCACCGACGTTTCTAAGCCGGACGAGATCGCAGCACTGGAACGCACCGTGTTGCAGCGCTTCGGCCGTGTGCATGTCCTGATGAACAACGCTGGCATCCAGCCGGGAAGCAGCATTTTCGGCCCGCAAGCCAATTGGGACAATGTCTTTGCCGTCAACCTCTTGGGCGTCATCCACGGCAGCCGCGTCTTCGGACCGGGCATGATCGCCCATGGCGAGCCGTCGCTGATCATCAATACCGGCTCGAAACAGGGCATCACCACCCCGCCCGGCGATCCGGCCTACAACACTGCCAAGGCCGGCGTAAAAGCCTTCACCGAAGCCCTACAGCACGAGCTGCGCAATACTCCGAACTGCCAGGTATCGGCCCATCTGCTGATCCCCGGCTTCGTCTACACCGCCCTGACCAAGGGCAACCGCACCGAAAAACCGGCCGGTGCCTGGACATCGGAACAAACCGTCGAGTTCATGCTCAAAAGCCTGGAGCGCGGCGATTTCTACATTCTCTGCCCGGACAACGATGTGGACCGCGCCACCGACGAACGTCGCATGGCCTGGGCCGTCGGCGACATCATCGAGAATCGGCCGCCGCTGTCGCGCTGGCATCCAGATTTCGCCGATGTATCAAAGGAATTCATCAATAAGCGCTAATTGATTGATTTGGCAGAGCCTCGAAAGCCGGATAAAGAAAACGTTCATTATCCGGCCATTCGAGTGCGATCATGGAATTCCTGCCGAGCCTTGCTGCCCTTCTCGCCTTTACCGCCGCCGGCCTGCTTTTGGCACTGACGCCGGGGCCGGACATGACGCTGTCGATCAGCCGCGCACTGGCGCAAGGCCGTCGGCCAGCGCTTTACGTCGTGCTCGGCACCAGCCTTGGCGTCGTCTGCCACACGCTGCTGGTCGCCTTCGGCATCTCGGCACTGATTACCGCCTCCCCCACCGCCTTCTTCATCCTGAAGACAGGCGGCGCCGCCTATCTGCTCTGGCTGGCGATCCAGGCGATCCGCTTCGGCTCGAACTTCAAGGTGGAAAAGGTGGAGCAGGCGACGAGCAGCCCGCTCGCCAACATTTCCATCGGCTTCTGGGTCAACATCCTCAACCCCAAGGTCATCATCTTCTTCATGACCTTCCTGCCGCAGTTCGTCAGTGCCGGCGATCCGCACGTCACCGGCAAGCTGATCTTCTTCGGCATCTATTTCATCGTCATCGGCATGCCGGTGAACCTGATTGTGGTGCTAGCCGCCGACTGGCTCTCCGGCTGGCTGCAGGCCAATCCGAAAGTATTGCGCGGTATCGATTACACGTTCGCCGGCGTCTTCTCGGTCTTTGCGGCGAAGATCTTCTTCACTCAGGCGCGCTGAGCATTTCCAGCCGACCCGCAAGAAACCTGCGCTCGACATCCGATTGTGAAAGCTCGATCGCCCGGCGATAGGCGAGCTTCGCTTCATCCGATCGCCCGGCGCGTGCCAGAAGATCGGCCTGCACGGCGTAAAATGGCTGATATTGCATCAGCGCCATAGCAATTGGCTTGAGGCAGGCAAGCGCCGCCTCCGGCCCGTCAGCATAAGAAACCGCGACGATGCGATTGAGCTCGTAGACGGGATTGCTTGCCCTGCGGGATAGTTCCGAATAGAGCCAGACGATCTGCCGCCAGTCCGTTTCAGCAAAGCTCGGCGCCTCGGCGTGAACCGCAATGATCGCCGCCTGTAGCTGATAAGGTCCCGGACAGCCACGTTGCAACGCGCGCTCAATGAGGGCGACGCCATCTTCGATCATGCTCTTGTCCCAAAGGCTCCGGTCCTGCGCTTCCAGCGTCTGGAGTTCGCCCGCGGTACCAAGCCGTGCCGCCCTGCGCGCATGGTGCAATAGCATCAGCGCCAGCAAGCCTTCGATCTCCGGCTCATCTGGGCGAAGATCGTTCAACAATCGTCCAAGCCGGATTGCTTCTTCACAAAGCTCGGCGCGAATATGGCTGTCACCACCGGATGCATAACCTTCGTTGAAAATCAGATAGACAACGGCCAGCACACTTTCGAGCCGCGCCGCCCAACCTTCCGGCCCCGGCACTTCATAGGCGATCCCCGCCTTGGCGATCTTGTGGCGGGGCGCGCACCAGCCGCTGGGCCATAGCGTCGTGCCCGTCCAGATAGGCATCGGCAATCTCTTCCGTCTTCAACCCGCAGACGGAACGCAAGGTCAGCGCGACACAGGTCTTTTTGTCGAGCGCCGGATGGCAACAGGCGAAGATCAACTTCAGCCGCTCGTCACCGATCGGATCAGACTCGTCGGCAGTCGCCGATTGGTTTTCCATCTCGATCAGATGCGCAATCTCCGCCGATTTCGCGTGAAAATTCGCCGATCGCCTCAGCCGGTCGATCGCCTTTCGGCGAGCGACCTGCATCAGCCAGGCATTCGGTGAGGCCGGCAGCCCGTTGCGGTTCCAGTGGACAAGGGCAGATTCCAGCGCGTCCTGAAAACTATCCTCGGCGAGCTGAAAATCCCTGAGCGAACCGACAAGGCTGGACAGGAGACGACCACCATCCTGCCGGGCGATCCTGTCGATCGCCACGGCAACGGGAACCGTCTCCGAAATCCCGCTCATCAGCGATCGAAGACCATGATGGGCCGCACTTCAACGGCGCCATGATGAGCACCGGGGATCATCGCGGCATAACGAATGGCATCGTCGAGCGTGGCGCAGTCGAGGATGTAGAAGCCAGCCAGCTGTTCCTTGGTTTCTGCGAACGGACCATCCATCGTTTCGGTCTTGCCGTCGCGAACCCGCACCGTCGTGGCGGTCGAAACGGACTGCAGCGCGTCGCCGGAGACATAGACGCCATCGCGCATATAGGTCTCGTTGGCGAGCTTGTAGCCCTCCATCATCTTGCCGAAATTCGGCGAATCCGCCGGGGTGGCCGTCATCGGGGCGGTATAGATCAGTGCCATATATTTCATGTCCGTCTCCTCGGATCAGCCATCGCCTGATTGCGATGGTGACCGATAACGAACGGGATGCAAGCTGATCGACATGGCTGCGAAAATATTTCGAAAGAACTTTCGTCGTCCTCGCCCTGGCCCGCGTCTTGTTGATCTTCACCGCGAAGATCTTCGTGATCCAGACACGCTGACGGTCGCGCTTCAGCTCAGGTCCAGCCCCATCTGCCAGAAATCGGCTTCCAGCCGGGTCGCGTCGCGAAACACGATCGACAGGCGATTCAACCTGTTGGCATCGACTTCCGCCAGCCTGTCGTTCAGCCAGCTCTTCTCGGATGCGACCAGACCCTGGTATTCGTCCCCGGCATACATATCGATCCAGTCGCCGTAGGGATTACCATCGTGACGGGTAAAGGACTGCTGCCTGATCCAGCTGGCAATCTCGCCGTAGCCGATGATACAGGGTGCGAGCGCGACATGCAGATCGAAGAGATCGCCGCTCATGCCGGCGTCCAGCACATAGCGGGTATAGGCAAGCGTGGCCTTTGATTCCGCAAGCTGGGCGAGATCGGCCTCGGCAATGCCCCAGGCGGCGCAGTAGCCCACGTGAAGCCCGAGTTCGACATCCACGATAGCCTTCAGGCTGTCGAGGCCCTGGCGGATTTCGGAGAGGTTCCGGCTTTTGTAGACGGCGAGCCCCCAAGCCCGCGCGAACTGGATCAGGAACAGGTAATCCTGCTCGAGATAATGCCGGAAGACCGCCTCCGGCAAAGTTCCCGCGGCCAGCTCATGCACGAACCGGTGCTCCGTATAGGAGCGCCAGTCATCGGCATGGGTGAGCTTCAGACGATCAAACGGCGTCGTCATGCCGCTCAATCATCCTCGCCATGGCCGGCGATCATCATCGCTTCGAAGGCAAGACGCTCGGTCTTGCGCATGCGCTCCGATTCCGACTTCAGCTGGCCGCAGGCGGCAAGAATGTCGCGGCCGCGCGGCGTGCGGATCGGCGAGGCGTAACCCGCCTGGTTGATGAAGTCGGCAAATTTCTCGATCTGCGCCCAATCGGAGCACTGGTAGTTCGTGCCCGGCCAGGGGTTGAACGGAATGAGATTGATCTTCGCCGGAATACCCTTCAGCAGCTGCGTCAAAAGCTTGGCGTCTTCCAGGCTATCGTTGACGTCCTTCAACATCACATATTCGAAGGTGATGCGGCGGGCGTTCGACAGGCTCGGATAGGCGCGGCAGGCGTCGAGCAGTTCCTTGAGTGGATATTTCTTGTTGATCGGCACCAGCATGTCGCGCAACTCATCGCGCACCGCATGCAGCGAGATTGCCAGCATGACGCCGATCTCTTCGCCGGTCCGGTAGATTTCCGGCACGACGCCGGAGGTGGAGAGCGTCACGCGCCGCTTCGAGAGCGACAGACCGTCGCCATCGGTGGCGATCAACAGCGCCGTCTTGACGTTGTCGAAATTGTAGAGCGGCTCACCCATGCCCATCATGACGATGTTGGTGACCTTGCGCTCGCCGGTCGGCACGAAAGCGCCGGGCGGCGTATCGGTGCCCGGAAAATCGCCCAGCCGGTCACGGGCAAGCAGCAACTGACCGAGGATTTCCTCAGCCGTCAGATTGCGCACCAGCCGCTGCGTGCCGGTATGGCAGAAGGAACAGGTCAGCGAACAGCCGACCTGGCTGGAAATGCACAGCGTGCCGCGGCCTTCTTCGGGAATATAGACCGTCTCCACCTCGACCGGACGGCCGGCACCACGCGGTGGGAAACGCAGCAGCCACTTGCGGGTACCGTCGTTGGAAATCTGTTCTTCTACGATTTCCGGCCGGGAAATGGTGAAATGCGTCTTCAGCATCTCGCGCATGTCCTTGGCGACATTGGTCATCGCGTCGAAATCGGAGACGCCGCGGATATACAGCCAGTGCCAGAGCTGGCTGACGCGCATGCGCACCTGCTTTTCCGGCACGCCCTTTTCCTTCAGCGCGTCCGCCATCATCTCGCGCGTCAGCCCGATCAGCGAGGGCTTGCCGGACATCAGGTCCGGGCGCGGCACGAGCGGCGTCTTCAAAGGGGCCATTACGGCCTCGGAAACCGACATTCTCTTAAATCCCATCAATGCATGACCCTGTCCCGCGCTGTTGAAGCGAGAGGGAAAGGCATGTCTTTCATGTGAAATCTGGATCGGCCCAGGACGCAATTCAAGCGCCGGACCACTGTTGAGGCGGCCTTTAGCATCAAAATGGCCGCACGTCACTATCCAGCTGGCGGTAGGATTAAAACGCAAAAGGCCGGTCGCGAGACCGGCCTTTCCAAATTATCTACCGAAAGCCGGCTTACTTGCAGGTTTCGATCTGCTTGAGCGAGGCCGAAATGCCCTGCAGCGAATAGGCGTAGGACGTCTTGGTCCCGCGGCCGGAAACCGCGCTGACGCTCATGTTGTGACCGGTCTTCATGGCTGCGACGAGCGCCGGTTCTTCGGCGGCGTTCTCCACCCAGGCGGCCCGCTCCTTCGTGAACATCACGAAATTCTTGTTGTCGATCGTCACCGTAACTTTGGAATTCGGCTGCAGCGCGTAGCCGACCATGACCTGCGGTTCGTAGGAAATGTTCTGGCCCGGACGCTGC
Organism: Neorhizobium sp.; assembly: GCA_965227625.1. Classification (GTDB taxonomy): domain Bacteria; phylum Pseudomonadota; class Alphaproteobacteria; order Rhizobiales; family Rhizobiaceae; genus Neorhizobium. Next base: position 106,490 of record CBDDGK010000006.1, on the reverse strand, counting down.
GAGACGATGAAGAAGACATCACCGTGATCGACGCTGGCGGGTTCCTTGGTGGTCGGCACCGAGAGCACGTAGCAGACGTTGCTGGCGCCCGACTTGTAGGAATAGGCACCCCAGGCCTTGAACTGCTGGATACGGGTCGGCGCCGGCGCTGCGGCCTGCTGCGGCTTGGCGGGGGCAGGCTTCGTCTGGGCAGAAGCCATTCCGGTGCCGGCAAGCGTGAGCACCAATGCGGTTGCGATTGTTCTTACAGACATGGTCTCCTGCCGGTTTTGTCTTACGTCCACGGCCCGAGCGGGCAAGCCTTGAAAAGGCATGGTCCTGATTCGGTTCATTTTGACTTAATCCTGGTTACTAAAGCGTCAACTGCACCGTCCCGAACACAAAGACTGTCCCTTAAGGCGACTGCCGTTTGAGACATTCTTTTTGCCACGGTTCCCAAATACCTCATCCGGCAGGGATTTTTATGCGTTTCGTCAACCAGTGACACAAGGATTGGGGCAAGAGTTTGTTCTTTTCCTAACTCTCACAATGACATTAGAATGGTTGAATATGGGGCGAATCCCATCGCAACAGTTCGCGTAAAAGAATAAATGGATCTGGACGAAAAAGACCACGTCACCAGTTTGGTGAAAGCAGTGGCCGAAGAGCGCAATCAGACAGCCTTCACGGTGCTGTTCGATCATTTTGCGCCGCGTCTGAAATCCTGGCTCGTCAAGCGCTCCATGAAGTCGGACGAGGCGGAAGAACTCGTCCAGGAAGTGATGACCGTGCTTTGGCATAGGGCGCATCTCTACGATCCCGCCCGATCGTCGCTATCGACCTGGCTCTTCCGCATTGCCCGCAACCGGCAGATCGATATCCTGCGGCGTGCCAAGCACCGGCGGCTCGAGGGTCACGAACCGATCTTTTTCGCAACCGAGGAACCGGGCGTCGATACGGTGTTCGAGGGCGAGGAAAGGGATGCGCGGGTACGCGCGGCGCTGGCGCAGATACCCGACGAGCAGATGCAGCTCGTGCGCGCCGCGTTCTTCCTCGGACAGTCTCATTCGGAGATCGCCTCCGCGACGGGCCTGCCGCTTGGCACGGTCAAGTCGCGCATCCGGCTCGCATTCGAGCGCCTGCGACGCGCGCTGGAAGACCCTTCCGACTAACTCAGCTCCGCGCGGCAGATGCCGCGGCGATATCGGGATTATCGGCCAGCGCCATGTCGGCCGCATCGTAGTGCTGATCGGTGATATGCCCCTGGATCATCCGCAAGGCGGCTGCCAAGACCGCGATATCGTCAGTGAAGCCCACCAGGGCAAAGAAATCCGGCACAAAATCGATCGGCAGCACGAAATAGGCTAGGGCGCCGAGAAGCACGCCGCGCACACGTGTCGGCGTCTTCGGATCGACTGCACAATAATAGGCGGCAACAAGGTCGCGGCTGAACGGAACCTGCCGGACGGCGCGCTTCAAAGTCGGCCAGAATTTCGTCCGGACCTGCTTTTCCTGCCGGCTCTGTGTCTCATCGTCGCCAGGCAGCAGAATTTCGCCGATCTTTACGTCGTCCATGGTTGCTCCGTCGTTTCTCCATTCATGGCGGCGCGAAACCAAGCCTCACGCACGAAAGCGCCGTCCTTCCAATATGGCCATTCGAAAATGGAGTTCAATTGCGGCCGAGATAAGCCTTGTCCATCACGCGAGCCAGTTTGAAATCGAGCGTGGTCAGCGATTTCGTCGCGTGGGTGGTAAGGAGGACATCAACGCGCGCGTAGCTATTGAACCATTCCGGGTGGTGATTGAGCTTTTCCGCCCGCATGGCGCATTCGGTCATGAAGCCAAAGGCCGCGATGAAACTCTTGAACTTGAAGCTCTTGAAGATCGCATCGCCTTCCGGCTTCAACTCCCAGCCGTCGAGCGATACGAGTTCCCGCTCGGCGGCCGCCGCATCCAGCTTTTCATAGTCCATTCGAAGCTCCTTCAGAGGAAGCTTTTCGCCGGCTCCAGGTCACCATGGGCATAACCGTAGCTCACATCCTGAAGCGGGAATATTTCTTCCGTCAGGTAAGGACCGCCACCGACGGATTCCTTCGAGGAAAGCAGCACGAACCGGTTCACCGTAAAGGGTGCCGTGTAAAAATTGCCGCGGCCGGAAAGATAGTGCACGACATCGTCGAGGCGGCAATTCTTCAGCCGTGCCAGCGTGACATGCGGCGTGAACTTGCGCGGGTCCGGCGGCAGGCCGATGCGCTGGCAAATGCGCTCTATTTCGCCTTGCAGCGCATACATTTCCGGCGAGGGCGATACGCCCGCATAAACGGAATGGGGCTTCTTCGACCCAAACGAACCGATACCCGTCAGTGTTGCCTGAAATTCGGGCCGATCGATCCGGTCCAGCCGATCGACGACCTCGTCGGCGGTTCTGCCATCGATATCGCCGATGAAGCGCAGGGTGATATGGTAGTTTTCAACATCGATCCACCGGGCACCGGGGATACCACCGCGCAACAGGGACAGGCTCATGGCCAGATTGCGCGGAATTTCGAGGGCGATGAAAAGTCTCGGCATAGGGACCTCCTCGAATCTTTTGCAGATGCTAACACGGAATCACGCAAAGGAGTTCCGCGCAAGCTGTTATTTTCCCTTATCCTTAATCACCCCCAGGAAGCTTTCCACAAGCGGCAGCGACTTCTCGACCATGATCCCGACACCCCTGGCGTTCGGATGCATGCCGTCTTCAAGCTGCGTACCGGGCACAGTCACCACGCCATCGAGGAAGAAGGGATAAAGCGGCGCGCCATATTTGTCGGCGAGCTTCTTGTAGATCGGGTTGAAGCGGTCGGCGTAGTCGCCCCCCATATTGGGCGGCGACATGATGCCGACGAGGAGGACCGGGGTCTTCCGTTCCTTCAGTCGCGACAGCATCGTGTCGAGGTTCTTTTCCGACTGTTCCGGCGAGATGCCGCGAAGCGCATCATTAGCGCCGAGTTCCAGGATCACGCCATCCGTTCCATCCGGCACCGACCAGTCGATGCGCGAAAGCCCGCCGGAGGTCGTGTCGCCGGAGACCCCGGCATTGGTGACGGTGACGTTCAGCCCCTTTGCTTTCAGCGCTTTTTCGAGCTGCGCCGTGTAGGACTCCGATGGCGCGAGCTGGTAACCTGCCATCAGGCTGTCGCCGAAGCCCACCAGCTGGATCGCCTTGTCCTGCGCGGCCGCCGGCAGCGCGACAAGTGCCAGCCCGGATATCGCAACAAGTGGCATGACGATGAAGTGAAGCAGGCTTGCTTTAAAACTCACGATCCGTCTCCTAGATTGGGCACTACCGCAATGCAGTATCGATCTACTGATATAATTTCCTGAAGTCTCGGCCCCAATATAGGACACGTCGTTTTGACTAAAACCATCATCACGCTGAAGAAGGCCGATCTGACCCTCGGCAGCGCGGCCGCTTCCGTCCATGTCTTGAAGAAGATCGATCTCGACATCCGCGCCGGCGAAGCGGTCGGCATTGTCGGGCCGTCCGGCTCCGGCAAATCGACGCTGCTGATGGTTCTGGCCGGCCTCGAAAGACTGGATAGCGGCGAAATCGTCATCAAGGACACGCAGCTGCATTCCCTGACCGAAGATGCGCTTGCCGATTTTCGCGGCAAGAACATTGGCATCGTGTTCCAGTCTTTCCACCTCATCGCCAACATGACGGCGCTGGAAAACGTCGCGGTACCGCTCGAACTCGCCAACGTGAAGAACGCGTTCGATATCGCCAGGCAGGAATTGACGGCGGTCGGTCTCGGTGAACGACTGAGCCACTATCCCGGCCAGCTTTCCGGCGGCGAGCAGCAGCGTGTCGCGATCGCTCGGGCACTGGCACCCTCACCATCGGTGCTGATCGCCGACGAACCGACCGGCAATCTCGACACGGAAACGGGCCGGCAGATCGCCGATCTGCTTTTCTCCAAACAGGCGGAACGCGGCATGACCATGCTGCTCGTCACCCACGACAATTCGCTCGCCGCCCGTTGCTCGCGTCAGATCCGCGTCCGCTCCGGCGAGATCGTCGGCGACAGCGCTGTTTCGGCCCCCGTTCAGGTGGCCATGGCATGAAGCTCGCACTGCCCCGCCTTTCGATTTCCTTCCGCCTGGCGCTTCGCGAGATGCGCGGCGGCCTCGCCGGCTTCTACATCTTCCTCGCCTGCATCGCGCTTGGCACCGGCGCAATTGCGGCGGTCAACTCCGTCTCACGCGCCATCACCGGCGCGATCGCCTCCCAGGGGCAGGATATTCTGGCCGGCGATATCCGTTTCGAGCTGAACAATCGCGAAGCAAACCAGCAGGAACGCGGCTTCCTCGATGGCCTCGGCCAGGTTTCCGTATCTACCGGCCTGCGCTCCATGGCCCGCAAACCCGACGGTTCGGAACAGGCACTCGTGGAAGTGAAGGCGGTCGATGGCGCCTATCCGCTCTACGGTACATTCGGTGCCGAGCCGGCAGCACCTCTTTCCGACCTTCTGGCAAAGAACGGCGATACCTATGGGGCGGTCGTCGCGCCGCTGCTGCTGGAACGCCTGAATGCCAAGGTCGGCGATCAGCTTCTTCTGGGCACCACCAAGCTCACCCTGCGCGGCACAATCACCGCTGAACCTGATGCGCTGTCCGACGGTTTCGGCTTCGCCCCTCGCCTGATGGTAAGCCGCGATGCGCTGGCCGCATCGGGCCTGATCGCGACCGGAAGCCTAGTGGAACACGCCTACAAGGTGAAACTGACGGACCCATCCATCCGCTCCACGCTGGCGGCTCGTGCCAACCGCGAATTTCCGAGCGCCGGCTGGTCGATCCGGTCGAGTGACCGCGCCGCGCCATCGCTGACCGAAAATGTCGAACGTTTCTCGCAATTCCTGACGCTTGTCGGCCTGACGGCCCTCATCGTCGGCGGCGTCGGTGTGGCGAATGCCGTGCGCGCCTTCCTTGATGCGAAGCGGACGACGATCGCCACCTTCAAATGCCTCGGCGCTCCCGCGTCGGTCGTCACACTGATCTACCTCATCCAGATCATGCTCCTTGCCGTCGTCGGCATCGCCATCGGCCTGGTCATCGGCGCCATTGCGCCATTCGTGGCGCTGCAGTTCCTCGAAGGCGTTTTGCCGGTGCCGAAGGAGACGAGCTTCTATCCGTCCGCGCTGGCGCTGGCCGCACTGTTCGGCATCCTCATCACCTTCGCGTTTGCCATTCTGCCGCTCGGCCATGCCCGCGAAGTGCCGGCAACCGCCCTCTTCCGCGAACAGACCTTCGACAACACCCGCCTGCCCTCATGGCCCTATCTTCTGGCCGCCGGATTGGCTCTGGCGGCACTTGCAGCGCTCGCCATCGTATCTGCAGAAGACAGATTCATCGCCTCGGTCTTCCTCGCAGCTGTCGCCGGCGCATTCGTGCTGCTTCGCCTCGTCGCGGCACTGATCGCCGCCCTCGCGCGTCGCAGCCCGCGCGTCAATTCTCCGGCCCTGCGGCTGGCGATCGGCAATATCCATCGCCCCGGCGCGCTCACGCCTTCGGTCACCCTGTCGCTCGGCCTCGGCCTCGCATTGCTGGTGACGCTCGCGCTGATCGACGGCAACATGCGCAACCAGCTGACCGGCCAGATTGCTAGGCAGGCGCCGAACTTCTTCTTCGTCGATATCCAGAACTCGGAGCGCGAAGGTTTCCTGAACATTCTCAAGCAGCAGGCGCCCGAAGGTCAGGTTACCCAGGTTCCGATGCTGCGTGGCCGTATCCTCGCCTTCAATGGGCAGGATGTGACCCAGATGAACGTGCCGCCCGCCGGCCGCTGGGTGCTGCGCGGCGACCGCGGCATTACCTACGAGGAAAAACTCCCGGACAATTCCGCGGTCACCGCCGGCGAGTGGTGGCCTGCCGACTATTCCGGAGAGCCGCTCGTCTCCTTCTCGGCGGAAGAAGCCGGCGAACTCGGCCTGAAGATCGGCGATACCGTCACCGTCAACGTACTCGGCCGCAATATCACGGCGCGGATTGCCAACCTGCGACAGATCAAGTGGGAATCGCTCTCCATCAATTTCGTGATGGTGTTTTCGCCCAACACGTTCCGCGGAGCTCCCCATGCCTGGCTGGCGACGCTGACGGACAGCTCAGCCACGCCACAGCAGGAGGCGGCCATCCTGCGCAACGTCACCAACGCCTATCCGACGATCACCAGCGTGCGGGTGAAAGATGCGATCGATATCGTCGATCAGCTCGTCGGCCAGCTCGCGACCGCGATCCGCGCCGCCGCAGCAGTGGCCCTGATCGCCTCGGTGCTGGTGCTTGCCGGTGCGCTCGCAGCGGGCAACCGCGCCCGTACCCATGACGCGGTGATCCTGAAAACTCTCGGCGGCACACGCAGCATGCTGATGCGCGCCTTCTCCTACGAGTACATGATCCTGGGTGCAGCCACGGCCCTCTTCGCTCTGGTCGCAGGCGGCCTTTCGGCCTGGTTCGTGGTCGCCCGCATCATGCGCCTTCCATCGGCTTTCCTGCCCGATGTCGCGGTGCTGACCCTGGTGATTTCGCTGGTCCTGACGGTCGGTATCGGCCTTGCCGGCACCTGGCGCATCCTTGGACAGAAAGCCGCGCCCGTGCTCCGCGAGTTGTGATTCAACCCGTGGAGTATACTTTCGCCCAAACCTTCGACCAGAATCCCAAAATGGCATCCTTTAGGTTGCTAAATTGCCGCTTTGGTTTGCGTTTTTCGATAAATGCACCTCTTGTATGAAATTCAAACTCGCATCATATTTGAGTGCAGGCTTGCTGGAGCTCCGCAGCGGCGCCTGGGTCTGACCAAGGGGGCCCGACACCGTGAATAATTTCGGGGCTTAAAGAGGAAACAATGGCTGACTTCAACAACTACCAGAACCGAATGGCGCGCGCTGGCGCCCAGTCGGATGCCGCGATCGACCAGGGCCTCCGGGCCTACATGCTCAAGGTCTACAACCTCATGGCCGTTGGCCTGGGCATTACGGGTATCGCTGCTTACGGTATTTCCGCATTGGCAACGACGACCAATACCGCTGCCGCTGTCGCCCAGCTTCCGAACGGCATCATGCTGACCGCCCTCGGCGCAGCCATCTATGGCTCGCCGCTTCGTTGGGTGATCATGCTGGCTCCGCTGGCAATGGTGTTCTTCCTGAGCTTCCGTGTTCATAAGATGAGCGTTGGCGCCGCACAGACGACCTTCTGGGGCTATGCCGCTCTGATGGGCCTGTCGCTGTCATCGATCTTCATCGTCTATACCGCGCAGAGCATCGTACAGACTTTCTTCATCACCGCAGCCTCGTTCGGCGCGCTGTCGCTTTACGGCTACACGACGAAGAAGAGCCTGTCGGGCATGGGTTCGTTCCTGATCATGGGCCTGTTCGGCCTGATCATCGCCTCGATCGTCAACATCTTCCTGGCATCTTCCGCCCTCGGCTTCGCCATCTCCGCGATCGGTGTGCTGATCTTCGCAGGCCTCACCGCCTACGATACGCAGAAGATCAAGGAAATGTACTTCGATGGTGACGACGTTGCCGTCATGGGCCGCAAGGCGATCATGGGCGCGCTGACGCTCTACCTCGACTTCATCAACCTCTTCACCTTCCTTCTGCAGTTCCTGGGCAACCGGAACAACTAAGGTTCGGATGAACGATTGAATATGCGAAAGGCGGCCGAGAGGCCGCCTTTTTCGTTTGTGGGTGTGCAGAGGCGTTACCGCCAATCACTCGATCAGCTTCAGAACCTTGTCGAACACCTTCAGCACCTGCGGCAACTCATGCCCGCGCTTGAGGATGCGTCCGTCGGTATTGACCACCGAATAGGCGCCCTGCTTTGCAGCCAGCTTCGGGTTCTTTTCGATGCGGAAAAGCGGCATTTCGCCAGAGCGTTTGAAGACGGAAAACACCGCCTTGTCCTTCAGATGGTCGATCGCGTAATCCTTCCATTCCCCCTCCCCGACCATGCGGCCATAGATCTTGAGAATGGCGTCGAGCTCCCGCCTGTGGAACGTCACCGGCACTGGATCGAGGTTCTGCCGGTATTCGCTGAGATTGACGACGACACCTATATCCTGAGGCCTGCTGCCCCTCGATTCCGGCTGATCGGTCATCGAGACTCCCAAATCATCAAATGTCAGAGGTGTGACAGTCTGCCCGACAGCTTGAAAAATGCAACCCCGGGAGCGGACGCTGGGCGAGTATCAATTTTTTGCTCTTGCCCTATTTCGAACAAAACAGCGCCAGATTTCCCGGCGAAATTACCGGTGTTGGTTGGCGCAGCTCTTAGCGCCATATGGCCCGGTCCGGAGCATTGACCCTTACCCCCAGCCCCCCAATGTTTCAGGATCGGGCCGCCAACACACAAGTAATTTCAAAGACCTGATTGAATTGGCAGACGACGTCGCTTCCGCCACGTGTCGGCAAGTATCCGCAACGGAAAAAGCGAATCCGTTTTCAGGATGTGCGCGTCAGGTCCAAGGAATTGGGGCGAGATTGATGCCCCACCGAGCACCAAACGACGTCAGTTCTTCTTCCGGCCCGCGAAAAGCACGGTCGCGCCGAGGATCGAGGCGGGTTCTCCGCCGGCACCCGAGGTCTGCAGAAGGATGGCGCAACCGTCCTTCTTGGACTTGCCCATCAGCTTGCCGGGCAGCGTCAGTTTCATGCTCTGGCCGTTCCAGCTACCGACCGACTGCACGTCGTAGACGGCATGCCAGTATTCCATGGTCTTGCCGCTGTTCTCACCTTTGGTGACGTCGACCTGCTGCTTCTTGGTGAAATAGGCGACCACGACATCCGCCTGCCCCTTGCCTTCGCCGATCTCGATCTCGATCTCGTCGCCACGCATGGCCGCCGTTACCGGCACGTTCAGGCCAAGTCCGCTTTCCCCGAGGCTTTTGACCTTGTCGTTGATCATCGACAGGTCGGTGCCCTTAACATGCTCCCGGCCGTTGATGATTGCCTGCGGCGTGTAGACCCCGCTGCGGCCGAGCGTCTTGGCATAACCATACTGACGCTCCGTGTTTTCTTTGGAGCTCAGCGTGTCGGTCCAGCCGAGATAATTCCAGTAATCGACGTGATAGGAGAGGACCACCATGTCGCCCTGCGCCACCAGTTCGCCAAGCGTGGAATCGGCCGGCGGACAGGACGAGCAGCCCTGCGAGGTGAAGAGTTCGACAACGCCTTTCGGCGAGCGCACTTCACCGGCCAGCGCGACGCCCGCATAAAACAGGCCCGCAAGGACGATGACGGTGCGGAGTCGAAAAGACATGGACGGCGGACCTCTGTATAAGGGCAACTGTTATCCATGATTGCCGGCGGCAATCAAGGGCAATCAAGACCCGGGCACACTGCGAACGCTCATATTCGCGTTATATGCCCCCGAGTCCTTATTTTTCACATATCGCTGTCGCAACCTACACAAAGCCGCTGCGACATGTTCCAACGCACGGAATGCCGGAAAGTAACCACCCCACCCCCTCAAGAGAAAGTCACGAAGGGGTGAGGACCAGATATTTGATCGGCTTTCCGCCGGGCGTGGAACACGGATAAAACTGGGCGCAAATCGGCCCGCCGTCAAATCAGCTTGAGCACGCCCTGAGTAAAATAAACGGCACCGACGGCGGTCACGACCCAACGTGTCCAGGAGCGGAAATTCGCGTCCGACATTTTCTGCAGGATACCGTTGCCGACGTGCGCGCCAAGAATGGCCACCGGCGCTGCCATCAGAATCGTGAGCCAATCGGTCAGCGGAAAATCCACGGCCGCATTCCAATAGAAAACGATTTTGGTCACATGCGAAAGCGTCTGGATCGACGCCTTGGTGGCGATGATCTTGCGGCGGTCCATCTGGGTTCGGATGAAGAAGATATCGACCGTCGGCCCCGCCACCCCGACGCTAATCGTCAGCGCGCTGGAGAGCAATCCGCAGATAAAGGCATGCAATGGCTTCGACGCATCGAGCTGCAGGCGTTTGACCGGGAGCCAGACGAGGATCGGCATCAACCCGATGCCGATCAGCACGACGATCAGATCCGGCACATAATTGACGGAAAACAGGATCGCCGCCGAGGTGGCGACGCCGAGGCAGAGGATGCCGAGAATGCGGTAGTCGATATAGGCGCGCGAGAACCAGGCGCGCGATCCGTTCGACACCATCTGGATGATGCCGTGGAAGGCGATGGCCGTGCCGACGGGATAAAGGAACAGCAGGACCCAGAGCAGAATCAGCCCGCCCGCCATGCCGAAAATGCCTGAGAGCAGCGACGTCAGGAAAACGGTGACGGCCATTCCGGTGAAGATGACGAGGGTCAAGGGAGAGAAGCCTAGAATATGCGGATGCCCCTCATCCGCCTGCCGGCACCTTCTCCGCGTGTGCGGGGAGAAGGGATTTTGCCGCACTGTCTCGCCACGATCGCGAGGCTGTTATGGCCACGTCCCCTCTTCCCGCACGCGGGGAGAGGGTTAGGGTGAGGGGCAACCAGAATTTACTGGATGCTACCCGCCGGCCGGACCGGCGGATAGTGATGGTTGATGTATAGCTTAGGCAGCCAGGTCGCGAAGAACGGTCTGCAGAATGCCGCCGTTGTTCATGTAGATGACCTCGTCGAGCGTATCGATGCGGCAAAGGATGTTGATTTCCTTCACGGTACCGTCACCGTAGGTGATCTTGGCGATCTTCCACTCACGCGGCTTGATGTCGCCCTCGAGGCCGTCGATCTCGACGACTTCGTCGCCCTTGAGGTCGAGCGAAGCCCAGGTCGTGCCTTCTTCGAAGACGAACGGAACGACGCCCATGCCGACCAGGTTCGAGCGGTGGATACGCTCGAAGGACTGCGCGATGACCGCCTTGACGCCGAGCAGGTTGGTGCCCTTTGCAGCCCAGTCACGCGACGAACCGTTGCCGTATTCGACGCCCGCGAAGATGACGAGCGGAGTGCCCTCGTCCTTGTACTTCATGGCTGCGTCGTAGATCGACATCTCTTCCTTGGACGGATAGTGGATGGTGTAGCCACCTTCCTTGCCGTTCGGGCCGAGCATATGGTTGCGTAGGCGGATGTTGGCGAAGGTACCACGCATCATGACTTCATGATTGCCGCGGCGCGTGCCGTACTGGTTGAAGTCTGCCACGCCGACGCCGTTCTCGGTCAGGTATGCACCAGCCGGAGAAGCCGCCTTGATCGAACCGGCCGGAGAAATGTGGTCGGTGGTGATCTTGTCGCCGAAGAGACCAAGAACGCGGGCGCCCTTGATGTTCTTCAGGCCGGAACCGGTCTTGCCCATGCCGACGAAGTAAGGCGGGTTCTGCACATAGGTCGACTTGTCGTCCCATGCATAGGTATCGCCATCCGGGATCTGAACGGCCTGCCAGTTTTCGTCGCCCTTGAACACGTCCGCATATTTGGATTCGAACAGTTCGCGGGTCACGTATTTCTGGATGAACTCCTGGACTTCGGCAGAGGTCGGCCAGACGTCCTTGAGGAAGACCGGGTTACCGTCGCTGCCGATGCCGAGCGGCTCGGTGGTCAGGTCCTTCTGCACCGTGCCGGCCAGCGCATAAGCGACGACGAGCGGCGGCGACGCGAGGTAGTTGGCCTGCACGTCCGGCGAGATACGGCCTTCGAAGTTACGGTTGCCGGAAAGCACGCCCGAAACGATCAAGCCCTTGTCGTTGATCGTCTTGGAGATCGGCGCCGGCAGCGGGCCGGAATTGCCGATGCAGGTCGTGCAGCCGAAGCCGACGAGGTTGAAGCCGAGCGCGTCGAGGTCCTTCTGCAGGCCGGACTTGGCGAGGTATTCGCCGACGACTTGGCTTCCCGGTGCGAGCGAGGTCTTGACCCACGGAGCGGACTTAAGGCCCTTGGCGACCGCGTTGCGGGCCAGAAGGCCGGCAGCAATCAGCACCGACGGGTTGGACGTGTTGGTGCAGGACGTGATGGCGGCAATCGCCACGTCGCCATGGCCGAGATCGAAATCCGTGCCTTCGACCGCATAGCGGTTGGAAAGCTGGCCGGGCTTCTTGTACTCGCCTTCGAGCGAGCCGGCGAAACCGGACGCGATATTTTCCAGCGGGATACGGCCTTCCGGACGCTTCGGGCCGGCCATCGACGGAACGACGTCGCCGAGGTCGAGCTCGAGCGTGTCGGTGAAGACGAGGTCGGAACCGTCATTGTCGCGCCACATGCCCTGAGCCTTGGAATAGGCTTCGACGAGCGCGATGCGCTCCTTGGAGCGGCCGGACATGTTGAGGTAGTTGACGGTCTCAGAGTCGACCGGGAAGAAGCCGCAGGTCGCGCCGTATTCCGGACCCATGTTGCCGATCGTCGCACGGTCCGCGACCGGCATGTTGTCCATGCCCGGGCCGAAGAATTCGACGAATTTGGAAACAACGCCCTTCTTGCGCAGCATCTGCACGACGGTCAGCACGAGGTCGGTCGCGGTGACGCCTTCCTTGAGCTTGCCGGTCAGCTTGAAGCCGATGACCTCAGGCAGGAGCATGGAAACCGGCTGGCCGAGCATCGAGGCTTCCGCTTCGATACCGCCGACGCCCCAGCCGAGAACGCCAAGGCCATTGATCATCGTGGTGTGCGAGTCGGTACCGACGCAGGTGTCCGGGTAGGCGGTGGTTTCGCCGTCTTCCTCGTTGGTCCAGACGGTCTGGCCGAGATATTCGAAGTTCACCTGGTGACAGATGCCGGTGCCCGGAGGAACGACGCGGAAGTTCTTGAATGCCTGCTGGCCCCACTTCAGGAAGCGGTAGCGCTCGCCGTTGCGTTGGTATTCCAGCTCGACGTTCCTGGCAAAAGCGGTCGGCGTGCCGAATTCATCGACGATAACCGAGTGGTCGATGACGAGATCAACCGGAACCAGCGGATTGATCTTTTCCGGATCGCCGCCAAGAGCCTTGATACCGTCGCGCATGGCTGCGAGGTCGACGACCGCCGGAACGCCGGTGAAGTCCTGCATCAGGACTCGGGCCGGGCGATAGGCGATTTCAGCCTCGGTCAGACCCTTGTTGTTGAGCCATTCGGCAACCGAAACGATCTGTTCCTTGGTGACCGACTGTCCGTCTTCGAAGCGCAGCAGGTTTTCGAGCAGGACCTTCATGGAGAAGGGCAGCTTCGAAACGCCCGGCAGGCCATTCTGCTCGGCTTTCGGAAGGCTGTAATAGACGTAGTCCTTACCGCCTACGGTAAGGACGGAGCGACAATTGAAGCTGTCGATAGATTTAGCCACTGAAGGATAACCCCGCTGATAATAAGAGCCAACACGCGCGTGCGGACGCCTATGCACTTCATGCACATCAGGATGCGGGTGCGACCATTTCCGCTGTCCGCACGAGAAGTCTTTTGAGGCTTCAGGTTCGGCGCAAGGTGGAAATCACGCCGGCCGCTGGCGTGGTTGCGATGCTTATAGATAATTTCTAAGAAGGGTTCCAGACACATGTCGTGCATCTCCGATAATTTTTTGGATCGAGATGATTAAAATCCTAACGAAGGCCAGAAGCATGCGGCTTGTCGCCGAAACCTTAAGTGCGAGACGCGGCGAAGACCTTCTTTTCCAGAACATCTCGTTCGACCTGAATGCCGGCGAAAGCCTGGTCCTCACCGGGCGAAACGGCTCAGGAAAGTCGACCCTGCTCCGGGTCGTCGCCGGTTTGCTGCACCCGGAAACGGGCAAGGTGACCTGGCATTCGGATAAAGCGGAATCGGGCATGCGGGCTGCGGAAGCCTGCCACTATCTCGGCCACCGCAACGCGATGAAGGCGGAGCTGACGGTGGCGGAGAACCTGTCGTTCTGGAAGAGCTTTTGCGGTGATTTCGACGGCGGTAACGGCGTCTCGGTCGGCGAAGCTGCGGAAGCCGTTGGCCTGGAAGGGATTACGCATCTGCCGTTCGGTTATCTCTCCGCCGGGCAGCAGCGGCGCATGGCCTTGGCCAAATTGCTCGTGTCGTATCGTCCGGTATGGATCCTGGACGAACCGACAGCCGCACTGGACGTGAATGCGGAAGCGGTTTTTACGACGCTGATCAAGGCACACCTGGCGAAAGGCGGCATCGTGCTGGCCGCGACACATCAGCCGCTGGGGCTGGAGGGTGCGAAGGAATTGAAGATGGCCGGGTTTGCGGGTGTGATGGAGGAGGTTTGGTGAGCGATGTGCCCTTCGATACCCCCCTCTGCCCTGCCGGGCATCTCCCCCACAAGGGGAGAGATCGAATCGCGGCAACGTCTCGCCCAGCTCTGACCTCGACTGAAAAGGGAAGTCGGTGCGCCCAGCCAATCTCCCTCCTTGTGGGGGAGATGCCCGGCAGGGCAGAGGGGGGTACCACGCGCACCTTGCAAAAGACGCCGAACGCGCAGAAACCAACTAAAATGTCTGAGGGCCTCCAATGACCGCCCTCCTCCTCAGAGACCTCAAACTCTCCGTCCGCGCCGGCGGCGGTGCGCTCATCGGCGTCCTCTTCTTCATCACCGTTGTCGCCGTCATCCCCTTCGGCGTCGGGCCGGACCTCAATCTTTTGTCCCGCATCGGCCCCGCCATCGTCTGGATCGGCGCTCTCCTCTCCGCGCTGCTCGGCCTCGACCGCATGTTCCAGACCGATCGCGAGGATGGCTCGCTCGACCTGCTTCTGATGCAGGAACACCCGCTGGTCCTGACAGTCCTGATCAAGTGCCTCGCCCACTGGATCGGCAACGGCCTGCCGCTGGTCATCGCCTCGCCGCTGCTCGGCCTTTTCATGAACATGAACGAAGTGGCGATCGGGGCGACCATGCTGACACTCCTGGTTGGCACGCCGGCGCTGACCTTCATCGGCGCGGTCGGTGCAGCGGTTGCCGTCGCCTTGCCGCGCGGCGGATTGCTGGTGTCGATCCTGGTTCTGCCGCTGGCCGTGCCGGTTCTGATCTTCGGCGTCGGCGCATCCTATGCGGCCGTCGAAGACCCCGCCCCGTTTATGCCGCCTTTCCTGATATTGGTGGCTATCACGATGTTTTTTGCGGTGCTCGGGCCCCTCGGTGCAGCGCTGGCTTTAAGAAATGCCAATGACTGACTAGGATAGGGTTGACCACGATCAATATTGTCGTCGCATACGCAGACTAGAAAGCGCTCATGTCCGAAAGCCTTGCCATTACGAAATTCAGCGATCTCGCCAACCCGACGCGGTTTCTGGCGCTGGCTGCACGCCTCCTGCCCTGGATGGCTGCGGTTACTGCGATCCTGTTTGCCATCGGCCTCTACATGAGCTTTTCGACCGAGGGCGACTATCAGCAGGGCCAGACGGTCAAGATCATGTATATCCACGTGCCGGCCGCCTGGCTGTCGATGATGTGTTACACGGTCATGGCGCTGTCTGCGATCGGCACGCTGGTCTGGCGCCACCCGCTGGCCGACGTCTCGCACAAGGCCGCAGCCCCACTCGGCGCCGCCTTCACACTGATCGCACTCGCCACCGGTTCGCTCTGGGGCAAGCCGATGTGGGGCACGTGGTGGGTCTGGGATGCACGGCTCACCTCCGTCTTCATTCTTTTCCTGATGTATCTTGGCCTGATCGCGCTGAACCGCGCCATGGACGATCCCGGCAAGGCCGCCCGTGTCTCGGCGATCCTCATCCTCGTCGGCTTCGTCAACATCCCGATCATCAAGTTCTCGGTCGATTGGTGGAATACGCTTCACCAGCCGGCCAGCGTCATCCGCATGGGCGGCTCGACGATCGACAAGGAATTCCTCTGGCCGCTGCTGATCATGGCGCTGGCCTTCACGCTTCTATTCTTCACCCTGCATGTGATGGCGATGCGCAACGAGATCTGGCGCCGCCGCGTCACGGCACAACGGCGCATGGCCGCCCGCATCGCCGGACGGGACATGTAAGGCAGGAGATGTGAGATGACCCATACATTCTACATCACCACCGCCTATGCCGTGACCGCGATCGTCACCCTCTGTCTGATCGGCTGGGTATGGCTCGACGGGCGCGCCCGCAGACAAGAACTGGCAGAACTGGAAGCCTCCGGCATCCGTCGCCGTTCGGCGCAACCGAAGCCCGACGCCGCCACGGGAGGTCAGGCATGACCGCCGAAACCGAAACCCGGCCGACAGAGCGCAAGGGCCTTGCCCGCTATGCGCTGGCGCTCATCCCGCTTGCCGTCTTCGTCGGCTTTGCCGCTGTCGCCGGCAAGATGCTCTATGACCAGGATGTCAACGGCCGTGACGTATCCGCCATCCCCTCGGCGCTGATCGGCAAGAAGGCTCCCTCTCTGGCGCTGCCGCCGCTGGAAGGTTCCAACACCGCCGCTCTCACGAGTGCCGCCATCACCGGCAAACTGACGCTGGTCAACGTCTTCGCGTCCTGGTGCATTCCCTGCCGCCAGGAGCATCCGGTCTTGAAGCAATTGGCAGGCGATAGCCGGCTGACCATCGTCGGGATCAACTACAAGGACAAAAACGACAACGCCCTGCGTTTCCTCGGCGAACTCGGCAATCCCTACAAGGCGATCGGGGTCGATCCGAACGGCAAGGCCGCGATCGACTGGGGTGTCTACGGCATTCCGGAAAGTTATCTGGTCGGCCCCGACGGCACGATCCTCTACAAGAAGGTCGGGCCGTTCGATGACCGCAGCCTGAACCAGGAACTGCTCCCGGCAATCGCCAAGGCAACCGCCGCAAAAGGCTGATCAGGCAACCGAAATAACGCGCAACGTCCGTGCTGCACCGGCAGCAGGCGTCCCCTGCTGACCCTCGGTCACGACCTGGTTGCGCCCGCCGGACTTTGCGGCATAAAGGCAGGCGTCGGCGCGGCCGATCGCATCATGCATGGAATGATCGCCCCGCGCGGTGGAAGACACACCGAAACTCGCAGTGATCTGCTGGCTGATGCCGCCCTCGCGCCAGTCGCGCGCCGCAAAGGTCAGCCGGATCCCGTTGGCCATCACACCGGCTTCCGCCAGCGTCACGCCGGGCAGGAAAGCCACGAATTCCTCGCCGCCGAAACGTGCGGAAAGCGCGTCAGGCGGCAAGCCGCCGCGCAGGGCGGCAGCGAGGCCGACGATCACGGTATCGCCGGCCGCATGGCCGAACCGGTCATTGACCAGCTTAAAATGGTCGATATCGCAAACGATCACCGCACCTGCCGGAAAGCTGTCCTTGGTGAAGTCCGGAATAGCCCGCTCGAAACCACGACGATTCAGGATGTCGGTCATAGGATCGTGTTCGGCTGCATGGCGATGCTGCGCTATAACATCCAGCATCACCGTGCCGAGCACCGTCAAGGCCAGCAGGAAACCGAAGACGCTTGCCGTGACCTGGGTAAAAAAGGCGTAGTCAGAGGCAAAGAAGCTGTCGAGAGACGGATAGGTTCCCGAGCCTGTAAGGATCAACGTGCCGAGCGCGCGGCTTGCGCTATCGAGCACGACCATTGCCGCTATGATGCCAAGAAGCTTGTCGATCGGGCGCCGGAGCGATCTTCGGACCGACCACAGCGGCACCAAAAAAAGAAATGCACTGCTCAGATCGCTGATGATCAGTTCGGTACGCAGATCATGTGCAACAAGGATCGCATAGCAGAGCGCCGCCAGCGCAACGGACGCGAAAAGCGTACGCGGCAAGACCGCGGCCGGCACGTCGAAACGTCGGTAAAGCGCGTGACCATATGAGAAAAACGCGCTGAGGAAGCAGATTTCGGCGAGCACCGCACGCAGTTCGACGGGAGCTTCCGAGAGCACTATCGGGAGTGCGAAACCAAGTGCCGCTGCGATAAAGCCCATGCCCCAGTAACGAGCCGCCACAGCGCCCCACCGATCGAGAAGGACGAACGTGCACCCAAAGACGAAGAAGATGAACGGCAGCAGATAGGCGAAATTGTCGTGCGATTCCATGAAACCTCTCGCACGAAAGAATTCCCCGAAGCCTTGGTGCTGCCTCGCAAATTAGCGGGCTCGTATTAAAAAAACTTAACCGCGCGATGAGCTTCGTGGACCAAACCTGCATCACTTTGATGCGACTACAGTCCACCCTGCCAGACGCGCACCGCATCGACCGGCCAGATCAGCATCAGCACATTGAGGGTCAGGTTGTCGCGGATGATATAGCCGGTCAGAAGCTCGAAGAAGATGGCGATTGCCACCGTCACCCAGGCCGGCAGGCGCGAAGCGGCAAAGAAGCCGACCGCCATGAACACCGTATCCATCGCCGAATTGATGATGCTGTCGCCGGAATAACCGAGCGCCATCGTCGCGGTACGGTATCGGTCGATGATCAGCGGGGAATTCTCCAAAAGCTCCCAGGCAGCCTCGATCAAGACGGCAAGCGACAGCTTGGCGGTCAGCGGCGCCCGGCGCATGACCAGCCAGCCGAGGCCATAGAACAGGAAGCCGTGAATGATGTGGGAGGGCGTGTACCAGTCCGACAGATGCTGCGAATTGCCGCTGGTGTTCACCCCACCTTCCCAGAGCTTCACGTAACCGCATTCACAGATCGGAATGCGGCCCATGAAATAAAGAATGGTGATCTGGAGAAGGAACAGAACGATGGCGCCGATCAGCCAGCGCCGCGAGGAAGAGCCAGAATCAAAAAGCCCTGCAGCGCTCACTTTTCAGCCCCGGCTTCCGGCTCCTGCACCGTGTGACGCATGATCAGCGGCATCTGGGCGAGCGTGAAGATGATGGTGATCGGCATCGTGCCCCAGACCTTGAAGTTGATCCAGACCTCATCCGAAAAATTCCGCCAGACGACCTCGTTGATCACGGCGAGGAAGAGGAAAAAGAAGCCCCAGCGGAAGGTCAGCTTCTTCCAGCCCGCATCGTCCAGCTGGAAGGCTGCGTTGAAGACATAACCCAGCAAGGACTTGCCGAAGGCGAGCCCCACCAGCAGTGTCACGCCGAACAGCGTGTTGACGATGGTCGGCTTCATCTTGATGAAGGTTTCGTCCTGCAGCCAGATCGACAGGGAGCCGAAGACCAGAACCACGACGCCCGAGACGAAGGGCATGACCGGCAAATGCTTGAAGACGATCTTCGAGACGATCAGCGAAACCACTGTCGCGACCATGAAGAGCGCCGTCGCGACCAGCAACGGACCGCCGATCGCCGAGAGCGCCGGAAACTTCTCGACCAGCCATTCGCCGCGCAGATTGCCGAAGAAGAAGACCAGCAAAGGTCCGATCTCCAACGCCAGCTTCAACATCGGATGCTGCTTTTCTTCCTTGGTCGGCGTGGTATCGCTTTCGATCGTCTGCATCTTGTCCAGCTTGTGAGGGTCCAGTTTCGTAGCCTGTTGCGGCGAAGCCAAATCGTCTTTCTGTGGCATCAATGCGTCAAACCCGCAATGGCATGCGCAAAATCCTGCGCTTCGAAGGGTTCGAGATCATCGACACCTTCGCCGACGCCGATGAAATAGACCGGCAGTTTGTGCTTGGCGGCAATCGCGACGAGAATGCCGCCCCGCGCCGTGCCGTCGAGCTTGGTCATGATCAGACCGCTGACGCCGGCGACGTTGCGAAAGATTTCCACCTGGTTCATGGCGTTCTGGCCGGTCGTCGCATCGAGCGTCTGCAGCACGGTATGCGGCGCATCCGGATCGAGCTTGCCGAGCACGCGCACGATCTTTTCGAGCTCCGCCATCAGCTCGGTGCGGTTCTGCAGCCGGCCGGCGGTATCGATGATCAGCACGTCGCTCTTGTTGGCCTTGGCTTGTTCGTAGGCATCGTAAGCGAGGCCCGCCGCATCGGCGCCGAGCTTGGTACCGATAAAGCCGGAACCGGTACGATCCGCCCAGATCTTCAGCTGCTCGATGGCCGCCGCACGGAACGTATCGCCGGCGGCCAACATGACCTTGAGACCGGCGCCCGAGAGCTTCGCCGCCAGCTTGCCGATCGTCGTCGTCTTGCCGGTGCCGTTGACCCCGACGACGAGGATGACATGCGGCTTGTGATTGAGATCGAGCGCCAGAGGTTTCGCGACCGGCGCCAGAACCTTGGTGATTTCTGCGGACATGATGCGCGAGACGTCTTCGCCGGATACATCCTTGCCGTAACGCTCAGAGGACAGAGCACCGGTGATGCGCATCGCCGTTTCGACACCGAGATCGGCCTGGATCAGCAAATCTTCCAGTTCTTCCAGTGTATCTTCATCAAGCTTGCGCTTGGTGAAGAGTGCAGTGATCTGACCCGTGAGCTGCGATGATGTGCGGGCAAGGCCCGCGCGCAGGCGCTGGAACCAGTTGAGTTGCGGCGGGGGAACAACGACGACCGGCTCGGGCTCGGATTTGGCGGTGGAGAAGCCTTTGGGGAGGATGGGTTCGGGACGGGTTTCTTCGGCGGAAATACCCCCCTCTGCCCTGCCGGGCATCTCCCCCTCAAGGGGGGAGATCGACTCGCTGCTGGGCGTCTGCCCAACAGTAACCATCGAAGGCATTGAAACATCAGTAGCGTGAGATGGGGAGGAAACCGACGCATCCCCAATCTCCCCCCTTGTGGGGGAGATGTCCGGCAGGACAGAGGGGGGTGCATCCGCACCGCCAGCAATTTCAGCCTCAGCCTCCGCCTGCAACAGCGACAAGGGAACAACACCGATATCGGAAGTTGCCTCCACGCCCGCAAGAAGCGCCGGCTCATCGGTTTCGGCAACCTCCGGCTCCACATCCGCCACAGGCCCACCGGCCGTCTCGATCTCCGTCGGCGCTACCGGATCCGCCGCGATAGGCAGGTCCTCGGTACGCGGCTTCGGCTCAAGCTCCGCCTCGACGGCGGCAACCTCCTCCGGCGTTACCGTTTCAGGCACAGCCTCCTCGGCGGGTTTGCCGAAGGTGAAGACACGTTTGATGAAGCTCAAAGCCATGAGAGAATTCCGTTCCGGTCACGCCGCCCGCGAAGGCACAGGTGACGCCTCCAGGGGCGAGCCATTGTCGGCCGCGACCTGCATTTCCAGATATTTGCCGTTATGGCCTGTAATCATAACGCGCTTGAGCTCGCGGGGAATAAGGCCAGGTGCCGCAACGAGCGAAAAGTTTGCCGTATGCGCCATGCCGTTATTCTCAACGATGATTGTCTGCGCGGTGCCGACCATACGATCGAGATGGGTCCGATGCAGCGCTTCGCCGCGAGCCCGAAGTCGCGCGGCGCGATCCTTGACCAGACCACGATCGACCTGCGGCATGCGCGCCGCCGGCGTGCCCGGCCGTGGGCTGTAAGGAAATACGTGCAGGAACGAGATGCCCGCCTCTTCCGCAAGCGTCGCGGCATTCTCGAACATCTCTTCCGTCTCGGTCGGGAAACCGGCGATCATGTCCGCCCCGAAGGCAATCTCCGGCCGCAACCGCCGCGCCTGTTCGGTAAAGGCCAAAGCCTCGGCACGGCTATGCCGGCGCTTCATCCGCTTCAGGATCATGTCGTCGCCATGCTGCAACGAAAGGTGCAGATGCGGCATGAACCGAGGCTCGTCGGCGATCAGATCCCAGAGGTGGTTATCTGCCTCGATACTGTCGATCGAGGAAAGGCGCAGGCGCAAAATTTCCGGCACCTGCCGCAGCAGGGTCTTGGCGAGATAACCCAGCGACGGCTGGCCGGGCAGATCGGCGCCATAGCTTGTCGCATCGACGCCGGTCAGCACGATTTCGCGATAGCCGCTCTCCGTCAGCTTGCGGGCCTGCTCGACCACTGCCCCCATCGGCACGGACCGCGAATTACCTCGACCATAAGGGATTATGCAGAAGGTGCAGCGATGGTCGCAGCCGTTCTGCACCTGGATGAAGGCGCGCACATGCCCGTCGATATGCTTGACCATCTGCGGCGCCGTGGCCTTGACGCTCATGATGTCGTTGACACGCAGCTTCTCTTCCGCCGCGACACCGAAATCCGGCAGAGCGCGATAGGACTTGGCTGTCAGCTTCTCTTCATTGCCGAGTACGGCATCGACTTCCGCCATGTCGGCAAACGTCTGCTTCTCGGTCTGCGCCGCACAACCGGTGACAATGATGCGGGCATGCGGGTTTTCGCGCCGCGCCCGGCGGATCGCCTGGCGGGCCTGACGCACGGCCTCGCCGGTAACCGCGCAGGTATTGACGAGGATCGCGTTGTTGAGCCCCGCCTTTTCGGCTTCGGCCCGCATCACTTCCGATTCATAGGTGTTGAGCCGACAGCCGAAGGTAATGACCTCGACGCCACTCATTTTGCGACCGCTCCATGCCCGCTGGTATTGGGCTCTTGATCGCGCATGAAGCTGCCGGTTACCGGATCGACCTTGCCGGACCACTCCCATTCGGCGGGACCGGTCATGACGACATGATCGTCTTCTCGCCATTCGATGACGAGCGGCTGACGGATCGGGCTGGAGGCGACGTCGATCGTCACGGTGCGGCCGGTGCGGCCCGTGCGCGCAGCCGATACAGCAGCGGAGCAGGCGGCAGAACCGCAGGCAAGCGTCAGGCCTGCACCGCGTTCCCATGTGCGGGTGCGCAGCGAACTAGCGGACGTGACCTGCGCCAACGTGATATTGGCCTTTTCCGGGAAGATCGGATGGTTTTCGAGCAGCGGACCGAACCGCTCCAGATCGAACTCCATAGGGTCACGGTCGACCCAGAAGATCGCATGCGGATTGCCCATCGACATGACCGAAGGCGAATGCAGCACCGGCGCGTCGATCGGCCCGATTTGCAATTCGATACGGCTGGTGTCGAAGAACTCTTCAGCCAGCGGGATCTTGTCCCAGGCAAAGACCGGCTTGCCCATGTCGACGGAAATCGTGCCGTCCGCATGTTCCTCGGCATTCAGAATGCCGGCTACGGTCTGGAAGGTGAAGGTCTTGCGACCGGTTTCGGCAGCCAGCGCCTGCACCACGCAACGGGTGCCGTTGCCGCAGGCCTGCGCCTTCGAACCATCGGAATTCAGGATATCGATCCACGCGTCCGTGCCTTGCGCCTTCGGATCGTGGATCGCCATGATCTGGTCGAACTCGGTGGCCGGATCGGCGTTCAGCGCGATCGCCGCCTCCGGCGTCACTTTATCGGCACGGCCGCGCATATCGACAACCAGGATCTTGTTGCCAAGCCCGTTCATCCTCGCGAATTCGACCACATCTGCCATGACGCTTATCCATTGCGGGCAAAATGCCCGTCCATCGGCCGTATATGGCGGAAAGCGGCAGGAATTACCAGTGGGGCGACCGTCTATCGCCGGTTCAGGTAAATTTCTGTTCGACGAGGGAATGAACGCGACGGAACGCTGCCTTGGCACCTTCAGCAGCCCGCAATTCTTCGGCCTCCGAAAGCTCCAGCCCGTTATAGGCCGCAACGAAAGTCCGCCAGTGCAAACCGCGTCCTTCCGGATGGCCGGCGAGATGCCGCGCGCCAAACTCTTCCGAAAGACCAAGCTTCGCCGCTTCCTTCAGCAGGAAGGCTGCACCAAGGTTCGAACCTTCTGCGACATAAAGCCAGCCAAGCGCCGTCGGCAGATCGAGATCGCCGGTCTGCGTCGACAGTTCAGGTGCCGGCTTGCCGGTCACATCCTCGACATCCTGCCTGAGCGCTTTCAGCCGGCAGCGTTCGGCGAGATCCGGCAACAGCTTGCCGAGTTCCGGCGAGTGATAGAGCGGCGCGACATCCGCATGGAAATGGTGTTGCACGTCGAGAAACAGCGCGTAACGCTCTCGGCTGGCAAACGGCTGTGCGGCCATGATGCCGCCATCCAGGCTCTTGTGGGTTCCATCTGTCAGCGCCTTGAGGCGTTGAATGCGGGTTTCGGGTGACGTCTGCAATGTAGTGTCCATAACTCAACTTATTCACATCGAGCGCGATCAAGTCAAACCGTCTTTTGCCCGTTCAGACAGAAATCGCTGGCACCTCAAAGGCTTCGCCGGGACGCATGGGTCGGAACCGTTCGCGGTCGATGCCCCGTTTATCTATTGCCTCATAGAGCGCCTCGACCGGTTGCCCGATCCCCTCATCCGTCAGCTTGAACGTGCCCCAATGGTGGCCCGCGACAAAAGCCGCATCGCAAAGCAACATGCCATCGACCGCTTCTTCCGGGTTCTGGTGCTGCCCCACCATGAACCATCGCGGCTCATAAGCACCGAACGGCAGATTGGCGAGCCGGAAGCCGCCATGCTTCTCTCTGGCCGCGCGGTAGTTGATGCCCTTGTGAAAACCGGTATCGCCGATGTGATAGACCTTGCCTGCCGACGTCTCGATGACGAAGGCTGCCCACAGCGCCATGCGTCGATCACCCATGCCGCGCGCCGACCAGTGATGGCAGGGCTCGCAATGCAGCACGATACCGGGCGCGACCGCTTCCCGACCGCCCCAATCCATCACGGTTATCTTCGCATCCGGAACCTTGGCGCGAATGATCGCATCATTGCCGAGCGGCGTCACGAAATGCGGCTTGTCGCGACCCTGCAACACCCAGAGCGTTTCAAGATCGAGATGGTCGTAATGATTGTGGGTGACGATCACCACATCGATCGGCGGCAGATCGCCGATGCGGATGCCAGGCGGATTGACCCGCTTCGGCCCCGCGAACGAGACCGGGCTGGTCCGCTCGCTCCACACCGGGTCCGTCAGGATGTTGAGGCCGGCAATCTGGATCAGCATCGCCGCATGCCCGACCATCGTTACCACCAGCCGATCACCGGAAACCCGCGTCTCCGGCATGGCCTGTGGAAACGGGCTCGGAAAGCTATCCGGCCACGCGACGTTCAGACCGTTGAACTTCCACCGCAACAGATCGAACCCGCCGCGCGGCTCGATCCCACCGGGATTGAAAAACGCCGTACCGTCGAAATGATCGGAAACCGGACCGGAATAATATTTGTTGCCAGCCATGGCACTCCTCGCGGCGACACCACCCAGAAGAGCAGCAAGCGCTCCGATACCAGTCCATTTGAGAAATCTTCGACGGTTCATGCTGGTGTGATATCCGTTTGGATAAAATCATTTCCGACAAATAGAAGCGGCGATTTCAGTTCTTTTGCGGCAGCATAAGAAAAGCAGTCGCCAAAATTCAATCGCGCCGGGTGCCCGACAAAGCGACCATAAGCCCGTGCAGCTTCGAGCGCTGTTTTGTGCAGGCCAATAGGCATGGCAATTTCAACCGCACCCACGCTGTCCATAAAATCATCTACGTTACGCTGAGCCTGAGCAATAAGGTGGGGCGGAACCGGACGCTGATCTCCGAAGAGATTCGTTGCAGTTTTTCGCGACATCGCAATTACTGCCTCGAACATCGTGACCGATGAATAATAGACTGGCCCGGACGATGCTTTGATCTTGGCAATCAACGCTTCCGCACCTTCTTCTGCCGCCATTATGGCAACCACCGCTGATGCATCCAAAAACATCAATCTTCCCACATCTCGTCCATATAAGCCTTCTCATCAAATTTGACCCGATGAGGTCCCATTTGGGCTGCGACGCGATCCTGGATCTGCTTTATCCGCTGCTCCATGGATAATTTTTCATCCGCACGCTTAAGTTCGTTTTCAAGCGCCAAACGCACAGCTTCTGTCTTGGTCTTCGTTCCAAGGCGATGCATGACTTCATCTGCCAATTCGTTGACCTTGGCATCCCGTATATAAAGAGACATCGCCGGCTCCACATGGACCTCAATGAATATTCTTTACACATAGATGGAATATTCAAAAAAATCCACTTCTGCGTCTAGCCGCTCATGAAAGTTGAATTTCGTTGACTTTCCCGCCCGTTTCCTGTTTAAGCCCGCAAATCTGCTGACAAGTCACGACTTGGAGCCGCCGACCGGGGCCGACATACTGATCCCGGAGGTCAACACCCGACAGCGCGTTGCGCCCTCGGGTGCTTTTTGGCTTTGCCCGCATTCGGGCGTCTTGTTTTTGCCGGCAAAAGACCCGACGTTCTGGGCGCCTCATCTGGCACTCCGAAACGTCTAGAAGGAAGAAACGATGTTCGAAAGCCTCCAGGACCGTCTTGGTTCCATCCTGAATGGACTGACCGGCCGTGGCGCATTGAGCGAGGCGGATGTTTCCGCTGCTCTGCGCGAGGTTCGCCGTGCTCTGCTGGAAGCGGACGTGGCGCTGGAAGTCGTCCGCTCCTTTACCGACCGGGTGCGCGAAAAGGCTGTCGGTGCCGAAGTTCTGAAGTCGATCAAACCCGGCCAGATGGTCGTCAAGATCGTCCATGACGAACTGGTCGAGATGCTCGGCACCGAAGGCGTCGGCATCGATCTTCACGCCGTTGCCCCCGTCGTCATTATGATGGTCGGCCTGCAGGGCTCAGGTAAGACGACCACGACCGGCAAGATCGCCAAGCGGCTGACCGATCGCGAGCGCAAGAAGGTGCTGATGGCGTCGCTCGATACGCGCCGCCCCGCAGCCCAGGAACAGCTTCGCCAGTTGGGCGTCCAGACCGGCGTCGATACGCTGCCGATCATCGCCGGCCAGTCGCCGACCGATATCGCAGCCCGTGCCGTTCAGGCCGCAAAGCTCGGCGGCCATGACGTCGTCATCCTCGACACCGCCGGCCGCACGCACATCGACGAACCGCTGATGCAGGAAATGGCGGAGATCAAGCGGAAGTCCAATCCGCATGAAATCCTGCTCGTCGCCGATAGCTTGACCGGCCAGGACGCCGTCAATCTCGCCCGCAATTTCGACGAACGCGTCGGCATTACCGGCCTCGTGCTGACCCGTATGGATGGCGACGGCCGCGGCGGCGCCGCCCTTTCGATGCGCGCCGTCACCGGCAAGCCGATCAAGCTGATCGGCGTCGGCGAAAAGATGACGGAGATGGAGGAATTCCATCCCCGCCGTATCGCCGACCGTATCCTCGGCATGGGCGACATCGTCTCGCTCGTCGAAAAGGCTGCCGAAAACATCGATGCGGAAAAAGCCGCGGCGATGGCCAAGAAGATGCAGTCGGGCAAGTTCGACCTGAACGACCTTGCCGACCAGCTGCGCCAGATGAAGTCGCTCGGCGGCATGGGCGGCATCATGGGTATGATGCCAGGCATGTCCGGCATGAAGGACAAGCTTTCCGCCGCCGGCATGAGCGACAAGGTGTTCGACCGCCAGATCGCCATCATCCAGTCGATGACCAAGGCCGAGCGCGCCAATCCCGACATGCTGAAGCACAGCCGCAAGAAGCGCATCGCGGCCGGCTCCGGTACGGACGCCTCCGACATCAACAAGCTTCTGAAAATGCACCGTCAGATGGCCGACATGATGAAAATGATGGGCGGCAAGGGCAAGGGCGGCATGATGAAGCAGATGATGGGCGGCCTTGCGTCCAAGATGGGCCTTGGCGGCGGCATGGGGGGTATGGGCGGCATGCCTGACCTCTCCAAGCTCGACCCCAAGCAGCTCGAAGCACTGCAGAAGCAGGCGGAAGCCGCGGGTATCAAGCCGGGCTCGATGCCTGGCATGGGTGGCGGCATGGGTGGCCTTCCGGGTCTGGGTGGCGCCAAGCTGCCGGGCCTCGGCGGTTTCCCGGGTCTGCCCGGCATGCCGAAGAAAAAGTGAGGGAAGAAGTTCGTGGTTGATCCCGAAGTCAAGGCAAAGCTCGCAAGCTACCGCCAGTCGATCGACAACATCGATGCGGCGCTCGTTCACATGCTGGCGGAGCGTTTCCGCTGCACCAAGGAAGTGGGCGTCCTGAAAGCCCAATACGATTTGCCGCCGGCAGACCCGGCGCGCGAGGAATTTCAGATCGAGCGCCTTCGCCGCCTGGCGAAGGAAGCGCATCTGGACCCGGATTTCGCCGAGAAGTTCCTGAACTTCGTCATCAAGGAAGTCATCCGGCATCATGAAGCCATCGCCGCCGAACATGTCGGCACGAAAATAGCCTGAACCCGGATCGCCGAAAGGCGGTCTGAAAACAAACCGGAGCCCGCCTGACGGCGGCCTCGACAAAATCTCGGCCCACCGGATGGTGGCCCGGAAGAAAACCTAAGGAGTAAATGCAATGTCCCTGAAGATTCGTCTCGCCCGTGGCGGTTCCAAGAAGCGTCCGTACTACACCGTCGTCGTTGCCGACGCCCGTTCGCCGCGTGATGGCCGTTTCCTCGAAAAGCTCGGTTCCTGGAACCCGATGCTCGCCAAGGACGATGCCAAGCGCGTTGAACTGAACGTCGAGCGCATCCAGGAATGGATCGCCAAGGGCGCCCAGCCGTCCGACCGCGTTCTGCGCTTCCTCGCAGAAGCCGGTATTGCGACCCGCGAAACCAAGAGCAACCCGACCAAGGCTCTGCCGGGCAAGAAGGCCCAGGAGCGCGCCAAAGAGCGTGCGCAGAAGGCTGCCGACGCAGCTGCTGCCGCTGAAGCATAAGGTTTCGCGACCACAAATCATGGCAACGGGCAGTGCGGCATCGCGCTGCCCGTTTTGCTGTTTGCATTTCTTCTCAGTGCGCTTAAATGAGGCGCGACACAACCGGAACCATCTCCTATGACCAAGCTCGAAAACCCTGTTCTGATGGCGACCATCGGCGCCGCTCAAGGTTTGCGTGGAGAGGTTCGCGTCCGCTCCTATACCGCCGACCCGACCGCGCTCGGCGATTACGGCAACCTGCATAGCGAGGACGGCCGGGTTTTCGAGATCCTTGAAATTCGCGAGGCGAAGAATGTTGCGGTGGTCCGCTTCCGCGGCATCAACGACCGTAATGCCGCCGAAACCCTCAACGGCCTGGAACTCTTCATCGAGCGAGAAAACCTGCCGGACGATGAGCTGGAAGAGGATGAATTCTATTACGCCGATCTCGAAGGCCTGGAAGCGGTCGATCAGGACGGCAAGAGCTACGGCACCGTCAGCGCGGTCTATGACTTTGGCGCAGGCGATCTTCTTGAGCTGAAAGGCCCGGGCCGCCGCCCGGCGCTTATTCCGTTTTCGGAAGCCGCCGTGCTGGAGATCGACCTTGAAGGCGGCAAGATCCTGATCGACCCACAGGCAGCCGGCTTGACCGAAAACCCGGACGACGACGCCATCAAGCCGAATTTCCCCAAAAAGGGCTCCGGAAAAGGCCGGGAAAAGGACAAGTGAGCGCGATGCCTTTCCGCGCCACCATCCTTACCCTCTACCCGGAAATGTTTCCCGGCCATCTCGGTCATTCGCTCGCCGGCAAGGCGCTGGAGCGCGGCCAGTGGTCGCTTGATCCGGTGCAGATCCGCGATTTCGCCGAGGACAAGCATCGCACGGTCGACGATACGCCGGCCGGCGGCGGCGCCGGCATGGTGCTGAAGCCGGATATTCTCGCAAAAGCGATCGACCATGTTTCCGAAGAGGGGCGATAACCGTCCTCGCCTGCTGATGAGCCCGCGCGGAAAGCCGCTGACCCAGGAAAAGGTCCGCGAACTTGCCGCCGGCGAAGGCGTGGTCATCGTCTGTGGCCGCTTCGAAGGCGTCGATCAGCGGGTGATCGATGCCCGCAATCTCGAAGAAGTCTCGATCGGCGATTACGTTCTCTCCGGCGGGGAGCCGGCTGCGCTGACGCTGCTCGATGCGGTCATCCGCATCCTGCCGGGCGTCATGGGCAATGCGCTTTCCGGCACGCATGAAAGCTTTGAAAACGGTTTGCTGGAACACCCGCAATACACGCGCCCGCAGGTATTCGAAGGCCGCGATATCCCGGCCGTTCTGACGTCAGGCAATCATGCCGCCATCGAAAAATGGCGGCTGGAAGAGGCGCGAAAGCTGACGACTGCGCGCCGGCCGGATCTTTTTCCCGGCAAGGCGAAGTAGCCGCTCAGATCGCCTCGCCCGCAAGCAACTTCGGCCCATCCGCCCCCGCCTTACCAGCCGCCTGGTCGATGAAGAAATTCTTCAGCCGCGGCAAACGTTCGACAACCCCGAGACCAAAGTCGCGAGCGATGCGGATAGGCGTGATGTCGTTTGAGAACAGGCGGTTCAATACGTCCGTCGTGACACCCATGCGGAACGTGTCGAAACGGCGCCACGACTGGTAGCGCTCCAGAACGTTCAACGCACCGATATCGAGACCGAGGCGATCGGCTTCGACGACCGTCTCGGCCAATGCGGCGACATCCTTGAAACCGAGATTGAGGCCCTGGCCGGAGATCGGGTGAATGCCGTGAGCGGCATCACCGGCCAACGCAAAGCGCGGAGCGACGAAGGCACGCGCCAGTGTGAGGCCGAGCGGGAATGCCTTCTTGCCTCCAACCACCTGGATTTCGCCGAGCTTGTGCCCGAAACGGCGCTGCAATTCCTCTTCGAATACCAAGTCATCCGACGCGACAAGACGATCGGCTTCCGCGCTTCGTTCGGTCCAGACGAGCGAGGAGCGATTGTTGGTGAGCGGCAGAATGGCGAAGGGGCCTGACGGCAGGAAATGCTCTTCAGCCACACCCTCATGCGGCCGCTCGTGGGCAACCGTCGCAACGATGCCGGACTGGCCGTAGTCCCAGGTCACCGTCTTGATGCCGGCCATGTCACGCAGCTTGGAACGCACGCCGTCACAGGCGACGAGGAGGCGGGTGGCGATGGTCGAGCCATCGGAGAGCGAGACCGTGCAGCGGGTGCTACTGGTTTCAAAACCCGTCGCCATCAGGCCGTGGCGGATGGAGATACCGAGCCGTTCGGCAGCGCCGCGCAGAGCCCGCACCATGGCGACATTCGGCACCATATGAGCGAAGGGCATGCCGTCTTCGACTTCACCGTCAAAGGTCAGGAAGACCGGACGAACCGGATCGGCCGTGCGGCTGTCAGTCACGATCATCCGGTTGATCGGCTGGGCATCGACAGCGATCTCGTTCCAGACGCCGAGCACATCCAGCATCTTGGTCGCGGCCGAAATGATCGCCGAGGCGCGCTCGTCCTTTTGCCAGACATGTTCGGGCGCGGCCTCGATCACCTCGACATTGAGATGCGGCGCCGCCTGCTTGACCGCCACCGCGGCGGCGAGACCCACGTAACCGCCCCCTACAACCAGCATGTCAACTAACGTGTCCGGCATTTGCCCAAACTCCCGTGCGACTTGAGAAACTTTCAACCCGGATATAGATCATCCAACCGCCGCTTCCTACCGCCGGAGATCGTCATAATGTCGCGCCAGCCCAAATTTGCCTCCGCCATGGAAGAACTGATCGCGACGCTCGACCTCGAAAAGCTCGAGGAAAACATTTTCCGCGGCGTCAGCCCCGATATCGGCTGGCAGCGCGTATTCGGCGGCCAGGTCATCGCCCAGGCACTAATGGCAGCTCAGCGCACCGTGGACGACGATCGTTTCGCCCATTCGCTGCACGCCTATTTCATGCGCCCGGGCGATCCGTCAGTGCCGATCCTCTATCAGGTGGAGCGCATTCGCGACGGATCAAGCTTCAATACCCGCCGCGTGGTGGCCGTGCAGCACGGCAAGGCAATCTTCGCCATGTCGGTCTCTTTCCAGATCGACGAGGAGGGCTACGAACACCAGATCGCCATGCCATCCGTTACCCAGCCGGAAGACCTGATGGGCGAGAAGGAGTTCAAGGAACTCTTCATGAAGAACGCGCCGGAAAACGTCCGGCGTTACTGGTCGCGCGAGCGGCCGATCGAGGTCAGGCCGACATCGCTGGTGCATTACCTGACCAAGGACAAGCTGGAGCCGAAGCAGGATGTGTGGGTGCGCACGCTCGGCGAAGTGCCGGACGACAGGCGTTATCGCAACGCCATGCTGGCCTGGCTGTCGGACATGACACTGCTCGACGCATCGCTTTATCCGCACGGCACCTCGATCTTCGATCCAAGACTGCAGGCCGCAAGCCTTGACCACGCCATGTGGTTCCACCGGCCGTTCACATTCGACGATTGGTTGCTTTACACGCAGGATAGCCCCAGCGCTTCCGGTGCCCGCGGCATGACGCGTGGCAGCATTTATAGCCGTTCCGGCACCCTGATCGCGTCGGTTGCCCAGGAAGGACTGATTCGGAAAAAGGCAGACGCATAAATATTAAGCAAATTTTCCAAATTGCACATATTTTGGTCTTCTTTTGACCATTGAACTGCCCGTTTCTTGGCAGCGCATTTATAAGCGTTTATATTTCAATAACTTATACCCCCATCTCAAACTGGCACGCCCTTTGAATGTATCTCGCCAATCGCTGCCATGATCCGCAGCGATCAGGAGAGTCGGCCTTTTACGCCGAGGACAACCAAAGGATGGGAAAGCCAGATGAAAATCGTGATGGCCATTATCAAGCCGTTCAAGCTGGACGAGGTGCGTGAAGCCCTCACGGCTGTCGGCATCCAGGGCCTGACCGTTACCGAAGTCAAAGGTTACGGACGCCAGAAGGGACATACGGAAATCTATCGCGGCACGGAATACGCCGTCAGTTTTCTGCCGAAACTGAAGATCGAAATCGCAGTCCCCTCCGACCTCGTCGAAAAGGCCGTAGATGCAATCGCCACTGCCGCCAAGACCGGCCAGATCGGCGACGGCAAGATCTTTGTCTACTCGATCGAACAGGCCGTGCGCATCCGTACCGGCGAAACCAACACAGAAGCGCTCTAAGCACGGCTGACAGGGGAGTTTTCAAGCTATGCAATTTAACAAGATTTCCACTCTCGGACGCCTGGGCGCTGCTGCAGCAGCCCTGATGGCACCGGCTGTCGCCTTCGCGCAGACGGCTGCTGCGCCTGCGGCCGCTGCTGCCCCCGCACCGGCCATGACGGTCGACAAGGGCGATACGACCTGGATGCTGATTTCCGCCATTCTCGTCCTGCTGATGATCGTGCCGGGCCTCGCGCTCTTCTACGGCGGCCTCGTTCGCACCAAGAACATGCTGTCCGTCCTGATGCAGGTCATGATGATCGCGGCTGTCGCGATGCTGGTCTGGGTTACCTACGGTTATTCGCTCGCCTTCACCGATGGCGGCTCGCTGAACAGCTTCGTCGGCGGCTTCTCCAAGATGTTCCTCGCCGGCGTCGACGTCACGACGATGTCGGAAAGCTTCACCAAGGGTTCGGCCATTCCGGAACTCGTCTTCGTCTGCTTCCAGATGACCTTCGCAGCGATTACGCCTGCGCTGATCGTCGGCGCATTCGCGGAACGCATCAAGTTCTCCGCCGTCATCCTCTTCACCATCCTGTGGCTCACCTTCGTCTACTTCCCGATGGCCCACATGGTTTGGTTCTGGGGCGGCCCGAGCGCCTATGACGGCCCGACCGGCCTGATCTTCGGCTTCGGCGCAATCGACTTCGCAGGCGGCACCGTTGTTCACATCAACGCCGGTATCGCCGGTCTCGTCGGTGCGATCATGGTCGGCAAGCGTACCGGCTTCGGCAAGGACATGATGGCTCCGCACTCGATGACGCTCACCATGGTCGGTGCAGCTCTTCTGTGGGTCGGCTGGTTCGGCTTCAACGCCGGCTCCAACCTGGAAGCCAACGCCTACGCAGCACTTGCGATGCTGAACACCTTCGTCGCGACCGCTGCTGCAGTCGTCGCATGGTCGATCGTTGAAACCTTCGCTCGTGGCAAGGCCTCCATGCTGGGTGCAGCTTCGGGTGCCGTCGCCGGTCTCGTCGTCATCACCCCGGCTGCCGGCTTCGTCGGCCCGATGGGCGCCATCATCATGGGCCTCATCGTTTCCCCGGTCTGCTACTTCTTCGTCTCGACGGTGAAGAACAAGTTCGGTTACGACGACACGGCTGACGTCTTCGGCGTTCACGGCGTTGGCGGCATCATCGGCGCCATCCTGACCGGCGTATTCGTCAACCCGGCTCTCGGCGGCGCCGGCATCGTCGATTACTCGACGGCCGACTTCGCGGCCAGCTACGCCGGCACGGCAACCCAGGTCTGGGCTCAGCTCAAGGGCGTCATCGTCACGGTTCTGTGGTCGGGCATCGGTTCTGCGATCCTCTACAAGATCGTCGACCTGATCGTCGGCCTGCGCGTTCCGGTCGAAGCCGAGCGCGAAGGTCTCGACCTCGCTTCCCACGGCGAAGCTGCCTACCACTCGTAAGCGCGAGTTGCGGGCGGCGGGTTACCGCCGCCATTCCTCTCCCGTAGCGGTGTCCAGTTTGGATGCCGCCTTGGCCCGGACTTTCCAGTCCGGGCTTTTTTATTTCTTACTTTAGATCTTCATCATTCATTGAGGTTAAAGCGACATTAACCATCCCAGGGCTATAAACGGCGTGAATTGCGTGGATTGGCTGGCGGCTGCCGATTCGCGCAAGGCCTTGCGTTATGAGGAAGTGGGCACCAAAGATGAGCAGAAGCAGTTCGGCGGCGATGGCAAACCGTTCCACGCGCTCGGTGCTCACCGCGTTCGTCTGGCGACAGACGATGGCGCTGATCGGTTTCGGGATTTTCTTGGGCCTGGCGCTGGCTGTTGCCGCGCTTGCCACCTGGAATGTCGCGGATCCGAGCTTCTCTTACGCCACCGACAACGCCCCTGCCAATCTTCTCGGTCTCGCCGGCGCCACCTTTGCCGACCTGATGATGCAGTTCCTCGGGCTCGCCAGCATCGTCGCGCTGCTTCCGATCTTGGCCCTCGCCCTCGCGCTGATCTCCGGCCGCAAATATGACCGCGTCCCTGCCCGCCTCGCTGCCTGGGGTGGCGGTACGCTGCTGGCATCCGCGACCCTTGGCTGTTTTCCGGCACCCCTCACCTGGCCGATCCCCAACGGCATCGGCGGCGTGATTGGCGACATGATCCTTCGTTTCCCGGCGCTTTTCGTTGGCGCCTACCCGACCGGCATGGTGGCGACCGTGCTTGGCTGCATTTTCACGCTGCCCTGCGCCTATCTCATGCTGTTTGCTTCGGGCCTTATCGGTGAAGCCTTTGAGGAGGAATCCGAGGATGAGGACAAGCCGGTCGCGGCCGTGAAGGCACGCCCGCGGCGCGAGGAAGCAGAAGATGAGGACGACGAAGAGGATGGTGGCTTCGGCAATTTCCTCGCCTTCGGCGCGATCGCTCACTACTGGTATATCGCCCAGGCGCGGCTTCGGCGCCTTGCCGGCATCAAGCCGCGTCCGCGCATGAACTTCGACCAGCCTTACGATTTCAACGAGGACGAGTTCGGCACGTTGAACGAGCCGGTCCGCGCCAAGGCGCCAGCAGCCGGTCCTGGCCGTCGTGCTGAACCGTCCCTCGATGGTCCGGTCGAGCGGGTAACGTCGCCGCGCCGCATCGTCGCCGCACCACCGATCTCCGCGCATGACGACGACCACGATTATGACGACGATCCGCCGTTCGACATGCCGGGACGCCCGGCCGGCATCCTGTCGGATGACGACGAGGACGACGATGCTCCGTTCGTCGCCTCGCGCGCCCCGGTTTCTCCGAACGGCCGAGCCCCGTCGCGTGTCATGCCGGCCGCCACGTCGCCCAAGCCCAGCGCCCGCGTCGGGCGGGAAGCACAATCATCCTTCCTGTCGCCCGATGGCTTCCAGCTACCCTCCGTACACCTCCTGAACGAGCCAAAGGCGATTGCCCGCGACGCCTCGCTCTCGGCCGATGCGCTGGAACAGAATGCCCGCCTGCTGGAAGGCGTGCTCGAGGATTTCGGCGTCAAGGGCGAGATCATCCACGTCCGCCCCGGTCCGGTCGTGACACTTTACGAATTGGAACCGGCCCCCGGCATCAAGTCCTCGCGCGTCATCGGTCTTGCAGACGATATCGCCCGCTCGATGAGCGCGATCGCCGCACGCGTCGCCGTCGTGCCGGGCCGCAACGCCATCGGCATCGAACTGCCGAACCGCATCCGCGAGACCGTTTACCTGCGCGAAATGATCGGTTCAAAGGATTTCGAAGGCAGCAAGGCAAAACTTGCCATGGCGCTCGGCAAGACGATCGGCGGCGAACCCGTCGTGGCCGACCTCGCCAAGATGCCGCATCTGCTCGTTGCCGGCACGACCGGTTCGGGTAAGTCGGTCGCCATCAACACCATGATCCTGTCGCTTCTCTACCGTTACACGCCGGAGAAGTGCCGCCTGATCATGATCGATCCGAAGATGCTCGAATTGTCCGTCTATGATGGCATCCCGCACCTCCTTTCCCCGGTCGTCACCGATCCGAAGAAGGCCGTCGTTGCGCTCAAATGGACCGTCCGCGAGATGGAAGAGCGTTACAAGAAGATGTCGAAGATCGGCGTGCGTAATATCGACGGCTTTAACAGTCGCGTCGAGCAGGCGATCGAAAAGGGCGAGGTGCTGACCCGCACCGTGCAGACCGGCTTCGACCGCCATACCGGCGAAGCGATGTACGAGACGGAAGAATTCGATCTCGCGCCGATCCCCTATATCGTCGTGATCATCGACGAAATGGCCGACCTGATGATGGTCGCCGGCAAGGATATCGAAGGTGCGGTACAGCGTCTGGCGCAGATGGCGCGTGCCGCCGGTATCCACGTTATCATGGCGACGCAGCGCCCGTCCGTCGACGTCATCACCGGCACGATCAAGGCGAACTTCCCGACGCGCATCTCCTTCCAGGTTACCTCGAAGATCGACAGCCGTACGATCCTGGGCGAACAGGGCGCGGAACAGCTGCTCGGCATGGGCGACATGCTCTATATGGCCGGCGGCGGACGCATTCAGCGTGTCCACGGACCCTTTGTCTCCGATACCGAGGTCGAAGATATCGTCGCCTACTTGAAAACTCAGGGTCAGCCCCAATATCTCGATGCCATCACGGCCGATGACGACGAGGATGAAGGTGGCTACGGCGGCCCGGCAGGCACATCCAACCTTGCCGATTCGGACGACCCCTATGACCAGGCAGTGGCGGTCGTGCTGAAAGACGGCAAGGCCTCCACGTCCTATATCCAACGACGTCTCGGAATAGGTTATAACCGCGCTGCTTCGCTCATCGAGCGCATGGAGCAGGAAGGGCTTATCGGACCGGCAAACCATGCCGGCAAACGCGAAATTCTGGTGCCGACCGAGGGCGATATCCTCGAACGGTAAGCCTTTCGTGATTGCCGCATGTCATCAAGCCGCCGCGTTTAAAGCCGAGAAATAAGGGAAGGAGACCAGAATGACACAAGAAAAATCCATCCTTTCAAACATTGGTGCCGGCGCCATCGGACGCCGGCAGTTTTCGCTTGGCCTTGTCGGACTTGCGGCGACCACGCTGGCGCATGGCGTGAGCTTCGCGCAGGCCGCATCCCCGGTGGCTGCGCAGAAGATCGCCGACCACTTCTCCTCCGTCAAAACCATGATGGGCGAGTTCGTGCAGTTCGGTCCGCGCGGCGAGCAGACGGGCGGCAAGTTCTATATCGCCCGCCCCGGTAAGCTGCGTTTCAACTTCGAGGATCCTTCGCCGATCCGTGTGATTGCCGACGGCCGAAACGTCGTCATCGGCAATCTGAAGCTCAAGACCTGGGACCTCTACCCGCTGTCGAAGACGCCGCTCAGCCTGCTGTTGGCGGAACGGATCGACCTCGGCAACCAGATGGTCCGCGACGTCAAGCAGGAAACCGATCTCACTACGATCGTGCTGGGCAACAAGACCATCTTTGGCGACTCGACCATCACGATGATGTTCGATTCCAAGACCTTCGATCTGCGCCAGTGGACGATTACCGACGCCCAGAGCAAGGACACGTCGGTGATGATCTACAACGTCCAGAACGGCGTGAACCTCGACGACAAGGTCTTCACCATCCCCTATGACGACGTTCGCAATAAGGGCTGATCGCGTCATCAGTCGATTTTGAGAGGCCGTGCTTGCAGCGCGGCCTTTTGCTTTCCGGCAGAAACGATTTCAAACTTCGCTTTGACGTGATTGCGGACGCAAAACCGCTTCGCACTTTTGTCGGAATTGCTATAGACCTCGCCGCATCACCGAGGTTTGCCCATGACGTTTTCCATCGCCACCTGGAATATCAACTCCGTTCGGCTGCGCATGCCGATCGTCGAGCAGTTTCTCGTCCGCCACAAGCCGGACATCCTATGCCTTCAGGAAATCAAGTGCCAGGAGCCGGAGTTCCCCCTCCAGCCGCTCAAGGATCTCGGCTACGAGCACATCATCATCCACGGCCAGAAGGGTTATCACGGGGTCGCCATCGCGTCGAAGATCCCGCTTCTTGAAGATCATCGTCAGAACTACTGCAATGTCGGCGATGCCCGGCACATTTCGGCGATCGTCGAACGCGGTTCGCGGCGCATCCGGCTGCACAATTTCTATGTGCCGGCCGGCGGTGACGAGCCGGACCGAACGATCAATCCGAAATTCGGCCACAAGCTGGATTTCGTGGAGGAGATGAAAGCGCTGAAAGCCGATGCGATGCCTGGCGTCTCGTCGATCCTCGTCGGCGACCTTAATATCGCGCCGCTGGAGCATGACGTCTGGTCGCACAAGCAGCTCCTCAAGATCGTGAGCCACACGCCGATCGAGACCGAAGGCATGAAGGAAATCATCCGCCAGGGTGGTTGGCTGGACCTGATGCGGCAATACACGCCGGAACCGGAAAAGATATACACCTGGTGGAGCTATCGCGCCAAGGACTGGGAAGCGGCAAACAAGGGCCGCCGGCTGGACCATATCTGGTCGTCACCGGATCTCGGCCCATTCCTGGAGAAGATCGAAGTGCTGAAGGAAGCACGCGGCTGGAACCAGCCGTCGGACCATGTGCCGGTGACAGCGGTGTTCAAGTTTTAGGGGTTGGCTTACCCGCCAATGAGCGCCGAGCTTGCGGCCCCCTCATCCGACCCTTCGGGCCACCTTCTCCCCGATGGGGAGAAGGGAACTGGCTGCGACTTCGCTATTTCTCCTCTCCCCTTGGGGAGAGGGTGGCCGAGCGAAGCGGAGGCCGGGTGAGGGGGCTACGGGCTCTACCTACAAGAAGCTTCAAGCAAACCGATGCTGCATCGCCGCGGCAGCCTTTGCCAGCCCGGCAATATTATCCCGAATACGGGCCTCGATCATCCGCCCGACCTGCGGATATTCCTCCAGCAGACGGTGAAACAGCGAGCGGCTGATCTTCATCGCCTCGGCATCGTCGATGGCAACCGCCGTGAACTTGCGCTCGACCATGGTGATCAGCGCGAGCTCCGAGAGCAGCGTGCCGGGGCCAACCGTCGCTTCCACCTTCATTTCACCGTCGCGGCCGGTCATCAGCAGTTCGAACCGGCCACGGGCGATGATGAAGGCGGATTCCGCCGGGGATTTTTCGCGGAAAAGCTCCTGACCGGGAGCCACCTGCCGGCGTTCGGCGCCAAACGCGACGAGACGGAGCTGGTCGTCGTTCATGTCCCGGAACAACGGGACCTGCGTCAGCAGGCGGATATCTTCGGTCAGCGACATAGGGGCTCTGTTTTCTGTGCTTGCCGCGATTCCAGACAGAAAACCGCGGCACACTTTTCCTGGAATTGCTCAGGGTACGATCTTGTAGCCACCGTTTTCAGTCACGAGAATCTCGGCGCTGGACGGGTCGCGTTCGATCTTCTGGCGCAGGCGGTAGACATGGGTTTCCAGAGTATGGGTGGTCACGCCGGAATTATAGCCCCAGACCTCTTCCAGAAGCACATCGCGCGTCACGACCTTCTGGCCGGCACGGTAGAGGTAACGGATGATCGCCGCTTCCTTTTCCGTCAGGCGGATCTTCTTACCGTCCTCGGTGGTGAGCAGCTTCTGGCTGGGCTTGAAGATGTAAGGGCCGACCGTGAAGGTGGCGTCCTCGCTCTGCTCATACTGGCGAAGCTGGGCACGGATGCGCGCCAGCAGCACGGCGAAGCGGAAAGGCTTGGTGACGTAGTCGTTGGCACCGGCTTCCAGACCGAGGATCGTGTCGGAATCCGTGTCATGGCCCGTCAGCATGATGATCGGTGCCTTGAAGCCGTTCTTGCGCAAAAGCTTCACGGCCTCGCGCCCGTCCATATCCGGCAGGCCGACGTCCATGATCAACAAGTCGATCTGGGCAGTCTTGGCGGTGTTCAACGCCTTGGCGGCATTCGCCTCCTGGAGGAGCGAGAACTCTTCGTAGAACGACAACTGCTCGACCAAGGTCTCACGCAGGTCGTCGTCGTCATCCACCAGAAGTATCGTGCGCGCTGCCATGCGTTTTTGCCTTTCGTCTCACCCGTTGCACTGCGGCCGCAATACCGGCCATTCAAAGCACATTTAGGGTTGTTCGATTTAATTCCCAACGTGCTATGAATTCAAACGAAATCATATTCAAAGCAAAACCTTGTGAGAGAAATGCAGCGTTTTCGCGAGGCAGTTCACAGAAAAGACAACGTGATCACCGTCCGCACGGCACCTCGCGACCGGCAACGGGCAATTGTCTCATTCGGCGGCATCACCATGCAAGCCGCCCTCGGACGCTCCGGCACCACACCCTTCAAGCGTGAAGGCGATGGCGCGACACCGATTGCGGCGATGCGCCTCCTCTCCGGCTTCACGCGCGGCGAACGGGTCCGACTGCCGCAAACCGCCCTGCCGATGAGGCGCATCCACAAGGAAATGCTGTGGTGCGACCAGCCCGATCACCCCGCCTATAACCGTCTTGTCAAAGCCCCCTTCCGGCCAAGCCATGAGGAGATGACACGGGCGGACGGGCTCTACGACATCTGCCTCGTGCTCGACTGGAATATCACCTCACGCGCCCGCCACCGCGGCTCCGCAATCTTCTTTCATCTGATCAAGCCGGGTTACCAACCGACTGCAGGCTGCATCGCGGTCAACCTCACGGATATGAAGCGCCTGCTCCGCTTCATGCGCAAGGGAACGATGGTGAGGGTATTGGGCTAAAAAGTCCGCACGAGGTGGAATAACCCGCCGGCAATTCCGTTTTCTCAAAGGTCAACAACGCCCTGAAAGAGAAATGGAGTTCAAGGATGAAGCGTTTTCTCAGCTTAAGCCTAAGCAGCGTCCTGGCAACCGTGGCACTTGCGCCCGTCTCGGCAAATGCCTCCGGGTCTTCGGTTTCACCGCCATATGTCGTTTTTGTCGATGACGACGGGGACGATGATGACGACCGCCGCTCCCTCCGCCGTTACCGGGATGACGATGACGGCTGGCGACGCCATCAGCGCTACCAGCGCGATGATGATGATGACGACGACGATTGAAGCGGCTCGATCCTTCTCAAACGAAAATGCCCGGCGCAACAGCCGGGCATCTCCACATTAGAAGCGCAGGAAGCTTACTTCCATTCGCGGATATCGACGAAGTGGCCGGCAATTGCGGCTGCGGCGGCCATGGCCGGCGAGACGAGGTGCGTACGACCCTTGTAACCCTGACGGCCTTCGAAGTTGCGGTTCGAGGTAGATGCGCAACGCTCGCCCGGCTTCAGTCGGTCGTCGTTCATCGCAAGGCACATCGAGCAGCCCGGCTCGCGCCATTCGAAGCCGGCATCCTTGAAGATCTTGTCGAGCCCTTCGGCCTCCGCCTGCTCCTTCACGATGCCCGAGCCCGGAACGATCATGGCGGAAACGGTGGAAGCAACCGTGCGGCCTTCGACGACCTTGGCCGCAGCGCGCAGGTCTTCAATGCGGCCGTTGGTGCAGGAGCCGATGAAGACGCGATCGACGGCGATGTCGGTGATCTTCGTGCCCGGCTTCAGGCCCATATAATCCAGCGCGCGCCACTTGGAGGTGCGCTTGGTTTCGTCCTTGATCTCGTCCGGGTTCGGCACCACGCCTTCGACGGTGATGACGTCTTCCGGCGAGGAGCCCCAGGAAACGATCGGCGGCAGGTTGGCGGCGTCGAGCACGACGACCTTGTCGAAATGCGCGCCCTCTTCCGTGTTGAGCGTCTTCCAGTAGTCGAGCGCCATGTCCCAGGCCTTGCCCTTCGGGGCGCGCGGCTTGTCCTTGATATATTCGAACGTGGTTTCGTCCGGCGCGATCAGACCGGCGCGGGCGCCGCCTTCGATCGTCATGTTGCAGACGGTCATGCGGCCTTCCATGGAAAGCGCGCGGATCGCCTCGCCGGCAAACTCGATAACGTGGCCGGTACCGCCGGCCGTGCCGATTTCACCGATGATCGCGAGAATGATGTCCTTCGCGGTAACGCCGGCCGGCAGCTTGCCGTCGACGCGCACCAGCATGTTCTTCGCCTTCTTCTGCACCAGCGTCTGGGTGGCGAGAACGTGCTCGACCTCGGACGTGCCGATACCATGCGCGAGCGCGCCGAAGGCACCATGCGTAGAAGTGTGGCTGTCGCCGCAGACGATGGTCATGCCCGGCAGGGTGAAGCCTTGTTCCGGACCGACGATATGGACGATGCCCTGGCGGACGTCCTTTTCGGAGTAATATTCGACGCCGAAATCGGCGGCATTCTGGGCGAGTGCCTCGACCTGGATGCGGCTTTCCTCGTTCTTGATGCCTTCGTAGCGGTCAAGGGTCGTCGGAACGTTGTGGTCGACAACGGCGAGCGTCTTTTCCGGCGCGCGGACCTTGCGGCCGGCCATGCGCAGGCCTTCGAATGCCTGCGGCGACGTCACTTCGTGAACGAGGTGACGGTCGATGTAGAGAAGACAGGTGTGGTTTTCGTCCTCGGAAACGACGTGGTCGTCCCAGATCTTGTCGTAGAGGGTACGAGGTGCGCTCATGGCTGCTATCCGTTTAGCTGAATGAAATACGGGAATGGGTGTCGGCAGCTGTCCGCTGCACGGAAGCTGACAAGATCAGCTAAGTCGGTCGCAAAGCGCCCCGGAAACCCGCGCGAAAAAGCGTGCCGGCAGACGCTTGTGGTCCTGCAGCACGATAATCTGGTTCGCGAGGCATCCGAATTTCGATCCCATGGCATTTCCCATAACAGTTTTCCGGAAAACCGGCAATCCGTTTGCGGAATGGTTTGTATCGTCGGAAAGCTGTCGCATGACTGTCATAAAGTCTTCGCGGAAACATGGTTCATCTCTTCTTCGAAAACGGAGAGACGCCAGATGTCCGAACCCATGGAAGACCAGCTCAGCCGCATCAAGGAAGAGATTGCCGACAGCTTCGATGAAGAGCTGGAAATGCAGATGGAGGAGGACCGGCTGGACGAGCTGGTTGCCGAGGGCATGTCCGGCCCGGCCGATCCGTCGATCGACCGCAAACTCTATTTCCGCGAACTTTTCCGCCTGCAGCACGAACTCGTGCGGCTGCAGGACTGGGTGCAGTACAAGAAGCTGAAGGTCGTCGTGCTTTTCGAAGGCCGCGATTCGGCCGGCAAGGGCGGCGCCATCAAGCGCGTTACCCAGCGCCTCAACCCGCGTGTCGCCCGCGTCGTCGCGCTGCCGGCACCGACCGAGCGCGAACGGAACCAGTGGTATTTCCAGCGTTACGTGCCGCATCTGCCGACCGCCGGCGAAATGGTGATGTTCGACCGCTCCTGGTACAATCGCGCCGGCGTCGAACGCGTCATGGGCTTCTGCACCCCTGATCAGGTGGAAGAATTCTTCCGCGACGTGCCGGAATTCGAGCGCATGCTGGTCCGCTCCGGCATCATCCTGCTCAAATACTGGTTCTCGATCACCGACGAGGAGCAGGAATTCCGCTTCAAGATGCGCATCCACGACCCGCTGAAGCAGTGGAAGCTTTCGCCGATGGACCTGCAGAGCCGCGTCCACTGGGAAGACTATACCCGCGCCAAGGAAGAGATGCTCCAGCGCACCCACATTCAGGAAGCACCGTGGTGGGTCGTACAGGCCGTCGACAAGAAGAAGGCACGGCTTAACATGATCGCCCATCTTCTGGCGCAGGTGCCTTACGAGACGGTCCCGAAAGAAGCGATCGAGCTGCCGGCTCGCGTGCGTCATGAAGACTATGCCCGCCATCCGGTGCCGCCGGAAATGTACGTCCCGGAAGTCTACTGATTTCCGCGGTTCTCCGCATTCATGCCAGGATCTAAAGGAAGCGGCCTTCGGGCCGCTTTTTTTTATTTTTGTGTGCGCTTGCGCAATCTCGCCTCTATGCCGCGCAACGACAGGGACAGAGTGATCGTCAGCAGCAGGTAGATATAGGTGACGATCGAATAGGTCTCGAAGAAGCGGAACGAACCCGCCGCATAGACCTTGGCCATCTGCGTGATATCGGCCACGCCGAGCACCGAGACCAGTGATGAATCCTTCACCATCGAGACGAAATCGTTGGAAAGCGGCGGGAAGATCACCCGCATGGCCTGCGGAAAAACGATCAGACGAAAGCGCTGCAGCCGCGTGAAGCCAAGCGTCTTGGCCGCCTCGATCTGCCCGATATCGACCGACTGAAACCCGGCGCGGAAGATCTCGGCTATGAAGGCTGCGTAACCGATCATCAATGCGATGACGGCCCTCGACAGCAGTGAAACGTCACGCACCAGAAGCTCGCTCAGCCAACCACGCTCGATAAGCGGCGCCAGCGCCCAGTTATAGAGAGTGACAAAAGCCGGCGCGCCACGAAGGCGATGTAGAACAGCAACACGAGGATAGGGATGCCGCGGATCAGCTCCACATAAAAGCGAGCGATC
Organism: Neorhizobium sp.; assembly: GCA_965227625.1. Lineage (GTDB taxonomy): Bacteria > Pseudomonadota > Alphaproteobacteria > Rhizobiales > Rhizobiaceae > Neorhizobium. The sequence goes on along the minus strand of CBDDGK010000006.1, from coordinate 62,160 downwards.
TGCCGCAACACCACACTGTTTGACAAACCCGCCAGCGCGATCGCCAGACCCAGCGCCGTTGCAAGCGTAAACGCGGCAAGCGTCACGCCGATTGTGATGCCAATGCCTTTGGCCACAACACCGAAGACCTGGGCATAGAGATCGTTGAACGCGATGACAGCCGCGAGCCCCACACAGAGCGTCGCGAAGGCGACCAGCCACCACGGAAAATCCCTGGGCTCGGCGCCTTGCCGGCGTGGAGGCACCACGCGCTACTGGCCCATCTTGTAATCGAGGAACCACTTCTTGTTCAGCGCATCCAGCGTGCCGTCCGCCTTCAGTGCCGCGATCGCCGCATTGATTGGCAGAACGAGGTCGGAGCCCTTCTTGAAGATAAAGCCGAAATCCTCGGTGCCCAAAGGCTCGCCGATGATCTTGAGCGTGCCGTTCGAGGCATCGACATAACCTTTGCCGGCGGTCGAATCGGTAAGAACGAGATCGACGTCACCGGTCTTCAACGCCTGTACGCTGGCGCCGAACGTTTCGAACAGCTTGATGCGCGGGTTCTGTTCGTTGCCGTCCAGCACCTCGTAGACGGCCGTATAAAACGGACTGGTTCCCGGCTGCGCGCCCACCAGGCCCTTGTCCAGCGCCGCGAAGCTCTTGGCGTCAGTGAAGCGCTTTTCATCGCTGCGAACCAGCATCAGCTGCTGCGAACGCATATAGGGATCGGAGAAATCCACCTTCTGCCTGCGGTCGTCCTTGATGGTGATGCCGGTCATGCCGATATCGTATTGCCCATCGGACACCGCCTGGATCATCGCGTCCCAGCTGGTGTTCTGATATTCCAGCTTGAAGTTCAGCCGTTTGGCGATCTCGTTCATCGCGTCATATTCCCAGCCGATCGGCTGGCCGCTTTTCGGATCGACAAATTGCAGCGGCGGATAGGCGTTCTCGGTCACCACGACGATGGTCCGCCCGGCGAGATTGGGCAACTCGGCCGCAAAGCCGAGCGACGGGGTGAAGGCGAGCGCGGCAAGGCCGGCAAGAACGGTGCGGCGGAGAAGCATCGGGACACTCCCTGACAACGGAAATCCTCCCGACTTTCACGAAATCCCATGAAATAACAAGCCGGCAAGTCCGATCGGACTTCACAATCTTCCCGATGTTCCAGCTGTATGGAACCAAGACGATCCTGCCGCTTTAACGAGTGCAATTCATTTGAGCACTTTTCGAATGCGCCGTTTTGGCCGGGAGGATGTGTCGTGGTTTCCGAACAGCAACTGATTTCCAAGATCACCTGGCGGCTGATGCCGTTTCTCGGTCTGCTTTATCTGATCGCCTATATCGACCGACAGAATGTGAGTTACGCCAAGCTGCAGATGGTCGATGCGCTGGGCATGAGCGAATATGCCTACGGGCTCGGCGCATCGCTGTTCTTCATCGGCTATTTCATCTTCGAAGTGCCGGCAAACCTCTTCCTGACGCGGTTCGGAGCAAGGGTCTGGTTCACGCGAATTCTGGTGTCTTGGGGCTTCGTCACCATCGCACTGGCATTCACGCAGAACATGACGATGTTCTATGTCCTGCGCTTCCTGCTCGGTCTGTGTGAAGCGGGCTTCTTTCCGGGTGTGCTCTATCTCCTCACCCTCTGGTTCCCGAAGGATTATCGCGGCCGCATGGTTGGCCTGTTCATGATCTTCAGCGCGCTTGCCAATGCCTTGGGCGCGCCGCTTGGCGGCATGCTACTCGATCTCGATGGAGCGCTCGGCCTTGCCGGCTGGGAATGGGTATTTCTCGCAACCGGCGTGCCGGCCGTGGTGGCAGGCGTCGTGACCTTCTTCTATCTCGACGACACGCCGGAAAAAGCAAAATTCCTGTCCGAGGACGAAAAGCGCTGGCTGAAGGACCGGCTGGCGCAGGAAAATGCCGGCATGGAGGAGGATGCCGATCACGGCTTCAAGGCGCTGGTCAATCCGCGTGTGCTGTTGATGGCGCTCTGCTATGTCGGCTTCCCGCTGGCAGCCTATGGCCTCAGCTACTGGCTGCCGACGATCGTCAAGGGCTTCGGCGTTTCCAACACCATGAACGGTTTCATCAACATCATTCCGTGGATCATCGTCGCAGTGGCGCTGTGGTTCGTACCGGCCGCCGCCGACAAGGCACAGAACAAGACGCCTTATATCGTCGGCCCGGCGTTCATCGGTGCCATAGCTCTGGCGCTGTCGGTCATCGTTCCGACACCGACACTGCAGTTCCTCTTCCTCTGCATCGCGGCCGCCGGCATCTTCGCAGGTCAGCCGGTGTTTTGGAGTCTGCCGGGACGCTTCCTGAAGGGTGCGGGTGCCGCAGCCGGCATCGCGGCCATCAACTCGGTCGGTAATCTCGGTGGTTTCGTCGCCCAGAATGTCGTGCCTTGGATCAAGGACGCGACCGGCAGCAACCTCCTGCCGATGGTCTTTCTGGCCGTCTGCCTCGCCATAGCGGGCGTACTCGTCATCATTGTCGGCCGAATGCTGACATCGAACGAAACGGCCCAGCATGACGGCCGCGCGCTGCGCGGATAACAAAAAAAGGCGGCCGAAAGGCCGCCTTTTTCATAGATATGTCGCGAAGCTTATTCTGCTGCGCCTTCAGCGGCCTTAGCGGCTTCAGCTTCGGCAGCGGCCTTGGCTGCTGCGGCTTCTGCTGCTGCCTTTTCGGCGGCGAGAGCCTGAGCTGCTGCAACCTTTTCAGCTTCGATACGTGCCTTTTCTTCGGCAACGGCCTGACGCTCGGCTTCGTTGAGCTTGCGGGCGCGGGTGCCGGTGTTCTCGACGATACGAGCCGACTTGCCGCGACGATCGCGCAGGTAGTACAGCTTGGCGCGACGGACCTTACCGCGGCGAACGATTTCGACGCCTTCGATCATCGGGGAGTAGACCGGGAATACGCGCTCGACGCCTTCGCCGTAGGAGATCTTGCGAACGGTGAAGCTCTCGTTGACGCCGCCGCCGGAACGGGCGATGCAAACGCCTTCGTAAGCCTGAACGCGGGTACGGTTACCTTCGGTAACCTTCACGTTGACGCGGACGGTGTCGCCCGGGGAGAATTCGGGAAGAGTGCGCTTGGCGGCAATCTTTTCGGCCTGTTCGGCCTCGAGCTGCTGAATGATGTTCATCGTCTCAAACCTTTTGGTTCTTCTGAAACAGCCAGAGCGCTCGATATTACCTTTGGTCAAAGCCTCTGGTATTGCCTTTCGGGCAGAGCGGGTTCGCCATTCTTTGTTGCTGGTGGACGGGAGCTTTCCCATTTCCGGCTGCGCCAATACACGAAAGACTTCCCCTTGTCATCCCGTTGATTGCTATTTTGTGACGAAAAGCCCGCTGTTGCCGCATTTCGGCGAAGCGGTTATGTGCAAGGCAGGGATGAGGAAACACCAATGACAATCACCACGATACTGCTGCTTGCGGCAGCGGGCTTCTTTTCCGGCGCCGTCAACGCGATCGCCGGCGGCGGCACGTTCCTGACCTTCGGCGCAATGACGCTTGCCGGGATTCCGCCGATTGCTGCCAATGCCACGTCCTCCATCGTGCAGTTCCCGGGCTACGTCACCTCGACGCTTGCCTATTGGGACGAGATTTCCAAGCGCTGGCGCAGCGCGCTATTGCTGGCCGTGGTTTCGGTGATCGGTTCGGTCGGCGGCTCATTATGGCTGCTGTCGCTCGACAATCCGTCCTTCCGGCAAATGGTGCCCTGGCTTCTGGCTGCGGCAACCGCGGTCTTCGCGGCCGGCCCCTGGCTGACACCCCAGGCCTCGACGGAACGCTCCGCCAACTCGCCCGCCTCGATGATCGGCCAGTTTCTGACCTCGATCTATGGTGGTTTTTTCGGCGCCGGCATGGGCATCATGATGCTGGCCGTGCTCGGTGTGACGACGGGCGGCTCCTACCATCACCTCAATGCGCTGAAAAACATGCTGGCGATCATCATCGCCGCCGTCGCAATCGTTGTTTTCGTGAGCGGCGGCGTCATCGCCTGGCCGCAGGCGATCGTGATGATCCCGGCCGGCGCGCTGGGCGGATATGCCGGCGTCTGGATGGCGCGCCGCGTGCCGCAGGCCGTGCTGCGCTGGTGCGTGGTAGTGGTCGGCGTGGCGCTGACCGTTTATTACTTCGTCACGGGTTGAACTGAGACGCCCTGTTACCTGCATTGGGAACAGTCCAAGCCGACGCTCAATTCTCGATCTTGCGCGCCTCGGATATCAGCATGATGGGAATGCCGTCACGGATCGGATAGGCGAGCTGCGCCTTTTCCGAAATGAGCTCGTTGGTGTCCCGGTTCAGCGAAAGCCTGCTCTTCGTCAGCGGGCAGACGAGGAGATCGAGGAGTTTCGGATCGACCTTGCTGAGCTTTTCGTCCATTCGCCGGCCTATTGCAGCATGGTGTCGGTTTCGCTGAAACCGCGCGCCAGGAAGATTTCGGTGATGGCGATCAGCGTTTCCGCGCGCGTTTTCAGATCAGGCGCTTCCAGCAGCGCCTGCTTTTCCGCCGGACCGAAGGGCGACATCATCGACAGCGAATTGACCAGCGTGCGGTTGCCGGCCCGCTCGACGCTTTCCCAATCGGCCTCCAGCTTGTTGGCATCGAGATAGGCCTTGAAGACGCGCAGAAGCTCATGACGGTCGACCGTGCTTTCGTCGTCGTCCGCCGAGAGATCGGTCATGAAGGGTGCGATCTTGAAGACGCGGTAAGGATGCCCCTCGCCCACCTCCTCGATCAAACGGGTACGGCACACGCCGCTGATGGACGCGATATAGCGCCCGTCACCCGTTTCGGCGAAGGACGTGATCCGCCCGATGCAGCCCACCGACGACAGGGCCGCACGCGGACTGTCCGCCGCCGCGCCACCTTCGAGAAGCGATGGCTGAACGATGCCGATCAGCCGATTGCTGGCGATCGCCGCATCGAACATGGCGAGATAGCGAGGCTCGAAAATGTTGAGCGGCAGCTGCCCACCGGGAAGAAGCAAAGCACCGGTCAGGGGGAAAACGGGAACCGTTTCCGGCAGATCTTCGCGTTTCAGATATCTAGCATTGCCCACATGCATGGGTCCGTCACCTCCCAGATAAGCGGCCAGACCGCGACGTAAACTCGTCACTCGCAGTAATGTGGGGCAGCCTCGGCGGAACGCAAGACCGGTTCCGTTAGAGATCACCGAACTGCGACCGAAAGCCCGACAAAACCGGGCTTTCGGTGCTGGATTTTACGAGAAAAGAATCGACGACAGGCGGCGGCGGGCAGCGATCGTGGCCGGATCCTTCGGTCCCCAGACCTCGAAGAAGGCCAGGAGCTCGCGGCGGGCACCATCGTCATCGAATGTACGATCCTTGCGCATCACCGTCAGCAGGTGCTCGGCCGCCTGTTCGCGTTCGCCCTGCACGTTGAGAATCTTCGCGAGATTCACCCGTGCGGCATGATCGTCGGGATTGATGGCGAGCTGACGTTCCAGCGCCACCGGATCGCCGAGCTTGCGGGCTTCCTCGATCTGGCCGAGCTTTTTGGCGACCGCCTCGACGGCCGGATCCTTGGCGAGCGCTTCCGGCAGGGAAGCAAGCATCTGGCCGGCACGCTCCGTTTCGCCCATGGCGATCAGGCACTGCATCATGCCGGCGGCGGCTTTGGCATTTTCCGGATCGGCCTGCAGGACGGCACCGTAAAGCTGCGCGGCAGCCGGGATATCACCGCCGGCAAGCAGCGTATCGGCTTCGCCCAGCGCAGCCGCGATCTCTGCCGCCTGATCGGCGCCTTCGGGACCGGCAACCCGATCGATGAACTCGCGAACCTGGCTTTCCGGCACCGCACCCATGAAACCATCCACCGGACGACCATCCACGAAGGCGATCACGGCGGGGATGGACTGGATGCCGAGCTGGCCCGGAATAGACGGATGGTCGTCAATGTTCATCTTGACCAGCTTTACCCGGCCCTGAGCTTCGTTGATGACCTTTTCCAGCACCGGCGTCAGCTGCTTGCACGGGCCGCACCACGGCGCCCAGAAATCGACGAGGACCGGCTGCTGCCGGGATGCCTCGATGACGTCCTTGGCAAAGCCGGCCGTGCTGGTGTCGCTGACATAGCCACCGTTGGAAGAGCCCGTCGCCGGTGCAGCGCCGAAGCTCGCCGAGGCGGTCATCTGGCCGCCATAGGACCCGCCATAAGGATTGTCGCTGCCGCTCATGAGTGTTCTCCCGGAACGCTTGGGTAATAGGTGCCTGTTTCGCTGGCAAAGATCGTATGTCAGTCCGTGACTTTCAAGACAAGCGGCGTGTGTCCCGTCGCCTCCAGAAAGCGTATCAGATCGTGGCGGCCGACCGATGTCGTCGCATCGTTCGACAGCGGGTGCCCGTTGATGATGTCGTACTTCATCAGGTCTTCGTCCAGCACGAAAGTGACGTTGTTGCCGGTATCGTTGAACGCACCGAACACTGTCACCGAACCGGGCACGACGCCGAGATATTCCAGCAGCATTTCCGGCCGGCCGAACGAGACGCGGCTGGAAGCCCCGATCACCTTGTGAACCGTCTTCAGGTCCACCGTCGCATTCTCTTCGACGGTAAGAACGAAATACTGATCCTTCTTGTCCTTCACGAAAAGGTTCTTGGTGTGCCCGCCGGGAATTTCGTCGCGCAGGCTTTCCGATTCGGCGACGGTAAATACCGGCGCGTGGGTCTTGGTCGAATGGGAAATGTTGAGGCTGTCGAGGAAACGGAAAAAATCCTCGGCGGTTTTCGGGGCAGTCTCGGTCATGTTTGGATTGGCTCTGTTTATGGGCGCAGCGATTATAGCGGCAATGTTCCACACGGCCAAGCGAACGCACACGATCTCGTGAGCGTCTTGACCTTGTATGATGGTCGACCATTTAATCCAACTGTGGAGGACCGGTATGCGCCTGTGCGGGCGATGGTCGTACCCAACTGATAAGAAATAACTATTCCAATTATCTCAAGTTTATTTCGGTGCGATTTCGCTGCACCTCCCGATACCGGCCTCGGCCGTTAGCACAGCCGCCTTTAACCAATGCCGGCACAGTGTCGGCGTTTCACAATGAAAGGTCCGACCATGGTCACCTTCACGCTCAATGGCCAGGAACGCGTGTTCGATGGCGATGCCGATACGCCGCTCCTCTGGGTCATCCGCGATTTCGAAAAGCTCACCGGCACCAAATATGGCTGCGGTGTCGCCCAATGCGGCGCCTGCACCGTGCATCTCGACGGCATGCCACGCCGCTCCTGCGTGACGCCGATCTCCATGGTCGACGGATCCGAAGTGATCACCATCGAGGGTGTCAACGGCAAGGAAGCCGATGCGGTGAAGACGGCTTGGGCCGGGCTCGATGTGCCGCAATGCGGTTACTGTCAGTCCGGGCAGGTCATGTCGGCCGTCGCCCTTCTCCAGATGGTGCCGAAACCAACCGACGCCGACATCGACGGCGCGATGGCCGGAAATATCTGTCGATGCGCCACCTACCATCGCATCCGCGCGGCGATCCACAACGCCGCCAACTCGATGGAGGGCTGAGCCATGACTATCCAGGATTTGAACACCACTCGACGCGGTTTCATCGCCGGCTCCGGCCTCGTCATCGGCGTGGCGATCGCGCCGAAATTACTCGCCGCCGCGCAGACCGGCGTCCATGCGGGCGGAGATTCGGCACTCAAGCCCATGAACGCCTTCGTCAAGATCGGCACCGACGACACGGTCACCGTGCTTTCCAAGCACATCGAGTTCGGCCAGGGCCCGTTTACCGGGCTTGCGACACTTGTCGCCGAAGAACTCGATGCCGATTGGAGCCAGATGCGCGCCGTCCATTCGCCAACCGACAACAAGGTCTACGCGAACCTGCTGTTCGGCTTGCAGGGCACCGGCGGCTCCAGTTCCATCGCAAACGCCTATGAACAGATGCGCAAGGCCGGCGCCACGGCGCGGGCCATGCTGGTTGCGGCCGCCGCAGCGGAATGGAAAGTCCCTGCCACGGAAATCACCGTCCAGAAAGGCCGCATCCGCCACGCCGCCTCGAACAAGGAAAGCGGCTTCGGCGCCTTTGCCGAAAAAGCCGCCCAGCAGACGCCACCGGCCGAACCAAAATTGAAGGACCCCAAGGATTTCGTGCTGATCGGCACCGAACTGCCGAAGCTCGACACCCATGGCAAGACCAATGGCACGGCGATCTTCACCCTCGACATCGTGCCGGACAACCTGCTGATCGCGGTCGTCGCGCATCCCGAACATTTCGGCGCGACGGTGAAAAGCTTCGACGACGTGGAAGCGCGCAAAGTGCAAGGCGTCGTCGACGTCAAACAAGTCCCGTCCGGTGTCGCGATCTACGCGGACAATACGTTCGCCGCACTCAAGGGCCGCGACGCGCTGAGCATCGAATGGGATCTTTCGAAAGCCGAGACCCGCTCGTCGGAAGAACTGGCAGCGGAATATGTGAAACATTTCCGCGAACCTGGCCTCGACGCCGCCAACAAGGGCAATGTCGACGATGCCTTCAAGGCGCAAGGCCTGCAGACCATCGAGGCCGAGATCGTTTTCCCGTTCCTCGCACATGCCCCGATGGAGCCGCTGGATGCGGTGTTCATCAAGGCTGCGGACGGTTCGCTGGATATCTACAACGGCGCGCAGTTCCCGGCCATGGACCAACAGGTCGCAGCCAAGATCATCGGCCTCGACGAGTCCAAGGTGCGGGTCAACACACAGCTTGCGGGCGGCAGTTTCGGCCGCAAGGCGCAATTCGGTTCGCCCTACATGCAGGAGGCCGCCAACGTCTACAAAGCAAGCGGCGGCAGCCGGCCGCTGAAGCACATGTGGACCCGCGAGGACGATATTCGCGGCGGCTTCTATCGCCCGATGTATGCCCACCGGATGCGCGGCGCGATCAATGCCGACGGCCAGATCACGGCCTGGGAACAGGTCATCGTCGGCCAGTCGATCATGGGCAAGGCCGATCTCGATTCGACCTCGGTCGAAGGCGCCTCGAACCTGCCCTATGCGATCCCCAACCTCAAGGTGACCTCGCATAACGTCAAACTCGCGATACCGCCGCTCTGGTGGCGCTCGGTGGGCCACACCCATACCGGCTTTGCCGTCGAAACCTTTGTCGACGAACTCTTCCAGAAGATCGGCAAGGACCCGGTCGAAGGGCGCCTCGCGCTCTTGAAGGACGAGCCGCGCCATGCCGGTGTGCTGAAAAAAGCCGCCGAAATGGCCAATTGGGGCGGACCGGTGCCGCAAGGCCGCATGCGCGGCGTCGCCGTGGTGGAAAGCTTCAACACCTATGTCGGCCAGGTCGTCGAAATCTCGGTCGGGTCCGAAGGCGCGCCACAGGTCCACAAGGTCTGGTGCGCGGTCGATTGCGGCGTGGCGATCAACCCGAATGTCATCAAGGCACAGATGGAAGGCGGCATCGGCTACGGTCTCGGTGCGGTCCTGTTCGACGCGGTGACGCTCGGCAAGGGCGGAAAGATCGTCCAATCGAACTTCCACGACTACCGTTCGATCCGCATCAACGAGATGCCGGACGTGGCGGTCGAAATCATCAAGTCGTCCGAAAAGCCGACCGGCGTCGGCGAACCCGGCGTGCCGCCTGTCGGCCCGGCGGTCGCCAACGCCTGGCGGCGCCTGACCGGCGCACCGGTCCGGCAGCTTCCGATCGTCAACATCGTTTCGGCTTGAGGACAACGCGTGATGAACCTGAAAATCGCTTTCACCGGCGCTGCCGCCATCTGTCTGTTCGTGGCGGCAGGGACGGCCCTGTCACCCGCGTCGATTGCCCAGGATGCCAAACCGGACGCCAAGACGTTGAAACCCGCCGCATCCTTCCAGTCGATCGCCAACCAGCAGCAGCGCTCCGTGGCGCTGTTCCAGGAGGCCGGCAAAGTTATTCAGCATCCGCGCTGCGTCAACTGTCACCCCGCCACCGACCGGCCGCTGCAGGGCGCCACCATGCACCCGCATCAACCACCGGTCTTCCGCGGCGATGGCGGCATGGGTCTGCCGGGTATGCAGTGCACGACCTGTCACAGCGCGCAGAACACGCCGGTCGTCGGACAGGCAGATACGATCAAGAGCATTCCCGGCAATCCCGCCTGGCATCTCGCGCCGATCGAGATGGCCTGGGCCGGCAAAACGCTTGGTCAGATCTGTCAGCAGATCAAGGATCCCGCACGCAACGGCGGCATGTCGATGGACAAGCTGGTCGAACACATGGCGCATGACGAGCTTGTCGGCTGGGGCTGGGATCCCGGCGCCGGACGTGAACCGGTGCCCGGCACACAGGCTGAATTTGGCGAATTGATCAAAGCCTGGGTCGATACCGGAGCCGCTTGTCCGGCCTCCTGACGAACGACAATCGCCGGCTTTCGCAGGAAAGCCGGCGGAAATCTTCGATAAAATCAAATAATTTCAATGACTTATAACTTTTTGAATTTTTCTTCGCAATATTCGTCATTTCCCTGTTGCATTTGAAAGTCGTCTGGGCGATATAGCGCTCGTCGCCGCAACAAACGGCGGCCACGGTCTAGCGAACTACCCCGGACCGGTGGGATATGAGCGGGCGTAGCTCAGGGGTAGAGCATAACCTTGCCAAGGTTAGGGTCGGGCGTTCGAATCGCCTCGCCCGCTCCAATTCTCTCTCAGAGAGAAATGAACCAAGCAAAAGCGCCTTTTTGGCGCTTTCTTGCTTTTTGGGCTTCCCTCATCTTTCCAGGTTTCGAGCCTCCGTTTTCGACACGGCGCAATAAAAAACGCCGCCGGATGGAGCCGACGGCGTTCGTGTTGCAAGCGATTCCGGTCAGGCCGCGCGATAACGGTGCGCGTCGGATGAATAGCCATGCGAGATATTGCCCGTGCTGGTTTTGAACCGGGCCATCATCTCCGCTAGGCTGTCGGTTTCCTGCGTCAGGTTCTGGGCTGCCGCCGTCGTTTCCTCCACCATCGCAGCATTCTGCTGCGTGACCTTGTCCATCTGGTCGGCAGACGCGGCCACTTCGCGCAGGCTGTCGGCCTGTTCGCTGGTGCTGGACGTGATCGTGTTGACGAAGGTGCTCATCTGGGCGACCTCGGCAACAATATCTTCCAGCGACTTGCCGGAAGCGCTGACGAAATCGACGCCCTGCTTGACCTGCGCCGACGAGGTGGAGATCAGCGACTTGATTTCCTTGGCAGCATCGGCCGAGCGCTGGGCGAGACCACGGACTTCCTGAGCGACGACCGCGAAACCGCGACCGGCTTCACCGGCACGCGCTGCCTCGACACCGGCATTCAGCGCCAGAAGGTTGGTCTGGAAGGCGATATCGTCGATAACGCCGATGATCTTGGAGATTTCTTCGGACGAATGCTCGATGCCGCCCATCGCCTCGATTGCCCGAGCCACGATCTCGCCACCACGTTTCGCCTTTTCCTGAGCCTGGACCGCGACGCCCTGGGCGCGGCTTGCACCGCTGGCGCTGTCGTTGACGGCGGAGGTCACCTGTCCAAGCGCTGCGACGGTCTCTTCGAGGCTTGCGGCCTGCTGCTCCGTGCGCTTGGCAAGGTCGTTGGACGCGATCGAGATTTCCTGCAGGCCGGCGCGGATGGTCGAGACGGCACCGACGACGGAACCGATAGCCTGCTCCAGATTGCTGACCGAACTGTTGAACTTGGCGCGGATCGGCTCGAACTCTGCCGCCACTGCATGGTTCATGCGAACCGTCAGATCGCCACCGGCCAACTGGTTGAAGCCGGCTTCGATATCATGCACGAACGCCCGCAGATCTTCTGCCTTGGCATTGTCGATAGCGGCCTGCCGCTCGCGCTGCTTTTCCTGCGCACCACGGGCATCGGCCGATTCCCGCTCGAGACGAACGTTCTCGTTCGCACCTTCCTTGAAGACCTGCACGGCGCGCGCCATGGCGCCGAGTTCGTCCTGGCGATCCTGCCCGGCCACGTCGGCCGAAAGATCACCGGCCGCAAGCTGCGTCATGGTGGTCGTCAGGCGGCGAACGGTGCCTCCGAGCGAACGGGCGAACACGAGGAAGCCGATCAACGACAGGATGGAGACGATAATGGTGCCGCCGATCGTCATCCACAGCGCGGTATCGCTGGCCTTTACGAGAGGCGTGATATCCGAGGCGATTTCAAGGACACCGACCTTGGCGCCGGAGAAGTCCAGAAGCGGAATAGCTTCGACAGCATAATTCTTGCCACCGAAGTCAGCATAACGGCGCACCTTGCCCGTATCGTAGGCCTGCTGCAGTTCTGCCGGCGTCATGATCGGATCGCCGGTATAGGTCGAGGCCTGCTTGTCGAACTTGTTGTCGCCCTTGGTGTAGAGCGCGACATACGCATTCACCTTCTTGGAAAGCCGCGCAAAGTAGGAATCGACCAATTTCAACCCGACGTCAGCGACGCCGACGACCTTGCCGTCCTTGACGACTGGCGCCGTGGCGAACAGGCTGACGGCGGTACGGCCGGTTTCGATGCCGGCGACAAGCTTGTTATCGCTTAGCGACGTCGCCACCATCTTGCGGCGAGCCTTGATATTGTCACCAAAGACATCCGGATCATGGACGCGGGCGACAACATCGGCATTGGCCGTGCTGAAGGTGATCATCTCCAGACTGCTCGAATCCTTGACCGCCTTCATCGCCGCATATCGCGACAACAGCGCCTGCCGGTCATTGGCGAGAATGAGAGGCGCGGTTTCCGGGGTCGCGGCGATCGTCAGCGCCAGCGCGGAGGCTGCACGCTTCTGCGCCGCCATGTCGTCTTCCACGACCGCGAGATCGCTTTCCAGCTCAGCCTGCAGAGCCTGATCGGTCATTCGCGACTGGCGTTCCCAGGCCAGAGCACCGATGACCCCGCTGGCAAACAGAACGGCTGCAAATCCGAAGAAGGTAAGCCTCCTGGAAAGCGGTTTTCTGATGATGACCTCGTTCATGTGTCCCCCGGTGACGTAACGCGACAACAGCTGGCCGCAGCCGACACCCGGAAACAGCCAATCCTTTAGAGAAATATTCCGGGAACGGTTGAAATTTAGATAATTTCGAAATGATATTGCAATGCAGCATGTAAAACGGACAATGGAGATACATTTTCCGATATAATGGACAAGGGCGGAATTTCATTGGAAATCCCGCCCTTACCTATTTTACATAGACACCGAAGCAACCGTCCGACCCATAGTGCTTTTTTACTCACCGAGACGAAATCAACACAATGTGGAACGGCCGAGCCTTGCTTTATTGCCGTGAGAAGACGTAGTCGGTCTCCTGCTTCAAGGTTTCGCCGGCACGCAGGATCGGGTTCGGGAAGCCCTCATGGTTGATGGCATCCGGCCAGACCTGGGTTTCCAGGCAGAATCCTGCAAACGGACCGTATCGACGACCATCGAGGCCTGGAGCCGGTATCTGCTGAAGCTTGAAGGCGGCATAGAACTGCACGCCCGGCTCGGTCGTGCGCACTTCCATCGAAACGCCGGAATAGTTGCTGCGCGCCAGTGCGACCGAGCGTTTCTGCATGCGCTCGCTGGACAGGCAGAAATTATGGTCGAACAACACCTGTGTATCGCCATCGAACCGCTTCATCGGGCCCATCTGGCGCAGATCGAAAGGCGTTCCGGCCACAGCCAACAGTTCGCCGGTCGGCACCTGCTTTTCGTCCAGCGACAGAACATGGTCCGCGGCGATCATCAGGTCGTGGCCAAGCGCGTCTTCGCGGCCATCGAGGTTGAAATAGGAATGCTGGCAGATATTCGCGAGCGTCGCCTGGTCGGTCGTGGTTTCGTAGGTCACCGACAGCACGCCACCGGCCTTCAACTGGTAGGTCGCCGTTACCGTGCAATTGCCAGGGTAGCCGGCACGGCCATCCGGATCGGTGATCTGCAGCACCACCTTGTCGGCCGCATGCTCGACGATCGTCCAGTTGCTGCGGCCCAATCCATCGCTGCCGCCATGCAGGTGCGTGACGCCGCGCTCGTTGAGTTCCAGCTGATAGGCCTTGCCGTCGAGCGTGAACCGCCCGCCACCGACACGATTGGAGCAGCGGCCCGGCGTCGCGCCGAAATAGGGCGAGTGGGCGAGATAGTCTTCGAACCGCTCGAAACCAAGCACCAGCGGCGCGTTATGGCCTTCGAGCCGCAAATCCTGAATGACCGCGCCCCAGGTGATCACCTTGGCCGTCAGCCCACCACCGGCCAGCTCCACCCGATAGACCGGCTCACCCTTTGCCGTCGTGCCGAAAACTTCAAAATCCTGATCCGCCATGCCTGTTCCTCCGCCTGAATTGCCTTGCCTGATTGGTTGGCGGCAAACTGCGCGATTTGATGGCAGGCCGCAACGCCGCAATCCAAGAAAAACAGCTTCAGGAAAAACAGAGGATCAACGCGTCAGGAACCGCGTCGCCTGTTCAAGACCGCCGAGCGTCAGGGGGAACATCCGCTCGCCCATCAACTGCCGCATCAAGCTGATGGAGGTCGTGTACCGCCAGTGATCTTCCGGCACCGGATTGAGCCAGACGCTACGGCGAAAATGATCGGTCACACGAGTAACCCAGGCTTGTCCAGGCTCCTGGTTCCAATGCTCCACCGAACCTCCCGTATGGGTGATCTCATAGGGGCTCATCGACGCATCGCCCACAAAGATCACCTTGTAGTCGGCGCCGTAGCTGCGGATGAGATCGAGCGTCGGCATGCGGTCGGAACGGCGACGATTTTCCTTCCAAACACCCTCGTAGAGGCAGTTGTGGAAGTAGAAATGCTCCATATGCCTGAACTCGGCGCGGGCGGCCGAAAACAACTCCTCGACGACCCGGATATGATCGTCCATCGAACCACCGACATCGAAGAACATCAGGAGCTTCACGGCATTGCGCCGCTCCGGCCGCGTCTGCACGTCGAGATACCCATGCTCGGCCGTGGAACGGATTGTGCCGGGCAGATCGAATTCCTCGACCGCCCCTTCCCTCACCCAACGGCGCAGGCGCTTCAGCGCGATCTTGATATTGCGGGTGCCAAACTCGACCTTGTCGTCGAAATCCTTAAACTCCCGCTTGTCCCATACCTTCACGGCGCGGCGATGGCGGGACTGGTCCTGGCCGATCCGCACGCCCTCGGGATTATAGCCATACGCCCCAAAGGGCGAGGTGCCGCCCGTGCCGATCCATTTCGACCCGCCCTGATGCCGGCCCTTCTGCTCCTCGAGCCGCTTTTTCAGCGTCTCCATGAGCTTCTCGAAACCGCCGAGCGACTCGACCAGCTTCTTTTCCTCATCTGTCAGATGTTTCTCGACGAGCTTGCGCAGCCACTCTTCCGGAATATTCGCGACATCGATGCCCGGCTTGCCGGACACCGTTTCGAGCCCCCGAAAATAAGAGGAAAACACCGTATCGAACTTGTCGATATGCCGCTCATCCTTCACCAGCGCGGCGCGGGCGAGGAAATAGAAGGCCTCTACATCGAAATCCGCAATGCCCGCTTCCATGCCTTCCAGAAGCGCAAGGAACTCCCGCAGTGTGACGGGAATTTTCGCTTCTTTCAGGCGAAGGAAAAAAGGAATGAACATCGCGCCTCGAAACTACTCGGTACCGATCTTCTCCAGATCATAGGACGTGGTCTGGTAGATCTCGTTGATCCAGTTGCCGAACAGAAGATGTGCATGGCTGCGCCAGCGGTTCAAGGGCGTCAGCGTATCGTCGTTATGCGGAAAATAGTTGTGCGGCATCTTGATGGGCACGCCGGCATTCACGTCGCGGAAATATTCGTCGGCGAGCGACGTCGAGTCATATTCCACATGGTTGAACATGTAGAGCCGCCGGCCTTTTTTCTCGTGCACGAGGCAGACGCCCATTTCCTCCGATTCCATCAGCACTTCGAGTTCCGGCACCTTGTCGATATCGGCACGGCGGACCTCGGTCCAGCGGGATACCGGCACCTGGAAATCGTCGGAGAAACCGTTGAGATAGACGGAGGACGACACGAGATTGCGATGGCGATAGACGCCGAACGCCTTTTCCTTCAGCTCGTATTTCGGCACGCCATGGAAATGATAGACGGCCGCCATCGCGCCCCAGCAGACATTCATCGTCGAATGAACATTGGTTTCCGTCCACGCAAAGATCTTCTGCATCTCTTCCCAATAGGTGACGTCCTCATAGGCAAGCGTCTCGATCGGCGCGCCGGTGATGATGAACCCGTCGAACTTGCGGTCCTTCACCTCTTCCCAGGTCTGGTAGAAGGAGAGGAGATGTTCTTCCGACGTGTTCTTTGCCTTGTGGTTGCCGACGCGCACCAGCGACAATTCGACCTGCAGCGGCGAGGCGCCGACGAGGCGCGCCATCTGGATCTCGGTCTTGATCTTGTTCGGCATGAGGTTGAGAAGCCCGATCTGCAGCGGACGAATGTCCTGCCGCACAGCCGCGGTTTCGGTCATCACACGCACACCTTCGGAAACGAGCGTGCTGAACGCGGGCAGGGTATCGGGAATCTTGATCGGCATGGCTTAACCCAACAAAAAATAAAACCGGCGGCGAAAAATCGCGACCGGTCCGTGGGGAAGCATCTAATTGGAAGATACCTTCTCGCGGCCCTTTAGCGACTTTTTTAACGTGGCTGCAAGCCGGCCGGCCAAATCACCACGAATTCACGATGCTCAAATACGCCTTGCTACCGGCAACGTCAATGGGAGCAAAATCTTGCTCCTATGGCGCACCCGTTAGGACAAGCGGAAGCGCGTCAGCCATTCTGCCTCCGAGCTGTCGTGCCGCCTCATCCAACCGCATCCACGAAAAGCGAAAACGAATGGGCGCTCCACCGTCGAAACTGTGTTCCTCGAGATGAATCCAGCTATCGGGATAGTGCCCCGTCAGCCGGAGCAGGAAATAATGCCGGCGATGCCAAATCTCCTGGCCGCCTTTGGTGAAACGATAATCGTTGACCACGAGCGGTTGGAGAGGAACCTCGACTTCGAGACCCGTCTCCTCGAAAAACTCGCGCGCCGCCGCGGTATCCGGCGCCTCCCCCGGCTCGATCGTGCCGCCCGGCACCTGCAGCCATTGATCTGGAAAATCCGGCTCGTCGAAAACCAGAAGCCGATCCTGCCAGACGGCATAGATCAGCACCTTGAATGCATCGGGCGTCATCGCTCCCGCCGGGCCATGAAGGCCATGCGCTCGAAGAGATGCACGTCCTGCTCGTTTTTGAGAAGCGCGCCGTGGAGTTTCGGCAAAGCGTTCTTTGCATCGCCGCGAAGATCGGCCGGATCGACATCGTCGGACACCAGAAGCCTGATCCAGTCGAGCGCCTCGGAGGTCGAAGGCTTTTTCTTCACGCCCGGCACTTCGCGGATCTCGTAGAACTGTGTCAACGCGTTGCGGACGAGGTCCTGCTTGATGCCCGGATAATGTACATCAACGATACGGGCGAGCGTCTCGACATCCGGAAAGCGGATATAGTGGAAGAAACAACGGCGCAGGAAAGCGTCCGGCAATTCCTTCTCGTTGTTCGAGGTGATGATGACGATCGGCCGAACCTTGGCCCTCACCATCTCGCCGGTCTCGTAGACATGGAATTCCATCCGGTCGAGTTCCTGCAGCAGATCGTTCGGAAACTCGATATCCGCCTTGTCGATCTCGTCGATCAGCAACACGACCTTCCTGTCGACCGAAAACGCCTGCCACAGCTTGCCTCGGCGAATGTAGTTGGCGACATCATGCACGCGCTCGTCGCCCAACTGGCTGTCGCGCAGACGGGACACCGCGTCATATTCGTAAAGCCCCTGCTGTGCCTTGGTGGTCGACTTGATGTTCCATTCGATCAGATCGAGACCGAGCGCCGCTGCCACCTGCCGGGCCAGTTCCGTCTTGCCGGTGCCAGGCTCGCCCTTCACCAGAAGCGGCCGCTCCAGCGTGATCGCGGCATTGACCGCCACCATCAGATCCTTGTCGGCAATATAGTCCGCTGTACCCTGAAACTGCATGCTCTTGTCCCGGCAACCGAAATTTGCCAGCAAACTAGGCGCAGGATTCCTATGAAGCAAGCGCAAGCGGCTTTCCCTTTTGCCCCGCTTTACGCTATGGGCAGTGCCCATGAACCATTCGACCTTCACCATCCTGCTCGGCGGCAATCTGACAGTTACCGACCGCCTGACGGCGGAACTGTCCGGTAGCCGCTTCATCGCGGCCGACAGCGGGATGCGGCATGCCTTGGCCTTGGACGTGAAGCCCGAACTCTGGGTCGGCGATTTCGACTCCTCCGATGCCGAACTGATCGCCAAGTTTCCGGACGTCGAAAAGCAGCCTTTCCCCGCCGCAAAGAACGAAACGGATGGCGAGATCGCCACAGCCGAAGCAATCCGGCGCGGGGCAACCCGCCTGGTCTTTGCCGGCGCTCTCGGCGGCGAACGCAGCGACCACGCTCTCCAGCACTTCTTCCACGCCATGAGCCTCGCCGAACGCGGTCTCGACGTGATGCTGACCTCCGGTGACGAAGAAGCCGTTCCGCTCCTTGCCGGCATCGACAAAAAGCTCGACCTGCCGAAGGGCTCGCTCTTCTCTGTCATCGGGTTTTCGGCACTGACAGGGCTCGATATCCTCGGCGCCCGTTACCCGCTCACCAATTTTTCGCTTCCCTTCGGCTCATCCCGCACGGTTTCCAACGTTGCGGAAGGGCCAGTGGAATTCCATTTGAGGGACAGCAGGGCAATGATCCTCGCCCGCCCCTACGACTTTACAGGAGCCTGAGACTTGGCGCCCCCTATTCTGAAACTCGACAATATCTTCCTGAGCTTCGGCGGTGCGCCGCTTTTGAACGGTGCCGGCATGCAGGTGGAGCCGGGCGACCGTATCTGTCTCGTCGGTCGCAACGGTTCCGGCAAATCGACGCTGATGAAAATCGCTGCAGGCTTCGTTGAGCCGCAGTCCGGCGAAGTCTTCCGCCACCCCTCCTCGACCATCCGCTACCTCGAACAGGCCCCGGATTTCGCCGGTTACACCACCGTGCAGGCCTATGCCGAAGCGGGCCTCGGGCCGGGCGACGATCCGTATCGCGTCACCTATCTGCTGGAACATCTCGGCCTCACCGGCCAGGAGGACCCGAATACGCTGTCCGGCGGTGAGTCTCGTCGCGCCGCACTTGCCCGCGTCATGGCGCCGGAGCCGGATATCCTGATGCTCGACGAGCCGACCAACCATCTCGACCTGCCGACCATCGAATGGCTGGAAGACGAGCTGCGCAAGACGAAAAGCGCGCTGGTTCTGATCTCGCACGACCGCCGTTTCCTCGAAAAGGTCTCGACCGCCACCGTCTGGCTCGACCGCGGCCTTTCCCGCCGTCTCGATCGTGGCTTCGGCCATTTCGAAGCCTGGCGCGACGAGGTGCTGGAAGCCGAAGAGCTGGAACAGCATAAGCTCGGCAAGGCGATCGAGCGTGAGGAACACTGGCTGCGCTACGGCGTCACGGCACGCCGCAAGCGCAACATGCGCCGCCTCGGCGAATTGCAGACCATGCGTGCCGACTATCGCGGCCACAAGGGACCGCAGGGGACGGTGCAGGCAAGCGTCAGCGAAGGCCGTGAATCCGGCAAGCTGGTGATCGAGGCGGAAAACATCACCAAGAGCTATGATCGTCCGATCGTCGCGCCGTTCTCGATCCGCGTCCATCGCGGTGATTGCATCGGTCTCGTCGGCCCGAACGGTGCCGGCAAGACGACATTGCTCAAGATGCTGACTGGCCAGCTCGCACCGGACACCGGCACCGTCAAGCTCGGCACCAAGCTGGAAATCGCCACGCTGGACCAGAAGCGCGAAGACCTGAACCCGGAAGACAGCCTGTCCCATTATCTGACGGACGGCCGCGGCGAAACGCTGCTGGTCAACGGCGAACAGCGGCATGTCGCGGGCTACATGAAGGATTTCCTGTTCCAGCCCGAACAGATCCGGACACCGATCAAGAATCTTTCCGGTGGCGAGCGCGCCCGCCTGATGCTCGCCCGCATCATGGCCAAGCCCTCGAACCTGCTCATCCTCGACGAACCGACCAACGACCTCGATATCGAGACGCTGGACCTGCTGCAGGAAATCGTTTCCGGTTACACCGGCACCGTCATCCTCGTCAGCCACGACCGTGACTTCCTCGACCGCACCGTAACCTCGACGATCGCACCGGCCAATCCGGATGCACCGGACGGACGCTGGATCGAATATGCCGGCGGCTATACGGATATGCTCGCCCAGCGAAAGGGTGCGCTGGACGAAAAGCGTCGCGCCGAAAAAGCGGAAAAGGCAAAGACGGAGACCGCCACCCCGACAGCCGAGGCTCCGAAGGGCAAGGCCAAGCTTTCCTACAAGCAGAAATTCGCACTCGAAAACCTGCCGAAGGAAATGGCCAAGGCGGAAACCGAGATCGCCGCGCGCGAAAAAAAGATGGCCGATCCCAACCTTTTCACCAAGGACCCCGCCACGTTCAACAAGCTTGCTGCCGAAATGGAGAAGCTGCGGGAAAACCTGACGAAAATGGAAGAGGAATGGCTCGAGCTTGAGATGCTCCGAGAAGAGCTCGAAGGGTAATTTAAGAATTCATTAGGCTTAACAAAGAGTTACGCACAGAAATATTTGTTGCGGACCGGAACATATTAGCGTCTCGATACGTTCGGTGGGGAAATAACGGTCGAAATGTCGCCAAAGACTCAATCGGCCGAACCGGAACCGCAACCGTTATGGGGACGTCCAATGCTGACAAATGTAGTGCGTCGTCGGCTGGCCAGTGAAGCTATGAACCAACGCGTATTGATCGTCGAGGATGAGTTTCTGATTGCTCTCGATGTTGCCGAAACCGTCGAGGCCATGGGCCTCAAGGTCGCCGGTTTTGCCAGTGCGCGCAAACATGCCCTCAATCTCGCGGCCTATGCGGATATCGCCCTGGTCGATGTCAACCTTTCCGACGGCCGCACCGGCCCTGAGATCGGCCGCGAGCTTGCCCAGGAATATGGCATCACCGTCATCTTCATGACCGGCAATCCGGAGGACGTCGAGGATGGCGTCGAAGGTTCGCTTGGCGTGCTGACCAAGCCGGTCATGCCCGAAGTCGTCGAAAAGACGATCGATTACGCCATCGCCAATCGCCTCGGCGGCATGGCCGTGGTGCCAAGGGAACTGAAAGTGTTTCGGCAAAACTCTCATTGAGTAAAAAAATCGAAGCCGGCATGTCGGCTTCATCAACCCTCCTCCGTCCTTGGGTAGAACGCACGTTCATGTGCGTATAATCTGAAGGAAAAAGAGGAGACCTGACATGCGGATGATTTTCGTGAACCTGCCGGTGGCCGATCTTGAGGCGTCCACTCGCTTCTATACGGCGCTGGGCTTCACCAAGAACCCCCAATTTTCCGACGACACGGCAAGCTGCATGGTTGTCAGCGAGCAGATTTACGTGATGCTGCTGACACATGAGAAGTTCAAAGGCTTCATCAACGGCGATATCGGCAATGCCAAAAAAGCCACGCAGGTCCTGAACTGCCTTTCCGCCGGCAGCCGTTCCGAAGTCGACGACTTCAAGGCCAAGGCGCTCGGTGCCGGTGGCGGCGAATGGAAGCCGAACATGGAATTCGGCCCGATGTACGGCTGCAGCTTCCACGATCCGGACGGCCATGTCTGGGAAGTCATGTATATGGACATGAGTGCCTGCTAAACCGGACGCTCTTGCCAGAAAATCCCTCCACGGCTAAATCTGATCTCGCTCTAACGGGGTGCCGCACGGTTTCGTGCGGCTGAGAGGCTTCGGCCAACCCGCGGAACCTGATCCGGTTAACACCGGCGGAGGGATTAGACGGCTCTTCATCAGCGCCTATTCCCGTAACTTGAAACAGGAGGCGCCGATGCGCAGACTTATTCCATTGATCGTTGCGGCTGCCGCCGCGCTTTCCTTCTCCTCCGCTCAGGCTGAGGAAAAGACGCTCAACATCTACACCTATGAAAGCTTCACCTCCGACTGGGGTCCCGGCCCCAAGGTCAAGGAAGCATTCGAAAAGACCTGCGCCTGCAAGGTCAATTTCGTCAGCGTCTCGGATGGCGTTGCACTTCTCACCCGCCTGAAGCTTGAAGGCCCGAAATCCGACGCCGATATCGCGCTCGGTCTCGACACCAACCTGATTTCGGAAGCAAAAAACACCGGCCTGTTTGAGCCGCACGGGCTGGACAATGCTGTTGCGGTCAAAGTGCCCGGCAATTATTCCGACGACACGTTCGTGCCCTATGACTACGGCCATTTCGCAGTTGTCTACGATACCAAGACACTGAAGAACCCGCCGAAAAGCCTGAAGGAACTGGTGGAAGGCGACCCGTCGCAAAAGATCGCCATCGAAGATCCGCGCACCTCGACGCCGGGCCTCGGCCTGCTGCTCTGGGTCAAATCCGTCTATGGAGATAAGGCACCGGAAGCATGGGCCAGGCTCAGGAAGCGCATCCTGACGGTGACGCCGGGCTGGTCGGAAGCCTACGGCCTGTTCACCAAGGGCGAAGTGCCGATGGTGCTTTCCTACACCACCTCGCCAGCCTATCACATGGTCGAGGAAAAGAGCGATCAGTATCAGGCGGCGTCCTTCTCGGAAGGCCATTACATCCAGATCGAAGTAGCAGGCTTGCTGAAAGGCGCGCATGACAAGGATCTCGCCAAGCAGTTCCTGAAGTTCATGGTCTCTCCCACTTTCCAGGACATCATCCCGACCACCAACTGGATGATGCCCGTGACCAAGACATCGACGCCGCTACCGGACGCCTTCGGCAAGCTCGTCCAGCCGCAGAAGACCTTCCTGATGGGCTCGGACGAAGTGGCCAAGAACCGCCAGGCCTGGATCGATGAATGGCTGACCGCCATGAGCATAAACTGAGCCCACGCTGACATGTCCATGCTGACGGGTGCCGAGCGAAGACGGGGAATTGGCTACGGCCTGCTCAGCCTTGTTGGCATCACCCTCTTCGTAGGCATCGCGGTTGCGGCCCTGCTCTCGTGGGATGCCGGTGGTGCTTCAAGCCGGCTTCTCACACCCTATACATGGCGCATCCTGCAGTTCACGCTGTGGCAGGCCCTGCTTTCAACCGCCCTTTCGGTCGCCCTTGCTCTGCCGGTGGCGCTGTCGCTTGCGCGACGGCCGAGCTTTCCCGGCCGCATCTGGATCATCCGGCTGATGGCGCTGCCCATGGGCCTGCCGGTGCTGATCGGCGCACTTGGCCTGATCGGCATCTGGGGGCGACAGGGGACCATTAACAGCCTCCTGTTGAAACTCGGCCTTGAGCAGCCCGTCAGCATATACGGCCTCTCCGGCATCCTGCTTGCGCACGTCTTCTTCAATCTGCCGCTTGCCGCGCGATTGATCCTTGCGGCGCTGGAGCGGCAGCCAGCCGAATATTGGCTGCTCTCCTCCAGCCTCGGCATGAAACCGGTCTCGGTCTTTCGCTTTATCGAATGGCCTGCCGCGCGTCGCGTCATTCCCGGCATCGCCGGCCTCATCTTCATGCTCTGCGCCACCAGCTTCACGCTCGTCCTCGTGCTCGGCGGCGGGCCGGCAGCCACGACGCTGGAGGTCGCGATCTATCAGTCTCTGCGCTTCGACTTTGATCCCCCTCGTGCCATCGCATTGTCGTTTCTGCAGATCACGATCACCGCCATCATCCTCATCGGCATCTCATTGTTTCCAAAAGCAGAGGATGCCGGGGCGGTCGCCGGGCGCGCGACCCGCCGCTTCGACGGAAGAACGATCGGCACGCGAGCCTGGGATATGCTCACCATCCTGCTAGCCACCCTCTTCCTCGTCCTGCCGCTTTCATCGATCGTTTTCGCCGGCGCACGGGCCAATCTTTGGAACCTCGTCACCAGTGCCGCTTTCCTACGTGCCGCCTGGACGAGCTTTACGATCGCCATCATTGCGGGATTGCTGACCATAGCCGTATCGCTGGCGATCATCAGTGCGCGGGAAGCAATTGCGGATCTGAAGCGTCCCACCCGCACCGCCCGAAGCCTCTCCGCCTTGCTCGGCGGCATATCTTCGCTCGTCCTGCTCGTCCCGCCCGTCGTGCTCGGAACCGGCTGGTTCCTGATACTTCGTCCGCTGGGAGACGTCGCGCGCTTCGCGCCCGTGCTGGTCGCCATCATCAACATGCTGATGGCCCTTCCCTTCGTCATGCGCGTACTGGCACCCGCCGTTGAAACTCACCGGAGGAGAACAGATCGCCTTTCCGCAAGCCTCGGGATTTCCGGAGTTTCGAAGCTTTGGCGGATCGATCTTCCGGCCCTCGCAAAACCGCTGCTGACCGCCTTGTCCTTTGCCATGGCGCTGTCGCTTGGTGATCTCGGCGCCGTCGCACTGTTCGGCTCCAGCGACCTCACAACCCTGCCATGGCTTGTCTATAGCCGGCTATCCAGCTATCGAACCAATGATGCGGATGGGCTGGCGCTCATCCTCGGCATCATCTGCCTGGCTCTCACCATGCTCGGAACGGCCGGCCAGAAGGAGGCGAAACATGGCTGACGGGATTGCGCTGAACAAGGTCGAGCTCAAGCTCGGCGCGAAGGATTTCCGGTTCGATTGCGCCCTGCCGACTGGCACCATCACAGCCTTGACCGGCCCTTCGGGCTCCGGCAAGACGACATTTCTCAATCTGATCGCCGGCTTTGAAACGCCTGATCGAGGCATAATCAGCGTTGCCGGCGGCGAGGTTACCCGGAAACATCCGTCAGAACGGCCGATCTCGCTGGTCTTCCAGGATAACAACCTCTTCGCCCATCTCGACCTCTTCACCAATATCGGCCTCGGCATCAGCCCTTCGCTGAAACTTTCGGCGGAAGATCGCAAGGCGATCTCACAGGCGCTGGACCGTGTCGGCCTTTCCGGTTTCGAAAGACGCATGCCCGGCACTTTGTCCGGCGGGGAAAGACAGCGCACCGCCTTTGCCCGTGCCCTTGTCCGCAAGAAGCCGGTCCTTTTAATGGACGAGCCCTTCGCGGCACTCGATCCCGGCCTGCGGCTGTCGATGGCGAGCCTGCTGCTCGATCTGCACCGGGAGACCGGCAACACGATCCTGATCGTCACCCATGACCCGGACGAGGTCCGCCGTGTCGCAGACCACGCCCTGTTCATCGATCACGGCCGGATCCTTCTTCAGGCTCCGACGGACGAATTTCTCGCCCGTCGCGATATTCCGGCGCTCACCAAATTCTTGTCAGGTTGATTTGCCGCGGAACCAGACGCCGGAACGAATGCCGATCACCTGCAGCGAACCATAAACGACGAGGCCAGCCGCGAGCGCGAAGAACAGGCCGTTCAGTGAACCGGTAAGCTTCAGCGCCAGCCAGCCACCCGCCGCAGCAATCGCAAGGCGCAGGAACCCGCAAAGGAGTGGCCAAAGCAATTGCCCGGCACCCTGGCTTGCAAAATAGAGCGCCAGCCCCGCACCGAAGAAACCGTAAACCGGCCCGACGATCTGCAGATAAGCGACGCCCGCATCGATCGCGCCATGCTCCTCGCTGAACAGCGAGATCCAGCCGACCGGGAAGATGGCGGCGATCAGGCCGATCGTCTCGGTGATGGCAAAGGCAATCGCCGCGCCGGTAAAGGCAATGCGCAGCGCGCGATCCTTTTTGCCGGCTCCCATATTGGTGCCGACCAGTGCCACCATCGGTGCTCCGATGCCGAAGATAACCGGGATCAGCAGATACTCTAGCCGTGCCCCGGTACCGAAACCGGCCACAGCCTCGACACCGGCCTTGGTCGCCACAAGCGCCGTCGCAACCCCGATCGTCACGTTGGTCAGGACGGAATTGATGGCCGCGGCGGCACCCATCTTGAAGATATCGCCAAAGATCGACCAGCGTATGGGACCCACACCGAAACGGGCGAGATTGCGGCCGGACAGGATGTACCAGGCCAGCACCGTCGTGCCGCCAAAACTGTAGAGCACCAGCGCCAGGCCACCGCCGGCGATCCCCATCGCCGGGATCGGCCCGATGCCGAAGATCAGCAACGGCGACAGCGGCACCAGCAACACGGCCCCGACGCAGGTCACCATGGCCGGAAACAGCATATTGCCGGTGCCGCGCACGATGCTGGCGAGACCGTTCATCAGCCAGACGAACACCATGCCGCCGAACACGACATTGGAATAGGTCAGCGCCGCCTCAAGCTCCGCTCCCTGCCCGCCCAGCGCCTGATAGATCGGCCGACCGAAGGCAAGCATAATGGCCGTGAACAGCAGCCCGATCGCAACATTCACGACAACGGCATGCCAGGCGATGAGATCGGCATCCTCGCGGCGACCGCTGCCGAGCGCCCGGGCCATGGAGGAAGAGATCGCCCCGCCGAAACCGCCGGCGCTCATCATCTGCATCAGCATGACGGCCGGGAAAACCAGCGCCATGCCCGCAAGCGCCGCCGTGCCCATATGCGAAACCCACCAGGTTTCGATGAGACCGGTCGAGGCCTGCGCCAGCATGATCAGAATATTCGGCCAGGCCATCTTGATCAGCATCGGCAGGATCGGCGCTTCGAGGAGCATGCGGGTACGCGGATTGATCGGCGCCGGCTCGACCACCTCGGCCGGCTCGATATCCTGGGAAACGACGGCGCTCATTGCTTTGCCTCGCGGCCTTCGGGAAACTGGCTCACGGCGGGATAACGGCGACGAATTCGCTCGCCGGCGGCCGGTCCCGCCGCCTGCGCGAAAACGGGATCGCTGAGAGGGCGGCCGCTGACGCGGTCGACCATCACCGGTTCGGCCTGCTCGCCGGTCTCGCGGTTGACGATCACCACGCTTTCGCCCTCCGGCGCGTGGTTGCGGTTGCCCCAGGCCAGCATGGCTTGCAGGACCGACTTGAAGTCCCTTCCGCTTTGGGTGAGATGATATTCATCCCGAGGGGGATGTTCGGAATAACGACGGCGCTGCATCAGCCCGCTCTCTTCCAGCGCCTTCAATCGGCTGCTGAGGATATTGGGGGCGATGTCGAGGCTCTTCTGGAACTCATCGAACCGGGTGGCGCCGGCAAGTGCATCGCGCAAGATGAGGAAGGTCCACGCATCGCCTACATGCTTGAGACTGCGCAGCACCGGACAGCCGGTATCGGCCGGACCTGAACGCTTCATTGGGAAAACTCCGAGGTGACGCGCCTTTCTGCCTGAGTTACTTCTTTTTTGCAAGTCACTATTTCCGCGTCACATCCTGATACATGCGTCACGGCAGCGTTATGCGCACTGCCACAATTTGGACTTTCCGCAATGGCATCGGCAAATTGCAGCGGGGATTTTCTTTGCAAACGTGCCGGTGAGACATATTTCGGTTAGACTATCTGTGCATGCGGCGCGAAAATCGCTAAGCGAAACATGGATGCAACCGGCTTGGGTTGGAAACTCCTCTCCAGAGCCGGACGGTGGACCTTGGAATTGATGGTGCGGAATACGAGGACGATCAGACGCGAAAAGGCGATCCCGGTCTTTGGGCTTGCCCACTCGTTGCCGGGCATCAAGGCGCTTGGCGCGCTGCTCGTCAGCAGCGTGATCCTGGCCGGCTGCCAGTCGGTCTTCGATCAGGCCTATACGCCGAATGTCGCTCCGTCGGACTCTCCCCAGATCGTCGACGAGGTGCAGAAGAACGATCCGCGTGCGCAGATGGGCGCGCGCGAACATCCGCGCATCGTGGCAAGCTATGGCGGGGAATATCGCGACGCAAAGACGGAACGCCTTGTTGCCCGCATCGCCGGCGCGCTGACCGCTGTTTCGGAAAACCCGAACCAGTCTTTCCGCATCACCATTCTGAATTCGCCTGCTATCAACGCCTTCGCACTGCCGGGCGGCTATCTTTACGTTACCCGTGGCCTGCTGGCGCTTGCCAACGACGCCTCGGAAGTCGCGGCCGTCCTTTCGCACGAAATGGGCCACGTCACCGCCAACCACGGCATCGAGCGCCAGCGCCGCGAAGAAGCTGAGGTCATTGCCAGCCGCGTCGTGGCCGAAGTCCTATCCAGCGATCTCGCGGGCAAGCAGGCGCTCGCCCGCGGCAAGCTGCGGCTCGCCGCTTTCTCCCGCCAGCAGGAACTGCAGGCAGACGTAATCGGCGTGCGCATGCTCGGTGAAGCGGGTTATGACCCCTACGCCGCCGCGCGCTTCCTGGATTCCATGGCCGCCTACGCCCGTTATTCTGCGGTCGATCCGGACAACGACCAGAGCCTCGACTTCCTTTCCAGCCATCCGAACTCGGCCCAGCGCGTCGATCTCGCCCGCCGCCATGCGCGCAACTTCGGACAGGAAGGTCAGGTCGGCGACAAGGGGCGCGAATATTTCCTCGCCGGCATCGATGGCCTGCTTTACGGCGACAGCCCGCAGGAAGGTTATGTCCGCGGCCAGACCTTCATGCATGGCGGCCTCGGCATCCGTTTCGACGTACCGGAAGATTTTCGCATCGACAACAAGGTCGAGGCGGTGCTGGCCACCGGCCCCAACGAAACGGCGATCCGTTTCGACGGCGTTGCGGCCGGCGACAACAACAATCTCAGCAATTACCTGACAAGCGGCTGGGTGGCCGGTCTTCAGCCGGACACGGTACGTGAAACGCAGATCAACGGCCTGCCCGCCGCGACCGCCCGGGCCTCGGCCGAGCGCTGGGATTTCGACGTCACCGTCATTCGGGTGGAAAACCAGATCTTTCGTTTTCTGACGGCCGTGCCGAAGGGCAGCGCATCCCTGGAAACGACGGCCAATACGCTGCGCACCAGCTTCCGCCGCATGACGCAGCAGGAAATCGCATCCTTGAAGCCACTGCGGGTGCGGATCGTCACGGTCACCAAGGACGATACGATTGCTTCGCTCTCTGCCCGCATGATGGGCACGGATCGCAAGCTTGATCTCTTCAAGCTGATCAACGCACTGCCAGCCGGCGCGACCTTGTCGCCCGGCCAGAGAGTAAAGATCATCGCGGAATAATCGAGGCCGCTATCCGAGCACCCCGTGGGGCGCTCGGAAATATTCCTGCGTCAGTTGACCATCGCCATCTGCGGATTTGCCGTAACCAAGGCGGACTTTAGCTTCTCGATCGCGCGGCTCTCGATCTGGCGGACACGTTCCTTGGAAATGCCGAGTTCGGCGCCGAGCGCCTCAAGGGTCGCCCCATCGTCGGTCAGCCGACGGGCGCGGATGATTTTCTTTTCCCGGTCGTTGAGCTTGGTCAGCGCGCCCTGAAGCCATTTCAGACGGCGTTCGCCGTCGATCATCCCGGAAACCTGCTCGTCCGGCAGCGGCTCGGCGCTGGCGAGCATGTCGAGTCGCTCGCCGCTATCTGCATCGCCGGCTATGGAAGGTGCCTGCAGCGACGCATCATTGCCGGAAAGACGGGCATCCATTGTCTGAACATCCGCAACGCTGACGCCGAGTGCGACGGCGATCTCTTCATGGATAGCGCGAGCGGTCAGGTTGGAATCGCCGCGGGCGAGTTTGGCGCGCAGGCGGCGAAGATTGAAGAACAGCGCCTTCTGGGCGGAACTGGTGCCGCCGCGCACGATCGACCAGTTGCGAAGGATATAATCCTGCATCGACGCACGGATCCACCAGCTGGCATAGGTGGAAAAACGGACATCGCGAGCAGGCTCGAACCTTGCCGCCGCCTCCAGCAGCCCTACATAGCCTTCTTGTACGAGGTCGCTCATAGGCAAGCCGAACCCCCGGAACTTCGAGGCCATGGCGATCACGAGACGCATATGCGCAAGGGCGATCTGGTTGCGGGCATCCTGGTCCTGATCGTCCTTCCAGCGGACCGCCAGATCGCGCTCCTCTTCGCGGGCGAGATACGGAGCGGACATTGCGATCTTGATCATGGTGCGGTCTGCGGACATGGCTGTCATCGTGTTCTCCGTGAACGGGCTGATCCGACAAGAACAACAGGGCACAAACTCAACACCGTGCATTTGTCACGAACGGAAGATGATGTTTGGAAGACCTTTTGCCCTTGCTCCCCTCTTGAGTTACGCGGGAGGCTGACACCGGCCAGTAGACCGAATAGGGCGCCCCGCTTTGCTTGTCCCGGAGGCGAAAAGATGCAGCATCAGTTCGCCGTTCCGGCGGGTTAACGCGGCAGATCGCAAAAAGTTCCCATAAAAAAACCCGGCGCGACGGCCGGGTTTTTTGCATAAGTCTCGAAAGACGGTGTTATGCCGCTTCCTCTTCCGGAGCATCGTCCTCCTCGAGAGTCTTGCCGCGCTTGGGACCCTTGGCAAGATTGACTTCGACGAGGCGAACAGCTTCCGTTTCGGACATCTTGTTCACGGCAGCGATTTCACGGGCCATACGGTCGAGGGCAGCTTCATAAAGCTGGCGCTCGGAATAAGACTGTTCCGGCTGATTTTCAGCGCGATAAAGATCACGAACTACCTCGGCGATCGAAATCAGGTCGCCGGAATTGATCTTGGCATCATATTCCTGGGCGCGGCGCGACCACATGGTGCGCTTCACGCGAGCCTTGCCCTGAACAACCTTGAGGGCGCGTTCGACAAAATCCGTCTCGGACAGCTTGCGCATACCGATGCTGACAGCCTTGGCAACCGGCACCTTGAGGCGCATCTTGTCTTTTTCGAAATCGATTACGAAAAGCTCAAGCTTCATGCCGGCAACTTCCTGCTCTTCGATAGCAGTGATTGTGCCGACGCCATGAGCGGGATAAACAATCGCTTCGCCGGTCTTGAAGCCCTGGCGTGCGGGAGAAGTCTTCTTCTGCTGGGTCGTCGTCATTCGTTCTACAAACTCCCTGTTACTCACCCGTTGCCGGGTCGGGGGAACCGGGTCTGTCAGGCCCGGATGAGACGGGGGAAACCGTCGGGTCACTCCATACTGGTCCGACCAACGCGCGCAAACAAACCTCTTCGCGATCTGCGACCGACAACATTCCAGCGTTGCAATGTCACGGAAACCGCGTTTTGGGTGATCTGTTGCTTTCGTGATGTTTTTTGGGCACGCGAGTGCCGCCTTGTGGAACAGTTCTTATTGTCTACCACAAAAAAGTGCGGAAATCAATAATTTGCTTTTGCATGCGCACAAACGGCAACATAGGCCTCATGCTCAACAAAAAGGCAGAGTGATTCGGGCAACTTACCGAGCCATACCTTTTTGCCGGGCCTCCATGCCCTTTTGAGCATGTTCAAACCTGTCTCAGTCGCCCTTGCCGGGCTCAGCGGAAAAGTACTGTTCGTACTTGTTTTCGACGCCGTCCATTTCCTTGGCCTCCGCCATCGCGTCGCGCTTGACGGTGATGTTCGGCCAGATCTGGGCGAATTCGGCGTTCACCTTGAGCCACTTGTCGAGACCCGGCTCGGTATCCGGCTTGATCGCTTCGGCGGGACATTCCGGTTCGCAGACGCCGCAGTCGATGCATTCATCCGGATGAATGACGAGGAAGTTTTCTCCCTCATAGAAACAATCGACCGGGCAAACCTCGACACAGTCGGTATATTTGCAACGGATACAATTGTCGGTCACGACATACGTCATGCGGCACCCCAGCGATATCTTGGATCAGTAGCATACCGGCGACAGGAAGAGTACCGGCACACCAAAAAGCCGGGAAAGGTGAAATCCTAACCGCAAAGAGGACAGGAGGCAGGCATTCCGGCTTTTCGAGTGTGAGGTAATGCCTTTAGCCCTGCTTAGCAAGGACAAAGCATGCCGAAAACCGAAGCTTGGCGGGTGATTTTTCTAATCTAATCGCTGTCCGCGTCCGGAAACAACCGATCGGTTTCCCGTCGCTCCTTCTTGGTAGGCCGTCCGGCCCCGGGTGCCCGCTGTGCCTGCTCGAAGGGTGTGAACTTCACGCGCTCCGCGGGCGGCGGACTCAGGTCCTCGTAAAGCAGCCGCGCCTCTTCGAAAGGCCCTCGCCTTTCACCGCCGGCCTTGACGATCAGCACGACGTCGCGGCGCTCGAGCGTCAGCTCCACGCGATCGCCTGTCTTCACCTGGACGCTTGGCTGGGAAACACGCTCGCCATTCACCCGAACATGGTTTGACCGGATGAGGTCCTGGGCGACGGACCTGGATTTCGCCATGCGGGTGAAAAAGAGCCACTTGTCGATGCGCTGGCGCGAACCAGAGCTCGACATTTCCTGTGGCTCTTTCCTCGTCATGGCCTTACTTCTTCATCTGCTCCTTCAGGGCAGCGAGCTTTGCAAAAGGCGAATCCGGATCGATCGGCTTTTCCTTGCGTGGCGGCTTGGCCTCGAAACGAGCCGGCTGCGGCCCTTTGCCGCGATCGTTGCGGTCAGGGCGCGGACCACCCTCCGGGCGCTCCCCGCGGTTCGGGCGATCACCACGATTGTTGTTGTCCGGCCGGCGATTGTTGTCCCGGTTCGGACGACCGCCGTCGCGGCGTTCCTGATCGCGGTTTCCGCTCGGACGGGCATCCCGACGATCACCTTCGCGGCGCTCGCCATCCCGACGCTCGTCGCGACGACCCTGCGGGGCGCCTTCGCCGCCTGCGTTACGCTGCTGGCCACCGTTTCCACGGCGATCACCATGCTGCGGACGGCCGCCGCGCTGGTTGTTCTCGCGACCGCCACCCGGACGCCAGAGCAGAACCGGCTTCGGCTCTTCGATCTCGGCGGGCTTTGCAGCCTCTGCCGTCTCGGAAACCGGCGCCTCTTCCGCGACGGCGGCAGCAACCGGAGCCTCTTCGGTCGAAACGGCAACGGTTTCCGCAGCGTCCGCATCCGAAGACGTTTCCGTCACGCCGCTTGCATCGGCGTCATCCGCATCCGTAGCTTCCGAAACTTCAGCAATCGGCGCAGCGGCAGCGGCAGCTCCGGCAGCACTCACGTCCTGGTTTCCGAGGAAGGCTTGCGCCTCCTCCGCCTTCACGCTGTCGGCGCGATAGCCGAGACCCTTGAGGATCTCTTCCATATCGTCCGGCGTTGCGCCGAGGATCGAAAGCATGGCGGTGGTCGTCGTGAAGCGGCGGCCATCGTAAGCGCCTTCCGGACGCGATGCAGAACCCGGCTTCCACTGCAACAGCGGACGAATGAGATCTGCCAGGCGCTCGAGGATGTCGATACGCACCGCGCGCTTGCCGAGGAAACGGAAGCCTGCGAGCTTGTAGAACATCCGTTCGAAGCTCGGATCGGCGATGACCGACGTCCGGCCGGCAGCAAGTGCCGGAATGAGATCGCCATAACCGGGCTTGTCGAGACCGTCGTTCTTCAGCGCCCAGAGAAGCGTGATGAGTTCGGCCGGAGCCGGCTTCAGAAGCAGCGGCATGAAGACGTGGTAGGCACCGAAGCGGATGCCATAGCGGCGCATCGAGGCGCGCGCATCTTGATCGAGCGTCTTGACGTCATCGGCAACGTCGCGACGGAAAAGCACGCCGAGATTTTCAACG
Source organism: Neorhizobium sp. (assembly GCA_965227625.1). Classification (GTDB taxonomy): domain Bacteria; phylum Pseudomonadota; class Alphaproteobacteria; order Rhizobiales; family Rhizobiaceae; genus Neorhizobium. The sequence continues at coordinate 28,779 of CBDDGK010000006.1, read as the reverse complement.
AGCTGGAACGCCAGCCCCTTTGCAAGACCCTGCAGGTCTTCCGCACGCGACAGATCGTCGAGCGGCTTCAGCACGGTGGCAATATGATGGTTCACAAAGCGTTCGATGCGGGCAAGCACATGCTCGCGGGCATTGCCCGTCAACTGCTCGTCGGAGAGCAGGATGACGCGCGGCCGCATGATGTGGTCACTCGCCGAAAGGCGGCCGACAGGCTCGCCGAGCCAGCGTACGAATCCATCCGACCCCACGGCCAGATCGCTATTGCCGGATGCATAGAGACGCGCGGCGCGCGCCTCGAATTCCAGCCCCAGCGCCTTCTGCGCAGCCGTCTGCACGGCCTTGGCATCGGGCCCCTCCGTTCCCGCGACAGGCGTGAACCGGAAACCGGCCAATTGCCCGACGTGATGTCCTTCTACGAAGACATCGCCATTTACACTGATTTCAGCTTCCAGCATCGCATTCTCTCTCAGGCGCTTCATGAGCACAGATGTCCTGCGATCAACAAAGCGTTTCGTCAACCTTTCATGTAGCGCGTCCGACAACCTATCCTCTATTTCCCGCGTCTTTTCCTGCCAGTGTGTCGGATCGGCAAGCCAGCCGGGGCGGTTAGAGACATAGGTCCAGGTTCGAATCTGCGCGATACGGGCCGATAGCGTATCGATTTCGCCATCGGTCCGGTCGGCACGGCGAACCTGTTCTGCCATGAAATCTTCGTTCACCGTCCCGAACCGCACAAGATCGGAAAAAAGAGTCGAAATGAGGTCCGCGTGCTGCGCCGGCGTAATACGGCGATAGTCGGGAAGCGCACAAGCCTCCCATAATTTTTCGACACGCTCGGGTGTCGTGGCGGCATCCTTGATTTCCGGGTAGCGCGAAAGATAGTCGAAAGCCTGGCTATCCGTGGCCGGCAGCGCGCGGGCGAGGCCCGCAATGGCCGGCGGAGTATCGAGACTTTCGCGCAATGATCTCAGCGACGAAAAATCGAGATTTTTCGAGCGCCATTGCAGCACTTTGACGGGATCGAAGTGATGACCTTCGATTCGCTCCACCAGTTCCGGATCGAACGGATCGACCTGGCCGGTAACGCCGAACGTCCCGTCCCGCACATGCCGGCCGGCGCGACCGGCAATCTGTCCAAGCTCGCCGGGATTGAGATTGCGAAACTGATAGCCGTCGAATTTCCGGTCCTGCGCAAAGGCGACGTGATCGACGTCGAGGTTCAGACCCATGCCGATCGCATCGGTGGCGACCAGATATTCGACGTCACCTTCCTGATACAGACCGACCTGAGCATTGCGCGTCCGCGGGCTGAGCGCCCCGAGCACGACGGCCGCCCCACCGCGCTGGCGGCGGATGAGTTCCGCGATCGCGTAAACTTCTTCCGCCGAAAAGGCGACGATGGCCGAACGTTGCGGCAGGCGCGTGATCTTCTTCTGGCCGGCATAAAACAGCTGCGAGAGGCGCGGCCGCTCGATTACCGTTATCCCGGGCAACAGCTTTTCGAGGATCGGCCGCATCGTTCCGGCGCCCAGGAGAAGCGTCTCCTCACGGCCGCGCAGATGGAGGATGCGGTCGGTAAAAATATGGCCGCGCTCGAGATCGCCCGCCAGCTGCACTTCATCGATCGCGACGAAGGACGCGCGCGTCTCGCGCGGCATGGCCTCGACGGTGCAGACGGAAAAGCGCGCATTGGGCGGCGTGATCTTTTCCTCGCCCGTTACCAAAGCCACATGCGAAACGCCGACCTTTTCGACGAGACGCGTGTAAACCTCACGCGCCAGCAGCCTGAGCGGCAAACCGATCAGCCCATTGCCGTGCGCCACCATGCGCTCGATCGCGTAATGGGTCTTGCCGGTATTGGTAGGTCCGAGAACGGCGATGACGCCGCGCCCGCTGAGCAACATGGGCTGGAAGTTCAAAGTCAAATTCCGCGCATCATAAGGAGGCTTTCGAACCCGCCTCCCGGGATCTCAAGCCACGCAACACATGGCGATCCCGGCGCCCAAACGCAAGCCTGAAGATGCTTACGGGCATTCGCAAACACCAGTTTTCCGGTTGAAACCCTGATTAGCAAGGCCTCCAAAGAACAGACGCGAACGAATCGGAGACGAATCGAAGACTCAATCTGATTCAGCCTTTGTTCACGGCTACATATTGATGCGACTCGCCTGAGTCACACGACATCCTGAATCCACCCTCGGTTTTTGTGCAAAACACGAACGGACCCACGCCAGACCGCGAAATTCAGAAAGAATCGGAAGAGTCAATGCATTGATATGGTTAATCTTTTACCCACCAAACAAGGCTCGCCCATCGCTCTTTTCCTCGGCGATTAACGTTCAGGCCAAACACGGAACGAATCAATGACGAATCGCCGACATCGCGATATTCGCCTTCCGTTCTCACAAGATGTGGTAGGTGGCACGCCCTTTCGACCGCAAGAAAATCGATCCATTTCGGCGCGCGGGCACAGAATCACAGTGCCCTGTTAACACTAGCTAACGCTTTTTAACCACACGTGAGAGCAACCGTGTGCAAGCCTTGGGAACAAAAGACGCGAAGCTACGTTTTCCCGCCAAATCAATACCTGCCTCGTCGGGGTGGGATTGCAAGGCGGAGTTGGAAAATCATGCTCGGAACTGTGTTGCTCATCGTCCTTATTCTGCTACTCCTTGGAGCACTGCCGAATTGGGGTTATAGCCGTAGTTGGGGCTATGGCCCTTCAGGAGGTCTGGGCCTTGTGGTCCTGATCATCATAATTCTGCTGCTGATGGGCAGGATTTAAGTGCGGCGCGGCCGTTTGTAACCAGGGAAGGGAAAGTGACATGAAGAAGATTGTACTCGTAGGCTGCATCGTCGGCGCGCTTGCATCCTGCACCGCGACCGAAAAGGGCACTGCCATCGGTGCCGGCACCGGCGCCGTTATCGGCGGCGCAGTGACCAACAGCTGGGGTGGCGCAGCAGTCGGCGCAGTTGCCGGCGGTCTCGTTGGCGCCGCGATCGGTCATTCGTCGGAACGACGCGGCTACTGCATCTATCGCGACCGCTACGGCCGCACTTACGAAGCTCGTTGCCGCTAACGCAACCGAGCGGGAGAAATCCTCAGAACCGGCGCCGGGTCATCGGCGCCGGTTTTTCTTTGCCTTTACTGTCGTGAAACCGCGGCCGAAATTCAACAAAGACGCCCCGCCGCTAACGTCTCGACCAAACACGGAACGAATCGCTGACGAATCGGCGACATGCGTGCTTTCCCGTTTCGTTCACCGCAATATATCGTGGAATAACAGAGCATTAACCATATAACTCGATGCCCTCGGCGCATCTTGTGCGGCCAAGGGCATCCAAAGGTTAATGTTGCTGATCAGCCCGCCATGTACTGACCGCCATTGGCAGTCAGCGTCGATCCGGTGATAAACCCGGCCTCGTCGGAAGCAAGGAACACGACGCAACGGGCGATCTCTTCCGGCTCACCCAGGCGGCCGACCGGGATCTGCGGGATGATGCGCTCGTTCAGCACCTTTTCCGGCACTGCCTTTACCATTTCCGTGGCGATGTAACCGGGGCAGATCGCGTTGACGGTAATGCCCTTGGCAGCACCTTCCTGCGCGAGTGCCTTGGTGAATCCGAGATCGCCGGCCTTGGCGGCAGAATAATTCACCTGCCCCATCTGGCCCTTCTGGCCATTGATGGAGGAGATGGAGATGATGCGGCCGAAATTGCGGTCACGCATGCCGGTCCAGACCGGATGCGTCATGTTGAAGAGACCGGTCAGGTTGGTGCCGATCACCTCGTTCCACTGTTCCGGAGTCATCTTGTGGAACATGCCGTCACGCGTAATGCCGGCATTGTTGACGAGGACTTCGATCGGCCCAAGCTCGGCTTCCACCTTGGCAATGCCCTCGGCGCAGGCCTGATAGCTGGAGACGTCCCATTTGAAAACCGGAATGCCGGTCTCGTCATGGAAAGCCTTCGCCTTCTCCTCGTTTCCTGCAAAATTTGCCGCGACGCGATAGCCCGCGGCCTTCAAAGCGAACGAGATAGCGGCACCGATACCCCGGGTTCCTCCCGAAACCAACGCAACCCTGCTCATGCTAGTCTTCCCCTTCTCGTACGGTTCCGATCCTTCTACGTGATCGGATACTTACTGATTTTGACAGGCTTTCGTCAGGGAGATAGTCCCGCGGCGTCGTTTTGCAACGCCAGCGGGATTATCCACAATCAATTAAAGGCTTAAATAGCCTCCAGGCACATGGCGACGCCCATGCCGCCGCCGATGCAAAGGGTGGCGAGGCCCTTCTTGGCACCGCGGCGCTTCATCTCGAACACCAGAGTGTTGAGGATGCGGGCGCCGGAAGCACCGATCGGATGGCCGATGGCGATTGCGCCGCCATTGACGTTGACGATCGAAGGGTCGAGACCGAGATCCTTGACGACTGCGCACGACTGCGCGGCAAAAGCCTCGTTGGCCTCGACGAGATCAAGGTCGCCGATTTTCCAGCCGGCCTTTTCAAGAGCCTTGCGGGAAGCCGGGATCGGGCCGGTGCCCATGATCGACGGGTCGACGCCAGCGGTTGCCCAGGACACAATACGAACCAATGGCGTGATGCCGCGACGGCCAGCTTCCGCTTCCGTCATCAGCACGGCGGCGGCAGCGCCATCGTTGAGGCCGGAGGCGTTGCCGGCGGTCACGGTGCCTTCCTTGTCGAAGGCCGGACGCAGCTTGGTCATCGCATCGATCGTTGCACCGGCGCGGATATATTCGTCGTTCTCGACGGTCACGTCGCCCTTCCGGGTCTGGATGAGATACGGAATGATCTCGTCCTTGAAGCGACCGGCGACCTGAGCGGCTTCCGCCTTGTTCTGCGAGGCAACGGCGAACTGGTCCTGCTCGTCTCGGGAGAGCTGCCACTGGCGGGCAATGTTCTCGGCCGTGATGCCCATGTGGTAGCCATAGAAGGCGTCCGTCAGGCCGTCCTTGATCATCGTGTCGATCATCTTGAAGTCGCCCATCTTCACGCCACCGCGCAGATGTGCGCAGTGCGGCGCCATGGACATGGATTCCTGACCGCCGGCGACGATGATCTTGGCATCGCCCAGCGCAATCTGTTGCATACCGAGTGCCACGGCGCGAAGACCCGAGCCGCAGAGCTGGTTGACGCCCCAGCCGGTCGCTTCCTTCGGCACGCCGGCCTTCATGGCCGCCTGGCGAGCCGGGTTCTGGCCTTCGCCGGCCGGCAGCACCTGGCCGAGGATGACCTCGTCCACTTCGGCCGCATCGACGCCGGCGCGAGACAACGCGCCCTTGATCGCCGCGGCACCCAGCTCATGCGCCGGCACGTTGGCAAAGGCACCGTTGAACGAGCCGACAGCCGTGCGGGCGGCGGAGGCGATCACGATCGATGGATTGGTCATTGGACGTTTCCTCTTGTTCGGTTATTGGGGCGAGACTGGCAAAGCTTTGGCGCGGTGTCAAACCTGTGGAGAAGGCTTTTGCTGCATCGCACGACTCCGCCCCGTTTGCTGCGGGTTTGCTGCGCAACAAGTGTATCGCCGCGCCGCACAATTCGATTGTAACTCTTGCGGATTTAGGCTTACATTCCCAACCGGGAGAAGCATGCAATTCGCTTATAATCAAACCATATTGACGGGAGCAGGAGGCAATCATGGCTAAGACCGAAGGCGAAATTATAATCAAGAAATATGCCAACAGGCGCCTCTACAACACGGGCACGAGCACTTACGTGACCCTGGAAGATCTGGCGAAGATGGTGAAGAAGGGCGAGGAATTCGTCGTTCAGGACGCCAAGACCGGCGAAGATATTACCCACTCGGTCCTCACCCAGATCATTTTCGAGCAGGAATCGAAGACCGGCAACACGCTGCTTCCGATTTCCTTCCTGCGCCAGCTGATTTCCTATTACGGCGACCAGATGCAGATGGTGGTGCCGACCTTCCTCGAACATTCCATGAAGACATTCGGCGACCAGCAGTCCCAGATGCGCGAACAGATGACGCGTGCGCTCGGCGACACGCCGATGGCCAAGAACCTCCAGGTTCCGATGCAGATGATGGAAGAGCAGGTGCGCCGCAACACGGAGATGTTCCGCCAGGCCGTGCAGATGTTTTCGCCCTTCACCGCGCAGCCGCAGCAACCGACCGCGAAGAAGAGCGATTCCAAGGATATCGACGAACTGAAGGAACAGCTCCGCAACCTGCAGAGCCGTCTCGACAACCTCTAAGCAAAAGCGCTGTTTACAGCCCGATAGAGACGTCGCGGCCCGCAGTGCGGATCGCGACGGCAAAACCTCCGATGACGTCGATGAATGTGATCGTCATCAGGATGAAGAAGATTTGCGTCGCCGCATTCCTGACCAGCAGGAACTCCACCAGATAGGCGATGAACACCAGCAGCGACAGCATATGGTTGATCAGCGATGCACGCCCGTTGCGGCTCGCCTTCAGTATTTCCACGAACAGAAACACCAGTCCGAAAACGATCAGTACGTCGCCGAGCGACATGGTCCAGTCCGCGCCTGAAAGCATCTGCAGCGAGGTGACGACCGTCGACAGCGATGTAACACCGCTCCCGCCCATCATGCCCAGCATGGCGATGTTGTAGAGGATCAGCGGGATGATCATCAGCGGCAAGGCAACGAGCATGAGCGGCTCCGGACCAAGAGCAACTCCAGCAAAATGCGCAGCGGCTTTGCGTCCGGAATTGCGTCAGACAAACAATGTTCGGCCGGACTGTGATGCCTGTGCGCTTATTCCGCAAGGGATAACAGAAACAAAAAAGCCGCCGAAAACGGCGGCCTTCATGCAAACCTTTTCAGGAAAACGCTTATGCGCTTTCCTTCGGGGTCAGAACCTGGCGACCACGGTACATGCCGGTCTTCAGGTCGATGTGGTGCGGACGGCGAAGTTCGCCGGAATTCTTGTCTTCAACGTAGGTCGAAGCCTTGAGCGCGTCAGCGGAGCGGCGCATACCGCGCTTCGACGGGCTCGTTTTTCTCTTAGGTACAGCCATTTACGTTACTCCACTTCGTGCAAAACATGATCTCCGGCCGGAACTGAGGCCGAATTCATCACGTCTCGATCTCGGAAATTTGCCGGGCTTATACATGCCCTATAGGGCTTTGACCAGTCCCTGCCGGGATTTTTTACAAATTTGCGACTGGGACGCGCCAAAGCCGTTTCAAGCCTCGTCTTCCGCCACGACCCACGTCTCGAGAAGAGCTGCTTCCTGCCACGCGACCCAGGCCGGCTGCGACTTCATCGCGGCCATGTAATCCAGCACCTCCGGGTCTGTCACGAGGTCGTAGACGTCGAAACGGTTGACCACCGGCGCGAACATCGCATCGGCTCCCGAAAACGCGCCGAACAGGAACGGCCCGCCGGATTTCCGGCACAACTCCTTCCAGATCGTCGAAATCCGGGCTATATCGGCCGCCACGTCCTCTGGCAGCGCGCTCTTGGCCTTTGGGCGGCGAATGTTCATCGGGCAGGCATTGCGCAACGCCCGGAAGCCGGAAATCATCTCCATCGAGATGGCACGCGCCACGGCGCGGTCGGCCGCGGGCTTCGGCCAGATGCCCTTTTCCGGAAACAGTTCGGCCACGTATTCGATGATCGCCAAGGATTCCCACACGCGGATATCACCGTGATGCAGGACCGGCACCTTGCCGGTCGGAGAGATCGGCTTGAACTTTGGATTGCCCGCCGGGAAATCGAACGGGATCAGCACTTCCTCGAAGGGAACGCCGGCCGCCGTCATGGCGATCCAAGGGCGAAGGGACCAGGAGGAATAGTTCTTGTTACCGATATAGAGGGTAAGCTTATCGCTATTAGGCTTTTCCATGAGCGGCTCTCCGGTTGGTTTCCCGAGCCTATAACCAGCACGGCGGATCGCGACCAATGAAATCGCGAGAAGCTAGCCATAAATGCATTTGATGTAGTCGCCGGAGCCCCGTGCCCGCCGCTCCACGACGCCCGCCAGCCGCTGCATGCCCCGGCCTGGCTTGCTGGCGACGCGGGTGATCGGATTGGGCAAGGCAACGGCCAGAAGCGCCGCCTGCCGGGCGCTGAGCTTCGACGCCGGGATCTTGAAGTGATGTTGGGCAGCCGCCTCGGCGCCGTAGATGCCCGGCCCCCATTCGGCGACGTTGAGATAGATCTCCATCATCCGCCGCTTCGACCATACGAAGTCTGCGCCGAGCGCCAGCGGCAGTTCCAATCCCTTGCGAATGAAGGAGCGGCCGTTCCACAGAAACAGGTTCTTGGCCGTCTGCATGGGAATGGTGCTCGCGCCACGCGTTGCCTCGCCGTCCAGCGCGTCCTCCACGACGCCGCGCATCTGGTTCCAGTCCACGCCACCGTGGAAACAGAACTGGCCGTCCTCGGACATCATCACCGATCGCACCAGATTGGGCGAGATATCGTCAAGGCTGACCCAGCGCCGGTCATAGCCGCGAAACAGCAATAGCTCGGACAACATCAGGGTCGAAACCGGCCGCGTGAAAGGCAGCGCGTAGACGAAGACGAGGAGATACGGCAGCACCAGGATGGCGATCACGATCAACACGATCCGCCGTATAAAGCCGCGAGAAAGCAGACGGTTGCGCCATCCGGCCCTCACGGGTTCCTCCTGGATGTGGTGTTCGGGGGCATGTTGCTCGGGTGTGATGTCCAATATGCCGTTCATCCCCTGTTTGAAGCTTCATAAACGCTGATCGCGGCCAAGGCGAGTCTGACACCCAAAACTTCCCGTGTACTGGTAAATCGCCGTTGCCAGCCAAACGGCGGCATGCCAAACAGCGGGCCATGACCGACCTGAAGACCGCATTCGAGATCAGCTTGAAGCAGAGCGCCGCCGACGTGGAAGCGCTGCTCCGGATTCTCCTATCGGATGCCGCCCTCACCGACGAAATCATCCGCCCGGCGAACCTGATGGCCGCCATGCGCCACGGCGCGCTGAACGGCGGCAAGCGCCTGCGGCCCTTCCTGGTGCGGGAGAGTGCCGCCCTGCTTGGCGGCGCGCCTGAGGCGGCTCTACGGGTCGGTGTGGCGCTCGAATGCCTGCACTGTTATTCGCTGATCCATGACGACCTGCCGGCCATGGACGACGACGACCTGCGACGCGGCCTGCCGACCGTCCACAAGGCTTTCGACGAGGCAATCGCCATCCTCGCCGGCGACAGCCTGCTGACCTACGCCTTCGACATCATCGCCGCGCCGGAAACCGAACTTGCCGACCGGCAGAAGACGGAACTGGTCCTGGCGCTCGCCCGCGCCGCCGGCACCGGCGGCATGGCGGGTGGCCAGGCGCTCGACCTCGCGGCAGAAAAATCCCCGCCGGGCGAAGCCGGAATCATGACATTGCAGGCGATGAAGACCGGCGCGCTGCTGCGCTTCGCCTGCGAGGCCGGTGCGATCGTTGCCGGTTCCGATATCGACGACCGCAGACGCCTTCGCCTCTTCGGCCAGAAGATCGGCCTCGCCTTCCAGCTCGCCGACGACGTGCTCGACCTCACCTCCGATGCCAAGACCATGGGCAAGGCAACCGGCAAGGACGCCGCTCGCGGCAAGGGCACGCTGGTCGCGCTGCATGGCATGGACTGGGCCGAGAAAAAGCTCGACGAGTTGACGGCCGAGGCCGTGGGCCTGCTTGCGCCATACGGAGAAAAGGCGCTTATTCTTCAGGAAACGGCACGCTTCATCGCCAGCCGGGAAAACTGACGCCTCCGGGAGTGAGCATGTCGCCCGATCTCATGAGTTACCTGCCCTATATGTGGCCGGCTTACGTTGCCTATATCATCAACGTCGCAAGCCCCGGCCCGGCCAATTTCGCGATCATCGGCGCCTCCATCTCCCAAGGCCGCCGTGCCGGCTTGATCACTGCGCTCGGCATTGCCAGCGGCTCTGCCACCTGGGCCTGCGCCGCAGCTCTCGGCCTCGCCGCGCTCCTGCGCAACTACGCGATCGCGCTGGAAATCCTGAAAGTGCTCGGCGGGCTCTACCTGATCTATCTCGCCTGGAAGGCCTATAAATCGGCGCGCCTGCCGGATTCCAAGGTGGCGCTCGGCAATGCCCGCACCAACTACAGCGCCCGCCAGCTCTGGCTGCGCGGCTACGCGATCCACTTGACCAATCCGAAGGCGATCTTCGCCTGGCTGGCGATCATCTCGCTCGGCCTGCCGGAAAATGCGCCGACTGCGGCAATCGTCATGATCGTCTGCATCTGCATGGCATCCAGCATCTCGATCTTCACCACCTATGCCGTGGTCTTCTCGACCCCGCACGCGCTGAAAGGCTACAAGGCCGCCCGTCGCTGGATCGAGGGCACGATGGCAGTGTTTTACAGCGCTGCCGGTTTGAAGCTGCTGACGAGCCGGATTTAACCGGCTAAGTCTCCGACGTCATCCTCGGGCTTGTCCCGAGGATCTGACCACAGTTCGGCGAACTCTACATCCCATTGGATGGCTTAGATTCTCGGCACAAGGCCGAGAATGACGCCGAGAGAGCGGCGCCTTTAAAACGCAAAAAAGCGCGCAGCCGGCTGCGCGCTTTTCGTTTGTCTCGCGTCTCGATCAGCCCTGGGTGATCGGCGCAATTGCCACTTCGACGCGGCGGTTCTGTGCGCGGCCGTCCGGCGTTGCATTGGATGCGACCGGCTGCGACGGGCCAAAGCCCATGGTCGACATGCGGCGCTGGTCGACGCTGCGGCTCGCAAGGTAGTTCGCGACCGAGGCGGCACGGCGTTCCGAAAGCTGCTGGTTGTGCTGCAGGCTGCCGGTCGAGTCGGTGTGGCCGTTCACGTCCACCAGAGTCTTGTTGAACTTGTTCAACACGAGCGCAACCGAATCGAGCGTCCGATAGAATGGCGGGATGACCTGATCCTGGTCGGTCGCGAAGGTGATGTTGGACGGCATGTTCAGGATGATGCGGTCGCCTTGGCGGGTCACGGACACGCCGGTGCCCTGCAGCTGCGCACGCAGTTCGGCTTCCTGGTTGTCCATGTAGGCGCCGATGCCGCCGCCGGCCAGCGCGCCGATACCGGCGCCGATCAATGCATTGCGGCCCGCATGGCGTCCGCCCGTGAGACCACCGGCCAGAGCACCGAGGCCCGCGCCGATCGCCGCACCGCCGGCCGTATTGGAAATCTTCTGCTCGCCCGTGTAGGGGTCGGTCGTGGTGCAGGCAGACAAATAGGTCGCGCAAAGCGCAACGATTGCGATTTTCTTGAGCATGTCGGTCGATGTCCCCGTCGTATGTGCTGACACCTCATTTACCATGAAATGCGGCAATAGCGAGGTGAGAAGGATCTGCGTTTCGGCAAGATCCTTCTCCGGTGGATCATGCATATGCCGGCGAGCGTACCGACAGACGCTCACCGAGAATCGCGACGACCATCAGACCGCCCACGACGGTAATGTGCTCGAACACGAACATCATTTCGAGAAAGGCCATCTCGCCCGTCACCGTCCAGAATGGATGGGCAATCGGGATGGTCAACAGGGTAAAGACGCCGAGCGCACCCGCGCCGAGCCACACATAGCGGCCGGAAATCACCAGTGTCGCGCCGCCGAGCTGCACGATGATCACGGCAATCGCCATCGGCGCCGCCGGCACCAAGCCAAAGTGCTCCATCTCGGCCATCGCGCCTTGAAAGTCGAAGAGCTTGGCAAGCCCGCTGGACCAGAAGACGAAGGTCAGCACCCCGCGTGCGAAAATACCGAATGTCGGCGAAGCCAGAAGTTTTGCGATGATCGACATGGGTCCGTCCTCACGCGTTTGCCGGAACGGGAATATCGATCCCGAACCGCGCGGCCGTCTCGACGATCTTCGGCACATCCGGCGGCAGCATTTCCGGAAACTCCGTCGTACCTGCCGGCAGACGGTCACCGATCGCCACGAAGAACGCCTCGTGCAGATCGCCCGGGAAGTTGATCAGCAGCAATTTCGACGGCGTATCGGCGATATTGCGGAAGGCATGCATGACGCCCGGAGCGACATGGACGAACTCGCCCGGTCCGCAATGTTTGATCTCGTTGCCGACCATGATCTCATAGAGCCCTTCCAGCACAAGAAAGGCTTCCTGATCGGTCTGGGTATGCGGCGGCGGGCCGGCATTCGGCGCGCTCAGCACTTCGATCACGGTGAAGTTCTGCTTCGTGTCCGAATAACGGGCGCGGAAAGTGAGGATATTGCCAAGGAAATGCACGGTGAGCGGCGAGGCGACGCCTGCTGCCGAAGGAGAGGGAATCGAGGTCATTGCTTGTACCTTCTGAAGTTTGTGATACACTGAACTCTTAATGAGATAAACGTCTCATAATGAGGTGCAGATGGACAGTCAAGAGAGAAGTTTCGAACGGGTGAACCAAAAGCGCAGGACGCGCTCCGAATTGCTGCGCGCAGCCCGCGCCGTCATAGAAAAAGGCGGGCATCCCTCGGTCGCCGATGTGGCCGACCATGCCGGCATATCGCGGGCGACAGCGTACCGGTATTTCTCGACACCCGACGAGCTGATCCGCGAAGCCGTGCTGGATGGCGTGGCAACGAACATTACCGTCGAACCTGCCTCAGAAGGCGCCGATGCCGCGCAGGTGGAAAAGCGGCTCGACAAGCTGGTGACGGATGTCTTCAAGATGATTCTGGACAACGAGGCTGTCTTCCGCGCACTGCTCGGAAGCTCGGCAACAGGCGAAAACCAGAACCGCCGCGGCGGCCGGCGCATCGCATGGCTCAAGGAAGCACTTGGTCCTGTCGAGAGCGAATTGCCGCCGCGCGAGTTTCAGCGCCTCGTCAACGCGCTGTCACTCGTCATGGGTATCGAATCGATGATCGTCATGCGCGACATCTGCGATCTGGATCCGAAAGAAGGGGAAAAGGTGCTTCGCTGGACCGCGAAGACTTTGCTCGCCGGCGCGCTGGTCGATGCGGGCAGCGAAAAATAGAAGATATTAGCCGGCTATCTGGAGAATAGCGCCCTCGCCGCCGTCATGCTCGGGCTTGTCCCGAGCATCTAAGCCAGTCAACTCAAGCACCACCTGAATTGGGCGTAGACAGATCCTCGGGGCAAGCCCGAGGATGACGGCATCGATAGGCGGCAGCTATCAAGACGCCAGAAACGCTTATTCTGCTGCCGTCTTCTGGCCGAAACGGTCTTCGATATAGTCGATCACCAGTTTCTCGAAATCGGAGGCGATGTTCGGCCCCTTGAGGGTCATCGCCTTCTTGCCGTCGATGAAGACGGGGGCGGACGGGGTCTCGCCCGTGCCCGGCAGCGAAATGCCGATATCGGCATGCTTGCTTTCGCCCGGACCATTGACGATGCAGCCCATGACGGCGACGTTGAGCGCCTCGACGCCCGGATATTTCTCGCGCCAGACCGGCATGTTCTTGCGGATGTCGTTCTGGATGTTCTGTGCCAGTTCCTGGAAGACCGTCGAGGTCGTGCGACCACAGCCGGGACAAGCGGCGACGACCGGGATGAACTGGCGGAAGCCCATGACCTGCAAGAGCTCCTGCGCCACCTGCACTTCGCGGGTGCGGTCGCCGTTCGGCTCCGGTGTCAGCGAGACGCGGATCGTATCGCCGATCCCGTGCTGCAGCACGTAGCCCATGGCGGCCGAAGAAGCGACGATGCCCTTCGATCCCATGCCGGCCTCGGTCAGGCCGAGATGCAGCGCGTGGTTGGAGCGTTCAGCGAGCATCGAATAGCAGGCGATCAGGTCCTGAACCTGGCTGACCTTGGCAGATAGAATAATGCGGTTGCGCGGCAGGCCGATGCTTTCGGCAAGCTCGGCGGAAATCAGCGCCGACTGAACGATCGCCTCGTGCATGACCTGCCGGGCGGAAAGCGGCGAGCCTTCAGCCGAGTTGCGGTCCATCAGCGTCGTCAACAGATCCTGGTCGAGCGAACCCCAGTTGACGCCGATACGCACCGGCTTGTCGTAGCGGATCGCCATCTCGATGATATCGGCGAACTGCTTGTCCTTCTTGTCCTTGAAACCGACATTGCCCGGATTGATGCGGTACTTCGCCAGCGCCTCGGCGCAGGCCGGATGATCGGCCAGCAGCTTATGGCCGATATAATGGAAGTCGCCGATAAGCGGCACATCCATGCCGAGACGCAGCAGGCGCTCGCGGATCTTCGGCACGGCGGCGGCACTCTCGTCACGGTCGACCGTGATGCGGACGATTTCGGAACCGGCCCGATGGAGTGCGGCGACCTGCGCCACCGTCGCATCGATATCCGCCGTATCCGTGTTGGTCATCGACTGGACGACAACGGGCGCGCCGCCTCCTACGATGACACCGCCGACATCGACGGCAACAGTGGCGCGGCGCGGCTTCGGATCATAATCGACGGGTGACGACATGGGACTTCTCGTTGCCTTCAAAAAAAGCCTAAAGGGTGAGCGGCGCCTTTCAGGTGGCGTATGGCTGGCGCCTTGTCAACGGGCGCAGCATACACTTTCGCTTGGACGCGACCCAACCTCTATCAAAGCCGTATTACGTCTTTTTAGTGGTGCGCGTTGTCCGCGTGCCTTGCAAGAGACGACAGGAACAGCACCACGACGATCAGCAGGGATATGCCTGCGAAGACCGCGGCAAGGCCGGTATGTTCGGCGATAAAGCCGATGCCGGACGGCGCGACCAGAATGCCCGAATAACCCATCGTGGTCACGACCGAGAGACCGACGCCAGCCGCCATGCCGGGCAAGTTGCCGGCCGCCGAGAAGCAGATCGGCACAATGTTGGAGATACCGATGCCGGCCAGCGCAAACCCGGCAATCGCCATCGGCGCATTTTCGGCAAAACCGATCAGCAGCAGACCGAGGATCGCGATGACCGCGCAGACACGCAACGTCCTCACCGCACCGAAACGGTCACGGATCAGGTCGCCGGCAAAACGCATCACCGCCATGGTCAGCGAGAAGGCCGCATACGCGAGGCCGGATAGCGTCACCGATGCCGCAAGCTCGTTGCGCATATAGAGGGCACCCCAATCGAGGATCGCGCCTTCGGGAATCATGCAGAACAGCGCCATGATGCCGATCAGCCAGGGCAGCGCCGAGCGCGGCAAGCGGCGGCCGGCGGCATGGGCCTCGTCATCCGGATGCGGCGCGTCATGCAGAACCAGACGCCAGCAGGCGGCGACCATCAGTGCAGCAACTACGGTAACGAGGATCGCGTGTGTTGAAACGCCGATATGATCGATCAGGAATCCGCCGGTCGACGAGCCGATCAGGCCGCCAAGGCTCCAGAAAGCATGGCAGGAGGACATGATCGAACGGCGCATCTGCTTTTCGACCGACACAGCATTGGCATTCATCGCCACGTCCATGGCCCCCAGCAGACCGCCGAACAGGAAGATCGCCACCGCGCCAGTCCAGACGCTGCCGACAAAGGTCAAAAGCAGCAAAGTCGGCGTCAGCAGCACTGCCGCGAACTTGCTCACCTGGCTTGAGCCGAAACGGGCAATCTGACTGCCGGCAACGGGCATCATCACGATCGAGCCCAGGCCGAAGGTCAAGATCATCAGGCCAAGCGCGCTTTCGCTGACGCCGAGGCGACTGGCGAACTCCGGAATTTTCGGCGCCCAGGCACCGACCATGAAGCCGTTCATCAGGAAGAGCAGCGCAACACCCACCCGTTCGCGGGTGATGAAGGCACGCGGTTCGGAGGGGCGGGAGGCGGTGCGGCTATCCATAGAATCATTCCTTCAGGTTGCGGCGACCATCATTTAAATCGATTGAAATTGCAATCAGCCACCGCGCGTCCCGTTTCACAAATTGTATCTGAAGGAAACCTGAACAACGGGAACCCGATGCGATTGACAGCGCACCGGAACTTCGGTTTCTGGCACCGAAATCCGTATTCATTTCAGTCTCCATATAGACCGGTTTTCCGGTTCGGTGTTCCTTTGAAAACTCCCTATGGCTTCGGCATTCTGCTGGTCACCATTTCCTATTTCATCTTCAGCACCCATGATGCCGTCATCAAGCTCCTGGTCGAGCATGTCACGGTCTGGCAGATTCTTTTCTTCCGCAGCGTCACGGTCTGCATCTGCTGCCTCTTCATCGGCGGCCCGCGGCTGGCGCGCCGCGCAGCCACGTCCGACATCGTCAAGCCGATGGCGATCCGCAGCCTGTTCCTGATCAGCGCCTGGATTTCCTATTATACCGCCGCGAAATCGCTGCAGCTCGGCGAGCTGACGACACTGTATTTCGCAGCCCCTGTCGTCGCCATGCTGCTTGCCGGGCCGATGCTGAAGGAACATGTGACGCCGGCCCGCTGGACGGCCGTTATCGTCGGCTTTATCGGCGTGATCATCGCCAGCAACCCGATCGGGCTGAAGGTCTCGCTACCCGTTTATCTCGCTCTTCAGGCCGCCTGCCTCTGGGCCTTTTCGACCGTGCTTTTGCGCCGCACCGCGCTGCATGAAACCAGCATGGTTCAGATGATGCTGACCAATTTCTTCTTCATCGTGCTGACGGGCGGCATGCTGATCTTCGATTGGCGCAATATCGACCTGACCACGACCGCCATGCTGTTCGGCGTCGGCCTGCTCGGCGGACTGGCGCAATTTGCCTATTTCGAGGGAATGCGCCGTGCGCCGGTGTCGATCCTGGCACCGTTCGAATATACGGCGCTCATCTGGGCCTTCGTGCTGGGCTTCCTGATCTGGGGCGACCTGCCGGCCGCCAACGTGGCGATCGGCGCCGTCCTGATCGGCAGCGCCGGTCTCCTGATCATTTTCGGCGAACGGTTCCGCCGCAAAACGGGCGGAACCGGGGATGCCGGCTGAACTCAGCCGCCGTAAACGATCAGCAGATCCTTCGCATCGATCTGGTCGCCGGCCTTGACGAGAACTTCGGCCACCGTGCCGTCCTTCTCCGCATGCAGCGCCGTTTCCATCTTCATCGCTTCGATGGAGAGCAGCACGTCACCGGCCTTGACCGCCTGACCGGTCGTCGCGAACACGCGGGAGATAACGCCCGGCATCGGAGCGCCGAGATGGGCAGCATTGCCCGGTTCCGCCTTGCGGCGCACCGCTGAACCCGAAGCGCCATGCGCCCGGTCCGGCACCTTGATGCGGCGCGGCTGGCCGTTCAGTTCGAAGAACACTGTGACGAGACCCTGAGCATCCGTCTGGCTCATCGCCTGGTTGACGATGACCAGCGTCTTGCCCTTCTCGATATCGGCAAACAGCTCCTCGCCGTCCTTCAGCCCGTAGAAATAGGCCGGCGTCGGCAGGACAGAGACAGGGCCATAGGTATCTGCGGCAAACGCGAAGTCGGTGAACACCTTCGGATACATCAGATACGAGGCGAACTCGAAGTCATCGACCTTGCGCTCCAGCTTGTCCTCGATGGCCTTGCGCTCAGCGTCGAGATCGGCCGGCGGCAGCAGCGAGCCGGGAACGGCGGTGTAAGGCTCTTCGCCCTTCAGCGCCTTCTTCTGGATCGCCTCCGGCCATCCGCCCGGTGGCTGGCCCAGATCGCCCTTCAGCATCGACACGACCGATTCCGGAAACGCGATGTCCCTTGCCGGGTTCTCGACGTCCGCAACGGTCAGCTCCTGGCTGACCATCATCAGCGCCATGTCGCCAACCACCTTGGAGGACGGCGTCACCTTGACGATATCGCCGAACATCTGGTTCACGTCCGCATAGGTCTGCGCGACCTTGTGCCACTTGGTGTCGAGGCCGAGCGAACGGGCCTGTTCCTTGAGGTTAGTGAACTGGCCACCCGGCATTTCGTGGAGGTAGACTTCCGACGCCGGACCTTTCAGATCGCTCTCGAAGGCGGCGTACTGGTTGCGCACCGCTTCCCAATAGAAGGAAATCTTGCGGATCCATTCCGGATCGAGGCCCGGATCGCGGTCCGAGCCTGCCAGCGCTTCGACGATCGAGCCAAGGCAAGGCTGCGATGTATTGCCGGACAGCGCATCCATCGCCGCATCGACGACATCGACACCCGCATCCACCGCCGCCAGCACCGTCGCGGCAGAGATGCCGGACGTATCATGCGTGTGGAAGTGGATCGGCAGCGAGGTCGCCTCTCGCAGCGCCTTGAACAATACGCGTGCCGCGGCGGGCTTCAACAGACCCGCCATGTCCTTCAGCGCGATGATATGCGCACCAGCCTTTTCCAATTCCTGCGCCAGGCCGGTATAATATTTGAGATCGTATTTCGGGCGAGCGGAGTTCAGCAGATCGCCGGTATAGCAGATCGCCGCTTCGCAGAGCCTGTTCTCCTCGTTGATCGCGTCCATCGAGACACGCATGTTCTCGACCCAGTTCAGGCAGTCGAACACCCGGAACAGGTCGATACCGCCCTTTGCAGCCTGGCGAACGAAGAACTTCACGACATTGTCGGGATAGTTCTTGTAGCCGACGCCATTGGCGCCGCGCAGCAGCATCTGCAGGAGCAGGTTCGGCGCATCCTCTCGGATCGAGGCCAGGCGCTCCCATGGGTCTTCGGTCAGGAAGCGCATCGAGACATCGAAAGTCGCCCCGCCCCAGCATTCCAGCGAAAACAGGTTCGGCAGGGCCCGTGCGTAAACGCCTGCGACACGCGCGATGTCATAGGTGCGCATGCGGGTGGCAAGAAGCGACTGGTGTCCGTCGCGCATCGTCGTGTCGGTCACCAGAACGCGCTTTTCGTTGCGCATCCATTCACCGAACTTTTTCGGACCAAGCTGGTCGAGCAGCTGCTTGGTGCCGTTCGGGATCGGCCCGTTGATATAAGGCAGCACGGGCTTTGCCGCCTGTGCGGATGGCTCCGGCCGGCCCTTGGTCTCCGGGTGGCCGTTGACGGTGACGTCCGCGATATAGGTCAGAAGCTTGGTGGCGCGGTCGGCACGCTTCACCTGCTCGAACAGTTCCGGCGTCGTGTCGATAAACCGCGTCGTATAGGTGTTGTTGCGGAATTTTTCGTGGCCGATGATCGCTTCGAGGAAGGTCAGGTTCGTTGCCACGCCGCGGATACGGAACTCGCGCAGGGCGCGGTCCATACGGCTGATCGCTTCCGACGGGTTCGGCGCCCAGGCCGTCACCTTGACCAGCAACGGGTCGTAATAGCGGGTGATGATCGCGCCGGCATAGGACGTGCCACCATCGAGGCGGATGCCGAAACCCGAAGCCGAACGATAGGCGGTGATACGACCATAATCCGGAATGAAGTTATGCTCCGGATCTTCCGTCGTGATGCGGCACTGCAGCGCGTGACCGTTCAGGCGGATGTCCGCCTGCGCCGGCACACCCGATTCCGGCGTGCCGATCGCGGCCCCTTCGAGAATATGGATCTGCGCCTTGACGATATCGATGCCGGTGACGACTTCGGTCACCGTATGCTCGACCTGGATACGCGGGTTCACCTCGATGAAGTAAAACTTGCCGCTGTCGGCATCCATCAGGTACTCGACCGTACCGGCGCCGACATAGTTGGTGGCGCTGGCGATCTTCAGCGAATAGGCCGCAAGTTCGGCCCGCTGCGCTTCGGAAAGGTAGGGCGCCGGTGCGCGCTCCACGACCTTCTGGTTACGCCGCTGAATGGAGCAGTCACGCTCGAACAGATGCACGACATTGCCGTGGGTATCGCCCAGAATCTGGCTTTCCACGTGGCGGGCGCGCTCGACGAGCTTTTCCAGATAAACTTCGTCCTTGCCGAACGCCGCCATCGCTTCGCGCTTGGCTTCGGTTACTTCCTTGGCGAGGTCCTTCGGATCACGGATGGCGCGCATGCCGCGCCCGCCGCCGCCCCAGGATGCCTTCAGCATCACCGGATAACCGATTTCCTCGGCCATCTTGGCAACCGCCGCCATATCGTCCGGCAGAGGCTCCGTTGCCGGCACGACCGGCACGCCGACCGAGATCGCCAGGTTACGCGCAGCAACCTTGTTGCCGAGCTGGCGCATCGTATCCGGCCGGGGGCCGATGAAAATGATACCTGCATCGTTGCAGGCCTCGACGAATTCCGGGCTTTCCGACAGGAGACCATAGCCGGGATGGATCGCATCGGCGCCGGAAAGCTTGGCGACGCGGATCACTTCCGGGATCGACAGATAGCTCTCGATCGGCCCCATGTCCTTGGACAGATGCGGTCCGCGACCGACCTGATAACTCTCGTCCGCCTTGAAGCGGTGCAGAGAAAGCTTGTCTTCCTCCGCCCAGATCGCAACGGTCTTGATCCCAAGCTCATTGGCCGCGCGGAACACGCGGATCGCGATTTCGGAACGATTGGCAACCAGTATTTTGGATATTGGCAAGACGGTCCCTCCCCAGGTGCCATCAAAAAATGCTGCACTGCAATGTAAGCAGTATCGCGTATTTCAGGCAAGCGCAATTTGCCGGTGAGGGCATATGACAAATTTATGCTTGGGGAGTTTCAACGGGTTAGTCAGGTCAGCTGACAAGCCCCAGACGGAACGCCGAAGCGACGACGTGCTGCCGGTTCTTCGCCTTGAGTTTTTCCTGCAGTCCGTTGATGTACCAATCGACGGTATGGCTGGAAATATCCAGCGACTTCGCGATCTCGTTGGATGTAAGACCATCCGCGAGGAGGGTGATGACTTCCATCTCGCGCCGGGTCAGCTGCGTGTCGACCTTCGCAGCCGCCTCCAGCTCTTCCGCTTGTGAGCGAAACTCCATGACGCGCCAGAAGATCCGCGCCGCCAGGGCGCCGAACAGCGACATTTCCGCATGCGACAGTTCGATCGGACGCCCACCGACGGTCAAGCTGCCGAGCAGACCGTTCCGGCCATGGATCGGGAATGTGTAACCGTCGAGCAGACCGTAGCGCGTGCTTTCCTGCGTCATGCGCTGCATGCGCTGGCGATGCGGATCATTTCGGAGCGCCATCACGGCATCGCGCCAACGAAACGGACGCTGCGCCATGCCCAGCATCCTTACGGTCGGATCGATGAGAGCGTATTTACGCTCCACATAGGTCTCCGTCCAACCTTCCGGCCAGCGCCCGAAGATCAGATTGCCCTGCGGCTCCTGACCGGGCCGGTGCTGAAAAAGAAGGCTATAATAATCGAAACCATATGCCTTCACTAGAGATTCGAGCTGCCCCGTCAGCTCGGCCTCCGTCTTTGTTTCCCCAGCAAGCACCAGAAGTTGTAGGATCAACTGGACATTCAAGATATTCCCCCTGGCACGCTCTTCCGAGGCGCCCTTAAGGCTTAGCCTTAATTTTCAGTAAGTTTTCACGTTGATAATCGATTAGCATAGTTATCATTCGTTGAAGGTATACCGCGAAATCTAGCCCTTGACTGGTTGGATTCGCAGTCGGCAGTCATCATGGAGGACACGGAATTCGCGAAGCCTTGCCCTTGATGAAACATTTCTGGCAGAAGGGTATTTAAACCGGCATTCCCGTCGCGGAATTGCCGTTTCCGATGGTTAGTTTCCGAATGCCGCCATTCGCGGTCACCAACACCGCCACCGCGCGGTCATTCATGAACGAGGTTGCGCCACTTGACGCTATTCCAGGTTTACGCACGCGCGCTCAGATATCTGGCGAAAAACAAATGGCGCGTCACCGCCGTCGTCATAGCCAACATCGTGCTGGCCGTCATCACGATCGCCGAACCGATCCTGTTCGGCCGCATTATCGACGCGATTTCATCCGGCAGCACGGTCGCGCCAGTTCCTCATGCTGTGGGCCGGTTTCGGTGTGTTCAACACCATTGCCTATGTGCTCGTGGCTCGTGAAGCCGACCGCCTGGCGCATGGCCGCCGCGCCTCGCTTCTGACCGAAGCGTTCGGCCGCATCATTTCCATGCCGGCTCACCTGGCATCATCAGCGCGGCACGTCCAATGCGCTGCACACCCTGCTGCGCGCCGCCGAAAGCCTGTTCGGCCTGTGGCTGGAATTCATGCGCACGCACCTCGCCACCGCGGTCGCGATCGTTCTGCTTGTTCCGACCGCCATCTCGATGGATTGGCGCCTCAGCCTCGTGCTTCTGGTCCTCAGCATCCTCTACTGGATCATCGGCGTCACCGTCATGAACCGGACGAAGGAAGGGCAGGCCTCCGTCGAGAGCCATTATCATACCGTCTTTTCGCATGTGAGCGATTCGATCAGCAACGTCTCGGTCCTGCATAGCTACGACCGCATCGAGGCCGAAACCAGAGCGCTCAAGGCCTATACCAAGGATCTGCTCGCGGCCCAGTACCCTGTGCTCGACTGGTGGGCGCTTGCCGGCGCCCTGAACCGGACCGCATCCACGGTTTCCATGGGCGTCATTCTCGTCATCGGTACCATGCTCGTCCAGCAGGGCCAGATCCGCGTCGGCGATGTCGTCGCCTTCATCGGTTTCGCCAACCTGCTGATCGGCCGCCTCGACCTGCTGCGCCAGTTCGCCACCCAGATCTTCGAAGCGCGCGCCAAGCTCGAGGATTTCTTCATTCTTGAAGATTCGGTGGAAGACCGTGCCGAGCCGGCAGACGCTCGCGATCTCGGCGCGGTCAAGGGCCAGGTGGAGTTCCGCGACGTCTCCTTCGGCTTCGCCAACACCAACCAGGGCGTCCACGACATTTCCTTCACCGCCGGAGCGGGGGAAACGGTCGCGATCGTCGGCCCGACCGGAGCCGGCAAGACGACGCTGATCAACCTGCTGCAGCGCGTCTACGACCCGCAACAGGGCAAGATCATGATCGATGGCATCGACACGACCACGGTGACCCGCAAGTCGCTGCGTAGCTCGATCGCCACCGTCTTCCAGGATGCCGGTCTCTTGAACCGCTCAATCAGCGAAAACATCGCGCTTGGCCGCGAGGGCGCCACCGACGAGGAAATCCTGAAGGCGGCCGAAGCCGCCGCCGCCACTGATTTCATCGAAAGCCGCTTGACCCGGCTACGACACCACGGTCGGCGAACGCGGCAACCGGCTTTCGGGCGGCGAGCGTCAGCGCATCGCCATTGCCCGCGCTATCCTCAAGAACGCCCCGATCCTCGTGCTCGACGAAGCGACCAGCGCGCTGGACGTCGAGACCGAGGCCCGTGTGAAGGCGGCGATCGATCGCCTGCGTGAGAACCGCACGACCTTCATCATCGCCCACCGCCTCTCGACCGTGCGCGACGCCAACAGGGTCATCTTCCTTGAAAACGGCCGGATCGCCGAAATGGGAACCTATGACGAGCTCAGCAGGACTCGGCGGCCGCTTCGCCTCGCTGCTGCGCACCAGCGGCCTGCTGGATGATGAGGATGAAAAAGCCGAGAAGGCGAACCAGCCGGCTTGAGTGAGAATTATCGGCAGAAGTAATCCTTCTGCCGATAACTCAGTAGACCAACCGCGTCCGGATCGTTCCCGGTATCGCGCGCAGCGCCCGAAGGATCTCGTCGGCCGCCTCGGACACGCCTTCGGCTTCGATGACCACATAACCCGTGTCGCCATAGGTCTGCAGGAATTCGGCGATGATATTCAGCCCACGCGACGAGAAGATCTCGTTCAGCTGGATGAGCATGCCCGGGCGGTTTTCGTGGACGTGGATGAAGCGCGTGCCATTCGGGCGTTCCGGCAGTTGGACCTGCGGAAAGTTGACGGCGCCCATCGTCGAGCCGATGTCGGAATATTCGACCAGCTTTCTCGATACTTCCCCGCCGATACGTTCCTGCGCCTCTTCGGTCGAGCCGCCGATATGCGGCGTCAGAATGACGTTGCTCAAGCCCTGCAACGGCGTTTCGAACCGCTCCTTGTTCGACGCCGGCTCCTTGGGGAAAACGTCAACCGCGGCACCGGCCAAATGGCCATCCTTCAGGACTTTCGCAAGCGCATCGAGATCGACCACCGTGCCGCGGGAATTGTTGATGAAGATGGCGCCCTTCTTCATCCGGCGCAGTTCGGTTTCGGTGATCATGTTATGCGTCGACGGCGTTTCCGGAACGTGCATCGTCACATAATCCGAAATTTCGAGAAGCTCGCTGAGCGACGCCATCGATTCCGAATTGCCGCGGCGCAGCCTGTCGGAAAGATCGAAATAGCGCACGACCATGCCCATGCTTTCCGCAAGCGCACTCAGCTGCGAGCCGATATTGCCATAGCCAACGATGCCCAGCGTCTTTCCACGAACCTCGCGGCTGCCGACAGCGGACTTCTCCCATCCGCCCTGATGCGCCGATGTCGAGCGCGGAAAGATCTGCCGCGTCAGCATGATGATCTCGCCGATCACCAGTTCGGCCACCGAGCGTGTGTTCGAATACGGCGCATTGAACACCGGAATCCCGCGGCGGCGCGCGGCGTCCAGATCGACCTGGTTCGTGCCGACGGAAAAACAGCCGACCGCAATCAGCTTCTTGGCGGATTCGAAAATCTCTTCCGTCAGCTGCGTCCGCGAACGAATGCCGATGATATGCGCATCGGCGATATGGCTCTTGAGATCCTTGTCATCCAGAGCCTTCGGCAGATGCACGAGGTTTGTGTATCCGCACGACGAAAAATAATCCACGGCGGTCTGGCTGATACCTTCGAGCAGCAGCACGGAAATTTTGTCGCGCGTGAGGGAAAGCTTGCGAGGCATGGGGAGACTTTCGTTTTCCGAATTGAAAAAGCCGGTGTCGTTTGAGGCCTTGCGGCGCATTGCAACATGGCTTTGCGACCATCCGACAAACAGTGCAAGCAAAAATCCCGATATTTTCTGCTTCCATCGGACGCAGTGTCCGTTGCGGAAGAACGAAAAAGCCGCCATCACAACCATGACGGCGGCTTTAATTTGATACGCTACTCCGCGGGAGAGCTTTAGCTGTTCGCCGGCTCCGGCAGCTTCTTGGCGCCGGCGCTCGACACCGAGAACTCGCCCTTCTTGTCGGCCGCCTTGCCGTCGACTGTGATATTGCCGCTCTCGACGACGATCTTGTGGACCACGCCGTCCAGCGTCAGGTCGGCGCTGAAGCCATCCCAGTCGCTCGGCAGCGACGGGTTGACGTGCAGCTTGTCGCCCTGGCGGCGGATACCGAGGATGCCCTCGATCGCCGCGCGATAGAGCCAGCCCGCCGAACCCGTATACCAGGTCCAACCGCCGCGGCTCTGGTAGTCGCCGGCACCATAGACGTCGGCCGCAATCACGTATGGCTCGACACGATAGGTCTCGGCCGCATCGCGGGTGAGCGCGTGGTTGATCGGGTTGAGGATCTGGAAGCACTTCCAGGCATCGTCACCGCGCTTCAACGCCGCCAGCGCCATCACGACCCAGATGGCCGCGTGGGTATACTGGCCGCCGTTTTCGCGAACGCCCGGCGGGTAGGCCTTGATATAGCCCGGATCCTTGCGGGTGTTCTCGAAGGGCGGCGTGAAGAGGCGGATGATGCCGGCTTCTTCGTCGACGAGCTTCTCCATGACCGCGTCCATCGCCTGGGCCGAACGCTGCGGATCGCCATAACCGGACAGCACGCTCCAGCTCTGGCCGAGCGAATCGATACGGCATTCGTCGCTGGAGCTGGAACCGAGCGGAGTGCCGTCGTCGAAGTAACCACGACGATAGTAGGTGCCGTCCCAACCGGCCTTTTCCAGCGCCTGCTTGAGCGTCTCGATATGGTCGGTCCAGCGCTGCACACGCTTGCGGTCCTTGCGTGATTCCGCATAGGGCAGGAAGTCGCGCAGGGCGGAGATCAGGAACCAGCCGAGCCAGACGCTCATGCCACGGCCGGCAACGCCGACACGGTTCATGCCGTCGTTCCAGTCACCGCCGAGGATCAGCGGCAGGCCCTTGTCGCCGGTGCGGGCGATCGCGAGATCGAGACCGCGTGCTGCGTGCTCGTAGAGGCTTCCCGTCTCGTTCGAGATCGTCGGCTGGATGAAGGCATCGTGCTTGTGCTTTTCAAGCGCCGGACCTTCGATGAACGGCAGTTCCTCATCGAGCAGCGTCGCGTCACCGGTCACCGAGACATACTGATGCATCGCATAGGCAAGCCAGACGACGCCATCGGAGATCTGGGTGCGCACAGCCCGCGTCGGTGCCCGGAAGCCACCAATGCAGCACGTCGCCTTCCTTGAACTGATGCGCCGCCGCATTGACGATCTGCCGGCGGGCCAGCGAAGGTTCGTGGACCAGGAAGGCCAACGTATCCTGCAGCTGGTCGCGGAAGCCGAAGGCGCCGGATGCCTGGTAGAAGGCGGAACGGGCCATCAGACGGCAGGCGAGCGCCTGGTAAGGCAGCCAGTAGTTGACCAGGTTGTTGAGCGACTTGTCCGGCGTCGAGATCTTCATGCGGCCGGTAAACCCGGTCCAGAAGGCCTTGGTTTCGGACAGGATCGGCTCGAATTCCTCGCCACGGATCTGCGCGACGAGTGCTTCGGCTTCTTCCTTCGTCTCGCCATCACCCATGTAGAAGGTGACAGTCTTCTCTTCGCCCGGAGCGAGCTCGAGATCGTAGACGAGCGCCGCGCACGGATCGCCGTCGAGATCCAGCGAACCGCTGAGGTTCGAAGCCGCCATCACCGCGGCCGGCGTCTGGACGGAGCCGAAGCGGCCGATGAATTCACGCCGGCTGACGGTGAAGCCCGTCGGCTGCTCCTTCATCGCCATGAAGGCGAAGCGGCGGTAGTCGATGCTGTAAGGATTGGTGGCGTAGAGCGCACCGGTTTCCTCGTCGCGGCTCGACAGGATGTACGGCACGGTACGCGCCGCATTGCCGCCGAGCACCCATTCCGCATAGCCATAGACACGCAGCTTGCGGGTTTCCGAGCCGCCGTTGTGGATGACGATATGCGACAGCTTGGCGGAGCGGTTGCGATCCACCGTCTGCGTCATCTCCAGCTTCAGGCCATTTTCCTCGCTAGAGAAGACCGAGTAGCCGAGACCGTGACGCGCCTCGAACTTCACCTCCGGCTTGCGCGAGAGGGCAGCGATCGGCGTCATAACGGCACCGCTGTCACGATCGGCAATATAGAAGCCTTCGCTCGGACGGTTGAGCACGAGGTCGTTGGTCCAGGTGGTGAGCTGGTAGTCGCGCGAGTTCTTGGCCCAGGTATAGGCGGAGCCTTCCGCCGAAACATGGAAGCCGAACTTGTCGTTGGAGATGACGTTGATCCACGGATGCGGCGTCGACTGGCCACCGTTGAGACGGACCACGTATTCGTTGCCCTCTGACGAGAAGCCGCCGAAACCGTTCCAGAATTCGAGATCGCCATGGGTTTCGGTCTCAGCCGGAACCTGGAAGATTTCACCATTCAGAAGCGGACGACGATCGACCTCGATCTCGCGGTCTTCCGGCGGCGCGAAAATCGTCGCGGTACGGGCGAGCTGGTCGATGATGCGGCCGTTGCGGGCATGCAGCACGACGCGGGATGCGGCAATCATGCCTTCCGCCGATGCGTCGCCCATGATTTCACGACGCAACAGGAAGACGTGCTGGCGCGAGCCTTCCGCCTGGCCGGAACGCCGGGCATTGGTTGCCATATATTCGATGGCTTCCTGCAGGTCCTGCGTTTCCTCGGACGTCACGCGCTCGTTGAGAATGATGAGATCGGAGGCAACGCCGCGCGACCGCAGGTATTCCTGCGCGCCGATGGCTTCCTTGGCGACCGGCACATCGTTCTCGTCGTTGATGCGCAGCGTGAAGATCGGCAGGTCGCCGGAAACACCCGACGGCCAGAGGCCCGACTGCTGCTGCATGCTGGCATTCAGCGTCGCCTGGTCGGCGCGAAGCTGCATGTCCGGATAGACCATGTAGCGGGCGAGGTGCTGGAATGCCGCTGCATCCTGCGAGGTAACGCCGAGATGGCGCATCTGCACCTGCGTGCGGGTCCAGGCCTGCGTCAGCTCGCCCTGGAAGGCGTCTGCGTGACGGTAGCGTTCGATCGCCGTGTCGAGATCCTCGCGCTGCGAGGCAGCGATCGTCCAGAACACCACGCTGACCTTTTTGCCGGCCGGCACGCGCACGACGCGGCGGAGCGACAGGACCGGGTCGAGCGAGAAGCCGTCGCTGCTCGACAGCGTCGCACCCGGATCGAAGGCGGCAGCTTCGGAAAGCGTGCGCCCACGACCGATGAACTTGCGGCGGTCGGTTTCATATTCGGTCGGACGCGCCGAGCCGGCATTGTCGGCCGCCAGATGCGCGATCATCATGTCCGGATCGGTCGGGCTGCGCTTGTTGCGCCAGGCGCGGATCACGTCGCCGCGGCGGCCGATCTCGGTCTTGACGAACATGCGGGCGAAGAGCGGATGTCCGCTATCGTCGGCCTCGTTGGTCAGCATGGGCTCCATATAGGAGGTCACTTCGATGAAGCGGTCCTCGGTGCCCATGTTGAGCAGCGTCAGGCGACGGCCTTCCGCATCGTGCTCGCTGGCGACGATGCATTCGACCGTGCTGGTCAGATCACCGACAGTCTTGTGGAATTCGGCGCGTTCGTCCGAGAAGATCGCCTTGGTCTTTTCGCCCTCGGCGCGGCGCGGCTCGGAGGTGGCGGACCACCATTCGCCGGACGTCGTGTCGCGCAGGAACAGGAACTGGCCCCAACGGTCTTCCGTCGGATCGGCCTTCCAGCGGGCGACACCGAGATTGTTCCAGCGGGCATAACCCGTGCCGGTCGCGGTGAGCATGACGGAGTAGCGACCGTTCGACAAGAGAACCAGTTCGCGGTCCTTGGTTGCCGGATTGTTGATCGTACGGATTTCCGGACGCAGCAGCTCGCCGCCACCCTTGCCCGGAGTTTCCTCGTGCTTGGCGCTCATCACCGGGATGTCGCGCGGCGCCTTTTCCTGCAACAGCAGTTCGGCCGCTTCGATCACCGGATCGGCATGGAAAAGCTCACGCAGCAGGCCG
>CBDDGK010000005.1:0-39389 GCA_965227625.1 Neorhizobium sp. | reverse complement strand
TGGAACAACATATGCACTCTACTTGCAATGAAGTAGCACTGCTTCGGCGATTGTCCAAGTGCGAATTTTACCAGTTACCAGCCTTTATGACAACAAATTGGAGGAGGTAATCAGCATTACTGACGATTAAATGTTGATTTTGGCATTTATGACAATGTTATAACTCGCAAATCACAGGTTATATTCGCTTCTCTTAATCATTCATCTCATCACGCACCGACTGCCCGCACTGGCGATAACCCACCTTTTGGGCTGCCATGGCCAGCAGGTGCGCAGATACCGGTGCAGTCAAAACAAAGAAGAAAAAGCCCGCAAGAGCGCGTGCAAGCACCGGCAAATCGGCGGAATTGACCCCGACGGCAAGCAGCAGAAGCCCCGATCCAACCGTGCCCGCCTTGGAGGCGGCATGCATGCGGGTATAGAGATCGGGCAGCCGGATGAGACCGATCGCCGCAACCAGCGCGAAACCTGCGCCGGACAGAACAAGCGCCGCCGTCAGGAGATCGAGAAGACCTGCGATCATTTGTCCCCCTTCCGGCGCACGGCAGGGCCGGTGCCGGTCTTGCTCTTTGCGGTCGTTTTTTTCCGCGTTGCCTTCCTGGCCGCGGGTACATCGAGCAAGGCTTTCGCCACCTCGGCCGGGCCTGGCCGCTCACGCCTGTCGCGCGACAGGATGAAGCGGGCGAAGGCGACCGTCGCCAGGAAGCCGACAAGGCCGAGCGAGATGGCGATGTCGATATAGAGCGTGAAGCCGGTGCGGATCGCGATCAGCGCGATGAAGCCGATGACGATGCCGGTGAGCATGTCGAGCGCCACGACCCGGTCCGCCAGCGTCGGGCCCTGGATGACCCGCCAGACGGTGAGCAGGAAGGCGATCGCCAGCACGACCAGCGCCACCCAGACGGACCAGGAGAGGATCAGCGCCGTCATCGGAACGCCTCCATGATCTTGCGCTCGAAGCCGTTGGCGATATCGCGCTTGGTGCCCTCCACATCGGAGCAGTCGATGGCGTGGACGAAGAGCGTCTTGCGATCCGCCGAGACATCGACCGACAGCGTGCCGGGCGTGAGCGTGATGAGGTTGGCGAGAAGGGTGATCTCGAAATCCCTGTCGACCGTCAGCGGATAGGCGAAGATGCCGGGTTTCAGATCCATATCGCGTCGCATGACCAGCGTCGCGACCTTCCAGGCCGACAAAGCCAGTTCCTTGAAGAACAGGATCAGCAGTGACAGGATGCGGCCCAGCCGCCCCCAATAGCCACGAGCGCCCATGTCATGCCGGACGATCCAGAGCGCCAGCGTCGAGAGCACGAAACCGAGCGCCAGATTGTGCAGCGTGGCGCTGCCGCTGACGGCGACCCAGATGATGGCGAAGACGAGCGACAGGACGAAGGTGATCATCGCGCTACCCCTTGTGGGAAGACCGATTTGATATAGGCAGTCGGATCGGCAAGGCCGGTTGCGGCATCCTGGGTCAGCCCGAGCAGCGGCTCCGGCATCAAGCCGAAATAGATCGTCAGCGCTGTGAGCGTCGCAAGCGGCACGGCGATCCGCCAGTCGGCCGGTGCGACGTCATCCGAAACCGTGCCTGAAGCCGGTCGCCAGTAGGCGAAGAGGACGACACGGGCGAGCGCCAGAGTGATCAGGAAGGCCGAGACGAGAATGGCGGCGGCCAGCCACCAGGCGCCTATATCGAGTGCCGACTTGAGCAGCACGACCTTGGGCCAGAGGCCGGAAATCGGCGGCAGGCCGGCTGCGGCGAGGAAGAGCACGAAGGAGGCGCCGGCAAACCACGGCGCGCGTCGGAACAGCCCGCCGAGATGGACCAGCGACCAGCCGCCGCCCAACCGGCCAATCTCACCCGCCACCAGATACAGCGCCGTCATCGTCACCATGGAATGTACCGCATAGAGGATCGCGCCGCTGACCGCACCCGGCGTGCCAACCGCGACACCGGCCAGCATATTGCCGATGCCGGCGATGACCAGATAGCCGACGAGCTTGCGGATATCGGACTGCGCCAGGGCCCCCAGCGCGCCGATCAGCATGGTGAGGATGGCGATGGTGGCAATGACGAGGCTCAGCGCTTCCCGCTCCACCGGGAACAGCATCACCGTCACCCGCATCAGCGCATAGATGCCGACCTTGGTCAGCAGGCCGCCGAACAGGGCGGACACGACGATGCGCGGCGTGTGATAGGAGGCTGGCAGCCAGAAATTTACCGGGAATGCGGCGGCCTTCATGGCGAAAGCCAGGATGAACAGGCCGGTCAGTGTCGTCAGCGGGCCGGTCTCGCGCAGGCCGACCGCCTTGCTTGCGATATCGGCCATGTTGAGCGTGCCGAACACCGCATAAAGGTAGCCCACCGCGATCAGGAACAGCGTGGTGGCGATGAGGTTGAGGACGGCGTATTTCAGCGCGCCGTCGATCTGTTCCGGCTGCGAACCGAGAATCAGCAGGCCGAAGGACGAGATCAGCAGCACCTCGAACCAGACATAGAGGTTGAAGATATCGCCAGTCAGGAAGGCTCCGGAAACGCCGGCCATCAGCAGCATCAGGAAAGGATAAAAACCGTAGCGCCGGCCGGACGCATCGATGTCGCGCAGCGCGAAGACCGCGGCCAGCAGCGCGACGATTGCGGCGGCCAGCGCCATGGTCGCGCCGAACAGGTCGGCCGTGAAGGCAATGCCGAACGGCGGCAGCCAGCGCCCCATAACCATGGTGATCGGACCGTGCACCGCGACCCGCCAGAGCAGCCCGGCATCGACGGCGACCAGAAGTGCAAGACCGGCAATGGCGATCGTGCCGTGCAGGCGAACGGATTTGCGGACCATCATGAGGACCGCGCCGAGGCCGATCATCAGCGCGACCGGCAGGATGACCAGCCAATCCGCCAGCGGTGGCGGGGAGAGGATCAGGGCGGCGGAGAGATCGACGGGAGTGGAGGTGGGGGCGGCCATCAGGTGGGGGCTCCCGTCCCGATGCGTTCGCGGGCCAGCTCCCCCCCCTCTGCCCTGCCGGGCATCTCCCCCACAAGGGGGGAGATTGGCTGGGGGCACCGGCGCCACTCCAATAGCAGGGTTAGAGAATAGCGAGACGCTGCCGCAATTCGATCTCCCCCCTTGTGGGGGAGATGCCCGGCAGGGCAGAGGGGGGTAAGGCCACGAACTCCAATTGTCACATCAATACCCCATCGGCGGACGGTCTTCGCCCTGCGGTTCGGCAAGGCGCATCTCGTCCGTGTCGTCGGTGCCGAGCTCCTGGTAGGCGCGGTAGGTCAGCACCAAGAGGAAGGCGAAGAAGGAGAAGGAGATGACGATCGCCGTCAGGATCAGCGCCTGCGGCAGCGGATTGGCGGCACCGGCGGGCAAAGCATCCATGCCGGCCGGAATGATCGGCGGCACTTCGCGCGTCAGCCTGCCCGCGGTGAACAGCAGAAGGTTGACCGCATTGCCGAGCAGCGCCACGCCGAGCAGGATACGCACTGAATATTTCGACAGCATCAGATAAACGGCGGCGGCGAAGAACATGCCGATCAGGATCGCGAAAAGGGTTTCCATCAGTCCTCCCTCCTCGTTTCCGGTGCCTCAACGTCCGATCCGGGCTCCTGTTCAAGCGCCAACGCGATCGAAGTGATGGCGCCGACCACCACGAGATAGACGCCGATATCAAAGGACATCACGGTCGCAAGCGGCACTTCGACGCCGAAGACATGCGGATAGATCCAGAGCCCGGTCATGAAGGGAACACCGGCAAAGATCGAGACGAAGCCGGACACCGTCGCCAGCAGCAGGCCCGTACCGGCAATCGCCATCGGATGAAACCGGATCGCGCGACGCACGGCGCCCACCCCGAACGCGATCCCGTAAATCGCCAGCGCCGAGGCGGCAATCAGCCCGCCGATGAAACCGCCGCCCGGCTCGTTATGGCCGCGCAGTAGGACGAAGGCGGAGAAGAGGAGCATCAGGGCGGTGACGAACGGGGCGACGGTGCGGAAGATGAGGGTGTTCATCGATGGCACTCCACAGCCGGGTAGCGCCCATCATATCTCGCAGAGCGGGAATACCCCCCTCTGTCCTGCCGGATATCTCCCCCACAAAGGGGGAGATCGACTCGCGGCAGCGTCTCGCCTTTCTTTGGCGTTGTATTGGTCGGAAGGCCGGTGCGTCTTGCCAATCTCCCTCCTTGTGGGGGAGATGTCCGGCAGGACAGAGGGGGGTGAGCCACAGGCGCAAGCGCGCCCGAATAGGTCCCGAATCCCAACGTCACGTGACGAGCAAGGATTATCACCATCACCGCCCCTCCCCGCTCGAAGCTTTCCGCCCAGCCCTCACCCGGATCAACGCCAGCACGGCAAGCCCGGTCACCATCACCACGGCAATCTCGCCCAGCGTATCAACACCGCGGAAGTCGACGATGATGACGTTGACGACATTGGCACCGTGAGCGACGACCTTCGAATAGGTATTGAAAAAGTCCGTCAGCGCCGGGTTGAAAGGCCCCTCCACCGACTTCAGCAGCAGAAGCGTGAAGCCGAGGCCGCAGGCGATGGCGATGGCCGCGTCGAACAGCATCTGGCCCATCGGCCGGTGGTCGCGGGACGAGAGCCTGAGCCGCGTCATCACCAGCGCCAGGATGACGACCGACAGCGTTTCCACCATGAACTGGGTAAACGACAGATCGGGCGCGCCGAACAGCAGGAAGATCACCGCGACGGCGAAACCCTGGATGCCGAGCGAGACGATGGCCGTCAGCCGGTCTTTCGCCATCAGCACCGCGACGATGCCGATCAGGGCGATCAGGAAGAAGGCGGCTTCCTGCACCAGGATTGTGTCCGGCCATTTGGGCATGCCGGGCAGTTCACCGAACACGATCGGCGGCACGAGCAGGGTCAGCGCCAGCAGGATGAATGTGGCGGTGATATAGACTTCCAGCCGGCCCGGCTGCACGAACCGGGTCATGGCGACGGAAAAGCGCACGAGGCCGGTGACGAAATGGTCGAAGCCGCGATCCGGGCCGGGGCCGAGATTTTCAACGAACTTCACCATCAGCGCCCGCACGGCGTCGAGCCGCCAGAAGACCAGCGCGCCGAGAACGACCGTGATGATGGACAGCCAGAGCGGCAGGCCGGCATGCGGCATGGTGGAAATGTCGATCACCACCTTCTCGTCGAGAATGGCGCTCGCCATGGGCGACGAGATGTAGAGATGCGCGGTGCCGGAAAAGATAGCACCGACGAGGCCGAGCGCGGCCAGCACGACCGGGCCGAGCCACAGCGTCACCGGCCCTTCATGCGCATGTTTCGGGGTCTCGACCGGCTTTCCGACGAACGGCTTCAGCGCCACGGCAAAAGCGATGGCGAACATCAGCGCATTGCCTGTGATGGCGAGGCCGGTGAAGAAGACGGCGCGCGGATTGCCACCGGCAAGTGCCGCGTAGATTTCCTCCTTGGCGAGAAACCCGAAGAACAGCGGCAGGCCGCCCATGGAAAGGGCGGCGAGCAGTGCGGCGGCGAACGTCACCGGCATTGCCTTGCGAAGCCCGCCGAGTTTCGTCACGTCGCGCGTGCCGGCCTCATGGTCCACCGTGCCGGCAACCATGAACAGCGCGCCCTTGAACAACGAATGCGCCACCAGATAAAGCACCGCCGCCTCCACCGCATGGGGGGAATCGAAGCCGGTAAGCATGACCAGCAGGCCGAGCGAGGCCATGGTCGTATAGGCCAGCATCAGTTTCAGGTCGGTCTGGCGAATGGCCAGAAATGTTCCCGCGATCAGCGTGATACCGCCGAAGAAGGGCAGCAGGATTTCCCAGGCCGGGGTCTGCCCCATGACCGGATTGAGCCGCATCAAAAGGTAGACGCCGGCCTTCACCATGGTCGCAGAGTGCAGATAGGCGGAAACCGGCGTCGGCGCCTCCATGGCGTTCGGCAGCCAGAAATGGAACGGAAACTGCGCCGATTTGGTGAAGGCGCCGCCGAGCACCAGAAGGAGTGCCGCAAGATAGAACGGGCTTTCGCGCAGGCCGCTTTCCAGATGGATGAGCAGCGAAAGCTGGGTGATGCCGGTGATATTCCAGATGAAGATCAGGCCGGCCAGCAGGCAGAGACCACCCGCGCCGGTCACCACCAGCGCCTGAAGGGCCGCACGCCGGGCCGCCTCGCGTTCGTGATCGAAGCCGATCAGCAGGAAAGAGGCGATCGAGGTCAGTTCCCAATACATGAACAGCATCAGGAAACTGTCGGAGACGACCAGCCCGAGCATGGCCCCCATGAACAGCAGGATGAAGGCAAGGAACCTTCCCTGCCCCTCATGCCCCTTCATATAGCCGCCGGAATAGATGACGATCAGCGTGCCGATGCCGGTGATGAGAAGCGCGAAGGTGAGCGACAGGCCGTCGATAAACCACGAAAAGGACAGGTTGAAGCTCGGCGCCCAAACATAACCGCCCGTCGCCACTTCGCCGGCAGCGATCTCGTTCAGGAAGGTCGCGAAATGCAGGAATGCCAGTCCCGGCGCTAGCGCCAGCAGCCAAGCGGCCTTGGCGCCGAGCTTGCGGGTCAGGACGGGAGCGAGAACGGCGCCGATAAACGGAAGGAACAGAGCCAGAAACGTCAATGCCGGTGCATTGGCTGCCATGTCCTCTCCCCGTGTTTATCGTTAGGATTATCGTTGCAGACTGCCCCGGCTTTTCGCAAGGAAGTGGTTTTCTAGGGGAAACCCACCCCCTCCTCAAGCAAAACCGGAAAAAACCGTAGGGGACGCACAGGAACGCGACTTTTCGTGAAGCCCGGCAATGCCTATCTATGGGAAAACAAGAGGATCACCGAATGTCCGAAGTCAAGAATTCTCCGAAAGTCCAGAAGTCCGATGCCGAGTGGCGCGAAGAGCTTTCGCCGGAACAGTACCGCATCCTGCGGCAGGCCGGCACCGAGCGGGCCTTTACCGGCCCGTTCTGGAACAGCAAGGAAAAGGGCCTCTACCGCTGCGCCGGTTGCGGCGAGGAACTGTTCGTCTCCGATACCAAGTTCGATTCCGGTTGCGGCTGGCCGAGCTATTTCGAGCCGGTGAAGGAAGGCGCCATCACCGAATATCGTGACGTCTCGCACGGCATGGTCCGCACCGAGGTGCGCTGCGCCAAGTGCGACGGTCATCTCGGCCACGTCTTCCCCGACGGCCCGCCGCCGACCGGCCTGCGCTACTGCATCAACGGCCATTCGATGACGTTCGAGCCGTTGAAGTAAATGACCTTCCCTTCTCCCCCCGGGGAGAAGGTGGCCCGAAGGGTCGGATGAGGGGGCCAAGCGTTCAACATCCGACAATTGGCATTCTGCCGTGTGGCCCCCTCATCCGCCTGCCGGCACCTTCTCCCCGCTGGGGAGAAGGGGAGATGCGGCACCGTAGAGACCACCACCAAACCTCAATCCTCGACATACTTCTGCAGAAACGCCTGCACGGTCCTGATCGAGCTTTCGGCGGCACCGGCATCGTATTGCAGCCAATGCCCAAAATAACTCCGGCCATCCTTGTACGCGGCCACATCGAAATCGTGATAGGCGCCGGGATAGATTTCAAGCTCGACTGGCGCGCCCTTGCCGGTCATGTGCGCCACCCTCTGGCGGCAGCGGTTGGCCGGGCTCCAGTCGTCGCGGTCGCCGTTCATGATCAGCGTCGGCACGGTCGCATCGCCCTCACCGATCGAACAGACCGGATAATAGCCGATCGCCGCCTTGAACTTGCGGTCCATCAGCTGTTCGTCGCCATCCACCTTGGTCGCTTCCAGCGTCGCGATGCCGCCGGCGGAAAAGCCCATCAGGGCGACGCGCTGCGGATCGATGAAACTCTGCTGCGACAGGAAATCCAGCGCGCCATAGGCATCGTAGACCCGATCCGGCAGGTAACTGGCGCAGGTATCCTTGATATTGCGCGTCTTGAAACTGTCGACGACCAAAGTGGCATAACCCCAGGAGTTCAGCCGCTCTGCCCAGTCGGTCCGCAGCCGCGCGCTCAGGCCGCCGCAGCCATGCATGACCACCACGGCCGGAAACGGCCCGTCTCCCGGCGGGCGACTGAGATATCCGATCAGCGGCGTGCCGTGCGGCGGCGGCAGGGCAATCCCTTGTTCGCGCGCCCGGCGTTCGTGAAAAGGGCTGGGCTTGACCGGCGCGCTTTCGAACTGGACCGTCTCGTCGGCAAAAGCGCTGCCGGCGCTCAACCCGGCGCACAGGACGATCAGCGGAGCTATCCACTTCCAGGACATCATCATCCACCTCAATTGAAGTAGTCGCGAAACCCGCCCAGCAGCCAGATCAGCAGCGATATCGTCGCGACGAGCCAGACGAGGAGGAAAAGCACCCTCAGTTCGGCGCGCTGCGCATCGCGTTTGGAAATGACCTGATTGAGGCTCTGGTGCGCATCGTTCAAGGCGCTCTTGATGCTGCCGCCGCGCAGGTCCCGCTTTGGACCGAGCGCACTGGCTATTCCGCAACCGAGCATGAGGACGAAGACGAACAGGTAGGATGCCATGGCGACACCGTGAGCGAACGATGGCTCAGTAAACGACCGCCACCGCCTGCCGGTCAATCACCTCACCACAAAGTGTTCCGGTGCCGCCTGCCCATCAAACCCCTTCGACGATGCGGATATCGCGCTCGACGGCGCCCGCCAGCAGGGCCATTGCCTCCTGATAGGCCGGGCTGTCATGGGCGGCTTGCGCCTGTTCCACGCTGTCGAATTCGATCAGGACCGTGCGCTGCTCGAGGCCTGCCTCATAGACCAGTGCCGGCATGCCGCGGGCGAGGATGCGGCCGCCGGCGGCAAGGATCGCGGGGCCGCTCAGCTTGGCATAGGCGGCCAGCGCATCGGGATTGGTGACGGAACGATAGGTGGCAACCCAATAGGCCTTGGCCATGAGATTTCTCCGTTTGTTTTCGGGATCACATCTCAAGCCGGATCGGTAGTCAATCGATCAGTTCCGTCCGCCCCTGATCAATTCCGGGCCTGCAGCTTGGCGACCTGCGGGCCAACGATCGCGATAAAGAGCTTGGGATCGCCGAAGGCTCTCGCGGAAAGCATGGCGCCATGCACCGAGGCCATCAGCATCTGGGCTTCCTCTTCCGGCGACTTGTCCAGGCGGAACAGGTCCTGCGCCTCGCCGGCCTGCAGAACGGCGGTCAGCCATTCCGCAAGGCCCTGGAAATGGGCGCGAACGCGGGTCGCCACCTCTTGCGGCAGCATCTGCATTTCGCTTGCCAGCATGGCACAGACGCAGAAGGGCTGGGTCGCGTCCTGAATGCAGGCCTGCCAATAGTTCATATAGAACTGAAGCTGCTCGGCCGGGCCGGGCGCATGTTCGCGAAGGGACCTCAGCCCCTCCTCCGCCTGAAGCCGGTAGCGATCGATCAGCACCGACACCAGTTCGGCCTTGGCCGGAAAGTGATGGTGGATGCTGGCCTTACGGATGCCGATCGCCGCCGAGATATCGGCATAACTGAAGCCATTATAGCCGCCCGCCACGATGAGCGATTGCGCGACGTCGAGGATCTTTTCCGGGGTCGAAGCCATTGAATTCATATCGCCACCTACCTTCTAGTAGGTAATTTGTCAAGATTGTCTGCGCGAGTTCGCCTCTCACAAGAAGGTGTTCGACGGTTCGATTGACTCGTCACGTTTACCTTCCTACTAGTAGGTAGGCATTTATAAGGAGCCATTCAATGCGAAGCCAATCCTCAACCGCGACCGGCTGGTTGCGATCCTATTATTTGGTGCGTGCGCTGTTCTCGATCTCGTGGATCGCGCTGGCCATTCTGTTCAGCGGACAGCCGGCCATCGTCGCGTTTCTGCTGGTGATCTATCCGGCCTGGGACGCGCTCGCCAACCTGGTCGATGCGCGGGTAAACGGTGGCCTTGGCGCCAATCCTTCGCAGTCGCTGAATGTCGTGGTCAGCACGGTGACGGCGCTCGCGGTGATCGTGGCGCTGAGCTACAACAATTACGCCGTTCTGGCCGTCTTCGGCATCTGGGCCATCTTCTCCGGCCTGCTGCAGCTTTATACGGGCGTTCGGCGCTGGCGCGTCTATGGCGCGCAATGGGTGATGATCCTGAGCGGCGCGCAATCGGCCTTGGCCGGCGGCCATATGATCAGCCGCGCTGTCGGCACCGACATGCCGGGCATTCTCGACATCGCGCCCTATGCCGGGTTCGGCGCCTTCTACTTCCTGCTGTCAGCCATCTGGCTGTTTGTCGCGGCACGCCGCAGGGCAGCAGCGTAAGGCTGTGATGTGCGCGCTGGTGTCGCATGACGGCTCGCAGTCCGAACCTGCTACCGTCCTGCGACCAGCCCGATCGCCAGCCCGCCCATCATCAGGCCGATCAGCGTTTCCAGCACGCGCCACGAAATGGGCTTCGCAAACAGCGGCCGCAGCCAGCGGGCGCCGTAACCCAGCGAGAAGAAGAATAGGAACGATCCGGTCGCGGCACCGGCGGCAAAAGACGTCTGACCGCCCGGAAACTGGGTCGAGATCGTGCCGAGCAGCACGACGGTATCGAGATAGACATGCGGGTTGAGCCAGGTCAGCGCCAGGCAGGTCAGAAGCGTGTGGCGAAAGCTTTCGCCGCTCCCCTCGCCCACCACCAGCGCGCCGGACGACATGAATGCCGAGCGCAGGCTGCGGAAACCGTACCAGATCAGGAAGGCCGCGCCGCCGTAACGCATCACCGGATCAATCCAGGGCAGGACATCCGCCACCTGCCGGAAACTGCTGACACCTACCGTGATGAGGATCGCATCCGACACGGCGCAGGTCAGGCAGACGGCGAATACGTGCTGCTTCTTCAGACCCTGCCGCAGGACGAAGGCGTTCTGGGCACCGATCGCCACGATCAGGCTGAGCCCCATGGTGAGGCCCGCCGCGTAAACCGAAAAATCCATGATGTGATCCGACTGGAAGGAACTTGCTGCCTTTCCGCTAATGCCGTAAATCGAATTAGGCCAATTAAATTTCCTCTATCTGATTAAGTCAGGCTAAATCATGCTGGATTACGCCGCCCTGAAAGCCGTTGCCGCGGTGGTCGAGACCGGCAGTTTCGAGAAGGCCGCCGCACGGCTGAACGTCACGCCCTCGGCCGTTTCCCAGCGCGTCAAGCAGCTCGAGGAGCGCATGGGCACGGTGCTGGTCGCCCGCGGGCAACCCTGCACGGCCACGGAAAAGGGCGAATGGCTGTGCCGCCACATGGAGCATGTCGGCATGCTGGAGGCGGAGCTTTTCACGCATCTGCCGGCGCTGACTGAGGCCGGCGCTACGGACCAGCCGGTGACGCTGCATATCGCGGTCAATGCCGACAGTCTCGGCACGTGGTTCCTGGAGGCGATCGCCGGTTTTGCCCGCAATTCCAACTACATGCTGCATGTCGCCGTCGACGATCAGGATCACACCGCCGAATGGTTGCGGCAGGGCCGCGTGACGGCCGCGGTCACCGCACTCGGCAAGCCGGTGCAGGGCTGCAAGGTGTCGAGCCTCGGGGCGCTGCGTTACCACGCCACCGCCAGCCCGGATTTCGTCGCCCGCTATTTTCCGGATGGCGTGACGCTGGAGGCATTGGCCCGCGCGCCGGTTCTGACCTTCAACCAGAAGGACCAGCTGCAGGCGCAGTGGATGCGGCACGTGTTCGGCAAAAGCCCGCAGAACCCGACGCACTGGCTGCCCTCGACCCAGGCTTTCGTGGATGGCAGCCTCGCCGGCATGGGCTGGGGCATGAACCCGGCGAGCCTGGTGCGGGACCATTTCAAATCCGGCCGGCTGGTGGAACTGGTGCCCGACGCATCCCTGGATATCCCGCTTTTCTGGCAGATCAACCGGCTGACCGCGGATCGACTGGCCGGGCTGACGCGCGAGATCGTGGCCGTGGCGAAGCGCGAGCTGGTCGCGCCTGCCTGATCGCCTCAGGTCGGGTCCTTGTAGTGAGCCTTGGTCCCGGGCGGCAATTGCACCCAGGAATGCCGACGGCAGTCGTAAACTGAGTCTTCCGGCGGCGGGAAATTCGGGTCGGCAAAGCAGCCCACCGCGACCGCCACGAAGCGGTCTTCGTAACCTTCCTCGGTATTGTAGAGATTGGTGCCGCAGACCGGGCAGAAGCGGAACCGGAAACGGGCGCCCTGATCACCGGTGCGAACGTATTCGCTGGCCCGGCCCTTCACCTTGTATTTCGGCTCGAAGCCGGCAAGCGCGGCAAACACGCTGCCGGTGCGTTTCTGGCAGGCAAAGCAATGGCATACGCCAACGCCATGCATGTCGCCCGTGAGTTCGATGGACAATTGCCCGCAGGAGCAGGATGCGATTCTCGAAACCATAATGCCTCTGAAATGCCTGTGGCGCCGGCCGGCGGAACCGCTCGACGCAAAAGTTATGCTGCGCGAGTCGCCCCGCGTCGGGCATTCCTATCAGGCGGTCATATCGAAGTCAGCCGGGAGGCCGCGCCGACCCGACTTCACTCGGTTTCGAACTTGGCTTTGACGAGAAGTCTATGCCGGCAATTCG
This sequence comes from Neorhizobium sp., assembly GCA_965227625.1. GTDB lineage: Bacteria > Pseudomonadota > Alphaproteobacteria > Rhizobiales > Rhizobiaceae > Neorhizobium. Next base: position 26,855 of record CBDDGK010000005.1, on the reverse strand, counting down.
ACCGCGAAGGCGAAGCGGGCTTTTTCGCCCGGCTGCAGCACCAGACCGTAGGGGCGTTTTGCCAGGTCGTCGGAACCGCCGAGCTCCGCCGCCGTGCTGTGCCATGGCTCGATGCAGATGAAAGGCGCGCCGGGTTTCTGCCAGAGCGCCAGGTTCGGCAGGTTTTCGAAAGAGAACTTTAGAGCCGGACCGCCTTCGGCCGCATAGGTCAGCCCATTGCCGGCGCCTTCGGCGAAGATCATCGCGTCGTCCTCGAACATCGACCGGTCAAGCGTGAGCCGGCCGGCCTTGAAGGGCGAAGCGCGCCTTTCGGGCGTCACGAGGCCGCCTTCAAGCCGGGTCAGCGGCGGCTCGGCGCCATTATCGAGCGAGACCGTGTGGGCGCGGCCTTCCGCACCCGGCAGCGGCCAGAGGAAAGCGGGGTGATAACCGAGGCCGAAGGGCATCGGCCGGTTATCCCGGTTTTCTACTTCGGAAGCCACGGTGAGCTTGCGGCCATCGAGCGCATGCGTGACGGCCAGCAGGAATTCGAACGGATAGACCGTCCGCGTCGCGTCGGATGCCGTCAATTCGTAACGGCAGGAGGTCTCGTCGGAAGCAGCGAGAACGAATTCGCTCCGGCGCGCAAAGCCGTGCTGGCCCATGTCATAGGACTTGCCTTCGACGCTGATCCGGTTTTCCGGCGCCTTGCCGACCATCGGAAACAGGACCGGCGAGCGCCCCGCCCAGAAGGCGGCGTCACCATGCCAGAGCCAGGCCCTGCCATCGGCGGAACTGAGCGTCTGCATCTCGGCGCCAAGCGAGGAGACGTCGACCGAAAGATGTTGGTTGGCAATGCGGGTCTGGCTGGACATGTGGCGGCTCCTGAAGACATGATTCCCGCGCGCATCTTTGCGCGTCAGTGGTTTCCATTCGATGACGAAGGCCGCCGGAATGCTATTGCGCGGAAACCAGCGTCAGAAACCGCAAACCGCGCGGCGACAGGCGGTAACCGACATCCAGGCTTTCGGTCAGGCCCAGCTCCTTGAGCCGCCGTATCTCCGTCTTGAAGACGGCTTTTTCCATGCCGATGATTTCTGCGAGTTCCTGCGCACGGCGACCGGGATGATCCGCGATCAGTTGCAAGGCCTTCAGCGTCCATTCCGGCTGTCCAAGCCGCTTATCTGTCCTGCCGAGCCGGCTGCGAAGGTCGGCAAGCGCGACATCGCCGAGTGCCGTGTCATCTCTGAGCGCCTCCCGTCCATCGGCGCCGTTGTATGAGAAAGCGATCCGATAAAGCTCGCCTTCACCGTCAAGCGCGGCCGACAGGCTGGCCGGATCTTCGAAGCCCGCCGCCCGCGCCTCGCGGTCCGTCACCTGGGAAGGGTGGATCGTCCGCACATCTTCGATCAGCAATTCGCCGGTGCTGGTTCGCAGCCTGCCGCCGGCCTTGACGGTCGGCCGCCTCCAGCGACGGAAGGCAAGCGTGATCTCACCACGCTTGATACGGTCGAGAACCGGTTTGCGAAAGAGCATGGCGCGCCACTCAATCCTCGGCGACTTCGCTCGCATATTGCAGATCCGTCACCGGACCGAACCACTCCGCCGTGGAGCCGTCGAGAGACTCCTGAATGGCGATATGGGTCATCGACGTGGTTGCGGATGCGCCATGCCAGTGTTTTTCGCCGGGTGGAAACCACACGACATCGCCCGGCCGGATAAACCGGATCGGTTCGCCCCAGACCTGGGCCAGGCCGAGACCTGTGGTGACGACCAAAGTCTGGCCGAGCGGATGGGTATGCCAGTCGGTTCGGGCGCCGGGCTCGAACGTGACGGACAGGACACGCGCCCGCGCAGGCTCTGGCGCGGTTTCGTTCAACGGGTCCAGCCGGACCTTGCCGGTAAAATATTGCGGTGGCGTTCGTGACGCCTGCGAGCCGCTGCGTTTGATGTCCATGACGTGGTCCCCGCTTTTGATGGATGGGGATGATATAGGGAGTTGCCGGGCGGCGGACGAGTCTCAGCGTCTTGCTTTTCGTCAAAACTCGGCTATCCATTGCACCCCATAAGCGTCGGCTTTTGAGGTTCAGTTTGCCTAAGTAATCCCCGGTCTCGACAGGTTCACCCTTCCATGCGGAATAGCCTATGGGCTGCCGCGTGGAAACGCTTGTTCATTGGGGTGGCGGCTTGAGACCGGTATGGCATTGACCGTGCCAGTGCGGCCTTTACCGCCCTGCCCCACCCGACGCTTCGCTTCATCTCCACCGTCCGGACCTTCGCCACACCGCGTGCCCGCAATGGGCTTCTTGAGTGCCGTTCCGCATGAACTTCCTGACCGGAAGATCAAAACGGCATGCACGACAAACTCAATCGTGACTTTCTTCATATCGAATGGACCATAACGGCGAAGACACCGCCCAGACCTATTCTGGCCTGCAGCACATGCGGCACCGCCAGACCTTATCGTTCCAGCGGCCGCATTCGCCTCAATGCCAATGGCAAACGTCTCGATGCCTGGCTCATCTACAAATGCGTCAGTTGCGACGGCACCTGGAACCGCACGATCTTCGAGCGGCAAAGCGTGCGCGCACTCGATCCCGCCGTGCTGGAGGCAATGCAGGCCAGCACGGCGGATTTCGTCACCCGGCTCGAATTCGACGCGGATGCCTTGCGCTCCATCGCGGGGCGGATCGAGGAGGACGCAGAGGTTGACATCCAACGGTGCGTCTTATCCGAGGGCGCCGAATGGCGGCCGATCGAGATCGGCCTCGTCCTCCCCGCGCCCGCAAGCGTCAGGCTCGACCGATTGCTTGCGGCCGAACTCGGGCTTTCCCGAAGCCGGCTGCAGAAAATGTTCGAGACGGGCGAGATCGCCGCAAAACCTGAACGGAAAGATGTGCTCAAGCGAGCCATTCGCCACGGAACGGTGATCACGCTCGACCTGCGGGACGAGGCCGAGCATCTGGCGATAGGGCGGATGGCGCGCGGCGGCTGACCCTCACCGATAGCCCGTCGCGTCGGCCGGCTTGCCCGCTTCCTGCACCTCTTTCAGGTAGCGCCAGCAATCCGGCCGAGAGCCGTCCAGATCGTCGAATTCGTAAATCTTGGCGAGGCCGGCGCTGGAGAGGGACTGGGTGTTGAAGCGGGCGCGATCAGGGTCGGCAGCGAGTGCGGCGATGGCGCGGCCGACGAAATGCGGGCTTTCCGAGATGACGAAATGCGGCTCGCGTTCGGTCGCGTCGCGCCAGTTCGCTTCGGTGACGCCAAAGGTTTCCAGCATGATTTCCGATCGCATCCAGCCGGGCGTGATGGAAACCGAGGTGCCACCGACCTTTTCGAGATCCTTGCCATGCGCCCAGGCCAGACGGGTGATTGCGGTCTTGCAGAGATCGTAGAAGGGCGAGAGACGGTAATGCGTCTCGTTATATTCCGCCGTGCCGTCCGTCACTTCGACCAGCAGGCCGCCCGGATGTTCGATCATCAGTTTGAGGGCGTGGTGCGCGGTGATGAGATGGGTGTCGATCGCCAGCCGCATCATGCGCAGGCCCCGGTCGAGATCGTGCTCCCAGACAGGCTTGTCCCATTCGGCCAGATATTCGCCGCCCCATATGTCGTTGACCAGGATATCCAGTCGTCCCGCCTCCCCGTGGATGCGCTCGACAAGCGCCGCGACCTCCGCTGACACCAGATGATCGATGGCGACGGCAATGCCCCTGCCGCCGGCGGCCGTTACCAGTTCCGCGGTCTCCTCGATCGTTTCCGGGCGGCCATATTCCGATTGCCTTTCCCGCGTCGTGCGGCCCGTGCAATAGACGGTCGCGCCCGCGGCACCGAGCTCGATCGCGATGCCACGGCCACCGCCGCGCGTTGCACCCGCCACCAGCGCGATCTTTCCGTCCAGCGGCTTCTTGCCGGAGATAACCTCCAATTTTGACATGCGGCCTCCTCCCACGCACCGAAACCGGTGCTAGTCATGAAAATCCAAATGAGATAATATATAAACGTTTATTCGTTTATTATTCGAGAGGCAAGATGCCGAGACCTAAAACCCGCCCCGACCGCGACGTGCTGGCCGCTGCGCTGAAGCTGATGCACGAAAAAGGCCCCGAAGCGCTGACCTTTGCCTCGCTGGCGCAGGTATCGGGCCTGTCGCCCTCCACACTCGTGCAGCGGTTTCACAACAAGGAAGAGCTGGCGCGGGCGGCATTGCTGCATGCGTGGGACGAACTCGACGCCCATACCGAGGCGGCGATCGTCGCCCAGCCGAAGACACCGGAAGGTTCGGTCGGCATCCTGGTGGCGCTGTCCGGAAGTTATGGCGGAGATCGCGACAGCGTCGAAGCCTATGCGGAAGGTCTGCTGATGCTGCGGGAGGATTTTCGCGATCCGGTGCTGAGGGCGCGGGGCGCGGCCTGGGGCAAACGGCTTGCCGCCGCGCTCGATGCCTGTTTTGCCAGCGTGGACGGTGCGCCGGAAAACATCGGCAGCCTGATGGCTTCGCAATGGCAGGGCTGCCTGCTCTGGTGGGGCTTTGATCCAACCGGGCCGATTGACGCCTATGTCCGGCGGAATCTGGAGGGGTTTCTCGGGGCAGTCTTACGGGGAAAAGCGGAGATCTCGTAGGCGCGAGATGCTCCGCTTTTTGTTCTTGGAACTAAGAGAATTCAGCAGGCCTTGTGCTGCACAGGGGCCACTCTTGCCCAAAGCCTGCCCAACGTCTCCACCTTGATCGAGACCAGCGCCACGCCGGAGAGAACGATAACCGTGGCGAAGATTTCGCGCAGGCTGACCGGTTCGCCAAGCAGCGCGAAGCCAAGCAAGATGGTCCAGGGCGGCAGGAAATAACCGTTCATCGAGCCGAGCGTTGGGCCGGCTTTTTTCAGGATATTCATGTAGATGACAATCGGCATCGCGGTGCCGAAAATGCCGAGCACGAGCAGGATCGGCAGGGCATCGAGCGCCGGAGCAAAGCCCGAGGGGCCGGTCAGAATCATGACGGCGGCGAAGGTCGGCAGGCCGGAAAAGAGCTGCTGGCCGGCGGCGAGCCGGATCGGCTGGGCGCGCGGAATGCTACGGACATACAGCGTGCCGAGCGCGTAGCTGACGGCGACCACGACGACGGAGGCGACGCCCTGTGGATTGACGCTGCCCGCACCGAATGCGGCAGGCCCAATCAGCATCAGCATGCCGCCGAAGCCGATCAGCAGGCCGAGTGTGCTCTTCAGCGTCAGCCGCTCGCTGGCGAACAGGGCCTGGGCCAGAACCGCGACGATCAGCGGCGTCGAAGCCTGGATCATCGAGGTCAACCCGGCTGAAATCTGCGTCAGCGCATAGGCCGTCAGCGTGTTCGGCACGACGCCCTGCAGGAAGCCGAGAATGATCCAGTCGCGCAATTCGCGTCCGCGCGGCAGGAGGCTGCGGCCCGTCACGGCCATGAACAGAAGGATCAGCACGCCGCCCATCAGGCCGCGCACGGCGGTGAGCGCCAGCGGCGAGAGCGACGTTCCCGCCATCTTGAGAAGGATGAAGGCTGCACCCCAGAGGAAGGAGCAGACGAGCATCTGTACGAACAGCGGAACTACAAACGACTTTCCGAAAGCGAAAGAATGCATGACACGGTTCTCGCGGATTTATCTTCATGTGAAGATATTTGCGCTCGATTTATCTTCATGTCAAGATAGTTTGGATCAGGACGGAGATTCGAGGATGGCGGACAGGCAAACGGCACCGGACCATGTCGACCGGGCGCGGGCACAGTGGGCGGCGGAACTGCCGGATCTCGATACGGCCCCGATGGATGTGCTTGGCCGCATCTACCGGATCTCCCGGCTGGTAACGCCAACGATCGAGGCCACGTTTGCCTCACATGGCATGGACCGTGGGGAATTCGACGTGGTCGCCACGCTGCGCCGCTCCGGGCCGCCCTACAGGTTGACGCCGACCGAGCTCTATCGCTCGCTGATGATCGCCTCCGGCAGCCTGACGCACCGGCTCGGCCGGCTGGAAAAGGCCGGGCTGGTGAAGCGCGTGCCGTCGGACAATGACGGCCGCAGCCTTGCGGTGCAGTTGACCGACGAAGGGATCCGCCGCGCCGAAGCCGCCTTTCGCGAGGACATGGGCAATGAAGCGGCAGCCATCGCTGCATTCGATCCGGGCAAGAAACGCCAACTGACCGAGCTGTTGCGAGAGCTGGCGGCTGTGGTCGAGCAAAGTGTCGGCAAGGCGGAATGATGGTCGAGACGATCAGGCAGTCGCTGGCTTCCGCCTAGCCGGCAGTGTCATCGCCGCCACGCCGATGACCACGCAGACAAGCCCTGCCAAGGCGGTCGGCTGAAGGGTTTCGCCCAGGAATACGACCCCGATCGCCACGCCGACCGGCACACGCAGATAGGATTGCGAGGTTGCGGCGACCGAGCCGAGCGTCTGCATCAGCCGGAAATAGATGACCAGCGTCAGCGCGGTGGAAAATACCGCGAGTGCGATCACGGCGGTGATCGACGCCAGCGATGGCGTCAGCGCCCACGGGTGGTCGACGGCGAGGCTGACCGGAACCAGCATGGCCGCACCGCAGATGAGCGAGCCCGCCGCCGGCATGATCGGATCGAGCCCCTTGAAACTCTTGCCGAAAATCGCCGCACCCGCGTAGCAGACCGTTGCCAGCACGATCGCGCCTTGCGCCACAAAATTCTGTCCGACGCCCAACAGAGCCGGCACGCCGATGACGAGGCAGATGCCGACCAGTCCCGCCAGCACGCCGAACAGTTTTCGGGCGGTCGCCGGTTCATGGCGGGTAATGAGGGCGGTGATGAAAAACGCGAAGATCGGCGTGGTGGAATTGAGGATGGCCGCCAGCCCGGCATCGGTGGATTGCTCCGCCCAGGCGATCAGCGTGAAGGGAATGGCGCTGTTCAGGCAGGCCTGAACCAGAAACCGCCTCCACGTCGCGCCATCACGCGGCAGTTTCAGCCCCCGCCAGCGGATCACCGCAAGAAGCACCGCGCCGGCAATGACGGTACGCACCGCGATCAGCGTGATCGGCGGAATGGTTTCGACGCCGATCTTGATGAAGGAATAGGACGCGCCCCAGAGCGTGGAGAGCAGAAGCAGAAGAGCAAGTTCGCGGGTCAGGTTCGGGGTCTCGGGCATGGCACATGTCCTTCATTGCGGAATGCGCCTGTTCTAACTGCCTCGCGACGTGCAATGCTTCGATACGGACCGAAGTATTGCACGGGTGGATGCAACCACACGTATCCATACTTGCCACGCGCCGGAAGCTCGGACAGATTGTGGCCCTGTATCAAGGAACCAACGATGCCTTCCACCGAACTCCTGTTCGCCTTCTTCGCGACGACTGCCGTCTTCGCCTATATTCCCGGCCCGGCCATGCTCTATGCCGCGGCGCAGACGATGGCGCGGGGCCGCTGGTCCGGGCTGATGGCGTCGCTCGGCATCCATATTGGCGGTTATGCGCATGTGTTCGCCGCGGCGGCCGGGCTTTCCATGCTCTTTCATGCCGTGCCGACGCTCTATCTGATCGTCAAGCTGGCGGGGGCTGCCTATCTCGTGTGGCTCGGCATCACGCTCTTCCGCGCCAAGGCGTCCGGCGATACGGAGCTTCCCGAGATCAGCCGAAAATCCGGCCGGCGCGCCTTCTTCGAAAGCATCACCGTCGAGGTTCTGAACCCGAAGACAGCGCTCTTCTTCCTGGCCTTCCTGCCGCAATTCGTCGATGCGTCGGCGGCCTTCCCCGTCTGGCTGCAGTTCGTGATCCTCGGGACCATCGTCAACCTGATGTTCTCCTCGGCCGATATCGTCTGTGTGTTTCTGGCGGGCGCGGTTGTGAAGAAACTGAAGCGCTCAGGCCGGGCACAACGCATGCTGCAACGGGCCGGCGGCGCCTTGCTGGTCGGGCTTGGGGCACATCTGGCGCTACAGCGGGGTTAGACTCACCCCGAAACTTTCAATTCCATGCAGGTCAGGTCCAGCCAGCGGCCAAACTTGGTGCCGACTTCGGAGAACTTGCCGGCGATACGGAAACCGAGTTTTTCGTGGAGGCGGATGGAAGCGGCGTTTTCGGATTCGATGGCGGCGATCATCACGTGTACCCCGTTGGAGGCAGCGCGGGAGATCAGTTCCTGCATCAGGAGACGGCCGATGCCGCCGCCGCGGGCTTCGCGGTGAACATAGACCGAATGCTCGACCGTGTGGCGATAGCCGTCGAACGCGCGCCAGTCGCCGTAGGAAGCGTAACCAACCACGACACCGTCCATCTCGGCCGCGAGGACCGGGAAACCGCGTGCCTTGCGGGCCGCGAACCATTCCTTGCGGTTCTGCAGGTCGACCAGAACCTCGTTCCAGATTGCCGTCGTGTTGGCGACCGCGTCGTTATAGATCTCCATGACGATGGAAAGATCGGCTTCGGTTGCGTCGCGAACGAGGATTTCGGTCATGAGAATATCCACTATTGTATCTTATCGTCTACTATATCAGACGCGTATGATCTGTCCAGAATTGTTGGCAGCCTTTCAGTCTGATAGCGTGAAGCTGGTCTGGATGGGAGTGGACAATGCGGCTTTTCTTGCTGGTCACGGCAATGGTTTTCGCCTGCGGGCGATAGACGTGGTCACGCCCCGGCGGAGAGGCTGAAACAGGTCAGCACGGCACCGTAATGGACGGCCGCAGCCGCCACCACGAAGCCGTGCCAGATGGCGTTCTGGAAACGCAGCCGGTCCCAGACGTGGAAGATCACACCGAGCGAATAGATGACCCCGCCGATAACGATCAGCCAGGTGGTGATGGTCGGCAGATATTGCGACACCGGCCCCATAACCATGACGCCGCTCCAGCCCATGCCGAGATAGAGCAGGATTGCCAGCCTGTCGTAACGTCCGGGAAACAGGCACTTCAGAACGATGCCGACGATCGCGGTCGCCCAGATGGCGAGCAGCATCGCGAAGATCCATGGATCATGCGCGCCGCGTTCCAGAAAGGGCGTGTAGGTCGCGGCGATCAGCACGAAGATCGCCGAATGATCGAACCGGCGCAGCACCCATTTGGTGCGCGACCGCGGCCAGATATTGTAGGTGAAGGATATCGACAGGCAGAGGACAAGGCCGAGCCCGTAGATCCAGGCCGCGGCGATCTCTCCATAACTGGACCAGGTCGTAGCGTAGAAGATCAGCGCCGTCGCTCCGATCAGCGCGAAAACGATGCCTATGCCATTCACGACACCGTCGGCGACGATTTCATAGAAATCGTACTTACGCCCGAAATTGAAAAACTCGCTCATACCAACTTTCCGTCTCCCATGTACCAGAATGGGAGCGATGGCCCCGGAAGGCAATAGACCGCCGATTCACATTCGGTTTCGCGCGTTAAACGATGGCCACATCGGGGCCGGCGAGCCGCGCTTGATGCGTGACATGTTGCGTCCCGAACACGCCTGAAAAGCTTCTCGCGTCACAATCAAAAAATGATCTGAAAGCCCGGTTTTCGCCCGCCCGCACCACTCGACATCGCCAATGTTCCAAGCCAAGTAGGAACCGTTCCAAACGCGGGGGCGTGGGTGCTGGGATATTTCATTGCGAAGGTCGTCGCCGTCATGGCGGCTGCCAAATTTGCGTCTGAGCCGTGGGGTAAAGCCCAACAGGCCGGAGGCATCGGCGTGCTTGCGCGGGCGCGGGCCGAACTCAAGCGTTTCTCCAGCTGGCTGCGATACGAGCTGCTCTATTCCTGGCCGGGACGCAAAGGCGTCGCGGCACTGAATGTCGGCCTCCTGCCGGTTGATCCGGCGGTCGAGGCAGCGGCGGCGGCCGAGAGCCGCATGACCGTCATTCCCTGCAATCTGCAGGTCTATCACGAAGTCGCGCTTCGGGTTCAGGCGCTTGCCGATATCCGGCCGGATATGGCCGCGATCGAAGTCGGCAGCGGACGCGGCGGCGGCCTTGCCTATCTCAACGGCGTGCTGCCATTTTCGGTCAAGGGTTTCGAGCGGTCGGCAGCAGGCGTGCGCTTCGCGCGGCGGCGCGGCATCGATTCCATGTGCGGTTCCGTCACCCGCATGCCCTTCCCCTCCGCATCACTCGACATGGCCTTTTCGGTGGAGATGCTGTTCATCTTCGGCGAAACGGATCAGGCCTTCGCGGAGCTGGCGCGAGTGCTGAAACCGGGCGGCCGGATCGTCGCCGCCGATTTCCGGCCGTGGAAGATCGGCCGGACACGCGCCCATGTGCAGGAGCTTGCCGCGCGGCACGGCTTCACCGTCGCGTCCTTCGAGGATCTGACCGGACGCGCTCGCCGCTCGATCGTCGAAGGCGAGCCGCAGCGCCGCGCTTTCCTCGACAAGGTACCGCGCTTCCTGCAACGCGACATGCCGGACATGTTTTCGCTGGAGGGGACACCCCGCTACCAGAGCTGGGTGGAGGGACGGCGCAGCTACTTCCTGACCGTGCTGGAACGACTGCCTTAAAAGGCACCCGCACCTCGCCGGGCCGTGAGCGCTACCGGTCGATGAGAACCGAACAGGTTGCGTGACGGACGATGCGGTCGGCCGTGGCGCCGATGAAATAGTTCGACAGATCCGGCACGTGCGAGGCGATGATGATCAGGTCTGCCTGTTCTTCTTCCGCAACACCCAGGATCTCCCGCGCCGGAGAGCCCTGACAGATTTCGATATTGGCCGGGACGCCGCCGGCCCGTTCCTTCAGGGCGCGAAGCGTATCTTCCGCTTCCTGGCGGGCCTTGATGGTCATCTCGACCGAGAGGTCGGACACGAGATAGCCCGGCAGATCTTCCACCACGTTGACAAGGAGGACCGTGCCGCCGTGGTCAAGCAGAGTGGCAGCCTTGCGCAGGATGCGTTCGCCCTTGTCCAGTTGGGCAATGTCCACGGCAACGATGATCTTCTTGTACATGTCTTTTGTCTCCGGCTTTCGAGCCCTTCGTAAGGACAAAAGCTTTCGGCTGCCTTGACGGACATCAACCCGTCGTCAACAAATACGAAACGATCAATTGCCATTTTGCTCTCTATCGTGAACGATAGGATCGGCTCATATAAACCCCAACAGGGCGACGGAAGTCGCTCGACGATTTGAGGGTTTCAAAGATGTCCGATGCAACTCAATCCCTTGACCAAACCTCGGCACAGCCTTTTGCGCTGACCCGCCCGGCGCATGTCCGCGGCGCGCACCTGGTCGTCAACGATCTCGACACGGTCTCCGGCTTCTACCAGAAGATCATCGGGCTCAAGGTCATCGAAAAGACCGCGAGCGGCGAAATTCTGGGTGTCGAAGGCAAACCGCTCCTGACGCTGACGACGGGCAAGAACATTGCCCGCGCGCCGCGCAATGCCGCAGGGCTTTTCCACACGGCTTTCCTGGTGCCGAACCGCACGGAGCTGGCGCATTGGCTGGCCAATGCCGCGCATAACGATATCCGTCTCGACGGCGCATCCGACCATCTGGTCAGCGAGGCGCTTTACCTGTCGGACCCGGAAGGCAACGGCATCGAGATCTATCGCGACCGCCGGCCGGACGAATGGAATTACCACCAGGACGGCACCGTCTCGATGGCGACCGAACGGCTGAACCTGCAGGCGCTTTATGACGAAGCCCCGCGCCAGGCCTGGACCGGCATGGCACACGATACGGCGGTCGGCCACATTCACCTGCAGGTGGGTGACATTCCCCAGGCGGACGCGTTTTATCGCGACGTGCTGGGCCTGAAGGTGATGGCGCGTTACCCCGGTGCGAGCTTCTTCGCCACCGGTGGTTATCACCATCATATCGCTGCCAATATCTGGAACAGCCGCGGCGCGCAGGCCCGGCAGGACAACATGACCGGCCTTTCCGACTACGAGGTTCGTTTCAACGATCCCGCAGCACTCGATCAGGCCCTCAAGGCGCTCGATGCGCAGGAAATCGCCACGACCAAAACGGCCGAAGGTTATGCGCTGAAGGACCCTTGGGGTATCGGCCTCACGCTTGCCGCGTAATACAGCCGGCCTGCTGCTACTGAAATTCCTCCCCGTGAGAGCGGCGTTCCGGAACCGGAGCGCCGCTTTTGCGTTCTTGCGCTGATAGCGGGGCACCCAGGGACACATCATGACGATCGCGAGCGCGCGCGGCAGCTTGAAGCCGGCAAAAAAGAACATGCTCGAAATGGCGGCGGCCGGCCGAAAGGAGGCCGCGATGTCCTCCGATGATGCCGATGCCAATGACGCGCTCGTGCTAGGGCGAGACTCGCTCGAAGTGGTCAAGGCCTGGGCGGTGATCGGCATCTTCGGCATGATGTTCTTCGCGCTCGTGCATTACATGTCGCTGATCCTCATTCCGGTAACGCTGGCGATCGTGGTCGGCCTGATCCTCGGCCTTGCCGCGGACAAGATGGGACGCGCCGGCGTGCCCCGTTCGGGCATAGCGCTGATCCTGTCATCGCTGGTCTTCGCCATTCTCTTCCTGATCGCCAATTCGCTGGCGCAGCCCGTCTCGACGCTGGTCAAGGAAGGGCCGAGCTTCGTCGAGCGGACGCTGAACCGCGTCACGCCGTTTCTGGAAAGCCAGCATTGGCTGAAGATTTCGCCCGCCACCTTCCAGAGCGGCCAGCTGTCGATGGACAAGCTGATCGAGAATTCGGGCAACGTGCTCGGCGTCGTGACGTCGCAGCTGACGCCGGCCATCATCCAGGGGATGATCTTTTTCGCGGCGTTGCTACTGTTCCTTTACGGCCGGCTGAAACTGCGCAAGACGCTGATCATGGCCTTTCCGACCCGCAAGCAGCGGCTCACCACCATAAGGGTGCTGAACTCGGTCGATCAGGTGCTGGGTTATTATTTCGCCACCGCCAGCATGCTCTATTTCGCACTCGGCATCAGCATGACGCTGATCGCCTATTTCGGCGGGCTATCCATGCCGGTGCTCTGGGGCGTGTTCGCCTTCCTGTCGAGTTTCATCCCCTTCATCGGCATCACGCTGATGACCATATCCGTCGCGATCGCCGGCATCCTGACCCATGACGCGCTGATCATCGGACTAATCCCGGCCTTCTTCTTCTTCTCGATCCACCTGGTGATGGAGAACCTGATCTTTCCGGCAGTGATGGGCCGGCAGTGGGAGATCAACCCGTTCATCGTGTTCCTCGCCATCCTGTTCTGGACATGGATGTGGGGGGCGGTCGGCGCCATGCTTGCCCTGCCGCTGTCGCTGATCGTCATGACGATCATGTCCGAACTTTTCCCGGAAAAGAAAACGACGCCGCATCTTCCCGGATAACGCTCAGTCGAGGATTAAGAGGAAGCCGTATTGAGTTCATCAAGCCTGAGTTTCGAAACCGCCAGCCATGACGATCTGCTGACCGGGCGCTCGCCCTGGGGCATGAATTTGAAAGCGCCGGAGCGCTCGATGCTGACGGAGAGCATCTCCACCGATGTCGTGGTGGTCGGCGGCGGCATTACCGGCGCTCTAGTGGCGGAACATCTCACCTCGCTCGGCCACAAGGTCGTGGTGATCGACCGGGAACAGCTCGGGCTCGGCAGCACGCGGGCCAGCACCGCCATGCTGCAATGGGAAACCGACAGCTCGCTTTGTGAACTCACGGCGCTTTACGGCTTCGAGACCGCCGCGCATGTCTATCGCCGCAGTCGCGCCGCGGTGGCGGGGCTGGCCGAGCTCGTTGCCATTCATCGCATTCCCTGCGCATTCAACCCTCGCCCTACCCTCTATCTCGCGGCCGGCGAGACCGGTGACAAACAGTTGCGGGAAGAGCTCGGCCTGCGCCATCGCGCCGGCCTTCCCGGCCTGTTCATGCCCTATCTGTCCCTGCGCAAGGAATTCGGCCTGGACCGTGAGGCGGCCATCCTTTCGCCCGGTTCGGCAGAGGCCGATCCGCTGCTGCTCTGCTGGTCGCTGCTCGAAATCGCAGCCGCCTCCGGCGCGCGGATGATCGCAGCCAATGCGGTGAACTTTCATCACGAAGGCCGGCGCGTCGTCATCGAGACCGATGGGCCGTTTGTGGTGGAGGCCGCCAAGGTGGTTCTGGCCACCGGCTATGTCATGCCGCATTTCGTCATGCCTGAAAGCCATGCGACCGCTTCCAGCTTCGCACTGTCGACCGTTCCGCAATCGCCGGAACGGCTGTGGCCGGAACGGGCGCTGATCTGGGAGGCGAGCGAGCCTTATCTCTACATGCGTGTGACGGCCGACAACCGTATCATCATCGGCGGCGAGGATGAGGACGTAGCCGACCCCGAGAAACGCGACGCGATGTTGTGGAACAAGGTGCTGACACTCAAGGACAAGCTTTCCGAGATCTGGCCGAAAGCGAATGCGACGATCTCGCACGCCTGGTGCGGCGCCTTCGGCGAGACGTCCGATGGGCTACCGCTGATCGGCCCCGTGCCCGGTTCGCCGAACATCTTCGCCGCCTATGGTTACGGCGGCAACGGCATCACCTTTTCCTACCTTGCTTCGCGGATGATCGCCGCGATGATTTCCGGCGACCAACAGGCGTGGTTCGAGGATTTTGCGCTCGACCGGCCGAAGCGCAGCCCATGAGGCCGCTCAGTCATACAGGTAGTGCTTTTCCCACTGCTCTTTCGGCACCTTGTCGCCGATCTTGAAGTCGAAGGACATGATCTTCAGGCCTTCATCGCCCGTCTCGCACTTGAACTTCAGGCGGTACCAGTCTCCGCCGGCCCGAAACACGGTACCGGGCGCGCGGATGGCATTGCCCGCATCGACGGTATCGCCGAAGGCATAGGCGATCACCTTGTCCGGCTTGAAATCGCCTTCCTTGCGAATGCGATCCGCAGCCTCCATGTCGCAGCGCTGCTCGCGCCGCTCATCGGGCGCCAGGGCATCGAGCTGCTTGACGGTGCGCGCATCGAGAGCGTGTGCAGCCGAAGCGGAAAACAGGGCAAAGGCCACCAGCGACAGCGTCTTCTTCATGTAATTCCCATCCAAGTGACTCAGGATGGCGCGGAAACTAGGAGACGGATCGCAAATTGACCACCTATCAGAACGCGAAATAAGATGTTGTGAACGGGTGAGGTGGTTGGGGGGATGATGGACGTACCGCTTTCTGACGCGAAGAAGGAACAGATCAAGCTGCGCGCGACATTTCTGAACAACATCGGGATCGGCGTGATCCTCGTCGGCGTGTTTACTCCGATAGTCCGCGCAATGTACGAGCCCGCGGCCATATCGGGTGATCTGATTTCCATCCTCGGAACCATGACGGTTTGCTTTTCTTTTGGAGGAGCATTACATTTCGCAGGTAGTTGGATTTTACGAGGGCTCAGCAGATGACATATGAGCAAGTGTTCCTGCTTCTGATGCCGGCGGTTGGCTTGGCCTTGGTCGTCGCTTTCGTTTTCTGGCAGAGCTGGCTGGATGGCGTGCTGCCGAACCAGAAGCCGCGAAAGAAGTAACTGCCTTTGCTTCGGCGCTTGCCACCAACGCAAGCGCCCCCTATCTCTGGCACTCCCCTCATTGTTCCCGGAGTGCTTCCTTGGCCACCTCCCGCTCATCGCTTTTTTCCAGCCTTCCCGAAGCTCCCGTCGCGCCCAAGAAGCCGCTGACGGATACGCGGCACGGCATTACCCGCACCGACGACTATGCCTGGCTGCGCGCCGACAACTGGCAGGCGATGTTCAAGGATCCGTCGATCCTCGATCCGGGAATCCGCAAGCATCTGGAAGCTGAAAACGCCTATATGGAAGCGGCGACCGGCGACACCGCCGAACTACAGAAGGCGCTGTTTGCCGAGATGCGCGGCCGTATCAAGGAAGACGATTCATCGGTGCCGATGAAGGACGGGCCGTTCGCCTATGGCTCGTTGTTCGTCACCGGCGGCGAGCAGCCGCATTATTTCCGCACGCCCCGCGACGGTGGCGACAAACAGGTGCTGCTCGACGGCGACAAGGAAGCGACCGGCAAGGACTATTTCCGTCTTTCCGGCATCGACCACACCACGGACCATACCCACGGCATCTGGGGTTACGACGATAAGGGTTCGGAATATTACACGCTGCGAATCCGCGATCTCGCGACCGGCGAGGATTTGTCGGACGTGGTCGAAAACACCGGCGGCGGCGGGGTCTGGGCGCCGGATGGCAAGAGCTTCTTCTATACGCTGCAGGACGAAAACCATCGCCCGTCCAAGGTCTTCCACCACATCGTTGGCACGCCGCAATCGGAAGATCGACTGGTTTATGAGGAAGAGGATCCGGGCTTCTTTATGGGTGTCGGCGGTTCGCTGCTGGACGATTTCATCTATATCGACATTCACGACCACGAGACCTCGGAGTACCGGCTGCTGTCCACCAAGGACCTGACCGCCGAGCCGGCGCTGGTCGCAGAGCGCGAGGAAGGCATCGAATATTCGATGACGGAAGGCGGCGACGTCTTCTACATCCTGACCAATGCCGGCGACGCCAAGGATTTCAAGATCATGCAGACCCCGGTTGCTGCGCCGGGCAAGGAAAACTGGACCGAGGTCGTACCGCATGAGCCGGGCCGGCTGATCATTTCCCACATGGCGTTCGCCCGCCACCTGCTGTGGCTGCAGCGCAAGGACGGCCTGCCGCAGATCATGATCCGCGATCGCAAGACCGGCGAGGAGCATTCGATCGCCTTCGCGGAAGAAGCCTATTCGCTCGGCCTCTCCGGTGCCGCCGAATACGAGACCGACACGATCCGCTTCTCCTATTCGTCGATGACCACGCCAAGCCAGCTGTTCGACTACAACATGGTCACCCGCGAGCGCACGCTGCTCAAGACGCAGGAAGTGCCGTCCGGCCACAATCCGGACGATTACGTGACCCGCCGCGTGATGGCGCCGGCGCATGACGGCGAACTGGTGCCGGTCTCGCTGCTTTACCGCAAGGATACGCCGCTCGATGGCTCCGCGCCCTGCCTTCTCTACGGCTACGGCGCCTATGGCATCACCATCCCGGCCTCGTTCTCGACCAACAACCTGTCCCTCGCCGACCGCGGCTTCGTTTATGCCATCGCCCATATCCGCGGCGGCAAGGACAAGGGTTTTGCCTGGTACGAAAACGGCAAGATGGAGCACAAGGCGAATACGTTCAAAGACTTCATCGCCGCGGCTGACTATCTGAACGAGCAGAAGTTCACGTCCTACGCGAACATCATCGCCGAGGGCGGCTCGGCCGGCGGCATGCTGATGGGCGGCATCGCCAACATGGCCCCGGAAAAATTCGCCGGCATCATCGCCGCCGTACCCTTCGTCGATGTCTTGAACACCATGCTGGACGACACGCTGCCGCTCACCCCACCGGAATGGCCCGAATGGGGCAATCCGATCGACAGCCTGGAAGAATACCAGTGGATCGCCGCCTATTCGCCTTACGACAATGTCGCGGCCAAACCCTATCCGCCGATCCTCGCGATCTCCGGCCTGACCGACCCACGGGTGACCTATTGGGAGCCGACCAAGTGGGTGGCAAAGCTGCGCGAGATGGCACCGGAAGGTGGGCCATATCTGCTGAAGACCAACATGGCGGCAGGGCACGGTGGCAAGTCCGGGCGTTTTCAGCGGCTGGAAGAGATCGCGTTTGAATATGCGTTTGCGATCAAGATGGCTGGGAAGATGTAGCGTTTGATTTGGTAGGGCATTGAAGGGTGTGCCTTATGGTACCCCCCTCTGCCCTGCCGGGCATCTCCCCCACAGGTGGGGAGATTGGCTGGGCGCGCCGGTTTCCTCAAGCAATAAAAGTAGGAATCGCGAATTTTCGATAGCAGCAATGTAGACGGACGGATTCGGCGGAATGGTCGTGCCACCTGTAATCTCCCTCCTTGTGGGGGAGATGCCCGGCAGGGCAGAGGGGGGTATAACGGGCACACCGCCAATTGATATTGTCGGATGGAGGAGACCCCACATGCCCGTCTACATCGCCCTGCTTCGCGCCGTAAACGTCACCGGCACTCCCCTCCCGATGGCCGAACTCAAATCCATCTGCGAAGCCCTCGGCTTCACCGACGTGAAAACCTATATCCAGAGCGGCAACGTGCTTTTCCGCTCCGACGCAAAGGAACAGGCGGTCGCTGATCTTCTCGACGCAGCTCTCGGAAAGAAGTTCGGCAAGAGACCCGGCGTGATGGTGCGCACCACCAAAGAACTCGAAGAGATTGCCGGGAAAGCTCCTTTCCCCGAGGCCAAGCCGAATTTCCTGCTGGTCCATTTTCTCCCCGACGCCGCTCCGAAGAACGCGCTTGACGGCATGGTGGCGCCGGATGGCGAGGAGGCGGTGGTGGCGGGTCGGGAGATCTATGTCCATTACCCGATCGGATCGGGCAAATCGAAGCTGAAGCTGCCGGCTCTGAAGCCTGGCACCTCGCGCAACCTCAATACCGTCCGCAAGCTCGCCGAGATGGCACGGGCGATGGAAGGGTAAGGACACACGCAAGACCGCCGGTGTCGCAACAACCAGAGGCTTACTTCCGCGATTATCGACGCGTTTGTCCAAATATGAACGAATAGGGACCGCCGCGGCCCGACGGGTCAGGCGTCATTTTTGTCAAGCCCCCGTCATCAAACCGCAATAGCGGACGCAAGCCTCGCGCAAGCTTCAGGCGTTAACCATTTGTTAACTAATTTGCAGATGGGCGATTTGCCATGAAGATCGATAGCGGCCTTAACGGCTATCAATATCCGAACCGGACAGTCGAAATGGACCGGAAAATCGAAGAAGCGCCTCAGCGTGAGACCGTAACGTTCCAGCGTTCCGCAGATGCGATCACGGGAAGCAGCACGCTGCTGTCGCCTTCGCTTGCCAATGCGTTGTGGGCGGTGGAGTCAGGCGACACAGCCTCGCTCAACGCGGGACAGATGCCCGTCGTTTCCACCGGCTGGGTTGCCGGCGCCTACGAAGAATTCGCCTGATCCAAAGACTATCCGTTACGCCGCCTGCTTCGGCGTGACTTCTATGGTCACATGCGACAGATCGCGAATGCCCCTGAGCTTTTCCTTGTAGAAGGACGGCACGTTAGGGTTTGACGTGACCAATGCCACGATCGCTGCGTGATGACCGGGGCCGACCTGCCAGACATGCAGGTCCGAAATGCGATCCTCTTCCGTTTCCACCTGCATGCGGATCTTTTCCGCCAGACGCTCGTCGTCCGCCTGCGCATCCAGCAGCACCGTCGCCGTGGAACGGATCAGACCCCAGGACCAGCGGGCGATCACCAGACCGCCGACAATCCCCATGATCGGATCCAGCGCGTTCCAGCCATAGGAGCGGCCGAGCAGCAGTGCGACGATCGCCAGGACCGACGTCAGCGCATCCGCCAGAACATGAAGATAGGCGGCACGCAGATTGTGATCCTTGCTGCGCGCCTGATCATGGTGGCCGTGGTGACCAGCGTGGTCATGACCACCGTGATGACCATGGTGACCGCCGTGGTGCCCGTGATGGCCTCCATGATGTCCGGCATGATGACCATGATCCTCCCGAAGCAGCCAGGCGCTGATGAGGTTGACACCCAGGCCGATGATCGCGACGAGGATGGCCTGATCGAAATCGATCGAAACCGGACTGGACAAGCGCACCAGGCTTTCCCAGGCGATCATCAGCGCGACGAGCGCCAGAACGATGGCGCTGGCGAAACCGGCGAGATCGCCGAGCTTGCCGGTGCCGAAAGTATAGCGCGGGTTCTTCGCCTGCCGGCGGGCATAAAGATAAGCGAGCGCCGAGATCAGCATGGCGCCCGCATGGGTCGACATGTGCCAGCCATCCGCCGTCAGCGCCATCGAGCCGAACACCGATCCGGCAATGATTTCCGCCACCATCATCGATGCGGTGAGCGCGATGACCAGCCAGACCCGCCGCTCGTTGCGTTCGTGGTCTGCGCCCAGAAACACGTGCTCGTGCTTCATGTCCTCAACAGTGCGCGCCATCTCGTCTCTCCTTCAACTCGTTGAAAATCAGCGAATGTAGGTGCGCAGCGCCTCGGCCAGCTCTTCGGCCGCCTGCGCCCGCTCCTTCTCGTCCGCCGCATGCACGACATGTTCGTGGAGGTGATCTTCCATGACCTCGCCGGTCAGCCCGTTCAACGCGCCGCGGATCGAAGACAGCAGCTGCAGAACCTCTCCGCAGGGACGTTCCGCCTCGAGCGCCCGCTCGACCGCTTCCATCTGCCCCTTCAGACGGCGCACGCGCGCCAGAAGTTTTGCCTTTTCCCGGATCGTATGGCCCAAGATCGCCTCCAATTTAATATAGGGGGCTACCCTATATCGGTTTCGTCGAAAACTCAAACACAGCTTGCACAACGTCAAATCCGAAAGCCCCGTGCAGGTTTCGAAACCTAAGCCAATCCTCAGTTGAGGACTCAAAGCGAGGACGAGCGCGATGACGACGATTGGCAGCACGAATCCCTATTACGTACCTTCACTTCTGAACATTTCCGGCAACAAGAATGGCAGCAAGGGTGGCAGTGAGGGCGGCGAGGCCAACAGCCTGCCGCGCCAGGCAAGCGCGGGCGGCATAACTGGCGCCGATACCGTTTTCGGCGCCAAGCTCGCCGATGCGCTATGGTCCATGGAAAGCCAGGGCGTCGAGGTCGATCAGCCGGCCGGCGATACCTGGCTTGGCGAAGCGCCGTCCACCTCGGTCGAAGACCAGTTCATGGACATGTCCAAGAAGACGCTGGCCGAGCGTATCCGTGATCAGTATCTCGACGCGCACGGCCTGACGGAAGAGGATCTTGCCGCCATGTCGCCGGAAGATCGCGAGGCTATCGAGGCGGATATTCGCGAGGCGATCCTCGAAGCCATGGGCGTCAACGGCCAGAAGCAGGATGTCGCGATGGATATGGGTGGTGGCGCCGCCGATGCGCAAGCCGGCAACCCGCAGCCTGGAAATGTCCAACCGACCGGCGTTGCCGGATCGAACAAGAACAGCGACGACCTGTTCTCCCTGTAAGCCGTTATCGGCTGCGGCCCTCCATTTTCTCCGCAGCCGCTTTCGCCGGCAATCTCACCGACCTCCACTCGGATTGTCATTGGCGACAGCAATGGGAGCGCGACCTTCGGGTTCAGCCTCGCGCTCCCATTTTCCCTCCGGCGCGCAGCCTGAGCGACGCAGCATTTCCAGCGCGATGATCAGGCAGAATCCTGCCGCGAAGACGACCAGTATCCAGAAGATTCTTCCGATCGTATCGACCCCGATTCTAAATCGGCAGTGGTTGCAGCACGTGGTCATCTCGCCCCCTCTCCGCTTGCCTTTGCACTGGCGACACACTAGATAAATTCTCTAGTGACTAGAGCTTCAAGAGGAATTTTCAGCCATGCTGTCGATCGGCGAGCTATCCCGGCGCACCGGCGTCAAGGTGCCCACGATCCGCTACTATGAGCAGATGGGCCTGCTGGAGGCGGCCGAACGCTCCGAAGGCAACCAGCGGCGTTATGAGCGGACCGATCTCGAACGCCTCGCCTTCATCCGCCACGCCCGCGACCTCGGGCTGGACATTCCCGCCATCCGCGAACTGATCGCCCTCAGCCAGCACCCGAACCTCCCCTGCGCCGACGCCGACCGCATCGCCGCCGACCATCTTTCCGCCGTGCGGGAAAAGATCGAGAAGCTGAAAAAGCTGGAGGAAGAACTCGCCCGCATCGTCTCCCACTGCGACGGCGGCCATTCGATCGAGGAATGTTATGTGATCCGCTCGCTATCGGATCATGGGTTGTGCGGCGGGGAGCATTGACGCCATAACCCAATGGGTTAGTATCCGTTTATGAAGAAGCTGCAGACGGTTGCCGAACTACCGACGTTCACGAGCCAAGCAGCAGCGATTTTCTCGCCTGCCGAAAAGGAAGACGTCATCTCCTTTCTGGCAGCCAATCCACTGGCCGGCGATGAGATCCCCGGCACCGGCGGAGTACGGAAAGTTCGGGTACCCGCAAAAGGCAAGGGCAAGCGCAGCGGCGCACGAGTGATTTATTACTGGTATAGCGAGGATGCCCCGCTTTATGCGCTCCTCGTTTATGCCAAGAACAAGAAGACAGATTTGACGCCTGACGAGGCCAAGGCCGTTTCGGCGCTTGCAAAGGCTATCAAAGACCGTTTTCGGAAAAGGACGGATTGAAATGCCAGGCAAAAAAGAGAGTTTCGGAGCAGACCTGATCAAGGCCATGTCGGAAGCACTGGCCCACGCCGAAGGCAAGGACAACGGCGCGACCACCATCCATCAGGTGGAGGTCGATACTCCCGATCTTCGGCTCATCCGCGAACAACTTGAGCTGACCCAGGATCAGATGGCCCACGTTCTGGGCGTCAGCGTACACGGCTATCGCAAGTGGGAGCAGGGACGGCGCCGAATGAGCGGACCTGCTGCCAATTTGTTGCGCGTCATGGAAAAGGAACCGGAAGCGGTATTGCGAGCCCTTTCCGCCGCCTGAGCACGTCTCCCGGCCGATGCTTTTCTGTTTTCACCTCCCGTCGATTGCGCGCAGATCTTTCCATGCCCGGCCTCTTCCCCACCCTCTCCCCCTACGAGACCGGCTTTCTCAACCGCCCGGACGGCAACCGGATATTCTTTTCGCTCTCCGGTAACCCTGCCGGCAAGCCTGCGCTTCTGCTGCATGGCGGGCCGGGGTCAGGTATGTCGGAGAGCGTGCGCAGGCATTTCGATCCGGCTGTGTGGCACATCGTGCAGTTCGATCAGCGCGGCTGCGGCCGAAGCACTCCGAGCGCGGCCGAGTTTTCGAACACCCTTGAGGACAATACAACCGGACACCTGATCGGCGATATCGAGACGTTGCGGGCGCGGCTTGGCGTCGAGCGCTGGCTGGTTTTCGGGTCCTCCTGGGGTGCGACGCTGGGGCTTGCCTATGCGCAGGCGTTTCGCGAGCGGGTTTCGGCGATGATCCTAGCCGGTGTTACGATGACGCGCTGGTCGGAGATCGATTGGCTTTACAGCGGCATGGCGCTGTTTCTGCCGGAAGCACACGGGCGGTTCATCGCGGCCATTCCCGAGGCTTTGCGGCACCTTCACCCTGTTTCAGCCTACCATACGCTGCTCAACGATGCCGATCCGGCGGTGCGGCAGAAGGCGGCATTCGATTTCCATCTCTGGGAAGCGGGTTCAATCTCGGCGAAACCACAGGTGGGATTGCCGGAGCGGTGGCGCGATCCGGTCTTCGCGCTCGCCCGCGCCCGGCTCTGCGTCCACTATTTCCATAACCGCGCATGGCTGGAAGACGAGCAATTGCTTCGCGAGGCGCATCGGCTGGCGGGCATTCCGAGCGCGCTGATCCAGGGGCGGCTCGATCTGCAGGGACCGCCGAAGACGGCCTTCGAACTGGCGCGCGCGTGGCCCGGCAGCGAACTGATGCTGCTGGAGAATGCCGGGCATTCGACCGGCGATAACGGCATGGCGGATGCGATCGTGGAAGCCGTTAATCGTTTCGTAAAGGTCGCTTGACAAGCGCTGGATTCAGGCGCATCTAAGCCGCCATGATCAAGACGCGCACCATCATCTCCTGCTCGTATTTTTGGGCCTACCTGTAAAGGGCGGCTCGACAGATCATCATGTCAACAAGCCGCCGTCAGGCGGCTTTGTTGTATCAAACGGCACCTGACGGCACGACAAGACCGAAAAAGGAATGCCGGAATGACCGAAGATACCGAAATCACCCTGCCCCGCCCGCCCGTCGTTACGATCCGCAGCGCCAAACCGCGCGACCTGCCGGCTCTGAACGAGATGATCGCGCTGCTCGCGGCCCATCACAACGATCCCGTCGCCATGACGCCGGAAAAGCTGGAGCGCGACCTGTTCGGCCCGGTTCCGTGGATTACCGCACTGGTCGCCGATACGGGCTCCGAGCTGATCGGTTACGCCATCCTCGTGCCGCTCTACCGTGCCCAGGAAGGTAGCCGCGGCATGGACCTGCACCACCTCTTCGTGCGCGACGGCCATCGCGGCCACGGCACCGGCCAGCATCTCGTTTCGCGCGCCCTCGAAATGGCGAAGAATGCCGGCTGCGGCTATCTTTCGGTCAGCGCCGCCACCGGCAACTTCGCCGCCCACCGTTTCTACGAACACATGGATTTCGTGCCGCGCCCGGTCACCGGCATGCGATACATGCAGGCGCTCGCCTGAGCGCCATCGGCTTCAGCGTTTGAGATTTGGCCAGGGCCTATCCGGCGGCCTTGGCCAAGACTTCGCCGGCCCATTCGTTGAGGCTCTTGCCGGCAAGTTCGGCGGCGAGAGCGGCGCGGCGATGAACTTCAGGATCCACCCGAAACATCATCTTCCCGGAATAGGGCTTCTGTGGCTCCTTGCCGATTTTGGCGCAGGTTTCCAGATAGTCGTCGACTGCTTCGTGGAAGGCAGCACGCAGTTCCTCGACATTGTCGGCATGGAAGCCGACACCATCGCGGATTCCAGCCAGTCGGCCAAACAGAATACCGTCCTCGTCATCATACTCGATGCGGGCATAGTACCCCTTGTAGGTCATTATGTTGGTCACGGCGTTATCCTCAGACGGATCAGATAAGAGCGCGCGGCCCTTACCTGATAGCGTTTTGCTTCTTTGGCCGGATGCGGTCGGTGAAAAGTTTCGGCCTCGTCACCCTTTACAAAGCGAACGCGAGAACCATTCCCTTCAATAACCAAGCAGCCGACCGCGACAAGCAAGCTTTCGATGGCCGCCCATTCAAGCGTCCCAGAGACAGGGTCTTTGAAGACGGTTTCCAGCGTCTTGCGGTGCTTGCTGTTCATATAAGCAATCTAATTTATGATATCACTTTTTGCAAGCTCCACCTACCGCGAAGGTACCGTCTTCAGATACGCCGCGATCGCCTCGATATCGCCTTTGGGCAGGTGCGCGATGTTCTGCTGCACCTCCACCATTGAACCGCCGGCGGTGTCGAAATCCGGGGTGAAGCCGGTTTCCAGATAGTTGGCGATATCGCCTTCGCTCCAGGACCCGAGGTCGCCGCCCGGCGTGATGTTGGGGATGGTGCCCTTGCCTTCCGGGTTCGGGCCACCGGCCAGCCATTTGCCGGGCAGGAAGCCACCCATCGCATCGCGCGGGGTGTGACATTCGCCGCAATGGCCCGGGCCTTCCACCAGGAACTGGCCGCGCTTGACCTTGTCGTCGGCCGAGGCCAGCTGCACCCGCGGCTGATCATTGAAATACAGGAACTTCCAGCCGCCCACCGCCATGCGGATATTGAACGGGAAGCCCAGTTCATGCGGCGGAGCAACGTTCTGGCTGGCGGGCAGTGTCTTCAGGTAACCGAAGAGATCGTTGACGTCCTTGGCCGGTAGCCGCGCATAGGAGCCGTAGGGGAAGGACGGGTAGAGATGTTCGCCATTCGGCCCGACGCCGCGGGTCATGGCATTGCCGAACTGCGCCAGCGTCCAGCTGCCGATGCCGGCCTTCGGGTCGGGCGAGATGTTCGGGATATGGAAAGTGCCGAAGGGGCTGGGCAGCGCCCGGCCGCCGGACATGACCTTCAGCGCATCGCCCTCTGCGCCGGTCGCGGCGTGACAGCTGGCACAGCCGCCGGCCCAGAAGAGCTGCTCGCCCTTGGCAAGATCGGGTGCGCCGAGATTGGCCCAATAGCTTTCGGGATGCGGATCGGGCTTGGTGAGAAACCATGCCGTGGCGGCACCGACCGCGACGATCACGACGCCCGCACCGAGGATTTTCGATAGAACCGAGGCCATTGCCCTCTCCGTCCGCTGGTCATGCAGCAACGGCCGCAGCGGGCTGCGGCCGTCCTTGTTGCCAAGATAGGGCGATTACTTCTTCAGACGATAGGTCTGGTGGCAGGCGTTGCAGTTCGCGCCGATGCTCTGCATGGCCTTCTGCACGCCGGCCTGATCTGCCGGCATCGAGGCCAGAACGGCATCCGCATCGGAACCCAGCTTGGCGGCCTTGGCGCGGAAATCCGCATTGTTTTCCCAGATAGCCGGGGCAGCTGCCGAATTGGCTTCCGAGCCTGCCGGGAAGAGATCCGGGAAGGCCTTGATGTTGGTGCTGATGGTGGTAACCGCCGTTTTGACCACCGCTGCATCGAAAGGCTTGTCGCCCTTGGCGATGCCGCTGAGCTGGGCAACCGAACCGCCGATGCCCTTCATCAGCGCTTCGCGCTTGGCGACCGGGGTTTCCTGGGCGGTCACAGCGCCCATGCCAAGACAGAGTACCGCCAGTGCCGTGCTGATAACCTTGAACTTCATGCAACCTCTCCTCATTGAACCGGTCATCCCGGCAAATCTTTGTGCGCCGCGATGATTGCAAGCTTATGCATTTGAAAGAAGTAACTTTTCTGTCAGGCACAGGGCGCGACAGAGTATTTTCTTGAACACAGTGTTCACAAAATAAACGACAATTGCGACAACCGTTCACCGAATATCACTCACATTTCTTGAAAAGCGCTCGCTAATTTCAGCCAAAATTGACGAATGCCAGATAGCATTGTTCCAATCTTCCGGGGGCGGAATGGCTATGGGCAGGCTGTGGGACGGCATCCTTATGGAGACGCTGGCGAATACGCGCCGCGTCGCCATCTTTCATATGGCGGTTCTGGTCTATTCGACCATCGTCATCGCGGTGGCGCTTGACTTCGACCAACTGCAAACGCTGGCTCACGGCGCCTATCTGGCGCGTCTCGGGCCGGTCTATCTATTCATTCTGCCGGGCATCTCGCTGATCTGCCTGATCTCCTTCGTGATGCACAAGACAAACGACTGGCGGGAGCGGCGGCGGATGGTTGGCGACAGCCTGTCGCCGCGTGCGATCGGCAGGGTTCTATCCGGCATGTTGTGCCTGTTCAGTTTCGTGCTGTTCATGGGTTCGTTCACCACCTTCAAGAACCTGATGCCGGTGATCCGGGGCGGCTTTCCGGACGA
>CBDDGK010000004.1:0-41849 GCA_965227625.1 Neorhizobium sp. | reverse complement strand
GGTTTTCCAAATTCAACGTGGACAGATCCTCGGGACAAGCCCGAGGATGACGCCCTGCATTATCATACATCAGTCACTCAGCCCCAAGCCTCGTAATCTGCACAATGAAGTCGGCTATGGAAATCGTATCATCAAGATCGAATACCGGTAGTTCGCTATTCGCCACCGGATGATCAGCGGCAATCGCGACGATATGCGGATCGTTCGGCGATAGCGGTTCGCGGCTTTTCGCCTCCAGCCGGCGAGCCTCGATCTTTGGCACCGGTTCGCGCTTGTATCCTTCGATCACCACGAGATCGCAGGGCGCAAGGCGGGCGAGGATATCCGCGAGCGGCGGTTCGGGTTCGTTGCGCAATTCGTGCATGATCGCAAAACGCGTTCCGGAGACGATCGCCACTTCCGTGGCGCCGGCTTGTCGGTGGCGAAAGGAATCCGCGCCCGGCTTGTCGATATCGAAATCATGGTGCGCGTGCTTGATCGTCGAGATGCGGTAGCCGCGCCGGGTCAGTTCCGCAACGAGGCGCTCGGTAAGACCGGTCTTACCGGAATTCTTCCATCCGGAAATGCCGAAGACGCGCTGGCTGTTCACTCAAAGCTCCTCGGTGAAGCGGCGGGCGTCATCCAGATCCTGCGGCGTGTTGATGTTGAAGAAGGGGTCCAACAGGCCGTTTCTGGTTTCGACCATGGAAAATTCGACGATCACTACCGGGTGACGCTCGAAGAATGCCTTGATCCGGCGGTTCTGCGGATCAGTGAGCCAGCGTTCCAGATCGTCGGCAATCGAGACGGGCCAGAGGCCGAAAACCGGGTGGTTGCGGCCGTCT
Organism: Neorhizobium sp.; assembly: GCA_965227625.1. GTDB lineage: Bacteria > Pseudomonadota > Alphaproteobacteria > Rhizobiales > Rhizobiaceae > Neorhizobium. Next base: position 41,025 of record CBDDGK010000004.1, on the reverse strand, counting down.
GAAGCGGTGATGACGATCGCATCGGCATTGTTTGCCGCGCCTGCCAGCCGGGCAACGAGGTCATGCGGCACGAAAGGGCTGTCGGACGGCACGGTCAGGATATGGCCGGCGCCGAGGCCACGCGCCTCGATATGGCGCAGGCCCGATAATACACCTGCAAGTGGCCCGATCTGTCCGTCGATCTTATCGGGCAGGTGCCGAAGCCCCAAAAGGTTGGGGAAATCCTCCGGCGCGTTGAGCGTGATCTCGCTGACCTGCGGTTTCAGCCGTCTGACGATATGGCCGAGGATCGTATCCCCGCCGATCGTGAGCAGAGCCTTGTCACTGCCCATCCGGCTCGATTTTCCGCCGGCGAGGATGAGGGCAGGTGGCAGAAGAGGGCGCAGCATCAATCGGCGCCTCCGGGTGGGATTGCGCCCTCGCGCTGGTCCACGTGGCGCACGAAGGCGGTCGCGGCAAGCGCCAGCACCGTCGTGATGGCCATGACGATCAAAAGCGGCATGGCGCCGCCCTCTTCTTTCAAGATAGCCCCCGCAAGCGTCGAAAGTGCCGCACCGCCGCCGACGGTGATCGCGCCGCCTAGACCGGAAGCGGAGCCCGCAAGCTTCGGCCTGACGCTGACGATGCCGGCGTTCGAGCTTGGCAGCGTCAGTCCGTTGCCGACGCCGGTCAGTGCAAGCGGTGCGAAGAAAGCGGTGGCGTAGGGGACGTCCGCAAGCAGGATGGCGGCAGCGATGGCAACGCCGATCAGGCTCGCCACGCTTCCGGAGATCATCATGTTCATCGTGCCGAAGCGGCGCGTGTAACGACCGGAGATGAAGTTGCCGACCATGTAGCCGGCGGCGATCAGAAAGAACTGCACGCCGAGCATGGTGGGCGAGAGATGATAGATCACGGTGCCGACGAAGGGCGCGCCGCCGAGAAAGGCAAAGAAGACGCCGGATGAAAAGGTCGAGGTGAGGGTGTAGCCCCAGAAGCGGCAAGAGGAGAAGAGATCCGGCCAGCTCTTGAACTGCGCCGAAAAGCTTGCCGCCGGCGTTCTGTTCGTTTCGCCGAGATCGGCGGATACCAGGGCAAGCGTGACGACGCCGAGCCCCAGCATCAGCATGAAATTGGCTTCCCAGCCGAACAGGTCGTTCAGCGTGCCGCCGACGGTCGGCGCGATCATCGGCACCAGCGACATGCCCATCGTGACATAGGCGATCATCGACGCCGCACCTTCCATCGGCACGGTATCGCGGATGATGGCACGCGGCAGCACGAAGCCGGCGACAATCGTCGTCTGCATCAGCCGCCCGATCATGAACACGGTGACATTGGAGGCTGTCAGACAGATGATCGTGCCGCAGAGCAGGATGAGGATGCTGCCGATCATCACCCGTCGCCGTCCAAAGATATCGGAGAGGGGGCCGAGCACTAGCTGCAGCAAGGCTGTGCCGGCGATATAACCGGAAACGGCCAGCTGCATGACCGCATATTCGGTGCCGAAATGCGTGGCCATGGCCGAAAGCGACGGCAGGAAGACGTTGAGGGAAAGAGCTGCAAGGCCTGCGCAGACGACCAGCGTCATGATGTGTGGCGGTGTGCGTCTATCCAGAAATCGGCTGCCTTGCTGCACGTCGTCTCAACCTTTCAAACCTGTCTTGCGCGATCCCGTCAGGCGGGAGGCGCGGCACTTGCCTTCTGAGCCATGGCAAGGCTGCGCTTGCGTTCGCGATAGAAGGTGTAGAGGCCGGAACCTATGACGATTGCGGCGCCCGTCAACATGTAGGCGTTCGGATGTTCGTCGAAAGCCAGAACCGCGATGACGAGGCCCCAGAGAAGGCCGGTATAACGGAACGGTGCGATGAACGAGATTTCGCCGCTGCGCATCGCCTTGATGACCGCCTGGTAGCCGGCGAATACCAGAACGGACGCCAGCGCCAGATGGCCGAGCGCATAGGTGCTGACCGGGTCCCAGCCGCCCATGGGCACGATCAGAACGGCGCCGAGGACCGTATTGGCAAGCGAGGTGAAGAACGTCACCGTCAACGTCGGGATTTCCGTGCTGATGCGCTTGGTGGTCAGGTCGCGCGCCGCGGTGAAACAGCAGGCGATGACGGCAAGAAGCGCGATCGGGGTGAAGCCTTCCGGCCCCGGACGCACGATCAGCAGCACGCCGGCAAAACCGACGCCGATTGCCGTCCAGCGCCGCCAGCCGACCGGCTCGCCGAAGAATACGGCGGCGCCGAGTGTGACGACCAGCGGCAGCGCCTGCATGATCGATGACATGGCTGCGAATTCGATATGCGCCAGCGCCGTCAGGAAGGTGAGGGTGGCGCCGAGTTCGAAAGCGGTGCGCAGCAGAACCAGCGGCTTCAGCACCGCCTTCAGCGACAGGTGCACGCCCATGTAGACGGAAACGCCGTAGATGAGGGCGGTCGCCATGACGCCGCGTACCGCCATGATCTGTGGGATGCTGAGTTCCGATGTGACGGATTTGACGAGAGCGTCGTTGCAGGTGAAAGCCGCCATGGCGAGCGCCATCAAGAGCGCGCCGCGCGAGTTTTCCGACAATGCCATTTCGACGACTCCTCCGTACCGAAGTGTCTTAAAGCAATGGCTTACGCGCCGCCAGTGCTGATTGTAGCACTCTTCTCCTTTTGGGGTCGGGGTGTAAGCGCTTTCTAAAATGACGCGGATTGTCACAAAAAGCGAAATATCAGGCTCCCGAATTAACCCTTGCTCAACTGAAATTACAGATTGTGGTGTGGAAATCTTGTTCCCGCATGATGCTGGAATCGCGCCGTTGCAGGTTCGCAAATGCCGCTGATGCGACGCCGGTGCCTTTGGTTTTCAGAGGGGGAATTATGTCTTTTATCGATCGTCTTCTACAGAGCCGGCGTATTGTCACCAAGGTTCTGCTTTTCGTCATCCCGCTGGTCCTGTTGATCGCGGGCGTCGGCCTGGCTGGCTATTATACCGCGAACATGCTGAACGGACATATGACCGTGACGCGGGCGACGATCGAGAATATCGGCGACTTTGAAAACCTCCAGTCTGTCCTTCAGGACTTCAGCAACAAGCCCGACGAAAAGTCGCTGGCCGCGCTGAAGGCCGGCATCGACAGGCAGGAAAAGGGCGTTCAGGCGCTGCAGGGGCTTCTCGTCACTGACGGTGATCGCCAGCGCATTACCGTCGTCACCGGCCTAGCCCCGAAGATGCGCGCCGATGTCGAAGCTCTTTGGGCGACCAAGCAGAAGCGCGACAAGAACAACGAGACGCTGGACTACAATGTCGAGGATGTGCGCACCGTCGCGACGGGCGTCGCCGACCAGGTCGCCAACGTCCGCAAGCAGTTCGAAGGCAAGGAAAAATTCGCCAAGGGCATGGTTCTTGAAGCCTATGCCTACAAGGCGATTGCCGAGCAGATCGGCGAGCTGCGCAATTCGGTCAACGAAACCGGTACGGACGACGGTGCGGTCAGCACCGCCGACATGTACCTCGCCATTCTGGCAAAGACGTTCGACGAAGTGCAGGCGTTCCTGACCCCGAATGGCATCAAGCAGCTGAAGCCGATCAACGACGCCATCACCGGCCTTTCCGCAACGATCAAGGGCAACCAGGATCCGGCTGAGAAAGCCGCCGCCGTCCGCAAGTCGATCGCCTCGATGGAGCCGATGCAGGCGAAGATGGAAGCCGAAGTCGCCAACAAGGCCGGCAATGCGGCCTCGCGTTTCGCCAGCATCGAAGGCGAAGTGTCGAGCCTGCGCACGCTTTTGGACCGCAGCGCCGACTCGCTGCGCCTGATCGATGCCATGCAGCTGCATATCGAACGCCTGCGCGCCACCCAGACGGAAGACGCCCGCAAGGAAGTGCTTGACGTCATGGCCGACCTGAAGAAGGCCAGTGCCGAGGTTTCCGATCTCGCCCGCAATCCGGCGATGCGCGAATTCTCCAACCTGCTGCAGCCGCGTCTGGCCGCCATCGACGGCGACTCGGTTCAGCTTCTTGCGATTGCTGCGGAGTGGGTGAAGGCCCGCGCCAAGGCCGGTGAGACGCTGACGGCCGGCATGGCAGGCCTGAAGAACTTCGTGGCCCAGGCGCAGGAGGTCGGCAAGGAAGACAGCGAGCGTTCCGCACAGCTGTCGCTGCTGGCCATGGTGGTCGGCACGCTGCTCGCCATCGCTGGCGGTCTGATGCTGGTCGAAACCCTGCGTGGCCCGCTGCGCCGTGTCACCGAGGTGATGAAGCGTCTTGCCGACGGCGATCTCGAGGTGAAGATCGAAGGCCGCGAGCGTGGTGACGAAATCGGCGACATGGTTCGCTCGGTCACCGTCTTCCGCGACGCCGCCGTCGAAAACGTCCGCCTCGAGCAGGATGCCACCGCTGCCCGCGAACTCTCCAACGCGGAAGCAGAACGCCGCGCCACCGAACGCGCCCGTATCGCCGCCGAACAGCGTCAGGCTCTCACGGCACTCTCCGACGTGCTCGGCCAGCTTGCCGAAGGCGATCTTGAGCGCAGCATGGACGAGAACCTGCCGGAAGACTTCGTCGAAATGGCCCGCACCTATAACCAGGCTGTCGAGGCCCTGCGCGCAACGCTCGCCGACGTCCGCTCCACCGCCGAGGAAATCGACGGTGGCACCGGCAACCTCGCGTCGTCTGCCGATGACCTTGCCCGCCGCACCGAGCAGCAGGCAGCCGCACTGGAACAGAGCTCACGCGCGCTGCGCCATCTCAGCGAGATCGTCCGCACCACGGCCGACAGCGCCCGCCAGACGTCTGTCTCGGTCAACGAGACGGAAGAGTTCGCCGTTCGCTCCGGCGAAGTCGTGGCCCGCGCGGTCGACGCCATGGGCGAGATCAGCCGCTCTTCGGACAAGATCGCGACGATCATCGGCGTGATCGACGAGATCGCGTTCCAGACCAACCTTCTGGCGCTGAATGCCGGTGTCGAGGCGGCCCGCGCAGGCGAGGCCGGCCGCGGCTTCGCAGTCGTCGCCCAGGAAGTCCGCGAACTCGCCCAGCGCTGCGCCGGTGCTGCCCGCGAAATCAAGGGCCTCATTTCGGCAAGCTCGACGCAGGTTGAAAATGGCGTGCACCTGGTCGAACAGACCGGCTCGGCATTGAGCGAAATCATCGGCCACATCACCGATGTCCGCAAACTGGTCGCCCAGATTTCCGCTGCAACCGGCGAACAGTCGACCGGTATCAGCGAGGTCACCAAGGCCGTGTCCGAAGTCGAACTCATCACCCAGCGTAACGCCGCGATGGTGGAAGAAAACAACGCCGAAATCCACGGCCTGCGCCGCCGCGTCGAGATGCTCTCCGACAAGATCGAGCGCTTCAAGACGCGCGACCCGAACGTCCAGTTCAACGCCGGCGCCTATGAGCGCCGCGCCGGAATGCGCCGGAGCGATGCGGCCTGATCGGGTAAGATCGTCAAGAATTGAAAGCCGGGGCGAACGTTCCGGCTTTTTTCATTCGGATACGATGGTTCAGTAGCCGGCTTCGCGCTGGTGGCGGAAGGCGAGAATTAAAACCGCGTCTCGGTCGCTGTCATAGCGATAGAGCGCAAGATAGCCGGAGTTTCCGAACGGTATCACAAGCTCCCGCAGGTCAGGGTTGTTGGAGAACGGGCGACCGATTTCAGGCGAGTTTTCCAGAGCGGAAAACTGTCGATCTATTGCGTCCATCGCTTGGCGGATGATTTTGGTGCCTGCTTTGTCCAGAAAATTCCGGCAGCGCCGGATACCGTCCATTGCACGGCGCGTGACAATTATCTGTGGCACTCTGGAGGATCCGTCTCAGCCTCGGTTCCCCATGTTTTCATCCAGCTGCGCAGCTCGTCGCCCGTCAGGTGCAGACCGGTTTCCTTGTAGTCCTCCCAAGATGCCAACGCCTCCTGAGCGAAATTTTCGCGAGCTTCCTCTCGTTCGACAAATTGCTGAATGGCTTCGCGCATCAGGCCATCCGTCGATTGATGACGCGATACCGCAAGCTTCTGGAGACGATCCTCCAATTCCTCGTCGATTTTGACGGATACGGTCATCAAGCGCCTTCGCAAGGTGTTGTTCCAGGAAAGCTATGGAACAGGCTGAAGCTTGTCTACGACCTCAACCGCCCGTAACGCTCATATGCCGCGCCACAGCCGGCTTCTTGTGCGTCCGGTCGATGATAAAATCGTGCCCCTTCGGCTTACGGCCGATCGCTTCGTCGATGGCGGCCGAGAGGTAGTCGTTGTTCTCGGAGGCGCGTAGAGCGGTGCGGAGATCGGCAGCGTCGTTCTGGCCGAGACACATGTAAAGCGTGCCGGTGCAAGTGAGGCGGACCCGGTTGCAGCTCTCGCAGAAATTATGGGTCATCGGTGTGATGAACCCAAGACGGCCGCCGGTTTCCTTGACTTCGACATAGCGGGCAGGGCCGCCGGTCTTGTAGGGAATGTCTTCCAGCGTGAACTGCTGTTCCAGATCGGCGCGCAGCTTGGAAAGCGGCAGGTACTGGTCGGTGCGGTCCTCGTCGATCTCGCCCATCGGCATGGTTTCGATGACGGTGAGATCCATGCTGCGGCCATGCGCGAAGCGGATCATCTCCGGGATTTCGAACTCGTTGAAATCCTTCAGCGCTACAGCATTCAGCTTGATCTTCAGCCCTGCCTTCTGGGCAGCGTCGATGCCTTCCATCACCTTGGAGAAATCGCCCCAGCGGGTGATCGTCTTGAACTTGGCGGGATCGAGCGTGTCGAGCGACACGTTGATGCGGCGCACGCCGCAATCGTAAAGCTCATCGGCGTAACGGGCGAGCTGCGAACCGTTGGTCGTCAGCGTCAGCTCGTCGAGCGTACCGTTTCCTATATGCCGGCCCAGCTCGCGGATCAGGTACATGATGTTCTTGCGCACCAGCGGCTCGCCGCCTGTCAGGCGCAGCTTGCGCACACCCTTGGCAATAAAGGCGGAACAGAGCCGGTCGAGCTCCTCCAGCGTCAGCAGGTCCTTTTTCGGCAGGAAGGTCATGTTTTCCGCCATGCAATAGGTGCAGCGGAAATCGCAACGGTCCGTCACGGAAACACGCAGATAGGTCACCGCCCGGCCAAACGGGTCGATCATCGGCGCCGCGTCGGCTACCAATGGCGAAGCTCCCTGGAGCGGTCCTAAGAAACTGTTCACGTGCAATTCTCCCTTGCTCCCAAAGTGGGGGCTTCGAGGCGTCGCGTCAAGTGTATGACAATATACCAAGGTCCGGTTCAAGAGGGCGTGGCAACTGTAAAACGGCTTGCAGCAAAGCGTTTCAACTCATAATCCATCCGCCTGACGAATGACAATGTTGGATGACAATCGGGAGCGCCTAATATGAGCGATATCTGGCCGACGGAATTGCGGGTCTCTAAGGACCGGCGCACGCTGAACATCACCTTCAATGACGGGCAGGCTTTCCCTCTTTCCGCAGAGATGATGCGGGTGCTTTCTCCGTCCGCGGAAGTGCAGGGCCACGGCCCGGGCCAGAAGGTGACCGTGCCGGGCAAGCGGGAAGTCGGTATCCGGGCGGTGACACCGACCGGCAACTACGCGGTTCGCATCGGTTTCGACGACGGGCACGACAGCGGCATCTTCACCTGGACATATCTTCGTGAACTCGGCGAAAGAGGCGTTGAAATGTTTGCCGAATATGAACAGGAGCTTGCGGACAAGGGGCTGAGCCGCGATGGTAGACGGCAGCATTCATAACAGGAGAGGTTGGGGCATTGGCGGCTGAAGGATATTCAAGTGATCTCGTGCAGGTCGTCGTGCTTCTCGGTGCAAGCGTCGTGGCCGCACCGCTTTTCAAGCGCGCCGGGCTAGGATCGGTACTCGGATATCTCGCCGCAGGCCTCGCAATCGGTCCCTTTGGCCTCGGTTTCTTCGCGGATTCGCAGGCAATCCTTCATGTCGCAGAACTCGGCGTGGTGATGTTCCTGTTCATCATCGGCCTTGAAATGCAGCCCTCGCGGCTCTGGGGCATGCGGCAGGATATTTTCGGCCTCGGCGCCTTCCAGGTGCTGGCCTGTATCGCAGCATTGACCGGCGTCGGCGTCGCTTTCGGCTTTCCCTGGGCGCCGTCCTTCGTCGCAGGCACCGGCTTTGTCCTGACGTCCACGGCCATCGTCATGCAGATGCTGCAGGAACGCAACGCGATGTCCTCGCTGAAGGGGCAGCGCATCGTCGCGATTCTGCTTTTCGAAGACCTGGCGATCGTGCCGCTCCTGGCTCTGGTCACACTTCTATCGACCACCGGAGCGACGGCCACCGCATCCGAGCGTTGGATGCAGATCGGTATCGCGATTGCGGCCGTCGCAGCGCTCGTGCTGGCCGGGCGCTACCTTCTCAACCCGCTCTTCCGCTTCCTGGCATCGTCCGGCGCGCGTGAGGTCATGACGGCGGCAGCGCTGCTCGTGGTATTGGGCTCGGCGCTCGCCATGCAGCTCAGTGGCCTCTCCATGGCGATGGGCGCCTTCCTGGCCGGCGTGCTGCTGTCGGAATCCGCATTCCGCCATCAGCTGGAAGCGGATATCGAGCCGTTCCGCGGCATCCTGCTCGGCCTGTTCTTCATGGGCGTCGGCATGGCGATCGATCTCTCGGTCATCGCAGCCAACTGGCAGATCGTCGTTGCCGGCGTGATCGCCTATATGATCGTCAAAGCGCTGGTCATCTATGGCGTGGCCCGCGCACTGAAGACCTGCCACAGCGAATCCTTCGAACGCGCGACCCTGATGGCGCAAGGCGGTGAATTCGCGTTCGTGCTGTATGCGGCAGCCTTCACCGAGGGCATCATCGACGCCGAAACCAATGCGATCCTGACCGCCACCGTCATCATCTCCATGGTCCTGACGCCGCTGATGGTGATCCTGCACGACAGATTTACGCCGGCCGATGAGCCGAACACGGACGGCCTGGCACTGCCGGAACATGTCGAAGGCTCGGTTCTGATGATCGGTTTCGGCCGCTTCGGCCAGATCGTCAGCCAGCCGCTTCTGGCCCGCGGTTACAAGTTGTCAATCATCGACACGGATGTCGAGTTCGTTCGCGATGCCGGCGATTTCGGTTTCAAGGTTTATTACGGCGACGGCTCGCGGCCGGATATCCTCCATGCGGCCGGTGCTTCCACCGCCAAGGCGATCCTGCTGATGATCGACAACAAGGAGGCGGCGGTAAAGGCTGCCGAGATCATCAAGGAAGAATTCCCACTGACCCCGCTTCTGGCGCGCGCCTATGACCGCGGCCACGCGATCGACCTCATTCATGCGGGTGTCGATTTTCAGATCCGTGAGACCTACGAATCGGCGCTGAGCTTCGGCGAAGAAGTGCTGCACGTGCTGGGCGAGGAGCCGGAAATGGCCGCACAGCTGGTCGAGGACTTCCGTTCCGTCGACGAGGAACGCTTTGCGCTGGAACTGGTTGGCGGCATCTATGCCGGCCGCTCGCTCATTCGTGGCAATGCAAGCCCCGCCGACCTCGTGGCCGCCAAGACCGCCCGCGAGCGCGAAAGACGGGCGGCGGAAGAAGCGGAAGCCGAACTCAGCGGCCAGCCGACCTGATTCTACTGCTCAACCTCACACCGGCTCTGCCTCCTCGGCAAAGTCAGCGTGGAGGCGCGCGACCAGCCGCTCCATCGATTCGGCCATCATCATGCATTGCTCGATCGGCTCGTCGGAGAGCGTGCGCTCGATCAGCGACGTCTGGATCGCCATGGCCGCTTCCGTGACGCGACGGCCTTCCTCCGTCAGATAGAGGCGCAGGACGCGCTTGTCCTTTGCGTCGCCGCGCCGCTCGATCAGTCCGCGCTTTTCCATCTGCGGCAGCGTCATGCTCATGTTGGAGCGACCGACCAGCAGTTTGCGCGCCAATTCCTGCTGCGAAATGCCTTCGAAACGGAAGAGGTTGATGAGAATATCCAGATGCGGCGGCTTGATGTCGAGCGTCGAAAGCTCCCGCGTCAGCACCGTCTGCATCAGCTGGCAGGCACGCGCCACGGCAATCCAGCTGCGAAATCGCGGATGATCCCAAGGAAGCCCGGACGGGAGGGATTGATTTTTGTTCATTGTTGTACTTTATTGTTCAAGATTGAACTTTATTGGATTTCCTCACTATGGCAAACTTTGCGATCAAGGTCATCCGCTTCGGCTTCTCGACGCTTGGCAACCTGTTTCCGCACACCGCGGCAAAATTGGCGTTCGAGCTCTTCTGCCGGACACCGTCGCGGCGCCCTAAGGGTAAAAAGGCAGCAGCGATGGAGGCAGAAGGGCGTCTCAAGCTTGCCGACGCCCAGAAGGTTCCTTTCGCGTCCGGTGCCTCCACCGTCACGGCCTATCGTTTCAACGGCGACGGCAAGCCGGGACGCCCGCGTTATCTCGTCGTCCACGGCTGGGGCTCCAATGCGGCCTATATTGCAGCACTTCCGACAGGACTGGCGGAAAGCGGCGCGGAAGTTGTGGTGCTCGACTGGCCGGGCCATGGTCTTTCCAGCGGTCGCAGCCTCAACATGCGCCAGGCGGTGGAAGCCGTCATCGAGGCGGAGCGGCGTTTCGGTCGTTTCGATGCGGTGGTTGGACACTCGTTCGGCGGCGCCTGCCTGATGCTGGCCATCGGCGGGGTGTTCAAACAGGCCGGCTCGATCTCGCCGGACAAGGCCGTGGTCATCGGCGCACCCAGCCATATTCATTGGCTGTTCGACGATTTCGCCGCCATGGTCGGCCTGCCGCCGCGCGTCAAGCAATTGCTGATCCGCCACACGGAGAAGATTGCCGGCGCGCCGCTGGATGATTTCGACACGGTCGCCGCCACCACCCGACGTGGCATTCCGCTTCTGGTCATCCATGCGGAAGACGACAAGGAAGTGGATGCCGAGCACGCGCGCCGTTTCGCCGAAACGACCGTCGCTCGCGTTCATTGGGCCAATGGTCTCGGCCACCGCCGCATCGTCAGCGACCGCGGCGTGATCGAAACGGTTTCTGCCTTTCTGGCGGAGGGGCCAAAGCCCGAACGCCAACTGCCGGGCAGCGACGCGGCGGCTTGATCGGCCATAATCGTCATCCTAGTGTCATCGCTGCCAGCTAGGGCCGGCTGAAGACGAGGGCGAATCATGACCATCATCACATCCGTTGAAGAACTGAAGGCGATCTACGACGGCGTGTCGGAAGCCTCGCTGGTCAAGGTCACCAAGACCCTGACCGAGGAATACCGGCAGATGATCGAAGCCTCGCCTTTTGTCGCCTTCGCAACCGTCGGGCCGGAAGGTCTAGATTGCTCACCTCGCGGTGACCTTGGCGGCGCGGTCCGCATTCAGGACGACGCGACGCTGCTTCTGCCCGATTGGCGCGGCAATAACCGCATCGACTCGCTGATCAATATCGTGCGCGACCCGCGTGTCGCCCTGATGTTCCTGGTTCCGGGATCCAACACGGCGATGCGCATCAATGGCCGAGCGGTGGTTTCGATCGATCCGGCACTGCTCGACAGTTTCGAGATGGATGGCCGCCACCCGCGTAGCGTCACGGTCATCACCATTCATGAAGTCTATTTCCAGTGTGCCCGTGCCCTGATGCGCGCGGAGCTCTGGAACCCGGAGCGTTTCGTCGATCCGAAGAGCCTGCCGACACCCGGCACGCTGCTGAAGGCCGCCAAGGCCGATTTCGACAAGGACACTTACGACCGCGAATGGCCGGAGCGCGCCGCCAAGACCATGTGGTAACGGACCTTCGCGAACCGGGAAAACGGACACAAAAAAGGGCGCCTCTGGCGCCCGTTTTTTTTGGCTTCTGCGGCTCGATCAACGTTTGTAGATCAGCCAGCCCTTGCCGATGTAATCCTTCTTCATGCCGTCTTCGAAGAAGACAGACCGGTTGCGGCCGGTGTTCTTGGCATTGTAGAGCGCGGTATCGGCGCTGGCGTAAAGTTCGCCCGGATCGGTCGCCTGCGAGCCCATGGCAAAGCCCAGCGAAATCGTCACCGGACCGTAATCGACGCCGGAGCGCGAATTGCGGAAGGTGCGGGTTTCGAGCGCGCGGCGAACGCGTTCGCAGATGATCATGACTTCCTCGGGCGTATTGCCCTCGACGATCATCGCGAATTCCTCGCCGCCGGAGCGGGCGACGAAGACGTCCTTGCGGACGTTGGAACGGATGACCGAAGCAACCGTCGCGAGGATCTTGTCACCGACCGGATGACCGTAGGTGTCGTTGATCTTCTTGAAATTGTCGATGTCGGCCAGCACCAGTGCCGTGACCGGCAGGACGGCCGAATTGTCGTAGGTCGCGGCGAGCTTCTCGTCGAAGGCGCGGCGATTGGCAATCCGCGTCAGCGAATCCGTGTTGGCGATGCGCTTGTATTCATCGAGTTCGCGGCGGACCTGATCCATCTCCTGGCTGCGCTGCACGACGCCGCCGACGGTCTTTTCGCCATGCGCCATCGTCGTGCCGGTCGCTTCGCTGAGCAGCGAAAGGGCGTTGGTCAGAAGATCGGTCGAGAAGTTGTTCTTCGAAGTGATCCGCTGCGCGGTCTCGCCAAGCAACTTGCTGTAGCTTTCGAGCGAGTTCTGTTCCTGACGAAGCAGTTTCAGAAGTGAGTCGAGTTCGACCAGCAGCTTGGTGTGCGCGTCTTCGATCACCATCGCCTGGCCCGTGCCGAGGTAACGGTGCGAAAGTTCGTCCAGTTCTTCTTGCGTTGCGCGGCTGCCGAGACCGGCGAGTTCGCGTGTCAGGTCCGGATTGGAGCCGATATAGGCTTCGTAGAAGAGCTGGTAATTACGCGGGATCGGCGCGACACCCATGGATCGCACCGCGTAAATGATCTGACTGATCAGATCGTTGGATTGCGCTTTCGGCGCCGTTGCCGTCGTCATCGACGATCCCCACTTGTTCCCACCCGCATGCAATTAGCGTAATTAGTATGTGAAAAATGTTGGAAAAGAATTAAGGGGTAGCTGCGGAAGCGCTTATTCTTAATTTTATTTGGCATCTCTGAAATAATCTTTTTCTATCAGAAATAATGGACTTACGGACAACCGACTGCAATCTGAGTTTACATTTCTTAAATATGATGACTGATCGCTTTTGATCGATTTTGATGTATCTACTCAAGACAAAGCCCCGCCGTGTAAAACCGCGGGGCCTCCGTAACTGCGAATTGTGATTGGTTACTTGGGGCCGATCATGTTTTCCGGGCGGACATACTGATCGAATTCCTCGTTTGTCAGGTAACCGCCGCCGACGGCCTCCTCACGAAGCGTGGTGCCGTTCTTGTGCGCTGTCTTGGCGATCTTGGCGCAGATGTCGTAGCCGAGCTTGCTGTTGAGTGCGGTGACCAGCATCAGCGAGTTTTCGACACCGCGCTTGATATTGTCTTCGCGAGCCTCGATGCCGACGACGCAGTTGTCGGTGAAGGAGACGGCGGCATCGCCGAGCAGCTGCACCGACTGCAGGAAGTTGTAGGCCATCATCGGATTGTAGACGTTGAGCTCGAAATGGCCCTGGCTGCCGGCGAAGGTCAGCGCCGCATGGTTGCCGAAGATGTGGGCGCAGACCTGGGTCAGCGCTTCCGACTGGGTGGGGTTGACCTTGCCCGGCATGATCGACGAACCCGGCTCGTTTTCCGGCAGCGACAGTTCGCCGAGGCCGGCGCGCGGGCCGGAGCCGAGGAAGCGGATGTCGTTGGCGATCTTGAAGAGAGCGGCGGCCGCAGCGTTGATCGCGCCATGGGCGAAAACCATCGAGTCATGCGAGGCGAGGGCTTCGAACTTGTTCGGTGCGGTGACGAAGGGCAGGTCGGTGATCTTGGAGATTTCATCGGCGACCTTTTCGGCAAAGCCGATCGGCGCATTGAGGCCGGTACCGACCGCCGTGCCGCCCTGGGCGAGCTTGGAAAGCGCCGGCAGGGTCAGTTCGATATTGGCGATCGCCGAGCCGACCTGGGCTGCGTAACCGGAGAATTCCTGGCCGAGCGTCAGCGGCGTGGCGTCCTGCGTATGCGTGCGGCCGATCTTGATGATGTGCGAGAAGGCATTGACCTTCACTTCCAGCGCCGCATGCAGGTGCTTCAGCGAGGGCAGGAGGTGGCGAACGATGGTTTCGACGCAGGCGATATGCATGGCCGTCGGATAGGTGTCGTTCGACGACTGGCTCATGTTGACGTGGTCGTTCGGGTGAACCGGCTTCTTGGAGCCCATCACGCCGCCGAGCATTTCGATCGCCCGGTTGGAGATCACTTCATTGGCGTTCATGTTCGACTGGGTGCCGGAGCCGGTCTGCCAGACGACGAGCGGAAAATGGTCGTTGAGCTTGCCGTCGATGACTTCCTGCGCGGCGTCGATGACTGCCTTGCCGATGGTGGCGTCGAGGCCGGCCAGTTCCATGTTGGCGCGGGCGGCTGCTTGCTTGACGATGCCGAGCGCACGGACGACCGGAAGCGGCTGCTTTTCCCAGCCGATCTTGAAGTTGCCGAGCGAGCGTTGCGCCTGGGCGCCCCAATAACGGTCGCTTGCCACTTCGATCGGGCCAAACGTATCGGTTTCGGTGCGGGTCGATGCCATTGTCGCTGCCTCCCAGGGCTAATTCGTGCTCGTGATCATTGCCGGGATAGGGACTTCAACAACGCGTTACCGCGCCGACGCCGGCCGGCGGCATTACTATACGATTGATCGGTGTCTGCAAGACGCCAAAAGGGCCTTTTTGCGACGTTTTAGGCGTGCCTTTTATGACACGCGAAGCGGAATTGTGCAGCGGAATCCGATCCCTGCCACTTCCGTTCTTTAGGATCGTGAATAAAAATTTAACGAATATTTTCTTAACCTTCGTACCGCGCGCCGGTGCGTTTTGACCCGATGGGTTGAGCCCGTCGGACAGCCGGGCGTTTCTTTCCATCCCTCGCGCGATCGGTTAGATGGCGTGATACATATTTCAGCCCGCGGATCAATCTCGCGGATGCAGGTGACGGGGACGACATTGCAGCACAAACACAAGAAAACTTCGATCGCGCTGGCGCTCGTGTCGGGCATTTCGATCTTCACCGGAGCAGCAGCCCCGGCCCATGCGATTACTCTGATGGATTTCATTCGCGGCGGTCCGGGCCGTGACGCCGGCCGTGCGCCGAGCAACAATCTGCCGGGCGTCGATACCGGTGGCGGCCGTGCCGTCGCCATGCCGAGCGAAAAGTCTCTGGCCGACCCTGAACCGTTGCCGAAGGTTTCCGGTCCTCGTTATTATACCTACAAGGCGGATGCCGAGCGCGCCGTGAAGACCGCGGGCTTTGCCGCAGCTTCCGCAACGGATGCGACGCGTTTCATCGCTCAGGCCAAGGTTTCGGCTCCGGCCGAGATCGCTGCAGCACTCGAAGCCTTTTATGGCAAGACCGCCGAGCCGATCTGGATTTCCGGCGGCGACGTCAACGACAAGGCGAGGGGCGTTCTCGCCCTCTTCCAGCGCGCCGGCGAATTCGGCCTCGATCCTGCCGATTATGCGCTGACGGCTCTGGCTCTCACCACCGCAAGCACGGTCGCGACGGGTGCACCGGCGACCGTGGTCAACGCCTCCGCGACGCCTGCCGCCGCGGTCGTTTCCCCCGGCCGACGCCCATGATCGCGCCATGATGCAGTTCGAACTGGCGCTTTCGGCAAAGGTCCTGACCTTTGCCGAGGACATGGTTCGCGGCCGCATCGACCCGAACCGGATCTCCGGTTATCATGATTTCAAGCTCAAGGACGTGAAGCTCGCGACCGTCCTGCCATTCGCCAAGGACGGCACGGATGCCGCCGCTTACCTGCAGGATCTTGAGCCGAAGGGCCCGCAATACGTCGCGCTGAAGGCCGAGCTTGCGAAGCTGCGCGCCGCGGCCACCGATACCGGCCCGAAGATCGCGCTGCCGAGCGATATTCTCCTGAAGCCGGGCAAGAGCAGTGCGGACCTGGCAAGCATTATCGCCGCGATCCAGCACACCGGTTCGGAAGCGTTGAAGACCAAGCATGCCGCAACGCTTGCCGCCTACCAGCAGACCCCGGATTACACGCCGGAACTGGTGGACGTGGTCAAGACGTTCCAGGCCGAAGCCGGTCTGAAGCCGGATGGCGTGATCGGCAATGCGACGGTTCGCAGGATGGTCGGCCATACTTCGCAGGACAAGATCGAGAAGGTCGTTGTCGCGATGGAACAGGCGCGCTGGCTGCCGGACGATCTGGGAAGCCGCTACGTCTTCATCAACCAGCCGGCCTACACCGTCTATTATAACGACAAGGGCGCGGAGCAGTTCTCCATGCGCGTCGTCGTCGGCGGCAAGGCGAACCAGACCTATTTCTTCCAGGATGAAATCGAGACGGTCGAGTTCAACCCTTACTGGGGCGTTCCGCAGTCGATCATCATCAACGAAATGCTGCCGAAGCTGCGTGCCGACCCGTCCTATCTCGATCGCCTCGGCTACGAGGTTTCGGTCGGCGGCAAGGCGGTTTCCTCGACCAGCGTCAACTGGTTCGGTTCGACCGAGAAAGTCTCCGTTCGCCAGCCGCCGTCGAGCGACAATGCGCTGGGCGACCTGAAGATCCTCTTCCCGAACAGCCATGCGATCTACATGCATGACACGCCGTCGAAGAGCTTCTTCCAGCGCGACATGCGTGCGCTGAGCCACGGTTGCGTGCGCCTCGCAGAACCGCGCAAGATGGCAGCCGCCGTCCTCGGTACGACGATCGACGATGTCAATGCCCGCATCGCCAACGGCCAGAACGTCGCCGCCAAGGTGCCGGTCAAGATCCCGGTCTACGTCTCCTATTTCACCGCATGGCCGAACAAGGCCGGCACCGTGGAATATTTCGACGACGTCTATGGTCGCGATTCTGCGGTGGAAAAGGCATTCGACGCCACGACCAAGGCCCGCGCCCAGGGCTGAGCAGGATCCTTGTTGCAGATAAGAAAAAGGCGGCCGTGAGCCGCCTTTTTTGCGTCGGTTGAAATGCCGGCGATCAGCCCGCGGCTGCTGCCTTCGGCGCCAGCGAAAGAAGGCTGCGCACGATGCCGACGGTCAACTGGTCGTAACCGCTGATAATATGGCTCGGATTGAGCGTCTCGACGGCGACGTCCGAATAGCCGAAGGTCACCGCGATCGAAGGAATGCCCGCGTTCTGTGCGGCGCGAATGTCGCTGATGCTGTCGCCGATCATGATCGTTGCGGACGGATCGCCGCCGGCGCGTTCGATGGTGCCGAGAATATGCCCGGCGTCCGGCTTGCGAACGGGGAACGTGTCGCCGCAGGTCATGACCTCGAAACGTTCGAGAAGACCCAGTCCTTCCATCAGCGGAAAGGCGAGCGGTTCGATCTTGTTGGTGCAGACGGCCAGTTTCATGCCGGCAGCGGAAAGCCGGTCCATGCATTCTATGACGCCGGCATAGGGCTTGCTGCGGCCGGGCATTCCGGCCTTGTAGTGATCCATATAGCGATCGAAGAGGCGATCCTCGGTTTCCTGGTCGAGTGCCAGTTCCCGAAGTTCGAAGGCGCGCCTGATCATCACCCTCACACCCTGGCCGACCAGATGTGTGATGTCCTCGAAGGTGAAAGGCGCCATATCCACCGCTTCAACCGTGTAGTTGAGGCTGTCGATCAGGTCGGGTGCGGTGTCGATCAGCGTTCCGTCGAGATCGAAGATGACGAGAGGTGTGGTCAATGGAACCTCGCAGGTCTTGTTCGGCAAACCGTCCGATTAAGGAAAGCCGATGTGAAAAGCAAATATGCGAGATTCGCGACCACCTTAAAACCCGGGCAAAGGGACTTTCGTTTGCCGGGCGAGGCGTGTAAACAGCGTTCGGCGAAACAATGGGGAGCTTTTGGCGGATGGACGCCCGGGAAATGAAGGTCAAGGCAGCCGAGGCCGCATTGGCGCATGTCGAAGACGGCATGCGGCTCGGTATCGGTACCGGTTCGACAGCGGAAGAGTTCGTTCGCCTGCTGGCTGAGAAGGTCCATGGCGGCCTCAAAGTCGAAGGCGTGCCGACATCCGAGCGCACCGCAAGGCTCTGCGTCGAGTTGGGTGTTCCGTTGAAGTCCCTCGAGGAGCTTCCGGAACTTGACCTGACGATCGACGGCGCCGATGAGCTCGACGCAAACCTGACCCTGATCAAGGGCGGCGGCGGCGCGTTGCTACGCGAGAAGATCGTCGCGGCTGCTTCCAGCCGGATGATCGTCATCGCCGACGAAAGCAAGGTTGTCGAGACGCTCGGACGGTTTCCGCTGCCGATCGAGATCAACCCTTTCGGCCTGACGGCGACGCGTATTGCGATTGAACGCGCGGCTTCGAAACTCGGCCTTTCCGGCGACCTGAAGTTGCGGATGTCCGGTAACGATAACTTCATGACGGACGGCGGCCACTACATTTTCGACGCATCTTTTGGCCGCATTCCTGATGCAGAGGCTCTCTCCGGGGAGCTTTATTCCATTCCCGGTGTCGTGGAACACGGGCTGTTCATCCATATGGCGTCCTTTGCGATCATTGCCGGCCCGGCAGGAGCGCGGACGCTCAAGGCGAAATAAACTAGGAGCAACCAACTCATGATCAGATTCGCGGTTCTCGGCCGTGCCGCCGCCCTGGCGATCCTCTTCTCCGGCGCCTTCACGGTATCGGCTCGCGCGCAGGATGTTTCGGAAGCCCAGCTGGCGGCAGCGCGTGACGCCATTGCGGCGATCAACGTTACCGATCCGTACGACAACATCCTGCCGAATCTGGCCGAACGTCTGAAGGCTCAGTTCATCCAGGCTTCGCCGAACTTCCAGACGCAGATCGCCGCCGTCGTGGACGAGCAGGCACTGGCCCTGGCGCCGCGCCGCGCCGATCTGGAAAAGGAAGCAGCGACGATCTACGCCAAGTCGTTCTCCATCGATGAGCTCAAGTCGATCGCCACGTTCTTCAATACGGAAGCCGGCAAGAAGCTGCTGACCAACCAGCCGCTGATCGCACGCGACATGAGCCGTGCTGCACAAATCTGGGCAAACGGAATTTCCCGCGACCTGACGGCGCAGAGCAGCGAAAAGCTGCGCGGCATCATCGACGCGACCCCGATCCAGGCACCGGTCGTCGATACCGCCGCTCCGGCACCGGTGGCCGCTCCGGCCAAGCCGGCGACCCCGGCTCCGGCCGCCAAGCCCGCCGCTGCACCGGCCAAGCCTGCTGCGCCGGCCCCGGCTGCTGCACCCGCCAAGCCGGCCACTCCGGCACCGGCTGCGAAGCCCGCTCCGGCCCCGGCTCCGAAGCCCTGATCGGACTGAAAATTTACAGTGATTTTGTGAAAGCCCGGAGCGATCCGGGCTTTTGCTTTTTGCACCGCAATCACTATATGAGGTCGTCCCACCGCATATGATCCCAAGAGATCTCCAAGGAGAATGCCATGACTGCCTACGACTATGACCTGTTTGTAATCGGCGGCGGATCGGGTGGGGTCAGGGCAGGGCGCGTTGCAGCCTCTCTCGGCAAGCGGGTCGCGGTTGCCGAGGAATACCGGTTCGGCGGAACCTGCGTCATTCGCGGCTGCGTGCCGAAGAAGCTCTTCGTTTATGCCTCTCAGTATCACGAGCATTTCGAGGATGCCGCCGGTTACGGCTGGGAAGTCGGCGAAACCACGTTCGACTGGAAGAAGCTGATCGCCGCCAAGGACAAGGAAATCGCCCGGCTCGAAGGCCTCTATCGTCGTGGCCTGGAGAACAATGGGGCTGAGATGATCGACAGCCGCGCCGAGCTGGTCGATGCGCATACGATCCGCCTCGTGAAGACCGGCAAGACCGTTACCGCCGAAAAGATCATCATCGCCACGGGCGGTGCACCGAACCCGCATGCGGCACTGCCGGGCCATGAGCTCTGCATTTCCTCCAACGAAGCCTTCGATCTGCCGGAGCTGCCGCGTTCTATCCTGATTGCCGGCGGCGGTTATATCGCTGTCGAGTTCGCCAACATTTTCCACGGTCTCGGCGTCGACGTGACGCTGATCTATCGCGGCAAGGAAATCCTGTCCCGCTTCGACCACGACATGCGCCAGGGCCTGCACAAGGCAATGGTCGAGAAAGGCATTCGCGTGATCCTTACCGACGTCATCGAGAATGTCGAAAAGGCTGCCGCCGGCGGTCTCGTCGCGAAGACGATGAACGGCGAGACGATTGCCGTCGATACCGTCATGCTGGCGCTCGGCCGTGACCCGAACGCCCGTGGTCTCGGACTGGAGGCGGCTGGCGTCGAGGTGAACGAGCGCGGGGCGATCGTCGTCGACACGTACTCCCGCACCAATGTGCCGAACATCTATGCGCTGGGCGACGTCACCGACCGGGTACAACTGACCCCTGTCGCCATCCACGAGGCGATGTGCTTCATCGAGACCGAATACAAGAACAACCCGACCGCGCCCGATCACGACCTGATCGCCACGGCCGTCTTCTCTCAGCCGGAAATCGGCACGGTCGGTCTGTCCGAGGAAGAGGCTGCCAAGCGCTACGAAGAGCTCGAAGTCTATCGCGCGGAATTCCGCCCGATGAAGGCGACGCTTTCCGGCCGCACGGAAAAGATGATCATGAAGCTCGTCGTCGATGCGGCGAGCCGCAAGGTGGTCGGCGCGCATATCCTCGGACACGATGCCGGCGAAATGGCGCAGCTCCTCGGCATTTCGCTGAAGGCCGGCGTCACCAAGGACGATTTCGACCGGACCATGGCCGTCCATCCGACCGCCGCGGAAGAGCTCGTGACCATGTACAATCCGAGCTACCGCGTCCGTAAGGGCGAGCGCGTCTAACCGACGGCTACGCCCTTACAAAATGGAATGGGGAGCGGCCTACTGCGTCAAGCGTAGGCCGGCCTTGCCGGAGGTGGCCTGGACGAAGAGCTTCACCATGGCGGCTTCCATGTCCTCGTCCGGACCGACTTCGAAGAACATGTTCGGCGACGCGCACTGCTTCAGGCTCGGGCCGATCTTGCTGGCGAAGACGTTCTTGATATAGCTGTCCCAGGTGCCGTCGCCGTCGAGCGGAATATAGGTCGTGTAGAGAACTGCGATCTTGATCTTCCGATCTTTCAAGGCCTGACAGTATTTGACGTCGATCGGCTCGTGGCACCGGCCCTTGTTGCCTTCCCAGCTGCCGCCGCATACGCCGCCCGGCTTGAGGCTGTCCTGCATTCCGTCGGTGACGAAATAGACGATCTTTTCAGGGTCGGCAGCGCTGGCGCCCGTGCCGCCTTCGCCCGAGATTTCCTTTCCGATCGCCGTCAGTGAGGTATCGAAGCTGGTCAGGGCGTTGTCATTGAACCAGTCGTGGTCGCTCGTCATCAACGCGATATTTTCGGTCGCCTTGGAGGCGCTGTTCATGTCGATGGTCAGCGCCGAGATCTTTTCGATGCGGTAGCCGGGCTCCAGCGCAAACTTGCCGAATGAATAGGCCGCGACGCGATACTGGCTGGTCGTGGTGCTCATCTGGGTCCTGACCTTGTTGATCAAGGCAGAAGCCGCATCCGACACCACGTCGACACGCAGTTTGACGTTGTTGGCGCGGGCGACGATGTAGGTGCTGTTCGGGTCCTCGTTGAATTTGCCATCCCTGTCATACCAGCCGAGATGGCAAGCAAAGGCGCATGCGCGGCCGCCATTGGCGCCGGTGAGAGCCTTCATCCGCTGCATTTCCTTGCTGGTTGCCGCGATGCCCATCGAAGGCGTGTTGTCGAGCAGCATGTAGAAATCGGTAAAGCTCTTGCTCTGCGCGCCATAGGCGGCAACCGCTTGACCCGAGACCGTTACATAGTCCTTCCCGAGGATGCGCATGAACGTGGTCGGCACGCGTGCGCTAAAGCTTGCGGTCGACGTGACCTGGCCGTTCAGCCGGGCGACCTTGATGTTGACGTCGAGCGGGATCTGCGACAGGTCTAAATCGCTTTTGTCGGGCGACGAGCGTTGCCCCAGGAACAGCGCCTTGCCGTCGTCCTGGGCGATCGTCACTTCTCCGTCCTTGGTCATCGCCGTATAGGCCTTGTAGCCGGGCGAGCCTTCCGAAATGGCGCCGAGCGCAGCGGCGTCCGCAACGCCCATCAGGTCCGTCCTGGTTTCCAGCGCCCGCCCGAAATCAAGTGCCATGCCTGCGGCCCCGATCAGCGGCACCATGAGAATGGCTGTCATAATGCCGAAATTGCCGGCTCGGTCTTTGAGAAAACGCCCCAACATCGTGATCAACTGCCCCGGAAAAATGTTTTACCCCTGAAATTTGTGAGGGAATGTCTCAAAAGGAGATAAAATCCCTCTTAATGTTCCCGGGACATTTCTCCGCATCGCACAAAATTCTGGCGATTGTCATACAATGCGCTACGAGAGGTCTTCCAGCCGGGCGAGGCGTCTAGGCAAGGCGATTGTTAAGGTTTATAAGCCGCCTCACTTTTAGGCGCGTTGCCCGGCAGATCATCGCCGCGGCCAGGACAGGTGAGTGACATGGCACAGAATTGGACCCCGAGCAGCTGGCGTAACAAGCCGATCCAGCAGGTTCCGGAATTTCCGGACAAGGCCGCATTGGCGGCAACGGAAGCCCAGCTCGCCACGTTTCCGCCGCTCGTTTTCGCCGGTGAAGCCCGTCGTCTGAAGAAGCAGCTCGCCAATGTCGCGGAAGGCAACGCCTTCCTGCTGCAGGGCGGTGATTGCGCTGAAAGCTTCGCTGAACACGGTGCCGACAACATCCGCGACTTCTTCCGTTCGTTCCTGCAGATGGCCGTCGTTCTGACCTACGGCGCCCAGTTGCCGGTGGTGAAGGTTGGCCGTATCGCCGGCCAGTTCGCCAAGCCGCGCAGCAACTCGCATGAAACCCAGGACGGCCAGACGCTGCTCACCTATCGCGGCGACATCGTCAACGGCACGGATTTCACCGAAGCCTCCCGCACGCCGGATCCGGAGCGCCAGATGATGGCCTACCGCCAGTCGGCCGCGACGCTGAACCTGCTGCGCGCCTTCGCGATGGGCGGTTACGCCAATCTCGAAAACGTCCACAAGTGGATGCTCGGTTTCGTCAAGGATTCACCGCAGGGCGAGCGTTACCGCAAGCTCGCGGACCGCATCAGCGAAACCATGGACTTCATGCAGGCGATCGGCATCACTTCCGAGAACCAGCCGAGCCTGCGCGAGACCGATTTCTTCACCAGCCATGAAGCCCTGCTTCTCGGTTACGAAGAAGCGTTCACCCGCGTCGATTCCACGTCCGGCGACTGGTACGCGACCTCCGGTCACATGCTGTGGATCGGCGACCGCACCCGCCAGCTCGACCATGCGCATGTGGAATATTTCCGCGGCATCAAGAACCCGATCGGTCTGAAGTGCGGCCCGTCGCTGCAGGCGGACAACCTGATCGAGCTGATCGATGCGCTGAACCCGACCAACGAGGCCGGCCGCCTGACGCTGATCTGCCGCTTCGGCTACGACAAGGTTGCCGACAGCCTGCCGAAGCTGATCCGCGCCGTCGAGCGGGAAGGCAAGAAGGTCGTCTGGTCCTGCGATCCGATGCATGGCAACACGATCACGCTGAACAGCTACAAGACCCGTCCGTTCGAGCGGATCCTGTCGGAAGTCGAAAGCTTCTTCCAGATCCATCGCGCAGAAGGTACCCATCCAGGCGGCATCCATATCGAGATGACCGGCAAGGACGTCACCGAATGCACCGGCGGCGCCCGCGCCGTCAGCGCCGAGGACCTGCACGACCGTTACCACACGCATTGCGACCCGCGCCTCAACGCCGACCAGGCGCTGGAGCTTGCCTTCCTGCTCGCCGAGCGGATGAAGAGCGGCCGCGACGAAAAGCGCATGGTCGCCAACGGCTGATCCTTTCGGAAAATTCCAGAATCAAAGCCAGAATCAAAGAAGGCCGGCAATCATTGCCGGCCTTCTTCGTTGTTCACGCCAGGTGCTGAACCTACTGGACGAGAACAGGATTGCGGCAGGTGGCGCCGGTGACCCGCACATCGGCTTCGCCGATCCGGACACCAACGAGAAGCAGCGTGTTGTAGAGCACCGTGTCGAGCGGCTCGGTGGCAATCTTCAGCGTATCGGCCAGCGACGCGAGAACGGCCTTCGGCAGCACCAGCGGCAGGCTGAGCAGCTCGATCCGCAGATCGAGATTGCCGAGCAGCGATGTCGTCAGCGACGTCAGCGTATCCTTGGTGGAGATCGACTTGACCTTGCCGGAGGCGATTTCGCTCGATGCGAAGCTGAGCTTTGAAACACTCATGTTTGTCGCGGTGGCATTGGCCATGCCATTCACTTTCAGGAGCAGGGCCGAGACGATATCGGTTCGGGTGACGCGCGGATCTTTGCCGAAATTGGCGAATGCCGACTTGTCCACGTCGCCAAGCGCGATTTCGGCAACACCCGGTATCGCATCGATATTCACCGTCGGAGCGCCATTGGTGCAGGTGATGCCACTCAACTGCGCTTCCGCATAGGCGACCTCGATATAGAGCGGGATGCGTACCTTCAATCCGGCAATTGCCGAGAGACCGTCCACCGTTGCCTCAAGCGCAATGCGGGTCTGGGCAGTGCGGACGATGGAGCCCGGCGCGCCGACCGCGAGCGACGGAGTGCCGACCGGCGGCTCACCGATCGCGATCGTCAGGGTGACCGAGCCGAGGCCGGCAATATTGGAGCCGAGATCGATGGCAACCTGGTTGCTTCCATTTCCGGCCACCGCTGCCGCGTTGATCAGCTCGAACACGCTGGCATTCACCGCCAGATTGTCGCTCTGGCCGATCAGCCGTTCCGAAAGCGGTCCGAGCGCCAGGACGTCCTGAAGCTTCAACGTTACCTTCGACTTGTTGGCGGCCGTTTCGAGCGTCTTCAGCAGGGCGGAGACCGTCGGTGTGACGCCGGTGGTCTTTCCGAGCGCATTCAGGAACTTGCCATAGGTAATATCCGTCTTCAGCAGATCGGAATAGGAGCCCGCCTGCAGACCGAGATCGAGCGCCAGGGCATCGAGTGTCTTGAAGGCATTGACCTGCAGGTCCGCCAGCGCCCGGTAATCCATCGCCTTCAGCGAGATCGTCGTTCCGATCAGCTTGCCGAGTAGGGCATTCAGAATGCCTTCGTTGAGGCTGGCGAGGCGGGATCCGATGGAGAAGGCCGCGAGCTTGTCGGAGGCCGCCGTGCCGTTCGCGCCGAGGATCGGCGCAGTGGCAAAGCTGCCGGCGAAGAAGATCTCACCCTTCTTGTGCATCGTGACCCGAACGGCGTCATAGGGCATGACATTGGGTTGGAAGCGTTCAGCCACGGCCTTCGAAAGGTCTGGCGAATAATGACCGCGCTTGATCTCG
This sequence comes from Neorhizobium sp., assembly GCA_965227625.1. Lineage (GTDB taxonomy): Bacteria > Pseudomonadota > Alphaproteobacteria > Rhizobiales > Rhizobiaceae > Neorhizobium. Next base: position 15,732 of record CBDDGK010000004.1, on the reverse strand, counting down.
GCATAACCGTCATAGGTCGCAAACGCCTCTTCCGGCGAAAAGGCGACTTCACCCTGCGGGGTCAGCAGGCCGGTGGCCGTCCGCACGGCGAAATTCTGGTTGTTGAGCTGAAAGTAACCGAGCGCCGCCTTTTCAGGGTCGGTCGGACTCGCCGCTGCGGCAATCGCCGCAAGATCGGCGGTGCTTTGCAGTTGTCGCTGCTGAAGCGTCAGGTGACCATAATCGACACCGAGTGCCATCGCGAATATGGCGAGCGGCAGGGTTAGGGCAGTGGTTATCGCAACGTTGCCGGCCGTGTCACGGCTGAGTGACTTGAGAAGCTTCATCTCAGATACCTCCGACGCGCATGGTCGAGAACCGCCGGATATGCGGATCCGGCATGGCATAGCTATAAAGCGCGAAGATCGGCAGGTTGCTCGCATCGTATTCGATCGAGACCGTGAACTGGTTGGGGTTCTTCGGATCCTGCTGAACCTGCGTCGTGAAGTTCTTCTTCTCGAGCAGCGCGTAGCTCATGGTCGACTGGCTGAGAAAATCGCGGACCAGCTGTTCGCGTTCGGTGTTGTTCAGTCCGGCAATGGCAGTCCTCGCCGCATCCGCAGCGATCTGCTGGACGGAATGGGCCGCGCTGAGATAAATGCCGTAACCGACAAGGCTGAACAGGGTAAGGAACAGGACCGGTGCGATGATGGCGAACTCGACCGCCGATCCGCCACCCCTGCATCTCATCAACGAAATTAGCCTTTTCATGATGACTCCCTTTTCTATAAGTATTTTAGAATATAATGAAACATGGGTGCTAAAGACCCGTTAATATGTGATCTGCAATTGAATTAGAAAAACTAGATATAATCTCGTAGGGCGAGATTCCGCCGCCCCTGAGAGTGCGAAAGTCGATGGAGGAGAGAAACGACCTCCGCGCGGCTCACGTTACGGAATGCTTCATCGTCACGGCACCCAGAGGAGGGCGTTCGGCGGAGCCGGCCATCCTGCGACGCGCAAAAAATCCCTGGAACAACATTGCGGCGCATGGCCTGGAAGGCTAAATCGATAGCATGACCCAGGATATCGCCCAGACCTTCCGCATCGCCGTTGCGCAACTCAATCCGACTGTCGGCGATGTCGCCGGCAATCTTGCTCTTGCCCGCGAGGCGCGCCGCGACGCGGCCCGCGAAGATGCCGATATCGTCCTCTTTACCGAGCTCTTCATCTCCGGTTATCCGCCGGAAGACCTCGTGCTGAAGCCGTCCTTCCTGAAGTCCTGCCTCAAGGCCGTCGAGGAGCTTGCCGCCGAAACCGCCGATGGCGGGCCGGGTATGGTCATCGGCTTTCCGCGCCAGAGCGAGCATGGCCGCCACAACTCGATCGCCGTTCTCGATGGCGGCAAGATCGTCGCCGTGCGCGACAAGATCGATCTGCCGAACTATGGCGAATTCGACGAAAAGCGCGTCTTCGTCGCCGGTGAAATGCCGGGCCCGGTAAACTTCCGCGGCGTCCGCATCGGCATCCCGATCTGCGAAGATATCTGGGGCGATCTCGGCGTCTGCGAAACGCTGTCGGAAAGCGGTGCCGAAATTCTCCTCGTGCCGAACGGCTCGCCCTATTATCGCAACAAGGTCGATATTCGCCATCAGGTCGTGCTGAAGCAGGTCATTGAAACCGGTCTGCCGCTGATCTATGCGGCGCAGCTCGGTGGCCAGGACGAACTGGTCTTCGACGGCGCAAGCTTCGCCTTCAATGCCGACAAGTCGCTCGCCTTCCAGATGAGCCAGTTCGAGCCGGCGGTGTCGGTGACCGAATGGAAGCGAAAGGGCGAGACTTGGGCTTGCAGCCACGGCCCGATGGCGCGCATCCCGGAGAAAGAAGAGGCGGATTATCGCGCCTGCCTTCTCGGCTTCCGTGATTACGTCAACAAGAACGGTTTCAAGTCCGTCGTGCTCGGCCTGTCGGGCGGCATCGACTCGGCGATTTGCGCGGCCATCGCAGTCGATGCACTGGGTGAGGAGCGGGTGCGCACGGTCATGTTGCCCTATCGCTATACGTCCGAAGATTCGTTCAAGGACGCTGCCGACTGCGCCAAGGCGCTGGGCTGCCGTTACGATATCGTGCCGATCGCCGAGCCGGTCGACGGCTTCTCTTCGGCACTGTCGGAGCTTTTCGAAGGCACCGATGAAGGCATTACCGAGGAAAACCTTCAGAGCCGCGCCCGCGGCACGATCCTGATGGCGATCTCCAACAAGTTCGGCTCCATGGTGGTCACGACCGGCAACAAGTCGGAAATGTCGGTGGGTTACGCGACGCTCTACGGCGACATGAACGGCGGCTTCAACCCGATCAAGGACCTCTACAAGATGCAGGTCTATGCGATCTCGGCCTGGCGCAACGAAAACGTGCCGCCGACGGCACTTGGACCGAGCGGCGAGGTGATCCCGAAGAACATCATCTCCAAGGCCCCGTCCGCCGAGCTGCGCCCTAATCAAACCGACCAGGATTCCCTGCCGCCTTATCCGGTGCTGGACGATATCCTGGAATGCCTGGTCGAGCAGGAAATGGGCACCGAGGAAATCGTTGCGCGTGGCCACGATGCGGCAACGGTGCACCGCATCGAGCATCTTCTCTATCTCGCCGAATACAAGCGCCGCCAGTCGGCGCCGGGCGTGAAGATCACCAAGAAGAATTTCGGCCGCGACCGCCGCTATCCGATCACCAACCGCTTCCGCGATCGTTGAGGTCCGACAATGGCGCTGCGGAGTTCGGTCGAGATCTACAACATCCGCACGCGCCAGAACCGGATCGTCTGGCAGACTGAAGCCCTGTTCGAAGCGCCGAACTGGGCACCGGACGGCCGGTATCTGCTCCTGAATTGCGAAGGTCTACTTTATAAGCTGTCGCCGCATGGTGACAGCGACCCCGAACAGGTCGATACCGGCTTTGCCAACCGCTGCAACAACGATCACGGCATTTCGCCGGATGGCTCGCTGATCGCCATTTCGGACAAGGTCGAGTTCGGCAAGTCGGCAATCTATATTCTGCCGGCGGCGGGCGGCGAACCTAAACTGGTGACGCCGAACCTGCCATCCTACTGGCATAGCTGGTCGCCGGATGGAAAACGGTTTGCCTATTGTGGTATCCGCGACGAGGTCTTCGATATCTACACGATCGGTGGCGAAGGCGGAGAAGAGCAGCGGATGACCTTCGGCGAGGGCCGCAATGACGGCCCCGATTATTCGCCTGATGGCAGGTGGATCTATTTCAACTCCAGCCGCACCGGCCTCATGCAGATCTGGCGCGTTCCGGCAGAAGGCGGACCGGCGGAGCGCATCACGGATAGCCGATACGGCGACTGGTTTCCGCATCCATCACCCAAAGGTGACAAGATTGTCTTCGTCTCCTACGACGCCGACGTTTTCGATCATCCGCGCGATCTCGATGTGCGGGTGAGGCTGATGGACATGGACGGCAGCAATGTCGAGACGCTGTTCGATCTCTTCGGCGGGCAGGGCACGATGAACTCGCCCAATTGGTCACCGGATGGCGACGAATTTGCCTATGTGCGCTATTTCACTGTCGCTCCGGCCGCTTGAAACGGCCATCTCTACCGGGCATAAACGAACCGTCAGGTGCCTGCCTCGCGCAGGAGAATCGGGAATCCGGTGAAAGACCGGAACGTGCCCAACGCTGTAAGGCCGACGCTGCCGCAAATGCCACTGGAGTGATCCGGGAAGGCCGCGGCAAAGCGGGTGAAGCCAAGTCAGAAGACCGGCCTGATGCGATAGACCGATCCGCGCGGACGGCGGACAGGTTTCGGAGTTGGCATGCCGGCCGGTGTGCGGCTCCAGCATTGTTGGGGAAAAACGATGCAGCCCGATAAAGTCCGGCACGCGCTTCAGCCTGCCGCCGAGTTTTCCGCGAATGAGCGCGCCGCCGTCTACCGGGCGATCGAGACGCGCCGCGACGTGCGCGACCAGTTTCTGCCCGATCCGCTGCCTGATGAACTGGTAACGCGCCTGCTGGCGGCGGCCCATTCGGCTCCGTCCGTCGGCTTCATGCAGCCCTGGAACTTCATCCTTGTCCGCGACGCGAGTCGACGCGAGGCCGCCTGGAAAGCCTTCTCGAAGGCCAATGAAGAGGCGGCCGCGATGTTCGAAGGCGAGCGCGGCGATCTTTACCGAAGCCTGAAGCTCGAAGGCATCCGCAAGGCGCCGTTATCGATCTGCGTCACCTGCGACCCCGATCGGGCCGGGCCGGTCGTGCTGGGGCGCACGCACAATCCGCGTATGGATGCCTATTCGACGGTCTGCGCGGTGCAGAACCTTTGGCTCGCCGCCCGCGCGGAGGGCGTCGGTGTCGGCTGGGTCAGCATTTTTCGCGATGAGGATGTGCGGCACCTTCTTGGCATCCCGCAGCGGATCGAGATCGTCGCCTGGCTTTGCCTCGGTTACGTCGATCAGCTCTATTGCGAGCCGGAACTGGCGCTGAAAGGCTGGCGCCAGCGTCTGCCGCTGGAAGACCTCGTTTTCGAAGATCGCTGGCAGGGTTCCTGACCAATCACACCCTTATTGCTGCGGCTGTGGCCCGGCCGATTTCGGGTGGGCGAGATCGATACCCTCTTCCGGCAGAAACACAGGGCCGACCATGCGAACCTTCTTGCTCGGGTCATAGGGGCGTTCGGGACCGGGCTGCTGGTGCTGAATGGTCGATGCCTTGGTCTGCATTGCAGGCGGCGTGGTGCGCAGATTGGTGATGCCGGAATAACCATCCTGCTTTGGCAGTTCCAGCCCCTGTACCTTCAGCCGTTCCTTTTCCTGTTCCTCCACGTCGGAGGGAATGCAGGAATTGGCGCGAATGGAGGCCAGGATCGTTTCGCGCTCGCTCGGCTGCTGAACAAGGGTTGCCTTGTTTCGTTCTGCGGCCACCGCGTCGCGATGGTCCTCCATGGATTGCAGTTCCTTGCGCATCTGCTCGCAGACGCCGGCAGCGCCGTTGCCGCCGAGCGTTACTATACTACCGCCACCGCAGGCGGAACGACGCATCTCGACGCGAAGACCACGGATCTGAATGTTGACCTGGGCAAGCTCCTGCGCGTAGCGGCGGATCTCTGCCGTATTGCCGATCACCTGTCTTGTATTGTTGAGCTGGGTGTAAAGCGCCGCACAGGTGGCGACGTCCCGCGCCAACGCCGGGGCGGGCGAAAGGAGCAGCGTGGCCATCAGGAGGCCGCGGAGGCGCTTGGGAAGGCTCATGGGTGGGTCCGGCGGTCGTTTCGGTGACGAGACGGCATCATGAATGCAGGCCGGTTGACAATATCATAAGGCGGGCATCACGGCCTGTTGAATTCAGCCGAATGCCCGCCTTTTGTTGAAACGGCGATCAGCCGTAGTGCTGCACTTCCGGCTGCGAGGCTTCCACGACGGCAAGTGCCGCCATGTTGACCACGCCGCGCGAGGTGACGGACGGCGACAGAATATGCACCGGCATCGCCGCGCCGAGCAGGACCGGGCCGACATGCAGCGCGTCGGTCATGTTGCGCACCACACCGAGCGAGATGTTCGCTGCGTCGAGGTTCGGGAAGATCAGGAGGTTGGCGTCACCGGTCAGTGAACTGTTCGGCATGGCGCGCTTGCGCACCGCTTCCGACAGAGCCGAACCGGCCTGCATTTCGCCGTCGACCTCAAGCTCGTGAGCCCGTTCGCGCACCAGTTTCAAGGCCGCCCGCATCTTCTGGGCGCTCTCGGAATCGCGCGAACCGAAGTTCGAATGGCAGATCAGCGCGGCCTTCGGCACGATGCCGAAGCGGCGGACTTCCTCGGCGGCCAGGATGGTGATCTCGGCGATCTCCTGGGCGGACGGATTGTAGTTGACGAACGTGTCTGCCAGGAACAACGCGCCGCGCTGCGAGATGACGAGGCTCAGACCCGAAAACGCGCAGACGCCCGGCTTCTTGCCGATGATCTGGTCGATATCGCGCAGATGCCGGTCGTAACCGCCTTCGACACCGCAGATCAGCGCATCGGCTTCACCACGCTTCACCGACAGCGCGCCGATGACGGTGTTGTTCGTGCGAACGATCGTGCGGGCCGTTTCCGGATTGATGCCCTGGCGGCCGACAAGCGCATGGTAATCGTCAACATATTCGCGGTAGCGCGGATCGTCTTCCGGGTTGACCACGGCGAAATCGACGTCCGGACGGATGCGGATGCCGAAGCGCTTCAGGCGGGCCTCGATAACCGACGGACGGCCGATCAGGATCGGCGTCGCGGTCTTTTCCTCGAGCAGAACCTGGGCGGCGCGCAGCACGCGCTCGTCTTCGCCTTCCGCGAAGATCACGCGCTTCTTGTCGGCCGTTTTGGCTGCAGCGAAGATCGGCTTCATGACGAAGCCGGAGCGCCAGACGAAGCGGTTCAGTTGGTCGAGATAGGCATCGAAATCATGGATCGGGCGCGAAGCCACGCCCGTTTCCGCCGCCGCTCTGGCAACGGCCGGAGCGATGCGCAGGATGAGGCGCGGGTCGAACGGCGAGGGGATCAGGTAGTCCGGTCCGAAGGTCGGCGTTTCGCCCGAATAGGCCTTCGCCGCGACGTCGGAGACTTCCTCGCGGGCAAGCGCTGCGATCGCTTTGACCGCCGCCATCTTCATTTCCTCGTTGATCGTCCGGGCGCCGCAATCGAGCGCACCGCGGAAGATGTACGGGAAACAGAGGACGTTGTTCACCTGGTTCGGGAAGTCCGAACGCCCGGTGCAGATCATCGCGTCCGGGCGTGCGGCGCGGGCAAGCTCCGGCATGATTTCCGGCGTCGGGTTGGCGAGCGCCATGATCAGCGGCCGCGGCGCCATCTGGGCCAGCAGTTCCGGCTTCAGCACGCCGGCAGCGGACAGGCCGAGGAAGACGTCCGCATTGCCGATGCTGTCGGCCAGAACGCGGTTGTCGCTCTTCTGGGCGTAGATTTCCTTCCACTCGTCCATCAGCGTGTTACGGCCGTCATAGACGAGGCCTTCGATGTCGTGGACCCAGATGTTTTCCTTCTTCGCGCCAAGCGAGACGAGAAGATGCAGGCAGGCGAGTGCCGCAGCACCGGCGCCTGACGTGACGATCTTCACGTCGGAAATATTCTTGCCGGCAAGTTCCAGGCCGTTCAGGACGGCGGCGGCGACGATGATCGCGGTACCGTGCTGGTCGTCGTGGAAGACCGGGATATTCATCTTCTCGCGAAGGCGGCGCTCGACCTCGAAGCATTCGGGCGCCTTGATGTCTTCCAGATTGATGCCACCGAAGGTCGGTTCAAGCGCCGAAACGGTCGAAACCATTGCTTCGATGGACTCGGCGTCGATTTCGATGTCGAAGACGTCGATGCCGGCGAATTTCTTGAAGAGGACGGCCTTGCCTTCCATGACCGGCTTGGAGGCGAGCGGGCCGATATTGCCGAGGCCGAGAACGGCGGTTCCGTTCGAGATGACGGCGACGAGATTGGCGCGGGCGGTATAGTCCGCGGCCATGTCGGGATTGTCCCGGATTGCAAGGCAAGGGGCCGCGACGCCCGGCGAATAGGCGAGCGCGAGGTCACGCTGGTTGCCGAGCGGCTTGGTGGCCTGGATCTCCAGCTTGCCGGGGCGGGGATAGCGGTGGAAGAACAGCGCCTGTTCGTCGAGATCACCGCTGACCGGTGCTGCCGACGACGTCGGTTTATCCTGCGCGTTCATGCTTCCTCCTGGCTTTTCTTGTGTGTTGAGGCGGTTCGAAACGAGACCTCTCATTACATCAATCGACCGGGTGGAACAGCAGCTATTTTGCCGCTTCTGCGGATTTTGAAGCGGGGCAAAATCCGGCTTCCCGGCAAATTCAACTCCGCCTTGTCATCATCCTGAAACACGAGTCTGGTTTTGAAAAGTTAAGAAAACGGCAGCGAAAGGATGACTTCGTGACCGGTCAAATGGATACAAAGCATTTCAGAACGCTTTTCATTTCGGACGTGCATCTCGGCTCCAAGGCCGCCCGTACCGACTTCCTCCTCGATTTCCTGCGTTATCACGAAGCCGATACCATTTACCTGGTCGGTGACATCGTCGATGGCTGGCGCCTGAAGCGGAACTGGTACTGGCCGCAGGGCTGCAACGATGTCGTGCAGAAACTATTGCGCAAGGCGCGCAAGGGCACGCGGATCGTTTACATCCCCGGCAACCACGACGAGTTCTTGCGCTCCTTCCCGGGCACGCATTTCGGCGGCATCGAAGTGGCCGACCGCGCGGTCCACGAAATGGCCGACGGCAAGAAATACCTCATCCTGCACGGCGACGAGTTCGATGTGGTCGTCCGCAACATGCGTCTGCTCGCCTATCTCGGTGACTGGGCCTATGACGCGGCCATTGCCATCAATGTCGGTCTGGCAGCCGTCCGCCGTGTCCTCGGCATGCCCTACTGGTCTTTCTCCGCCTGGGCGAAGCTGCAGGTCAAGCATGCGGTCAACTTCATCGGCGAGTTCCAGCGCGTCGTCGCGGAAGAGGCTCGCCGCAACGAAGTCGACGGCGTTATCTGCGGTCACATCCACCATGCCGTCATGGAAGACATCGAGGGCATCCACTACGTCAACACCGGCGACTGGGTGGAAAGCTGTACGGCAATCGTCGAGAACTTTGATGGTTCGCTCGAACTGATTTCCTGGCAGAAGATCGCCGCGACCGCCGAGGTGACGGAGATGAAGGCGCTGCCGGCGCCGAAGACGGTCGAGGACATGCAGGCTGCCTGATCCGGCCACATCTTAATTTTCTTCAGCGTACCGAACGGCCACATCTTGCCATAGGCAGGTTGTGGCCGTCGTGTTAGGTAAGCTGCAGATTTAGCAACCCTCCCGTGAAGTCGTGATTCCCGCAGAAAAGGCGCCTGCCGCGCCATCGCTTTTCCAGCTCCGTTGTTCGCTGGCTTACGCCGCTCCCCTTGGGGTGAACGGCGCCATCCTGCCGTTTCTGCCCGTCTGGCTCGCCGGCCTTGCCTTCAGCGAGTTCGAAATCGGCGTGGTGTTGACGGCGCAGTTGCTGCTTCGCCTGCTGGCGGCGCCGGTTGCCGGCTATTTCGCCGACCGCATGGCGGAGCGCACGTTGATGCTGGCCTGGTCTGGCGCGCTGACCTTCCTCACCGCACTTGCCATGTTCTTCACCAACGATTTCTGGACCGCGCTGCTGGTCATCGGCGTTCAGGCGGCGGTTTACGCACCCTATGCGCCGATCGTCGAATCGATCGCTGTCACCGGTGTGCGCCGTTGGGGTTTCCAATATGGCGCGATGCGCGTCTGGGGCTCCATCGCCTTCATGGGCGTGGTTCTTGTCGTCGGAGAGCTGCGTGGCCTCTGGGGTAATGTCGTCATCCCGTACGCCATGGCGATCGGTTTCCTGATGACGGTCGTCGTTGCGTTCGTGGCTCCAAAACTCGGTGCGACGGTTGCGCGCCCCGCCACCGATCCGTCGATGGCTACGAATTCGCTGAAACGCATCGATCTGCATGTCCTGATGATCGGCGCATCGGTGGCGCAGGCAAGCCATGGCATGTTCTACGCCTTCGGCACGATCCACTGGCAGGATATCGGCTTTTCAAGCGGCGCGATCGGCGTGTTGTGGAGCGCGGCGATCGTCGCCGAGATTACGGTTTTCTTCACCGCCGGCTGGCTTGCGCGCCACGTGCCGTCCTGGAGTCTGATGCGCATCGGCTGCGCCATGGCCGTCGTTCGCTGGACGATCTTTCCGATGGATGTTGGCTTCTGGGGATATGTCGTGCTGCAGGCCATGCACGCACTGACATTCGCCTTCGTCCATATCGGGCTGCAGCATCGGCTGGTCGAATCCGTGCGGGAAGACCAGGAATCGTCGATGCAGGGCGCCTATGTCTTCTACAACGGTGTGTTCCTGGCACTGTCGACCCTGCTTTCCGGCGCGCTTTACAAGCAGTTCGGCCCGTCCAGCTATGTGGCGATGTCGGTTCTGTCGATCGCAAGCCTGGTGATCATCGCCTTCGCCGCCAGGATTCAGCCCCAGAGATCCGGCGCCGGCGGATAAACGAGCGATCCTTCGTAGCGCAGGCCACCCGGCCTGTCCCGCGCCAGCAGCAGCGGGCCGTCGAGGTCCGCATAGTCCGCATCCTGCGCCAGAAGCACGGCCGGGGCCATGGCGAGTGAGGAGCCGACCATGCAGCCGATCATCACGGCAAATCCAAGCCTTTGTGCTTCGGCCTTCATCGCCAGTGCCTCGGTCAGCCCGCCGGTCTTGTCGAGTTTTATGTTGACGGCATCATAGCGGTTTCGCAGGCTTGCGAGGTCCTTTGTGGCATGGACGCTTTCGTCGGCGCAGACCGTGACAAGGCGGCGAATACCGGCAAGTGCGGCATCCTTGCCGGCCGGCAGCGGCTGTTCAATCAGCGAGACGTTTGCCTCGGCGGCGACCGCCATGTGGTGCGCGAGGTTATCCTCGGTCCAGCCTTCGTTGGCATCGACGATGAGCCGCGCCGCAGGCGCCGCTTCCCGAATGGCGCGCAACCGCGCCTCGTCATTGTCGGTGCCGAGTTTGACCTTCAGCAGTGGGCGATGCGCGTTCTTTCGCGCTTCCGCCGCCATGGCCTCGGGCTCGCTGAGCGAAAGCGTGAAGGCGGTGACGAAAGGTTTGAGGCTTGTCGCGCCGATCGATTCGGCGACGCGCGTACCGCTGAGCTTTGATTCGAGGTCCCAGAGAGCACAATCGACGGCGTTGCGGGCCGCTCCCGGCTTCATCCGGGATTGCAATTCCACGCGCGTCAAACCGTCACGGATCGCGTCGCCGATGGCCCTTACATCGGCCAGTACGCCTTCCATGCTTTCGCCATAACGCTTGTAGGGCACACACTCGCCGCGCCCTGAAACCCCGCCTTCCGAGACGATACAGGTGATGACTTCGGCTTCCGTCTTCGAGCCGCGCGAGATGGTGAAGGTACCGGCGATCGGGAAGGTTTCTATTGTGGCTTCAAGGTTACGGCGCATGCTTTTAACGCTTCCCAATGTGGTAAATACCTAGCGGACAGCTATATTGCTTCTCTCGAAAATGCGATTAACCGCATTGAATTTCAACTTCATACGACTTGTAGCCGCGAAAGAAATCCGTGACGTCGAAGGCAGCTCAGATCAAGGCCGAGGATATGCCGGAAGGCGGCGGTCAGCGCTATGTGCTGGCCGGCAACTGGCGTGGCACGACGATCTCACCGATTCTCAAGGATTTCGACAAGCTTGAAAAGGCGAGTGGCCAGGGGCGGGTCGAGATCGACCTCACCGGCATTGACGGCATCGATACGGCCGGCGCCTGGCTGATCCGCCGGCTGATGACCGCCAAGGCCGAGCAGGGCCACGAGACCGTGCTGGTCGGCGGCGAGGGGCCTATCCAGGAACTCGTCGGCGTTCTGCCCGAAAAGGCTCCGGCCCCTCCGGCGGACGGCGGCAAGAAGGGCACGCTGTTCGAGCGTATCTTCACGCCACTCGGCGAAACCATGGTTAGCCTCTGGGGCGACATCTATGCCGCCATGCACATCCTCGGTTCGGCGGTACGTGGCGCCCAGATGAAGTTTGGCCGCGGGGCAGGCGTCTCGCCGGCGTCCGTCGTCACCCATATCGACCGCATGGGCGTGCGCGCCGTGCCGATCATCGTGCTGATGTCCTTCCTGATCGGTGCGATCATCGCCCAGCAGGGCGCTTTCCAGCTGCGCTATTTCGGTGCGGAAATCTTCGTCGTCGATCTCGTTGGCATTCTTCAGCTGCGTGAAATCGGCGTGCTCCTGACGGCGATCATGATCGCCGGCCGTTCGGGAAGCGCCATCACCGCCGAGATCGGCTCGATGAAGATGCGCGAAGAAATCGACGCGCTGACCGTGATCGGCCTCAATCCCGTCGGCGTGTTGATCTTCCCGCGGCTCGTGGCGCTCACCGTCGCGCTGCCGCTCTTGACCATCATCGCCAATTTTTCGGCACTTTCGGGCGCGGCCGTCGTCGCCTGGGCCTATTCCGGCATTACGTTCGAAACCTATCTTTCCCGCCTGCACGAAGCGATCGACCATACCTCGGTGGCGTCAGGCATGATCAAGGCGCCGTTCATGGCGCTCTGCATCGGCATTGTCGCGGCGGTCGAAGGCATGAAGGTCGGCGGCAGCGCCGAATCGCTCGGCCAGCACGTCACGACCTCCGTCGTGAAGGCGATCTTCGTCGTTATCCTCATGGATGCGCTTTTCGCCATCTTCTATTCCGCGATCGATTTCTGATGGAGAGCGCGGTGGAAGAGACACGGGAAAATGCAGTCGTGGACAAATCGAATGGCCGCCAGGTCGTGCTGTCGGTCCGCGACGTGACCGTCGGCTTCGGCGACAAACTGGTGCTCGACAAGCTCAATCTGGATGTCTATCGCGGCGAAATCCTGGGCTTTGTCGGTGCTTCCGGCACGGGCAAGTCGGTGCTGATGCGCACCGTGCTCGGCCTGCTGACCCACCGTTCCGGCACGATCGAAATCCTCGGCGTCGACTACGAACACGCCTCGGAAGAAGACCGGATGACGGTGGACATGCGCCTCGGCGTGCTCTTCCAGCACGGCGCATTGTTCTCCGCATTGACGGTGAAGGAAAACATCCAGCTGCCGATGCGGGAATATCTCGACCTGCCGCAGCAGTTGATGGACGAACTCGCCTATCTGAAGCTCGAAATGGTCGGCCTGCCGCCCGATGCCGCCGACAAATATCCTTCGGAGCTTTCCGGCGGCATGATCAAACGCGCGGCTCTGGCCCGCGCCCTGGCGCTCGATCCGGATCTCGTGTTCCTGGACGAGCCGACTTCCGGCCTCGACCCGATCGGCGCGGCCGATTTCGACGCGCTGATCGCCAAGCTGCGCGATACGCTCGGCCTGACCGTCTATATGGTCACCCACGACCTCGATAGCCTGTTTTCAGTCTGCGACCGTATTGCGGTTCTCGGAGAGAAGCGGGTATTGGTGGAAGGTACATTAGAAGATATGTTTGCAAACGACGATCCATGGGTTCAGTCCTATTTCCGTGGCAAGCGGGCACGGTCCGTCGTGATCGAAGACAAGCAGCCCGCCTTAGAAGTAGAGAAGACGTAAAACCATGGAAACCAGAGCCAATTACGCACTTGTCGGTTTCTTTACGCTCGCGGTGATCGTCGCAGCTTTTGGTTTCGTCTATTGGATGGCGCAATCCGGCCGCGGCGGACCTACAGCTGAGCTTGCGATCCGCATTCCGGGTTCTGCGAACGGCCTGTCGGTCGGCTCGCCGGTCCGGTTCAACGGTATCGCCGTCGGCTCCGTGCGCAGCCTGACGATCGATCCGGATGACCCGCGTTATTCGATCGCCTTTACCGAAGTCCGTGCCGACGCGCCGGTCTATCAGTCCACCCAGGCAGCGCTTGAAGTGCAGGGCCTGACGGGTGCGGCCTATATCGAGCTTTCGGGCGGTGTGAAGGGCGAGGAAAACATTCTCCAGAAAGCGATGGAAAACGGCCGGCCGGCCGTATTGATCGCCGAACAGTCGAGCGTCACCAACCTGCTCGCGACCGCCGACAAGATTCTCGAACGCGCCGACCAGGCGATTGGCGATATTCAGGGCTTCGTAGGCGACGCACGTGGACCGTTGACCCAGACGATCCGCAACGTCGAAACCTTCACTGGCGCGCTGGCCCAGAATTCCGACAGTATCGACAAGTTCCTGGAGAGCCTTTCGACGCTCTCGCTGACGATCGATCGCGTCTCGGGCACGCTCAATTCGACGCTTGAGGCAGCTCAGAAACTCGTCAGCGCCATCGATGCCGAGCGAATCAACGCCGTCGTTTCGAACACGGAACGCGCGACGCGCAATATCGCGACCGCCTCCGACAGCTTCCCCGAACTCGTGACCAACGTGAAGAACGCGGCCGCCAGCTTCGAACAGGCGGGCACGCAGGCGAACACCGTCTTGCGCCGCGTCGATACGGTGATGAGCTCGGTCAGCCCGGACCAGATCCGCACAACGCTCTCAAACATCACCGCCGCCTCCGAAGACGCCCGTCAGACGGTCAGCTCCGCCCGCAGCGTGGTGGAGAGCTTCACCGGCCGCCGCGACGATATCAACCGCGCGATCGGCGACTTCACCGAACTGGCGCGCAAGCTCAACGACGCGTCGAGCCGTGTTGACGGCATCCTTGCCAAGGTCGACGGGCTGGTTTCGAGCGACGATTCACAGGGACTTTTCGCAGAAGCCCGCAAGACGCTTGAATCCTTCCGCACCGTCGCCGACAACATCAATGCGCGTGTCGGCCCGATCGCAGACAACCTGTCGCGATTCTCGGCGACAGGCCTGAGAGACATTGGGGTGCTGATCAACGACGCGCGACGCACGGTTCAGTCGCTCGACCAGACGATCAACAATTTCGACCAGAACCCGCAGCGGCTGATCTTCGGCGGCGAGACGGTGAAGCAATACGACGGAAGAACGAGGCGTTAAGTGGCGTTTGAGAGTGGGGTGCCGATGATCGGCTCAAAATCCTGGATGCGAATGAGCCTTGGCCGTCCGCTTCTCGTTCTGCCGCTGATGGCGGCATTGGTGAGTGGCTGCGGTTCGAAGGCCAACAACGACACCTTCGACCTTTCCATTACGCCGACGGCTCAAGGCGCGTCTGCCCGCAACCGGCAGATTCTCGTGCCGGAACCGACAGCCGTGAAGCTGTTGAACAGCGAGCAGGTCGTCGTCCGCGTCTCTTCGTCGGAAATCCAGTATCTCGCCGATAGCCGCTGGGGCGATCGCCTGCCGGCGCTCGTTCAGTCGAAGCTCGTCGAAGCCTTCGAAAACTCCGGCCGTCTCGGAGGCGTCGGAAAACCGGGGCAGGGCCTTGCGATCGACTATCAGGTCGTCACCGATATCCGTGCCTTCGAAGTGACCGCCGGCAGCCCCCGCCTCGCCGTGGTGGAAATTTCCGCCAAGCTCCTGAATGACCGCAATGGAACCGTGCGCGCCCAGAGCGTGTTCAAGGCAACCACGCCGGTCTCCGGCGCCGAGAACCGTGACTTTATCCAGGCACTCGACAAGGCCTTTGCAAAGGTCGGATCCGAAATCGTCGATTGGTCGCTGAAGTCGATGTAAGTTCGGCTTGGTCGGGTTCGCGTTGGAACACGTTCTGACTTCGGTCGATCGGTCTGCGTTACACCCGGCTGAACTAGACCAACCGCGGCGACGCATGTGTGATCTGGAACGGATCGGCGCGGGTAGTACCGAAGAGACCATCCGCAACGGCGTTTCGCTCCGCCGCCGCAATCTAAGCCGTTGCCGGGCATTCGCAGGCATGATCAATATGCTTGGCGCCGAATGATCAAAGCTGGTGCAGAAAAGCGAATGGCGGGACCGACCGCCGACCTTTCCATGTCCTGTTCGCAACCGATCGGAAATCAGACTTGCCGTTCCGGCGGCTGAGTCTCTCCCTATGATTTTGCCGCGCGCCGGTTTTTGATCTCAGCCGTTTCTCTCCGCAAATTCGCGCCAGCGATCGGGCCGCCGCGACTTCCTGTCGATGCGATACTTGACCAGGTTCGGTGCGGAGACGACCGAGAAGCTGCTGGAACCGAAAGCAATTGCCTCCGGATGAAGCAGCGGTTGTTCCCAGCGATAGGCCACATCTCCCCAGAAATAGGTGAGCGGGCCGACATCATCTTGAGTGACAAGCGTTATCTCGCACAGCATTTCACGAAACAGGAACGCGC
>CBDDGK010000003.1:0-22527 GCA_965227625.1 Neorhizobium sp. | reverse complement strand
GGTGAAGACTGGTGATCGCGTCGAGCTGAGGCTCGAGCGGCGCGACATCGTGCTTGTCGTCAAGGCTGGCGGCGAGCGGCGAGGGCCTTTCGAAGAAGCCCGATTACTCTACGAGGATGTGAGCCCGCCGCCGGAGGAACGGGCGAAGCTTTCGCTCTTCGAGCAGGCGCAGCGCGCGCCGGGCGCGGGAAGGCCGACGAAAAAGGAACGCCGGGAAACCGACCGGCTGTTTCCGGACGCCGATAGCGACTAGATTAGAAAAAACACCCGCAGAGCCCGGATTTTCGGCACGCTTTATCCTTGCTAAGCAGGGCCAAAGGCTTTACCTGACAGTCGAAAAGCCGGATCGCTTGCCTCCTGTCCTCTTAGCAGTTTGGGTTTCGCCTGTCCCGGCTTTCCGGCGTGCCGGCGCTTCTCTTGTCGTCGACATGCCGCTGATCCGAGATATTGCTGGGGTGCCGCATGACTTACGTCGTGACCGACAATTGTATCCGTTGCAAATACACCGACTGCGTCGAGGTTTGCCCGGTCGATTGTTTCTATGAAGGCGAAAACTTCCTCGTCATCCATCCGGACGAGTGCATCGACTGCGGCGTCTGCGAGCCCGAATGTCCCGCCGAGGCGATCAAGCCGGATACCGAGCCGGGCCTCGATAAGTGGCTCAAGGTCAATGCCGAATTCGCCCAGATCTGGCCGAACATCACCGTCAAGCGCGATGCGCTGCCGGATGCGAAGGATCTGGACGGCGTCGAGAACAAGTATGAGCAGTACTTTTCTGCCGAGCCGGGCAAGGGCGACTGAGGGGCCTGATCGGGGCGGCTGCGAGCCATCGAAAAAGCATGGCTCGGCAACCCCCTCGAATCGTACTGCCTTTTTGTTGTGCACGCGGCTGCCACGGCGGCGTCAGCATATGCAAAAGCAAATTATTGATTTCCGCACTTTTTTGTGGTAGACATTAAAAACTGTTCCACAAGGCGGCACTGACGTGCCCAAAAAACATCACGAAAGTAACAGATCACCCGAAGCGCGGTCTCCGTGACATTGCAACGCTGAAATGTTGTCGGTCGCAGTTCGTGAAGGGGTTTGTTTTTTCGTGTGCGTTGGTGGGACCAGTATGGAGTGACCCGACGGTATCCCCCGTCTCATCCGGGCCTGACAGACCCGGTTCCCCCGACCCCACAAGGGTGAGTAACAGGGAGTTTGTTAAACGAATGACGACCCAGCAGAAAAAGAATCCTCCCGCACGCCAGGGCTTCAAGACCGGTGAACCGATTGTTTATCCTGCACACGGCGTTGGCATGATCACTGCCATCGAAGAGCAGGAAGTCGCCGGCATGAAGCTCGAACTGTTCGTAATCGATTTCGAAAAGGACAAGATGCGCCTGAAGGTGCCGGTCGCCAAGGCCGTCAGCATCGGCATGCGCAAGCTGTCCGAAACGGATTTTGTCGAACGCGCCCTCAAGGTCGTCCAGGGCAAAGCGCGCGTGAAGCGCACCATGTGGTCGCGCCGCGCACAGGAGTATGATGCCAAGATCAATTCCGGCGACCTGATCGCCATCGCTGAAGTCGTCCGCGACCTGTACCGTGCCGAAAACCAGCCGGAACAGTCCTATTCCGAACGTCAGCTTTACGAAGCTGCGCTCGACCGCATGGCGCGCGAAATCGCCGCCGTCAACAAGATGTCCGAAACCGAAGCTGTCCGCCTTGTCGAGGCCAATCTCGCAAAGGGACCCAAGCGCGGTAAGGCGATCGACGAAGACGAAGCTCAGGAAGAAGAAGCGGCCTGATAATCCGCTTCAGGCTCTTTCAAAAAACCCGGCCATCGAGCCGGGTTTTTTATTGGAACTTTTTCTTAACCCGCGCGTTAATCCGCCGGAACGGCGAACTGATGCTGAGTCATTTCGTCATCCGGGACAGTAATGCGGGGCGGGTTCCAGGGCTATTTGGCCGGTTTCACTCCGCTGAACTCAACGAGGGGAACAAGGGCAGCGCGGGTTTTCAAAACATCATCGTCCGTCCGCTTGATGCGCGGTGTTGGAGTTTGCGCCCTGTTGTTCTTGTCGGATCAGACCGTTCACGGAGAACACGATGACAGCCATGTCCGCAGACCGTACCATGATCAAGATCGCAATGTCGGCTCCGTATCTCGCCCGCGAGGAGGAGCGCAATCTGGCGATCCGCTGGAAGGACGATCAGGACCAGGACGCCCGCAATCAGATTGCGCTGGCGCATATGCGCCTCGTCATCGCCATGGCGTCGAAGTTCCGGGGCTTCGGCCTGCCGATGAGCGACCTGGTACAAGAAGGCTATGTAGGGCTGCTTGAAGCGGCGGCAAGGTTCGAACCTGCCCGCGACGTGCGTTTTTCGACCTACGCAAGCTGGTGGATCCGCGCCTCGATGCAGGATTACATCCTGCGCAACTGGTCGATCGTGCGGGGCGGCACCAGTTCTGCCCAAAAGGCCTTGTTCTTCAATCTCCGACGCCTGCGCGCCAAGCTCGCCCGTGGCGATTCCAATCTCACCGCACGTGCCATCCATGAAGAGATCGCCGTGGCGCTCGGCGTCAGCGTCGCCGATGTGCAGACCATGGATGCGCGGCTTTCCGGCAACGATTCGTCATTGCAGGCGCCGTCGATCGCCGGCGATGCCGATAGCGGCGAGCGGCTCGACATGCTTGCCAGCGCCGAGCCGCTGCCGGACGAGCAGGTGTCCTGGATGATCGACGGGGAACGCCGCCTGAGGTGGCTGCAGGGCGCGCTGACCAAACTCAACGACCGTGAAAAGAAGATCATCCGCGCCCGCCGGCTGACGGACGACGGCGCGACGCTGGAGGCGCTCGGCGCCGAACTCGGGATTTCCAAGGAACGCGTGCGCCAGATCGAGAGCCGGGCGATCGAAAAGCTCAAGTCCGCGCTGGTTTCCGCCAACCCGCAGATGGCTGCCGCCTGTTGAGCGGACTGGTCCCAGCAACAATGCGAACGAGCCGGCAAGCGGCTCGTCGGCTTGCTATTCGGAAATGATCTTGACCTTCTGGCCGGGCGATACCGTCGCGCCGGTCGGCAGCGCGTTCATCAGCTTGAAGAGATCGAGCTTGCGATCCGTGCCCATCATGCTTGCTGCCAGGGAGGCCACCGTGTCGCCCTGCGCCACGGTGATGACGCGCACCCGCAGGGGCTTGAGCGACGAGATTTCGGCCGGCGTCATCCGGCGGAAGGTCGTGCGCAACGTCTCGGCCGTCGTCTGCAGCGCAGGGCTGCCTTTCGGCACGGCCGTCAGGAAACGGAAGATCTGGTCGCCCACGCGGATGACGGTGACGTCGAAATCCCAGCGTTCGGCGGAAGCGCGGGCAGTTGCCGCCGGCAAGCCCGCCACCTGGATTTCCTTGACCGTGTCCGGCTGCAGGCCGGCCACCCAGCCGCTGGTCAGGTAGTTGCTGAGATTGTTGTTGTCGCCGGCGGCGACGCCATCGAAACGGATGGCCGTCTCGTTGGGGCCGGTGGCAAGCACCGCTTCCACCTTGTTGTCGATACGGAAATCCGGCGGCACGTCGAAACGGATGCCGAGCCCCCCATGCATGAAGGTCTGGCCGCGGACATACCCTTCCTGCGGGCTGTCGCCATAAAGCAGGCCGTCGATGCCGGCGAGATAATAGTCGCGGCCCTTGTCGCCCACCTGGCCTTCCTGGCCGAAGGCGCGGGCATGGCGGCGGGCGAGATCGACGCGCTGCGCCGAATTCGGATGGCTCGACAGGAAGTCGAGGCTCTGGTCGTTGTCCGGATCGACCGCCGAATACCGGGAATAGGCGGCCATGGAATCCAGGAAACGGGCGGCGGCATAGGGATCGTAGCCCGCTTCGCCGAGCATGCGCACGCCGATCACGTCGGCCTGCAGTTCCTGCTGACGGGAGAAGGCGGCGAGCCGCAGCTTGCCGCGGGCAAGCGCCTGCTTGCCGGCCAGATCGCTCGACAGCACTTCCGCCACGACGCGGCTGGCGATCACCTCCGCCTCTTCGCGGCGCTGGCGTTCGATGCCGTGATTGGCGGTGACGTGGCCCATTTCATGCGAAAGGACGGCTGCGACTTCCGATGCGTCGTTGGCAAGCGCGAGCAGGCCGCGGGTAACGTAGAGATATCCCCCCGGCAGCGCGAAGGCGTTGATCGCCGGCGAATTGAGGATGGTGATGCGGAAGGACTGGTTGGGGTTTTCCGAGACCGCGGTCAGCGCGCCGGCAATGCGGGCGACCAGGCGCTCGGTCTTGGCGTCGCGATATTCGCCGCCATAACTTGCGACGATACGGGGATGTTCGCGGGCGCCCATCTGGGCACGCGGATCGTTCTTCTGGACTTCGTCGACGATCTGCGGGGAGTCCGACGGCGAGACGTTCGGCGTATAGGCCTGGTCGAAGACCGACTGGCAGCCCGCCAGCATCACGCTCGCAAGCAGCAGCGCCGACACGGCTCGAAAGCCCGGCACGCGACGGGCATTCTGCCGGACAACCGGATTGGCGATGTCGCGCCTCATCGTCCTCGTGTCTCGCACCATCATTCCCAAAGTCTATCACCCGGCCCCGGAGAGGCGACCTCAACCCGAGCCGGTTTTTTCTTCCCTGTTTCGCTTAGCGATTTTCGCGTCGCGTGCACAGATATTCTTTGTTGAGATATGTCGTGCCGGCGCGTTTGCAAAGTAAATCCCCGTTACCTTTTCGCGATGCCATTGTGGAAAGTCCAAATTGTGGCGGGCTGGATAACGTGAGGGCCGCGGCGGTTGCCAAATGTGATCGGCCTTTAGTTGCTTGCAAATTGATAGTGACTTATGTCATAAGGCTGTTCTCATTGTCCGGAGACGCTTCATGAAACGTTCGGGTCCCGTCGATACCGGCTGCCCGGTGCTGCGCAGCCTCAAGCATGTCGGGGAGGCCTGGACCTTCCTGATCCTGCGCGATGCGCTTGCCGGCGCCACCCGCTTCGACGAATTCCAGAGAAACCTCGATATCGCCCCGAACATCCTCGCCGGCAGGCTGAAGGCGCTGGAGGAATCCGGACTGATGGAACGCCGCCGGTATTGCGAGCGGCCGCCACGGGACGAATATCACCTGACCGAACGCGGCCGCGACTTCCGGCCGGTGATGCAAGCCCTGCTGGCCTGGGGCAACCGGAACTTTGCGGAAGAAGGCGAGAGCGTGGTGATCGTCAACAGGGAGACCGGCGAAAAGGCCGATCCCGTGATGATCGACCGCTGCAGCGGCCGGCCTCTCAGCGATCCCGTGTTTACCAATGCCGCCGGCCCGGCCGCCACCGAGCGGATCCGCCGGCGTTACCCATCCATCGACCAGTTCGCCGAACATAAAGAGGCCGCCCGATGAGCGCCGTGACCACTGACGCCATTGCCAACGAAGACATCGAGCCGGCACCGGCGATCAATCCGCGCACGCGGATGCTGCTCGAGGATCCGATATTCCCGATGCTGATCCGGCTTGCCTGGCCGAACGTCCTGATCATGCTGGCGCAGGCCTCCACCGGTCTGATCGAGACCTGGTGGGTATCGCATATGGGCACCGATGCGCTGGCCGGCATGGCGCTGGTGTTTCCGGCCGTCATGCTGATGCAGATGATGTCGGCCGGCGGTTTCGGCGGAGCGATCTCGTCTTCGATCGCCCGCGCGCTCGGCGGCGGGCGGCGGCAGGATGCGGATCTGATCGCCTGGCATGCGGTGGTCGTCAACGTGCTGCTCGGCCTGCTGTTCTCGGCCATCATGCTGTCCTTCGGGCGGCCGATCTACCGGGCGCTCGGTGGGGAAGGGGCGGAGCTCGAAGCGGCGCTGACCTATTCCAACGTCGTGTTCGGCGGCATGATCTTCGTCTGGCTGATGAACGGGCTTGCGAGCGTGGTGCGCGGCACGGGCAACATGCTTTTCCCGGCGATGGTCACCTGCGTGGGCGCTGCCCTGCTCGTTCCGGTTTCGCCGCTGCTGATCTTCGGTTTCGGCCCTTTCCACGGGCTCGGCATCGCCGGCGGCGGCTTTGCGCTGATGCTCTACAGTTTCGGCGGCACGTCGGTTCTGGCCTGGTACATCCTGTCCGGCCGTAACCTGGTGCGTTTCGGCGTCGGGCCGATCCGCTGGTCCATCTTCGGCGACATATTCAAGATGGGGGCGGCTGCGGCGATCAATTCGGTTCTCACCAACGTGACGATCGGCATCGCCACGGCACTGGTGGCGGGCAAGGCCGGCGTTTCCGCCGTCGCGGGTTTCGGCACCGGGGCGCGGCTGGAATATCTGCTCATTCCGGTGATCTTCGGCATCGGCGCGCCGATGGTGGCGCTTGTCGGCACCAATATGGGTGCCGGCAAGACGGACCGCGCGATGCGCATCGCCTTTACGGGTGCCGCGATCGCCTTCACGATCACTGAGGTCATCGGCCTGATTGCGGCTGTCTTCCCCGTCGGCTGGATCTCGCTGTTCAGCGAGGAGCACGGCGCGATCGACGCCGGTGTGGCCTATCTGCAGATCGTCGGTCCGGTCTACGGGTTCTTCGGTGCGGGCCTGGCGCTGTATTTCGCCTCCCAGGGGGCGGGCCAGCTGTTCTGGCCGCTCGCCTGCGGTTTCCTGCGTCTCGCCATTGCGGGCGTCGGCGGCTGGCTGGCACTGCAGCTCACCGGTTCGCTGAACGGGCTGTTCTTCGCGCTTGCAGCCGGGCTCGTGGTCTATGGCACGCTGCTCGTTCTGGCGATCCGCTCCGGCGTGTGGTTCCGCGTCAAGCCGGCCTGAGCAACAGGTCAGCCTGACACGAACTCGACAAGCGGCGGGATATCGCGTCGGTCCAGGAATTCCCGGGCCGGCGCGGAGAGAAGAATGCGGCCATGATCGATGAAGACGGCATGGTCGGCCAGCCGGCGGACCTCGTCGGGATCATGGGTGACGATCAGCACCGTATTGCCGGTTTCCCGGTGTAGGTCGAGCAGCAGGCTTGCCATGGTCAGGCGCAGACCGGGATCGAGCGCGGCAAAGGGTTCGTCCATCAGCAGGAGCGGCTTCTGGCGCACCAGGGCGCGGGCGAAGGCGGCGCGCTGTCTTTCGCCGCCGGACAGTGTACCGGGCAAACGTTTTTCGAAACCGGCAAGACCGACGCGCTCCAGCGCCTTCGATATCGCATCGCGGTCGGTTGCGGAAAGCTTCATTGACGGGCTGATGCCGAGGCCGATATTGGTCTGGAGATCGAGATGGGCAAACAGGTTATTGTCCTGGAAGATCAGCGAGACCGGCCGTTCCGACGGATGTTTCCGGGTGCAGTCTTCGCCCATCAGCAGGACTTTGCCGGTATCCGGTGTCTCGAACCCGGCGATCAGGTTGAGCAGCGTCGATTTGCCGGATCCCGAGGGACCGGTAATGGCGATCACCGCGCCGCCGGGAAGCGCGGCGTCGAAATCGAACTGCCGGTCGCCGAGTGTCAGCCCGACCTTTTCCAGAACGACGTCAGCCACGCCCCGCCTCCGTTTGTCGCGCCGTGCCGAGCATGGTCAGCAACAGGCAGATGCCGCCGAGGATCAATGCCAGCCCATCCGCATCGTTCGACCGATAGCTGGATAGCCGGCTATAGACAAGCCAGGGCAGGGTGGTGAGGTCGTTGGAGCCGAACAGGGCCACGGCGCCCAAATCGCCGAGCGACAGGGCCATGGCGAAGGAGAGTGCGGTCAGAAGCGGTCTGGCGAGAACCGGCAGTTCGATCCTCCGAAGCCGAGCCCAGCCGGATATGCCGAGGCTGGCGGCGAGGCGGCCGGTGCGCTTTCGATGCGTCTCCACCGCGGGCGCCAGGACGCGCATGACGAAGGGCAGCGCCATCAGCATGTTGACGATGGCGACGAGCGCGGGGGCGAAACGGGCGACATCGCCATGGGGCCGCAGGATCAGGAACCAGCCGGTGCCGAGCACGACCGGCGGCACGAGAAGCACGAGCGAGGACATGCCGCCCAGCAGGGCGGAGAAACCGCGCGCCACCTGACCGGGATGTTTCATGTCGGCGACCGCCTCGCGGGCAGCGATGATGGCGAGCGACACGAGAAGGGTCAGCAAGCCGGCCGCGATTGCAATCGCAAAGCTTGTCAGCGCGGCGCGAAGGAAGGCGGGGCTGGTGATGAGCGCCCACAGATTGGCGCGCAGGCCGGCGCTGACGATGGAGGCGAGCGGCAGGACAAGGAAAGTGACGGCGAGCAGGGATAGCGGCCGCGTCCCAAATCCGGGCTCCGGCGGTCCAACCGTCGAAACGCCGCGCGGGCCGGCCGGTGGCGGTGCCAGCGTCATCGGGAGCGGGCAGGCGCGACATGGCGAGGAGCACGAATGCGGTGATGGCGATCTGCAGCAGCGCCAGCGCGATGGCGCGGGGCGGATCGAAATCGAAGCGCAGCGACTGGTAGATCGCCACTTCCAGCGTGGTTGCCGCCGGGCCGCCTCCGAGCACCAGGACGAGCGTGAAGCTGGTGGTGCAGAGCATGAAGATCAGCCCGGTTATGCCGGGGATGACGCCGCCGCGCCGCGGGCCATTCGATGAAACGGAAGACCGAGAACGGCCTCATGCCGAGGCTGGAGGAGAGCAGCCAGTATTTCGCCGGCAATCGTTCCAGTGCCGCCAGCAACAGCCGTGCGGCAAGCGGAAGGTTGAAGAAGACATGCGCGAGCAGAATGCCCGACAGGCCGTATATGCTGACGGGCTGTTCGACGCCGAGTTTCGCCAGAAGACCGTTGATAATTCCCTGGCGGCCCCAGATGCCGATCAGCCCGAGGGCGCCGATCAGCACGGCAGGCCCATGGGGAGAGCCATCAGGCGGAGAATCCAGATGCGGGCCCGGAAATCGCGGGCGGCGCGCCAGCGCCAGGCGCGACCGGCATGGCCAGCCCGACGGAAAGCAGCGTCGACAGCAGGGCCTGCCAGAGGGTGAACCGGGTGATCCGCCAGGTATAGGCGGTCCACAGGCGCCGGGTGTGCCGCCTGTATCCCAGGACAGAAGAGCAAAAACGGCAGCGCCGACGAAAAGGGCGATGCCCGCGAGGCTGATCGCCCCCCAGGTGGTTCCCCGTCTCCGTTCGGCGCGCGTCAGCAATCTCAAAACCCTCAGTTCAGGCTCATGGCGGTCAGCCATTCGTCGATCCAGGCCTGACGGTTTTTGGCGACTTCGTCGGATCCCATCAGGAAGGTCCTGGTCGGCTGGACGAGCTTGCCGAAGGCATCCGGCAACGGCTCGGAGGTTTTGGTGACCGGCATCATCCAGTTGGTCGTCGGGATGATGTCCTGGAAGGCCGGCGATACCATGAATTTCAGGAACTGCCGGGCGAGGTCCTTGTCATGGGCGCCCTTCAGCAGGCCGGCGACCTCGATCTGGATGTAATGGCCTTCCGAGAAGGAGGCGGCCTGGTAGCGGTCGGTCTTTTCCTCGACCATGTGATAGGCGGGCGAGGTGGTATAGGAGAAGACCATCGGCACTTCGCCCTTGGTGAAGAGGCCATAGGCTTCCGACCAGCCGGGCGTGACGGTCAGGACCCGTTTGCGGAGTTTCGCCCATGCTTCCGGCGCCTTGTCTCCATAGACGGATTTTACCCAAAGCAGCAGGCCGAGGCCCGGCGTCGAGGTGCGCGGGTCCTCTATGGCGATCTTCTGCGATGGATCGCCCTCCACCAGGTCCTTCAGGCTTTTTGGCGGGTTCTTCATCGCCTGGGTATCGTAGACAACGGCGAAATGGCCGTAGTCATAGGGGATGAAGGTATCGTCGCCGTAATTGCCGGGCACCTTGACGGAGGCCGCGATATCGAGGCCATGCGGTTCGAAAAGGCCGGTCGCCTTGGCTTCCGAAATGAGGTTGGTGTCGAGGCCGAGCGCGATGTCGGCATCCGTCTTCTGGCCTTCGAGCTTGAGGCGGGTCAGCAATGCCACGCCATCGGCGACGCTGACGAAATTCAGCTTGCAGCCGCAGGTCTTTTCGAACGCTTCCTTCACCTTGGGGCCGGGACCCCAGTCGGAGGTGAAGCTTTCATAGGTATAGACGGTGAGGGTCTTTTCCTCGGCTTTCGCCACGGAGGAAAGGGACATGGCGGCAGCTGCCGCGACGAATGATAGAATAGATCTGCGCATCAGCGCCTCCTGTTTCAAATGACGGGAATAGGCGCTGATGAAGAGCCGTCTAATCCCTCCGCCGGTGTTAACCGGATCAGGTTCCGCGGGTTGGCGTGACGCCTCTCAGCCGTGCAAAGAAAAGCACGGCACCCCGTTAGAGCAGGATCAGATTTAGCGGCAGAGGTTTAGGCTGGCAAGGGTGCGGCGCTTAGGCGTTAGCCACGGCGCTCATGTCCATGTACATGATTTCCCAGACGTGGCCGTCCGGATCCTGGAAGCTGCTGCCGTACATCGAGCCCATATCCATGTTCGGCTTCCATTCGCTGCCGCCGGAACCCAGCGCTTTCGCCTTGAAGTCGTCGACTTCGGCACGGCTGCCGGCGGAAAGGCAGTTGAGGACTTCCTTTCCCTGCCTTGCGTCGGAAATGGGGCCGTTGATGAAGAACTTGAACTTCTCGTGGGTGAGCAGCATCACGTAGATCTGTTCGCTGACGATCATGCAGCTTGCCGTGTCGTCGGAAAAATTCGGGTTTTTGCTGAAACCCAGCGCCGTGTAGAAGCGCGTCGAAGCCTCGAGATCGGCTACCGGCAGGTTCACAAAAATCATTCGCATATTATGTCTCCTCTTCGTCCCTAGATTAACCGCACATTGTCGTGCGTTCTACCCAAGGACGAAGACGAAAAGGTGAAACCAACATCCCGCCGAAAAATTTCGGTTCAGTGAGTGTCCTGGCGAAAGATCTTCAGCTCGCGCGGAACGATAGCCATGCCGCCGAGGCGGTTGGCAAGGGCATAGTCCAGGGTCTTCTCGACCACTTCCGGCATGACCGGCTTGGTGAGCACACCGAGCGAACCCTCGACGCCGTTCTTGATGTCATCCGGATTGGCGGTCATGAAAATGACGGTGAGGCCGTATTCCACCGCAAGCTCGCGGCCGATCTCCGGACCGGTTCGGCCGTCGGAAAGATTGACGTCAACGAATGCGATATCTGCATAGGCTGCCAGCGACAGCGCATGTTTTCGGCCGTTGGCGAAGCCGGCAACCTTCAGCCCCATATTCTCGACGGTTTCCGCCACGTCGAGGGCGATCAGAAACTCATCTTCGACGATCAGCACTCTTTGATTCATCGCTTCAGTGGCCAGCCGACGACGCATAACATTGGTCAGCATTGGACATCCCCATATGGTTTCGGTTCGGGTCCGGTCGATGAGTAGATGACATCTCGACCTTTATTTCCCTACCGAACGTTTTGAGGCGCTAATATGTTCCGTGACGCGACAAATATTTTTCTGAGTAACTCATTGTTAAGGCTAATGAATTCTTAAGTCAGCCTTCCAGCTCCTCGCGCAGCATCTCAAGCTCGAGCCATTCCCCTTCCATCCTGGTCACGCTGTCGCGCAGCTTTTCCATTTCGGCGGCGAGCTTGTTGAAACTCGCCGGGTCCTTGGTGAAGAGGCTGGGATCGGCCATCTTCTTCTCGCGGGCGGCGATATCGGCCTCTGCCTTGGCCATTTCCTTCGGCAGGTTTTCGAGCGCGAACTTCTGCTTGAAGGAAAGCTTGCCCTTGGCCTTCGGCGCTTCGGTGCCCGGAGAGGCGGCATCGGTCTTCGCCTTTTCGGCTTTCTCGGCCTTGCGCCTTTCTTCCGCGGCGCCCTTGCGCTGGGCAAGCATGTCCGTGTAGCCGCCGGCATATTCGATCCAGCGGCCGTCCGGTGCATCCGGGTTGGCGGGGGCGATGGTCGAGGTGACGGTGCGGTCGAGGAAGTCGCGGTCGTGGCTGACGAGGATGACGGTGCCGTTGTAACCGGAGACGATTTCCTGCAGCAGGTCCAGCGTCTCGATATCGAGATCGTTGGTCGGTTCGTCCAATATCAGCAGGTTCGAGGGCTTGGCCATGATGCGGGCGAGCATCAGGCGGGCGCGCTCACCGCCGGACAGGTTCTTGATCGGCGTGCGGATCTGCTCCGGCTGGAACAGGAAATCCTTCATGTAGCCCGCCACATGCCGCTGCTCGCCGTTGACCAGCAGCGTCTCACCGCGGCCGTCGGTCAGGTAGTGCGACAGCGTATCCTCGGGATCGAGATCCTCGCGCTTCTGGTCGAGCGTGGCGATCTCGAGATTGGTGCCGAGCTTGATCGTGCCGGTATCGGGCGTCAGCTGGCCGGTCAGCATCTTCAGCAGCGTCGTCTTGCCGGCGCCGTTCGGGCCGACGAGGCCGATCAGGTCGCCGCGATGGACGCGGATCGAGAAGGGCGCGACGATCGGCCGGTCATAGCTCTTGGTGATGGCTTCCGCCTCGATCACCAGCTTGCCGGATTCGCGGCCCTCGGTGATGGAAGCCTGCACGGTGCCCTGCGGGCCCTTGTGGCCGCGATAGCTGGAACGCATGGTCTGCAACTCGCCGAGGCGGCGCATGTTGCGCTTGCGCCGGGCGGTGACGCCGTAACGCAGCCAGTGTTCCTCGCGTTCGATCGCCTTGCCGAGTTTGTGCTGTTCGAGCTCCTCGGCCTCCAGCACCTCGTCGCGCCAGGCTTCGAACTCGCCGAAACCGCGGTTGAGACGTCGGGATGTGCCACGGTCGAGCCAGGCTGTGGCATTCGAGACCTTTTCGAGGAAACGACGGTCATGCGAGATGACCACGAGCGCACTTTTGGACTTGCGCAGTTCGTCTTCCAGCCATTCGATGGTCGGCAGGTCGAGATGGTTGGTCGGCTCGTCGAGCATCAGGATATCAGGTTCCGGCGCCATGACGCGGGCCAGCGCCGCACGACGGGACTCGCCGCCCGACAGGGTATTCGGGTCCTCCTGGCCGGTAAGGCCGAGATGTTCGAGCAGATAGGTGACGCGATAGGGATCGTCGCCCGGGCCGAGGCCGGCTTCCGCATAGGCCTGCACGGTCGAGTAAGCGCCGAAGTCCGGCGCCTGTTCGAGATAACGGATGGTCGAGGCCGGATGGCGGAAGACCTCGCCGGACTGCGGTTCCACCATGCCGGCGGCGATCTTCATCAGCGTCGATTTGCCCGAGCCGTTGCGCCCGACGAGGCAGATGCGGTCGCCGGGTTCGATCTGGATGCCGGCACCGTTCAAAAGCGGCGCACCGCCGAAGCTCAGGAAGATGTTGTCGAGTTTCAGAATGGGAGGTGCCAAGTCAGGCTCCTGTAAAGTCTTGAGGGCGAGCAAGAATCATCGCCCTGCCGCTCTTTAGGTGGAATTCCAGGGGCCCTTCCGCAACGTTGGAGACGGTGCGCGAGGAGCCGAAAGGAAGCGAGAAATTGTCGAGCGGATAACGCGCGCCGATGATGTCGAGACCTTCCAGCGCCGAAAAGCCGATGATCGAGAAGAGCGAGCCCTTCGGCACATCGAGCGTCTTTTCGCCGGGCAGCATCGGGACGGCCTCTTCCGTGCCGGAGGTCAGCAGGACGTCGAAGCCGCGTTCCGTGAGGCTGATGGCTTGGAAGAGGTGCTGCAGCGCGTGATCGCTGCGTTCGCCGCCAAGCGCGCCGGCGAAGATCAGCCGCGTCGCACCGCGTTCGATCGCTTCCAGCGTGGCGATCTCGCCGTCCGTCTCGTTCTTGGCGGGCGGATAGGGCTGCCGCTCGACGGTCGGGAACTGCGCGATCAGCGCGTCGTCGGACGAGTCGAAATCGCCCACCCACAGCTCGGGCGTCACGCCGAGCGCCACGGCATGCCGCATGCCGCTGTCGGCCGCGACGAAACGGCTGCCCGCGAGCGCCGCCTTGACGCGGTCGGTTACAGCAAGGCTGCCGCCGAGCAGGATGGTGAAGGTGGACTGGATCATGGGCATTGCCCATAGCGTATATGGGCGGAAAAGGGAAAGCGGTTGCGCCCTCTCGGCCAAGCTTTTAGTTTGCCGGCAGTTTTTTGATCGGGAAACCAGAATGCAGTTTACGGGTACAGCGGATTATATCGCCGACAAGGATCTGATGGTGGCGGTGAATGCCTCGATCCGGCTGGAACGACCGCTGCTGGTCAAGGGCGAACCCGGCACGGGCAAGACGGAACTGGCGCGGCAGGTGGCTGCGGCGCTCGGCCTCGATCTCATCGAATGGAACATCAAGTCCACCACCAAGGCGCAGCAGGGGCTCTATGAATACGATGCCGTCTCGCGCCTGCGCGACAGCCAGCTCGGCGACGAGCGCGTCCACGACGTTTCAAACTATATCCGCCGCGGCAAGCTTTGGCAGGCGTTTTCGGCCGGCAAAAAGGTCGTGCTGCTGATCGATGAGATCGACAAGGCGGATATCGAGTTTCCGAACGACCTCCTGCAGGAACTCGACCGGATGGAGTTCCATGTCTACGAGACCGGCGAGACGGTGAGGGCCGACGTCCGGCCGATCGTCATGATCACCTCGAACAACGAGAAGGAACTGCCGGACGCCTTCCTGCGCCGCTGTTTCTTCCACTATATCCGCTTCCCGGATGTCGAGACGCTCGCGCGTATCGTCGAGGTGCATTATCCGGGCATCAAGCAGAACCTCGTTCGCAATGCGTTGACGCAGTTCTACGAAATCCGCGAGGTGCCGGGGCTGAAGAAGAAACCTTCGACCTCCGAGGCGCTGGACTGGATCCGGCTGCTGGTTTCCGACGACATCGATCCGGCGGACCTGCGCGGCGATGCCAAGAACGCCCTGCCGCGGCTGCATGGCGCGCTGCTGAAAAACGAACAGGACGTGCATCTTTTCGAGCGGATGGCCTTCATGGCGCGGCGGGAGCGATAGTTTGCGCAAGGCCCGGCGCAGGCGGAAGATTCTCCTCCCATTGACGACGCCTGTAGCAAGGCGTATTTGAAGCGCTTGAATTCGTGGTGATTTGGCCGGCCGGCTTGCAGCCACGTTAAAAAAGTCGCTAAAGGGCCGCGAGAAGATGTCTCCACAGGATGCTTCCCACGGGCCGGTTGCGATTTCTCGCGGCCGGTTTTGTCTTTTGTTGGGTTAAGCCATGCCGATCAAGATTCCCGATACCCTGCCCGCGTTCAGCACGCTCGTATCCGAAGGCGTGCGCGTGATGACCGAGACCATGGCGGTCCGGCAGGACATCCGTCCGCTGCAGATCGGGCTTCTCAACCTCATGCCGAACAAGATCAAGACCGAGATCCAGATGGCGCGCCTCGTCGGCGCCTCGCCGTTGCAGGTCGAGTTCTCGCTGGTGCGGGTGGGCAACCACAAGGCCAAGAACACCTCGGAAGAACATCTCCTGTCCTTCTACGAGACCTGGGAAGAGGTGAAGCACCGCAAGTTCGACGGCTTCATCATCACCGGTGCGCCGATCGAGACGCTTCCCTACGAGGACGTCACCTATTGGGAGGAGATGCAGAAGATCCTCGCCTGGACGCAGACCAACGTGCATTCGACGATGAACGTCTGCTGGGGCGCGATGGCGGCGGTCTACCATTTCCATGGCGTGCCGAAATACGAGCTGAAGGAAAAGGCGTTCGGCGTCTATCGCCACCGCAACCTCGTGCCGTCCTCCGTTTATCTCAACGGTTTTTCTGACGATTTCCAGGTGCCGGTATCGCGCTGGACCGAGGTCCGCCGCGCCGATATCGACAAGGTGCCGGAACTCGAGATCCTGATGGAGTCAGAGGAAATGGGCATCTGCCTGGTGCATGAGAAGGCCGGCAGGCGTCTCTACATGTTCAACCACGTGGAATACGACTCGACCTCGCTCGCCGACGAATATTTCCGCGACGTGCATGCGGGCGTGCCGATCAGGATGCCGCACAACTACTTCCCGCATAACGACGACACGCTGACGCCCTTGAACCGCTGGCGCAGTCATGCACATCTCCTGTTCGGCAACTGGATCAACGAGATCTACCAGACGACGTCCTACGATCTGGAGAAGATCGGCACCGAATAACCCATGGACGACACTTGGCGAGGCGACAGTTTCAAGGCTTTGGCCGAAGTTCATGAGCGCCTCTGCCGGGGAGATCATGCCGATCTTTTTGCCGACTATATTGTCTATCTCGATCTGCGCCGGAGGGGTTTGCGCAAGCCAGCTATGGAGGCTGCCGTCCGCTTTGCGGAGGCTTTTGCCTCGGATCCTTTCGAGATACGCCAGCGCGTCTGCATTCACCTCGTCGAGGTTTCCGAACGGTTCTGGAGCAACTGGCCAACGCTCGAGAACTGGCTGGTTCCGGGTAATTTATCGCAACGGCTCATGGTTCCGACCTGGCGGGAATGGAGAGAGCGGGCACCAACGGATGCCCGCGCCTGGATCTACAATTTTGGCCATAGAGCTGGGCTTCAACCGGGGCACGACATCGCTTTTCTCACGGCGCCCAACGATCCAGTCTGCCAATATGCCAGTATCAAGGCGCATGAAGGATTTCTTGATTACGCCCTCCACGAGTTTTCCGGCTTAGGCTATATTTTGTCCTCGGCGAACGACTTTCGAGAAACGGTCCTCAGCCTGAAGGCGGTGGCGCATGCGATGGGTGGCAATCTCAATCCGGTGGTTATTTCCCATCTTGAATGGCTCGATCAGCTTGCTTCCGCACTCGCTACGGCGGGAGACGAGCGTGGAAAGCTGCCGGGCATTCTTTTGGAACGCGGAATTCCGAGAGTCCTCGAAACATCCCCCCGCTCGCCTCGCGATTGGTTTGCCACGCTGCCAGATTTCCTGAGGAAATAATCATGTTCATCCCCTTCTTCCTGCAATTGAAGGAAGCGAAGATCCCGGTGACGTTGCGGGAGTTCCTGGCGCTCCTGGAAGGTATGGAGAAGGGGATTGCGGATTTCGATGTCGAGGCCTTCTATTTTCTCGCCCGCACCGCGCTGGTGAAGGACGAGCGGTATATCGACCGGTTCGACCAGGTGTTTTCCGCGTATTTTCGAGGCCTGGAGGGCGTCTCTGGCAAGGAGGGGCTCGATGCGCAGGCCATTCCCGAGGAATGGCTGCGCAAGCTTGTCGAAAAGCACCTGAGCGAGGAAGAGAAGAAGCTCGTCGAGTCGCTCGGCGGCTTTGAAAAGCTGATGGAGACGCTGAAGAAGCGGCTCGAGGAACAGAAGGGGCGGCACCAGGGCGGTTCGAAATGGATCGGCACCGGCGGCACCTCGCCCTTCGGCGCTTACGGTTATAATCCGGAAGGTGTGCGGATCGGCCAGGACCAGTCGCGCCACCGCCGGGCGGTCAAGGTGTGGGACCAGCGGGAGTTCAGGGATTTCGACGACAAGGTCGAGCTTGGCACCCGTAACATCAAGATCGCGCTGAAACGGCTGCGGCGCTGGGTGCGGCAGGGGGCGGCGGAGGAATTCGACCTGCCCGGCACGGTGCGCTCGACCGCCGAACACGGCTATCTCGACGTGCAGACCCGGCCGGAACGGCGCAATGCGGTGAAGCTGCTGATGTTCTTCGATGTCGGCGGCTCAATGGACGATCATATCCGCGGCGTCGAGGAACTGTTTTCCGCGGCGCGGGCCGAATTCCGGCATATGGAGCATTTCTATTTCCATAACTGCGTCTACGAGGGCGTCTGGAAGGAGAACCAGCGGCGTTCGGCGCGGATGCCGACCCTCGATCTGATCCGCAGCTATGGCCCGGACTACAAGGTGATCTTCGTCGGCGATGCGGCGATGAGCCCTTACGAGATCCTCACGGCTGGCGGTTCGGTCGAACACTGGAACCAGGAGCCGGGTCAGGTGTGGATCGAGCGCATCACCCAGCATTTCCGCCAATGCGTGTGGCTGAACCCGGTCAACGAGGACCACTGGGGTTATGCGACGTCGACCGGCCTGATCCGGCAGTTGATGTCGGGGCGGATGTTTCCGCTGACGCTCGGCGGGCTGGAGCAGGCGACAAAAACGCTGACCCGTTGATAGTCCGGTAAACCGGCCGATTTTCCTCCCGGTGGCGTTGCGGGCCGGCGCTAAATCGCGCAGTTTGCCGCCAAACGCAGAGCTGGAGGAATATTCCATGGCGGTTCAGGATTTCGAGGTTTTCGGCAGGACGGACAAGGGCGAGACCGTCCATCGCGTCAGCATTTCCGGCGGCGGGCTGACGGCCAGCATCCTCACCTGGGGCGCGGTCATCCAGGATCTGCGCCTCGAAGGCCACCAGGCGCCGCTGGTGCTCGGGTTCGAGCGTTTCGAGGATTATCTCGTCCACTCGCCGTTCTTTGGCGCGACGCCCGGCCGCTGCGCCAACCGGATCGGCGCCGGCCGTTTCACGCTGGACGGCAAGCCGTACCAGCTGGAACTCAACGAACGCGGCGTTACCCACCTGCATGGCGGCAGCGACGGGCTTGGCCGCAGCAACTGGACGATCGTCGACCACGTGTCCGACAAGGTGGTCCTGAAGATCACCGATCCGGACGGCCGCGCCGGTTATCCCGGCAATTGTTCCGTCACGGCGACCTATCAGGTCAAGGACGGCGGCGTGCTGTCGGTCAGTTACGAAACGACCACCGACCAGCCGACGCCCGCCAATATCTGCCAGCACTCCTATTTCAACCTCGACGGCCGCGAGGATGCACTCGGCCACGACCTGATGATCGCCGCCGACCATGTACTGGCGCTCGACGACAAGCAGGTGCCGACCGGCGAACTGCTGGCGGTCGAAGGCACGCCGTTCGATCTGCGCCAGATGGGGCCGATGAAGCGTTTCGAAGGTGGCGAGCAGGTTCTGTTCGACCATAATTTCTGCCTGTCGCCTGAGCGCATGCAGAAGCGCTCGGTCGCCCTGGCGCGCAGCAACTATTCCGGCGTGTCGATGGAAGTGCGCACCACCGAACCGGGCGTGCAGTTCTATGCCGCCTTCAAGCTGCAGCAGATTCCGGTGCCGGGTCTCGACGGCCGCCGTTACGGCCCGTTTGCCGGCTTCTGCCTGGAGACGCAGGTCTGGCCGGACGCGATCAATCATCCGAATTTCCCGAACGCGGTTCTGCGTCCGGGCGAGGTGCTGCGCCAGGAGACGGACTATATCTTTTCGCGGCAGTGAGTTGCGATGATCGCGCTTCGGTTGTATAAAATGGCTGTATCAAATACAGTTTGTCATACAAGCGAAAATTTCGGCGGTTGCGATGTAATGTTTCCGGATTGTCAGCGTGATTTTCGGGATCCGACTAACGGGCGGGCGATCGAACGAAAGGTTTGGTCGCCCGTTTTACATGGCGGTTACGGGTTGATTTTTGCCATTAGTTAAATCTCAACCGATTTTCGTATAAATTTCTTCAGGACAAGTCCAGCCATCGGCTGACGCTCGCTCTCCCGCGTTCCATGGGAGGCACCTGGGGGAATTATGAGCGACGTCGTCATCAGGAAGCCGCTTTCGAAAAAACTCACCATCTTCGGTTTTGCCGCCGTTCTTTTCGCCAGCGGCCTGATCGGCGGGCTTGCCTGGGAACGCCAATCCCGGATGACCGATCAGGCCTTCCAGACGGAGCTCCAGAGCGATCTCGCCGTCATCGAGGACGACATGGCGGCCCAGAAACGCAGCGCCGCCGCGATGGCCCTGACGATCGCTTCCGAACCGGAAGTCGCGTCGCTGATCCTCGCCAACGATCGCCCGGCCCTGCTTGCCCGCTATGCCAGCCTGAAGGCGATCAAGGATGCGAGCGGCCTGGAGATGATCACCTTCAGCAATGCGGCGGCCGATGTCGTCGCCCGCGAACATGATCCGGATGTGTTTGGCGACAATATCAAGGCGCGCCGCAAGATGGTCGCGAACGCGCTCGGCAACGGCAAGCTCGTCGTCGGCATCGAGACCGGCCGCACGGCGGTCAGCCTGTTCGCCACGGCACCCGTGGTCAAGGACGGCAAGGTCACCGGCATCGTCGACGTCGGCCTGAAGCTGATCGATTCCTATTTCTCGCCGCTGAGCAAGAAGGTCGAAGCCAATATCGCGCTCTATACCAAGGGCGACAACAAGTTCGACAAGCAGGCCTCGACCTATCCGGGCGATCCGCTGATGACGCAGGCCGAGCTGCAGCAGGCCTATGACACCGGCAAGGTGCGCCGTTATGCGGATATCGGCAGCAAGAACTATGCGGTCGAAGCGGTTCCGCTTCTCGATTTCTCCGGCACCAAGGTCGGCGTGCTCGAAATCGCCTCCGACATCACGCCGCTGGTGACCGCCAGCCGCACGGCTCTCTGGATGACCGCTGTCGGCAGCGTCGTCGTTTCGCTCCTTTCGCTCATCGGCTTCCTGATCTTCGCCCGCTCGCTCGGCGGCACCGTTCGCCGCCTGACGACGACGATGACGAAGCTTGCGGACGGTGATCTTTCCGCTGAAGTGACCGGCCAGGACCGCCAGGACGAGATCGGTGCGATGGCGCGTGCGGTGCAGGTCTTCAAGGAAGGCGCCAACGAAAACGTCCGCCTCGAGCGCGAGACGGCCGAAGCCCGCGAGGCCCAGGAAGGGCAGCGGCAGCGCCAGACGGCCATCGACACTGCCAAGGCCGAGGACCTGCGGGCCTTCGTGCATGCCATCGAGGAAGGCTTCAACCGGCTGGCGGGCGGCGACCTGACGGTGCGCATGGATCGCAGCGTGGCGGCCGAGTTCGAGCCGATCCGGGCGAAATTCAACAGCTCCGTCGGCAATCTCGAACAGGCCATCAGCTCGGTCGGCGGCGCCGTCTTGACCATCCGCGCCGGCCTGCAGGAAATCTCGATCGCTTCCAACGACCTTGCCAAGCGCACCGAGCAGCAGGCCGCGAGCCTCGAAGAAACCGTCGCCGCGCTCGGCCAGGTGACCTCGGCCGTCAACGACAGTGCCGCCGGCGCAAGCCGCGCCCAGAGTGTCGCGGCAATGGCGCAGGAGAAGGCGAAACGCGGCGGCGAGATCGTCTCCCAGGCGATCACGGCGATGGGCGGCATCGAACATTCGTCCGAAGAGATTTCCAAGATCATCGGCGTGATCGACGACATTGCTTTCCAGACCAACCTGCTGGCGCTGAATGCCGGCGTCGAGGCGGCGCGTGCCGGCGAGGCAGGCCGCGGTTTTGCGGTCGTCGCACAGGAAGTCCGCGGGCTTGCCCAGCGCTCGGCCGATGCCGCGAAGGAAATCAAGTCGCTGATCTCCACCTCGTCGGCACAGGTCAAGCAGGGCGTCGAACTGGTCACGGCATCCGGCGTATCGCTTAAAGATATCGTCGCCGAGGTCTCGCAGATGAGCGCCTTCGTCAACACGATCACCACCAGCACCAGCGAACAGGCCGACAGCCTGCGCGAAGTGGCGGCTTCCGCCGACCAGATGGACAAGGTGACCCAGCAGAATGCCGCGATGGTGGAAGAAACCACGGCGGCGGCGCAGAACCTCACCCAGGAAACCGACAGCCTCGCCGACATGATGGCGCGGTTCCAGACCAATACGGGCAGCGGTTCGCACGCCTATTCGGCCGGTGGATATCGCAGCCGCGCTGCCTGATCCAGGCTGCCTACAGCAGATACGCCGCCGGCCTTGCGCCGGCGGTTTTGTTTTGGGCTGGTGTCAGAGATCGCCCGGCCGGATGACGAACTGGACGCGTTCGCCGGCAAACCGGGTCTCGTGATAGACGATCGCCTGGCCGTCCATGTCGATGTCGATGCTTTCGACGAAGAGAACAGGCGAGGCATCCGACTGGCGCAGGTTCTTGACATCGTCCGGCGTCGGCATTCTGGCGGTGCAGCGGGTGACGTCACGCTTGTAGTCGGTCACGCCGTAATGGGCGAGCGCCTTGGTCATCGAGAAGCTTTCGCCGTATTTCTCGCCGAAGCCCGGAAACCGTGCGGCGGAAAGATAGGTTTCGGCGACCGAGATCGGGATGTCGTCGGCCTCGCCGATCGTCGAGATGAAGATGACGGACGCGCCCTCTTCGAGGCTCAGCGACGCGGCGACCTTGCGGTTGGCGGGGCGTTCGTCGACGGCCAGCAATGTGTGGGCCGGTTCGCGGCCCTGGGCCATGACGCTGGTGGTGAAGCGGGTGCGCGAACCGATCGCGTAATCCAGCATTTCCGGCACGACATAGGATCCGCCGCCCTTCCGTTTGAACAGCACGCCGCGCTGCACCAGCCCGGCGATCGCCTGGCGGGCCGTGTGGCGGTTCACGCCGAATTCTGCTGCGAGATCGAATTCCGACGGCAGCCGGCCAGTGCCCTTGAAACGCCCGTCCCTGACTTGCTGCAAGAGCACCGCTTCGATCTGTTTCCAGAGCGGCCCGTCCTGCATCTCGTGCCGCCCGCGTTCTCCTGCCATTTTCCTGCATCCGTCATTCTGTCGTCGACTCGCTGCCATAGTATGGTGGACGGAGCCGACCGGGAACCACGCAATTTGCCGCCGCCGTTTTATGGCAGGTGTCACGAAGCTGATACAAAATCTGTCTAGACAACTTTTGTCGAGACAATTTTGAATGAGCTGCGGACAATCGTGACATGGCGAACCTGAGTCTATCCCACCTGACGAAGAGCTACGGCCAGACGCCGGTGCT
>CBDDGK010000002.1:0-82876 GCA_965227625.1 Neorhizobium sp. | reverse complement strand
CGAGCCGTAGAACATTTCCTGCGTGCCGCTCTGGGTCGACTGAAGCATCTTGTCGTCGCCGCCGAGCATGCTGCCGTGATAGACGGTGACCTTGACGCGGCCGTTGGTGTACTGACCGGCAAGTTCGGCGAACTTGTTGAGCGCGATCGCCTGCGGATGTTCCTGCGGCATTGCGTGGCCGAGCTTGGCCTTGAATTCCTGCGCGGTCGCGATTGTGCCGGCTGCGGCCGTCGCAAACAGGGCGAGCGCGAAGGCGCCTGCAGCTTCATCATTCTGCTTTTCATTGGACCTCTCCCTTCGGTTCAAGTCAAAAACGGTGGTGTCCCCACCCCTTCCGGACGATCATGCGATGATCGGTCCGGCATCGAAGGCGCCGCTTGTCCGCGGCGCCTCAATTTCTCAGGTGGCCGCTTTGCGGCTCACCATGCGGCCGCTCAAGCGGCCAGCAATTTCACCACTCGGCGACGCTGCCGTCTTCGTGGCGCCAGACCGGGTTGCGCCAGCGATGGCCTTCCTTGGCGCGCTCGATGACGTATTGCTCGTCCACTTCGATGCCGAGCCCGGACCCTGCGGGATCGAGACGAAGCCGTCGGCGTAGTGGAACACTTCCTTGTTGGAGATGTAGTCGAGGATATCGTTGCCCTGGTTGTAATGGATGCCGAGGCTCTGTTCCTGGATAAAGGCGTTGTAGCTGACCGCATCGACCTGCAGGCAGGCTGCAAGCGCGATCGGACCGAGTGGGCAATGGGGCGCCAGCGCCACGTCATAAGCTTCCGCCATCGCCGCGATCTTGCGGCATTCGGTAATGCCGCGGCATGGCTGAGGTCGGGCTGAAGGATATCGACATAGCCGTCCGACAGGACCTGTTTGAAATCCCAGCGGGAATAGAGCCGCTCGCCGAGCGCGATCGGTGTCGAGCAATGGTTGGCGATCTCCTTGAGCGTCTCGCGGTTTTCGGAGAGCACCGGCTCTTCGATGAACATCAACTTGAACTGCTCGAGTTCCTTGGCCATGACCTTTGCCATCGGCTTGTGGATACGGCCGTGGAAATCGACGCCGATGCCGATATGCGGGCCGACCGCTTCGCGGATGATCGCGATGGTCTCGATCGCCTTGTCGACCTTTTCATTGGTATCGACGATCTGCATCTCTTCGGAACCGTTGAGCTTGATCGCCTTGAAACCGCGGGCAACGACGTCCTTGGCGTTCTGCGCCACGTCGGAAGGGCGGTCGCCGCCGATCCAGGAGTAAACCTTGATGCGGTCGCGCACCTGGCCGCCGAGCAGCGAATGGATCGGCTGGCCGAGTGCCTTGCCCTTGATGTCCCAGAGCGCCTGGTCGATGCCGGCGATCGCCGACATATGCACCGCGCCGCCGCGATAGAAGCCGGCACGATACATGACCTGCCAGTGATCTTCGATCAGGAAAGGATCCTTGCCAATCAAATAGTCTTCGAGCTCATGCACGGCCGCCTGCACCGTCAGCGCGCGGCCCTCGACCACCGGTTCACCCCAGCCGATGATGCCTTCGTCCGTTTCGATCTTCAGAAACAGCCAGCGGGGCGGAACGATATAGGTGGTCAGCTTGGTGATCTTCATTCGGCTCTCAAACTCGTCTTCCGGCCATGTGGCTAACCACCGGCCGGGGGGCATACACATCCGTGCGGCGGGACACAGCTTCCCGAAAGACATGACGGCTCCAGTCGCGCGCGCCTGTCAAAGCAGCGGAACGTCGGCGTGCGGCAAATGCACTCATCAGCCTGCGGGGTACGGGTCTCCTCCAGCACCTCTAAGGTCGATCTAAAATAAATCGTATTTATTGTCAATTTAGATGTGATTTATCTTTGTGGGTATTTCGTCTATGGGTAAACCCAAGAGGATGAATGGGATGGAGCTGAATGGCGGATTCGCTGAGAGCAAAAGCGCGTGTGGACGAGAGGGGCGGGCCGGCGACCGGTCAAGGACAACCTCCTCCACATGCTGGTGGACCGAATCGTCTCGGGCGAAATCGCAGAGGGCTCGACGCTTCCCAATGAAGCCGACCTGAAGGAGCTTTACGGCGTCAGCCGGACGACGCTCCGGGAATCGATGCAGCATCTGGTGGCGCCAGGGCATGGTTCGTTCGCGCACCGCGCCGGCACGATCGTCTTGCCGCGCGACCAATGGAATTACCTTGATCCGATCGTGCTCGACGCGGCAATGCGGCACCCGAAGGACGAGCGCTTTTATCAGTCGCTGGTGGACGCCCGTATGGTGCTCGAGCCCGCGGCCGCAGAGGCGGCAGCGCAGAATGCCACGACACGGCAAGTCATGGTTATCGCGGAGGCCTATGACGAAATGGTATCCGCTCATTCGCTCTATACGGATGCCTGGAGCCATGCGGATTTGCGGTTCCACACGGCGATCATCAATGCGTCGGGAAACTGGGTTTTCCGACAGTTCGTCGCGGCGATCGGCGCGGCACTTCTGGCCAGGTTCCGGATCACCAACCGGGCCAGCCAGTCGCACGAATATGCTCTGGACATTCACCGTGCAGTGCTCGAGGCGATCCGTATGCGCGATCCGCAGGGCGCGCGTCGCGCAATGGAAACTCTTGTGGCTGGTGCACGGAGAGAGCTCAGCGAAGCGTTGCAGCAGAGAAAAAACCCTGCCTTCCGTTTTGCGTTTAAGCTGAGCAAAGGGCTTTGGAGGCTGGAATTTTGCCGACAGGGCGGCAGGAGACAGCAATCCCCTCAGCCCATCAGCGGGTTTCCCTCTCCCAATACCAGGCAACATACATGTTCTTCTTGTCGTGTTTGCGGCTGTTAAGCAGACGCTTGATGGAGCGGACATCTTCCTTTTCGCAGGCAAACCAGACGAACGTCCCGTCCGCCATCGAGGTTATGGCCTTCTCCATTTCTTTCCGCAGGACGTTTTGGCTGTCCGCCGGATAGTTTTTGCGATGCAGCCAGCGCACATCGAGAGAACCTGATGACGGGAGCGGCTGCTCTTCAGCCTCGTTCTGGACTTCGATGACGGCTTGTATCCGCGTTTCAGGCGATACCTCCGCGGCAATCCGGGCAATCGCGGGAAGGGCGCTTTCGTCGCCGCCGATGAGAATGGACTTGGCCACCGGCAGCGCTCCCGCGCCGGGGCCGATCAGCGCGGCCTTTTGCCCCGGCTGCGCATCACGAGCGAAGTCCGCGCCCGGTGTTTTGGCGCCTGGGGTCGGGTGCTGAAGGAAATCGATCCACAGTTCGCGCCGTTCGATATCGACGGCCCGGATCGTGTAGACACGCACCAGAAGCTCGTCTTCGCCTTCCGGCCATGCGACGCGACCATCCTCGCGCAGGCCCGGCCAGACGGGTGTCCGGCCCTTCGGCGGAACGAGCAAGCGCACATGCATTTCGCCGCCGATGAAGGGCTTGATGTCCGCGCAAGAGAATTTCACACGACGCATATGCGGCGTGACGTCTTCCGCGGAAACGACCGTTACCTCGTGGATATTCTGCAGGGACGAAAGTGGTGCCGGGTCATCCCAGGTCAGCTCAAGCGGGTCATCTCCGGCAAAGTGGAACAGATGTTCCGCGATGCTGGTACGGCTCAGATGGAGCGCTTGTTCCGAGGGGCAGCTCAGCTCGATCAGCAGTTCTCGCCCCTGGATGCGGATATTTGCCGAACCGAACTTGCTCGTCAGAAGAGCCCGTTCTTTAGTCCTTTGAACATCGGCATGTTCGACGAAATGCTCGCAGATCTCGCCAAGCATGCCGATGGCGTCCTTGGGAAGCGCAATGCCCGAGAGCTTGAATTCCTGAGCCGCGTTCATGACCGGTTCTCCTTGATATCCTGATTGTCTGCCATGCGATGTCGCCCGATCGGCAGCATGATTGGTCGGCCGGACGTCGGGTCTATGATGATGCGGCTGTCGAGGCCGAAGACGTGCCGCACGTTCTCTTCCGTCAGAACATCTTCCGGCCGGCCGGAAACATGCACTTTGCCATCGGTCATCGCGACGAGATGGTCCGCATAGCGCGCTGCAAGGTTGAGATCGTGAAGCACCATGACGATCGTCGTGCCGCGGCTCTGGTTGAGATCCGTCAGAAGATCCAGAACCTCGACCTGATGGCT
This sequence comes from Neorhizobium sp., assembly GCA_965227625.1. GTDB lineage: Bacteria > Pseudomonadota > Alphaproteobacteria > Rhizobiales > Rhizobiaceae > Neorhizobium. Next base: position 78,770 of record CBDDGK010000002.1, on the reverse strand, counting down.
GATGTCTAGAAATGTCGTCGGCTCGTCGAGCAGCAGAACTTCCGTCTCCTGTGCCAGCGCCATGGCGATCCACACGCGCTGACGCTGGCCGCCGGAAAGCTCGTCCACCGGCCGCTCGGCCAGTTCGACGGTCTTGGTCGCCGTCAAGGCGCCGTCCACGGCCTCGTCGTCCTTGAGGGTCCAGCGCGAGAAAAGGTTCTGGTGCGGATGTCGCCCGCGGCTGACGAGATCGGCGACTGTGATGCCTTCCGGCGCGATCGGCGATTGCGGGAGGAGCCCGAGCGTCCTTGCAAGTTCGCGCGGCGGTGTCTTGTGAATGGATTTGCCGTCCAGCAGCACCTGTCCGGCGCTCGGAGAGAGAAGCCGGGACATGGCCCTCAGCAGCGTGGACTTGCCGCATGCATTGGCGCCGACGATCACCGTGATCTTTCCGGGTGGGATCGTAAGATCGAACCCGTGCAGGATCTCCATATTCCCGTAGCCCGCTGAGAGGCCGTTGGCGGCAAGGGTGTGAGCACTCATAACGAACCTCCGGTCCGATTGACGCGGACGATCAGAAAAATCAGGTAGGGCGCGCCGAGCGCGCCGGTCACGACCCCGACCGGATAGCGGGTGGGTAGCAGGAATTGACCGACATAGTCCCCACCCAGAACAAGCAGGGCGCCGATCAGCGCGGACGGAATCAGCAGTGAGCCGCTGTTGCCGACGATGCGGGCGGCGATCGGGCCGGACAGGAAGGCGACAAATGCGATCGGGCCGGTCACGGCCGTTGCTGACGCGATGATGCCGACCGCGCCGACGATGATTGCGATACGCGTCGTTGCGACCTTGACGCCGAGAGCTGCAGCGGTGTCGTCACCCAGCCGTAAAGCTTCGAGGTCCCGTGTCCGGCCGAGCAAAAGACCGCCGAAGACGATCAGCGCAAGCAGAAGCGGTAGCGCCTGGCCGAGCTGCGCGCCGTTGAGGCTTCCCGTCAGCCAGCGCATCGCTTCCTGAAGGTTCCACGCCGGCGCTTGCGACAGAATATAGGCGATGACGCTTTCCAGCATCGCCGAAACGGCGATGCCGACCAGAATGAGACGCGTTCCGGCGACGCCATTCTTAGAGGAAAGGCCATAGACAAGCAGCGCTACCCCGAGGCCGGCGGCTACCGCGAGGATGGAAACGGACGTGCCCTTCATCGACAGAATGATGATGGCAAAGACAGCCGCGGCGCTGGCGCCGGAGCTGATCCCGATGATGTCGGGGCTTGCGAGCGGATTGCGGAGCATGATTTGGAATGCCACGCCGCCAAGCCCGAAGCTCAGGCCTGCGAGGATAGCCAGTAGGGCACGGGGCAATCTGAGCTGACCGACGGTGAAGCTTGCTCCCGGCACATTCTCACCAAGCAGAACGCGCAGGACATCACCGGGAGGCGTGACCGACTGCCCGACGGACAGGGTCAACATGAAGATTGCTATCACGATCAGCAGGAGCAGGCCGACCACCACCAGGTATTTGCGTCCGCGACGCCGCCGGCTTCCGACGATGAGGTCAAGCGAGGAGGAAAACACGGTCATAGTTCACGCACCCGCTGGCGTCTAACGATCCAGATGAAGAAGGGCGCGCCGATCAGCGCCGTGACAATGCCGACATCGAGCTCTGCCGGTCGGGCGACGATGCGGCCGACCACATCGGCAGCCAAAAGAAGGCAGGCGCCGCCAATGGCGGAGAAGGGTAACAGCCATCGATGATCGACGCCGATCAGCAGTCGGCAAAGATGCGGCACGACCAGGCCCAGGAAACCGATCGGCCCGCAGATGGCGGTCGTCGCGCCACATAACAGGATCGCACCGAGTGAGGCGATGGCTCGGGCGACCGCGACCCTCTCGCCGAGCCCGGCCGCCAGGTCATCGCCCAATGCCAGCGAATTCAGCTTTCGCGCCGACAAAAAGCAGATCATGAAGCCGACGGCGAGGAAGGGTAGGACAGGAACAATGCGCTCGAACGTTGCCCCGCCCACACCGCCGATCTGCCATGATCGAATGCCGCCTGCGATATCTGCTCGCGGAAGCACGACGGCGATGACCATCGAGGCAAATGCGACCGATGTTGCGGCGCCGGCAAGGGCCAGTTTCAGTGGTGTCGCGCCACCACGCCCCAATGAGCCGATCGTGTAGACGAAAACCGCAGACGCGCCGGCGCCAAGGATCGCTGTCCATATATAGGCTTCGGCGGATGTGATGCCGAACCATGCGACACCGACGACAACGGCCAGAGAGGCCCCCATATTGACGCCGAGAATGCCGGGATCGGCAAGCGGGTTGCGCGTTACGCCCTGCATGATTGCCCCGGCGAGGCCAAGCGCGCCGCCAGCAAGCAAGGCCAGCACGGTACGCGGAATGCGGACAGCAACCGCAGCCTGGCCGATGCCGTCAACGCTACCGGAAAGTGCTGCGACGATATCGGGCCACGCCACTTGCCGTGTGCCGACCGTGACGGACAGCACGAGAAGAACGCCGAGAAGCACAATCAGCCCCACCAACCAGAGGCCTCTTGCACTATTCGACCGCGCCGAAACTGAGGAGCGCGGGGTTAGCCGCAGACTTGATGCTCTCATTTTGTCTTGCTGGCCGCCTCGGCGAGCAGGGCGATATAGTCCTTCAATACCCATGAGATGGAGAGCGGTGTCGGGTTCGCTGCCGTGCCGACCGGGTTTCTGCCCAGCATGACGAGAGCCCCCTTCGAGACAGCCGGCATTCTGGTCATCAGAGGGTTCTTCTCCAGCGCGGCAAGGAGTTGCTGGTTCCCATAGGTCACGACGATATCGACATCATCAAACGCGTCGATCCGCTCGGCGCTGATCGAGCCGGAAAACTTTCCGGGCGCGGAGGCTTCGGTGACGCTTTTCGGCGATTTCAGGCCGAGATCCGCGAAGAATTTCACGCGGGTATCGTTGGTCGTGTAGAAATTGACGATGCTGAGGTCGGCGGCGCTGAGATGCGTGATGAACATCGCGGATTTGTTGGTCAGTTCAGGATGCCCCGCGATCGTTGTGGCGATATCGGCCTCGATCTTTTTGATCAGCGCCTCGCCTTCGGTCGCCATGCCCATGCCGGCGCTGTTTAAACGAATCATCTCCCGCCAGTCTGTCGACCACGCGGCTTCGGGATAGGCGATAACCGGTGCGATCTGGCTCAGCGTATCGTAATCGGCCTGGCTGAGGCCGGAATAGGAGGCGAGGATGACATTCGGCCTGGTCGCGGCGACCGCTTCGAAGTCGATCCCGTCACCTTCGTCAAACAATACCGGCTTGTCGGCATGCAGTTCCTTAAGCCGCTGGGCGACCCAGGGAAGCAAGCCGTCTCCATCGTCATCGCCGAAATTCGCCTTGGCGAAGCCGACCGGTATGACGCCGAGTGCCAGCGGCACCTCGTGGTTTGCCCAGGCAACGGTGGCGATCCGTTCGGGCTTTTTCGGGATGATCGTCGTTCCGAGCGCATGCTTGATGGTGAGCGGATAGGTCGTGTTTTCCGCAGCCAAGGCGTTGCCGGACGCGATGACGCAGAGGCAAGCGATTGCCGCTACCAGGGGCCGAATAGAGAAACCGAAACATTGCGCACACTCCGCTGAACGTTTAAGTGGACTCCCACTTTCAGGTTAAGGTGCGGGCGTCAACGGTCATGCCGCCGCTCAGGGACGGGAATGCTGAGATTCCCGTGGGATCCTACAAAACCCGAGAAATCTACAATACTGGACAATATTGCTCAAGTTAGTAGCTATCACGGGGCACATCAACTGGAGCATGGCGGCTGGCGGATACGCGGAGTTTTCTGCGCATCTCGGATTGTCGAATGCTGTTCGGGACTTTCCCTGCAACTGGCAATGCACCCGGTAACCTCCGGCCGGGTGCGGCCACGGTGAAATCAGTTTCTGGAACGCAAATTATGAATATCGCAAGAACAGGCCGTCGCTCACATCCGACCCGTCTTCGCTGGCGCAATGCCCTTCTTCTGGGCTGCACTGCGCTCGGCGCCCTTTCTCCGACCATTTCGCTCGGCCAGGACGCCACTTCGAACGCAGACACCACGCTGACGCCGATCGTGCTTGAAGGCAGCGGTTCGAGCAGCGTGCTCGACACCAGCAACGACTCGAAGTCGATCGTGGCAACGCAGACCACAGCCGTCGGCAAGATGCCGACTGATGTCCTGACGGCACCGGCATCCGTTTCCGTCGTCACCTCCAAGGAAATCGAGGAGCGCGGCGCCAGCAGCATCGAGCAGGTTGTGCAATACACTGCGGGCGTGGTGACGGACTATTACGGCTCCGACGACCGCTACGACTATTTCAAGATTCGCGGCTTTGCTCCTTTTACCTATCGCGATGGACTGGCCGTCGGCAGAAGCTGGGGCGGTATTCTGGAAGAGCCCTACGGCTATGAGCGTGTTGAGATACTGAAGGGTGCCAATTCCACCGGGTTCGGAGTCTCCGATCCCGGCGGTGCAGTGAACTATGTCTCAAAGTTGCCGAAGCGCGAGCGGTTCGGTGAGGTTTACGGCACCGGCGGCTCGTTCGCACACAAGGAGGCAGGGTTCGATTTCGGTGACAACATCACCGAGGACGATACGCTTTCTTACCGCCTGACGGGCAAGTTCCAGCGGTCGAACGCTGAATATGATTATTCGCGCGACGACGAAAACTTCATCATGGGCGGCCTCACTTGGCGGCCCACGGCTGCGACGAGCCTTTCCTTCGTTTTCGATCATCTCGATAGAGACGGCACGCCAAGCGGTGGCGGTCATCCGCGGTTCACGGATTTCGACCGAGACAAGTTCTTTGGCGAACCGGGCTACAATTACGACGAGTCGAACCGGAATACATACAGTGTCATTTTCGATCACGATTTCGAAAACGGGCTGACCTTCAACTCGAGCGCTCGCTACAGCAAGTCATCGAACGCTTTCCGCTACGTCTACATCTATGATGAACTGGGGGCCAGTGATCCGGCGGACACGACGGTGGACCGCAACTTCTTCGGTGGAGACGGTTCGGACGAACAATTCGTCATCGACGCGCACATGCTCTACGAAACGAGTTTTGATCAGGTCGAAAGCCGTACGCTTTTCGGCATCGACTATAAGAACGTGGATTCCAAAACCACCGGTTATGGTTTGTATCGGCCGTTGTGGTTAGGAACGGCACCTGGCATCGACTGGCAAAATCCAGTCTATTCAGGCGTACCTCCCGTCATTCCGATTACTGAGAACAGGACGAACGATCAGACAACGAAGGCGATCTATATCCAGCAGGATTTGGTCTTCTCCGACAAGTTGACGGCCAGCATCGGACTTCGCAATGACTGGCTCAACCTCGATGAAACTAATCTCATAAGCAGAACATCTAAATCAGGTAACTATAGCGAGCTCTCCAAGCGCTTCGGTCTGAGTTATAAGATCACCGACGAACTCGCCGTCTATACGAGTTATGCGGAATCCGTTGCGCCGCCGAGCACTGGTGTGGAGCCCACGACCGGGAAGCAATATGAGGTCGGTATCAAATACCGGCCAGATGCCTTTCCCGCACTATTCACGGCATCCGTTTACGACCTGACGCTCGAGAATATCACGACCCGAGAGGCTCCGACGTATCTTCCGGCGACGATCGATAAGGTTCGGCATCGCGGCATCGATCTTGAGGCAAAGGTTGAAGTAACAAGCAATGTCAATCTGATCGCCGCCTATGCCTATATCGACTCCAAGATCATCGAACCCGGTAATATCAACGATTACAATGGAAAGGCGTTCGCCCAGGTACCTGAACACATGGCTTCAGTTTGGGGTACCTATACGCTGGAAGGCGACGGAAAGCGTGGCGACATGACGTTCGGTCTTGGTGCTCGCTATATCGGATCCTACTATTTCGACAACGCAAATACCCGCAAGTCGGATGGCGCCGTGGTCTTCGATGCAGCCTTCACCTACAAGATCCAGGAAAACACCACGTTCCAGGTCAACGCCACCAACCTGTTCGACGAGAAGCACATCGCAAACGATGATGGCGGGGCTTACTACTACAACCCCGGCCGTGCGATCATGGCGACGCTTCGCCAGACATGGTGATTAAACGCTCATAACGAACATTGTCCCGCCTGCTGTCCGCCGGGCGGGACACCTTCTTTAGGATCGATGGATCAACGGACCTGCCGCATCCGGCGCCACGCAGCGGGCGTTTCTCCCGCGACCTGTCGAAATACCTTGGTGAAATGCGCCTGGTCGGAAAAGCCAAGCTGGGCGGCGATGCCGGCGACGGTCGTGCTGCCTTCGTCCAGCAATGTCTTGGCGAGGTCGATGCGCTTGGCGAGCTGCCACTGCAGCGGCGTCTTGCCGGTCGTCTGCTTGAACACGTTGGCGAACCAGCTTTCGGACAAGCCAACGGTCGCAGCCATATCGGCAACCGACATACGATAGTCGCCAATCGCATCCATGCGTGCATTGAGCTTGTTCATCTGCCCCTGCGTCAGTCGTCCGCTGCTGCGCTCATCCTCCTGGCTCGGGAGATCCAGAAGGCCGGTAACGATGCTGCCGATCAGGCTTTCGGCATAGATGGCATGTTTAGCCGGGCTCGATATCTCATCCACCAGCAGGCCGGCCAAGGTCTGGACGGCTCTCGCGTCCTGAATCTCGACCGGGCGGCGAAGGACCGTCTGCGCCAGCGAGCTTCCCAGGGAAGGCGCCAGGAACTTCAATACCCGGTCCTTGTGCATGTGCAGATTGAGATGCGAGAAGCGATGTGTTGCCTTGCTGCGGGTCCACATCGGAACTCCCGCCGGAACATAGACCGCGCGGGTCATCGGCCGGGAAACGTCCGAGAAATCGCCATCGCGGTTCGATATGCGAACGTGCGAAGAGACGTCATTGAAGAAGATCATGATGCGCGGATCATCCGCGAGGTAATAGCCCTTGGCCCCCGATTGGCTTTCAGCCTCCCAGAAGGCGCTCACCAGGCCATCGAACTGACGCCATTTCACCGGAGCAACCACCCGGATACCTTCGGGTGTGCCATGCCATGGTGTGCCAGAAAGCCAATGCGAAGGATCCGTTCATGTTCGTTGGGCGCGCGGCAATTGTTGCGCGCGAGTGAAGAGCGGCGTTCCGCAATACCCTTCGATACAGGATCGCCATCCTAAATTATGAGTTTAATAATCATATTTTATGGGTGTGGCAAGTACGGGCTGAATAGAGGGTCGAATCGGCAAGCTCACTCATGCCGCGCGAGGTTGGCTTTCATCGTGTTGAGCAGTCCCGTGATCTTGTCCTGCAATTCCGGCGAGCCCATGATCGTCGGATAGGAAATCGCAACCCCGATGACTTCCCCAGTGCCCGGGTCGCGAAAGGCAATGCCCTCCGACGAGACGCCCTCGTAGGAATCATTGGTCGAGTGCGAGCGTCCGGTTTCGTGGATTGTACGGATGCGTTCCCGCAGTTCCTCGTGATCTTGCGGTGCCCGTGTCGTGACGAAGGGCAGGGTGTCCGGCACGCGAAGTTTCCATTCCTCCTTGTTCAGCATCGACAACATGGCGCGGCCATTGGACGTCGCATGAGGCCAGGCGCGGTAGCCGGGTGTCGAGGTGATTGCCAGCGGGCTTGAGCCACGCACCATGCGCAGCACGACGAGCTGGAATCCGTCAAATACGGTCACATAGGCCGTGTGCCCGCCGACCGAGCAGACTTCTTCCAGCTCCCTGTTCACCAGATCAAGGAATGTGTGGTTCGAACGGCAGATCTGGCCGAGTTCGAAGAGCCGGATGCCGGGCGTGTAAAGCCGCGTCACCGGATCGAAATCAAGAATGCTGCTCTCCCGCAAAGTCTTCATCACGCGTGACGCTGTCGCCTTCGGACAGCCCGTTCGGCGCGCCACTTCCGCTTGGGAGAGCGAAGGCTCTGCCAGAGAGAAGCAACCGAGAATGGAGATGGCGTCTTCGAGAGAGCTCATATTGCGTCCTATACGGGCAAATCACATCGTATAGTTCCATTATTGGAACTCGATGTCAAATATGAAACTTATGCTGGACTCGTTAGAATTTCCCGCCTACATTTCTCTCAAAATAATTCATGCTTAAAAAAGCAGCGGAACAGCAGGCGTCAGACCAATCCCCTTGTCGAAAGGGGAGACGATTACCCGTTCCCTGTCCGGGCATCAGAACCCGAGATGAATGAGCCTTACGCGCCATCCATGTGATGGCATCGACCGGGCCGCCGCATGTCGTCGGCCACCGTAATGGGGAACATGCGAATGCAAGAGACTGCAAAGAACTTCCGCGCCGGCGTCGATATCGGCGGCACCTTTACCGACTTCATCCTGTTCGATGAAAAGGCCGCCTCGATCCGCCTGCACAAGTGCTTGACGACGCCGAAAGATCCCTCCCAGGGCGCGTTGGGCGGTCTCGGAGAAATTGTCGACGCAGCCGGAATTTCGGTCGCCGACCTCTCCGAGATCGTTCACGGCACGACGCTTGTCACCAATGCTGTGATCGAGCGCAAGGGCGCGCCGGTCGGCCTGATCACCACGGAAGGTTTTCGCGACGTTCTCGAGATTGGCACCGAGCAGCGCTACGATATCTATGATCTTTTCATCGAGTTCCCTGAGCCGCTGGTCAGCCGTTCGCGTCGCATCGAGATTTCCGAGCGCATCGGCGCCGATGGTGGGATCATCAAACCGCTCGACGAAGTTTCCGTGCTCCGTGCCGTCAAGAAGCTGGTCGCCGATCGCGTTGAGGCGATCGCGGTGTGCCTCATGCATTCCTATCGCAATCCGGCTCACGAGAAGCGGGTTCGCGAGATCATCAAGCATCATTATCCGGAAATGTCCGTCTCGATTTCCTCGGAAGTCGTTGCCGAAATCTCGGAGTATCCGCGCTTCGTCACCACCTGCGCCAATGCCTATGTGCAGCCGCTAATGGACCGTTACCTGAAGCGTTTCGAGCAGGAACTGAAAGCGCGCGGCTTTACCGGCGCCTTCCGTCTGATGCATTCGGCCGGCGGTCTCGTCTCCGTCGATGAAGCCCGCGAATTCCCGATCCGCCTGCTGGAATCCGGCCCTGCCGGTGGAGCGCTTGCCACCGCATGGTTCGGCAAGGCGGCCGGCCAGGAAAACGTCATTGCGTTCGACATGGGCGGCACGACGGCCAAGGCCTGCATGATCGAAAACGGCATGGCGCATATCGCGTCCTATCTCGAAGCCGGCCGTGTGCGCCGCTTCCGCAACGGCTCCGGCCTGCCGATCAAGGCGCCGGTCGTCGATATGATCGAAATCGGCGCCGGCGGTGGATCGATCGCCGCGATCGACGAGGTCGGCCTGCTACAGGTCGGTCCGCATTCGGCCGGCGCTTCCCCGGGGCCGGCCTGCTACGGCGCGGGCGGCACCAAGCCGACGGTCACCGACGCCAGCGTCGCGCTCGGTTATTACGATCCCGCCTTCTTCCTCGGCGGCCGCATGACGCTTGATCTCGATGCCGCCGAAAAGGCGCTGAAGACGATTGCCGAACCGCTCAACATTTCCACCGTCGAAGCCGCCTGGGGCATCCATCAGGTGGTCGGCGAGAACATGGCAAGCGCCACCCGCATCCATCTAGTCGAAAAGGGCAAGGACCCGCGCGGTTATTCGATGATCGGTTTCGGCGGTGCCGGTCCGGCCTTCGCCGCCCGCGTTGCCCGTATTCTCGGCGTCGGCGAAATCATCATCCCGCAGGCCAGCGGTGCCGCTTCCGCTTTCGGCTTCCTCACCGCGCCGCTGTCCTTCGATCTCGTCCGTTCGCGTCCGATGGGCCTTTCGGCGGACCTCGATACGGCGTCCCTGAATGCCGAATTTGGAGAGCTTGCAGAAGAAGGCAAAACCAAGCTTCTCGCCGCCGGCGCCAAGCCGGAGGATGTCGTCTTCGAACGCACCGCGGACATGCGTCTGATCGGCCAGCTGCACGAGATCAACGTGCCGATTCCATCAGGCGAACTGGATGCGAATGCCTATTCGACCATCCGCAAGTCCTTCGAAGAGGTTTATGCGGCTCGCTACACCCGCGTTCCGGTGGAAGCCGAACTCGAAATCCTCTCCTTCCGCCTGCGCGCCAGTGGCGCCACGCCGACGCTTTCGATCAAGCAGGCCGATATCGCCGTTTCGGGCGATGTGGCCCTCAAGGGCAGCCGCAAGTGCTATTTCGGCGAGGGCTTTGTCGATGCAGGCATCTACGACCGCTACAAGCTGACCGCTGGTATGACCGTCTCCGGCCCGGCCATCATCGAAGAACGTGAATCGACCACGATCGTGCCGCCCGGCGACGTCCTGACCGTCGATGCCGCCGGCAACCTGTGCATCAAGATTGCCACGGTCGGCAAGGGCATCGAATTGGTCACGCCGCAGATGACGAAGGCGGAGGCGATCGAGAAGATTGAATCCGATCCGATCGCGCTGGAAATCATGTGGAGCCGTCTCGTCACCGTCGCGGAGGAAATGTGGCACACCGTCTGCCGCACTGCCTATTCGCTGATCATCTCAGAAAGCCAGGACTTCGGCTGCTCGATCCTCGACGCCAAGGGTGAGACGCTGGCTCACTCGGCCCGCGTCATGCCGGTCTTCAACCTGACCCTGCCGATGGTGGTGAAGGCCACCCTTGAGCGCTACCCGCTCGATACGCTGCAGGAAGGCGATGTTCTGGTCTGCAACGACCCGTGGCTCTGCGCCGGTCATCTGTTCGACGTCGCGGTCATGACGCCCGTCTTCAAGAACGGCAAGGCCGTCGCCGTCATGGGCACGGTCGGTCACGTCGGCGATATCGGCGGCACCCGTAACGGCATGAAGGCGACCGAAGTTTACGAAGAAGGCCTGCAGATTCCGCCGATGAAGCTTATCCGCGGAGGCGTCGAAAACGAGGATCTGTTCCGCCTGATGGCGGAAAATATCCGCGACAGCCATCAGGTGCTCGGCGACATCCGCTCTCTGGTTGCCGCCAACGATACCGGCGCCCGTCGCATGGTGGCCTTCATGGACGAATATGGCCTGTCCGACCTGCAGGCGCTGGCCGAAGTCGTGCAGTCCCGCTCCGAAAAGGCGATGCGCGATGCGATCCGTGCCATCCCGAACGGCACTCACACCTCGACCATCTCCTACAACCCGCTCGGCACCCATATGACCGTGCCGGTGCAGGTGACGATCAAGGACGACGCGATCGAGCTGGACTTCGAAGGTGCTCCGCCGGAAGTGCCGCTTGGCGGCATCAACTGCACGCTGAGCTACACGACGGCGCATTCGACCTATCCGCTGAAATGCATGCTGACACCTGCCGTGCGCGGCAATGCCGGTTGCTATCGCCCGCTGACGGTCAAGGCGCCGAAGGGTTCGGTGATGAACTGCAACAAGCCGGCTCCTGTCAGCCTGCGCACCCGTACCGGCTGGTACACCTCGCCGAATATTTTCCGTGCGCTTTCCAAGGCTGCTCCAGAAAAGGTCATCGCTCATACCGGCCTGCCAAGCCTGCTGACGGTCTATGGCAAGACGGCGGAAGGCAAGATCTTCTACGATCACCTGCTTTCCGGTGGCGGTCAGGGCGGCAGCTCGGCGAAGGACGGCAAGTCCTCGGTCCTCTGGCCGACCTCCGCGGCAACCTCCTCAATCGAAATGCTCGAAAGCCGCTCGCCGGTCGTCATCCTCGAAAAGGCCTTCGTACGGGATTCCGGCGGTGCCGGCGAGTTCCGCGGTGGCCTTGGCGCGCGCATCCGCCTCGCCAAGCGCTACGACGATGGCACGTCGGTCACCGTGTTCGTCTCGCCGGAAGGTGTCAACGCGCCGATAGGCGGTCTGTTCGGTGGGCAGAATGGTCTCCTGTCGCACGGTTATGTCCGGGACGAAGAGGGCAATGTGCTGGAAGACGTCGGCACCGGCGGTCTTTTCGTGGTCGACCGCACCGACCGCGTGGTCGAGCTGCAGCTCGGCGGTGGCGCCGGCTTCGGCGATCCGGCCAATCGCTCCGTCGAGCTGATCGAGGACGATGTGCGCGAGGATTATGTCAGCGCCGAAACGGCCGAGAGCACTTACGGCCTCAGCGAGCGCAAAAAAGAATTGGCCGCTTCGGCACGCCTTTCGCCAGCAGCGAGCCGGTAACCCGGCTCGACTTCCAGTCCAAACGAGCAATGCAGATATAAAAGGGGAATGACATGCTCACTTTGAATAAACGTCAGTTTCTGATCGGTGCTGCAGGGATGACCGCCGCTGCGACTTTGCCGCGGCTGGCCAATGCTGCCGGCAAGAACATCATGGTCCTCGCTTCCACAGTCGATATCCCGAACTTCGACCCGCATGTGGCGACCGGCTATGCGCCGCAATGGTTGTTCCGCAACACCTACGACCCATTGGTGCGCGTTGTGAACAACCCACCGATTCCGGCTCCGGGCCTCGCCAAGAGCTGGAAGCAGTCGGCCGACGGCCTCGTCTATACATTCGAACTCGACAGTAATGCCAAGTTCCAGGACGGCACTCCTGTCACCGCCAAGGATGTCGAGTATTCCTTTGCCCGTCTGCTGCGCCTTGCCAAGGGCCCGGCCTGGATGGTCTCCGGCATTCTCGACGCCAACAGCGTCAAGGCAACCGGCGACATGACGGTGACCATGACGCTGAAGAAGCCGTTCGCACCGCTTCTCTCCGTTCTGCCGTGGATGTTTGTCGTCAACTCCAAGGTTGTCGAAGCCAACAAGGGTACGGATGACGCGCAGGCTTATCTGCTGGCCAACATGGCCGGTTCGGGCGCGTTCAAGATGGGTCGCGTCAAGCCGGGCGATCTCTACGAACTGATCCGCGTCGAAAACGACTGGCACAAGGGCGGCAATCTCACGGGCGCGATCTGGAAGATCGTCCGTGAAGCGTCCACCGCCCGCCTGATGCTCCAGCGCGGTGAAGTGCATTTCGCGCTCGACATGTTCGCGGAAGATATGGATGCCATCAAGGACATGCCGCATGTCGTTCGCATCATGGAGCCCGACTACCGCACGTTCACCATCAAGATGAACACGGCCAAGGGCCCGCTGATGGACAAGAACCTCCGCAAGGCGGTGTCCTATGCGTTCAACTACAAGGGCATGTTGGATGCGGCAGGCCCGGCCCAGCTGATGAAGAGCCCGCTCCCGATCGGCATTTTCGGGTTCGATCCGGACCAGAAGGGCTACGATCAGGACATGGCCAAGGCGAAGGAATATCTCGCCAAGTCGGCTTACAAGGATGGCGGCATCAAGCTCTCCATTCACCACGCAGCCGGTTACGAGAACCAGCGCCGCTGGTGCCTGATCATGCTGGAATCGCTCAAGGCTCTGAATATCGATCTCGACATCCGCGCTATGACCTGGCCGGATACGGTGGCGATGGCACGCTCGCCGGAAACAATGGTCGATTTCTACTCGATCTTCCAGTCGCCGAATTATGCCGACCCGGACAACACCGTCTACGCCGCCTACCATTCCTCGCGGAACGGCCAGTGGCAGAACCCGGTCTACAAGAACCCGGAGGTCGACAAGCTGATCGAGGATGCCCGCGCTGAGCCGGATACCGCTAAGCGTGCCGCGCTCTACAAGACGCTGCAGACAGTCATCGTCGAGGATGCGCCGGACATTATCGGCATTCTCGAGCTCCGGAAGTTTGCAATGCGCGATAACGTGAAGGACTATGTGTTCAGCTCGGTCGCGCCGAACACGCTGGAAATCTGGCCTTTGTCGATCGCCTGATTGATCGTACAGGACCTCTCGCTACACAACTTGGCCGTTGGTGGGCTCCTGTAACGGAGCCCACCACTCCGGAGTTTGCGAATGCTGCTTTATATCCTGCGCAGGCTTGTCCTGCTTCTGCCGGTTTTGCTCGGCCTGACCCTCTTGCTGTTTATCGTGGCGCGTATCCTGCCCGGTGATCCGGTCGGGCTTGCCGCCGGCCCGAACGCGACGCCGGAACTGATCGCGCAGATGAAACGCGAACTCGGTATGGATTTGCCTTTGCCGGTGCAATACTGGAATTACTTGACTGGCCTCGTCTCGGGTAATTGGGGCATGTCGGTCTTCACCCGACGCCCGGTGTTTGCCGATATCATGGAATATCTGCCGGCGACGATCGAGCTCGTCTTCGCTTCGCTTTTCATCGCGATCGTGGTCGGCATTCCGCTTGGACTGTTGACAGCTGTCAACCGCAACGGCACGCTCGATTATGCGACGCGGACAGTGGCGCTTGGCGGCATCGCCATGCCGCGTTTCTTTCTCGGCATACTGCTGCAGATGGCCTTTGCCGCCTGGCTCGACATTCTGCCACTGTCCGGGCGTTATCCGCTGATCGAAAGCCCGCCGGATCATGTCACGGGCCTTTATACGCTCGATGCGCTGATCGCCGGCGACTGGTACGCGTTCCAGATCGCGCTTTCGCATCTGGCGCTGCCGGCAATCGCCATGGCGCTCTCGCCGCTCGCGACCATCATGCGCATGATGCGCGCTTCGACGATCGAAGTCCTGCAGCAGGATTACGTGATGACCGAGCGGGCGCTCGGCCTCTCCAACCGGTTGATCCTCTTCAAATACGTGCTGAAGAACGCCATGACTTCGACGCTGACGGTGATCGGCCTCTACGTTTCATGGCTGCTGGGCGGCACGGTCCTGGTCGAAACGGTGTTCGACTGGCCGGGGCTTGGGCTTTATGCCACACAGGCGATCCTGACCCAGGATTTCATGCCCGTCATCGGCGTGACGCTGGTGATTGCCGTCATCTATCTCCTCACCATGCTCGTCGTCGATCTGCTTTACGGCGTCTTCAATCCGAAGGTACGCTACGCATGAACATGACACCCACCGTCATTCCGAAACGAACGCAATCCGCCCGGCTGGAAAACTGGTCGAGAGCCTTTTATCGGTTCCGTCAGAGCTGGCTGTCGATCATTGGCCTTGCGATCGTTGTGGCGCTGATCCTGATCGCTATCTTCGCGCCGTGGATCGTGCCGCATCCTGAGCATGTCGCCGGCGGCACCAATACTCCGGCGCGCTTTCAACCGCCGTCGGCCTCCGCATGGTTCGGCACCAATGCGCTGGGACAAGACATGTTCTCGCTCGTTGTTGTCGGCTCGCAGGTCTCGCTGTTTTCCGGCCTAGCCGTCGTCTTCATCGCCATTGTGGTTGGTACGATCGTTGGCGCAATCGCTGGGTATTTCGGCGGCTGGATCGATGAAGTCCTGATGCGCATCACCGATCTCCTGCTGACCATTCCGAGTCTTATCCTCGCCATGGCCGTGGCGGCGGCTCTTGGCACCGGCGTCTGGAACATGATCATCGCCATCTCGATCACCTGGTGGCCCGCTTATGCCCGCCTCGTGCGCGGCGAGGTGATCGTCAAGAAGGAAGAACAGTTCGTGGTTGCGGCCCATGCACTGGGTGCTGGCTGGGTGCGCATCCTTGGCAAACATATCCTGCCGAACATCATATCGCCGATCGTTATCAAGGCGTCGCTCGACATGGGTTTCGCCATCCTCACCGTCGCCTCGCTGGGCTTCGTCGGTATCGGCGTCAAGCCGCCGACGCCGGAATGGGGCACGCTCTTGTCGGGAGCACGCAGCTACATGCCGGATTATTGGTGGACGGCGGTTGCGCCTGGAATTGCGATCTTCCTGGCGGTGCTCGCCTTCAACCTTCTTGGCGACGGGCTGCGCGACGTGCTCGATCCCAAGGCGCGGCGATAGGGGAGAGATCAGGATGACGCTTCTCGATATCAAGAACCTCAACCTCGCCATGAAAAGCTATGAAGGCGAGACGCATATCCTGCACGGTATCGATCTCAAGATCGAGCGAGGCCAGATCTGGGGCATGGTCGGCGAAACCGGCAGCGGCAAGTCGTTGACGGGACTTTCCGTCTCGCGGCTCATTCCGTCGCCTCCCGGACGGTATCTTGCCGGCTCCATCGAGTTTCAGGGCAGGGACGTGCTGAAGGCGACCGACAAGGAGATGCGGGCGCTGCGCGGCCGGCATATCGGGATGATCTTTCAGGACCCGACGACCAATCTCAACCCCGCTTTCCGGATCGGTACGCAACTGGTCGACGTGGCTCTTCATGCTGGCCATGCCGATCCGTCCGTATTGGGATTGACTACAGGCGCCTCCCGCGGCGACCTGAAGAAGGCGGCTCGCCGAGTGGCCGTCGAGATGCTGGAAAAGGTAGGCATCCCCAAGGCGGCGGAGCGCATCAACGACTATCCGCACCAGTTTTCCGGCGGCATGCGCCAGCGCGTGCTGATCGCCATGGCAATGATCGGCAAACCGCACCTCCTGATTGCCGACGAGCCGACCACGGCGCTTGATGTCTCTGTACAGGCACAGATCCTGCGCCTGATCCATGATCTCGTCGCCGAGCGCAATATCGGCGTGCTGCTGATCACCCACAATCTTGGTGTTGTCGCGCAGATCTGCAGCCACGTCGCGGTTATGTTCCGCGGGCGTATTCTCGAGGCCGGGCCGGTCAGCGACGTACTGAAGCGGCCGAGCCACAGCTATACCCAGGCGCTTTTGAATTCCGTGCCGACCGCCCATACCAAGCGCGGTGAGTTGAAAGGCCTCAACGGGCTGATGCCGGAGGTATCCGCATGACCCTCGACATTCAAAACGTCTCAAAAATCTTTCCCGGCCAGCGCCAAGGCTTCTTCGGTCGCGGCGAGGGGTTCACTGCACTCGACAATGTCAGCCTGTCGATCAAAAAGGGCGCAAGCTTCGGCCTTGTCGGCGAGTCCGGCTCCGGCAAAACGACGCTGACCCGCTGCATTCTGAGGCTGGAATCACTGTCCGTCGGCAGCATCCTTTTCGATGGCAAAGTCATCCATAAGCTGACGCCTTTGGAGATGCGGCGTTTGCGGTCGCGCCTGCAGATCGTCTTCCAGGACCCTTACGCTTCGCTCGATCCGCGCATGACGATCCATGATATTGTCGCCGAACCGCTGGTGATCCATAGCGATGTGGTCAATCTTAACGCCCGTCAGCGCACCGAGCGGGTACTGGAACTGCTGCTGCAGGTCGGCCTTCGCTCCGAACATCTATTCCGTTATCCGCACGAATTCTCCGGCGGCCAGCGACAGCGCATCGGCATTGCCAGGGCTCTTGCAGTACGCCCCGAATTCCTGATCCTCGACGAACCAACCTCGGCGCTCGACGTCTCGGTCCAAGCGGATGTCCTGAACCTCCTGCATCGGCTGCAGCAGGAACTTGGCCTGACTTATTTCTTCATCAGCCACGATCTCGGCGTCATCCGCTATATTTGCGACGACGTTGCGGTGATCTATCGCGGCAAGCTGGTAGAGCAGGGACCGGTCGGCGAAATATTCGAAAACCCGAAAAGCGATTACACCCGCATGCTTCTGGACGCGATGCCCGATCCGGATCCGGACCGGTCCCCCTTCCGGAAGGTTGCATCATAAGGTTGCATCATAGTGACTTCAGAACGAGGATAATAGCCGTGCCACCTTTTGATGCGCCACATGAGGACCTGAGAAAAATTGCTGCGGAAGCAAAGGGTTGGCGTCGCAAACTACATCAGTTTCCGGAGCTTCTTTTCGATCTGCCGAAGACCTCTGCGCTCGTAGCTGAAAAGCTTCATGAGTTCGGATGCGACGAGGTGGTTACGGGTATCGCGAAGACCGGCGTGGTTGGTGTCATCAAGGGCAAACTCGGAAACGGGCGTACGCTTGGTTTCCGCTCCGATATGGATGCCCTGCCGATGTCCGAGCAGACAAACCTGCCGCATGCCTCCAAGGTCGCCAACATGATGCATGCCTGCGGACATGACGGGCACACGGCGACGCTGCTCGCGGCTGCCAAGCATCTGGCGGCGACGCGGGATTTCGCCGGTACGGTGGTCGTTATTTTCCAGCCGGCGGAAGAAGGCGGCGCCGGTGGTCGGGTGATGATCGAGGAAGGTTTGCTGGAGCGTTTCGGCATCGACGAGGTCTATGGCATGCATAACCAGCCTGGGCTGCCGGTCGGTTCTTTTGCGATCCGTTCGGGCCCGATGCTGGCGGCGGGAGACCGGTTCGTGGTGACGCTGAACGGCCGTGGCGGTCATGCCGCCTATCCGCATATGACGCGCGATCCACTATTGGCCGGAACGCATCTAGTCAACGCGCTGCAGACGATCGCCTCGCGCTACACCAATCCTTTCGACCCGGTCGTGGTTTCGGTCACCTATTTCAACGCCGGCAACCCTGCCGCACTCAATGTCATCCCTGGCTCGATCCAGATTGGTGGCACGATCCGCACCATCAATCCGGAAACCCGCAAGTCGGTCGAGGGCCGTTTTCGCGATATTGTCAACGCGTCTGCAAAACTCTTCGAGGCGCAAGCCGATATCGAATGGCGAGCCGGCTATCCCGTCACCGCCAACGATCCCGACAAGACCAGGGTTGCGGTGGCTGCGGCCAAGAGTGTCGTCGGGGATGAGAAGGTCAACGACGATTGGCCGCGCACCATGGGGTCCGAGGATTTCTCCTACATGCTGGAAAAGCGTCCGGGCGCGATGATCTGGCTCGGCAACGGTGATTCCGAAGCACTTCACAATCCCGGCTACGATTTCAACGACGATGCGATCCTTCACGGCATGCAATATTGGGCCGCGCTAGTGCAGGAGCGTCTGAAACCGGGGGCCTGATCGCGCTTTCGGAGCATCGGCGAAACCCGATGTGCTTGCGGCCTCTTGCCGGTGGCTTCCTTCTCAGCCAAAGCATCGGCCATATGTTCAAAGCCAATAGCCTAAGCCGGAGGAAATCATGCGCTCGTCGAAAGTGATCCATGTGGTGAGTTGCCACGCGGAGGGGGAGGTGGGTGACGTGATCGTCGGAGGTGTTCTGCCGCCACCGGGCGAAACGCTGTGGGAGCAATCCCGCTTCATTGCCCGCGACGAAACGCTTCGCAATTTCGTTCTGAACGAACCACGCGGCGGCGTCTTCCGGCATGTAAACCTGCTGGTGCCGCCGAAGAATCCCAGGGCGCAGATGGGCTGGATCATCATGGAGCCGGCCGATACTCCGCCGATGTCCGGTTCCAATTCCATCTGCGTTTCGACCGTGTTGCTCGATACCGGCATTATTCCGATGCAGGAGCCGGTCACCAAAATGGTGCTGGAGGCACCGGGCGGGCTGGTCGAAGTGACGGCGGAATGCCGCAACGGCAAGGCCGAGCGTATTCAGGTTCGCAACGTGCCGTCTTTTGCGGACAAGCTGGATGTCGATCTCGACGTGCCGGGCATCGGCAAGCTCAAGGTCGATACCGCCTATGGCGGGGATAGTTTCGTCATCGTCAATGCGGACGATCTCGGCTTCAAGATCCGGCCGGAAGAGGCGCGCGCGATTGCCGAGATAGGGGTGAGGATCACCAAGGCGGCGGATGAGCAGATCGGTTTCACGCATCCGGAAAATCCGGATTGGGACCATTTTTCATTCTGCCAGATCGCCGCTCGCGTGATCCGCGAGGATGGTGTGCTTACCGGCGCCAATGCTGTCGTCATTCGCCCCGGAAAGATCGACCGCTCCCCGACCGGCACCGGTTGTTCCGCCCGCATGGCGGTGCTTCATGCGAAGGGCGAGATCGGTATCGGTGAGACATTCGTCGGCCGTTCGATCATCGGCTCGGAGTTCCATTGCTCGATCCAGTCGGAAACGAACGTCGGCGACAAGCCTGCCATCTATCCGCTGATTTCGGGCCGCGCCTGGGTGACCGGTACGCACCAACTGATGCTCGACCCGTCGGACCCGTGGCCGGCGGGCTATCGCCTGTCCGATACGTGGCCGAATATCGTCTAATCTCGTAATGGCCATTCGATCGTGATGGCTTGCATACAGAAAAGGCCCGTGACGCGCGAGTGTGCGTCACGGGCCTTTTTCATAAAGGGATCACGACTTTCTGACGGGCCTCAGAAGCGCGGCAAACTCGACGCGATGCAATATTCCGGCTCATTATCGGTTACGATTGCATGCTCGTCAACGCGGTGTTGTGGATCGCGCGAACAGGCTCGCCCTGGTGCGATCTGCATGATGTGTTCGGCGATTGGAACAGCGTGTTTCGCTGCTGGAGCCACGAAGGTGTCTGGTGGCGTCTCTCCGAGGCGATGTCAGATGACAGCGACTTCGAATACCTGGTCGTCGATAAGCACCATCACCCGCGCCCATCAGCATGCTTTGGGCGCAAAAAGGGGACTGAAGATCAGGCCCTTGGCCTTTCATGAGCGGCGAATTTCTTCGCCACCCACGATCATCATTTCTCAGCAGAGAACGGAAGCCACCGCTCCGGCCGCGGCCTTCACAACGATGTCGGCCTCCTGCTTCGTCAGGCATAGCGGCGGGGCGAAGCCGAGGATATCGCCCTGCGGCATGGCGCGGCCGATCACGCCGCGTTCGAGCAGGGCTGCGGCGATCTGAGGGCCGATCTTCTTCGAAGCGTCGAAGAACTTGCGGTCGTCCTTGTCTTCCACGAATTCGATGGCGGCCATCAGGCCGTCGCCGCGTACTTCGCCGACACGCTTGTGGGAGGCGAGCGCATCTGCAAGCGCATTGCGGAAATAAGCACCCGTCTCACCGGCATTGCGGACCAGATCGAGCTCGTCGATCAGTTCGAGATTGGCGACACCCGCTGCGGCGCAGATCGGATGCGCCGCATAAGTCCAGCCATGGCCGATCGCACCCATGTGGTCGGAGCCCTGAACCAGGACCTGCCAGACCTTATCCGAGACGATGGTGCCGGAAAGCGGCGCATAGGCTGAGGTCAGGCCTTTAGCGATGGTGATCAGCGCGGGCTTCATGCCGTAGTGATCGGAGCCGAACATGGTGCCGAGGCGACCGAAACCGGTGACGACTTCGTCAGCAACCAGCAAGATGTCGTATTTGTCGAGCACTGCCTGGATCTTCTGCCAGTAGCCCTTCGGCGGAGGAACGATGCCGCCCGTGCCGAGGATCGGCTCGCCGATAAAGGCTGCGACCGTATCTGGACCTTCGGCGAGGATCATCTCCTCCAGCTTGTCGGCGCAATATTGCGAGAACTGCTCCTCGCTCATGGAGCGGTCCGGCCGGCGGAAATAATAGGGGGCTTCGGTGTGAAGGATGGGCGCACGCGGCAGGTCGAAGGCGTTGTGGAAGAGTTCGAGACCGGTCAGCGAGCCGGTCATGACGCCCGAGCCATGATAGCCGCGCCAGCGCGAGATGATCTTCTTCTTCTCCGGCCGGCCAAGGATGTTGTTGTAGTACCAGATCAATTTGATGTTGGTTTCGTTGGCGTCCGAACCCGAAAGGCCGAAATAGACCCGGCTCATACCCTCCGGCGCGCGGTCGATGATCATTTTGGCGAGCGTGATAGAGGCCTCGGTGCCATGGCCGACATAGGCGTGGTAATAGGCAAGCTTCTTAGCCTGCTCGCCGATCGCGTCGGCGATCTTCTGCCGGCCATAACCGACATTGACGCAATAAAGGCCGGCAAACGCATCGAGGCTGGTGCGGCCGTTGGTATCGGTAATGTAGACGCCTTCACCTTCGCCGATCACGCGTGTCGGCGTTTCGCCGCGGGCATGCATGCCCATATGTGTCGAGGGATGGAAGAAGTGATCCCTGTCCCACGCGTTGAGTTCGTTGCTTCTTTCAAGCATGGCAATTCTCCTTGATGCTTTGATGGGTTTTGGACCGCATGTCAGGCGGCGGTGTCGATGCAGAGGTATTTGAGTTCGGTGAAGGCCTCGATGCCGTGGCGCGAGCCTTCGCGGCCGATGCCAGACTGTTTCCAGCCGCCGAAGGGGATAGGGCCGCCGGTGATCTTCACGCGATTGATCGCGACCATGCCATATTCGAGTGCGCGCCCGAGGCGCATCTGCCGCGCGCCATTGGCGGTCACGACATAGGCGACGAGGCCGTATTCGGTGTCGTTGGCGCGGGCGATGACTTCTTCTTCCGTATCGAAAAGGGTGATCGCTGCAACCGGACCGAAGGTTTCTTCGTGCATGATCAGCGCGCCATCCGGCACGTTGGTCAGCAGCGTCGGTTCGAAGAAGAGCGGGCCGGCCTTGTGGCGTTTGCCGCCGGTGATGAGCTTGGCGCCGCGCTTCACGGCATCAGCCACCTGCTCCTCTACCTTGGCGATGGCACGCTCGTGCATGAGCGGGCCGATTTCGGCTCCGGTGGTCAGTCCATCAGCGACCTTGAGTTCCCGGATACGCCTTACGAAAGCCTCCTCGAAACGAGCCGCGATGGAGCGGTGTACGAAGATACGGTTTGCCGCGAGGCAATCCTGGCCTGATGTCGCGAACTTCGCATCGATAGCGATCTTCGCGGCCTGCTCGATGTTCGCATCCTCGAAAACGATGAGTGGCGCATGTCCGCCAAGTTCCATCACCAGTCTCTTCATCGTCGGTGCGCATTGCCCGGCGATGAGCCGCCCGATATCCGTCGAACCGGTGAAGCTCAGTGCGCGAACGCGTTCGTCCTCGCACATGCATTCGACGATCGTCGCTGCATCGCCGGTGATAACGTTGAAGACGCCGGCTGGTAGACCTGCACGCTCACCGATTTCAGCCAGTGCGAGCGCCGATAACGGCGTTTCGGAGGAGGGATGGGCAACGACAGTGCAGCCGGCCGCGAGAGCCGCAGCCGCCTTGCGGGTGACCATGGCGGAAGGAAAATTCCATGGCGTCACGATGCCGACGACGCCAAGCGCTTCGCGACGCACGATCATTTCCGCGCCAGGCAGGTGGCTCGTGACGTTTTCCGCGTTCAGCCGCTTTCCCTCTTCGGCATACCATTCGACGAAGGAGGCGGCATAGTCGATTTCGCCGAGCGATTCCGAAAGCGGCTTGCCCTGTTCCAGCGTCATGATGAGCGCGAGGTCGTCCTTGGCGGCCAGCATCAATTCGTACCATGTCCGCAGGATACGGGCGCGCTCCTGCGGCAGCTTGGCCCGCCAGGCAGGAAGAGCGCGGGAAGCGGCATCGATGGCCGCAGACGTCTCGTTCGCGCCGAGACCTGCCACCCAGGCAATCGTTCCGCCCGTCGCCGGGTCTGTGACTTCGAAACTCTTGCCCTCGCGGCTTGCCGTCCAGCGACCGCCGGAATAGGCGAGATCGCGCAGCAGATGCTTGTCGGTGAGGCGGGAAAGGGCAGTGTGAAAATCGGGGCGGGCGAAAACCGCGGTCATGGCCTGTCTCCTTGTTGGCTGGAGGCAGTGTTCCACGAAGGAGGACGAGATTTTGTCCTTAGATGGCTGCTTCAGGAGAGAGATTGTCTATGGCTCGGGCCGCGACGGCACGATCTGTCTAGAGGTCTGGCGGCGTCTCGGCGGGCTGCACGAAGGCAACGACCGGCAGCACCGTTTCGTCCTTGACGGTCTTGGTGACGATGTAGGTGAAATAGCGCTCAATGCCGATTTCGCGGTCGAGAAGCCCATCGATCAGCCGTTGGTAGGCGTCGATATCGGAAGCGGTGATCTTGAGGAAATAATCGACGCCGCCGCCGACCGACCAGCAGGCGACGACTTCCGGAATGGCGGCGACAACACGCTCGAAGCGCTCGAAATCGCCCTGTCGGTGGTTGGCGAGTGTCACCTCCACCATGACGCTAGCGACCGGCGCGATGCGGCGAAGCGCTATCCGCGCATGATAACCGGTGACGATGCCGGCCTTTTCAAGCTTGCGCAGCCGCATCCAGCAGGGGGTGGGGGAGAGGCCTGCCTTTTCTGCCAGCGCAAGCTTGGTTATGCGTCCATCGCGCTGAATTGCATCGAGAATTCGCAGGTCGATGGCATCGATTTTCATTGGCAGATTAGCTCTGAGCAGCCTGCTCGGCTTCCATCTCGGCAATATCCTGGAAGCGGTCGGCGATGCGCGCATGCGCACGTCCGTTATCCGAAACGCCGAGAGCCACGATGATTTCGTCCGGGCCGGGAGCGTCAGCAATCTGGAAATTCGCCGTGAGGAAGTGCGAACGCTTGCCGCCCTCGCTCTTGTGCATCATTGGTACGCAAAGGAGCGCGCCGGGCGCGTTGCGGGTATTGGCGAATTCCAGATAATTCGTGCCGCCGATTGCTTCGCGAAACGGATTGCCGAAGCGCAGTGTGTGGATCATCGCCGACGCATGCTCGATCTCGCCATTGACGCCGACCGCCGCCGCTTTGCCACAGGCTTCGACCTTGTCGCTCGGCATGAGGCGGAGCAGACGGTTCGTCATTTCATGGCTGAGATCGTTTGCAATACGAATGATTTCCGGCCGCAGGTTTTCGACGAAACCGCGACCCGCCCATGGATTCTGGATTACCGCGGCGACAACCACGATATTGACCGGCCGCGGCGCCGCCTTACCGCCCTCGATCAATGTTTCTTCAAGGAAAGTGGAAATCTTGCGAATGCCGAGTGTCATGTCCTGCGCCAATGCTGTCGTTGAGATTGGTGCAGCCTAGCGGTAACACGTCCTGCGTCTTCCTCGATTTGAAGGAGTGTCAGTGTGCCTTCTTCCATCGAAACGGAGTAGACTCGAGGAGTTCGCACGCGCATGATGGGCGACGGCTTGCAGGGAGTGCGACAGTTTGCGTCGGAAGTCTCAGATATTGTCGCTACGTGACGTCGCGAGCCAGATCAACAGCGGCGGCGATCTCCAGACCGTGCTGCAACACCTCGTAGCTTCCGCCTGCCGCCATGCCAACTGGGCGCTGGGCTCGATCATGAGCATCGATGCCGCACATGGGCATGCCTATGTCATAGTTCGCTACGATCCGACCCTGATAGAGCGGCATCTTCCGGACAGGTGGGAGCTGGCGACAAGCCCCTCGTTGATCGCGCTTCAGCGCAATGAACCGGTCTATATCCGCGATGCGCGCGAATCCTCCGATTTTCCGGGCTACCGCAAGGAAGCCTTCGAGCGTGACTATCGCACCGTCCTCGTCATGCCGATGGACTGCAAAGATGCCGAAGGCCGGCCGATGGTCCTCAATGTCATCGCTCGCGAGGTCACGGATGTTTCCGACGACGACCTGGCCTTTCTCGGCACCATCCTTCACCTCGGCGCGCTCGCGGTCGAAAAGGAACATCGGCTGGAAGCCGAAAAGCGTTCGGCTCAAAGGCTTGAGCGCGCCCTGAAATCGCACACTTCGTTGCTGGAGCATGTGCTGAGCGACGGTTCGGTAGGGTCGCTGTCTTCCATGGTCGGCATGATGTTGCCGAACCCAACCGTGGTTGTCGATTTTACGGCCAACCAGGTGACGGCCGGTCGGGCACCCAATGCGCTCTATGACGAGGCCGCCTGGCAGGAAGCCGTATCGACCGTACTCGCCCGACCTTTGATGAAGGCGGCGCGGGAGGCGATCGATCGTGGAACGACGGAGGCCGCCAGCCTGTTTCTGGACGACGGCAACCAACGGTTCAGGATTTCCGCCCGCATCGAGGCGCTGATGGTCGACAACCAGCTTGTCGGCGCATTGATCATATTCCCGACACAGCGCGAATTCAGTGATCTCGACCTGCTGATGCTCGACAGCGCCAAATTTGCGCTCAGCGTCCAGATGATGCGCAGCTTCATCCGGTTTCGTTTCGAGACGCGCACCCAGACCGAACTGTTTTTCGAAGTCGTCGAGGGGCGCTGGCGCAACGCGGGTGATGTCGCGCAGCGGGCGCAGCGATTGGGGCTGAATTTTTCGACGCCGCAGCAGATGATCGTTGTCGACTTTCCGGAAAAGACGAAAGCTTTCGGCGGCGCTTCCGTGGATGTCGAGCATATGCTGTCACGCATCATGCAGCAGGCATCGCTGCAGGCCAATTTGATCGCCACGGATGGCGGGGTTGTGTGCCTCGTTCCCCATGACACGAGCAAGCGACAGGAGCGCACGACCAAGCTGACGCGCCGCATCGCCGAGGAGCTCGGACGTTATTTCGACGAGGCACCGATCGTCGTTGCCGGCAACCGTTGCGCTGCCCTGTCCGATTATCCTGCTGCTTGGGAGCGCTGCGGGCGGATGATCCGTATCGGCCGTTCCTTCGGCTTGACCGGCGCGATTTCCGCACAGGATTTCGGCCCGTTGCCCATGCTCGTCGCAGCGTCGGAGGCAGGGGATGTGCGAAGCTTCGTGCATGAGAGCGTCGGCGCGATCGCCGAACATGACCGAGAGAACGGCACGCCCTATCTGGAAACGCTCTCGACCTATCTGCAGGAAGGCTGCCGCAGCCAGGCATGCGCCGATACGATGGGGCTGCACGTGACTACGTTGCGTTATCGGATTTCGCGGATTCAGGAGCTCTTCGGCGTCGATGTCGAAACGCCGGAAAAGCGTTTTGCGGTCGAACTTGCGATCCGCCTGCACGGCGTGATCGACAATCGTGCCACCGGCACGAAATAACTCTTTTCCCTCTACGTCGTCCTCGCAGAACGCTTTCCGCAGGCCGTTTTCGCTCTCCTACGGATCGAAGCAGAAGTTTTCCGCCGCATCCTTCGAACACGCGGAAGAACGGTCGATGCGGCGGGAATAGCTTCCTCTCAACACAGACGAGAGGAGGCTCGCAGCATGACGGAAACAGCGGTAGCGGCAAATGCAGCCATCGACCCGATCGCGCTGCGCTGGGCATTCGGCACGTTCGTAACAGGCGTGACCGTGATCACGACACGTGATGCGGATGGCACACCGCGGGGGATGACGGCAAACTCTTTCACCTCGGTTTCGCTCGATCCGCCGCTGCTTCTGGTCTGCATCGGCAAGTCCGCATCGAGCTACCAAGCTTTCGCGGATGCCGGCTGTTTTGCGGTGAACATCCTTCACGAGGGGCAGGTCGATGTGTCGGCCACCTTCGCTTCCAAGTCTCAGGACAAATTCCAGTCGGTCACCCATGACCAGATTCACACCGGCGCGCCGGTGTTGACGGACAGCCTGACGTGGTTCGATTGCACGACATTCAACACCGTCGATGCGGGTGATCATGCGGTGCTGATCGGCCAGGTGCGCGCGTTCGGCACCAGCCCTTCGGCTCCGCTCGGCTTCTGTCGGGGTCGATATGCCAGCGTCAAGGATCCGCTTCCGACGGGCTGGCTCGCCTCGCACGGCATGATCATCGGCTATCTCATCGAGGCGGGTGAGGGGCTTCTGTTGCAGTCGAACGACAAGGGCGGCTGGGTGCTGCCGACCGCAAGACGTCGCAAGGCTGATAGCCAACTGGTGCTGGACGGCGGCGATGCGCTTCGTCTCGTGCCGGAAAACACCTTCCTCTATTCTGTCTTCGACGTCGCGGACAGCGATCCCGGTTACCTGATCTACCGGGCAAGGCTGGCAGGGGAGGGGCTGTCCCAAGACCTTCCTTCGGGGCTGCGCTTCTTCCCAATCGACGAGATCCCCTACGAGCAGATTTCCACCCACGAATTGCGCTCGATGCTGCGCCGCTATGTGCGCGAACGGCAGGAGAAGCGCTTCGGCATCTACATGGATTCAGACGATGGCGGCCGTGTCGCGATGATCGCCGGCGAAGCGCATGCCTGGTCTCACGAATAGGACGAAAAGAATGAAGACGACGGTCAAATCCCTCGAAGGTTCACGGCAGCTCCTGTTCATCGACGGTCGTTTCGTGGCGCCCAAGAACGGCAACTACATTGCCAGCTACGATCCGACGACCGGTGAGCCGTGGTACGAGTTTGCGGAAGCAGATGCGGCAGATGTCGAGGAGGCGGTCGCTGCGGCCAACCGGGCGTTCCGTAATCCGGCCTGGCGGCGCATGACGCAAACAGATCGCGGCAAGCTGGTGCGCAAGTTGGCCGACCTTGTTCTGGAACACGCTGATGAATTGGCGGAGATCGAGACCCGCGATAACGGCAAGCTGATCAAGGAAATGCGTGCCCAGATGCGCGCCATGCCAGACAGCTACCACTATTTTGCGGGCATGGCCGACAAGCTGCAGGGCGAGACGATCCCGGTCAACAAGCTCGACATGCTGAATTTCAACATGCGCGAACCGCTTGGCGTCGTCGGAATGATCACACCGTGGAATTCGCCGCTGATGCTTTTGACCGGCACGCTGGCGCCGTGTCTGGCGATCGGCAATACCGTCGTCGTCAAGCCTTCCGAACATGCAACGGCCTCGACGCTGGCACTGGCCGAATTGATCACCGAGGCTGGCTTTCCTGCCGGCGTGGTCAATGTCGTGACCGGCACCGGCAAAAGCGCCGGTGAGGCGCTGACCCGCCACCCCGGCGTCGCGAAATATGTCTTTACCGGCAGCACCAATACCGGCCGCCGGATTGCCGGCAATGCAGCGATGAACCTCGTTCCCTGCTCCATGGAGCTTGGCGGCAAGTCGCCGCACGTGGTCTTCGGCGATGTCGATATCGAGCACGCGGTAAACGGTGTCGTCTCCGGCGTGTTCGCAGCCGCAGGCCAAACCTGTGTTGCCGGCTCCCGCTGCTTCGTCGAGGCGAGTGTCTACGATCGCTTCATAGAGGCGCTGGTGGCTCGTACCCAACGGATCAGGGTCGGCCATCCCATGATCGAGGACACCGATATTGGCCCCCTTGCACTCGCCGATCAGCTCTCGAAGGTCGAAGGGTATGTCGCGTCCGGCGTCAAGGAAGGCGCCAAGATTGCCGCAGGTGGCAGGCGCCCGCAGGCGGGGGATTTGTCCCGCGGCTGGTACTTCGAGCCGACCGTCATGGTCGAGGCGCAGAATGACATGGCCTTCATGCGCGACGAACTTTTCGGCCCGGTGGTCGGTGTCATGCCGTTCAAGACAGAGGCGGAGATGATCGCGCTCGCCAATGACTCCAATTACGGACTGGCGTCCGGCATCTGGACCCAGAACATCGACCGGGCCATGCGCTTCGCCAACCAGATCGAAGCCGGCACCGTGTGGATCAACACCTACCGCGCCTCATCCTTCATGTCCGCCAATGGTGGCTTCAAGGAAAGCGGTTATGGCCGCCGCGGCGGTTTCGAGGTCATGCGCGAGTTCTCGCGGCTCAAGAACATCATCGTCGATTACTCCGGCGCGATGCAGGACCCCTTCGTCATTCGTCTCAAATAATTGGGCGTCTCAAATGATCGGGCGTCTCAGCTGGTCAGAAAAAGCATAAGTCCGAAAGGCAGGTAAAGATGAAGTTCGCAGTCTCCCTCACCATGGAACGGTTCTCGCCCGATGTCCCGATGTCGACGGTGAAGAACAACCTTCTGCAGCTCGCGCGGCTTGCCGACGAAGGCGGTTTCGAGACACTCTGGACCGCGGAACATCACACGATCGAATGCACGATCTCGCCGAACCCGTTCCAGACACTGGTCTGGCTGGCGCAGCATACCGAAAACATCCGGCTCGGCACCTCTACGCTTGTTGCCCCCTACTGGACGCCGATCCGGCTCGCGGGCGAATCCGCGCTCTGCGACCATCTGACGAACGGTCGCCTGGAATTTGGCATCGCCCGTGGCTCCTATCAGTACGAGTTCGACCGCATGGCCGGCGGCATGCCTCAGCAGGAGGGCGTCGCCTATATGAAGGAGATCGTGCCCGCGGTGAAGAAGCTGTGGGCCGGCGACTATGAGCATGACGGGCATTACTGGAAATTCCCCGTTGCGACATCGGTGCCGAAGCCGATGCAGCAGCCGCATCCGCCAATCTGGGTCGCAGCGCGCGATCCCGGCTCCTTCGATTGGGCGATCGCCAATGGTGCCAGCATTCTTTCCACGCCGCTGTCGCAGCCGGCCGCGGAAATCCAGGTTCTGGCCGACAAGTTCAACAAGGCCGTCGCGGACCATCCGGAAGTGCCACGCCCGCGCTTCATGATGCAGCGCCGCACCTGCGTCTATGACAAGGCGGACGGCTGGGAGAAGGCAGTCCAGCATAGCATGGACTACGGCCGTGCCTTCGAAAACCTGATGCAGAACATCGGCAACGTACGCGAAGGCTTCCCCGAAGCGGTGCCTTATGAAGCAGTGAAGGGCAAGGACAACTACAACCCGGACAACATCCGCAAGAACCTGATGTTCGGCACGCCGGACGAAGCGATTGAAAAGCTGCTGGTCTATGAGGCTGCCGGCGTCGACCAATATTGCCTGGGCCTCACTTTCAATCTGCCGTTCGAGCTGCAGAAGCGGACGCTCGAACTCTTTGCCAAGGAAATTCTGCCTTTCTTCGCAGCCCGCGAAAAGGAACAGAAACGCAAGGTCGCGGCAGGCTGATATGGCAGAGGCAAAGCGCCATACCGTCGGAGACGTGACGCTCAACTACCGTATCGACGGTAGCGGCGAGCCGCTCGTCTGTATCCACGGCGTCGGATCCTATCTCGAAGCCTGGTCGGGTGTCGCGGAGCGCCTCAAGGATCGCTTCACCATCCTAACCTTCGACCTGCGCGGACATGGGCATTCCAACCGCGTGAAGGGGCGTTACGAAATAGACGATTTCGTCAACGAGGCGCTGGCGCTGGCGGACAAGGCGGGGTTTTCGACCTTCAATCTCGCCGGCTTCTCGCTGGGCGGGCTGATCGCTCAGCGGCTGGCGCTGACCCAGCTGCACCGGCTGCGCAAGCTGGTCCTTTTGTCCACGGTCGCCGGTCGTACGCCGGAGGAGCGGACGCGAGTTCTGGAACGGCTTGCGGCGCTCAGGGCCGGGACGTCCGCCGATCACCACAATGCCTCGCTTTCCCGCTGGCTGACGGAGGACTTTCAGGAGCGCAATCCGGAGATCATCGCAAGGCTCCGTCAGCGAGATGCCGAGAACGACCCGGATTGCTACGCCGCCGCCTACCGCGTGCTGGCGGAGACGGATTTCGGCGGCTTCCTCGACCAGATCCGCTGCCCGACGCTGATCGCGACGGGGGAAGAGGATGTCGGATCGAGCCCGCGCATGGCCCGCTATATGCACGAACGCATCCCCGGCTCGGAGCTGAAAATTCTGCCCGGCCTTAGGCATTCCATCCTTGTCGAGGCGCCGGAAACGGTGGCGGACGTCATGCAGACCTTTCTTCTGAAGCAGGAGCCGCAGAATGGATAGCGAACTTCCAGAGCGTGGAGAAACCGTTCGCCGTCAGGTGCTCGGCGATGAATACGTCGATCGCGCTATCGGCAATGCCGACGACTTTTCGCGACCGTTTCAGGACGTGCTCAACGAATATTGCTGGGGTCTGGTCTGGACTGACAATGCGCTCGACCTGAAACAACGCAGCCTTCTCAACCTCGGCATGCTCGCGGCGCTCAACCGGATGCACGAATTCGGTATCCACTTCCGTGGCGCGATCCGCAACGGGCTGACAGAGGAAGAGCTTCGCGCGGCGCTGACCCAGATCGCGGTCTATTGCGGCGTGCCCGCCGGCGTCGAAGCGTTTCGTGTCGCCAGGTCCGTGCGCGACGACATGCGGCAGAAAGGAGAGCTCTGACTTTCCACCGTTTCGAGGAATGCGCTGCAGCCCGCTGCTTTCAATCGCCGGAAGACCGAAAGGACCGACGGGTTTCAAAATTATGCCCAAGGTACGGGATGAGCCCGCGCCTGCCACCAAGAATGAACAATAAAGGGAACACTCGCATGAACAGACTGATCAAACTGACAGCCGCTGCGGCCTCGCTTGTCGTTTCGCTCGCCGCACTGCCCGCAAACGCGGGTGCAGTGCTCGACCGGGTGCTGGCGGCCAAGACGTTGAAGGTCGCGACCGATGCCAACTGGGCGCCGCAATCCTTCATGAACGACAAGAATGAACTCGACGGGTTCGATATCGACGTCGCCAAGGACATCGGCAAGCGGCTCGGCGTGAAGGTGGAATTCGTCACTCCGGGCTGGGATATCATTACGGCCGGCAGCTGGTCGGGCCGCTGGGATATGCATGTCGGCTCGATGACCCCAACCAAGAAGCGCGCTGAAATCTTCGATTTCCCCGCCGTCTATTATTACACACCTGCAGCGGTTGCCGTGCACAAGGACAGCAAGGCGACCAAGCTTTCGGACCTTGATGGCAAGGTGATCGGTACCACCGCAACATCGACCTTCGAAGCCTATGCGAAGGGCGACCTGACGCTGGACGCGGCCGGTGCGCCGGCTTTCAAATACGAGTTCAAGCCGAAGGAAGTGAAATCCTACGCCAATACGACCACCGCGTTCGATGACCTTCGCATCGGTGACGGCAAGCGTCTCGACGCCGTCGTCTCCTCGCTGCCGAGCATCCGCGATGCAGTGAAGGCCGGTTACCCGATCAAGCAGCTTGGCGAACCGGTCTTCTACGAGCCGCTCGCCATCGCAATCGAGCGAGGCGACAAGGCGCTGAGCGACAAGGTCGCCGAGGCCGTAAAGGCCATGCAGGCAGACGGCACGCTGAGCAAGCTTTCCACCAAGTGGTACGGTGTCGACTACACCGTCACAAAGTAAGCACCCAATAGCCTGACGGTCCGGAAATCCCGGGCCGTCTTTCCGCCGGAAGGGGCTGGAAATGCTTTATCCCGATACGGTCGAGTCCGAAATACTCGTCCACAAGCCGTGGTTCGTCGCGACGATGTTTGCGGCGGTGCTCGCGGTTTTCCTGATATTCGACCTGACCGGCACGGCGATGGGCGAACTGATGCGCCCGGTGATCGGCGACCCCGCGGCGAGCGGTCTCTATGGCCGGTTTGCGATCGCCTTTGTGATCGCGGTTCTGTTCGTGTTGAATGTCGTATTGATCGGCTTCGCCAAGCTTAAGCTGCAGATCGCTATCGTCTGGCTGGAGCTTCTCCTGCTGTTTCTTACTTTCTTCAGCACGTTCCATCTGAGTCTGCCCTTCATCGAAGAGAAACTGCCGTTTCTCATCACACAGGGATTGATGACGACCGTCTATGTCTCGGCGATATCGATTGTCATCGCTTCGGTGATCGCCATTTTGGGGGCCGTCGCCAAGCTTTCGACCAATGGCTTTGCCTATGCGATCGCGAGCTTCTACACCTCCTTCTTCCGCGGCTTGCCGCTTCTGATGCAGGTCTATCTGATCTATCTCGGCCTGCCACAGCTCGGCTTTGTCATCGATGCCGTTCCAGCCGGTATTCTGGCGCTGTCGCTATGCTACGGCGCCTACATGACCGAGATCTTCCGCTCCGGCATCCAGAGCATCGACCGCGGCCAGTGGGAAGCGTCCCGCTCGATCGGCTTCGGTTTTGGCCTGACGATGCGCAAGATCATCCTGCCACAGGCGCTGCCCGTCATCATTCCGCCGACCGGCAATCAGTTCATCTCCATGCTGAAGGACAGCTCGCTAGTCTCGGTCATTGGTGTCTGGGAACTGATGTTCTTGGCCCGCACGCTAGGCCAGAAGACTTTTCAGCACATGGAAATGCTGATCTCCGCCGCCATGCTCTACTGGATCATGTCGATCTGCCTGGAGCTCATCCAATCCCGCATCGAGCGCCACTATGCCAGGAGTAAAGTCCGATGAACGGCGACAAGATCATCGAGGTCAGGAACGTCTCCAAGTGGTACGGCTCGTTCCAGGTGCTGACCGATATCAATCTCACGGTCTCCAGGGGCGAGCGCATCGTCGTATGCGGTCCTTCCGGATCGGGAAAATCGACGCTGATCCGCTGCTTCAACAGGCTCGAGGCGCATCAGGAAGGCGATATCGTCGTCAATGGCATTACGCTGCAGAACAAGATGCGCAACGTCGCTGAGGTCCGCAAGAATGTCGGCATGGTGTTTCAGCACTTCAACCTGTTTCCGCATATGACCGTGCTGATGAACTGCATGGTCGGGCCCATGTGGATCAAGGGCGTGCCGGAGGCAGAGGCGAAGAAGACGGCGCTGCAGTTTCTCGAGCGGGTGCGGATACCCGAACAGGCGAACAAATATCCCGTCCAGCTCTCCGGCGGCCAGCAGCAGCGCGTGGCAATCGCCCGGTCGCTCTGCATGCGCCCGGCGGTCATGCTGTTCGACGAGCCGACTTCCGCACTCGACCCGGAAATGGTCTCAGAGGTGCTGGAGACGATGACCGGCCTTGCGAAGGATGGCATGACCATGGTCTGCGTCACCCATGAAATGGGTTTCGCACGCGCCGTGGCCGACCGGGTGATTTTCATGAATTCGGGCCGGATCGTCGAAGAGGGTAAACCTCATGACTTCTTCACGAACCCGCAGCATGAGCGGACCAAACTCTTCCTCAGTCAGATCCTAAGCCATTGACCTCACGAGCACATGGGCGAAAACGATGACGTCTTCATGACGATTGTGGTTGCGAGCGGGCAGGGAGCCGCACCACCTTTGCATAGCTGCATTGCACAATAATTGTTTTCCAAATGATCAAAAAACGATCATAACGCTCATGGCTGATGCACATGGCGGCTTTCCTCCCAGTTCCGCCGCAGCAGCTGTTCCCCTCTGGAGGTTTTTGACCTTCACACTTTATAGGGCCCTGGAGCGATCCGGTGGCCCTTTCTTTTTTCCGGCTTAGCCGATGTTTTCAGCGTGACGTGATCCGCAATGGCGGCTGGCTTTGCTGCCGAGTTGGACTCGGTAAGCCAAGCCCCATGGTCTCTCTGCCTGGTGGATTAAAAAAATAGCATTTGCCTTCATAAAGGGCAGTGGAAAGAGAATAATATCATCCGGAATGCGACATACGGGCAACCGTATCTCTTCATCTATCAGCGATTTTGCCTATTCTTACGGCATAAGGCGAGGACGTGTGCTGCGATTGCGGCACCCTCGCTTTCTGTTTTTGAAAGAGATACTCCATGCCACAGGCAAAAAACGCTCCCTGCCACGTCCGCCCCTAAACCCTTTTATCGCAACTTCGGCTTCCAGGTTCTGGCGGCTATGGTCATCGGCCTCGCGCTCGGTCTCATTGCGCGCAATATCGGTCCGGGTCGCTGGTGGTCAGAATTGGCTCTCCGTCACGCTCCAGACCATCGGCACCATCTTCGTCCAGCTTCTACGCGCGCTCGTTCCGCCGTTGATCTTCACGGCTATCGTCGCGTCGATCGCCAATCTGCAGAACTTGAGCAATGCTGCCAAGCTCGTCTGGCAGACGCTCCTGTGGTTCGCCATCACCGCGCTGATCTCCGTCGTTATCGGCATCGCGCTCGGCCTCATTATTCAGCCGGGTCTCAATTCCTCGGTTGCTGGCAACGGCCGCTCATGCGCCGTCCTCTTCCGGTTCCTGGCTCGACTTCCTGAAAGGTCTGATCCCGGTCAACGCGTTTGGCCTCGAGGCATCGACGCGCGTCAGCAACGGGTCTGCCACGACTTCGCTGAACTTCAACGTGCTGCAGCTCCTCGTCGTTTCGATTGCCTTTGGCGTTGCGGCTCTCAAGGCTGGCAAGGCTGCAGAACCCTTCCTGGCGTTCAATCAGTCGCTGTTGACGATTGTTCGCAAGATTCTGTGGTGGGTCCATTCGCCTGACCCCGATCGGTACGATCGGCCTGCTCGGCCGCGCTGTGGATCAGTATGGCTGGACGACGCTGTCACAGCTCGGCTGGTATGCCGGCGCGGTCTATATCGGCCTTGCGCTTGTGCTGTTCGTCGTGTACCCGGCGCTGCTCATCGCCCATGGCCTGAAGCCGTCGCAGTTCTTTGCGGGCGCATGGCCGGCAATTCAGCTCGCTTTCGTTTCCCGCTCGTCTATCGGCACCCTGCCGGTTACGGAAACCGTGACCGAAAAGAGCCTCGGCGTGCCGCGCGAATATGCAGCTTTCTCCGTGCCGCTCGGCGCAACGACGAAGATGGATGGTTGTGCTGCGATCTATCCGGCGATTTCCGCCATCTTCATTGCGCAGTTCTTCCAGGTGCCGCTCGGCATTCAGGAATATTTGCTGATCGTCTTCGTATCGGTGCTGGGCTCCGCTGCGACCGCCGGCTTGACTGGCGCGACCGTCATGCTGACGCTGACGCTCTCGACACTCGGCCTGCCGCTTGAAGGCGTCGGCCTGCTGCTCGCCATCGATCCGATCCTCGACATGGGCCGCACTGCCGTCAATGTCGCAGGCCAGGCACTGATCCCGACCATCGTCGCCAAGCGCGAAGGTATCTTGGACGAGGCGATCTATAACAGCCCTAAGCACATCGAGGCGCTCGACCAACAGGAAGCTGTCGCTGCCTGATCGAGGCGGAGGCGGTTTCGATAACGCAGCAAGCTGAATTTAGGCCCCGTCATCCACAGGCGGGGCCTAATTCGTTTCAGCACATCTTTCCATAAAGCGAAAACACTTCTATCGTCGCAAATGACAATATTGAGGTGACTTACGCCATGCGCATCGTCGTGCTCGCCCTCGAAGGGCTCTTCGATTCCGGCTTCACTGTGACGCTGGACGCGCTCGCGACTGCGAACTCGCTTTCGGCCAAACTTCTGGATGGCGGACCTCGTTTCGACGTCACCGTCGTCGGCGTCAGGCGGAAAGTCACGTCCGCTTTGGGACTGATCATCCCCGTGAAGCAGATCACGCCGGATTTGAAGCCGGATTGGGTGATCGTACCGGCGCTGAAGGCAACAACGCCAGCGGTGCTCATGCCAGCCCTGGAACGCGCGGATGTGCGGCAGGCCAAGGCGCAACTCGTGAAATGGCACGCTGATGGTGCGCAGATCGGCGCATCGTGTATCGGCACGTTCCTGCTCGCGGAGGCAGGGCTTCTCGACGGGCGAGAGGCGACGACGACGTGGTCGCTTGCGCCCTTTTTCCGGCAGCGCTACCCGAATGTGAAACTCGATGAAACCCGCATGCTGGTGCCCTCCGATGTAGGCGTGACCGCGGGCGCGGCCATGGGTCATCTCGATCTGGCGCTCTGGCTGATCCGCAAGGCAAGCCCGGATCTGGCAACCCTCGTCTCGCGCTATCTGCTGGCCGATATCCGCACCTCGCAGGCCTTCTACATCATTCCAAACCATCTGGCGCAAGCGGACCCGCTTGTACAGCGTTTCGAGCGATGGGCACGGGAGCGGCTGCAGGAAGGGTTCTCGCTGCAGGACGCCGCGGATGCGCTTGCGACCAGCTCGCGTTCCTTGCAGAGACGATGCCAGGCGGTGCTCGGTAAATCACCGCTCGCTTATTTCCAGGATCTTCGTGTCGAGCGGGCGCAGTCGCTTCTGCACGGCAGCGGCCTCGATGTTGATGCCATCGCGACCGAGGTGGGTTACGTCGACGGCGCGACGCTTCGAACGCTCCTGCGCGAAAGGCTGGGTCGCGGCGTTCGCGAGCTTCGGGCCGATCTGCGCTGAGTTTTGGCCGCGCTCACCAGGAGCCGGAAAGTGCATTTCCTGAGAAGAGGAATGCTTTCGAGCTTTCCATCCTTGGTCTGCACGGAAATCGACGCTGGCATCTGCTTCGGAGACTTGCGGAACCATTTGGCGGCACCGGTTGCAAGATCTCCGATCATTGCGTGTTTGCGCCAGTCGGAGAAGCGGCGCGCGGTTGCCTCAGGTTCGGACTGATAGAAGAAATCCCCCGACTGCTTGAGTTCATTGATCGAAGACGCCATCGACGAAAGTGGCCGTTGGAACATTCTGGACTGCAGGGAAAGTTCCCTGGCGCTTTCGGGGAAAGCCGGCGCCATGAAATCGATCGCCCAGCCGTCTGCCTCGACCCAGCAATGGAAGTTCTCGCCTGCCCCCGTCACGTAACCATCATCGCGATGATCCGCGAACAGAAGCAGCTTGCCGTCCAGATTGTAGGCCGCGAGGCCGCCTTTCGGTGTGGCGTCGAGCTTGTAATGTTGTTTGAGAATAAACGCGCCGAACGTGCTGAAATACATCGAAGCCGTCGCGGGGATTTGCGTTCTCATTCAGCAGCAGGCTGTTGATGACCCGGTAAATTCGATGATAGTCGCTCTGCTTGATCAACATGGCCTTGTGCTTTCAATCCTTGGATTTGCGGCTTTCACTAGGCGAGGGTGGCGGCGATGTAAACGCCGGATGCGCGGCGAGCTCGCTGCCCTGGTTCCTTATATCGCAGGTTTGGCGTTTGCATCGTGTGGTCCAGCGGTTAAACAGCCTGCAAGCGATACGCCGACCAATACCGATCAAGATACACAGACGAATGCTGCTACTGCTGCTGTTTTTGAAAGGGGCCCTTCTGGGCCTTATCATCACTGCCCCCTTGGGGCCCATCGGGATGTTGTGCATCAACCGCACGATGGAACGCGGGTTTTTGGCGGGTTTCTCATGCGGGCTCGGCACCGCGATTGGTGACGCAAGCTATGCCCTGGTCGCGGTGACCGGCGTTGCGGTTTTTTCCGAGACGATGTCGATGGCGACGCTACCGTTGGCGATTGGCGGCGGAATATTGTTGCTCTGGCTTGGCTATCGTGGCCTCACGCAGGCACCGATCGAGGCTGCCGCTGTCGGCGCAAGCGGCCTCCTCGCAACGGTTTTCTCGACATTCCTGCTGACGATCTCAAATCCGGCGACGATCCTCTCGTTTGGGGCCTTGTTTGCTGGTTTCGGACTGCTGAACGAGACGAGCAGGTTCAGCTCGATTGCCATTATTTCCGGTGTATTCGCTGGGTCGCTTGCCTGGTGGTTCTTCCTGAGTGGCGCGCTTCACATCGCTCGCGACCGCCTGTCAAAGACGTTCGCCGCTACCGTTTCCAGGATCACCAGCTATCTGCTGATCGCGTTCGGCCTGGTCGCGCTCGCCACCGCCGCCTACCGGTTCGTCTGATCGTTCCAGGCTGCGCCGGCGCGAGGAAAACTATTTCGCGGCAAGGCGCCACGCGCTCCTGCCATGCCTTTTCAATAACGCTTCATGCTGGTCTAGTGCGGCAGCCGACTGAACGGCCGACCGACTATGTCGCTTGATGCACCTAACGTATTTCTTTGGCAGCAGGCTGCTGCCGTCATGCATTGAAATCAGGGAGGAATTGAATGGTTGAATATCGTTATCTCGGGCGCAGCGCCCTCAAAGTATCGCCGATCACCTTGGGGACGATGATGTTCGGCGAGCAGACGCCGGACGACGTGGCCTTCCGCATTATCGACAAGGCGCGGGACCAGGGGATCAACTTCATCGACACGGCCGACGTCTATAACGGCGGAAAATCGGAAGTGGTGGTCGGGCGCGGCATCAAGGCAGATCGGGACAATTGGGTTGTCGCGACGAAATTCGTCAACTTCCACAAGGGTGGTCCCAATCTTGGCGGCTATTCGCGCAAATGGGTCTACCAAACGGTCGAGAACTCCCTGCGCAATCTGGATACGGACTATATCGACATCCTCTATCTTCATAAGGCGGTGTTCGATGCCCCGATGGAAGAGCCGTTGCGCGCCATTGCAGACCTGATCAAGGCCGGCAAGCTTCGTTATTTCGGTGTTTCCAATTTCCGGGGCTGGCGGATTGCGGAGATTTCGCATCTGGCCGATCAGCTCGGCATCGACCGGCCGATTGCCAGCCAGCCGCTCTACAACATCGTCAACCGCACCGCCGAAGCGGAGCAGCTGCCGGCCGCGGCGGCCTATGGCCTTGGGGTGGTGTCCTACAGCCCGCTGGCGCGTGGCGTGTTGACCGGAAAATACAATATCGGCGAGGCACCGGCTGCTGACACCCGTGCCGGGCGCGGCGACAAGCGCATGCACGATGTGGAATTCCGCGAGGAATCGCTCGCAATCGCCAAGCAGATCGCCGAGCATGCCCGCGCAAAAGGTATCGAGCCGGCGGACTTCGCTTTGGCCTGGGTGCTCAACAATCAGCTTATCACCTCGGCGATTGCCGGTCCGCGTACC
Source organism: Neorhizobium sp. (assembly GCA_965227625.1). Classification (GTDB taxonomy): domain Bacteria; phylum Pseudomonadota; class Alphaproteobacteria; order Rhizobiales; family Rhizobiaceae; genus Neorhizobium. The sequence goes on along the minus strand of CBDDGK010000002.1, from coordinate 39,114 downwards.
GAGTTGCAATGGGACAGCTATCTGCGAGCACTCGATGTAAAACTCGATGCCGAGGATGAAGCGCTGATCGATCGACTGGTTTCGGCCGGTCACCCGTCGACGCCGGGATTTACGGACCCCGCTCACCCGGTTGAAGGCCGAGTGCCCGATTCCGGCGCCATCGGTTCAGGGTGGTCTTCCCTTCGCGCGTGCGTAACTCGGGCCTCGTTGCAACGCGCCTTGGTCAGCGCGATGTGACGCATCTGCCGGATTGAGGCAAATTGTTTCGTGACAGGGCGCCAGACGTGGCGCCCTATCCAAAACCAACCACGGCTCTGCCGATCGAAGGGAAGGAATTTCCTTTCCGCCCGATGCAATCGGAAATATCGACCTTCAATTTATACTAAATCCATAGACAAATAGGCGCAGATCGAAATGCAACCTATGAGGTCTCGGATGTACGCGCTAAGCCTTCTCGACAAAAGCCCCATCCTGCCCGGCGACGGCGCGGTGGCAGCTTTGTCGAATACGGTCAATCTGGCGAAGAGGGCGGAAGAACTCGGTTATCGCCGTTTTTGGGTGGCGGAGCATCACGGCGGCCAGGAGCTTGCGAGCTCTGCCCCGGAAGTCCTCGTGTCCTGGATCCTTGCCAACACGTCGAGCATCCGCGTCGGTTCCGGTGGCGTGATGTTGCAGCACTATAGCCCCTACAAGGTGGCGGAGGTCTTCAACCTTCTGTCGTCGTTGGCGCCGGGTCGCGTCGATCTCGGCGTCGGCAAAACGCCGGGTGGTCTCCCAAAAGCGACCGCGGCGCTTCAGGCTTATCGTGGCGAGAAGCCGGATTTCGCGAACCAACTCTCCGATCTGACAGCATTTCTCGATAACGCAGCTGCGCCCGAGGCGAATGAAGCGCTGGCGTTTTCCGGCCCGAAGCCGTCGGTGAGCGCCGACCGCTTTCTGCTCGGCGCGAGCCCGGATAGCGCCCGGCTTGCCGCAGCCCGCGGCTGGAACTTTGTTTTCGCCGGGCATCTCAACGGTGACCCGGAAAACCTGCGGCTCAGCCTTGAGACCTTCCATAAAGAGAGCGGCGGCAAGTCGGCCATCCTAGCGCTCGCGGCCTATGCCTCAGAAAACGCAGCCCACGCCGCTGCTCAGATCTCGGAATTGAAGATCTACAAGGTCTTTCTCGACAACGGCCAGTCCGTCAGCCTCGGCCGCTGGGAACAGGCGGAGGAATTTGCAAAGCAAGCTGGCGCCAAGGAATACCGCATCGAAGAGCGTAAGCCGAGTGTGCTGCACGGTACGCCGGAGAGCATTCACGAGGAGCTGGCGCGTCTCGCTAAAGCGCACGGCATCGAAGAATTCATCCTCGAACCACCGGCGCTCAGCGCCGACGAGCGGCTCGCATCCGTTGAGCTTCTCGCCCGCCGCCCACTTTCCGCTGCAGCCTGATTCCTGAAGGAGCATTACCATGACCAAGAAGATCCGTTTCGGCATCATGCTGCAGGGCGCAGGTGGCCATATGAATTCCTGGCGCCATCCGAAGAGCCCGGCCAATGCCAGCGTCAATCTCGATTTCTTCAGGACGACGGCGCTGAAGGCTGAAGCTGCCGGCATCGCGTTCGCCTTTGTCGCTGATGGGCTTTACATCAACGAGAAGTCGATCCCGCATTTCCTCAACCGCTTCGAGCCCCTGACCATCCTCTCGGCCCTGGCAACGGTCACCTCGAAGATCGGCCTCGCGGGCACGGTCTCGACTTCCTACAGCGATCCCTTCACCGTCGCCCGCCAGTTTGCTTCGCTCGACCTGATCAGCGGCGGTCGTGCCGGCTGGAACGCGGTGACGACGCCGCTCGAAGGCACTGCGAAGAACTATAGCCGCGCGCACCCGGAGCATTCGCTGCGCTACGAAATGGCGCATGAATATCTGGAAATCGTCAAAGGTCTCTGGGACAGCTGGGATGATGACGCCTTCGTGCGCGACCAGGAAAGCGGCACGTTCTTCGATCGCGAAAAACTTCACCGGCTCGATCATAAGGGCCGCTTCTTCCAGGTGGAAGGTCCGCTCAACATCCAGCGCTCGCCGCAGGGCCAGCCGGTCATTTTCCAGGCGGGTTCGTCGGATGCGGGTATCGGCCTTGCCGGGAAGCATGCCGATGCCGTCTTCACCAACACCGTATCGCTGGAGGAAAACCAGACTTTCTTCCGCCGGGTGAAGCAGGCAGCGGTGGCGCAGGGGCGTTCGGCAGATGACGTCAAGATCTTCCCCGGCATTGGCCCGATCGTCGGGGAAACGCAGGCGGAAGCGGAAGAGAAATACAACATCATCCGCAACCTGATCTCCATCGACGACGCGCTCGCCTATCTTGGCCGCTTCTTCGATCACCACGATTTCAGCGCCTATGATCTCGATGCGCCGTTCCCGGAACTCGGCGATATCGGCAAGAACAGTTTCCGCTCCACCACCGACCGCATCAAGCGGATCGCCAAGGAAAAGGGCCAGACGCTGCGCGAGGCGGCGCTGGAAGCGGCAACGCCGCGCGAAGGCTTCGTCGGCACGGCCGAGGCAATCGCCGACAAGCTCATCGACTGGGTGGAAAAGGAAGCCGCGGACGGTTTCATCCTCGGCTTCCCGGTGATTGCGGAAGGTCTGGACGATTTCATTCGTCTGGTCATTCCGATCCTGCAGGAGCGTGGATATTTCGATCCGCATCTCGAAGGCGAGACATTGCGGGATCATCTCGGCCTGCCGCGCAAGGAAAGCGTCTACACGGCGGGTCATCCGGCGGCCGAGAAGGCTCGAGCCTGAAGTCCTGCACATAACGCATTGAAGAAGTCAGCGGCCGCGCGTGATGCGTGGCCCAACCTTCGGAAAGCAGACGATCATGAATATCCATATTGACGGCGCGCGTCATCGCGACGACGCCGAACGGGCGATCCTTGCCTCCATCGACGAGTTCGTCGCCATCAGGCGCGACCTGCATCAATATCCCGAACTTTCCTTCCAGGAGCGGCGGACCTCCGGGCTCGTGGCCAGATATCTCGTCTCTTATGGCTACGAGGTGACGGAAGGCGTTGGTGGCTATGGTGTGGTCGCGACCTTGCGGCGGGGGCAGGGCGGCAAGCGCATCGGTATCCGGGCGGATATCGATGCGCTGCCGATCGAAGAGGCCACCAATCTGGATTATTCCAGCCGCAACCCCGGCGTCATGCATGCCTGTGGCCATGATGGACATACGACGATCCTGCTCGCAGCCGCCCGTTATCTTGCGGAGCATGGCCGGTTCGACGGCACGCTGACGCTGATCTTCCAGCCGGCGGAAGAGGTCGGCGCGGGCGCGCGCAAGATGATCGAGGACAAGCTGTTCGAACGGTTTCCGGTCGACGCGGTCTTCGGATTGCATAATTGGCCGGGCGTGCCGGCAGGCCAGTTCGGTTTCGTTGAAGGACCTGCGATGGCGTCAGTGGACCAGGCGCTGATCCGCATCGTCGGACGGGGAGGGCACGGGGCGGCGCCGCACGAGGCCGTCGATCCCGTGCTCGCTTCCGCCTCTTTCATCACCGCGCTGCAGAGCATCGTCGCCCGCAATGTCGATCCGCTCGAAATGGCGGTGCTGACAGTCGGCTCCATCCACGGCGGTTCGGCTTCCAATGTCATTCCGGAGAGTGTCGAACTGAAGCTGACCGCGCGGGCCTATTCGGAAGCCGTCCGCGACAAACTGGAGGAGCGGGTGCCGGCGCTGGCGCGCGCCCAGGCGGAAAGCTTTGGTGCCTATGCGGATGTGAAATATCGGCGCGGATTCCCCGCCGTGCTCAACCACGCCGAGGAGACGCGGTTTGCGCGCCGTGTCGCAGAAGAGAACTTCCCATTAGAGCAGGTCGCCAAAGATTTTCGGCCACGCACCGCCAGCGAAGACTTTGCCTACATGCTGCAGGAGCGGCCGGGCTCCTACCTCTTTATCGGCAATGGCGACAGCAGCGCGCTTCACAGCCCCCACTACAATTTCGACGACGAGATTATCGCCCCCGCCGCGCGGTTCTGGGTGCGGCTCGCCGAAACCTTCCTGTCCTGATCAGCAGCTATCCATGGAGAGCACCGTGAGCGATCGTTTCCTCTACACAACCCCGCTTGATCCGCTGGCAAAGCCACTGATCGACGAACTGACCTACGAATACGACAGCCGCTACGGCAGCTTCTACGATGCCGAAGGCGCGACGAAGGAGATGAACCGCTATGCGCCGGAAGTCTTCTCGCCGCCTTTCGGCAACTTCCTCCTGCTTCTGCGCAATGGTGAGGCGATCGCCGGCGGTGCGTTCAAGAAGCATGAAGATCCGGCGACGGTTGAGTTCAAGCGCGTCTGGACCCATTCGGCCTATCGCCGGCAGGGGCTTGCGCGCAAGGTTCTGATCGAGTTGGAAGAACAGGCCGTTCGCCAGGGTTACTCCCGCGTCTACCTGACGACCGGTTTCCGCCAGCCGGAGGCTGTCGGCCTTTATCTCACCAATGGCTATTCGGCGCTGTTCGACACGACGGCGGATCCTGAAACGATCCGCAAGCTGCCATTCGAGAAATCGCTCGGCTTCGGCGCCTATGCGGCCAGCAGGGCTGTCGTCTCGGCCACGCTGCACGGCGCGGCGTGAGGAGACGATCATGACGATCACCAGTGATTTCAACGATATCCAGACGGCCGCGCCGCCAAAACCGACAGCGGCCAAGGGCGACTATTCCCACTATCGCATCGTGCCTGCGCGCTATCCTGCGCGCACGGTAGGAACGATCTTCGCGTTGCTCGTTATCGTCGCAACGATCCATTCCGTCCTTGGCAATCCGCGCTGGGGCTGGGATGTGTTCGCGGAATGGTTCTTTGCCGAACCGGTTCTGGTCGGTCTTGGCCGCACTTTGCTCCTGACCGCACTCGGTGCGCTGTTCGGTTTCATTCTCGGCACCGGTCTGGCACTGGCGCGCGTCTCCCGCTCGCCGCTTCTGGTCGGGGTCTCCTGGACCTATATCTGGATCTTTCGTTCGATCCCGTTGATCGTGCTGCTGCTGATCCTCAACAATCTCGGTTATCTCTACGAGACGATCACCGTCGGCGTGCCCTATACCGGCATCAACTTCTTCAGCTGGAATACGACTCAGCTCATCACGCCATTTGCCGCCGCCGTTCTCGGCCTGACGTTGAACCAGGCAGCTTTCGCATCTGAAATCATCCGTGGCGGCATTCTGTCCGTCGATCAGGGTCAGCTTGAAGCAGCCTCGGCGCTCGGCCTGCCGCGTAGCCGTCAGGCATCCCGGATCGTGTTGCCGCAGGCGATGCGCTCCATCCTGCCGACCGCATTCAACGATATCATCGGTCTCGCGAAGGGCACGTCGCAGGTCTATATCCTCGCACTGCCGGAACTCTTCTACACGATCCAGATCATCTACCGCCGCAATCTCGAAGTCATTCCGCTGCTGATGGTCGCGACCGTCTGGTATCTCGTTATCCTGACGGCGCTGTCGATCATCCAGCACCATATCGAGCGGCACTACGCTCGCGGCGCGCTGCGCAACCCGCCGCCGTCGATCTTTTCGAGCCTTTATCGCCGCTTTGTGCCGCAGGTCGTAATCGCACCGAAGGCAACGGAACCGGTCACAAAGCCTGTCGCCCGCCGAACGGACGTCGCACCGCTCAGAACCCGCGGCGGCGAAGTGACTATCCATGGCGTTTCGAAAAGCTTCGGCCAGTTGAAGGTCCTGAACGATGTCACGCTTTCCATTCCGGCGGGTAGCGTCACCGCCATTCTCGGCCAATCCGGCTCCGGCAAGTCGACGCTGCTGCGCTCGATCAACCATCTTGAGCGGGTCGACGACGGCTTCATCGCCATCGACGGCGAGCTCATCGGTTACCGACAGGATGGCGAGACGCTCTATGAGCTGAAGGAAAAGGACATCCTGAAGCGCCGCGTCGAAGTCGGCATGGTGTTCCAGAATTTCAATCTCTTCCCGCACCTTACCGTTCTGGAAAACGTTATCGAGGCGCCGGTCACGGTGCGCCGCATCCCGCGTGAACAGGCAGAGGCTGAAGCGCTCGACCTGCTTGCCCGCGTCGGCCTTGCCGAGAAAGCGAATGCTTATCCGCGCCAGCTTTCCGGCGGTCAGCAGCAGCGTGTCGCAATCGCCCGTGCGCTCGCTTTGAAGCCCAAGGTCCTGCTGTTCGATGAGCCGACCTCGGCGCTCGATCCCGAACTGGTCGGCGAAGTGCTCGACGTCATCAAGGAACTCGCCCGTTCCGGCACGACGCTGATCATCGTCACCCACGAAATTGGCTTTGCCCGCGAAGTCTCCGACCTCGTCGTCTTCATGGAACAGGGCCGCATCCTCGAAATCGGCGTGCCGGACAAGGTCTTCAACCGGCCCGACCATCCGCGCACGGCCGAATTCCTCGCCAAAGTCCTCTGAGCAACCATAAACAAGGAAACACCCAGCATGTCCCACAAGTCCAAGCTTCTTGGTCTTTCTCTCGGCGGCCTTCTCTCGCTTTCAGGGTTCTTCGGCACGGCGGCCCATGCGCAGGAGGCCGATCTCTCGCCCGAGCAGAAAAGCAGGGTCAGGGTCGAAAAGGTCGAGGCGGCAGCCAAGCTGATCCCGGCGAACTACAAGTTCGTGACGCCCGGCAAATTCACGGTCGCCGCCGTGCCCGGTCGTCTGCCTTTCGGCGCTTACGCAAACGACAACAAGACACCGATCGGCAGCGAGCCGGACGTTGCGCAGCTCGTCGCCGATAGCCTCGGCCTGCAACTGGAACTGGTGCCGGTTGCCTGGGCCGACTGGCCGCTCGGAACCGTCTCGGGTCGCTTTGACGCGGCGATCCACAACATCACCGTGACGGAAGAGCGCAAGGAGAAGTTTGATTTCTCGACCTATCGCAACGACCTGATCGGCTTCTACGTGCCGCTGAACAGCAAGGTCGCCAAGATCGAGAAGCCGGAAGATGTTGCCGGCCTCAAGGTGATCGTCTCCTCCGGCACCAACCAGGAGCAGATCCTGCTCCGTTGGATCGAGGCTAACAAGGCGAAGGGCCTGCCCGCAAGCGAAGTTCAATATTACGACGACGAAGCGGTGCTCGATGTTGCCCTTCAGTCCGGTCGCGCGGACGCCTATCTCGGCCCGAACGCCACTTCCGCCTTCAAGGCTGCCAAAGAAAAGACCACCAAGTTCGTTGGTGGCTTCTCGGGCGGCTGGCCGCAGACGGCAGAAATCGCCGTCGCCACCAAGAAGGGATCCGGACTGGCGGATGCCATCACCGTCGCGCTCAATGAGCAGATCAAGAACGGAAATTACGCCAAGGCCCTGGGGCGCTGGAACCTTTCCGCCGAGGCAATCAAGGAATCGCGCACCAACCCGCCCGGTCTGCCGAAGAAATAAGCCTTTTGGTGCGGGCTTTTCCCTCTCTGCCCGCACCCTTTTCATAAAACAGGAAGCCACCATGTCTATCTTCAGAAAAACGATCGGCCTTGTTGCCGCAAGCCTTTTGGCTTCCGCGCTCGGGCTCTCCGCCGCAAATGCCGCCGATATCTTCGACCTCTCACCCGATCAGCCCGGCCGCATCCGCGCTGAAAGAGACCCGGCGGCGATTGCTGCGATCCCGAAGGATTTCAAGTTCACGACGCCGGGCAAGTTCACCGTCGCCGTGTCTCCCGGCGGCCCGCCGCTCGCAACCTACGCCACAGACGCCAAGACCGTCGTCGGCGCCGATCCGGAATATGCGCTGGCGATCGCCGACAGCCTCGGCCTTCAGCTCGAAATCGTCCCGGTCGCCTGGGCGGATTGGCCGCTCGGCCTCGTCTCCGGCAAATACGATGCCGTGATCTCCAATGTCGGCGTGACGGAACTGCGCAAGGAAAAGTTCGACTTCTCCACCTATCGCCAGGGCCTGCATGGCTTCTTCGTCAAGGCCGATAGCCCCGTCAAGGAGATCAAGGAGCCGAAGGATGCTGCGGGCCTGCGCATCACGGTTGGCGCCAGCACCAATCAGGAGCGCATTTTGCTGAAATGGAGCGAAGAGAACGTCAAGGCCGGCCTGAAGCCGATCGAACTTCTCTATCACGACGACGATGCCGCCCGGCTTGTCGCGCTGCGTTCCGGCCGCGTCGATGTCATCGTCCAGCCGCATGCCCAACTCGTCTATATCGCGGCCCGAGACAAAAATATCCGTCGCGTCGGCACGCTGTCTGCAGGTTGGCCGGAGCGCTCGGACGTTGCGATCACGACCCGCAAGGGTTCCGGTCTCGCCGCTGCGCTGACGCTTGCAACAAACGACCTGATCAAGAGTGGCGCCTACGCCAAGCTTCTCGCCCGCTGGCAGCTTTCCGAAGAGGCTCTGCCTGAATCCCAGACCAATCCGCCCGGCCTGCCGAAAAGCTGATCGCTCATATCCCAAGGCCGCAGCGGTGCTGCGGCCCGTTTTCCTCGTGACAGTCGCAAAATCATGACATCACCATCGCTCAACATTCGCCATATCGGCTTTCTCACTCCAGGAAATTATCCGGACGATGACCCTGCCAGTGGGCTCGAAGCCTCGCTCAAGCTTTTCGAAGCGGGCGAGGATTTGGGCTACAATAGCGGCTGGGTGCGCCAGCGGCATCTTGAACACGGCGTTTCTTCCGCGCCGGTCTTCCTTGCAGCCGCCAGCCAACGCACGAAACGCATCGAGCTCGGCTCGGCTGTGATTCAGCTTGGCTATGAAAGCCCGTTCCGGCTTGCCGAAGACCTTTCCATCGCGGACGCGCTGTCCGGCGGCCGGCTTAATGTCGGCGTCAGCGCCGGGCCGCCACTGCATGCCGAACTCGTCGCGCCGCTCGTGTTCGATGGCGACTGGCAGAGCTTCGATTTTTCCTATGCCCGCGTCGAACGTCTGCTCGGCAATCTCGAAGGCAGCTATCTCGGCAATGGGGAAACCTATGTCATTTCGCCGGGCAACCGCCAGCAGGCTCGCCTTCAGCCCTTTGCGAAAGGTCTGCGCGATCGTGTCTGGTATGGCGGTGGCTCGCTTCGATCGTCGGAATGGGCTGGCCGGACCGGCCTCAACCTGATGATCGGAAGCCTCACGTCCGGGGACATTTCCGACGGCTTCTTCGACGCCCAGGCAAAACAGCTGGCGGCCTATCGCGCGGTCCTGCCAGCAGGCCGCAATCCGCGGGTTGCTGCAGGCCGGGTGATCGTGCCGACCGACAGCGCTGACAGCAGGACTCGGGAAAAGTACCGCGACTATGCCGCAAGCCGACATGAGCGAACACTTGCCCCACAAGGGCCGCGCCGCACCTTGTTCAGCCGTGATCTGGTGGGCAGCTCCGACGAGATCATCGAAAGGCTGCTGGCCGATAGTGTCCTCCCGCAGGTGAGCGAGCTTCGGCTTGAACTGCCCTACGAATTCGCTCTGGAAGAATACGTCCAGATCATCACCGATTTCGCGACGAGGATTGCGCCCGCGCTCGGCTGGAAGCCGGCGCTCGCCCGTGATCCGCTCGACACCTGGAAAGCATTTGCATGACCCAAGACCGCAAGCCGTTGAGCTCACTCGGGATCAACACTCAGCTCGTTCGCGCCGGATACGATCCGTTCGACTATCACGGCTTCATCAATCCGCCGCCCGTCAGGGCATCGACCGTTCTGTTTCCGAGCGCCGAGGTCATGGATACGCACGCCCAGAAATATACCTATGCCACGCGCGGAACGCCGACGACGAACGCGCTCTGTGATGCGATCAATGAGCTGGAAGGCGCGGCCGGAACCATTTTGGTGCCTTCCGGTCTGGCGGCCGTGACGATCGCCTTTCTTGCGTATCTGTCTCCCGGCGACCATGCACTTGTGGTCGATTCCGTTTACGGCCCGACCCGGCATTTCTGCGAGACGATGCTGGCCCGGTTCGGTGTCGAGGTCGAGTTCTACGATCCGATGATCGGAGCGGGCATAGAAGCGCTGTTCCGCCCGAATACGAAGCTTGTCCACACCGAAGCTCCGGGATCGAACACGTTCGAGATGCAGGATATCCCGGCCATTGTCGACGTTACGCATCGGCATGGCGCTGTTGTCACCATGGACAATACATGGGCGACGCCGCTCTACTTCCGACCGCTCGATTTCGGCGTCGACATTTCCATTCAAGCCGTCACCAAGTACCCGGCGGGTCATTCGGATGTTCTGATGGGAACGGTTTCAGCCAATGTAGAGCATTGGCCGAGACTGAAGGACACCAACGGCGCGCTCGGTATCTGCGGTGCGCCGGATGATGCCTATCAGGTTCTCCGCGGGCTGCGGACGATGGGGGTTCGCCTGGAACGGCATCAGGAAAGTGCGCTTGCCATTGCCAAATGGCTGGAGGGCAGGGACGAGGTGGCGCAGGTGCTGCATCCTGCTTTGCCGAGCTTTCCCGGGCATGAGATCTGGAAACGCGACTTCAAGGGCGCCAGCGGTATCTTCTCCTTCGTGCTGAAAGTCGATAGCAAGCAAGACTACAAGCGCAAGGCACAAGCCTTTCTGAATGGGCTGAACCTGTTCGGACTCGGATACTCCTGGGGCGGTTTTCCGAGCCTTGCGCTGCACGTCAACCTGTTCGACCGCAAAGTAACCCCGCCGCCCGCCGGCGGACCGGTCTTGCGCCTGCAGATCGGGCTGGAGGACGTGCGCGACCTCATCGCGGATCTGGAGAATGGGTTTGCCGGCGCGAAAGCGGTTTAGCGCCGGTCACCGCAGATAGTGAATATGCGGCTTCGCATGATAAGATGAAGTCTCGACGCGTGCGTCCACCGAGAAGACTTCTTTCAGGACTTCTTGGGTGATGACGTTCTCCGGTGCACCAGAGGCGACGATCTTGCCCCGTTGCATGACGATCAGCTCATCACAGAACATGGCTGCATGATTCAGATCGTGCAGCGCGATGATGCTGGTGATCGGCAAGCTGGAGACGAGCCGCATAAGGCTGATCTGGTGCTGTATGTCGAGATGATTGGTCGGTTCGTCGAGGATGAGCTCCTTCGGCGACTGAGCCAATGCTCTGGCAATATGGGCGCGCTGCTTTTCACCGCCGGAAAGGCTCTGCCAACCGTCATTCCGCTTATCGATCATGCCGGCGCGCTCAAGCGCCTGCTCGACGGCCTGCTCGTCGGCACGTGTCCAGCCGGAGAACATCGAGCGGTGCGGAAAACGCCCGAGCTTGACCACGTCGAGGACCTTGAGATTTGCGTTGGTCGTGGCGTGCTGTTCCACGAAAGCGACGCGTTGCGCGATCGTGCGGCGAGAAATGCTGCCGATGGTCTTCCCGTCGAGTGAGATATCGCCGGAATGCGGTCGCTTCAGGCCGGCGAGAAGGCGCAGTAGCGACGTCTTACCCGATCCGTTCGGACCGAGAAGTCCAAGCATCTTGCCCGGCTTTGCTTCAAAGGAAACGCCATCGAGAATGGTCTTCTTGCCAATCTTCCAGACGAGGTTTTCGGCCTTGATGCTCATGATGCGCGCTGGAACCGGTAGAGGATGACGGAGAAGAAAGGGACGCCCACCAGCGCCGTCACGACGCCGATCGGCAGCACCTGCTGCGGAATCAGGGCGCGTGACGCGATATCGGCGAGAACCATGAAGATGGCGCCGACGACGGCGCAGGCCGGAAGCAGCCGGATATGGAGCGGCCCGACGACAAATCGCGCCGCGTGCGGCACCACGAGCCCGACAAAACCTATCGAGCCGACCATGCTGACGATCGTCGCCGTCATCATTGCAGTCAGGGCGAAGAGCGTGATGCGGGCCCGTCCGACATTCACACCGAGCGAAGCCGCCGCCTCGTCGCCAAAGGCGAAGGCATCGAGAATTCTGGCATAGAAGAGGCAGACGATCAGAGCGAAACCGACGACTATCGAGACCAGCATGAATTCCGGCCAGCGAACGCCACCGAAACTGCCGAGCAGCCAGAACATCACGTCACGCGCCTGCTGGGCATTGCCGGATGTAGTCACAACATAGGATGTCGCTGCGTTGAACAACTGCGAGGCGGCCACGCCTGCGAGGATCGTCCGGTCGGCCCCACCGCGTGTGCCGTTGGAAAGCAATGCAACGAAGAAGAAGGCGGCGAACGCGCCCGCGAATGCGCCCGCAGACAGCGATACCGCGCCTGCACCGACACCGAGAATGACGATGGCGACCGCGCCCGTGGAGGCTCCAGCGGAAATGCCGAGCACATAAGGCTCTGCCAAAGGGTTGCGCAGCAATGACTGCATGATCGCGCCGGACAAGGCCAATCCTGCACCGCAGAAGGCGGCGACGAGCGCACGGCTGAGGCGATAATCCCAGATCACCGTTTCATGGATGCGGTTCAGTCCGACCGCGGTCCAGCCCAGCTTGTTCGTGACAGCGGCAAATGTCGTCGAAAGCGGGATCGGCAGATCGCCGATCCCGACACTGATGGCGACAACAAATCCGATCGCCGCGAACGACGCGAAGAGCAGGGCGCCAAAGGCGGCGACCTGCTGCAAAGGGCGTTGATAAGCCGTCACTTGATCAGGCCGATGGCTTTCAGCTGTTCAGCCACCTGTTCCGCGCCATAGATCGTGCGGATGGTGGGGTTCATCGCCTGGCCGTCCATCACGACGATCGCCTTGTTCTTGACGGCCGGCATCTGGCTGACGGCGGGATCGGTGTTCAGGAACTTGATCTTGGCTTCCGGCTTGTCGAGTTCCCAGCGGTTGCGATCGAGATTGGCGACGACGATGACATCGGGATTGGCGGCGATGATGCTTTCCCAGCCGAGCGTCGGCCATTCAGCTTCGGCGGTCACCGCGTTCTTGCCACCCAGTAGGTCGGCAATGAAGCCGGAGGCGGCGTTCTTGCCGCCGAGATAGGCATCGGCGGACGGCGACTGGCTGGAGAACCAGAAAACGTAGGAAAGCTGCTTGCCATCCTTGGATACGCCGGCGCGCAGCGCCGCTTCGCGCTTCTTGAAATCGGCGATCAACGCCTGGCCGCGATCGGCCACGTCGAAGATCTGCGAAAGCTCGTCGATCTCTTTGTAGAGCAGATCCATGTTCCAGAGCTGGTCGCGGCTACCGTACTCGTTCTTGACCTTTTCGGTGCTGAGGCACGTGCTCGGCGAAATGTAGCTCGGCACACCGACCTTGTCGAAGTCTTCGCGCTTGGCCACCTTGCTGGTCGGTCCGATCAGGCTCGGCAGCGCGGCTGCCGCGAAATCCGGGTTCTGGGCGAGGATGGCCTCGAAGGTCGGGAACTCGACCGTCAGGAGCTTGACCTTGGCATTGGCTTCGGCGAGCTGCGGCAGGACCTTGCTCGGCCAAAACGCTGTTCCCGCCATCCTGTCCTCAAGGCCGAGCAGCAGCATGATTTCCGCGCTGTTCTGACCGAGTCCGACGGCGCGTGCCGGGGCCTTCTGGATCGTGACCTTGGCGCCGCAATTGTCGAGCGTAAGCGGATATTGCGTGGGAGCCGATAATGCCGGGGTTGCGACAAGCCCGAGCAGGGCGACAAGACCGGAGATGGTCAGGCGGGATTTCAAAGCGGTCACGAGGATCTTCCTATTCGTAGAGCCCGCACTAAGTCCGTGCCGGGCTGCCGCGGTATAGCCCTCCGTGGCAGATAAAAACAAGAGTAAAAATGTCATATTTTATCGTCTATGCAGCGCCAAAATCGTGTGCTTTAACATAATATCGGAGGTCACGACTTGCCGGCTTTACGGCATGCTCTCTTGCTGCCACACTGTGTTTGACGGGAAATAGAGCGACATCGATCGGAATTATACCGCAGTATAATCGGTTCGGAGCAGCAATGATATTTCAATCAACCGCTATTGCAGGTGTCAGGCTTATATCGCCTACCAAATTAGGCGATGTACGCGGATACTTTATGGAGACTTTTCGAAAAGATTTTTTCTGGAACAATATCGGCACTTTCGATTTCGTCCAGGATAATCAATCGATGTCTGCTCAGGTTGGGACCATAAGAGGTCTTCACTTCCAAGTTGATCCACGAGCGCAGGGCAAGCTCGTTTCGTGTATCCATGGAGCGTTACTTGACGTTGCGGTGGATATCCGTACCGGATCACCAACCTATGGCCAATTCGTCTGCGAAGAACTCTCGGCAGAAAACGCCCATCAGTTGTGGGTACCTCCGGGATTTGCCCACGGTTTCTGCACGCTCAAACCCTATACCGTCGTCAGCTACAAGGTGACGGACTATTACAGCCCTGCGCATGACCGTGGCCTTCTGTGGAACGATCCTGCCATCGGCATTGAATGGCCTGTATCGCCCGACAAGGCGATTGTTTCAGAAAAGGATCAGAAACAACCGCTATTAAGAGATCTTGGGGACGTCTTTACCTATGCCCCGGCGCCTGTCGAGGCGTGACCAAGGAGTGAGATTAGTATGCGTATCGTGGTCACCGGCGGCGCCGGATTCATTGGTTCGGCACTCGTTCGCCACCTGATCCTGGACGAAGGACACGACGTGCTTAACGTCGACAAGCTGACCTATGCCGGCACGGAGACCTCGCTTGTCGCGGTGTCAAATCATTCCAGCTATCGTTTCCTCAAGGCGGATATCTGCGACCGCGCCGCAATCGCTGAGGCTTTGGAGAGCTTTCGCCCGGACCGCATCATGCATCTTGCGGCTGAAAGCCATGTGGATCGGTCGATCACCGGCGCCAAGGACTTTATCGACACCAACGTGATCGGCACTTTCAATATGCTGGAATGTGCCCGGCAATATTGGATGACGATGGAGCCTGACAGAAAGCAATCGTTCCGCTTTCTGCATGTCTCGACCGACGAAGTTTACGGCTCTCTCGGAGAGAATGGCCTGTTCGTCGAGGACACACCTTACGACCCGAGTTCACCCTATTCGGCAACCAAGGCCGCATCGGATCATCTCGCCAAAGCCTGGGCGCGAACCTATGGCCTTCCGGTCGTGGTCTCCAACTGCTCCAACAACTATGGCCCCTATCATTTCCCTGAAAAACTGATCCCGCTGATGATCCTGAATGCCGTGGAGGGCAAACCTCTGCCAGTCTACGGCAACGGCGCCAATGTTCGCGACTGGCTTTATGTCGAGGATCATGCTCGCGCGCTGAATATCATCGCAGAGCGCGGCCGGGTGGGCGAGACCTATAATGTTGGCGGCCGCAATGAACGGCGCAACATTGAGGTCGTGACGCGGATTTGCGAACTCCTGGACGACATTCGCCCGCAAGAGACGTCGTATGCCCGTCTGATAACCTATGTCACGGACCGGCCCGGACACGACGCCCGTTACGCCATCGACGCGACGAAGCTTGAAAACGAACTCGGATGGAAGGCGCAGGAGAACTTCGACAGCGGCATCGAAAAGACCATTCGCTGGTATCTGGAAAACGAGTGGTGGTGGCAACCATTGAGAAAAGGTTACGGCGGAGCGCGCCTTGGGCTCCTGCACGGTAGCCAGCAGGCTGTAGCATGACCGAAAACCGCAGACGTATGGTTGTGACCGGCCGTGAAGGTCAGGTCGTGCTGTCTCTGCTGGAGCGTGGCAAGTTCGATAAGCGATTCGAGATCATTCCGCTCGGCCGCCCGGAACTTGACCTTTCCGCTCCAGACCGGCTGGAAGCGGCTCTTCGGCGAGCTTCCCCCGATATCATCGTTTCGGCCGCAGCGTACACAGCGGTCGACAAGGCCGAGAAGGACGAAGAGGCGGCCACTGTCATCAATGCGCAGGCCGCAGGCGTCATCGCGGCTACGGCGAAGTCTCTGGGCGTGCCGGTCGTGCACATTTCCACGGACTTCGTTTTCGATGGCCAGAAACCAACCCCCTACGTCGAAAGCGATCCGGCAGCACCGATCAACGCCTATGGCCGTTCCAAGCTTGCCGGGGAAAGAGCGGTCACGGCCGCTACGGCAAATCTCGCGATCCTGAGGACAGCCTGGGTCTACAGCCCATTCGGAAAAAACTTCCTGAAAACAATGCTTATGCTTGCCGAGAACCGCGACCAGGTGAGTGTCGTAGATGACCAGTTCGGCAATCCGACATCGGCGTTTGATATTGCAGACGGTATACTCGCCGTCGCGATGAACCTTCTCGGCAGCGATGCGCCGGAACTGCGCGGCATTTTCCATATGGCAGGGGCAGGGTACGCAAGCTGGGCAGACTTTGCGGCCGAGATCTTCGCGCAGTTGGCGCGGCTCGGTGGCATGAGTGTCCTCGTCGACCGCATCTCTGCGGCCGAATATCCGACGCTTGCCAAGCGGCCGGCAAATTCCCGGCTCGACTGTTCGAAGCTCGCCAATATTCATGGTGTCGTGCTTCCCGAATGGCGAACCGCGACGGCTACGGTTTTGAAGAAAATCCTCATCAAGGACACAGTGAAACGATCGGCAATCGAGGAGCAATATTGAAGATGAAGGGCATCATTCTCGCTGGCGGAAGCGGCACACGGCTACACCCGATGACGCTTGGGACATCGAAGCAACTGATGTCAGTCTACGACAAGCCGATGATATACTATCCGCTATCGACGTTGATGCTCGCGGGAATACGCGACGTTCTGGTCATTTCCACGCCTCATGAATTGCCGAGCTTTCAGCGGCTGTTGGGCGATGGCTCAGCCTGGGGGATCTCGATCTCCTATGCCGCGCAACCTTCGCCGGACGGGCTCGCCCAGGCCTACATTATCGGAGCGGATTTCGTAGGCTCGGACCGGTCGTGCCTCGTCCTCGGCGACAATATCTTCTACGGTCACGGCATGACGGACCTGTTCGAGAATGCCGCTGCACGGCCCACGGGCGCGACGGTTTTCGCCTACCACGTCACCGATCCCGAACGATACGGCGTCGTCGAGTTCAATCAGGACATGAGGGCGGTTTCGATAGAGGAAAAGCCCAAGGTGCCGAAATCCAACTGGGCCGTGACCGGGCTCTATTTCTACGACAGTGACGTCGTGGATATTGCTGCCAACCTGAAGCCATCTGCGCGTGGCGAGCTTGAAATCACCGACGTCAATAGGACGTATCTGGAGCGCGGCAAACTCAGCGTCGAGCAGATGGGCCGTGGTTATGCCTGGCTGGATACCGGAACTCCGGACAGTCTCCTGGACGCCAGCAATTTCGTGGGCACGCTGCAGAAGAGGCAGGGCATTAAAATCTGCAGCCCGGAAGAAGTCGCCTGGCGCAAAGGGCTATATCGACGACGAGCAGCTGGAAGGCCTCGGCAAGAAGTTCGGCAAAAGCGAATACGGTCAATATCTGACCGGACTTTTGCAGAAGGTCTGACGGTAGCCGTCGTTCTTTTCGGAAAAGCAGAAATATGCAATAAAGCTCGGCGTTTCGGCCGAGCTTTATTGCATATGCATCTCCAATTTACGGACGAAATAGCCAGCGTTACTGCTTCCTGTGCTTGGCCTATAAGCCGTAGAGCATCGTCCCGGCTGGTTGCGTCGGTATCGGCTGTTTGAGCGCGTCCATCCTGGTGCTTACGTCGTCGCGCGACGGCGGCGCGGCGTGCGGCCGATCGGGATCAGGTTGTCTTGCGGGACTTCCGCGGTCAGATCACGGCGCACGATATAGATCGGCCGCCCTTTGATCTCCGCATAAACGCGTCCGAGATACTGGCCGAGGATGCCGATCCCTATCAGCTGAATGCCCCCCAGGAACAGCATGCTGACCAATAGCGACGCATAGCCTGGAACTTCGACCCCGAAGTAGAGTGTCTTGAAAATGGTCAGCAGCCCGTAACCGAACGATGCAACCGAAATCGAGGCGCCGACATAGGTCCAGATTTCCAACGGCACGCTGGAAAAGGATGTAATGCCTTCCAGCGCGAGATTCCAAAGCCGCCATCCGGAGAACTTCGAATAGCCGGCAACACGCGTCTCGCGTACATATTCCACCACGGCGGTGTTGAAGCCCACCCAGGCAAACAGGCCCTTCATGAAGCGTCGCCGTTCCGGCAATTGTTTCAGCGCATCGATTACTTGCCGGTCGATAAGCCTGAAATCGCCGACGTTTTGCGGGATTTCCTGCGAGGCGATCATATTGTGCAGACGATAGAACATCGCCGCCGTGTTTCGCTTCAGGAAGCTGTCGCTGGAGCGGTTTGCGCGCTTGGCAAGCACGACATCGAAACCCTCGCGCCATTTGGCAATGAGGGCCGGAATGACTACCGGAGGATCCTGCAGATCGACATCGATCGGAATCGCGGCATCGCCCTGGCAGGCGTCCAGCCCGGCCGTCATTGCAGCCTCTTTGCCGAAATTGCGCGATAGATCGATGATCCGCAGGCGCGGCTCGTTCCGTTGCGCCTCGATAAGGCAATCGAGTGTGCTATCCTTGCTGCCATCATTGATAAAGATGAATTCGAACAGGATTCCGTCGTCGCGCAGCGGATCGATGGTTTGCCGAATGGCTTCCAGAAAAGGCGTAATCGCCGCCTCTTCGTTATGTACCGGGATGATCAAGCTGATCGTCGATGTGGAGTTCATGTCGATCGTGCGCATCTGCATCGCGGGCCTCGCGGGTTTGTTCCGATTATACTAGGCCGACGTCTCTGCGCTTGCCCACTTATGCTTTTGATGGACGTTCAGGATCTCAAGATGCTTCGTCCTACGTCTTTCGGGCAGGATGATAGTGTAGGGATCGACCGTGTATCGTCCGTGTGGAGAGACATGGAAGAACCCGGAGTGCCTATGCATCTGACCCTATCGATCACATGCCGCCGATTTATCGCCGTTGGCCTCGTTTTGTTGCTGCCTGTCGGCGCGCAGGCGCAAAGCACCTCGCCCGCGGCCGAGACAATAAATTCGGCGCAGGTTCTCTTCAGCGGCCATAGCCTGATCGATAATCCCCTGCCTGAATGGGTCGAACTGATCGCCAAAAGCCAAGGCAAGAGGATCGCCTGGGAGGAGCAGATCGTCATCGGTTCACCGGTCAGGGTTCGTACCCGCGGGAGTGATGCGGAAAGTGACCGCTGGGACGGTTATAGCTACGGAAAGAACCGCAACGGCGAAGGGATGAATGTCATCAAGGAGCTTCGCCAGCCCGCCAAAATCGGAACTGGGCAGCCTTACGACACTCTGGTTCTTGCAGAGGGCCATAGCGTGCTTGGTGCCATCATCTGGGAGAACGCAATAGGCTATCTGCGCCATTTCCATGACCGGCTGCTGGACAGCAACCCAAAGGGTAGAACTCTGTATGTGCACAGCTGGCTTGGTATGGACAAGAACGATCCGGCGGCCTGGATCGAACACGAAAAGGGCGCCTCCACGGTCTGGCAATGCATCACCGAAAAGGCTCGGCTCACGCTAACGGCGGAAAACCGTCCCGCCAACATTTCCGTCGTGCCAGCCGGTACGGCGCTCGTGGCGTTGGTCGAGAAGGTTCTGGATGGCAAGGTCGCCGGCATCTCGGGCGCTACACAGCAGAAACTTGACAAGATATTTCGGGACGATGTTCACCTGACCGACGCCGGTATCTATTTCATGGCCGCCGTCCACTATGCGTCAATATATCACCAGTCACCCGAAGGCGCTGCAGCTCCGCCGACGGTGCCGCCAGCGCTTGCCAAGGAATTGCAGGCGATTGCCTGGTCGGTGACCCGCGATTTCATGGCACAAGAGCGCGCACATCAGCCCAGCATGCAGGAATGCCGGCAGGTGATCGTCGAGAAAGTTTGCCGGACTTACTGGAGCCTCACAAGTGACCAGAACGAGATTGGCCACTGCCGCGGCTTCTTCTCCCAGACCAATCCAAAGCAGGGGGAAAATCCCTTCGTCTGGCCGGATCCGAATTGGAAGCCGTTGCCGAAACCAGTGCTCTGAATTGATTTCCACAGGGGCCTTCCGCCTTCGCGGAATCCACAGTTTAACCGCTGCCCCGATTGCCGATTTGCTCTCAATCAATGCGCGTCGCCACAGGCGCGCTAAGTCTTTTATCCAAAATGTCTTTTTGAAAATGAGTGTCGTCTTACGCAAAGATCGATCAAACCCAAATGATAACCGTGCTCACCCTCTTGGTTGAGGTTCTGCGCAACCTACCTCTTATGGCTAAATTGACCCCCCCAGGTAACTTTAGGAGTATGCGGGTGTTAACCGAAAAGGCTTAATCTTAAGGTTTAGAGGGGTCGGAAATTGAAGTTCTTTTTCAATCTTTATGAAGGCGGAAATGTTATTCACGATGTTGTCGGATTAGATTTACCTTCAGTGGAAGGCGCTATTCGCGAAACTTTTGCGGTATTTCAAAGTATAGCCCTTGAAGCTCTTCTTATCGAAGAGGAAATTCATGTGAACGCGATCGCGATCGTCGATGAAAGCGGCTTGACGGTTCAGATTGTACACTTGGGCGAGGTGTTAGCAGATCTCATCCGCGCGCTTTGTTGAAGTGGAGTGCAAGGCGGGCCACTCATCATCAGACAGCGCAGACATAGATAAAATGGAGTAGATCGTATCTCCTAGTATAGAATAAATCTGCGCACGATAATATCTCGCCAAGTAGGGCGGTGCTGATGACTGATCAATCCTACTTTGGGCCGGTATGTTTCGAGTGCGGTTGGGCTCGCGTCCTGGCGGACCGACGCGAGCCCTAATACCGTATCGAACACAGGGCTTTTCCTATTTTCAACGACGTACGGCGACGATGAATGTCATCGCAGCTGTAGGGCCCATAGCCCTGCCGGCATAGCAAGCTCGGTTATCGAGGGAAGCCGTACCTCGTCGTGATATCCCAGAATGTATGATTGATGGAGACGAGCGCATCTATACTGCCTTGAATGCGCTTCATCTCTGCACCGTCGAGTTTATCGATCTTCCCGTATTTGATCTCGTCCCGGCTCTCGAAGATCCGCATCGACTGGGTCAGGCCAAGGCCGCTATCGGGATCGAATGAATAGATGCAGTGATTGTATTTGTTCCGCAGCTTCGCCTCTTCCGAAAGACGCCGGGTCGCGTCCAGGACGTCGTTGCGACAAGCCTGTGTGGTTTTCTGCATCTTGCTCAATCGCTCGACCATGTCGATGCGCGCTCGCGTGGTGTTCAACGTCAGGAAAATGACGATCGCGGTCTCCTTGTCCACTTTGGCGAGACCGGCGATCATGTGGATCAACAGGCTTTCGGTGTTGGTCCACGTGTAGTTCAGCTGGCCGATCAGAAGAAGGATGGCGCGAAGGCTAGTATTCGTCGCCGGAGAACGGCTCGGTGTCTTGCCGAGGGTTCGTGTCGTGTCTTGCATGACCGAAATCCTTGCGCTTGTACTCGAAATATCGAGCGACCACCTCGGTTCGATTGTGAACGCCGAGCTTGGTGATGATGTTGTGGATGTGAATCTTCACCGTGTGCTCGGAGAGACCGAGCGCCGCCGCTATGATCTTGTTCTGGTTCCCCATGGCGACGCGGGCAAGAATTTCGTTTTCCCGCTTCGTCAACGTCTCGATCGTGTGCTGCCGCGTCTGGCTCATCGCCGGCGGCTGGACTGCTGCGGGCTTGTCTTCCGGCGAAGGCGCCTCGTGAGGCGAGATGCTACTCATGGAGAGATAGCGCCCACCCCTCAGGATGATCCGGAGCGCGGAAAGGAAGACATCGAGATTGACATTATAAGGAACGATTCCCTTGACCCGTTCCAGCGTCCGCGCATTCAGGTAGGACGCGGTCGTTTCGACATCCTCGTTGGAGATGAGCGCGACCATGGCTTCGGTGTGGACCGACGAAAGTTCTGCCCAGTTCGAATTGAGCGCAGTGGCGAAGGCCATGTCCGCCAGCACGAGCTGAACCGGGTAGTCGAACTCGAGCGAGGCCATCCGCAGGTCATGGACCGTTGCAACGGACAACCAGGGAAATTCACTTTCAATTGCAGCGACCATTGCGGCAGATACTGTGCCGGGCGAGCAAATGAAGAGCAGTTTTTTACTTACGTTCATTCGTTCAGAGGCGTATGCCGTCAAATCCACACGTCTAAGATGAGACCTATTATGTGGTACTTGCATGACTTCGCCCTCCCTCTGTGAAAAACCTACCCGCCCCAAGAAACCGTAGACCAAGACAAAAATACTTAGAATAGACCAAACGATCTATGAATTAGATCGAATGAGCGGAATTAATAGGACCATTTCGGAAATAAAAAAAGAACAAAAAGTGATTATTCGATTTATCTATAGCTGTATAGGTCGAATTTCAGCCGCAATAAGGTCAGGTGTTCGATGATCTGCCTACGCCTTCTTGCTTACACTCCTACCACGATCGATTAGGGCGTATCCTGACCTCGGGCGGTCGAGTTAAATCGAAATATCATCTTACTATGTCGGCTCAGTCGGGACACATTGGCCCCCATTCCGAAGCGGTTTGTAATTGGCTGCTGACACTCGCGTTGGTTTGTATCGAGTAACATCGCGATTGTGAGGCCTTCAGTACCTTCGGAGTTATAGGGGAGGACTTCAAAGATCAGACATTGCGAGAACCATATGGCGAACGGTTGCTGTGAAACGCTTCCGTCGCGACAGGCGAACTATTGACTTCAATCAGCGACGGACAGTGGCCTCCACAAAAGATGAAGGGCGGTCCTGGTGTCGCGAAACACAAGGAATATCGTCATGGTAGATAGACGCAACACGTTCAACCATCCCGTTGATGAAGATCCGGATAGCCAGGAGCAGCAGCAGCAGCAGCAAGAACAGCAGCAGCAGCAGCAGGATTCCGACCAGAGCCAGGACCAGAGCAGCGAGTCTGACAACTTCAATGGCAACCTGAATGGTAACGGCAACGGTAACCTGAACGGGAATGGTAACGGCAACCTGAACCTCAATGGGAACGGCAATGCCAACCTGAACGCCAACTTCAACGAAAACACCAGCGACACGACGGTGGACGTGAAGGTTGATGTCGGTGTCGATCTTAAAGATTACATGCCGAGTGATGACGACTTTGCCGATGTCGATATGAAGGACAGCTCTATCGACGGCATGTTCAACATTAAATTGGACGGCATCCTCAACGACGCACTGACCGGCCAGGGCAATGACGTCGGCAACGTTTTCTCGCAGGTCGCCAATATCCAGGACAACGACAAGCTCGACAAGGCGTCCGTCAGCAATGACGGCGAGTTCAAGCTCGACGCTGAATCCAAGGGCGGCCTTGCCTTCGCATCCGACGGTATTTCCGGCGGTGGCGCTGGCGGTGAAGGCGGCGGCGACGCTGATGCCAGCGGTGGCCATGGCGGCGACGGTGGCAATGCCATGGGCGGCGCGGCACTCGGCGGCATCGGCCTCGGCGGCCTCGCAGCAAGCATTGCTGCAGGCGGCGCCGGTGACGGTGGCGATGCCGATGGCGGCAAGGGCGAGAGCGGCAACGCTGACAGCGGTCGCGCAGAAGGCGGTAATGGTACCGGCGGACGCGGCGGCAGCGGTGGCGACGGTCTCGGTCTCGGCCTTGGTCTGGGTCTCGGCCTCGGTGCTGGCCTGGCATTTGCCGGCAACGGCGATGACGGCGGCAACAGCAACGGCGGCGAAGGCGGCAACGGCGGCGAAGCTGGTGACAGCGAAGGCGGCGAAGCAAGCGATGCCGGCAATGGCGGCGACTCTATCGGCGGTGACGTCGGCACCCTTATGGGTAGCCTCGGCCTGATCAACCCGCTCTTCAACGACGGTGACGGCGGCAACGGCGGCACGGCCGGCGGTGGCGGTGCCAACAATGCAGGCGATGCCGGCGACTCCGCTGGTGGTGCTGGTGGTGCTGGCGGTTCTGCTGGCTCAGGCGGTGCAGGCGGTGCAGGCGGCGACGCCCTTGGTGCAGGCCTCGGTGCAGGCTTCGGCTCCGGTATCGGTGCTGGCGCCGGTGGTGACGGTGCAGCAGGCGGCGCAGGTGCAGGCGGGTCTGCAGCGAGCGGAGCTGCCACGAGCGGTGACGCAACAGGCGGCGATGCCTGGGGAGGCAGCGGTGATGGCGGCGGCGCTATCAGTGGTGCATGGGCCGATGGCGTCGGCGGCGAAGCATTCGGCGGCTGGGCTCTCGGTGGTTCGGGTGCTGTTGGCGGCGCAGGCGGCTTTGCAGCGACCGGTGCCGGTGGTGACGGTGGTGCTGGCGGCACTTGGGGCTCCAGCAACGGTGACGATGGTTTCGTCACGGGCACGAGCCATGCATCCGCTGACTCTGCCATCGACACCAGCGCGTTCAACCAGGAAATCGTCATGGGTGCGAACCTGCAGCAGAACGCAATCGACATGACGATTGTTGGTGGCGATCTGACCAGCACGACGATCGGCGAAGACGGCCACGACGGCACCTCCTGAGGCGCTGACTGACCTTGCTCCATAGAGCAACTAGAAACGGACTGCGCAGCTCTTGCGCAGTCCACCTTTCTGAGAAGGCCGGCAGGCATAGGGATGAGGGGTCCGTGTCATGACGATCATGGACAAGGCAACCGAGGAAATTGCGCATTTCATCGGTCTACTCCATATGGCAATCGAGGAATCCCGGCTTCGGGATGCCTATACGGATTTCTTCTATCACAACCACGCAGCTCACGTGAATTCGGCGCCTTTCGTAACGACGAAGTTTGAGGCGCCTTTCGAGTTTCTGGGCTTCGATCCCGATGTCGACTATAAAGCCCCGGTCTATACGACGCCGCTCTGGCATCCGTCGTTTCAGGGACATCACAACTTTCCGCTGATCCCGACCGTCGAGCCGCACTCCATCATCGTGCACTCCCATCTCCCGGAATTCGATATTCCCGGCTTCTACATGGGGCATGGCTCCTGGGTAATGACCATCGAGCCGGTAGGTTCGGTTGCCAATTACATGGTGCAGGCCGCGTCCCTGTCGGATGATGACTACTTCTCCGTCGGCGGCAGCGACCATCAGTTCAATCCCGTGACGATCAGCGATGCCGATGTTCTTTCGCTAGCCGAGGAAGCATTCGATCTCTCGCCGATCCACAAGCCCGACATACCAGGCTCGAACGTCGAGATCATCGACACGTTGAACTCGATCATCTCCCAGCTGGAGGATTTGACGGCGCCGGTCGATGACACGCCTGCCCAGATTTTCGTCGCGCAGTCCGAAACGCTTGATGTTGGAGTGGACGGCCCCTGAACGGCATCGAAATGTGCCAGAATGAGCTGTTATGATCTCAATCAAAGGGGCCGCCCATGGACAAGATTATTCGTATTGGCATGGATACGTCAAAGCATGTCTTTCAGTTGCATGGCGTGAATGCTGGAGAGAAGCCGGTCTTGCGTAAGAAAATGCGACGCAAGGAGATGATCGACTTCTTCACGACCTGCCCGCCAACTTTCGTTGCGATCGAGGCCTGTGGTGGTTCCCATCATTGGGCGCGGTTACTCGCCTCATTTGGACATGAGGTGAAGATGATCGCGCCACAACTCGCCAAGCCTTACGTTAAGCGAAACAAGAATGACGCTGCCGACGCCGAAGGGCTGTGCGAGGCGATGGCCCGCCCAACGATGCGGTTTGTTCCGGTTAAGACAGTTGATGACCAAGCAGCACTCATGCTGATCAGCGTCCGTACCCGTCTGATAGCCACCCGCACCCAACTCGCCAACGCGATCCGCGGCTACGCTAATGAATTCGGCATTTCTGCAGCTAAGGGGCTAGCACATATTCCGATGCTGCTTGAAAGGGTACAAGTTGAGAAAACTGTGCCAGAGCTCGCAAAGGAATTGTTCATAAGCCAGGCCGAGGAATACGCTGAACTGGAGAAGAAAATTGCGGATGTGGAGGCCAAGGTAAAGGCATGGCAACGTAACGACGAACGCAGCATACGCCTCAACACCATTCCCGGGATTGGACCAATCGGTTCGGCTCTTTTAATAATGAAAACACCCGCTCCAGAGCTCTTCAAATCTGGTCGTCAGTTCGCAGCTTGGATAGGGCTGACGCCGAAGGATCACTCGACCGGCGGCAAGGTGCGGCTCGGTGGCATCACGCGAGCCGGCGATGAAGCGCTGCGGGCTATCCTGGTGAATGGAGCAACCGCTGTCATTCATCACGCGCGGCGATCCGGAAAAGCCTCTCGTTGGTTGATGGAACTGCTCAAGCGCAAGCCACCTAAACTGGCAGCTGTCGCACTTGCCAACAAAATGGCGCGCATAGCTTGGAAACTCATGGTCTCCGGAGAAACGTACAGCGCACAATCGGCATCGGCTTTGAACGGGTGCGCCACATGAAGACCGGGAAGCAGAAACCACATGTACCCTGATCTTCATCACGTGTAGGCAACACTACAACTTGCAAGATAATAACAGATGGTGTGATCGATCGATCCGAGACCCAGGATACCCCGGTGATCCCTTCGGCCCGTCAAGGCCGCCTTGATGTTTGGGACCTGTGTCGCGGAAACCATCTTGGCCAGCGTTCATGTACGAGCGCAACTACAGGCCGGACATATGGACGCAAGCGATCAGATCAAATTGTCTCGAAATATCTTGCGGGTCGGGGGCCGTCCACATATGGGATCTACGTTAACGGCGAGCTCGTCGACGAGGCGCCCAAGCTGAAGGACTATGTTTCATTCAGCGATGAAGACGACGCCGATGCAAAAGACGACACGGCCGATGCCGAGACCGACGATGAGGACAAAGGCCCGCCGACGAATGTCGTCGTTTCGCCGGATGGGACGATTACGCCCGACAATTCGGTCACGGTCGTTGCCGGTGACAACACCGTCGTCAACGAAGCGGTCGTCAAGAACCTATGGACCGGAGCAACGGTCACCGCAGTCGCCGGCGACCATATCGAAATCAACGCGATCATTCAGACCAACGTCATTCAGGATCACGACACGCTTGCCGGGACGATCAACAGCCTCATCAACAATGACGGTCCGAACGAAGTTTTTAACATCGCAAGCTTCCAACGGACGGATCCTTCGGCTGATACGTCGCATGCGAACGCGCCAAGCGGAGGTTTCCCCTCAGCCTGGGCGGTGACGACCATTCAAGGTGACCTGACGATCACCAACTGGCTCGAACAATACGTGTTCATGACCGACAACGATGTCGGTGTCCTTTCTGCAAGCGGCGCCACCATAAACGTGACGGCCGGCAGCAATACCAGCGTCAACCACATATCGATCCTCGAACTGGCCAGGACCTACGATCTTATGATCGTGGGCGGTTCGATCTACGACGCAAACATCATCCACCAGACGAACGTCCTGCTCGACAACGACGTGGTCGGCACGACCTCCAATTTCTCGACGACCGGTACCGGCACGGTTTCAACCTCCGGCAACCTTCTTTGGAACCAGGCGCAGATCTACAATATCGGCGCCGGCGACCGCTTCTCCGGTTTGCCGGACGCATATCGTGAGGCAATGGACGATCTGGCCGGAGGCGGCCTTCATATGCCTTCCGGCGTCTTGACGGATTCGGCATTCGCCGGTCTTGGCGGACTTCGCGTCCTGTATATCAGCGGTGATTACGTAAACGTCAATTACGTCAAGCAGACCACCATCATGGGGGATAGCGATCAGATCGAGCTCGCGATGAACGCGGTTCATCCGAACCCGGGTGCGACGTGGTCGATTTCGACGGGTGGCAACCACCTCATCAATACCGCCGGGATCATCGATCTGGATTCCCTCGGGAAGACCTATGTGGGCGGTCACCAATATTCTCAGGAAACGCTTTACCAGGCGGAACTCATTTCTCACCGGACCGATCTGCATGGGCTCGACCCCAACACTTTGACCAGCGAGGCGGTGCTTTTCCTGGACGACACGATGCTCGCAGATAACGGACAGGCTGCAGGAGCGGCAATGCCGCTGGCACATGACGGTCATTATCAGCACGACGGTTTGAACCATGTCCTTGGATGATGGGGGGAGAACATGTCCGAGAGCCAAAGACGTATCGAGAGGGCCGAGCACCCGGAGCGTCGGCGTGCAGGCAAGGATTGGGAGGATCTCTATGCAAAGCTGGAGCAAGCTGTGGAAGAATGTCTCAAGATGACCAATGACAATACTTCACCATCGGCCACTGTATCTAGAATAGAGACGCGC
Organism: Neorhizobium sp.; assembly: GCA_965227625.1. GTDB lineage: Bacteria > Pseudomonadota > Alphaproteobacteria > Rhizobiales > Rhizobiaceae > Neorhizobium. Next base: position 11,130 of record CBDDGK010000002.1, on the reverse strand, counting down.
AACATCCCGCAAAATGCGCTACGCGCTGCGGGGAATGCAGAAACAGCAGAGATCCTTATATTACCGACGAATGACACCAAGATCGAGATCGAACCCAGCGACCGCGTAAATCCGGCGCAGCCCGAACCCGCCCAGCGGAAGGCGACGGAGGCGAAATCTCCGGAGGGAATGATCACCATCGACGGCAGCACCGGCCCGCTGCCGCTTGATACGGAGACCCAAGGAAAATCCCGCTCCGGACAAGGTGACGGAGGCGGTACCGGCGGCACAGGTGGGGGGGCGACCTTCCACAAACGGCTGCCACAGGTCGATTTCTCAGAAAGCCTTCGGGCAGGTATCAGGGCGGTCCGGGTAAACCTGACGATCGTCATGCTGTTTACGGTCGCCAGCAACATCCTCGTGCTCGCAATCCCGATCTACCTGTTCCAGATATCCGACCGCGTGCTGACAAGCCGCTCGATCGACACTCTCGTCATGTTGACGATCGTCATCATCGGCGCGGTTATTCTGCAAGCGGCATTCGATGCGCTCAGACGCTTCATCCTGATGCGCACGGCGGTCGAAATCGCGGCGCAGTTAGGCGCGCCCATTCTCAGCGCAGCGGCACGCGCCTCGCTGCACGGGAACGGAAAGGAATACCAGGTCCTTGGCGATCTGGCGCAGGTTCGTTCGTTCCTCGTCTCCAGGACGCTCCTTTCGTTTCTCGATGCGCCCATCGCTCCGCTCTTCGTCATCGCGGTATTTCTCATCCATCCGCATCTGGGGCTGATCGTCATTCTGACCGCGCTTCTGCTGCTGGCCTTCACCCAGCTCAACCAGCGCATGACTGCAGAACCGTTCGCGGAGGCGAATACGGCGCAGGTAAAGGCAAACCTCCACCTCGAATCCATGTCCCGCAATTCGCAGATCATCAATGCTCTGGCGATGATCCCTGAGACGGTGCAGCTCTGGGGCAAGGATACGGCGACATCGCTGAAGGCCCAGGTCATTGCGCAAGACCGGAATATCATGATCGCTTCGATCTCGAAGGCCTTCCGGCTTTTGACGCAGATCGGCATGCTGGGCTGGGGCGCTTATCTTTCGCTCGAAGGCCAGTTGACCGGCGGCATGGTGATTGCCGCATCGATCATTGCCGGCCGTGCCCTTGCTCCGATCGAAGGCGCCATCGAAGGTTGGAACCAGTATAGCCAGTCGCGGGCGGCCTACGGCAGGATCACGGCGCTCTTGCGCGCGTCTCCGCTGAATTTCGAGCGGCTGAATCTTCCGAAGCCGGAAGGACGGCTCGATGTCGAGCGCCTGCTCTATGTCCCGCAGGGGACCAAGCGGGTGGTGCTAAACGGCTTGTCCTTCTCCCTGCTGCCGGGTGACTCTCTGGCCGTGATCGGCAACTCCGGCGCCGGCAAGACCACGTTGGGCAAGATGCTGGTCGGCTCGATCATGCCTACCTCCGGTAACGTTCGCCTGGATCTGATGGATCTGCGCAACTGGGACCAGCGGCAGTTTGGCGAGAACATCGGCTACCTGCCGCAGGATGTGCAGCTCTTTCCCGGCACGATCAAGGCCAACATCGCTCGCATGCGGCAGGATGTCGATGACGATATGATCTATCGCGCCGCGATGCTGGCGGACGTGCATGAGATGATCGCAAGCCTGCCTTACGGTTACGAGACGATGGTCGCGTCCGATGGCTCGCCGCTTTCAGGTGGACAGAAGCAGCGTATCGCACTGGCGCGCGCCTTCTTCGGGGATCCCCATCTGGTCGTGCTGGACGAACCGAACTCGAATCTCGACAATGCCGGCGATGCCGCTCTCCTGCGCGCGCTGAAGCACGCCAAGGACAATCGGATCACGGTTGTGACGATCACGCAGCGGCCGGCTTTGCTGCACACGGTCGACAAGATCCTTGTTCTGGCAAACGGAACGATCGCGCTGTTTGGGAAGCGGATGGAAGTTCTGAAGGCAATCGAAGCACGCGGCATCGACATCAATGCCGGGTCGTTCGGCCATCAAATTGAGTAAGGGGGAGTTATGTCCGCAGTTGCAAGAGTTCATGATATCGAATGGTACGCGGAAGTTCCCCGCTCGGTCTGGAAACAGACCGTGGTCGGAGTGGTTCTTACCGCCGTCGCGTTCGGCGGTTTCGGGACATGGGCGGCGACCGCTCCTCTGGCTGCAGCCGTGATTTCCCAAGGCAGTTTCGTTGCAACGGGCCGTAACAAGGTCGTTCAGCATTTCGAAGGCGGCATCATCAAGGACCTGCTCGTCAAGGAAGGGGACCAGGTTACCGAGGGACAGGCACTAGTGCGCCTCGACGAGACCGCTGCAATGGCAAAGAAGCGGGAATTCTTCCTGCGTCGCATGCGCCTCGAAGCCACCGCGGCTCGTCTCGCCGCGCAGGCCGAGGGTGCCGAAACGGTGACGATGCCGGAGTATTTCAACGAATACAAAGACGACCCGGACGTCTCCTCACTGGTCCTGACGCAGCAGCTCAACTTCAAGGCTCAGCGCATCAAGGTCAAAACCGAAATCTCGATGGTTTCTCAGAACATCAAGGCGCTCGAGTTCCGCAGCGAGGGATATGTCCGGCATCGTGACGCAATGATCACGCAGCAGACGTTGCTGCAGGATGAATATGACACGAAGAGCGCGCTGCTCACCAAGGGGCTGTTGCGCGCGACGGAAGTGAGATCGCTTCAGCGCGCAATCGCTGATGCGGAAGGTCAGATCGGCAGGCTCGGATCGGAAATAGCCGAAACCGGCGCGCAGATCCTCAAAAGCCAGCAGGAGATATCAAAGGCCGAGGAAACCTATCGTGAGGATGCTCTCGATAGACTTCAGTCCATCCAGGGCGAGCGAGACGCCGCCCGCGAACAGTCCAGAGAGGCTGACGACGTTCTGCGTCGTACCACCATCCTGGCGCCGGTGACGGGCACAGTCGTCAGAACCTACTATCACACCACCGGTGGCGTCATCGAAAGCGGTAAGGGCATCATGGAAATCCTGCCGGCCGCCGCGCCTCTGATCGTCGAGGCCAAGGTCTCGCGAAACGAAATCGATAGCGTGAAAGTGGGCCAGAAGGCCACGATCCGCCTGACGGCCCTGAACCAACGCACCACGCCAGTTCTTAATGGCGAAGTGTTCTACGTATCCGCAGACGCCCTGGAAGACAGTAAGGCCGGCCTTGCCAACCATGACGTCTATATCGCGCGCATCCAGGTTACCAATGAGGAGATTGCGCGTGTCCGAGGCTTTACGCCTCAACCCGGCATGCCGGCGGAAATCATGATCCAGACAGCTCTTCGGACGTTCTTCAGCTACATCGCGAAGCCCGTTACCGACAGTATGTCGCGAGCATTTTCCGAACGGTAACCGCAAAAGGCGAGCAAAAAAGGCCGAAGAAAAACTAACAATTGCTAAAAACAAAATCCCAAAACAAAGAAAAGGCTCGGTGGTTTTCCAACCGCCGAGCCTCAAAGTACCTGTTTGATTTAAGTAATATTGCTCATTTAAGTAATCAGGTCAACTCAATCAAATGGATTAGGCCTGGGGTAGGGATATACATGTATTTAATGGTTGTCTAAAATTCATGCGTATCCCTCTAAAATTGCACCTAAGTTGCACTCGAAAGGGCGTTTTGGCGATGGAGGCCGTATAAAGCCCGTTCTGACAAGGCAAGGAAAGAACAAATAATTTCTTCCGATTGATTGTCGCTTTTCTTAAATATTATTTATCATTGGGTTGTCACTCTCTGCTTTATTAACCATCAAGACGAGTGTGCCGATATTATCTGCCGGAAATGCTATGCAGGCGTTGGCCGCCGGTTTTTCGCTGGAGAGACAGGGCTGAGCGCGATCGAGCACAATGTGCTCCAGCCTGGATGACCACGGAGGCAAGACCTTTGGCGAGCGAGAATCCGATCGGTAGACCAGAAGATCCGTTCGTGATCGCTGACGATGAACGTCACCGGCACTCAGTCGTCCGCGCATTGCCTTAGAAGCTTCGGATCATGATGCAGGAATGCGTTTCTTGCATTCGTTTTCAACTCCGCCGGCCTCTTATCGTAAGCTCCTGATGTCGGAGGGCGATTTATTCGAAGGCCTTCAATCGGCTTGAGGGCAAGCCGATTGAAGTAGCTGCTAACACTTTTGGACAGATGTAGATCGCGCACGCCCACGTGTAATTTTTATGCCGACATCGGCATTTCTATTTGCCGTGCAAGGGGCAGGATGAAGCGAATGCTTGCATCACGAGGTTTCGACCGTGGTTTCCCGGTCAGGCGCGAGAAATTCGATGCCTGAATATGTACGCGCGCTTATGTATGTGATGATCTTGAGTGTGCCCGTATTTTTCGTGGCCAAGAAGATCGCCGTGCCCCTCATCGAAGAGACGGAGTTCAATCTCTGGCGAAACTGCTGGCTTGTCGCGACCTGTATTACATTCCTGTCGAGAAGTTTCTTTGATTTTGCGATCGCGATGATCGTGATGAGCATTTACATTCATCGCAATTCCAAGCAGCCGATCCTGCTTTATATCATCCTGATGTTTGTTGCGCCCTGCGTGCCGATTGGGTTTGGCATACCCGGAGTTTTCAATCGCATTATCGACCTTGATCCTCCGCGACTGCTGGCCCTTCTGCTGCTGATGCCGGTCGCGTTACAACTATCGCGAAACCCGGAAAATCGGGCAGTTCGCCTGCCGGATGTCTTTATTCTGCTATTTTATACCTTCATCTCCCTGCTGGCCCTCAGACACGGCGATATCAACACAATACTGCGCATCTTGCCCGGCTATTTTATTGATATCATGCTTCCTTATTTCGTCTTCAGTCGGTCGCTTCGCAACGGTCTCGATGTCAACCGGATGCTGCTCGCTTTCGCGGTGGCCGCGATGCCATTGGCCGCTATCGGCGTGTTTGAAATCTGGAGAAGCTGGCGGATCTATTTCGGCGTCATCGTCCAGTGGGATTTCTTCCTTATTACCGGCTATCTCTTTCGCGACGGCCTGTTGCGGGCAGCAGCCACGTCGGTCGAAGCTATCGCCTTTGGTTTCATGTGTATGACCGGAGCCGGTTGCCTGTTGGCAATCCGGGCTGAGAAATCCCTTAATGCCTGGCGACACGTTGCGCTTGCGATATTGGTTGGCGGATTGCTGTCCAGCGTTTCGCGCGGCCCTTGGGTGGGCTTGGCTATTTGCGTGCTGGTGATCTTTCTGGCGAACCCGCGAATGGCGATGAAGCTGGGGTTTACGGCATTGCCTGGATTGGTCGTTCTGCTCATCGTGCATCCACCATTCATGGACCGTTTCATCAACCTCCTGCCATTCGTTGGCTCGGCGGACAAAGGGAGCGAAACCTATCGTTCAATGCTGATGGAAAACTCGCTCATCGTCGTAGGTCGCTATCCACTTTTCGGGTCCGATACATTTTTGAATGAACCCGAAATGCAGCGCATGATCCAGGGGCAGGGTCTGATCGACATAGTGAACAGCTATCTGCAGATCGCCCTTTCATATGGCGTGATAGGCCTGTTTCTGTTCGTGATGTTCACCGTTATCCTCGGTATAGGCCTCGCCCGTCTGTATCTGAGGTCGAAGACGACCGTGCTGAATTATCCCGCTGTATTGGGCCTGTTGACGGGCATGCTCGTCACCATCGCGACGACAAGCAGCGTGTCGGTGATTCCCTATATCTATTGGTCGTTCTTTGGCCTTTGCTCGGCGATGCTGACGCTCAGCCCCTCTGTTGGATGGCGCTCATCACCAGCGGCGCCGGCACGTGCCGTAGGCGGTGGTGAGCCGGTAGGCATGGGTGTCATGCCGCAAGCCCGCAAGATGCGTGTGCTTGGCCCCGGATGACCACAGACTGAAATTTTGAGGATGAGAAATTGATAGGCTGCGGGCACAATTTTGCTACCGCAGCCTTTTCTATTTGTATTCGATGATCTTCTGTTGGCGGCCGATCAGCGCGTTGATGTAATACTGCGCGATGCCCTGCATTTCGGGAAATTTTCCGAGAGTATCGAAGAATGCGAAAGACCAGCGATAGCTGGTGCCGCGGGGCGAGCGGTTTGCGAGGCGGACGACCTGAAGAGGGTAGGCAAGCAGAAGCAGGAGGCTGGCTGGATGAATGATCATACCGCCAATGGCCGCCAAAGGTATCGCGCCAGCCCAAAAAACAGCGCGCCAGAAATTTCGGCTCCAGATCTGAAAGGGTGACTTCCTGTGGATGCTGGCGACCTGCGCATAGGCGTGGCCGCAACGGACGGCTCTGCGCCACCATTGGCTCAAGCGGCTCATGTTTGCGTCATGCCGCGTCATTTCCAGCGGGAGACGCCAAAGCTTCCATCCTCGCTCTCTCAAGCGGACGCAGAGCTCCGGCTCCTCGCCGGCAATGAGGTGATTGGAATAGCCGCCGACGCTCTGCAAGGCATCCGCCCGGATCAGGATATCGCCTCCGCAGGCAATCACTTCACCCGCCTTGCCGTCCCATTCCCGATCGCACATCGCATTGAACACGGTCAGGCGCGAATGGCGCTCCCGCCGGCGGCCGAACACAAGGGCGAGCTCCTTGTGTATGCTCAGGAACGCCGTTGCGGCATTGATCCAGGCCGCATCCATCTCGCAATCCCCGTCCAGGAACTGTACGAAAGTGGTATCGGGCCATATTTTCATGAGGGCATCAAAGCCGGCGTTTCGGGCGCGGGCGGCCGTGAACGGTATATCAAGATCAAGAAATACAACGCCTGCACATAGCAAAGCGGCTGCTTCTATGCTTCCATCGGACGAACCGGAATCAACATAGATTGTGCGCTGACTGTAGAGGCTAAGTGATTTTAGGCAGCCGACGAGGCGTTGTCCCTCGTTTCTCCCGATGACAATAACGCCGATTTTTGCGTGAATGCCGGAATTCATATCAATGGGCATTGTGTAAGTATCCATTACATAAGCCCTCTTCGTCTCCGAAATTCTTTTCGTTGCGAGAGAATGTACTGCGACGCTTTTTTAGGCTCCTATGGAGGAACTGTAAATTAACCCTTTGGTTTTATGTCTGAACGGATATCTAAGCTGTTTGTTCAGCTCAGCAGCCCCTAGTCGTTCTGGTATATCTTCCATACACGTGTGTGTGGTGGATAAAAATGGGAAGGGATAATGGGGAAGTGCGGATAGCGTATTTCACCAACCAATATCCGGCACCGAGCCACACCTTCATCAGACGCGAAATCATCGCATTGGAGGCACGTGGGCATAGCGTGCAGCGGTATGCCGTGCGTCCGTTCCATTCCGAGCTCAAGGACGCCGATGATGTTCGCGAAGCCGGCAAAACCCGCCAGATCCTCAACACGTCGCCGGTAAGCGCCCTAAGAAGCGTGCTGCGCACGACGCTGACACGCCCTGCCGCGACATGGCGGGCCTTCAGAACCAGTTTCCGCTTCGGTGCGGCGTCGGGTGGAAAATACCTCGTCCATTTGATCTATCTGGTGGAGGCGATGATCCTTGCCGATTGGTGCCGTCGGGATGGGATAGAGCACCTGCACGTCCATTTCGGCACCAACCCCGCGACCGTCGCAACGCTCGCTCACCAGATATGCGGGGTGAGGTTCAGCTTCACCGTCCACGGTCCGGAGGAGTTTGACCGCCCCGAGGCCCTCGGACTTCGCGATAAGATACGTGCGTCGGCGTTTGTCGTGGCCGTCAGTTCATATGGCCGCAGCCAGTTGCTGCGTTGGGCTCGCCTGGATGACTGGAAAAAGGTCAAAGTTGTTCACTGCGGCATCGATCAATTCTATTCCGCCGAACGATCGGAAGTTGTGGGATCAGAGAAGCGGCTTGTCTGTATCGCGCGGCTATCGGAGCAAAAGGGGCATTTTCTGCTGCTGCAGGCCGCGGCGAAGCTGAAGGCGGAAGGTTTGGCCTTTCAGCTGGTGCTTGTCGGCGATGGTCCGCTGCGCGCAGAAATCGAAGCACAGGTCTTGCGCCTTGGCGTGGACGACGTGATCCGTCTCACCGGGACGATGGCCCAAGAGGACGTGCGCAGCGAAATCTTGCGTGCCAAGGCAATGGTTCTGCCGAGCTTTGCGGAAGGCCTGCCGGTGGTTCTGATGGAAAGCCTCGCCTTGAAGCGTCCGGTGATCGCGACTTACATCGCCGGCATCCCTGAGCTCGTGCAGCCGGATAACGGCTGGCTGATCCCCGCCGGGGACGTGGATGCCTTGGCTCTGGCCATGCGGGAGGCTCTCCTCGCAAGTGATGTCGAACTTGCCGACAAGGGAGAGGCCGGTCGCCGTCGCACGATGGCACGTCATGACGTCCACCGGTCGGCGGCGCTGCTCGAGGACCTGATGCAGCGCCCGGCGATCGCCTAGCTATGCTTTAGCGGCGGAGGGGCTTACGCCTTGCGGAAGGGCCGCACATGGCGGATGAAATCCTGCAGCAGATGCGGCGGCAGGTTGGCCGATCGGCCGGCAACGGCCAGGCGAAGGCGGCAGATCAGATGCCCGCCGAGCCAGGACAGGTCGGCAAGCAGCGCGTATAAAGCGCCGCGGTGCTTGAGATAGTAACGCCGGCGAGATTGAAACCAATAGCTTGGGCGCCGCGAAGGACGATCGTGACGCGTGACGCCCGTCGATTGTCCCACGAGATGGATCACCCGGCTTTGAGGAACCTGCCAGCAGGACCAACCTGCTTTAGCGGCGCGGATGCAGAAATCGACTTCTTCGTAATAGAGGAAATATTGCTCGTCTAAATACCCGACGTCATCGAGAAGCCGGCTCCGCATGATCAGGGACGCGCCCGAGACCCAGTCTATTCGAGAGGGCGCATTGGGCATTTCGGGTGCAATCCGCCACTTGTCGAGCAGGCGGGTGATGGGCCCGAGCCGCGCTTCAGCTTCGAATTCGTTGGCAATGGACGGAAACCGGAAGGCGCAGGCCTGCTTGCGCCCATCTGGGTGCTCCAGACTGCTGCCGGCGATGCCGGCTTCCGGATTTTTTTCCATGAATTCGACAAGCCGACTTATGCTGCCTGGCCGGGCAATCGTGTCGGGGTTCAAAAGCAGGACATATTCCGGTCGGCCGAAATTTCGGAGCGTGTATTCAATGCCTTGGTTGTTGCCGTAGGCGAAGCCGCCGTTGCGGTCGAGCGGCAGGCAGGTCACGTTCGTCCAGTCATTTTCCGCAATCGCCGCGGAAATCTTCTCGGCAGAACCGTCATCCGACTGGCCGTCGACGACAACGACGCGCGTATCTTCGGGTACCGTCCCCTGAGTGCTGAGCGAAGCAAGGCAATCGATGGTAAGGTCTGCGGTCCGATAATTGACGATGACGATCGCAAGCTTCGGGGCAAATTCCTGCATGTCGCGCTCCATAGTCATCGCAGGTCGTGTCGACGCGTTTTGTTCAGCAGAACCTGCGTGCGTTTGGTTGGTCCGATATAGCTGCGTCCGATCTGCAGGTCGGAAAGCTTCGATTTTCCAACCGCCAGAACAACGACAACCGTATCGGACATCTCGATGAAGGGGATGACCTCGTCCGAATTCAATAGCGGCGGCAGGTCCAGGATCACATGTGTCGGCTTCATGACCTGGCGACACAGATCCGTCTGGGAGGTCATGCGCGAAAGATCTACGGGCAAGGGTGTCTTGGGCTCACCCCATGCAGCACGAAGAAAACTGAGGTTTATACCCCCGATGTCGAGGGAGGTCGTCCAGCCGTAAACGGGATCCACGTATGACGGCTCTGGTGCCAGCCCCAGAGTTTTTCCGACGTCGGGATTTCTCGCATTTGCATCGACCAAAAGGACATTCGCCCCGGGAACACGAGCGAAACTCAGCGCGAGGTTGATCGCGGTCACCGTCGTGCCGCAGCCGGACGAAGGCGAACTCACTGCAATAGTTCGCGCCGGCAAATTCCTGTCGTCGACGACAAGGTGGTTGCGCAGCACATCGTAGGCATGCGCCATGCTGTTGCTGCTATCAAACGCAATGATGCGATTGGAATAAAGAAACGTGGGGGCAAGAGTGTCGATAGGTGGCGAATGATCGGTCCGCTCGGGAGATCCATGCGCCCAGTTGCTTGAGTGACTGCCGTTATGCTCGGCGATGTTCGCATTATCAAAGCGATCCGGTCTGCCGCCGTGATGCGAAATATTCTTGATAATCTCCATGAGCTCTTGCCCTGTCCCGACGGTAACATTTCGATGAAAAAGTTTGGCCACCCGGTTCATGCCTCACGCTGGTCCTGCGCGGGGGAATGAAGGATCCCGGAAGGCCTTTGCTACATGCTTCTTGGGTGACCATTGCGGGACGACAACAAGCGTTTCGCCTGCCAGCGTGTCGGCAAGATCGAAGGTACCGCGAATGGTGCGGTCGAGCAGGTGGGCAAGGTAGATGCCGGCGGCGGCGGCGGCTGCTGCGGCTAGACACACGCCAAGTGCAAGGAAGGCGCGCCGAGGGCCGCCAGGCCGGACGGGAACTTCAGGTTCCTCGATAACCTCGATCTGAAACGCTCCGTCGCCCACTTCCAACCGTTCGCCAAGACGGGCAGCATCGAGTTTTGCCTGCATGTCGTCCAACGTGCGCTGTAGAGAGACTTTTTCCGCCTCTTGCGCGGTGATCTGGGCCAGCACCTCAGGTGCCTTGGCGATCGTTGCGCGCAGCTCTTCTATGCGTTGGACAAGCGCGCCCCGCTGCGCCACAGCTTGCATCTGCTGGGGTTTCGCACCCGACAGACGTTCTGAAGCCAATGCAAGCTCGGGAGGCATTTCCTGACCCGGATCGAGCTGTAGCGTTGTCGGCGGGGTCGTAGGCGGCATGGCAGCGATTTGTGCTTTCAAATCTTCCAGATGCTGCTTGAGGCCACGGATTTCGGGATGGGCGCTCGAGAATGTCAGTGATTTCGTCGCGATTTCCGCCTCGACCGTTCTGAGCTGGGCGATAAGGCGCGCCGTCGGGCTGGTTCGCTCCAGACCGTTGCGTATCTGTGCCTCGTAGACACGGATTTCCTCGTTGAGCGTCAGGATCGATCGATCAAGCGAGGCCAGTTCCTGCTCCTTTGCCTGCAATTCGATCAGCAGAGCCGGCACGCGGGCCGGATGGGCGGCGCCGTTTTCCTCGACATATTTCTTCCAGACCTGGCT
>CBDDGK010000001.1:0-28056 GCA_965227625.1 Neorhizobium sp. | reverse complement strand
TCACGTGTTCGAGTCACGTAAGCGGCACCATTTACATCCCAAATTGCAAAACGCCAATATTTAGTCCATGTATCCGGCTGATCGGCAATCATATGAAATCCGGCTTTTAACGCGCTAGTTGGACCTTATCTGAACCAATACAATTCGTGCGCTATCCGGCTTCACGCATCGACCCGACCAGCGAGAAATAATCCCGAACAGGGATCGTGTTTCATCTTGCTAGAGTTGAATATTTCGCTAGGTTTTCGCTCATGGCCGCATCCCCAATTCCATCACCAGACCTCATAGGCGTAGGCTCATATACTGCGCCGGAAGCTGCGCGCCTATTAAAGACGAGTTCTCTGAATGTGAATCGCTGGCTCCACGGATACACGTTCAAGAGAAATGGCGTAGAAAAACATATGCCGCCACTATGGACTACGCAGCATGTGGACATCGAAGAACAGCTGGAGATCGGATTTCGCGATCTCATCGAACTTCGTTTCGTTAAGGCGTTTCTTGATGCTGGCCTCGGCCTGCTTGCTATCCGAAATTGCCTAAAGTATGCGCGGGAATGTGCGAAAGACGACCGACCGTTTTCGACGCGCAGGTTTCAAACTGATGGTCGTACAATATTTCTCGAAAGCATTGATAAGGCGGACGAACCCAAGCTTCTTGATCTAAAGCAGAAGCAATATGTTTTTCGGCAGGTAATTGAGCGTACTTTTAAAGACCTAGATATCGAAGATGATGCGGTGACGCGGTGGCGCCCCTTTAACGGAAAAAAATCAATCGTAATTGATCCAGCTCGAGCGTTTGGTCAGCCAATTTCTTCTCAATTTGGGGTCCCAACTGTTGCGCTTGCTGAAGCAGTGCAAGCTGAGGGTTCAGTTGAGGATGTAGCTCGCATATTCGAATTGCCGGTTTCAGTCGTTAGAGATGCGGTACAATTTGAAAACAGTTTGAAGATCGCTGCGTGAAGGTTCTGGTCGATGAAAATCTACCGCCTGCGCTTGCTCGCTCTTTAAATGCGTTATTCGCCGATAAACATCAAATAATCCATATCCGCGAACGGTACGGTCCTGGCGTAAAGGACAGCCAATAGAGACTTAAGCGCCGAAGGACGATGGATTATCATTTCCGGAGATCGGCGTATTACCCGGAACAAGGCTGAGCGAAACGCTTTCCGAGCGTCGAATTTAGTAGGTTTCTTTCTCTCACCGGGCCTCGCCAAGTCATCACTTATAAAGCAGATGGAGCGCATCCTTGCTCTCTGGCAGGCAATAGAGACGCAATCAGGTATAGTTCAAGGCGGCGCAATGTTCGAGCTCCCCATGACCAGTACCAGGCTCAAGCAGATATAAAGCCGTTCGATACCGACGATTTTACTCAAATCCCCGATGTTATCCTTACCTGTTCACGATAAATCGCACATACAGTTGAATTAGCGAAAGCTAATATTATTCTGAGTTCATCCAATCAAATCAAGTAACTCAGGAGCAATGACATGAAGATGATCCTTATCGCAGCGGCGACCTTTCTGACTGCAGCCATCGGCTCAGAGGCTTCCGCGGCATCGCTGATCAGCGTCGGTGGAGGCGGGTCCGGCAGCCTTATCAACGTGGCGCCTCAGGTCAAACTTCTGAACGGCAACAACACCAGCATTTTGAGCGGGCTGCTGTCCCGGAACTCCATTCTGAACGACAGCAGCATCCTGTCGGGCAACAAGGGCAACGGCCTGCTCGGCCTTGGCATTCTTTCCGGAAACAACAGCAATAACGGTTACGGCAAGGCGAGAAGGGGCTGTGGTTGCCGGTGATGCGCTCCCCCTGGCGCGAAAAACCCTTCGACGATCGGCTAACCCCGGGCTGATCACAACTTCCCGCCACCCCAAGGGTGGCGGGCTTTTAGTGTCCCGTCTTGCGATACCGCCGCGCGACATAAACCACGCTGCCGCCCTTCAATCCCTTATAGAGCACCGATCCCTTCAAACCAGAAAACTCGCTCATGAACCGGCGCAGCAGGCGGGATTTGCCGATGCGTTCGCTCTTGCGGGTTTCGGCCGCATCAAGCGCGGCGATGACGCGGGGGGTAATGTTGTGGTGCTTGACCAGCTCGAGGCCGGGGGCTCCGAGCTGGGCATCTAGGTCGCCAAGCTGGCTCTTCGGGCGCATGTCCGCGAAGGTGAACCAGCCGCCGGGCTTCAGCACACGGGCGACCTCGCGGGAGAAGGCCGGCACGTCGCCATAACAATGCGAGGACTCGATATTGATGACGATGTCGAAGGAGCCGTCCGCAAACGGCATGCTTTCGGCATCGCCGTTCTCGAAAGTCAGCATTTGCGTGTCGGCGTTCAGTCGGCGGGCGCGGCGGACGGTCTCGGGGGAATAATCCATGCCGGTGACGGCGGCTGGGGCGTAATAGCGGGCGATATAACGCGATCCGCCGCCACGGCCGGAGCCGACTTCAAGCACGCGCTTGCCTTCCAGCGGCAGGCCGGCGACGGCCTGATGATACAGACCGATGAAGACCCGTTCCGGTTCGTCCTCGGGCTTCAACGGAAAGGGCTCGCCTTCCGGCAGATAGCCGTAGTTCATGAAGCGCCAGTCCGCGTCGCGCCAGAACAGCGACAGGATGTTATACACGCGCCGCCAGACCCATTTCTGGGCGCGCGGAAACTTGCCGGGCGCGGCGATGTCCAGGATGCTGGAAAACAGGCGGCTGCTCATGACGGCAACGCTCCTCAACCCGTCTGTAGCGGGGCTTCCTGCGCCTTGAGCGCCATGAATTCCCTGTAGAGCCAGTCACGCCCCTTGCGGACCAGTTCGTCATCGTCCTTGTTGAGCGGATTGAAGCCCGGCAGGTAATATTTCATCACCAGCGGTGCGCATTTGCGCCAGTAACCCGGCGAGAAGAACACCACCCAAAGGAAGCGCAGCCAGAACTTCGGGCCGGTCGGAATTCCATCTGCCTTGGCGAAAAGCCTCAGGTTGCGCAGCGTGATGATCAGGAATTTGATCGCCACCGCGTTGAAAGCCATGGTGCGCAGCATGTAGCGCTTCCAGCCGGAATAATTCTTGGTCGCCATGGCGAGAACATCAAGAGCCACGGCCTTGTGCTCCAGCTCCTCCAGAGCGTGCCACATCCACAGCCGGCGATAAGCGGGCGCTGCATTTTCGAGGATTTCGGAATGGCGGAGCGTCACGGTCGAGAGCGTCGCCGTCAGGTGCTCGATTGCGCAGGTCACCGCGAGCCGGAAAACCGGGATCTTGTCGCTGCGCAGCGTCTGCTTGACCGGCTCCTCCATCGCCACGACATCGTAACCGAGCGCGACAAGCGCACGATTGTATTCTTCGTGCTCGCGTGTGTGAAACGCTTCCTGCACCGCATAGCCGTTGATCTCTTCGGCGAGGTGCTTGTCCTTCAGCTTGCCCGAATAATGTTTCAGCGAGCGAATGAAATAACGCTCGCCTTCGGGAAGGAAGATCGACAACCCGTCGATCAGCGCGGTCTTGTGGAAGTCGTTATCAAGCCAGTGCCGGGTGGGGTTGGCGAGAATGCCGAAGCGGATATCGCGCGGGATAATGTCTTCGTCTTCATCACCGGGGGATGCAGCATCCCACTTCGCACTGCCGGAAGCCGTCGTCGCCATAATAGTCACCCGATGTTCTGACCTCAATATTATGGGCTGGGCAATATCCTAACTCAACCGGGGCGAACAATAGCCAATACGGCACATGCGAGCAACATGACGGAAAAAGTACAGATTTCGATTGTTACCGGCTCCCTCGCAGAGAAAGCCGGTAACAATGGTCGCAGCTGAATTTCGGACGACGGATCAGCCCTCGAATTCCCGCCGCATGATCTTGGCGCCTTCGACCATGGCCCGCATCTTGCCGAAGGCCACTTCGCGCGGCAGGTATTTCATGCCGCAATCGGGCGCCACGATGATGTTCTTCGCCTCGACATAAGGCAAAGCACGTCGGATGCGATTGGCGACCTGTTCCGGCGTTTCGACATTCATGTCTGAAAGGTCGATGACGCCGAGCATCAGCGTCTTGCCGGAAAGGCCGGTCAGCGTCGAGCAATCGAGGTTGGACTGAGCCGTCTCGAGCGAGACTTGGTGGCAGGAGCAGCCGGAAAGCTGGTTCAGGAACGAATAGCCCGTCGGGCGCTCGTGGATGATCGCCGCATAACCGAAGCAGATATGCACAGCCGTCGTGCCCGTGACGCCATCCAGCGCGCGGTTCAGCGCCTTCAGGCCGTATTGCTCGGCCTTTTGCGGCCGGGCCTGCATATAGGGCTCGTCGATCTGCACCACATCGGCACCAGCGGCGAAAAGGTCCTTGATCTCGGCATTGACGGCATCGGCGTAATCGTAGGCCGCCTCTTCCTCGGTCTTGTAGAAATCGTTCTGGGCCTGCTGCGACATGGTGAAGGGGCCGGGAACGGTGATCTTGATCTTGCGGTTGGTGTGGCTGCGCAGAAACTTCACATCATCCACTTCGACCGCATGCTTGCGGCGGATTTTCCCCGTGATACGCGGCACCGGGTTCGGATGGCCGGAACGGTCGAGTGCTGAGCCGGGATTGTCGAGATCGACACCTTCGAGTGCGGTCGCAAACCGGTTGGAATAGCTTTCGCGGCGGATTTCGCCATCAGTGATGATGTCGAGGCCGGCTTCCTCCTGCGCCTTGATCGCCATGATCGTCGCGTCGTTCTGGGCTTCCGCTAGATATTCCTGCGGAATGCGCCAAAGCTCGCGGGCGCGGACGCGCGGTGGGAAACGGCCGGCAAGCTTTGCCCGGTCGATCAGCCATTCGGGCTGCGGATAACTGCCCACCAAAGTCGTCGGAAATAACATCGTCATACTCCCATCTGCCAATGTTGAAAGACGTTATACAACGACGAAGGAGCGCCGTGTCAACAAAAACGGCGACATCTGTTTCCTTGACGAACGGGATTGCGGGAACGAATATCCGCGCGCCGCCGGTTCACGGCGGGTCAAGAAAATTTCCCGAGGAGAATACATGTCGCTCCCCCCTGAAGTCATCGAGACGCTGAAAGGTGTTTCGACTGCCACTCTCACGACGGTGCTTCTGAAGAAGGGCCTTAGAAACGTCTGGATGCGCGGCACCAGGCCGATCAAGCCCGGCCAGGGCCGCGTCGTCGGCAAGGCGTTCACGCTGCGCTTCGTGGCTGCCCGCGAAGACCTCGCGACCCCGGAAAGCTGGGCCTCACCGATTTCGACGCGGGCGGCGATCGAAGCCATGCCGGAAGGCTGCATCGCAGTGGCGGATGCGATGGGTGTGGCGGATGCCGGCATTTTCGGCGACATCCTGTGCGCCCGCATGGTTAAGCGCGGTGTGGCCGCATTGATCACCGACGGCGTCGTGCGTGATGCGGAAGGCGTGCTCGGCACCGGCATGAATGTCTGGTGCAACGGGGTCGCCGCCCCGCCATCGGTCGCCGGCCTCACCTTCGTCGGATGGCAGGAGCCGATTAATTGCGGCGGTGTCGCGGTCTTCCCGGACGATATCGTCGTGGTCGATGAAGACGGCGCGGTTCTGATCCCGGCAAAGCTGCTCGATGCGGTTCTGGCCGAGGCACCGGAACAGGAGCGTATGGAAGCCTGGATCATGACCGAGGTGGATCGCGGCGTGCCGCTGCCCGGCCTTTACCCGATGAATGCAGAGACGAAGGCCCGCTACCAGGCCTGGAAGGACAGCCAGAAATGACATTCGGTATTAACTCGAAAGGCGTTTACGCCATTGCCACCACGCCATTTTTCGAAGACGGCTCGATCGACTTCAACTCGATCGACAAGCTGACGGATTTCTACGAGGAAAGCGGCTGCACCGGCATCACCATTCTCGGCATTATGGGTGAAGCGCCGAAGATGGAGCCGGATGAAAGCCGGGCGATCGTCAAGCGCGTCGTCTCTCGCTCCAAGGTTCCGGTAATCGTCGGCGTCTCAGCACCCGGTTTTGCCGGCATGCGGTCGCTGGCGCGGGAATCGATGGAAATGGGGGCGGCCGGCGTGATGATCGCACCACCGCCGGCACTCAGGACCGACGACCAGATCGTCAACTACTTTGCAGGTGCGGTGGAAGCGGTCGGCGAGGATGTGCCGTGGGTACTGCAGGACTATCCGCTGACACTGACCGTGGTCATGACGCCGGGCGTCATCGCCAAGATCATGACCAACCATCCGTCTTGCCTGATGCTGAAACACGAGGACTGGCCGGGCCTGGAAAAGATCACCCGCCTGCGCGCCCTGCAGAAATCGGGCGATTTGCGCGACTTCTCGATCCTCTGCGGCAATGGCGGCATGTTCCTGGACTTCGAACCGGAACGCGGCGCCGATGGGGCCATGACCGGCTACGGTTTCCCGGACATGCTGACGGAACTGGTGCAACTCTTCGCCGACGGCAAGCGGGACGAGGCGCATGACCTGTTCGATGCGCATCTGCCGCTCATCCGCTACGAACAACAGCTCGGCGTCGGGCTTGCTATCCGCAAGCATGTGTTGAAGCGGCGCGGCGTGATCGCCACCGACGCCCAGCGCAAGCCGGCGCAGATGCTCACCCCGACCGCCAAGGCCGAGGTGGATTATCTGCTGGCGAGAATGGCGAAGAAGGATAAGCGCGCGGCGTTTTGAGGAACTGAACCGGGAAGCCAAGGCCGGATGTGGAGCTTCCTCATCCGGCCTCTGCTACGCTCAGCCACCCTCTTCCTACTTGGGACAGGAAAAGCGGCGACCTCGCGGCCGGGCGCTGTTCAACTCAACGCGGTTGCGCTTTGATAAAGAAGCGATAGCGGCCGATGATCGGGTCGCTCAGCCAGGGCGGCAGAAGATCGTTCAGCTTCAAGAGCAGGCCCAGGCTGAGAGGAAAGGTGATGCGCGCCCGCCTGGCGTCCAGACCGCGCCGGATGATCGCAGCAGCCTGTGCCGTCGTCTTTATGAAATGTTTTGCGCCGGGGAATTCACGCGACATCTTACTGTCGAAAAAGCCCGGTGAAATGACGCTGACATGGATCCCATGCGGCTTGAGAAGCACCCGCAGTGCCTCCCCATAGGCACGCAGCCCGGCCTTGCTGGCGCAATAACCCGGAGAAAACGGCAGGCCGCGGAATGAGGCGATCGACGAGATCATGGCGACCTGGCCGCCTCCGCGTGCTCGGAATGCCGGCAGCAACGGCTCGATCGTAGCGACGGCGCCATTGAGATTGACGGCGATCTGCCGCAGCACCGGGTCGCGGCCCTCCGAGACGTTGCCCTCGGCGATACCCGTCGAAATACCGGCATTGGCAATCAACAGATCGATCGGATGCTCGGCGTCGAAACGCAGAAGCCAGTCCGCCAGGACATCGATATTCGTGACGTCGATCAAACCGGTCGTGACGATTGCTCCACGTTGCCTGCATTCCTCCGCAACCGCATTGAGCTTGTCTCGCTGGAGGTCGATCAACCCGATTGTCCTGCCCGGCTGCGCGTAGGATCGGGCGAGTTCCGCACCGAGCCCGTTCGAGGCGCCGGTGATCAACACCGTCTCCGGCTCCTTGCCGCTCTTATATTTACGGTTGATAATATTCACGAAACGACCTTATGATTGCGCAATTCGCTGCTTCCGGATCACCCGGCACACTTTCGCGGCCCATGCGAATCCCCAGCATCGGCGCTGTATGTTGAAAATATCGCTCAGACGGTCAAGCCATCAGACGGTTTTCAGGAAAAGGCCCAAGCTGAACCACCTCGCTCTGTCGCAGCGACCCCGCCGAAGCTAGAAAACAAGCCCCCTTACCGTCTCCGCAATCGCCATCGAAGCCGTCAGCCCTGGGCTTTCGATTCCATAAAGCGCCACGTAACCTAGATGCCCTGTGACCTGTGGCCCCTGAATGACGAAATCCCCTCCCCCGCCTGCGTCGGGTCCGGCAATTTTGGGCCGTATACCCGCATAGGCCGGCCGCAGCGAGCCGTTCGGCAGGTCAGGCCAATACCGGCGGATGGCCGAGTAGAACTTGTCCGCTCGACCTGGATCGATGTCGTAGTCGATCTTCTCAACCCATTCGACGTCCGGGCCGAAACGCGCCTGGCCGGCAAGGTCGAGCGTCAGGTGGACACCGAGCCCACCCGTTTCGGGTACCGGATAAATCAGGCGCTCCGCCGGCGCACGGGCGGCAAGCGAGAAATAACAACCTTTGGCGTAGTGACGGGCAGGAATACTGTTTCGGTCGAGGCCGACAAGGTTTTCGGAAACCGCCCAGGCATTCAGCCCCGCAGCATTGATCACCAGCTTCGCCTCGATCTCGACCGGATCGCGCCCGCCGACCGAAAGCCGCACCGCATCGGCCGTGAACTCGCCAGACAGGACCGGCGAATTCAGGACGATGGCACCGCCATGCGCCTCGATATCGGCGACATAAGCTTCCATCAGACCATGGCTATCGATGATGCCGGTGGATGGTGAAACGAGCGCGGCAAAACCTCGGATCCTAGGTTCCAGTCGGGCAAGCTCGGCACCATCGATCAGATGGCAATCGTCGACGCCATTCGCCTCCGCCTGCTTCAATAGTTTTTCGAGGTAGGCGACTTCAGCCTCATTCGACGCCACGACCAGCTTGCCGCAGCGCTTGTGCGGGATGTGCCGTTCGCGGCAATAGTCGTAGAGCTTGTGTTTGCCGGCAACGCAGAGCTCGGCCTTCAGGCTGCCGGTCTGATAATAGAGCCCGGCATGGATGACCTCGCTATTGCGGGACGAGGTGATGCTGCCGGTCAGCGGTTCGGCTTCGAGAAGCACGACCTCGCGACCCGCCATTGCCAGCTCACGTGCAATCGCCAGCCCCACCACGCCGCCGCCGATCACGACGCAATCGAGCTGCAGCACTTCCGTCATTCCATTCCCCGCGTTTTTGCCTTCCGGATCGCAGGCGGGATGATATACGAGAAAACCATCGCGGCCAGCACTTCGGCCGCATCGGTTCGCCTGGACCGGGATCAGATTTGGGAGGAGTTTGAATCATGCAGGAATTTTCGCGATGAAGGTGGTGTTTCTCGACCGTGACACGATCGGCCCTTCGGTGACGATCACAAGGCCATCCTTCGCGCATGAATGGGTGGAATACGGCAAGACGCCCGCCGAAGAGGTGGCCTCCCGCATTGCCGATGCCGATATCGTCATCACCAACAAGGCGCCCGTGCGCGAGGCATCGATTGCCGGCGCGCCGAAGCTGAAGATGATCACGGTCGCCGCCACCGGCTATGATGTCATCGACCTCGCTTATGCCAAGGAACGCGGCATCACCGTCTCCAACGTGCGCGGTTATGCGGTCAATACCGTGCCGGAACACACGTTCGCGCTGATCTTCGCGCTGCGCCGCTCCATCGTCGGCTTCCGCCAGGACGTGATTGGCGGCGAATGGCAGCGGGCCAACCAGTTCTGCTTCTTCAACCACCCGATCAAGGATCTCGCCGGCTCGACGCTCGGCATTTTCGGCCGCGGCACGCTGGGTAAATCGGTGGCGAAGATCGCCGAAGCCTTCGGCATGAAAGTGATCTTCGCAGCCCGCAAGGGCGCGGAAAAGGTCGAGCCGGGTTACACAGCTTTCGACGAGGTGTTGGAAACCTCCGACATCATTACCTTCCACATGCCGCTGACGCCTGCGACCCGCGACATGATCGGCCTGGCGGAATTCCGCAAGATGAAGCGGCATCCACTGATCATAAACACGGCGCGCGGCGGGCTGGTGAACGAGGCGGATCTGGTGGCGGCGCTCGATGAAGGCCTGATCGGCGGCGCCGGCTTCGACGTGCTGACCAAGGAGCCGCCGGCACCGGACAATCCGCTGCTGACGATCCTGGAGCGGCCGAACGTCATCGTCACACCGCATGTGGCCTGGGCCAGCGACGAGGCGATGCAGACGCTCTGGGCGCAGGTCATCAGCCATGTCGAGAATTTCCAGAACGGCGCACCGACCAACGTGCTCTGACCAGCAATCCGGGGACCTCTCATGACCGTCCTGCGCCGCAGACTGTCCGAATGCAGCCTGGAAGATGCCGCCGCCGGTTTTACCGAGGGCTTTTCCGGTTATGTGATGCCGATGAATGTGACGCCGCATTCGGTCCAGCTTCGGATCGAACGCGACCATGTCGATCTCGACGAAAGCCTTGTGTTTTTCGACGGAGACAAACCGGCCGGCATTCTGATGATCAACCGGCGCGGGACGTCTACCCGCATCGGCGCGATCGGCGTCGGCCCGACCATCCGCGGCCAGGGCTTCGGGCGAAGCGTCATGCTGGAGGCGATTGCAGCGGCAAAGGCGCGGGGTGATGAAAGGCTGATCCTCGAAGTGATCAACTCCAATACCCGCGCCCGCGATCTCTATCTCTCGCTTGGTTTCGAGATCAGCAAGACGCTCGTGGGGTTTGGCCGCAGCCGCAAGCGGCCTGCTCCGGACCTTCCGCCGCCGCCGGAATGCGATCTGGCCGAGGCGGCAAAAATGGCGAAGGCCTTCTCGGATGGCGATCTCTCCTGGCAGACCGATCCGCGAAGCTTCGAACGCGTTGGCCCGCCACTCAGAGGCTTTTCGCTCGATGGCAAGGCCGTCGCGATCCTGGACGATAGTGGCAAGGACGTCCGCCTGTTCTGCCTCGCCGTCGACCCCGCTCATCGCCGACAGGGGCTGGGCCGCGAGATGACGGACAGACTGGCGGCGCTTTATCCCGGGAAAAAGCTGTTCTTCGTCGCCAACGTGCCGGCGGGTTTGTTTGACCGCTTCATGCGGCGCATCGGCTGGCGCAAAGAGAAAGTCACACAATCGGAAATGGTTTTCACCATTCCGTGAGAGTTTCTTCCTACCCGCAGTATTGAGGGGTTGCAGCAATTCTGCACACGCGGATTTTTTGCTTGAAAAACAATGCACGGCACAGTCGACCCTATGCAAAATCGGGATTGCTTAAAATCTAAATTAGCCGCTTAGCAAAAGATTCAGGGTTGTCGGCAAGGATGCGTGCAGTAGTTCCGCGCATGTCTTCGGTCGCTCCCAAGACCGTATGAAGCGCGGACAAGCTTTTTATAGAGGACGGTTCGATGACTGAACGTTTCGAAAGCACTGTGCGCGAGTTTATTGCCGAAAACTTCCTGTTTCGCGCCGATGTCGAGGTCTCCAACAGCCAGTCCTTGCTGGAAACCGGTGTGATGGATTCCACCGGCGTGCTTGAGCTGATCGCGTTTCTCGAACAGACCTATGGCATTACCGTTGCCGATAACGAGATCGTTCCGGAAAATCTCGACAGCATCGACAACATGACCCGCTACCTGGTTTCCAAGGTTCCCGTAGCGGCCTGATAGAGGCCAGAGGAGCCGGACCGATGCGCCTCGAAGCAAGGCTGAGCGAAGCTGTTTTACGGTTCGGTCCTAAGACCGCGCTGGTCGCCGGCGACGTGCGGCTGACCTATGCCGAGCTCGATGCATCGGCAAACCGGCTTGCCTCCTCGCTTGCCCACGCCGGTGTCGTGGCCGGCGACCGGGTGCTGATGGTTCTCGACAACGGCCACGAGGCCGTAGTCGGCTTCTTCGCTGCCTGGAAACTCGGCGCCACCGCCTGCCCCGTTCATCCTTCGATCAAGACGGACAAGCTTGCCGGCATCATGAGCAGCATCGAGGCTGCTGTGGTGATTACCCAGACACGGATGCGCGCGACTGTCGAAGCCGCGCTTACGACCGCCAAGCTGAAGCCGCTGCTGGCCATCGTGCAAGCCGGCGCCGAAGACACGCTTGGCACGGCACTTCGCTTCGAGGACCTGATCGCCGCGGACGCGGACGAGTTGCCGTCTGCGCCATTGGACGAGGAAGGCCTTGCACTGGTCATCCACACGTCCGGCTCCACCGGCCGGCCCAAAGGCGTGATGCTGACGCATGCGAACGTCACCGCCGCCTGCGAGGCGATCGTTTCCTATCTCGGCAATACGCCTGACGACACCGTGCTGAGCGTCCTGCCGCTTTCCTTCGGGTACGGCATCACTCAGGTCGTCACCATGGTGATGGCCGGCGGCACGCTGGTGCTGGAGAAGAGCTTTGCCTTCCCGCGCAAGATCATCGAGCGGCTGGCCGAGGAGAAAGCCACGGGCTTTCCGCTCGTGCCGCCGATGGCCGCGCTGATCACCGGCATGAAGGATCTGGAGCCCGGCTTTCTGCCGTCGCTGCGCTACGTCACCAGCGCTGCCGCAGCTTTGCCGCCGGCCTTTACCGAGCGCTTGCAGCATCTGCTGCCGGAAACGCAACTTTTCATCATGTATGGCCAGACGGAATGCATCCGCGCCACCTATCTGCCGCCGGAAGAGGCCATGCGCCGTCCGCTTTCGGTTGGGCGCGCCATTCCGGGAACGCGGGCCTTTCGTGGTCGGCGAGAACGGTGATCCGGTGCCGGCAGGCGTGATCGGCGAACTCGTCATCGAAGGGCCGCATGTGATGCGCGGCTACTGGGACGACCAGCTCTCGACAGCGCGCACGCTGTCACCCGCTCTCGGGCCACGTCGCCTGAATACCGGCGACCTGTTCCGCGCCGATGAGGATGGCTTTCTCTATTTCATCAGCCGGCGCGACGACATCATCAAGACGCGCGGCGAGAAAGTGAGTCCGCAGGAAGTCGAGCGGGCGCTTTATGCGCTGCCCGGCGTCAAGGAAGCGGCGGTCGGCGGCGTCGAGGACGCGGTTTTCGGTCAGGTCGTGCGGGCCTATATCGTGCTGGAAGACGGCGTGGCGATGAGCGAACGCGAGATCATCCGCCACTGCGCGGGTCTGCTGGAAGATTACATGGTGCCGAAGGGCGTCGAATTCCTGAGCGCCCTCCCCCGCACGACGACCGGCAAGATCCGCCTCGGTGCGGATCAGCAGGCCGAACAGATTTCCGCCGAGCAGGCGGTCCCCGAACAAAAGAACGATGTGAAACAAGGAACCGTGGCATGACCCAGAGTGCAAAGCCGCCTCCCGAAGCCCGAGCGATTTTCCGCCGAGACGCTGAAACTCGATGCGCAGGCAGAGATCGAACGCATCTGCGACTGGATCCGCCAGGTGTGGGCAAGGACTTGAGGAAGCGCGGCGCGGTGCTCGGCCTTTCCGGCGGCATCGATTCCAGCGTCACGGCGGCGCTTGCAGCGCGCGCGCTCGGCAAGGGCAAGGTCACCGGCATCTTCATGCCTGAGCACGATTCCGATCCGGATAGCCTGCGGCTCGGCAAGGCATTGGCCGAGGCGGTCGGTGTCGAGACCGTGCTGGAGGATATCGGCCCGTCACTTGCCGCCGCCGGCTGCTACACGCGCCGTGACGGCTTCATCCGCCAGGTCGTGCCGGAATTTGGCGAAGGCTGGGGCTGCAAGGTGGTGCTGGAGGATGCGCTGACCGGTCGCGGCTACAATATTTCCTGGCTGGTCGTCGCCAATCCGGAAGGCGAGCAGAGCCGTCACCGCATGCCGCTCGACGTCTATCTCGGTATGATCGCCGCCGCCAACATGAAGCAGCGCACTCGCAAGCAGATCGAATATTACCACGCCGACCGGCTGAACTTCGCGGTCGCCGGCACACCGAACCGACTGGAATACGACCAGGGCTTCTTCGTGAAGAACGGCGATGGTGCGGCCGATTTCAAGCCGATCGCGCATCTCTACAAGAGCCAGGTCTATCAGCTGGCGGAAGCGCTGGGCGTTCCCGCCGAGATCCGCCGCCGCCCGCCGACCACCGACACGTGGTCGCTGCCGCAGGGCCAGGACGAATATTACTTCTCCCTGCCCTATGACCGGATGGACCTGTGCCTCTACGGCCTCGACAACGGCATTTCTCGTGAAGAGGTGGCGGAAGCTGTCGTGCTGACGCCGGATCAGGTGGATGCGGTGTGGCGCAACATCGCCTCGAAGCGCAAGGTGGCGGAATATCTGCACGCACAGCCGCTGACGATGCTGGGCTAAGCTGCGGCTGCAGACCGGAATTACCGATGTTTCACCCTTCGGGCCCGAACCGGCCTGAAGGGTTTTTCATGTCAATCGAACCGGTCGCCGATCAGCCGCATCCACCCCTCGCCCGCGATGCCGCTGACCAGTGCCTGGCCTGAGCGGATCGGCTCCAGCAGACTTTTGTCGCGCGCTGCCGCCACATAGAACGAACGGCTATGGAAGAACGTCCGCCGCGTCATCAGTGCCGGGATGAGCCAGGGATGCGCGGCACCGCGTAGCGCTGCCGTTCCCATCTTGTAGGCATGCGCAAAAAGGTCGTCGACCAGATCGCCGGTCAGGGCCGGCGCAGCCAGTGCCTGCAGCACCCAGCCAATGCCGCCGGGCTTGGTGAAATAGGCATAGGCTGCGAGCGGACGACCATCGACCGCATAACCGACCCGCCATTCCGGATAACCGAAATTGCGCTTCTGCTCGGATTGGTCGATAAACCAGCGCATGCTTTCGGCGTCCCAGCGCGGCCGCAGCGGATAGACGTCCTTGAGCGACAGCAGCGCCGTGCCGAAGACATCCGGCGTCACATCCTTGAAGGTGATCTTGCTGTTTTCCGCCGGCAGAAAGGGCACGGACCGGCCAAAGGCCATGGCGCGATCGGCAATGCGGCCGAGGGGGCGCAAGATGGCGGCTGCGCCGACGCGCCGCTCCGCCAGTTGAACGGCCGTCGAGGCCGGCCGCAGGACGCGCAGCCAGTTCAGGCTATAGCCCGGATCCAGCGGATTGCCGGATTTCTGTAGGAGGTTCATCGCGGTCTGGTTGGCGGTCTCGGTCAGAGAAATATCCTGCGGGCCGTTGAGGAAGGCGCGTACCAAACGGGCCCCCGCCAGCGGATTTTCCTTTGGGTTTTCCACCATCAGCGAACCGGCGAAGGCTGCCCGCAGCGGGCGGCCATCAAGCTCCAGCCATGACGAAAAGATGCCGATGAAGCCGGTGATCGCACCATTCGCCTCGACGAAGACCTTCGAGCGTATGTCCGGCTCGTTCCAGGGATGCTCAAAGAAGACATCGGCGAGATGCGCCATCATCGCCGGAGATTGGGTTTTCGAACCGCGAAACGTCTTCTGGAAAAGCCGCGCGACGGCCTCGACATCGGTGCGTTCGAAATCACGGATGGTCGCCGCTTCCGTTTTGCCCATCTCAATTTTGCCTGTCATGGGCAATCTCCTGCTGAAAGTCGGAACTTGCATGAGGAGAATTAAATAAACGAAAAGGCCCCGCGAAACGCGAGGCCTTCGATAGATTTTTCAGCAAGCGTTTCCGGATCACATCCAGTAGGGCGGAACGCCGTAATAATCGTAGATCGTCCGGCCCTTGTCATTGTACCAGGTATCGTCGTCCAGATCCTTGTAGCGCGGGGCGCCGGTGATCTGGTCCTTGGTCAGGTCGATACGGTATCCGTCGAGCTGCTCGTCATACTGGAGCTTTTCCCACGGCAGCGGATAATAGTCGTCGCCGATGCCGAAAAAGCCGCCGAAGCTCAGCACCGCGTAACCGACGCGGCCACCGCGCTTTTCGAGAAGTACACGGGCAATCGAGCCGATATGTTTGCCATCCGCGCCGAACACCTTGGTACCTTCCACCTTGTCGCTGGCGATCAGCGACGGCGTATCCTTGACGTAAGGGTTCTGGCCGGGTCGTGTTTCCTGATGCAACATAGCGCACCTCCTTGTTTTTCCTCGTGCATTGTCACGACAGGGAAACGTGCGCTCCCGCCGGAGGTTCCGCGAATTCGCGGCTTTATCCGATCGAGTCTCGGCAATCACGCAATATTGACGTTTACGTCAAAGTTATTTAGCCTCCGAAATCATGCCTCTGGCTTGAAGCTATTGGGGCATGGCATAATCTGTTTCTCGCGACAAAGTGGAGGACTTTGTCGCTGGCGCGCTGGGGAAGGCGTGAGATAACAAGAAGACAAACGAGGAGGTCCAGCATGAGTGAAGTCAACGCCCGCACCGAGGCCCATCCCGGCAGGACATGGCTTGCCTCCTATCCGCCCACCGTCCCGGCGGAAATTCCGCCGCTGAAGCACAAGTCGCTGGGCGAGCTCTTCGAGGAAAGTTGCGCGCTTTACGCCGACCGACCGGCCTTTTCCAGCATGGGCAAGTCGCTGACCTTCCGGCAGCTGGAAGCGGAAAGCCGCAAGATTGCCGCCTGGCTGCAGGCCCAGGGCCTCGTCAAGGGCGACCGCGTCGCCGTCATGCTGCCGAACATCCTGCAGAACCCGGTCATCGTTTACGGCATCCTGCGCATCGGCCTGGTGGTGGTGAACGTCAACCCGCTCTATACGCCGCGCGAACTGCAGCATCAGCTGAAGGATGCGGGCGCCAAGGCGCTGTTCACGCTGGAAAACTTTGCCCACACGGTGCAGCAGGCGCTGCCGAACACGGACGTCAAGCATGTGGTCGTGGCGACCATGGGCGACATGCTCGGCCTCAAGGGCCACATCGTCAATCTCGTCGTGCGCCGCGTGAAGAAGCTGGTGCCGGAATGGTCGCTGCCTTCGGCGAAAAGCTTCAAGCAGGTGCTGGCGGAGGGCGCCGGCAAGGCGGTGAAGCCCGCTGAAGTGTCCGGTCCGGATATCGCCTTCCTGCAATATACCGGCGGCACGACCGGTGTTTCCAAGGGTGCGATCCTCACCCACGCCAACCTGCTCGCCAACAAGGAGCAGATGGGCCTGTGGCTGGATACGGCTTTCCTGAACAAGCCGCGGCCGGAGCAGATCCAGTTCCTCTGCGCGCTGCCGCTCTACCATATATTCGCGCTGACGGTGAATTCGCTGATGGGCATCGCCACCGGCGGCCACAACATCCTGATCGCCAACCCGCGCGACATCCCGGCCTTCGTCAAGGAACTGCAGAAATACAAGGTCCACGTTTTTCCGGGCCTCAACACGCTGTTCAACGCGCTGATGAACAATGCCGAGTTCCAGAAACTCGACCAGTCCTCGCTCATCCTCGTCTTCGGCGGCGGCATGGCGGTGCAGCGGCCGGTGGCGGAGCGCTGGATGAAAATGACCGGCTGCCCGATCATCGAAGGTTACGGCCTGTCGGAAACTTCGCCTGTTGCGACCGCCAACCGGCTCGACAAGACGGATTTCACCGGCATGATCGGCCTGCCTATCTCCTCGACGGAAATCTCGATCCGTGACGATGACGGCCAGGAGGTCGAACTCGGCCTTGTCGGCGAAATCTGCATCCGTGGACCGCAGGTCATGGCCGGTTACTGGAACCGACCGGACGAGACCGCCAAGGTGATGACATCAGACCATTATTTCCGCACCGGCGACATGGGTTACATGGATGACCGGGGCTATACCAAGATCGTCGACCGCAAGAAGGACATGATCCTCGTTTCCGGCTTCAACGTTTATCCGAACGAGGTGGAGGAAGTCGCAGCCATGCATCCGGGCGTGCTGGAATGCGCGGCGATCGGCGTCTCGGACGAACACTCCGGCGAAGCGGTGAAGCTCTATGTGGTCAAGAAAGATCCGAACCTGACGGAAGCGGACCTCAAGGCCCATTGCGCCGCAAACCTCACCAATTACAAGCGCCCGCGCTTCATCGAATTCCGCAGTGAACTTCCGAAATCGAATGTCGGGAAAATCCTGCGGCGTGAGTTGCGCGGGTAATTCCAGCGTTGCAGGTTGGCGACAGGCGGCGGTGAAGCGCGCCGGCTGTCGCAAAAATCCTGAGCTTTGCGGTGGACGGCAGCGCAATCCTTGATTAGCCATCGCTGATGGGTTTGGGCTGAGCAGGATTTGTTGGAGTTCGCTTGAGAAGCCGCACCGGATTTTCGTCACGTTTGATTACCGGCTTCGTCTTGATCGCGATGTTGGCCGGTTGTGCCGGAAGGCCTGAAGGCGTGCTTATTCCAACGGCGACCCAGGCTGCCGGCGCTTCCAAGGTCGATGTGCTGGTGGCGACGACGCGGCGATCAAGCGAAACGCCGGGCGTCCTCTTCTCCGGCGAGCGCGGCAAAGAGCCCCAGGTTACCGAAATCACGGTTTCCATTCCGCCGGACAAGGTGCGCGAAGTGGGCCAGGTGCAGTGGCCATCGAAACTCCCGGCCAACCCGGCCAAGGAATTCGCGACGTTGGCCGTGACCCCGTTGAAGCCCGACAGCGCCCGCAGCTGGCTCGCCGCCAACCTGCCGAAGAGCCGGCGCGTCATGGTCTTCGTACACGGCTTCAACAATCGCTACGAGGATGCTGTCTATCGCTTTGCGCAGATCGTCCACGATTCCGGCACGGATGTCGCGCCGGTTCTGTTCACGTGGCCGTCGCGCGGCAGCGTCTTTGCCTATAACTACGACAAGGAAAGCACCAACTATTCGCGCGATGCGCTGGAGATGATGCTGCGGCGGCTGGCCACGGCGCCTAACGTCGGCGAGATCACCGTCATGGCGCATTCGATGGGAAGCTGGCTAACGGTCGAGGCGCTGCGCCAGATGGCAATCCGCGACGGCCGCGTGGCGCCGAAGATCACCAATGTCATCCTCGCCTCGCCGGATCTCGATGTCGACGTATTCGGCCGGCAGCTCGCGGAAATCGGGCCGAAGCGACCGCATTTCACGCTTTTCGTTTCGCAGGACGATCGGGCGCTCAGCCTGTCGCGGCGGATCTCCGGCAATATCGACCGGCTTGGCCAGGTGGACCCGACGGTGGAGCCTTACCGCACCGAGTTCGAGAAGGCCGGCATTGTCGTGCTCGATCTGACCAAGCTCAAGGGCGGCGACAACCTGAACCACGGCAAGTTCGCCGAAAGCCCGGAAGTGGTAAAACTGATCGGCAACCGCCTGATCGCCGGCCAGGCCGTGACCGACAGTGATGTGGGCCTGGGCGAGCGGCTGGGCGCCGTTGCGCTCGGCACGGCGCAGACAGTTGGAAGTGCTGCGAGCGTCGCCGTCAGCACGCCGATCGCGATCTTCGATCCGAACACCCGCCGGAATTATCAGGATCAGGTGGACCGGTTCGGAAACTCGATCGGCAACACGGTCGGCACGGCCGTCGGGCAATAAACGCATCGTCTTTGCGGCCGTGCCTGATTTGGCATCTCCTGTGCTTGATTTGACATGGAAACGGAATAGGTTCCCGTTCAACCGATTTAGAGCATCGAGGAATCACCCATGCAGGCCATCGTTCAAGAGCTGAAAACCGCCGCTGCCAAGACCAATGCCACGGATATCCGTGCCGCCTTTGCCGCCGATCCGAAGCGCTTCGAAAAGTTCAGCACCAGCGCCGACGACCTGTTGATGGATTATTCGAAAACGGCCGTGAATGACGAGGTTCTGGCGCTGCTCGAAAAGCTTGCCGATGCTGGCGGCGTTGCCGCCAAGCGCGAGGAAATGTTCTCGGGCGTCGCGATCAACTTCACCGAAGGCCGCGCCGTTCTGCACACCGCGCTGCGCAACCGCTCCAACACGCCGGTTCTGGTCGACGGCAAGGATGTGATGCCTGACGTCAACGCCGTGCTGGCCGCGATGGGCAAGTTTGCCGACGGCATCCGCTCCGGCAGCCTCAAAGGCGCCACCGGCAAGAAGATCACCGATGTCGTCAATATCGGCATCGGCGGTTCGGACCTCGGTCCGGTCATGGCGACCTTGGCGCTGGCACCGTTCCATGATGGCCCACGCGCGCATTTCGTCTCCAACGTCGACGGCGCCCATATTGCCGAGACGCTGAAGCTGCTCGATGCCGAGACGACGCTGTTTATCATCGCGTCGAAGACCTTCACGACGATCGAGACGATGACCAACGCGGCTTCCGCCCGCGCCTTCATTGCCGACAAGCTCGGTGACGCGGCGGTAAAACATCACTTCTGCGCCGTCTCCACCGCGCTCGACAAGGTCGCCGCCTTCGGCATCGAGGAAGAGCGCGTCTTCGGCTTCTGGGACTGGGTCGGCGGTCGTTATTCGATCTGGTCGGCCATCGGCCTGCCGCTGATGATCGCCGTCGGACCGGAGAATTTCGGCCATTTCCTGGATGGCGCGCATGCGATGGACAACCACTTCCGCACCGCGCCGACCGCCAAAAACCTGCCGATGCTGCTCGGCCTGATCGGCTTCTATCACCGGAACGTTCTGGGTTACCCGACCCGCGCCATCCTGCCCTATGACCAGCGCCTCTTGCGCTTCCCGGCCTATCTGCAGCAGCTCGACATGGAATCGAACGGCAAGGGCGTGACGATCGACGGTACGCCGGTCGAAGGTAATTCCGGCCCGGTCGTCTGGGGCGAGCCCGGCACCAACGGCCAGCATGCCTTCTACCAGCTCATCCACCAGGGCACGAGCATCATCCCGGCCGAGTTCATGATCGCCGCTAACGGTTTCGAGCCGCATCTGCGCCACCAGCACGACCTGCTGATCGCCAACGTTCTCGCCCAGTCCGAAGCGCTGATGAAGGGCCGTACCTTCGAGGAAGCCAAGAAGCAGCTGACCGACAAAGGCATGGACGACAAAAAGGCCGATTTCATCGCGCCGCACCGCGTCTTCACCGGCAATCGCCCGTCGATCACCTTCGTGCATGACAAGCTGACGCCGTTTGCGCTCGGTCGCCTGATCGCATTGTACGAACACCGCGTTTTCGTCGAAGGCGTGCTGTTCCGCATCAACTCCTTCGACCAGTGGGGCGTCGAGCTCGGCAAGGAACTGGCGACCGGCCTGCTTCCCGTCGTCGAAGGCAAGGAAAGCGCTGCCGGGCACGACTCCTCGACGCAGGGCCTCGTAAAGGCGCTGCAGGCCGCGAAGAAGTAAACCCGGAGCGAACCATGGACGGCAGGGAGCCAAGCCGCACGGCACAACAGGTGGCCGGCTCCCGCGCCGCCCATCAACTCATCGACAATGCCTCGGTCTTCAAGGACCCGTTCGCGCGGCAGCTGTTGGATGCCGATGCGCTGAAGGCTGCGGATGAAAGAGCTCGCGAGTCGACCAGCAAGCCGTTCCGCCTGTTCCTGGCAGCCCGCAGTCGTTTCGCGGACGACAGCATTGCCCAAGAGGTCGACGACGGATTGCGACAGGTCGTGGTGCTCGGCGCCGGCCTCGATACGTTCGGCCTGCGCAATCCCTATCGCGATCTTGGTCTCCAGGTCTTCGAGGTCGATCACCCGGCGACACAGGCCTGGAAGCGGGAGCGGATCACTGCATCAGGCATCGCCCTTCCCTCCGCCCTGACTTTCGTGCCGGTTGATTTCGAGCGCGACGATCTCGCCGAAAGGCTTGTCGAAGCCGGCTTCAACAGATCCGAGCCTGCTCTTTATATATGGCTCGGCGTCGTGCCCTATCTCGAGCGGCAGACCGTCTTCTCGCTGCTGCGCTTCGTTGCCGGGTCAAATGCCGGCATCGTCTTCGATTATTCCGAGCCGCTGGAGAATTATGCGCCGGAAAGGCGGGCGCATGCGGAAGCGATGGCCGCACGCGTGGCCGCGGCCGGCGAACCGTGGATCACGCTGCTTGATCCGACCGAACTTTCCGACGAACTGATCCGTATGGGTTTTCGCGATATCGAGGATCTCGATCCCACCGGCATGGCGGAACGTTATTTCGGCGTACCGGCCGGCGGACCCGACCGTGGGGCCGGGCCGCATATCCTTTATGCCAGCACGAAAACCGAGGACTGAGCTTACAGCCCGATCTCATGCGCAAACGGCGGGTTGGCTCCCGCACGCGACACAGTGACCGCTGCAGCCTTTGCCCCAAGCGCAAGTGCTTCTTTCACCTGATCCTCGGTCAGCGCCGCGATCTTTTGCTTGGTCAGCAGGTCCTGCATCTTGAACGAAGCCAGGATGCCCGCGTCGAATGTGTCGCCCGCGCCGACGGTATCGACCACCGCCACACGCTCGCTCGGAACAGAGACCTTGAAATCCTTCGTATAGCCGGTTGCACCATCGGCGCCGCGGGTGAGCACGACCAGCTTGGCGCCCTCGTTCAGCCAGTGGGCGGCGAGCGTGTCATGGTCGCCCTGCATGCCGAACCATTCCAGGTCCTCGTCGGAGAACTTGATGATGTCGGACAGGTTGGCCATGCGGCGCACGCGGTCCATGTGCTTCTGCTTGTCTTTGATGAAGCCCGGACGGATGTTCGGATCGAAGGAGATGACGCGCTTCTTGAATTCGCGGGTCATCAGCGCTTCGTACGTGCCGCCGCAGGGCTCCGGGATCAGGCTGATCGCGCCGAAATGCATGGCCTCGCAATCGTCGCCGAGTGCCGGCAGGTCCGCTTCGGTGATCATCCGGCCGGCCGTGCCTTCGTCATAGAAAGCATAGGTCGCCTGGCCGTTGACCAGCTTGACGAAAGCGATGGTCGTCGGGCGAGACGAGACGGCGGCGAGGCTGTAATCGACATTGCTCTTTGCCAGCGTCTCGCGCAGCACGTCGCCCATCATGTCGTCGGAAATGCCGGTGAAGAAGGCGGTCGGCTGGCCGAGGCGGCCAAGCGCGATCGCGGTATTGAACACCGCTCCGCCGGCATAGGGCGCAAAACCCTTTTCGCCGAGCGTGGTCTCACGCGGCAACATGTCGATCAGGGCTTCGCCGCAGCACAAAATCATGAATTCCTCCCGAGGGCAGCTCGCTCATTCGCGACAAGGAATAAGCGAGCTTTTGTAAATTGACTAGAGCGAAAGCTCAGTAACGCCGCCATTGCGACCGGACCAGGCGAGCGGTGCGTCAAGGAAAGACTCGACTTCGGAAAGCGTCCGTTCGTCGAACAGTTTCTGCTCGCGCGCGACAGCCAGCACATTGCGCCAGGTCGCGATATAGTGGAACTGAACCTTGCCGTTGGAGAAGCGCTCAGCGACCTGCGGATACATGTCGTAGAAGAACAGCGCCATGCCGTGATCGACGACGCCGCCCGCGGCGCGGATCGCGTCGATGAAGGTGAACATGCCGCCGCCGACCGTCGTCAGGTCTTCGATGACCAGAACGCGCGCGCCTTCCGGCATATGGCCTTCGATCTGCGCATTGCGGCCATGGCCCTTCGGCTTCTTGCGAACATAGATCATCGGCAGGCCGAGCCGTTCGGAGAGGAAGGCTGCGAAGGGGATACCGGCCGTCTCGCCGCCCGCGATGCAATCAAACTGCTCGAAGCCTGCCTGGCGCACGATGGTGGCGGCTGCGAAATCCATGATCGCCGAGCGGATGCGCGGATAGGAGATGAGCTTGCGGCAGTCGATATAGACCGGGCTCATCATGCCGGAGGAAAGTTTATAGGGCTTGTCGGCGCTGAAATGAACCGCTCCGATCTCCCAGAGCATCTTCGCCATCAGTTCGGCCATTACGCCGCGGTCCGGAAATGTGGTCTGTATCATCTGCCCTATCCTCGCTTGTCAAAACCACGCGCCGCAATAGCAGCATGCAAAGCATGGCGCCAGACGACAACGCAAAATAACGGGAGGATCAGGCTATGGTGCGGGTTTCGCCAAGGCCGACGGAGCGCAGGTAACCGGCGACTTCGACGCGGTCGCGGCCTGCGCGCTTGGCTTCGTAAAGCGCGTTGTCGGCA
Source organism: Neorhizobium sp. (assembly GCA_965227625.1). Lineage (GTDB taxonomy): Bacteria > Pseudomonadota > Alphaproteobacteria > Rhizobiales > Rhizobiaceae > Neorhizobium. The sequence continues at coordinate 4,580 of CBDDGK010000001.1, read as the reverse complement.
AGGCTCAGCACGGTCTCGAACGGCTGGCCGCCGGCCGTGCCGATCGCAACGCCGGCGCTGACCGTGCAGCGCAGCGGCGCTTCCCCACCCACATCGATTTCACGGGCGGCAAAACGGCGGGCGATATCGTTGGCGATACGCTCCGCCCTGCCCGGAAGAGCATTGGCAAGGATCATCGCGAACTCTTCGCCGCCAAGTCGGCCGACGATGTGCTGGGTGATGGTGCCGTTGGACAGGTCTTCCGCGAAAAGACGCAGAACGTGGTCGCCCATCGCGTGGCCATGCTGGTCATTGATCGACTTGAAGCGGTCGATATCGAAGACGATCACCGCCATCGAGGGCGTCAGCATGCGGGCGCCGTATTGTTCGAAGAGGGCGCGGCGGTTGAGAAGACCGGTCAGCGCATCCGTCATCGCCTCGCGACGATGATGGGCTGCCATCCGCCACTGGTGCAGCGCCAGCGACAGCGAGCCGATGCCCGTCATGCCGGCAATGCAGACGCCGATATTGAGATTTTCCGCCCAATTGTCCGGCGCGTGGCCGAGCACCCATTGCTGCGCGTCGATCAGCACGACCGCGCAAAGCGCAAAGGATATCGCGCTCAGGGCATAAAGAACGGCAATGCCGCAAAGCGGACCGGGCGCCTCGCGCCGTGCGCTCCAATAGTGCCAGGCAGTGCCCGTCAGAAGGGCCGCGGTCGCAACGTTCATGATAATCAGGCCGAGGCCATCATAGCCGGCGGTCAGCAAAGGCAGGCCGAGGGCTGCATTGATGGCGCTGAGCGTTCCCGCAAGCATCCAGGGTTTGGCGCCGCTGCGGAACTGCACGGCCGCCGCATAGGCCATGCTGAAGCCGGCCATCAGGAAGACGTAAGCGACGGAGACCCGCAGGATCCCCGTCTCTACGGTATAGGAACTATAGGCGAAAATGCCTGAGACGATCAGGCACAAAGCGACGACGAGTGTCAGAAGGAAGGTGTCGGTGCGGCGGGAAAACCAGGTGCCGAACATCGTCACCATCAGGCAAGCCGCCGACACGCCGAGTGCCAGCAGAAGAGAATGGTAGTCGAGCATCATGCCAAGCCTTCTCTTCGGGCTACATCCCGCGAAAAATTCTGGCACCGAAGCTAAACCCGGATTCTCTCCAAAAGGTTACCGGATCGATCCAAATCCTATCAATCCGAACCAATTCAATTTTAGTTCTCAATCACTTGCCAGTGAAGCGGGAACGTCGGATCGAACACCGTAATATCGCCCGCGCCGGTTATGCGCTTGTCCGGGAAGGTGACCGGTTCGTCGCGCCTTTCGAGCGTCATCATCTCCTCGTTCGGCTTCAGGCCGTACCATGCCGGGCCGTTCAGCGAGGTGAATGCTTCCAGCTTGTCGAGCGCGTTATCCTGCTCGAAGACATGCGCCAGGCAGCTCATCGTGTTTACCGAGGTATAGATGCCGGCGCAGCCGCAGGCGCATTCCTTCAGCGGATCGACATGCGGCGCCGAATCCGTGCCGAGGAAGAAACGGGCGTCGCCGGAGGTTGCCGCGGCGCGCAGCGCCAGGCGATGGTTCTCGCGCTTGGCGACCGGCAGGCAGTAATAATGCGGGCGAATGCCGCCGACCAGGATGTTGTTGCGGTTGATGATAAGGTGGTGGGTGGTGATCGTGCCGGCCAGATTGGCCTTGGACGACTTGATGTAATCGATGCCGTCGGCGGTGGTGACGTGTTCCATCGTCACCTTGAGTTCCGGCAGGCGCTTGCGCAGCGGATCGAGAATGGTTTCGATGAACACCGCCTCGCGGTCGAAGATATCGACTTCCGGCGTGGTCACCTCACCATGGACGCAAAGCGGCAGACCGATCTTTGCCATGCGTTCCAGCGCCGGCATCGCCTTGTCGAAATCGCGCACGCCACCGTGGGAATTGGTCGTCGCAACCGGCGGGATAGAGCTTCACGGCCGTGATGAGACCGCTCTTCTTGCCCTCTTCCAGATCGTTCGGATCGGTATGCTCGGTGAGATAAAGCGTCATCAGCGGCTCGAAGCGGTCGCCCTTCGGCAGCGCGGTCATGATCCGCTCGCGATAGGCCCTGGCATCGGCCGTGGTGACGACCGGCGGCACCAGGTTCGGCATGATGATGGCGCGGGCGAAATGCCGGCTCGTATCACCGATCACGCCTTCCAGCACGGCGCCGTCGCGCAGGTGCAGATGCCAGTCATCGGGGCGGCGGAGGGTGAGAGTCTTCATGGAGAAACTTCCGAACGTGATCGATCGCCCGCCATACCATCAATGTGATGGGCAAAACAATCCAATGGAGGAGGGAAGCGCCAGGCCTATACTTAGAGATAAATATTCAGTCTCACACAAACGTGCGAAAAAAGAGACCGGCGCAAAGGCGAAAGCGTCCACACAGACGGAACCCACGCGCATTTCCGGCGTTCGTTAAGCAATCTTACGAATCTATGAATCGGAGCGGACAATGAAAGCGCGGGGTTCTAAAGTCAACAGGGGTTTTGCACTTCTCACAGGTACTGCTGTCGTGCTGTGTGCGCTGACGGCTTCACTTGGCGCCGAGGAGCGCGCCAACCTGCTGAAGGTCGCCGCCACACAGAACGATTGCGACCGCCTGGCGGGGAGCCCGTTCGATCAGCAGCGCAATGGCGAGTTCGCGCCGGTCAATATCGACGATATCGATCAATCGGCTGTCGGCGTGTGCCGCACCGCGTTCGAGATCCACCGGCAATCCGCGTTTCGCCTATCAGCTCGGCCGGGCGCTCAACAAGACGCAGGAAGCCGATCAGGCGATGAGCGCCTATGATACCGCCGTGCAGGCAGGTTATCCGGCCGCGAAAGTCAATTTCGGCATGCTGATGGGCCGCCTCGGCGACGCGGAGGCCGAATTCAATCTTTATACAGAAGCTGCCCAGAGCGGCAACGTGCTCGCCGCCTATAATCTTGGCGTCGCCTATCGCGATGGCCTCGGCACGCAGCCGGATGTGAGCAAGGCAATGACCTGGTTCGAAAAGGCCGCTTCGGAAGGCGATGATACGGCAGCCTTCAACATCGGTGCGATCTATGACGAAGGCCAGCTCGTGCCCGCCGACGATCAGACCGCGATCGCCTGGTATGATCTTGCGGCACAGCGCGGCAATACCGATGCGATGATCAATCTCGGCCTGATGTACGAAGCCGGCGAAGGTATTCCGGCCGATGCCCAGAAGGCTGCCGAAATGTATCGCAAGGCCGGCGAAAACGGCGATGTCTTCGGCGCCTACAAGTACATGCAGATGCAGGAGCTCGGCGTCGTTCCGGCGCCTGCCGATCCGGCCCAGCCGGAAGGCGTCAACTCGCTTGTACTGAAGCCCGGCGACATGGAACAGTCTCCGGTCAGCGCCAGCAAGGCGATCTGACCTGACAGGATGCACCAAACCAAGCCATCGGCAGTCCCGCAGACTGCCGATGGCCTTTTCGTCAGATATCTCCGGCAGACGGACCCCAGACGTCCGTCATCGCAAAACCATCCGACAGCGGATCGAACGGGTCGAGCGCGATTTGATGCAGGCCAAAGGTGAAGCCTCGGCCGGCAATGGTCGGGATGATGGCCGGTTTGCCGGCAACCGTGGTTTCTGCGGCAAGCCCCACTTCGAACTGCGAGCCGATGATGGAGCGCGACTTGAACATGTCGCCGACCTTCACCTTGCCGCGCGCATGGAGTGCCGCGAGATTGGCGGAATTGCCGGTGCCGCAGGGCGAGCGATCGGCGCGGCCCGGCCACATGGTAGTGCAGGTGCGCACCGTGCCGTCTTCCTCCGTATCGCGGAACATCACATAGGCGACGCCCGAGATGGCCGGGATTTCCGGATGCACGACCGGGATCTGCTCGTTGATCAGGGCCTTCAGCACCATGCCGGCCTGTACGAGTGCTGCCGCATTGCCCTTTTCGATCTTCAGACCGATTTGGCCGACATCGACAAGCCCGTAGAAAATGCCTCCATAACAAAGGTCGAGCGTGATCTCACCCCATTGCGGCGTCTGCACCTTGACGTCCAGCTGGTGGACGAAGGACGGCACCATGGTGAGTTTCACCTTTTCGCAGCGCCCGTCCTTGCAGGTCGCGGTCGCCTTGACAAGGCCGGCCGCGGTTTCGAGCGTCACGACCGTTTCCGGCTCCTTCATCTCGACAATGCCGGATTCGAGCAGCGCCGTAGTGATGCAGATCGAGTTCGAACCGGAGCTGGCATGCGCCTGGTCCGGCTGCAGGATGATGAAGGCTGCATCCGCATCCGGGTGCTTGGCCGGCAGAAGAAGATTGACGGAGCCGATCGGCGCACCGCGCGGCTCGAGGCAGAGGAAGCGGCGAAGCTCCTGGCCCTTCGGATCGGTGTTCAGCCAATGCAGCTGAGCGGCCACCGTTTCGCCAGGGATCTTCGGCACGCCGCCGATTGCGACCTTGCCGATTTCACCTTCGCAATGAACGTCCAGAAGCTGGATCGTGCGCTTCCATCTCATGTCCTGTACTCCAATCGGGCGCTGATCTGCGCCGCCTTGGCGCACAGATATATCGGCAGAATTGCTTTGCCTACTGGC